>CAZXIJ010000012.1:92860-125213 GCA_964640725.1 uncultured Pseudomonadales bacterium | reverse complement strand
GAGCGCATGCGCGCATCCAGCGCGTCCCGGAGCCCGTCGCCGAGCAGGTTGAACGCGAGCACCGTGATGCTGATCAGCAGCGCCGGAAAGATCAGTTCGTGGGGATGGCTGAGCATGGTCTTGATGCCTTCGTTGCTCATGCTGCCCCAGGACGGGGTGGGCGGCGCCACGCCCATGCCGATAAAGGACAGGAACGCTTCGGTGAAGATGGCGCTGGGCACCGCAAAAGTAAGCGTCACGAGAATCACGCCCATGGTGTTCGGGATCATGTGCCGGAGCACCAGATAGTTGGTCTTGGCGCCCAGCAGCTGCGCGGCGCTGATGTAGCCTTCCTCGCGAATCTGCAGAATCTGCCCGCGCACCAGCCGGGCGGTCGCCGGCCAGGACAGGAGCACCAGCGCGATGAGCATGGGCATGATCCCGGACTCTCCCGGACCGATGCCGAACGCGATCTTGAACAGGATCATGAACAGCAGGAAGGGCAGCGCGACCACGAAGTCCGCCATGCGCATCATGACCTGATCCGTGGTGCCGCCGACGAAGCCGGCAATCGATCCGTAGAGCACACCGAAGGCCACGAACAGCAGGGGCGCACAGATGCCGATGAACAGGGACACGCGAGCGCCCTCCATCAGCCGTGCCAGCATGTCCCGGCCCAGATAGTCCGTGCCCAGAGGGTGCAGCTTGAGCTGGATCGTGGTGCCGGGCGTCACGGCGCTGCCGGGTTCCAGCAGGCCGCGCTTCTCGGCCTCGGCGCGCGTGATGGCGCGAACGGGCGCGACCTCAAGCGTCTGCAGCTTGCTGCGATCCAGGCCGTTCGGGCCCACCCCGACGATGGTGTAGAAATAGGTTTCTGCCTTCAGGTCCAGCCGGTCTTCGAAGGTCACGCGGTCGGGCGTCAGGTATTCGCCAAGGGGCAGCCCGAGGGCGCGGCCAGGCTCCGTGGGAAAGATGTTGCGATAGATGCGGTAACCGGACACGCCCGGCATCTTGGCCCAGTGCAGGCGCACGGACTGGGTCGTGGCCGGGTCGGCCAGGGTCAGCGTGGCGACCGGTGCCTGCCGGGCGAGCGCTTCCAGATCCCAGGGCGCCAGGGGTTCAACCAGCAGCGCATCGCGGCTGGCGATGGGCGATTGGCTGACCTGGTCGACGTCCTGGGCGGCCGGGTCCAGACGCCACAGCAGCGGACCGACCAGGGTAAAGGCCAGCAGGCCGATCACGATCCACAGCGAGATGATGGCGCGGCGATTCGCCTTCAGGCGAATCCAGGCGTCCTGCCAGTACGACAGAGAAGGGCGGGACAGCCCCTGCACCTGCTGCTGGTGATCGATCGGAGTAAAGGCATCGGCGTCCAGGGGGCGGTCGAGTTGGGCTTCAGCCATCAGGAGACCCTCACGCGCGGGTCAATGTAGCCGTACACAAGGTCGACCAGGATCACCATGAAGACCAGAAACGCACCGTAGAACACGGTGGTGCCCATGATGACGGTGTAGTCGAGCTGCTGAACCGCCTCTACAAAGTAGCGCCCCAGCCCGGGAATCGCGAAGATCAGCTCGACCACGAAGCCGCCGGTGGTGATGGCGGCAATGGCAGGGCCGAGAACGGTGATCACCGGCAGCACGGCGTTGCGGAGCTGGTGCTTGGTGAAGATGCGCGATGACGGCAAGCCCTTGGCTTTGGCGGTGCGCACGTAGTCGGTGTTGACCACCTCAAGCATGGAAGAGCGCATGAGCCGCGTCAGGTAGGCCATGGTGCCAAGGCCCAGTACCAGCGCCGGCGCGATCATGTGCGCGAAGGTCCCCCAGCCCGCGACGGGCAGGAGCGAAAACCCGAGCACGTCGTTGGTTTTGACCAGCACCAGCTGGGTCAGGGCCGCGACCACAAAGCTGGGCACGGAGATGAACAGGATCACCAGAAACATGATGACGATGTCCGGCAAACGATTGCGGTACAGCGCCGTCAGGGCACCCCAGAGCACGCCACCGGAGGCGGCGAAGACGATCGCCAGGATCCCGAGAATGGCCGACACGGGAAAGTGCTCGCGGATGATGTCATTCACCTCGCGGTTCTGCTGGGTGAAGGAAATGCCGAAGTCGCCCTGAACCAGGTTCTTGAGGTAGATGAAGTATTGAGTCAGCGGCGGCTGATCGAGGCCGTAGCGCGCCTCGAGGTTGGCCCGGATCTCCGGCGTAACGGCTTTTTCGTTGCTGAGCGGATCGCCCGGGACCTGGTGCATGGCCCAGAATGTGGCGGTGGCGATAAACCAGACGGTGATAACCCCCTGAATCAGCCGTTTGATGACATAGCGCCCCATAGCGTTCCTTCTTGTGTGGCCAGGCGGATCGTTCGGATCAGCTGGCTTCGTCCAACGGCACGATCCGGGCGTTGGTAAAGTCCGGGTCCGGTCCCACAGCCCGTCGCACCATTCCTTCGAGCTCCGGGTGCGTCACGTAAATCTGCCCGCGCTCGTACTGGTAGAGCACCACGACGTCGTCGTACAGAATTTTCTGGATTTCGCCGAAGGCGTCCATGCGCACCTGGGGGTCCAGAGAGCTCTGCGCGACCCGCACCCAGCGATCGAGCTCCGGGTTGCTGTAACGGCCGCGGTTGTTCAGGTTCCAGCTCGACATGAGATCGCCGAAGGTCAGCGGGTCGTCAAAGTCCGGGCCCCAGCCCGCCATGACCATGTCGTAGGTGCCCGAGGTCATTTTCGCCAGGCGCTGCTTGAAGATCTGTTTGTCCAGGCGCACGTCCAGCCCCAGGGTCTGGCGGAACAGTTCCTGGTAGTACTCCGCCATGCGCGAGGACAGCGGGTCCTCGCCCGACAGCAGCATGAGCGGCGGCAGTTCGGTCACGCCCAGCTCTTTCTTTGCCAGCTCGAGTTCCTGCCGGGCGGCCGCGATGTTCCGGGGCGGAATCGGCGCCGGGTATTCCTGCCGGAAGAACCCCTCGACGCCCTTGAGCCAGACCGGAAACATGGACTCGCCGGGCAGATAGCCGGGGATCTTGATCACCTTGTTGATCAGCTCGGACGGATCGTTCACAAGCTGCATGGCCCGCCGCAGATGCAGGTTTACGGTAGGCCGGCCGTCCCGGTAGTTGAAGCCGATGAAGAACACACTGCCGTCCATGAAGCGGTCCATCTCGTAGCGCTGGTTGAGCGCGTCGGGCAGGTTGTCCGTCGACAGGGCGGTGTAGGCGATGCTGTCGGCCTTAAACAGGTTGAGCGTGGCGTTGGTGTCTGAGGTGATGTAGGCGAAGTTGATGCGGTCCAGCGCGATGCGGTCCGGGTCCCAGTAGTAGGGGTTGCGCTCCATGACCAGGCTCGCGCCGTGGACCCAGCGCGTGATCATGAAAGGGCCCGTGTAGAGCAGCGTGTCGGCGTCGGCTCCGTAGCGGCCGTTCTGCGCCTCGTAAAATGACTGCTTGACCGGGTTGTAGGTGGAGTAAGCGGCGAGCTTTTCGAAGTAAGCGATGGGCTTTTCGAACTCGATGGCGATGGTGCGGTCATCGACGGCCCGGGCACCCAGTTCTGAGGGGGGCAGCTCGCCGTTGCTGATGGCCTCGCCGTTCTTGATGGGATACAGAAAAAATGCGTACTCCGAGGCGTTGGCTGGCTCGACGACCTTGCGCCAGGCGAAAATGAAGTCGTGCGCGGTGACCGCGCTGCCGTCGCTCCAGCGGGCGTTGTCCCGCAGCCAGAAGGTGGCGCCGGTCTCCGTCACCTCCCAGCGTTCCGCCAGGCCCGGTGCCAGCTGGTTGTTCTTGTCGTAGCGCAGCAGCCCCTCACCCACGTGGCCGAGCACCATGTTGCTGACCTGGTCCGTGGCCTTGGTGTTGTCGAGCTGCGGGGGTTCCTGGCGCAGGGACAGGGTGATGCTGTTGCGTTCCCGGTCGATGGCCTGGGCGCTGCCGGCGCCGCCGCCAAGGCCGGCCAGCAGGGGCATGAGGAGACCGATGACAAGGATGCCGAGGCCGGCATAGGTGAGCAGTTTGAGGCTCGCGGCGCGATTGAAATCACCGTCGCTGGCCGCGATGCCCGCGTTGTCGGTCTTGCTCATGGGACTCCCTTGCTCGCGGCTCGAGCGGCGCGGTGTGCGCGCTCTCAGCGGCCTGCTCGGATGCCAAACAAGCTACTGAACCGTTTTCAGTAGGTTACCGACCACGCGCTCCAGATGCATCAGCGAATTGCACTCTTCGACCTGATGGCAATAGGCGCTGTATTTGCGCATCTCGGCGTCCCCGACGTACCAGCTGTGGCGAGATTCGGGGTTCAGCCAGATCAGGCGCTTGCAGCGGTCGTAGAGCGTTTTCAGGATCTCTGCCTTGGCGTCCCCGTAGTTGTTCCGGCCGTCGCCCAGAATGATGATCGTGGTCCGGTTGTCGATGTCGTCCAGGCACAGGCGCTCGAAGTCGGACAGGGCCTGCCCGTAGTCGGTGGAGCCCCCTGCGTAGTCCCGGAGCGTCTTGGCAATGGCGTCGTCCAGGGGGTTCTGCTCGAACAGGCTGGTCACCTCCGCCAGGTCCGACGAAAAGGCGAAGGATCGTACCTTGGGCATCACGGCTTCCAGGGAGTACAGAAACATCAGCATGAAGCGCGAGTAGTTGGCGACCGATCCGGACACGTCGCAGATGGCGTAGACCTTGGGCCGATCGACCTTCACGGACTTCCAGTGCAGATCGAAGATCGCGCCGTCGTAGGACATGTTGCGGCGCAGGGTGCGCGGCAGGTTCAGCTGGCCGCGCTTGTAGGTTTTCTTGCGCCGGGAGTGCAGGGCGGCCAGGCGCTTGGCCATCTTGAAGACCACTTCCTGAATCAGCCGAAAGTTGCGTTGCTCGACATTGCTGAGCTTGACCTTGCGCAGCAGCTCCTCGCGCAGCCGCTTGCCGGACACGTCGGCGTGCAGCAGAAACTGGCGCTCCACGTAATCGCGGACCTGTTCTCGCAGCCAGTCTTTGCGCTCGGTCAGTGCCTGCGCCAGGCGCCGCCGGGGCAGGGCGCGGGCGGCTTCGTTGTCCATGATCTCGGCATCCAGCGCGGCCAGTCCCATCTGTTCCATGATGCGGCGCGTATAGAGGCCTTTCTGAGTGAACACCTGGATGTTCTGCAGATTGACCGCATCGCCGGCCTCGGCCATCGCCATGGTCAGCTCGATGCGGCTGCCGCTCATGAGCTGTTGGCCCAGGGGCGACTCCGGGGCGTTCATGGGGCCCGCGGGCAGGGGCTCGCCGTCGCCTTCGCTGTCGGCCCCCTCGCTCTGGCGCGCGGCCTGCTTGCCTTTCTGTTTTTTCTTGCGCCGGCCATCGCTTGCCGGCGGCTGGCCGTCTTTCTGCTCGCGCTCGCCGCCCCCGCCGCCTTCGCCGTCCCCGCTCTGGGCTTCCGGATCGCTGTCCCCCTCATCGCCAGCGCCTTCGGGGCCGCCAGCGCGGGTCTGGGCGAGATCTTCGAAGCGAAAGAACTCGTCAAAGCAGTGATCGAAGGCGGCTTTCTCGTCGACCGTCTTGGGCAGGACCAGGGACAGGCTGCGCTTCATGAGCGCCCGGTCCTGGTAGCCGACGAGGTCCAGGGCCTCGAAGGCGTCCAGGGTTTCCGCCGTCGAGATGCGCACCTCGGCGTTGCGCAGGGCGGTGATGAATCGAGCCAGTGTCTGTTCCATGCGCAGGGTACCCGGAGCGCTAGCTGGCGCCTGGCGGCCGGCCCTTAACCGCGTGGCTGACGAGCGTGGTCACCTCTGGACCGACGTTCTCGATGTCTTCCTGAAACTTCAGGATCACGTTCAGCGTTTTGCGCACCAGATCGGTGTCCAGGGACTCGGCATGCAGCAGCGTCAGGGTGCGCGCCCAGTCGATGGTCTCGCTGATGGCCGGGACCTTTTTCAGATCGAGGGATCGCAGCTCCTGAATGAACGCCACCAGCTGCTTTTGCAGGCTGGGCAGGATCTCCGGTACCCGGGCCGCAATGATGCGCTGTTCCAGCGCGGCATCCGGGAAGGGAATATACAGGTGCAGGCACCGGCGCTTCAGCGCGTCGGAAATCTCCCGCGTGTTGTTGCTGGTCAAGAACACCAGCGGCGGCTCGGCGACCGCCTTCACCGTGCCGATCTCTGGAATGGACAGCTGGTAGTCCGACAGCATCTCCAGCAGCAGGGACTCGAACTCGTGATCGGCCTTGTCGATCTCGTCGATGAGCAGCACGCAGCCGCCCTCCTGCTTGAGCGCTTTCAGAAGCGGGCGGGGCTCGAGAAATTCCTCGGAGAAGAAGATGTCGCCGAACTCGTGGAGCCGGCTGACGGACTCGGCAAAGCCCCGGGCGCCGTCGAGGACCTCGTCCAGCGTTTCCTTGAGCACCTGCGTGTAGAGCAGCTGCTTGCCGTACTTCCACTCGTAGATGGCCTTCGATTCGTCCAGCCCCTCATAGCACTGCAGGCGTATGAGCGGCAGGGTCAGCATGTTCGCCGCGGTCTTGGCCAGCTCGGTCTTGCCGACGCCGGGGGGGCCTTCGATCAGAATCGGCTTGCGGAGCTGATGCGCGAGGTAGACCGCCGTGGCGATCTCTTCGCTGCAGATGTAGTCAAAGCCTTCCAGGGCCTTCTGCACAGACTCTGGCGACGCGATGATCTGCGCGGCGCTGCCGCCGTTTTTGGTGGTTTTCTTCTTTGCCAAAGCTGGCTCCCGGATCGTGCTGCGGGCCCAGGGCCCCCATGGAAGGGGCGCCAGAGCCAAACCGTCGAGTATACAGGGCGGCGGTCGCCGGCCTGGTCCCGGGATTCGGGAATTGCGAGCGGAGTTTGTAAGTCTGCGCCCGGCGGGGCGCGCGGCAGCCCGTGGGCTAGCCGTGCACCCGCATCAGGCCTTCCTGAGCAGCGGAGGCGACCAGCTCGCCGGCCTGATTGAAGATCTGGCCGCGGTTGAATCCCCGGGCACCGGACGCGCTGGGGCTGTCCTGCACGTACAGGAGCCACTCGTCAGCCCGGAACGGGCGGTGGAACCACATGGCGTGATCCAGGCTTGCCATCTGCAGCTTGTCGTCCAGAAAGCTCAGCCCGTGGGGATAGGTGCTGGTATCCAGCAAGGACCAGTCCGACAGATAGGCCAGCACGCACTGATGCAGCTGAGGATCGTCCGGCAGCGGGTCCCGGCACTTCATCCAGCACTGCTGGGTCGGCGCCCGCACTTCGGGCCGCAGCAGGTCCTGAGGCGCGATCGGCCGGAAATCGATCGGCCGCTCCCGCAGGAAGCTTTCCCGATATGCTTCGGGCAGGGCCTCGGCCTGCTTCTGGCGCAGCGCGCGCTCGTCCTCAACCTGCTCTGGGGGCGGCACTTCCGGCATGGCCACCTGATGGCTGGGCCCGGGCTCGTGCACCTGAAACGAGATCGACATACTGAAGATCGCGCGCCCATGCTGGATCGCCACCACGTTGCGGGTCGTGAAGCTCTTGCCGTCGCGGATGCGGTCGACTCTGTAAAGGATGGGTGCCTGGGTGTCCCCCGCGCGCAGGAAATAACCGTGCAGGCTGTGCGCAGGGCGCTCGTCGGGCACCGTACGCGAGGCCGCGACCAGGGCCTGGCCAAGCACCTGCCCGCCATACACGCGCTGCCAGCCGTCGCTCGGGCTGGTGGCGCGATAGTGGTTCTGCTCGATCTCTTCCAGATCGAGCAGATTGATCACGTCGATCAGCGTTTGCTGTTCCACGGCGGTGTCTCCGGCTGCAGGCCCGCCGCTAGTAACGGTAGGTCTCAGGCTTGAAGGGACCTTCCTGGTCAACGCCGATGTAGTCCGCCTGGGTCTTGGTCAGACGGGTGATGGTGCCGCCAAAGCCGGCGACCATCAGCTCCGCAACTTCTTCGTCCAGCTTCTTCGGCAACACCTCGACGCTGACCGGCGCGCGCTGGTTTTCCGGCTGGTCTGCCCAGCGCTGCTCGAACAGGTGCATCTGTGCCAGCACCTGGTTGGCGAAGGAGCCATCCATGATGCGCGACGGGTGACCGGTCGCGTTGCCCAGGTTCACCAGCCGGCCCTCGGACAGCAGGATCAGGTAGTCCTTGGGATCGTCGCTGCGGTAGATCATGTGGACCTGCTCTTTCACTTCCTCCCAGCGCCAGTTCTCGCGCATGTAGGCTGTGTCGATCTCGTTGTCGAAGTGGCCGATGTTGCACACCACGGATCCGGCTTTGAGCTTTTGCAGGATGTTGCTGTCGCACACGTCCGCGTTGCCGGTGCAGGTGACGATCAGGTCCGTGTCGGCCAGCAGCCGTTCATTGATGTCGCTCAGCTTGCCGGTGTTGTTGCCGCCCTCGTAGGCAGAGACGGTCTCGTAGCCATCCATGCAGGCCTGCATGGCGCACAGCGGGTCGACCTCGGTGACGCGCACGATCATGCCTTCCTGACGCAGGCTCATGGCCGAGCCCTTGCCGACGTCGCCGTAGCCCATGACCAGCGCTCGCTTGCCGGACATCAGCATGTCTGTGGCGCGCTTGATCGCGTCGTTCAGGCTGTGGCGGCAGCCGTACTTGTTGTCGTTTTTGGATTTGGTGACGCTGTCGTTGACGTTGATGGCCGGGACCTTGAGGCTGCCTTCGCGCATCATCTCGACAAGCCGGTGCACGCCCGTGGTGGTTTCCTCCGAGATGCCGTGAACGCTGTCGAGCATTTCCGGGTACTTGTCGTGAATCAGCTGGGTCAGGTCGCCGCCGTCGTCCAGCAGCATGTTGGCGTTCCAGGGCTTGCCGTCCTTGAGCACGGTTTGCTCCAGGCACCACTCGTACTCTTCTTCCGTCTCGCCCTTCCAGGCAAACACCGGATGCCCCGCAGCAGCGATGGCGGCGGCGGCGTGGTCCTGGGTGGAGAAGATGTTGCAGGACGACCAGCGCACCTCGGCACCGAGCGCGGCGAGCGTCTCGATCAGTACGGCAGTCTGGATGGTCATGTGAATGCAGCCGATGATGCGCGCATCAGCCAGCGGCTGGTCCCCCTGGTAGCGCTCCCGCAGCGCCATCAGGGCCGGCATTTCCGCTTCTGCCAGGCGGATTTCCTTGCGGCCAAAATCGGCGAGGTCGATGTCTTTGACTTTGTAGTCGGCCATGGTGGGTCCTTTCGTTGGCTTGAATCGCCCCACGGGGCGGTTGAGATTAGTTGGAATTGTCAGGGGCCGCCGTACTGGCACGGCGGAAGGCATGAATCTGGATTCGGAACCCGTTGCGCTGCGCCAGAAACTCCGCGGCGAGGGGGGTCAGGCCGGCACTGCGGGCCCAATGTTCAAGGTCTGCCGGCTCAAAGCCGAGCCAGCGATCGCCGCAGGCCTCCTGGGCCCAAACCTGGTCGTGGCTGCACAGCTCTGCCACCAGCAGCAACCCGTCGTCCTGCAGGCACCGGGCGGCGTGGGCGATAAAGCCGGCCGGGTCGGAGCTGTGGTGCAGCACCATGGCGGCAATCACCAGGTCGAAATCCGCCGCAGCGGCCAGCGCTTCGAAGGGCTGCTGGCGAAACTCGATGTTGGCTTTGTCCGGCAGCGCCGAGGCAGTGTTGGCGAGCATGCGCTCGGAGTGGTCCAGGGCGATCACCCGGCCGTAGCGCTCGGCCAGGGGGCCAAGCACCTCGCCGTCGCCGGGACCGATTTCAAGGGCCCGGGCGGCGCCAGAACCCAAGGCTTCGACCTGTTCCAGCAGCACCGGCCCGTAGGCCTCCGGGTTGCTGATGCGGGCCTTGAGCCCTGCGAATTCCGCGGCGTGCTCGTCAAAGAAACGCTGGCTCTGCTGCTGTCGGTCGGCCAGGACCTGACGGCGCCGCGCAGCCAAAACCTGGGCCAGGGGCAGGGCGTCGAGCGCTGCCAGCAGGCCGGCGAAGGCCGAGGTCGTGCAGGCCGGACCGCGGCGGTAGTAGCTGCTGTTGCCCTGGCGCTGGCGACGGACCAGGCCGGCTTCGAACAGGCGCTTCAGATGGTGGCTGAGCGCGGGCTGCGACATGTCCAGCATGCAGGCCAGTTCCGAAACCGCGTAGGCGCTGTGACGCAGCAGCCGCAACAGATTCAGTCGCTGTGGGTCGCCCAGAGCGCTGGCAGCACCCGCCAGTGCGTCGAAGTCTGGCGCCGGCGCATGCAGTGGGGGCGGGAGATTCAGGGTCGCGGTCGTCGCGGGCATCAAGGCCGAAGGTCGAGTTCGTGATGGCGCGCACTGTACCAGCGCCGAGGGGGCGTAACCAGACTTAATAAAAATAATTTGATGAAGATTTTCTCGCGACATCGCGCCAAGCTAGCAGTCCCGGTCCCCTGGAGCTGCGCTGTGCCGAACCCTCGTCCCACCCCGGATCCCCGGGCCGGTGCCGCCCCGGCGCTGGGCAGCAAGTTGCCGGACGTGGGCACGACGATTTTCACCACGATGTCGCAGCTGGCGGCCCGTCACGGGGCTCTCAACCTGTCCCAGGGCTTTCCGGATTTTGACCCGCCGGCGCCCCTGCTGGCGCGGGTCGAAGCGCACCTGCGTGGCGGTGCCAACCAGTACGCGCCCATGGCCGGCGTGCCATCCCTGCGGGCCGCCACAGCGACCAAGATTCGCGACAGCTACGGCCTGACGTTGGATGCCGATCGGGAGCTCACGATTACGGCCGGCGCCACGGAAGCTCTGTTCTGCGCGATCGCCGCAACGGTTCGGCCCGGGGACGAGGTCATCGTGTTCGATCCGGCCTACGACAGCTATGCCCCGGTCGTGCGCCTGCAGGGCGGGGTGACCCGGCACATTCCGCTGGCGCCGCCCGGCTACCGCATCGACTGGGATCGGGTTGCCGATGCGGTGACAGACCGCACCCGTTTGATCGTCACCAATACCCCTCACAACCCGACCGGCACCGTCTGGACCGGGCAAGACATTGCGGCGCTGCGGCAGATCGTCTCCGGGCGAGATTTATTCGTGCTGGCCGACGAGGTGTATGAGCACATTGTGTTCGACGGCGCACAGCACGAAAGCCTGTGCCGGTACCCGGACCTTTTCGCCCGCAGCTTTGTGGTCTCTTCCTACGGCAAGACCTATCACGCGACGGGATGGAAGATCGGCTACTGCGCGGCGCCGGCGGCGCTCACGGCCGAGCTGCGCAAGATCCACCAATACGTGACCTTCACGGCCAACCCCTTCGTGCAGCTTGGGCTCGCTGACTATCTCGACGAACATCCCGAGCACCATCAAGGGCTTGGCGGGTTTTACGAGAAAAAGCGTGACCAGCTGCTCGCCGCGCTCGCAGGCTCCCGGCTGCAGGCTGTACCGAGCGCCGGGACCTATTTTCAGTTGCTGGACTACAGCGCGGTCAGTGACCAGCCGGACGTGCCCTGGACCGAACAGCTGACCCGCGAGGCCGGGCTTGCGGCCATTCCCGTGTCGGTGTTCTACCGGCAGCCGCCGGACGATCCGAGGGCGAGCCGCATGATCCGGCTGTGTTTTGCGAAAGACACGGCCACCCTGGCCGCCGCTGCGGAGCGCCTGTGTCAGCTCTGACCCTGACCCTGGTGCAGACCCGCACGATCTGGCACGACCCGGCGGCGAACCGCGCGCACTTCGAAGGCTGCTTTGCGCAGCTGCCGGACCAGGGCGACCTGGTGGTGCTGCCAGAGATGTTCAGCACCGGGTTCACGATGGCTTCGGCGGCTCAGGGGGAGCCGATGGACGGGCCGACACCGACCTGGCTGATGGCTATGGCCGAGCGCTATCAGCGGACCTTTTGCGGCAGTGTGGTGATTCGCGAAGGCGATGCCTGCTACAACCGGTTCCTGTGGGCGGCGCCCGGTCAGCCCCTGGCCTGGTACGACAAGCGGCACCGCTTCCGGATGGCCGGGGAGCACGAGCATTACGCCGCTGGCGACCGGCGGTCGATCTTCGAGCTGCAGGGCTTTCGAATCTGTCCGCTCGTTTGCTACGACCTGCGCTTTCCCGTGTGGTCGCGCAATACCGGTGACTACGACCTGCTGCTGTACGTCGCCAACTGGCCCGCTGCGCGGCACAGCGCGTGGCAGCGACTGCTGCCGGCTCGGGCCATCGAAAACCTGAGCTACGTGGCCGCCGTCAACATTCTGGGCGTCGACGGCAACGGCGTGGCCTACGCCGGCGGGAGCGGGGTCTGGCACCCCGATGGCTCCGCCCTCGAGGCCCTGGGCGGGCAGGCGATCTGCGTGACGACGACCCTGTCGATGGATACCCTGGCCCGCTGGCGGACGGCGTTCCCCGCGGACCTGGACCGCGATGCCTTCCACCTGGCGGGCGATGGCGATACTGTGCGCTGAACCTTGCGTAAGGATCGTCCTGCGATGCCTGTTTTTTCGCGCCTCCAGCGCGCCCCTGACCACCTCTTGTGCCTGACTGCGGCGATGCTTCTGCTGCTGCTCGGGGGCTGTGGTGGCGAGCCCTCTGGCGCCGCAGCGCAGGCCGTTGCGCCTGGCGTGATCGACGGTGAGCAGATCTACAACCGATATTGCTTTTCCTGCCATGCCGCCGGTGTTGCCGGCGCGCCCAAGGTGGGCGTCGCAGAGGCCTGGGTGCCCCGGGCGGCCAAGGGCCCTGCGGCCCTGCTCGCCAGCACGGTCGCCGGGGTGCCGCCGGGCATGCCCCCGAACGGGCTCTGCGGCAGCTGCAGCGATGCGGAGTTGACCGCGGCGATCGACCATATGCTGGCGCGCAGCAATGTTGCCTACCCGACGGCGCTGCCATCGGATGCAGGCGGAACTTCCGCCCCCTGAACGCATCAAAGCCCTGTCAGCCGGAGAACTGTTTATGAGTCGCTACCTGCCAGGAGACATTGTCAGCCGCCGCAAGGGCGTGGTCATGCACCGCGGTCTGGTCCTCGAAGACGGCCGGATCCTGCACAACACCCCGGAGCGCGGGGAGCACATCAGCACCCTGGACGCCTTTAGTGCCGGCGAGCGGGTGCGCGTCGAGCGCCGGGACTTCGAAACCCGGCGGCAGGCCCTGGCGGTGGCTGGCGGCAGCGCGCGCCGACGGTCCTACCACCTGCTGCGCAACAACTGCGAGCACACCATCTATCGCGACGACCGGGGCCGCGGCCGCAGCCCGCAGCTGAAGGGCTGGATGCTCGGTCTGGGAATTGCCGGCGCCACGTTCCTGGCCACCCGGCACCCGGGCGTCACGGCTGCCGGTTTCGCCCTCGGGCAAAGGCTCGCACGGCGGCGCTAGGGCGTCGTCCGGGTTTCCTCCGCCGGCGCAAACGACGCCGGCACATCCACGGTCCAGCTGCCGATCCCCGGCACCCGCAGGCGCCACGCGTGCAGCAACATTCGCTCGTGCGCCTGCGCCGCGTCCTTCGGCCGTCCGTAAATCGTATCGCCCACGATCGGGTGTCCGATCCAGGCCAGATGGACGCGCAGCTGGTGCGTGCGGCCGGTCTCAGGCCGCAGCAGCAGCTGGCTGTGCGACCGGCTGCCAGGCAGTTGCCGCACGCGGGTTTGCGCGTCGACCCCGGTGCTGTCGCGCCCGTCTCCATGGGCGTGTGACTCCCTTGCGGGTTCCCTTCCGGGTTCCCTTGCGGGTTCTGTTGCGAGCTCTGCACCCGCCAGCGTCCAGCGATCGCCGTTCCGGCAGATCTGATCTCTTTGACCGGCCACCCGGTAACGGCTCTTGCGCCCCTTGCGCAGAGGCAGGTCGATCACGCCGGTGCCGCGCAGTTCCAGGGCTCCGACCACGCTGGCCCGATACAGCTTGCAGGTATCGCGCGCCGCAAAGGCTTTCGTCAAGCGCCGCTGCAGCGCCTGGTTCCGGGCAACCAGCAGGACGCCGCTGGTGCCCTTGTCGATGCGGTGCACGAGATACAGCGGGCCGTACTCGGCCGTCAGCAGCGTCCAAAGATCGGCAGCGCCGCTGCGATCGCGCAGGACCGACAGGCCGGAGGGCTTGGCGATGACCAGGAGCTCTGGCGAGACCTCGGCGAACCAGGATGGGTCAAGGGCGGTCATGGGTCTGGTGGTGCTCAAGCTGGACTGTCCCCGGGTCTGGTCTGGCGCTATTGTACGGCGCTGCGCGATCCAGTCCTTTGCGGATCGCGGCGAGCACAGGGGATTGCGCGCTGCCATGAATCTACGGGACCTTCGATACCTTGTCGCGGTGGCGGAGCACCGGCATTTCGGCCGTGCCGCGAAGGCCTGCTTTGTCAGCCAGCCCACGCTCTCGACGCAGCTCAAGAAGCTTGAAGAAACCCTGGACGTGGTGCTGATTGAGCGCACTAACCGGCAGGTCATGCTCACCCCGGTGGGAGAGCGCGTGGTCGAGCAGGCGCAGCGGGTGCTGCGTGAAGTGCGCCAGCTCGAGATCATTGCCGAGCGCGACAAGGACCCGTTCGGCGGGGAGTTTCGCCTGGGGCTGATCCCCACCGTGGCCCCCTACCTGCTACCCAAAATCATCGGGCCGATTCGCAAGGCCTTTCCCGAGCTGCAGGTGCAGATTACCGAGGCGCAAACCGTCGCCGTATCAGCGCTGCTGCGGCAGGGCGAGCTGGATGCGGTGGTGCTGGCTTTGCCGGTGGACGAAGACCACTGGGAATCGCGGTTGCTGTTCGAAGAGCCGTTTTTTTTCGCCGCCCCCAAGCAACATCCGAAAGCCCGGCAAAAAACCGTTGACCTGGCGGACCTGGACGACGAAGAGGTGCTGCTGCTGGAAGACGGGCACTGCCTGCGGGATCAGGCCCTGGACGTCTGCAACGCGCACAACGCGCGAGAGAACACCAGCTTTCGGGCAACCAGTATCGAAACCCTGCGGCAGATGGTGGCCGCCAACGTCGGGATCACGCTCATTCCGCAGCTGGCGATCGGCCCCCGCAGCGGGCCGGTGCGCTACATCCCGTTCAGCGGCGAAGCGCCACACCGACAGATCGGCATCTGCTGGCGCCGTAGCTCAGCCCGCGGCGAGCTGCTGACGCAGCTGGCTGACCTGCTCGAAGATCTGGAGATCAGCTGAGGTCGCCGACCAGGCTGTTCCGGGCGGCCTCGCTGAGCGTCACCTCGTAGGGCAGTTGCGGATGGTCAATGCCCATGCGAACCGCGGCGCCGCTCTGCAGGGCCTGCTTCTGCCCGGCGTCGAACTCAAAGCGCAGGAAGTGCACGGCGGCGGTCTTCTCGTCGTTTGAGCGGTCCAGGTCCTCGTTGGCGATCGCGAAAGTGCGCCGGGTATCTCCGGCCTGAACCCACAGTTTGTGTTCCAGGCCCGGCATTTTGGCCAGCGCCACCCGGCGCTCCTCGGCGTCCGGGAACTCGATCAGCAGGGTGGCCTTCCAGTTGCTGCCGTCGGGGATCAGCGGGTTGTAGGCCTCCAGCTCTTCCTCGATGCCCTTGGCATCAAAGATGCGCTCGACGCGGAGCATTTCCTGGATCTGGTACTGAATGGTCAGGCGGTCTTCAAAAATCAGCGTGGCGTGCGGCCCGAGCGCCACCCGGCGCGGCGATTTGTGGGCAATCACTTTGCTGCGGAAATCGCCGCGCGCCTCGGCGTATTGCTCGAGGCTCATGAGGTCGCTGCGGGACAGCTTGCGGTCAGTGTCGATGGTGGCGGTAGTCACGAGATCTCCTAGATGCCGTAAGCGCGGCGCACCATGGTGATGGGGTGCGCTGCTTCGTTGGTTGCGGTGTCGTTCATGCCGTGGGCGATCAGACGCCCGGCCATGGGGCAATCGCTGCCGAAGGTGTCTGGCTCGACCTTGGCGACGCGGTTGACGACGGGCTTCACGATTTTCATGGCCTTGTCGTAGGTTTCGGTCTTGAGCGCATAGGTGCCGTCGTGGCCGCTGCAGCGATCGATCATGGTGACCTCCGTATCGGGAATCAGCTGCAGGAACTCGCGGGTCTTGGCGCCGAAGTTCTGTACCCGCTGGTGGCATGCCGCGTGGTAGGCCACCTTGCCCAGCCCCTGGGCGAAGCTTGTTTGCGCCTGCTCTTCCTTGTGGCGCAGCATCAGGTATTCGAAGGGATCAAAGAAGGCGGCGCGAACCCGCGCCACCTCGGCATCATCGGGAAACATCAGCGGCAGCTCCTGCTTGTACATGAGCACGCAGGACGGGATCGGCGCGATGATGTCGTAGCCCTCGTCGATGGCCGACAGGAACACGGGCAGGTTGGCGTCCTTCAGCGCTGCCACTTTGCGGAGGTCGCCAAGGTCCAGCTTGGGCATGCCGCAGCACTTGGCGTCCTTCAGCACCCGCACGGACACGCCGTTGTGCGCGAGCACAGCGATCAGATCTTCGACCACGGCATGATCGGTGGAGTTGCCGTAGCAGGTCACGTAAATGGCCACCTTGCCGGTGGTGCGCGTCGTGGGCGTGATGGTCTGGGCGATAACCGGGTCCCGGTCGATGGTTTTGACGAGCTTGGACGATTCGAACGCCGGGATCGGCGCGTCCGGGTGCAGGCCCAGGGCTTTGTCGACCGCTTTGCGGAACAGGGCACTGCCGTTTGCGGCGTTGGCGGCCTGAGCGACGCCGGGCACGGTCAGAGCGTTGAAGATCGGGTCCGTGCTGGTGATCAGGCGATCGCGCCACTTGCTCTGGCCGTTCTCGAAGTTGTAGGCCTTGGCGCGCAGCATCAGCTTGGGAAAATCCAGGGCCCATTCGTGAGGCGGCAGATACGGGCACTTGGTCTCGGCGCAGAGATCGCACAGAAAGCACTGCTCCACGGGTTTCATGAAATCGTCTTTGCTGACGCCGTCGACTTCCATGGTGTCCGATTCGTCGACCAGGTCGAAGAGCGTGGGGAAGGAATCGCACAGGCTCACGCAGCGACGGCAGCCGTGGCAGATGTCGTAGACCCGTTCAAGCTCTGCCTCCAGAGCGTCCTTGTCCAGGTACTCCGGCTCCTGCCAGGGGATGGCGGCGCGCTTGGGGGCTTCCAGATTGCCTTCTTTCATGGGCGTGGCTTCCAGGTCTTCGCGGTGGTCAGTTCTTGTCAGCGGGGCGGGGGCCCAGCAAAAAGGGGTCCTTGCGGACCCCTTGGTGGCTTGACTGCACCCGCCTCGTGCAAGGCGGGCAGAGTCTGAGCGCGAGCGGGTGCCTACATGGCGTCCAGAGCTTTCTGGAACCGGTTGGCGTGCGAGCGCTCGGCCTTGGCCAGGGTCTCAAACCAGTCCGCGATCTCGTCAAAGCCCTCGTCGCGAGCCGTCTTGGCCATGCCCGGGTACATGTCAGTGTACTCGTGCGTTTCGCCGGCAACGGCGGCCTTCAGGTTGTCGGAGGTAGTGCCGATTGGCAGGCCGGTGGCCGGATCGCCGACCGCTTCCATGTACTCCAGGTGACCGTGCGCGTGGCCGGTCTCGCCTTCGGCGGTGGAGCGGAAAACGGCGGCAACGTCGTTCTCGCCTTCGACGTCAGCCTTTGCTGCGAAGTACAGGTAGCGCCGGTTGGCCTGCGACTCGCCGGCGAATGCGTCTTTCAGGTTCTGCAGCGTATCGCTGTCTTTCAGTTCCATGTACAGGTGCCCTCTGTCTTGGGGTAGATGCTGGTGGCGCAAGTGCGCCGCGCGGGTCAGCCCGGAAAGGGCTTGCCGTTGGCGCCAGTATACGAGTGCGGCGCTTGGGGGTCATTTGAATGCATGAATCGCGACGATAGTGTGAAGCTATGAAAAGCGCTCCACTGCTTAGCTTTGATAATCATTCTCATCTGTATCGCTGGCCGGGGCAGCCTGCCGCAGGCCTGCGCGCCACCAGCGGATTGAGTGTGCGATGCCGAATACCTGGGCGATGGTGCTGGCGAGCAGGAGCGCCGCGACAACGGTGACGCTGATCCGGCCGCTGGCGCTCGCAGCAGCCAGCGCCAGTTCCCACAGGCCGATGCTGGTAAGCAGGATGGCCTGGGAGCGGGGGCCGGACATGTTTGCGCGCTGTGCCAGCTGGCAGTCCATCCAGAGCGTGGTCGCGGCAACGAAAGAGCCGCCGGCGACGCAAATCAGAAACACCGTCATGGGCTCCTGGCCAATAAACCGCGTTGCCAGGCTCAGGGTCATGAGCAGCCCGAAGGGCGCGAGGAAATCCATGACGTGGGGGATCTTGTCAACGACGCTGATGCCGTAGGCGAAACCGAGCCACATGGCCAGGGCGCTGGCGGCCACGTCGGCTGCCTGCACGGACACGATGAACGACCAGCCTGGTGCCTCCATCAGCGAGCCGAGCAGCCCCTCGAGAATCAGCGCGACGGTGATGGACAGCAGCGTCAGCTGGACCGTAACAAATCGATCTTTGAGTTTGGGCATCGCCGGCGCGGTCTGTCAGTGCTTCAATGGCCGCACTTTCGCAGACGCTGTGTAGCCATGACAAGGCAGACCAGACCTCCCGCGCCGTGACCTGGACCGTTGACCTGTGGGTCTGGCTGGCGCTGGGCGGCGCTTTTTTTCAGAACCTGCGCTCGCTGCAGCAGCGACGACTCACCGGCGTGCTGTCTCAGGGCGGCGCCAGCTACAGCCGGTTTCTGTTCGCCCTGCCGCTCGCCTGGGTCTACGCGCTGAGCTGGTCGCCGGCCTTCGCGCCCGCTTTAGAACCGGTGTTTCTGAGTTACTGCCTGGCCGGCGGGGTCGCCCAGATCCTGGGGACCTGGTGCCTGGTCGGCGCCGTCGCCGATGGCGGCTTCGCTGCGGGCACGGCCTACTCCAAGACCGAAGCGGCGCAAACGGCGCTGTTCGGTCTGGTGCTGCTGGGGGACCCGGTGACCTGGCCCCTGCTTGCGGCGATCGCTCTGAGCCTGCTGGGCGTTGCGCTGCTTTTTGGCGGCGCGTCGGAGCCGGTCGCGGCGGACAGCCTGGGGACCGCGCGCCGGGCCGGTCTCGGCCTGGGCGCCGCCGCCGGCTTCGCCCTGTCGGCCGTCTGCTTTCGGGGGGCCGCGCAAGCGCTGCAGCCGGACGGGGTCAGCGCCACCATGGCTGCTGCGGCGCTGACTCTGGCCGTTACGCTCACCCTGCAGACGGTCTTTCAGGGGCTATGGCTGCGCTGGCGCGAGCCTTTACAGCTGGGCCGGGTGCTCGCGGCCTGGCGCGGCTGCGTGCCGGTCGGCGTAACCGGCATGCTGGCGTCTGTGTGCTGGTTTAGCGGCGTTGCGCTCTACACCGCAGCGGCGGTGCGCGCGGTCGGCCAGGTCGAGATGGTGTTTGCGCTGCTCACGGGCGTGCTGCTGTTTCGCGAGCGCCCGGGGATCCGGGAACTGGCGGCGATCACGTTGATCGCAGTCGCCGTGCTGCTGCTCGCCCTGGGGGATCCAGGCGCTGCCTAGCACCCGGGAGCGGTCAGGGCTGGTACCGGTAGTACTCGATACCGGAGTCGTCGAACTGCTCCGTACGGGCACCAATGTGGTCGATATAGAACGTATCGCCCAGTTCTGCGCTGGCGTTGCTGAGCAGTTCGCCCTTGTGCAATGCGCGGTAGTCCGCCTCGCTGATGGCTGTGTCCGGCGCGAGGCTCTCCCGAAAGGCAATCTTGCGGGCGGCCTGTTCCCAGCCGGGCACAAACCGCATGGGAATGACTTCGGCGGCGTCGCCGCTGCCGTAGCCAATGGTCAGGATCTGTTCGCCGGTGAGCGCTGCGTTTTGCTCTGCGGCTTCTTCGATGCCGGCCGCCATCCAGGCGGGCAGGGAAGCCGTGTACAGGTTGCCGACGTTCTTGATCGCGCTGTCGCCCAGGCGAGTCATGAGCTCGCCAAAGCGCTCGCTCTTGCGGAATGCCCGGGCCGTTGCGCTGGCAAGCGGGTACAGCTCCGTGCCCAGGGTTTGCGCTTCGACCAACGCATAGACATCGGCTTCGCCGGTGAGCTCGCGCACCAGCGCCGCGCGATCGACCGCTGCCGCTGCGGCATACCGGTCAAGCTCCGCAAGGTCTTCGTCGTTGCCCTGGGCCAGTGCCAGCAGGTAGCTGATGACCAGGCCGGTCTCGGCCATTCGCTGGTAGGGGCGATGCAGGAAGGTGGCGCGCTGGGCCCGCAAAAACTCGCTGGGCCGGCCGGGCAGTCGCGTGAACAGGTCGCGCATGGCGGCCAGCACTTCGTCGATGTAGCAGGTCGTGGAGTACTTGCCGTTGAAGATGGGAAAGTCCCGCGGCTGCGCCATTGCCGTGGGCGACTGCTGCATAAAGCGCAGGAAAGGCTTGCGAAAATCCGGGCCGCGGTAGTCCGACGCGCTGCCTGATTGTTCCAGGTCGATGCTCAGCAGCCGCGCTTCCGGCTCGACCAGCATGGCGACGGCGCCAGCGCCCTGGGTGGGCTCTCCGGAGGTCGCCGGCGCGTACTCGGCAACGTCGGCGCAGACCACGATCGCGACCTTGTCGCGGCCGTCAAAAGACAGGTAGCGCGCCGCCGCTTTCAGCGCGTAGACGCCGCCCAGGCAGGCATGTTTGAACTCTGGCACTTCGCAGGCCCGGGACACCGGGGCCAGTCCGTGGTGCTTCAGCCCCAGGTTGACCATGCCTTTCACGATCACGGCGCCGGCAGAGTTATCGGTGCTGGACTCGGTGCCCAGGCCCAGAAAACCGATGCGGGCCGGGTCGATGTCGTAGCGGCGGATCAGGCGCAGGACGGCACTGGCGGCCATGGTGTAGGCGTTTTCGTTGTGCCCGCGCATCCGGAAGCTGTCGCCGACCACGCTGCGGATCTTGTCCCAGGAGTCGCCCGTCCACTGGCACCAGTCTTCCAGAGAGACGCGGTGACGCGGCAGATAGCTTGCGAAGCCGCTGATCCCGATCGGGTTCGAATTCATGGTGGTTGGTGCCGCTGCGTTCATACGTCCGGTGTCTGCGCCCAGTGGCGGAATTCCTGACAGATATGCTGCCATTCTAGTTGAAACCAGGGCGTGAACCGCTCGGGCGCTTGTGCAAGTTCTGATGAAACTTGCGCTGCGGGTACCCAGCGCCAGTCGGCGATCTCGTTGCCGTTGGGTTTGGGGTCCTCATGCACCCGCCCGGCGTACACCGCGCACAGCTCATGCTCTGTGCCGGCATCTTCGAAGCGAGCGATGTACTCAAAGCGGTACAGAAACTCGAGATCTGTGTGCAGCCCCAGCTCCTCGGCGAGCCGGCGCTCGGTCGCCACCGCCATGGACTCCCCGAGCCGTGGGTGTGAGCAGCAGCTGTTGGACCAGAACCCGGGCCACAGCCGCTTGCCCGGGGCGCGCTGCTGGAGCAGCAGGTCGCCGGCCCCGTTGAACACGAACAGCGAGAACGCGCGATGGCGCTGCCCGTCCCCGTCGTGGCAGGCCGCCTTCGAGGCGCTGCCGATCTCTTCGTCCAGCTCGTTCACCAGGATCAGCGCATCATCGTCCGACGAGACGACCGGGTCATCCTGACCGGCGGCAGCAGATAGCGAGGTTCGAGAGGCAGTAGACGGCACGAAGGGCTCCTGAAATCGGCGCGCAGTGTACCGCAAATGGCCGGGGCCGATGCCGCCCCGGTACAATGGTCGTTTGTTGCTGAAGGTGCTGTCGCGCTGATGTCTGAGTATGGAGAGCCGCGCCAGCACGAGCTGGTGCTGGACGTCGAGGTGCCTGAGTACGGCCCGTCCCGATTGCCGGTCTGCTACTTCGAGTGGGGCGATGCCGGGGCGCCGGTTTTGCTGCTCGTGCACGCGACCGGGTTTCACGCGCGATGCTGGGATCAGGTCGTGGCGGCGTTGCCCCCCGGCTACCGGGTCATCGCGGTCGATCAGCGCGGGCACGGCCGGACGGGCAACGTTGAACCGATCACCTGGCCGGCCTTTGGCGCCGATCTGGCGGCCTTTGCCGATGCCCTGGATCTGGCGCAGGTCACGGGTGCCGGGCACTCCATGGGCGGCCATTGCCTCGTGCAGCTGGCGATGGCCCGGCCGGCGCTGTTTGAGCGCATGCTGCTGCTGGACCCGGTCATCATGGCGCCGGAGCTGTACGGCAGGTCTCGCATGAACCAGTTTCAGACCCCCGAGGAACATCCGGTGGCCCGGCGCCGGGGTCGCTTCCGGGACTGGCAGGAAATGCGGGACGGTCTGCGGGGCAAGGGCAGCTTTGACCTGTGGGACCCGAAGGTGCTCGATGACTACTGCCGCTACGGCGTTGTGCCGGCCAGCGACGGCAACGGCGTGGTGCTCGCCTGCCCGGGGGTGATCGAGGCTGCGGTCTACCTGGGCAGCACTTCGGCAGACTTTCACGCCCGCCTGGGCGAGGTGCGCTGTCCGGTGACGGTGCTGCGCGCGCCCCCCCGGGACCCGGAGGACACCACCATGGACTTTGCCAAGTCGCCCACCTGGCCGGAGCTTGCGGCGGCGTTCCCGAACGGGCACGACCGGCTGTTGCCGGAGCTGACGCATTTTATTCCGATGCAGGCCCCGGCGCTGGTGGCGGCGCAGATCGGTCCGCCGCCGGGCTCCGGTACTGCCACAGACCGCTGACCCGCAGCCCCAGCAGGAAGATCACCGCCGAAATCACGATGCCGGGCACCAGCGCAAAGGTCGGGCTGGTCAGGCTGATCAGGAACCCCAGGATCAGCGCGCTGACCGGTGACGAGACCATGAAGCTGAACAGCAGGATCGACAGCACCTGAGCCCGTGCGAGGGCCGGGGCCAGCTCCTGCACGGTGGTCCGCACCAGCGTGGTGGTGACGCCCATGTTCAGGCCCCAGGCCACCAGCAGCACCTGGAAGAACCATGGGCCGGGCTCGATAAAGATCAGGCCGAGGATTCCCATGCGGGTGAGCTGCATAAACAGGAACAGCCGGCCGGGGTGCAGCAAGGGCATAAAGCGCAGCAGCAGCAGGTTTGAGCCGATGCTGCCAATCGTGAACACAATCATCGCCTGCGCCAGGGACGAGGCGGTGCCGGCGTAGACCTCGTTCAGGATGTAGGGCACGACGACGATGTAGGCCCCGGCGTTGAACAGGCTCGACAGAAAATTGAGGCCGATGACGTTGCGCAGCAGGGGGATTGCCAGGGTCGCCCGCAGGCCCTGCAGCAGGTTGTCTTTGGCACTGCGCCGGGGCCCCTGGGCCAGCGGCGGCAGGGCGGGCAGGCGCGCAACTGCGGCCATGCCGGCAGCGAACAGCGCTGACTGCAGGACCAGCACAGTGCTGACCCCCCAGCTTTCGAGCCTGGCGCCAAGCAGAAAGCCGCCGATGCCGACGGTGGACGTGACGATGGTCATCCAGGTGATCGCGCGCTGGATGTCCAGGTGGGCCACCCGCGACAGCGTCGACTGCCGGGCCGGGTCAGACAGGCTCTGAATGCTGGCCATCAGCACCCCGAAGAGCACCACCCACCAATAGCTGAGCTGGCCCGTGCTGTGCACGAGGGCGATGAACAGAGGGGGCAGCGCCATCAGGGCGTGCATGAGCATGAGATACCGGCGCCCGTCGCGGCGGTCGCCCAGCACCCCGCCCAGGAACAGGATGAGCAGCGGCGGCAGTTCGGCCATAAACCGGGCGCTGCCGGTTTGCGCCGCGGGGAGGTTGAGGACGTAAACGAGCAGGGCGCTGATCAAAAAGCCCTGCAGGCTCATGCCCGCCATCCACAGGCTGGAGGCGCTCAGGTGGGCGAAAAAAGCGCTGCGGGTGCCTGTCGCCGAGCCCTCAGCCATCTTGCCAGCTGCCGCCGGATAGGCTGTTCAGAAGGTTCTCATGACAAAAATAACAGCATAAACAAAAACTTAAAGAGTTACAGGGTGCTCACAGGGCAGATACAGACAGGGCGATCGGAAGGCGCGACACTGTGCCGGTCAAGCAGTAGTACGAGCAAGACCATGGCAGAAGCGCGACACAGCGAGCGGCCGCGTACCTGGTTCCGATCCGACCGGGTGTTTCTCAGCAACAACGAATGGTACTTCCACACCCGCGAAGGGGTCGATGTGGGCCCCTATCCGTCGCAGTTCGAGGCTGAGATCGAGGCGAATATGTTGCGTGAGCTGCTCAAGCCCGTCGGGCTCGGCGAGCCGTCCCTGGGCGTGATCCGCGAGTTCGTGCTGGAGTCCTACTCCATGGGCCGGCCTCTGGCCCCGAACTTTACGCGCATGATTGGCGAAACTTCCGCCTGACCTGCTGCTGGCACGACGCCTAAACGTCGTCTCGAACAACCTTCAGATACGCCTCGACCCGCGCCAGATGGTCGTCGACGGTGGCCGGGCCGGCGTTGTGGGTCGCAATGGCAATGTGCGTCGCGCCCATGGCACCCCACTTGTCCCGGTGGCTGCACCAGCGCTCTCGGGTGCCGCCGCGATACTGGGCCTGGGCCTGAATTCCGAAATTGTCCATGGACAGGCCCGCAGCCTCCCGGTGACTGCGGATGGTCTCGACGCAGGCGCGGGCCTTGTCGTTGGCGCCCATCAGCGGAATCCAGCCATCTCCCAGCTCGGCGCAGCGCTTCAGCGCCGCCGGCGCAGACCCGCCGAACCACACGGGAATTGGCGCCGTCGGCCGCGGGTTGATGCTGGCCCGGTCGATCCGGTGAAAATCGCCCTGGTAGTCCAGGCTGTCTGATTCCCACAGGGCCTTCAGCAGCGCAACCTGCTCGCCCTGGCGGCGACCCCGGTTTTTGAAGGTTTCCCCCAGGGCCTCGTACTCGATCGTGTTCCAGCCAATACCGACCCCCAGGCTGAACCGGTTGCCGGACAGCATGGCGACCTGGGCGGCCTGCTTGGCCACCAGCGCGGTCTGGCGCTGGGGCAGGATGAGCACGGCGCTCATCAGGCGGATCCGCTCCGTCACGCCGGCGACGAAGGCAAAGGTGGTGAGCGGCTCGTGGAAAGCGACGTCCTTGTCGTAGCTGTTTTCCGGCCAGCCCCCGGGCCGGTTCCGGTCGGCACCGAGCACATGGTCGTAGATCAGCAGGTGGGTCGCGCCGAGCGCCTCGACGCCCTGGGCAAAGGCCTTCATGGCGCCCGGATCGGTGCCGATTTCGTTGTGTGGCAAAACTGCGCCGAATTCCATGCTCTGCTCCCCTGGCTGTGTGTGGGGAATTTTATGGATCGGCGAGGCTCACGTACAATCCGCCGCCTTCAGGAGTGGGCAGCGATGAGTACGGAAACCCCGGCGACAACAGCAGGCAGCGACTTTTCCTTCGTGGCCATGGAGCACGAGATCCTGCGTTTCTGGGAGGCGGAGGACATCTTTGCCCGGTCGCTCAAGAACACCGAGGCGAAAAAGCCCTATGTGTTCTACGACGGCCCGCCCTTTGCGACCGGGCTGCCGCACCACGGGCACCTGGTCGCCAGCACCATTAAGGACATCGTGCCCCGCTACTGGACCATGAAAGGGCGCTACGTGTCCCGGCGCTTTGGCTGGGACTGCCACGGCCTGCCGATTGAGCACGAGATCGACAAGGAGCTCGGCATGTCGGCCCAGGAGGCGGTCGAGCAGCTGGGCGTCGCAGGCTACAACGACAAGTGCCGAGCCATCGTGCAGCGCTACGTCAAGGAGTGGCGCCACACGGTGTCGCGGCTCGGTCGCTGGGTCGATTTCGACAACGACTACAAAACCATGGATCCCTGGTTCATGGAGTCCGTGTGGTGGGTGTTCAAGCAGCTCTGGGATCAGGGGCTGATCTACCAGGGCAACAAGGTGATGCCGCTGTCGACGGCGCTGGGTACGCCGCTGTCGAACTTCGAGGCGAACAGCAACTACCAGATGACGCAGGATCCTGCGGTGACCGTGCTGTTCCGCCTGGACGACGAGGACGCCTGGCTTGCGGCCTGGACCACCACGCCCTGGACGCTGCCCTCCAACCTCGCGGTCTGCGTCGGTGACGACATCGACTACGTGCGCGTGCGCGACGGCGAGCGCTCGATTTATCTGGCCGCGGACCGGCTGGCGCACTACGGCGACTACCCGGTGGAAGCCACGGTCAAGGGCAGCGAGCTGGTGGGCCGAAGCTACACGCCGCTGTTCCCGTTCTTTGCCGACCAAAAGGCCCAGGGCGCCTTTGTGGTGATCAGCGGCGACTACGTCACCACCGACAGCGGTACCGGCATGGTGCATCAGGCACCGGCCTTCGGCGAAGACGACTACCAGGCCTTTCAGGCGGCGGGGCTCGATGCCTTTGCCTGTCCGGTGGATATGCAGGGCGTCTTTACCGACGAGGTCGGCCCCTTCGCCCGTATGCCCGTGAAAGAGGCCGACAAGGCGATCATTCGGGCTCTGAAGGATGACGGCAGCCTGTGGCGTCAGGAAACCATCGATCACAGCTATCCGTTTTGCTATCGGTCCGACACGCCGCTCATCTATCGGGCGATCCCGTCCTGGTACGTTGGAGTCACCCAGTTTCGCGACAAGCTGATCAACGCCAACCAGGCGATCCGCTGGGTGCCCGACCACATGAAGGATGGGCGCTTCGGCAACTGGCTGGAAGGCGCGATCGACTGGGCCATTTCCCGCAACCGGGTCTGGGGCACGCCGCTGCCGATCTGGATGAACGACGAAACCGGCGCGACTCAGTGTGTCGGCTCGATCGAGGAGCTGGCGACGCTCACGGGCACGACCGTTACCGACCTGCACCGGGAGCATGTCGATCCCCTGACCTTTACCGTCACCGGCGAGCCCGGGGTCTACCGCCGGGTGCCCGAGGTGCTGGATTGCTGGTTCGAGTCCGGCTCCATGCCCTACGCGCAGCAGCATTTTCCCTTCGAGAACGAGGCGCGCTTCAAGGCTGGCTTTCCGGCCGAGTTTATTGCCGAAGGACTGGACCAGACCCGCGGCTGGTTTTACACGTTGACCGTGCTGTCCGCCGCGCTGTACGACAAGCCGGCCTTTCGCAACGTCATCGTCAACGGCATGGTCATGGCCGAAGACGGCAAGAAGATGTCGAAGCGGCTGCGCAACTACACGCCGCCGGACGAGCTGATGGAGCGCTTTGGGGCCGACGCCCTGCGCCTCTACCTGATCAATTCCGGGCTGGTCAAAGCCGAGGAGCAGCGCTTTGCCGATGCCGGCGTCAAGGATATGACCCGGCGCGCGCTGCTGCCCTGGTTCAATGCCTTCAGCTTTCTGAAGACCTACGCCGAGGTCGATGGCTGGTCGCCGGAGCACGGTATTCACCGCGGCAACAACATCCTCGATCGCTGGCTGATCGCGCGCCTGCAGACCCTCAAGGCGCGGGTCGGCGAGGAGATGGAAGCCTACCGGCTGTACAACGTTGTGCCCCAGCTGTTCAGCTTTATCGAGGATCTGACCAACTGGTACATCCGGCTCAATCGCCCGCGCTTCTGGGGCGAGGGCATTGACGAGCACAAGATCGCGGCCTACAGCACGCTCTATCACGCGCTGCTGGAGCTGTCGGCGGTCATGGCCCCCTTTACCCCGTTCCTGGCCGAGCACCTGTACCGGTCACTGTCTGCCTTTGGGGGCGCAACGCCGTCGCCCGCGTCTGTGCACCTGTGCGACTTTCCGATGGCCGACGAGGCGCTGCGCGACAGCGCGCTGGAAACCGCGGTGGACCGCATGCAGCAGGTCATTCTGCTCGGCCGGCAGCGGCGCGAAGAGGTCAAGATCAACCTGCGTACGCCGCTGCGATCCCTGACGGTGATTCACCGCGATCCGGCGCTGCTCGACGACCTGGCCAGCCTGGAAAGCTACCTGAAGGCCGAGCTGAACGTGCAGTCCGTGCGCTACGACAGCAACGAAGAGGCCTGGCTCAAGCTCGAGGCCAAGCCCAACTTCAAGAAGCTTGGCAAGCGCCTGGGCAAGGACATGAAGCGCTATGCCGGCGCGATCGCGCAACTCGACGCGCAGGCGATCGCGCGCTATCAGGCCGAGGGCGCGCTGGAAATCGACGGCGAGCGCTTTGCCGGCGACGACATCGATGTGCGGCAACAGGCCTTGCCTGGCGCGGAGGTGTTGTCCAACAGCGCCATCGCGATCGTGCTCGATACGGCGCTCGACGACGAGTTGATTGCCGGGGGGCTCGCGCGCGAGGTCGTGAACCGCGTACAGCGGGCCCGCAAGGAGCAAGGGCTGCACGTCGCCGATCGCATCAGCCTCGCGTTCGACGGCGAGGCCAGACTGCTGGCGATCATCGATGCGCACTGGGACTACATCAGCGGTGAAGTGCTGGCGACGGAGCGCCTGGCGAGGCTCGACGAAGCGGGGCTGACGCACACGACGGAAGTCGACGGCATGGCGCTGTACTTCCAGATCCAGATCGTCAAGGACTGAGTCATGACAGAACAGCGCACGGTGCCGCCGTACCCCGGATCCCAGGTCGCGCACGTCGGCACCTATCAGCGCCAGCTGCCCGTCAACCTTGAGCGCATGTACGAGAACGCGCTGGACTGGGCGCATCTGCCCTACGTCCACAGCGAGACCTTCAGCGCGATTGAGTGCCTCGCGTCCGGAGCCTGGGGCTGGCGGGCGACGCTGACGGCGCCCGACGGCGCGGTCAGCGAGATCGAGCTGCGGCTGGACCGGTCCCTGAAGCGCTGGATCACGCGCAACCTCGAGGGGCCCGCCAAGGGCGCGGAAATCTGGACGCACGTGTTTGAGGAAGACGCCGGCGGGCTCTCGATCAATGTCGACTTCTTTGTGCCCGGCGTGCCGGAAGCGGCGCGGGAGAAGGTCGGCGCGGCCTACGCGCGGGTCTATGCCCGGCTCTACGACGAAGACGTTGACATGATGGTGACCCGGCAGAACCACCTGGACCAGCGGGTCGACGGGCCCCGCGCCGAAACGCTTGATCTCGGTCCGGCCAGCGCGTTGCCCGAGCGCAGCGTGCATCAGCTGGGGTCCCGGCAGGTGCTGGTGCTGCGCGAAGGTCGCCAGTGGCACGCGCTGCCGGCCCTGTGCCCGCATCAGCTCGGGCCGCTGGCAGCGGGCCCGGTACGCGACGGTTGCATTGTCTGCCCGTGGCACGGCTACCGGTTTGAGCTGGCGGGCGGTGCCTGTCGTGATCAGGAATCGCTGAGGCTGCCGCCGGTCGCAGCCATTGAGATCGATGCGCAAGACCATGTCTGGCTGCGAGCAGCAGGGCGAGAGGTTCAGAACTGAAGGCAGCCGGGGCGAAGGCCCCGGGGGCGGCAAGGCTCTCGCCTGAAAGAAATTGAGGAGTGCCCGAGGGAAGGGAGGGAGGGGAGGTTCGGGCACTCCTCAGGGAAAAAGGGCTGGGAATTGAAGGGGATCAATTCCTCAGCTACGGGAGTAATGTTACCTCAGGTAACAACGTATGCAACCCCTGGTAACGCGGTAACACTCCGTTTTTAAGAACTGTTTGGAATAAGCGGCTGTGAAGCCCGTGGCAACGGGCCGGCACAGCGATCGGGCGACACCGCAGGCAGGTTGCGCTCGGGCCGTGGTCTGGCCAAACTGCATCATCTCGCGCCAGGGCTCAGTCATGACCGCGTCTCCAGGACGGTTACGCAGCGAATTTCTAGAAGACCCCCTTGGGCTTAACCCGCGCCCCCCGATCCTGAGCTGGCGCTCGGGAGATACCCGCGCCGCTGAGTGCCAGACATCCTGGCAAGTGCTGGCGGCCAGCCGGCCCGCCATGCTTCGGTCAGGGCAGGCCGACCTCTGGGACAGCGGCTGGGTCAGCGCCTCGGCGGTCTGCAGCGTGCGTTACGGCGGGCCCGTCCCGGGTGCCCGGGAGCGCATCTGGTGGGCGGTGCGAACCAGAGATAGCGACGGCCTGCCCAGCGACTACTCGCGGCCAGCGTTCTTTGAGACCGGTTTGGCGGACGAGGCCGACTGGCACGCGGAATGGATTGGCGTGCCGCATGCCGGTTCCCGCCACCAGGGTCCGGGCCCGGCGTTGCTTGCCGGCGATTTCGAGCTGCAGGCCATGCCCGTGCGCGCTCGGCTCTATCTGGCGCTGGCCGGCACCGGCCAGATGACGCTGAACGGCGAGCGCCTGCTGCGCGGCGAGCAGATGCCGCTGAGCAGCGACTACCGGGCCCGGGTGCGCTATCGGGTGCTGGATGTCAGCGCCGCGCTGCGCCTCGGCAACAACCGCCTCGGGGTGTTGCTGGCCGACGGTCACTTCGCCGGCAATCAGGGCTGGACGGGCACCCGGGAATCCTTCGGCCGCTCGCCGCTGATCCGCGCTCAGCTGGAGCTCCTCAACAGTGACGGGACGATGACGCGCATCTGTTCCGATGGCCGCTGGCGCTGCAAGCCAAGCGCGGCAGGCCAGGCGGACCCGGTGCTGGGCGAGAGCTGGGATGAGCGCGCGCGCACCCTGTTCTGGTCCCGGCCCGCAGAACCGCTGGATGCGGCGCGGGGTTGGGGCCCGGTGCTGGCCGCGCCGGGCCCGGCCGGCCGCCTGTGTGCCGACCTGAGCCCGCGGCTGGACGAGCGACGCCTGATCAAGCCAGACGCAGAGCCGCTGCTGGTGCTGGACGAGCGCAGCAACGCCCGCTGGATCTACACGCTCCCCGAGCGGCTGCTCGGACAGCCCCAGGTGAGCGTTGCCCTGCCGGAAAACGAAGCGCTGGAGATCGGCTACGAGCCGGCCAGCAGCATCAGCGATCGCGTCACCCTGGGCCGGGCCCGGGCGGTGTCCGGGCCAAAGCTGGGCCTGCGCGTATGCGACCGGGTGACCGTGACCGTGCCGGCGACCGCCATGCTGCGCGATGCGCCGGCGGCTGCGGACCCGGCGCTGCTGGCGGCAACGACGGCCCCGACTCTGGCGTTCTCCGCCTTGACCCTGCCCCTCGCCCAGGCGTTGCAGGTGAGCTGCGACGAGTCCGCCCTGCAAACCATGCTGGCGCGCTGGACTGCAGACCTGCGCTGGCAGGCCGCCCGTCGGCCGCTGGCGGGCTACGGCCTGGGCGAGGGCTTCGGGCCCCCCAGCAGCGCCGGGCTCATGGCGGAGTTGCCCGTGGCTGCCGGCATGGACGATGTACTGCCGCTGCTGGGTCGTACCGTCGCTGCGGCGCCGCTGCTGCGCAGCTATCTGGAAGATCTGATCGATGCCGAGGCGCGCACCGGCACGGTCCCGTTCACGGTCCCGGACCTCCCGACCCTTGGGGTCGGCGAGCAGAGCGGGCAGTTCGCCCTGCTGGTGGACGTGGTGTGGACGTTGCTGCTCGAGCACGGCGACTGGCAGGCCGGCGCGGAAGGCTATGCCTGCGCACGGCGGGTGCTGATGACCTTGTGCGACGAGGCGGGCACCGGCGGGCTGCTGGCCCGGCGCTTTCCCGGGTCAAAGGATCCCGACCCGCCGGAGCTGACGGGCACTGCCGTGTTGTACCGTTGCCTGTGCCGCGCGGCGAGCATTGCCGAGCTGCTCGGCAAGACCGCCGACCAGGCCCTGTGGTCGCGGTTGTGCGAGCAGTCGCGGCTGGCCTTTCAGAGCCGCTACGTCACCGCCGACGGCGTGCTCGCGAGCAATTCGCAGACTGCCCTGACGCTGGTCCTCGACAGCGGGCTGCTCGCCGAGTCCGGGGGCGCGGCGCAGACCCTCAGCCTGACCATGCTGGCGCGCCAGGTACAGGCCCACGGCCTGGCGGTCGCGCCGGGCCTGGGGGCTCGCTGCCTGTCGCTGCTCTCGCGCGGCGGTTTTGCTCAGGTCGCCGTTGCCGAGCTGGTGCACGAGCCCCGCCAGGCGGCGCTGGCGGCCCGCTACGGCCGGACCCTGGGCGCAGCGGCGCTGCTCGAGTGGGTGCTGGCCGACTGGCTGGGCGTTCGCTCGGCGCCCGTTAACCTGCCGGAAGATCTGGGCCTGCGACGGCTGCGGATTGCGCCCCTGCTGGGCATCGCCCCCGGCATCGGGCAGCTGTCCGGGCAGTTTGAGACCCTTCGGGGGCGGGTCGAGGTGTCCTGGGACGAGCGCGGCGCGCAGCCCCTGCTGCGGGTGGCGCTGCCGACCGATGTCGAGGCCGAAATTCAGGTGCCCGGGCATGCGAGGACCGTGCTGCGCTCCGGCACGCATGAGCTGACGCTGGATCGCCAGCTACTTCCGGTCGATGCCATCCCGCAGCTGCAGCAACCGCAGGTCCAGCGACGCTGATTCGAGCCACTGCGCGATCTCGCCGGCGGTGCCCGCGAAACACACGCGCGTTTCCTTGCGAGTCAGCTGATAGTCGTACATCGGATCGTAGTACCCCGTGAGCAGCTGCTCGATCCAGCCATGATGTTCGTTACGCTCGAACCCCACACGAATCGCCTGCTGCAGCTGGGCAGATCGCTGTCCGCCGAGGCGCTTGCGGATGCGGCCAATGGCGTCCAGGTAGCGTTTGCGCAGTTCGTCGACGCGGGTGCCGGTGGCAAAGGGCTCTTCGACATACTCGCGCACGATGTGGTTGACGCGCTCTTCCAGGGTGGCGGTCAGCACCACGACCGGTGCCTGCTGCATGCATTCGTACCAGAGCTCGGGCAGGGCGACCCGGCCGATGGTTCGGCTTTCGTCTTCGAGTAACAGCAGCGCGCGCCCACCGGCTTCGGGCGTCTTACGCCCACCGGCTTCGGGCGT
>CAZXIJ010000012.1:61574-92760 GCA_964640725.1 uncultured Pseudomonadales bacterium | reverse complement strand
ACGCCCACCGGCTTCGGGCGTGTCACGCCCACCGGCTTCGGGCGCGACGCGCCGGGCGTGCGCGAGGCACTGGGCGGCCAGAGCGTTTTCGAAGCTGGCCGGCGCTGGCTGCGGCGCGGCCCGGGCGCCAAAGGCAGAGCCCCGGTGGCTGGCCAGGCCTTCAAGGTCGATGCTGAGCGGCGTTTGATTGAGCACCACCGTTTTGCCGACGCCGGTGCGGCCGGCGAGCACGGCGGGGGCGACGCCGGCGAGGTAGGTCTGCAGGATGTCCAGCGCCGCGCGGCGCAGGGCCTGGTAGCCGCCGGGCACCGGCCGCAACGACAGGCCGCGGTCGGCAAGCCACTGCGCGGCGCGCTGCGAGCGCAAGCCGCCGCGCCAGCAGTACAGCGCGGCCTCCGGGCAGGCCGCAAGCTGCCGCTGCCAGCCATCCACCCGGGCTTCCCGGCGCGGGCCTGCTGTCAGGCGCTCGCCCAGGGCGATCGCGGCATCCTGGCCAGCCTGTCGATAGCGCAGGCCAACTTCGTGGCGCTCCCGGTCGGTCAGGATCGGCAGGTTCAGGGAGCCTGGCATGGCGCCCTTGCGGTACTCCGTCGGTGCGCGCACGTCGATCAGGCTGCCAGGCTGGTCCAGTCCCTGCAGCAGCACATCGCGCAGCGCCCGCACGGTTATGCTCAGGACGGCTGTCGGGCGATGTTCAGGGCGCGTCTTCCGACAGCGTCTCGCCCGCCTGGAACTGCTTCAGATGAGTTTCGAGCTCTTCGATGACTGCCGGATCGTTGGCTTGCTGGGCTTTCTCCAGGGCTTCCTCCTGGATATCGATGGCGCGCTCGAATTCGCCGTTGGCGGCGAAGCTGGCGGCCCAGGTGTCCAGGTATTCCGGTCGCGCGCGGGCGGCCTCGTCGGACTCCATGAGCCTGGTCATGAGGGACAGGGCGTAGGCCTCGCGCTTCAGGGACTCCAGGTTCGACACGGTCAGCACCCAGGCGACCTCGTTGACGATGTTGGCGTCCTGATTGGAAGCCTTGACGGCGCGCTGGAACCAGCGCCGGGCTTTGCGAAAGTTCTGCGCGGTGCCGACGCCGCGGGCGTGCAGGTTGCCCAGCAGGACCATGGCCTCGGGATCGTCCGCGGATTGCGCCAGCTCGCTCAGCCAGCTCACCGTGTCCGGATGCTCGGGCACGGTGTGGCGGCGATCCAGCACAAAGCGCGCGTAGGTTTTTTTCGCTGACGGGCTGTCCGTCTGCGCCGCCTGCAGGTAGTAGCCGCCAGCCGTGCTGTAGTCCTGGTCGACCTGCCGCCCCTGGTAGCTGAGATGGCCCAGGTACAGGTTGGCGCCGGTATGGCCGCCGTCCGCCGCCTGGCGCAGCAGCGGCAGGCCGGACGAGACGTTGTCGGCGCCGTAGTGCTCGTTCACGTACAGCACGCCCAGAGCATAGGCGGAATCCAGCGATCCAAGCGCCACCGCGTGCACATAGTTCTCCATGACCTGGCCCATGGCCTGTTCCCGGGCCTCGTCGCTCTCGGCGGTCTCGGCCAGCTCGAAAAACACCCGCGCCAGCAGGTTGTTGGCCAGCACGTTGCCGCTGCGAGACGCGCTGCGCAGCCATTCAATGGCGTCCTTGGGACGCTCGTGGGTGGCCTGGTAGGCACCGATCGCCGCCTGCGCCGCCGTGTCGCCCTGGCGGGCCAGATAGATCATCAGCGCGAAGGGGTTGAACTCGTCGGCCTCGCCAGTGGCGCCCTCTGCGGCCGTGTGATCGGAACGCTCCAGCTCGCTGCGGACCGCCTCGTAGACGCTCTGCAGGTTGAAGTGGGTGCTGCTCAGCGGGCCGTCTGCGGGTCGGGCCTGCAGCAACAGAATGAAATCGAAGGCTTCGGTGGTGCGGTAGATGGAACCGACGGGCAGCAGTCCCTGGCTGCGCGCGTAGGCGACCGGCTCCAGGGGCGAGACGGCCACGTAAGGCGCGTCGAGGGTGCCGTCGCCGGTACCGTCGATATCCGAGCGGATGCGCTCGACCCAGCCGCGATGGATGGCTGCCGTATCGACGTTCTCAACGTGCTCGTAGAAGCGCTGCATGGCGAAATGTCCTGCCAGCGAGCCCTGATAAATGTCGAGGATGGCGCTGCCCAGGGAGCCGAGCTTGAGGGGCTCGTCGGTGGCCAGCTGCAGGGCCTGGTTCTCGAGCTCCGTCAACCGCGACAGCTGGGCGGGGAACGACGGGTCCTGCATGAAGGCCTGCCGCAGCGCGCCAATGGCCACGGTTTCGCCCGCGGCGATCCGCTTCGCCAACACCTCGTAGCTCGACGGGTCCGCGTGGGCACCACCGTTGGCTGGCGCTGTGCCGGAACTTTGACAGCCCGCCAGGGCGAGGAGCAGGAGGGCGATGACAGTTTTTTGCATAGCTGTAGTTTATATAATTTAGCGGGCATCATAGCGCGCTCTCACGACGCGCTGATCAGCCTCGGTCAACGGTTCACAGGGAGTAAGACATGGGTTTGAGCGAAAAGTTACAGCTGCCGGACGCGGCTTCAGCACTGCCCGGACGTGCGGCGAGTATGCCAGTTCCGGATGCGCACTTCGTGAACGGGAACCCGTTGCAGGGGCCGTTTCCCGGGCATCTGGAGACCGCGGTCTTTGGCCTTGGCTGCTTCTGGGGCGCTGAGCGCAAATTCTGGCAACTCGACGGCGTTTTCACCACGGCGGTGGGCTATGCCGGCGGCGCGACCCCCAACCCGAGCTACGAAGAAGTCTGCTCCGGCATGACCGGTCACACCGAGGTTGTGCTGGTCGTATTCGACCCGGCGGTGATCAGCTTCGAGGCGCTGCTGAAGGTGTTCTGGGAGTCCCATAACCCGACCCAGGGCATGCGACAGGGCAACGACCGCGGGACTCAGTACCGCAGCGCCATCTACACCCGGAACGACGCGCAGGCCCGGGCGGTTGCAGCGTCCCTGGAGCGCTACCAGCAGGCGCTGGTGGCGTCCGGCTACGGCCAGATCACCACCGAAGTGGCGCCGGCGCCGGAGTTCTACTACGCCGAGGCTTACCACCAGCAGTATCTGGCCAAGGTCCCGAACGGCTACTGCGGTCTCGGAGGCACCGGCGTGAGCTGTGACGTCCCGGGGCTGGTTCCCGCCAGCTAGCCTGCGCGATGGGGTCTGAGCGCAAGGTCGGTGTCGGGATCGATTTCGGCACCACCAACTCTGCCGCGGCCATTTATGACGGCGAGGCGGTCAGGCTTGTGCAGCTGGAATCGGCCGATCCGATCATGCCGTCTGCCACCTACATCGATCGTCCGCTGAAGACCCAAACCGGGCAGGCGGCGATCGAGCAGTACATTGCTGACAACACCGGCCGCACCGTCGAGATGATTCCCGAAGTCATTGGCGAGACCAGTGCTTTCGTTGAGCACGGCGATTCCGAAAATCCGGCGCCGGTCGAGACCCGCACGCAAAAGATCTACGGCCAGCCCATTGTCGACTCCGGGCTGCAGGGGCGGCTCTTTCGCGGCACCAAGCGCCTGCTCGGCGATGCGGGCGTGCGACGGCTCATGGTCTTCGACAACCCGTTCCGGCTGGTGGCTCTGATTACCCCGTTGCTGCTGCGCATGCGCAAGGCGCTGGTGGCTGAGCTCCCGGGGATCGACTTCGCGCACCTGGGACACCCGGTCAACTTCGAAGGCCGAGAGAACTACCGCAACCAGACGGCGTTGACGCGTTTGTCAGAGGCCTACCGGCACGCAGGCATCACCACCCAGGCCTTTTACCCGGAACCCATCGCTGCCGGCGTCAGTTTCCTGAACGCCAACCCCGGCGTTGCCGGCGAGCACCTGCTGACCGTCGATTTCGGCGGCGGCACCCTCGACTTCTGCGTATTGCGCCGACACGGCGACCAGTTCAGCGTGGTTTCGACCTACGGCATCGGTCTGGGCGGCGACCATATCGATCAGCGTCTGTTTCGCGAGCTGCTGTTTCCTTTGCTCGGGCGCGGCGAGTCCTGGGCCCGGCGCGGCATGGATCGGCACATCGAGACGCGCTTTCCCTTCGAGGAATACGAAGATGCGCTGCTGAACTGGGCGGTGACCTACACGCTCAACCAGAACCGCTACACCACGCCGGTGCTCGAATGCATCGACAACGGCGGCGCGCCGGCCCGCAAATTTCGCCGGCTCAAGGATCTGATCCGTCACAACATGAGCTATCTGGTGTTTCAGAAGATCAAGGACCTGAAGGCTGAGCTGTCCATGGCAGACCATGCGCAGCTGGATCTGCCGGAGTTGGACATCGAGTTGACCGTAGCCCGCAGCGACTTCGAGGTCATGATTGCGGATCTGCTGGCGCGCTTCGAGGCGGCGCTCGACGAGACCCTGGTACGCGCCGGGCTGGAGGCTCGGCACATCGACATCGTGCTGCGCACTGGCGGCTCGAGCCTGATCCCGGCCGTGCGGCGATCGCTGGACGAGCGCTTTCCGGACCAGGTCGTTGAGCACGACCCCTTCACCAGCGTTGCGACCGGGCTCGCGATCGCCAGCTACCGGGGCCTGACCGCCTGAGTTACGCCGCCGCACCGGGGGCGGCCCGCCGCGGTTAGCGGCGCCGGTTACTCACTGTCCAGCGGCGACCACTGCGGGTCGAGGGTCCAGAAAAATGTTTTCAGCATCCGGTAGGTTAGCCCCCAGATGAAGTAGCCGCTGTCCGGCAGGCGGTAGCCGTTGAACACCGTGGGGCTGTTGGCAACGGCCAGGGTTTCCGTATCGTGCCAGCGGTTGTCCAGCAACGCATCGAGCCGCAGCCAGACCACGTCCTCGACTTCGTAGTTCAGAATCGTTGGGGCAGGGCGCTCCAGCAGGAAGACTTCTGGCGCGATGATCATGTCCAGGGTCCTGCCCCGGGGCGCCGCGCGCTGCTGGTGGATGGGCCCCAGATAGCGCCCGTGCCGAACCAGGTCGATCCCGACCTCTTCGTGGGTTTCCCGTTCTGCTGCCACCCGCATGGAGCCGTCTTCCGGCTCCCGGTGGCCGCCGGGAAAGGCCATGTGGCCGGACCAGGGATCCCCGGGCTTTTCGGCCCGCTTGATGAACAGCACCTCGGGCGCGCCCGGGCCCGGGCGCAGAATGATCGCGACCGCGGCTTCGCGGGTTTGCGGCCCCAGGGCCTCGATGGTGGCCGGCCGGGCCGCCAGTGCGGCCTCGATCTCGTCGATGGTGGGGGACAGGACTGACGTGTTGCGAACGCTCATAGCGCGTCATCATACTTCGCCCTGACCGCCTGATGCTTGAGGAGCAGGAAAAGTTGCAGGACCAATCAACGAATACAGACGAACAGGCCAACGGCTGCTTCGTTTGCGGGCCAGACAACCCGATCGGCCTGAAGGTGCGCTTTCGCCGGGAGGGGGACCTGTGCCTGGGCGAGTTCACGCCGCGGATCGAGCACGCCGGCTATGACAGGGTCATGCACGGCGGGCTGCTGTTTTCCCTGCTCGATGACGTGATGGCGAACTGGCTCTGGCTCGAGGGCATTGCCTGCTTTACGGCGCGGGCCGATATCCGCTATCGGGAACCGCTCGAGATCGGGACTCCGGTGACGCTCGAAAGCCGTTGCGAGCGCCGCCGGGGCCGGCTGGCCGATATGGCCGGGCGCGTTCTGCGCCGCGGCGACGGCGTTTGCGTGGCCGAAGCGACCGCCCGTTTCATGGTGCGCAGTGATATGGTGCCGCCGGTCAGCACCGGCTCGGGAGCGCCCACACCATGATCGCCACCACCATCGTCACCATGTTGGCGTTACTTCAGTACCTCGGCTTCGGCGTCGCCGTGGGCCGTGCTCGGGGCCGCAGCGGCGTTGCTGCGCCGGCGGTCACCGGCAGCGAAGACTTTGAGCGGTATTTTCGCGCGCACCAGAACACCCTGGAGCAGTTGGTGATCATGTTGCCGGCGGCCTTTGCGAGCGCGCACTTCATTGGCGATCTGTACGCCGCCGCCTTTGCTCTGCTGTTCCTGGGCGGGCGGCAGCTGTACTTCAACCGCTACGTGCGAGAGCCGACCAAGCGCGGTCCGGGCATGCTGCTGACGGCGGCTGCGAATCTCGCGCTGGTGCTGGGCGGCATCATCGGCGCGCTGGTACAGCTCGCCGACCGCCTCTAGCGCCCGCTTAGCGGCGCTGCTGCAGCCAGCGGTTGATGGCGGCGTTGGTTGCGTCCGGCTCTTCCTGCTGGATCCAGTGCCCGCAGGGCAGGGTGACCACTTCCAGGTCCGGCACGTAGCTGCCCAGGGTTTCTGACGGCGGCACCATGTCGTACTGCCCGTAGATCATCAGGGTCGGCTGCTCGAAGCGCTCCGGAATGCCCTCCAGCCTTGACCAGTTGCGAGTGAAGTTGCGGTACCAGTTGATTCCGCCGGTAAATCCGGCCTGCTGGAAGGCGCTCAGGAACACGTTCAGCTCGGCATCGCTCATGAGCGGATCGCCGGGCATGCTGTCGCGCTGGGCGATGTTGATCATGGCCATGCCGGGACCGAGATCGACCGCGGGGTGCTCCCACTGCCGGGTCCGGTACAGGTTGCGCAGAAACGATTCGGCGTTGGCGGCAAAAGCGGCATCGGCAACGCCCGGCTGGCGGTTGAAGTGCACGATGTAGAAGTCCGGGCCCAACATCTTTTCCCAGAAGCTGACCCACTCGGTCTCGCCGCGGGGAAAGTAGGGCACGCTCAGGTTGATGATGTGGCTGACCCGATCCGGATGCAGCAGCCCCGCATTCCAGACGTTGATGGCGCCCCAGTCGTGGCCAATGAAGACCGCCTGGTCATGGCCGTAGTGATCCAGCAGGCCGACCAGATCGCCGGTCAGTGCATCGGCATCGTAGGCGGTGACATCCTCCGGCCGGCTCGACGCGCCGTAGCCGCGCTGGTTGGGCACGATCACCTGATAGCCCAGCTCCAGCAGCATCGGTACCTGCGCTCGCCAGCTGTAGGCATGTTCCGGCCAGCCGTGGCACAGCAGGGCTGCGGGCGGATTTTTGACGCCTGCCGGAGTTGCGGTAAACACTTCCAGGGTGACGTCACCCAACTCGATCATGGTGGCTTCGGGGAACGACATGCGGGCTTCCAGCTGACTCGACAGCGGGACCTTACCAGCATTGCAGCGGGCGGGTCGCTGCCAGACAGGGCGCCGCGATACCCCCAGGATTGTCTTGAACCCTCCAGGAGCCTGAACCATGCGAACTCTGAAACAGCGAGAGCTGCCCGCCGTCGCCGGCGGGTACGCTCCCAAGCATCTGCCCTTTGCGCGCCGACCGGTCCCTGTGCAGCCGCCCTACGTTGATCCGACGGGCGATTTCGGTGGCCTTGCAACGCCGCGGCCACCGCGCGCGATTGCCATGCCCGGAGGATCTCTCGGCTAGCGGCGCAGCGGCGGGCGTCGTGACCTGGCGTTGCCTACTGGCTCATGTACCAGCCGCCGTTTGGCGACAGGGTCTGCCCGGTTACGAACCGGGCTTCTTCGCTGGCAAGGTACAGGGCTGCAAAGGCAATGTCGTCTGGCTCCCCGAGGCGCCCCTGAGGGGTCTGGGCAATCAGCATCGGGTGCATCGGTTCCAGCGGGTCGGTCATGTCCGTATGGATCCAGCCCGGCGCGATGGCGTTGACTCGTATGTTGTGCCCGGCCAGCTCGTGAGCGACGGACCGCGTGAAGCCAAGAATCGCTGCCTTGGCGGTGCAGTAGGCCGACCCGCCTGCACGACCGAAGGTGCCCATGATGCTGCCCAGATTGATGATGGCGCCGTCGGTTTCCCGCGGCGCCATCAGCGCCAGCGCTGATCGCGTGCAGTGAAAGGTGCCGTTGACGTGAATGCCCATCATGCGCGCCCACTCGCTGTCGGTGACGTCCGCCAACGAGGACAGCTGCAGCTCCTCCGGGGCAACGGTTTCGCCGCTGGCCATGCGGGCGTGGGCATCGGCCATGCGGGCAATTCGTTCCCGGGCTTCGTTGTCGCCTTCCAGCCCGCTGATGCCGGCATTGTTGACCAGAATGTCCAGCTTGCCGCTGCGCGCCTTGACCTGGTCGAACATGGCAGCCACGGAGGCCGGGTCGCTGACGTCCGCGCTCACGCCGTAGCCGCCAAAGGATTCGCCACGCTTGCCGGCGTCGGCGGCGCTCAGATCGTTGACGATCACTTCGGCACCTTCCTCGGCAAAGCGCCCGGCGATCGCGGCTCCCAAGCCTCGCGCTGCGCCGGTAACGAGCGCGGTCTTGCCCTGCAGTCTTCCCATTGCTCCACTCCCATGGACTGTAGTGCCGGGTAGGGTAACCTCTTTGCGTCGCCCGGCGCAGACCCGGGCACCGCCAGAGGAAACCGACTGTGACCGCACTGACCATCGCCATCGCCGGCATCGTGATGCTTTTGACCCACCTTGGCATCAGCGGCGCCGGGCTCCGGGACCGGTTGGTCGCAGGCCTGGGCGAAGGAACCTATCAGGTCTTCTACTCGCTGCTCACCCTGGTCACCATGGGCAGCCTGGTCTGGCTGTATGTCGAGGCGCCGCGGACCAGCTACTTCTGGTACCCCAGCTACGAGATCAACTACCTGCCCAAAGTGCTGCTTTGGCCTGCGGCGATCCTGCTGCTGGGCGGGTTTATGGTGCGCAACCCGACTATGGTCGGGCAGGGCGCGCTGGTGCGGGATCCGGAGCAGCGCGCCGCAGCGGCGACCGGCGTGAACCGGATTACCCGTCACCCGTTCCAGTGGGCGGTGATCTTGTGGGCCGCCAGCCATTTGGTTGCCAATGGCGATCAAGCCTCGGTGCCGTTCTTCGGCAGCTTTCTGCTGTTGTCGCTGCTCGGCACCGTCAGCCTTGATGCCAAGAAGTCGCGGCAGCTGGGCGAGCCCTGGCAGGACTACGCGACGCTGACCAGCAATGTCCCCTTTGCCGCAATTGTGCGCGGCGACAACCAGCTGCGGCTGAAGGAACTGCTGCTCCCTGCGCTGGCAGGCACGGCGCTGTACCTGGCCATGTACTTCGGCCACGAGTGGCTCGGGGGCATCGAGCTTTACTGATTCTCCCGGGCGCCCAGGCGGGCCGCCGCGCAGTCGCTGAGCGCGTCCAGCGCCCCGGCAAAGAAGTGCCCGGCTTCGGGCAGCACCGTCACCGCCCGGGCGGGCGCCGCCCCGGCCGTCCGGGCGAAAGCGCGGGCGTCGTCCTCTGCGCAGTAGCTGTCCGCGCCGCCCAGCCACAGCTGCAGCGGCACGGCCAGCAGGCGGGCTTCGAAGGCCATCACGCCCAGGGGCGGCGCGATGAGCCACAGCTCGCTGATTCGATCCTTGCTCGCCGCCTGCCAGGCCATCGCCGCGCCAAAGGAATAGCCGGCGAGCAGCGGTGCGGAGCCCCCGTCCCGGTCGGCCTGGACGGCAGCCAGCACGGCGCTGACATCGTCTGCTTCGCCGCCCTGTCCGTCATGGCTGCCGGCGCTGCCGCCCACGCCCCGAAAATTGAACCGCCAGACGTCGTGACCGGACTGGTGCAGCGGGCGCGCCAGCGCGTCGAGCACGGCATCGTCCATGGAGCCGCCATAGAGCGGGTGCGGGTGGCAGAGCACCGCCTGGGGCGCGCTTGGATCGGCGCTTTCCCGGCTGGCTCCGGGCAGCAGGCGGGCCTCCAGAGGCCCCGCCGGGCCGTCGATGATTCGGTTCTGTGGGCTGGGCATGCTCGGCTCGTGCGCCTGCCTGCCGCCAGTGCCGGTCAATCGGCGGCCAGGAAGGTTGATTTTTTTCTGAGGGTCCCTATTTTGCCCGCTTTGAATGAACGCTGCAGGCCGTGCCCATGATTGAAGTGACCGACCTCACCCGTCGCTACGGCGACCTCGTCGCCGTCGACGGCGTCTCGTTTAAGATCGAGGCGGGCGAGATCGTTGGCCTGCTCGGCCACAACGGCGCCGGCAAGACCACGATCATGAAGATGCTGACCGGATTTCTGGAGCCGAGCGGCGGCAGTGCGTGCATCGACGGCATCGAGGTCGAGGTTGATCGCCAGGCCGCACAGTCGCGGCTGGGGTATCTGCCGGAAAGCCTGCCGCTATATCCGGAAATGACCGTCGCCGACTACCTGTGCTACGTCGCCAGCCTGCGCGGCGTGCGGCCGCAGCAGGCCGTGGCTGCTGCAATCCGGCGTACGGAGCTCGCCGAGAAAGCCCATGCGCCGATCGCCACGCTGTCCCGCGGCTTCAAGCAGCGGGTCGGCGTGGCGCAGGCGATCCTGCACGAGCCGGCTGTGCTGATTCTCGACGAGCCGACCAACGGCCTCGACCCGGCCCAGACCGCTCAGATGCGAGCGCTTATTCAGCGCCTGGCCGAGCAGGCGACCGTCATTCTGTCGACCCACATCATGCAGGAGGTCGACGCGGTCTGTGATCGCGCGCTGATTCTGCGTGGCGGGGCCCTGGTTCTGGATGAGCGGCTGTCGGAGCTCCGCAGCAGCGGCGGCTTGCTGCTGCGCACGGGCCAGGATGCAGCGCTGCCGCCGGCGCTGGAGGCTTTGCCCGGGGTGACGCGGGTCGAGAGCGGCGCTGACGGCGAGCATCGGCTGCAGTTCGCCGCCAACGCTGGCAGCTTTGACGACCAGGCCGCCGCGGTGGCCGCGCTCTGCGCGGAACGCGGCGTTGCGCTCTACGAACTGGCGCCAGTCCGGCGCGATCTTGAGCGGGTTTTCCGCGAAGCGAACGAGGGTTAGAACATGCGCTTTGATATGGTGCTACGCACAGCCAGCAAAGAGCTGACCCTGTTTTTCGGGGCGCCGACCGGCTATCTCTTTCTCGGGGTCTTTCTCGGGTTCAGCCTGTTCGTGGTGTTTTGGGTAGAGAGCTTCTTTGCCCGGAACATAGCTGACGTACGGCCGCTCTTCGAGTGGATGCCCGTTCTGCTGATCTTCCTGTCTGCCGCGATCACCATGCGCATGTGGAGCGAAGAGCGGCGTACGGGAACGCTGGAGTTCGTGACCACGATGCCGGTCAGCCCCTGGGAGTTTGTGCTCGGCAAGTTCCTCGCCTGCTGGACCTTGCTGGCCGTGGCTCTGATCCTGACCTTGCCGCTGCCTCTGAGCATCCACTGGATCAGCGATCTCGACTGGGGCCCGGTCTGGGCCGGCTATCTCGCTTCCATGTTACTGGGCGCCGCTTATCTGGCCGTTGGCCTGTTTGTCAGCGCGCGTACCGACAGCCAGATCGTCAGCCTGATCCTGGCGGTTCTTGCCTGCGGCGCGCTGTATCTGGTCGGCGCGCCCCTGCTGACAGATCTGGCGGGCGGCAGCACTGCCGAGCTTCTGCGCGCGCTGGGCACGGGCTCCCGGTTCGAGTCCATTACCCGGGGCGTCCTCGATCTGGGGGACCTGTACTACTACGCGGCCCTCGCTCTGGTGTTCCTGGCGTTGAACGTTTACTCGCTGGAGTCGTCCCGCTGGGCGAGCGACGGCAGCGCCAGCCGGCATCGACGCTGGCGCCTGGGCACTGGCCTGCTGATCGCGAACCTGCTGCTTGGCGCTGCGGTGTTCAGTGCCTGGCGGCCGCCGCGGCTCGACCTGACGGAAGGGGCGATGTACTCCATCTCGCCAGCGACCCGGGCTTACCTGTCGCAGCTGCAGGAACCGCTCCTGATTCGCGGGTACTTCAGCGAGCGCACCCATCCGTTGCTGTCGCCGCTGGTGCCGCGGCTGCGCGACCTGCTGTCGGAGTACGAGGTGGCCGGCGCCGGCAAGGTCCGGGTCGAGATTCTCGATCCGGCCGAGGACCCGGAGCTGGAGGACGAGGCCAACAGCAAATACGGCATCCGGGCCGTGCCGTTTCAGGTGAGCGACCGATATCAGGCCAGCCTGCTGAACAGCTACTTCGATATTCTGGTCAGCTACGGCGATGAGTTCGAGGTGCTCAGCTTTCGCGACCTGATCGAGGTGAAGGTCGCGGGCGAAGACGATCTCGACGTGGTGCTGCGCAATCCGGAATACGACATCACCCGCAGCATCAAGAAAGTGCTGTTCGGTTTTCAGGGCAGCGGCGAGGTGTTCGCCAACCTCAAAGCACCGGTGCGCTTTACCGGCTACATCACGCCTCCGGAGCGGCTACCGCAACCGCTGGACGAGTTCTACGGCGAGCTCGAACAGGCGCTGGCGGCGTTAAAGGAAGCGGGCGGCGAGCGCTTCAGTGCCGAGATTCTCGACCCCCAGGCGGGCGATGGCGCCCTGGCCGCGCAGATTGCCGAGCAATACGGGTTTCAGCCGATGGCGACCAGCTTGCTCAGCACCGATACGTTCTACTTCTACCTGACGCTCACCTCCGGCGAAGAGACGGTGCAGGTGGCTTTGCCGGAGAATCTGAACACGGAAGCGGTCACCCGCACCCTGAACGATGGGCTGAAGCGTTTCGCCAGCGGCGTGCTCAAGACCGTTGCGCTGGCCGCGCCGGAGCCGCCGCCGCCGTTCACCCAGCCCGGCGCGCCCCGGGGCAATGAGTACAACCAGCTGCGAGACTTTCTGGCTTCGGACTTCAACGTCGTCGACGCGGATCTGTCTGGCGGCACCGTGCCGGAAGCAGCGGACCTGCTCATGCTGCTCGAGCCCGAAGGCCTGGACGAGAAAGCCGTGTTCGCCGTCGACCAGTTCCTCATGCGCGGCGGTACCGTGGTGCTTGCCACTGCACCCTATGCAGCGAGCATGTCGCAAACCTCCCTGTCGGTGACGCCCAAGAATTCCGGCCTGGCGGATTGGCTGTCCCAGATGGGGCTGAGCATGGGCGAGTCCCTGGTCATGGACCCGCAGAACGCAGCGTTCCCGGCGCCCATCACCCGCCAGGTCGGCGGCTTCAGCTTTCAGGAAATGGTATTGCTCGATTACCCGTTCTTTGCCGATGTGCGCGGGGATGGGCTGACGGAAGAGCTGCCGGTGATCGGTGGCCTGCCGCAGGCCACCGTGACCTGGGCCTCGCCGATTGAGCTTACGGAAGCCGCCGCGGCAGATGACGCTGGCCTGCGCTACACGCCCATCCTGCGCTCGAGCGCAGGCAGCTGGCTATCCTCCAGCCTGGACGTGATGCCCAAGTACGACCCGAGCGGCGCGCCGACATTTGTTGCCGAAGGCGACATCGGCGCGCGCGACCTGGCCGTGCTGCTCAGCGGGCGCTTCGAGTCGGCGTTCAAGGACAAGCCGTCGCCGTTGCTGGCCGCCCCGGAAGCCGAGGGCGATGCGTCAGCGCCGGCTGACGCGACGCCGGCAGGGCCGGTGGCCAGCTCGGTGGTGGCACGCTCGCCGGACTCCGCACGCCTGTTCCTGTTCGCCTCCAACGATTTTCTGGCGGACCAGGTCACCCGATTGATTGGCTCTGCGGACGGTACCTTCTACACCGGTACCGCGCAGCTGATGGCGAACGTCGTTGACTACGCCCTCGAGGATCAGAGCCTGCTCTCGATTCGCGGTCGCGGGCAGTTCAATCGGACCCTGCCGCCCATGGAGGCCTCTGCGCAACGGCAGATCGAGTACCTGAACTACGCCCTGGCACTGCTCGGGATCCTGCTCGTCTGGCTCTGGCAGCGACGGCGGCAGGCGAGCGCCCGGGCGACCTATGCCGGTTGGCTTGCAGGGGGTGAAGCATGAACGGTCGGATTGGACTGCTGCTGGGTTTGCTGGCGCTGCAGGTATTGGTGCTGGTTGGCCTGAGCTTGCGCAACAACCAGGATGCGTCGGCGGCAGAGGGCCTGCTGAGCCTTGACCCGACGACCGTGAGCCGCCTTGTGATTGAAGGCCGCGAGGATGCACAGGACGGCGACGGCGGGGTGCTGACGGAGCTGGCTCTGACCCGAACCGATGGCCAGTGGCAGGTGCACGGTTATCCAGCCGATGCCGGGAAAATCGATGCGTTGACGGCGCGGCTGGCGGATCTGGGGAGCGTCTGGCCGGTGGCAACCACGGCGGTGGCCCGGGAACGCTTTGAAGTCGCCGACGACAATTTCCGCAAACGCCTCACGGTGGCCGCCGACGGCGGCGAGGCCGCGGTGCTGCTGCTCGGCTCAAGCCCGGGGTTCAAGCGCGTGCATGCGCGCCGGGACGACGCCGATGCGATTTACAGCATTCCCCTTGCCGACTACGACCTGCCGACAGCCGTGGATGACTGGCTGCGCAAAGATCTGCTGGCGACCGATGCCGCCGTGGTGCGAATCCGGCGCGAGGGGGCCTGGGAAGCGGCGCACGCGATTGCAGCGCCCGCACCGGAGGATGCTGGAGCGGCCGTCGCGACGCGGTGGCAGGTGCAGGCTCTGGGGGAGGGCGCGATCGCCGATGCCTCACAGCCGGCCGATGCGGAGGCGGTGAGCCGGCTGATCACGCGATTCAAGGGGCTGCAGGTCATCGGCGTGGCGCCGGACGACACCCTGACGCCGAGCGACTCGTTCACGCTCTATGCAGACGACGAGACTGTCCTGCGCTACACCCTGTACGAAGATCCGGAACAGGACCGCTTCTTTGTGTCCCGGGACGATGTGCCCGGACGCTTCGAGATTGCCGGGTTCCTGGGCGAGCAGATGCGCTTGACGCTGGCCGACCTTGTGCCGGTGGCCGAGGACGACACGGAGGCAGCGACTCCTGCCGCTGACTTGCCCGTCGCCGGCTCTTGAGGTTCCTGCTGGCGGCGCTCCAGCTGGCGCTGCTGGGCGGATGCGTGAGCGCTGGCCCCTCGGGCGGGTTGCAGGCGCAGTGGCAAAGTTCGCAGTCCTGGGGCGAACGACTGGGGAGCGCTGCGGTAGCGGCGGCCCGGGATCCGGGCACCTGGGCACCGCTGGCCGGGGCCGCGGTGCTGTCGATCGGCAGTCTCGACGAAGAGCTCTCGGACTGGGCGGCGGACGAGCAGCCGCTGTTCGGCAACCAGGCGTCGGACCGCAGCGATCTGTTGCGCGATCTGTCGATCTACAGCGCGCTGGTGACCGCGGCGGTGGTACCGGCGCCGGAATTCGGAGACCGGGTGCAAAACGTGCTGCTGACGGCCGGGGTGCTGCTCGCCGACGGTGCGGTAACCGAAGCTCTGAAGGCTGCTGCACGCCGGGAACGGCCAAACGGTCGCGGCGATCTGAGCTTTCCTTCCGGTCATGCGTCAGAGGCTGCAGCGGGCAGCGTGCTGGCTTTGCGCAACCTGTCGCACAGCGCCCTGTCTCCGGGGGCCCGGCGGGCCGCGCAGACCGGATTTGTCGGGGTCGCGGCGGCGGCCGGGTGGGCGCGGGTCGAAGCGCGCAAGCACTTTCCCACCGATGTGCTGGTCGGCTACGCGATCGGCAATTTTCTCGGTAACTTCGCGCACGAGCTGTTGTTTCCGGAATCGGCCCGGGCCGGCAGCCTGACCCTTGCGCCGCTGCAGGACGGCGCAGCGCTGACGGTGACCCTGCCGCTGCGGTAGCGGGCGGCCGGTGCCGTCCTAGCCGGTGTCGGCGATGCAGACCCGGTTTCTGCCGCTGTCCTTGGCGGCGTAGAGCGCGGTATCTGCGTGTTGCAGCAATTCTTCGATCTGCTTGCTGTGGCGGGTGACGGTCGCAACGCCCACGCTGGCGGTGACATTCAGCACCTCGCCGCCGGTTGCGCGCGTTTCGCTCGCCTCGATGCTTTGGCGCAGTCGCTGGGCAAGCTGCAGCGCGCCAGGCTGCCCTGTCTCCGGCAGCAGCAAGGCGAACTCCTCACCGCCGAGCCGGGCCGCGACGTCGGTCATGCGCTTGACGCTGTTCAGACACTGGGCCACGGTTTTCAGCACCATGTCGCCGGTGTCGTGGCCCCAGGTATCGTTCACCGCTTTGAAGTGATCCAGATCGAACAGCAGCACGGACAGCGTGGCGCCGTGCCGCCGCACCCGGCTCACTTCTTCCTCCAGCCGGGCCATGAATACACGGCGGTTGTTGAGCTGGGTCAGAGCGTCGGTGTGCGCCAGCGTTTCGAGGATTTTCTGGCTGTTGCGCAGCTGCTGGTTGTCTTCCCGGCGTCGGGTCACGTCCCGGAACAGCAAGGCGGTATCGCTGTCCGGGCGCTCGGGATCCAGCGCGCTGGCGCGGACCTCGTAGGCCGCGTGCCCGAGGGTGATCTCAACGGTCGACCTTGAGCGCTTGTTGATGTCCAGCAGCGGAATCGACTTCACCAGCTCGTTGATGTTGCGCGTTGCCAGCTCGGCGCGCTCCAGCCCGAAAATGGCCAGCGCCGACTGATTGGCATCCAGCAGGTCGCCGTTGCTGCGCGCAACCAGCAGGCCATCGTGGAGCTGCTCGATCACCTGGTCGCGCCGCACGCGTCCGTGCCGCAGCAGCCCGTAGCGCAGCACGCCCAGGTACAGGATCACCGAAGCCAGAGCCAGGCCCACCGTCGAGTAGTCGAACCAGGGGTAGGGGTTCCAGCTCGAGAGCGAAAACGCGTTGGCGATCGCGCCCGCCAGGGGCGCTGCGATGACCGACAGGATCGGTACGGACGATTCGGCGGACTGGCTCAGGGAGAACGCAAGGATCGTGGTGGCGACCAGAATGAGTGCCGCGGAGTACATCGCGTGGACCGGAAACCAGCTGCCATGGGTGACCACCAGGCCGAGATAACCAGCCGTTTCGGTGAGCGTCTGGCTTTGCCAGATGAGTCCGTGGCTGTCATTGGTAAACACCAGCGCAACGGTGGTCAGCGGTATCAGTGCCGCCAGGTTGATGGGGAGCCGGTTGGCGCGCAGGCGCTGCTGGCTGTAGGTCAGCGCAAAAGCGAACCAGGCGAGGGGCACCAGGCAGACCATCACCATGCGAATCTTGGCGAGCAGCAGGCGGCTGTCCAGGGGCCGCAGAAAGGATTCCAGGAACTCCGCCAGGCTCCACAGCAGAACGGTCACGACCAGGCCCCGGAGCGCGTTGATGCCGGGTACGGTGCTCGACTCGCGCAGCATCCACAGGACGGCGAGCAGCACCAGTGCAGTCAGAATTGATGGCAGTGACCAGAGGCTGAATTGCAGCATCAGGGCGTACGGTCCTTGTACCCGTGAAGCATGCGTCGCTTCAGTGTTGAGGCAAGGCTCTACGGTAAAAGAGATGGGTGCTGCGCGCTCGGCACGGCGGCCAAAGGGTCTACGGCATCACACGGACACTGCGAAGTTGCCATATCTCCGTTAGCATGGCGGGCATGGTGGATGAGCGAACCCAATGAACGCCCCCCTGACCGGCACTCGCGCGCTGACCGTGGCGTTGAAGCAATTGCTGAAGCAGGCCGGCATCACCTATGCCGATGCGGCCCGGGCCCTGGACCTGTCCGAGGCCAGCGTAAAGCGTCTGTTCTCGGAGGAGAGCTTTACCGTCAAGCGGCTCGAGACCCTGTGTGTGCTGGCCGGCGCCGAACTTGCTGACCTGGTTCGCCAAAGCGATGACAACCGTGAGCGGGTCGAGGCTCTGACCGACGATCAGGAGCGCGAGCTTGCCGGCGATCTGGATTGCCTGGTGGTGGCGATTGCCACGCTCAACCGCTATCGCTTTGAGGACATCCTGGCGGAGTACGACTTTAGCGAGCCGGAGCTGCAGCGGCTGTTCACCCGTCTCGACCGGCTCGGGGTGCTGGAACTGCAGCCGGGCAACCGTTATCGGCTGCGTGTCGCCCGCGGCTTTCGCTGGCGCAAGGGCGGCCCCATTGAGCAGTTGATGGTCAAGAGCGTGCTGTCGAGCTTTCTCGATCGCTCCCTGCTGCGTCAGCACGATCACTTCCGCTTTTCCTGGGGCACCTTGACGGCGGAGTCTGTGGCCAGGTTTCGCACCCGGCTCAATCAGCTCGCCGACGAGTTCAACCTGACCGCTGACCAGGATGCCACCCGGCCCCTGCGCCAGCGCAGCGGCAGCGGGCTGCTGCTGGCCCTGCGGACTGACTGGGTGCCCGGCGATCTGCGCCGGCGCCGGCGCGATGACGAGCCGTGAGGCGTCGTGGCTTCAGGCGCGGTTCATCGCCTGCTGCTAGGGTTTGCCGATGATCGGCGCAGTACGATTCGCGAAAAAGATGCTCCCTGGCAGCGGCCGCTGGCGCTTTGCGTGGGCACTGCTCCTGGCATGTGCGCCCTGGGCGCTGGCCGATCACTCAGAAGACTTGTCGCAGGGCTATGTCCGGCTCCAGTACGAAGCCAGCATTGCCGGCGCGCCTGCCGGCACGGCGACGGTGGCCATGGCCCTGTCGCCGGTGGCGACGGATCTGGCCACCACGCCCATGCGCTACCGATTGGTTGGGCAGGCCAAGGCCGAAGGGTTGCTGGACGCCATCAGCCCCTGGAAGTCCAATTTCTGGGTGAGCGGTTTGCGAACGCCGCAAGGCATCGCAGATCTCGACTACCGCTATATCGAGCAGGGCCGTAACAAGCAACGAGAGGTCCGGGTGCAAAACCGCACGCTCCGGGTCGTGAAGAACGGGCGCCAGCGCCCGGAACGTCCGGCGCTGCCCGGGCTCGACGTGCTGTCCGCTCTGTTTGCGGTGGCCACCTGTCCGGCGACCCTGACTCTGCACACCGGCCGCCACGGCTACGCGTTGCAGGCGCCAGCGCTGCCCGAAGGCGCACCGGAGGCGCTGCGCCCCGACTACCCGCGCCGCTGCCGCTACACGGTCACAGACGATGACCAGGATCGGTTCGAGATCGCCATCGAGTTTGAGACCTTGGCCGAAGTGCGGGTCCCCGCGCGGATCGAGGTCTCAGGCGCCCTGACCGGGGTGCTCGCGCTGCGCGACAGCGCCTGGCGCACGGCCGGCTGCGCGACCTCGCCCAGCCTGCGCTACCTGTGCGGGGTGCAGGATGCGCCGGCGGAATCGCCGCCCGCCGACACCGGCCTGTAGCAAGGCTCGTCACCGGCCACGGTCGTGCGCTGAAGCAGCCGCCGATAGCCGTCATAGCCGCCCCGGGCGCAGTGCGCGACCGAGCGGTTGTCCCAGAGCGTCAGCATGTCCGCCTGCCAGCGATGACGATAGATGAACGCCTCACGGGTCAGGTGGCGGCACAGGTCGGCGAGCAACGCCTCGGCCTCGCCGGCGGCAATGTGCGGCCCCTGCAGATCGATCACGTAGACCGGGTTCAGCCACAACGCTGTGCGGCCACTTTCCGGGTGCGTGCGCAGCACCGGATGCCTGACGGTGCCGTAGGCGCTGTCGCTGGGCACGATGTCCATGGAGCGCCTGGCGCCGCCCCCGGCCGCAAAGCCCTTGGGGCTGTACGGGCGCCGGGCGCTGTGCACGGCGGTGGTTTCCGCCAGCTGCGCTTGCTGCCAGGGCGGCAGCGCTTCAAAGGCCCGAAAGCCGTCGGCATACCAGGTCTCGCCGCCGATGGGCGGGATGACTTTGGCGAGCAGCAAGGTCGCGGCGGGCGGACGTTCCTGAAAGGACCAGTCAGAGTGCCAGCCGCTGCCGAAGGGCGATGCGCGCTCGTCGGCTTCCCGTTTGACCTCGACGATGTCCGCGCAATCGGGCAGGCCGCGCAGGTAAGGGTCGCTGCCGCCGGGGCCGAGGGCGTTGCGAACGGCCAGCAGCTCGGCTTGGGTCAGCGGCTGGTCGGCAAAGCTCAGGACCTGGTACCGCAGCCAGGCGCGGCGGATGGCCGGTGCCCAGCGCTGGGCATAGGCGCGATCGGTAAAGCGCGCCAGACAGACACCGGATACCCGGGCGCCGAAGTCGTGCGCCTGGGGCGTCAGGTGCAGCCGGGGCTCAGCTTTCGAGATAGGCATAGAGCAGGTAGCCGAGGGCCCCCGCAACGGCCGCCCCGACCAGGAACAGGGTGATGAACACCCGCAAATCCCGATCGCCTTCGCCCCGGCCGACCCGCACCGCAGTCCGGTTGGCGAGCAGGTAGACTAGGGTCAGAGCGATGAGCGCGGGCAGAACGTATTGAACGAGATAGCGCATGGCGCACCTGAGAAAGCAGCCGTAACGGTGCCCAGTATGCACCAACGGGAATCTCAGGCCTTTGCCGCCCTATAGCGTCGCGCTGCTGGCGCTGGTGGCTTACCTGGCGGTGCTCGCATGGAATGCCCGGATCGGCCAGCGCCGCAGCGATGACCTGGCTGAGTACTACGTGGGTGGCCGCCGCCTGGGCGGCTGGCTGCTGGGCACGTCTTTCTTCGCCACCTACGCCAGCACCAACAGCTATATCGGCAACGCCGGCAAAGGCTACCTGTACGGGATCCCCTGGTTCACCTTGCCAGTGCTGATGTTCCTGTTCACCGTGCTGTCCTGGAAGTACGTGGCGCCGCGCATGCGTCGCTTCGCTGCGGCAACGGGCGCGCTCACCGTGCCCGAGTTTCTGGAGCAGCGCTTTCCCGCCGCCCATGGCCGGCTGCGTGCGGCAGCCGGTCTGATCATTCTCGGTTCGAGCGTCCTGTTTCTGATGGCGATCTTTAAGGGCGCGGGCCATCTGTTTGAGCTTTTCTTCGCCGTTTCCTACAGCCGCGCCATCTTTTTCGTGCTCATGATCGTCGTGCTGTATACCGCCATCGGCGGCTTTCACTCGGTCGTGCGGACCGATGTGCTGCAGGGCGTGATGATGATGATCGGGGCCGTGGTTATTTTCTGGCACGTCACCGCGGCCGCTGGCGGTGTGGGGGTGTTGAGCGATCTGGCTGCAGCGCCGGACACGGCGCACCTGTTCACCGCCAATGCCGGCACGCCGTACGTCGTGCTGCTCGGTATCTCTCTCGCAGGCGCCCTCAAACTGCTGGTGGATCCGCGCCAGATCTCCCGCTTTTACGGTCTGCGGGACGAGCGCAGCGTGCGTCAGGGGCTCATCGTCGCGCTGGTCGGAATTGTCGTGATTCAGGTGTGCCTGTTCCCGATCGGCATCTACGCGCACGCGCTGCTGGACGGCGTGACGGACACGGACCTGATTGTTCCGACCCTGCTGCGAGACCCGGCGGTGTTTGCGCCCTGGGTGAGCGAGTTGCTGCTGGTCGCGGTGCTCGCCGCCGCGATGTCGTCGTTGGACAGTGTGCTGCTCGTCGCCGCCTCGGTGTTGCAGCAGGACCTGCTGGCGCCCCGCTTTCCGGCCCTGGCCCGGTACGCTATCGCCGTGACCCGTGCCGCAGTGGTGGCCTTTGCCCTGCTGGCCGCGGTGCTGGCGCTGGACCCGCCGGGGGGGATTGTCGAGCTGACAATCTTCTCAGGCAGCCTGTACGCCGTCTGCTTTCTGCCGCCCCTGCTGCTTGGGCTCTACTGGTCCCGGGGCGATGCCGGCGCTGTGTTGGCCGCTATGGGGCTGGGGATCGTCGTGCTGTTTGGCTGGCGCGGCCTCGGCTGGCAGCAAACGCTGCACGAGGTCTTTCCGGCACTGGGCACCAGCCTGGGCATCTATGTGGCCCTCAGTTTCCGGCGGGCCAGCGCGCCCCCGGCTGCATTTGCCGCCATGGCGGAACCCCGGGGCCAGGGGTAGGCCGGCTGGCGAATCGCGCTAGCTGCGCCTGGAGACCCGCCGCAGGCCGGCGGAAGCCGGATTGAAGTAGCTGCGCTCGATCTGGTCGCTGATGGCCGTGAGCTCCAGCTGGCAACGATCAAGCAGTTCGCTGGCGCCGGCTTCGTCCATGGTGGTCAAATCGGCTTCCCGCAGCACGCGCCGAATCGGGGCCATCGCGCGTCGCGCTTGCTGGTGCCGGCTCAACGCTTTGAGCACCGAGTCGGTCTCGTCCAGGCAGTAGCGCAGGGAGCTGGGCAGGTCGGCGCTATGCAGGAGAAAGTCCATGACCGTTGCCTGGCCGATCGGCTCAGAGTAGCTGCGGCGGTAGCTGAGCTGAGCGCTTCGCGCCCGCAGCACGCTGCGCCACCGCAGGTCCGCAAAAGCCTCCTGATCTGCCAGCTCGTCAAAGCCGGTGCAGGCTGCCATGTCCATGATGCGGCTGGTCATGTCCGCGCGTTCCAGCAGTACCCCGATGCGATAGAAGCGCCAGGGGTCATCGCGCAGCATGCTGGCGGACAGGAAGCCGTGGATCTTTTGCGCCGACTCGATGATCTCCGGCAGGGTCTCGGTGCGGCGGTTGCGGGACAGAACGCCCTTCAGCCGTTCTTCGCACAGCAGGTTGAGCTCGTTGATGTACTCGTAGCCGATCCGCGGGATAACGCCCTGCAGGGTGCGGGCGTTTTCCCGGGCAGCGCCGATGCTGGCGAGCAGGCTGCCGCTGTTGCCGGGCTCGTTGAGCAGGAAGCGACAGACGTTTCGCTCGCTGGGCTCGTCATGGGCGGCATCGAAGTCCTCGTCCTGCGCGGTGATCTCGACCAGAGTGCGCCAGGCGCCAGGCAACCGCTGCGGCAAATCCATCAGCAGGGTGCCGTAGGTGGCGACCAGGTTGGCAGTGGCCTCGGCGCGCTCCAGGTAGCGGCCGAGCCAGAAGGCCCGCCGCGCTGTGCTCGAAAGCGTGGCCTGGTTTCGGCTAGCTGTCATCGACGATCCAGGTGTCTTTGCTGCCGCCGCCCTGCGACGAGTTGACCACGATGGACCCTTTGCGCATGGCGACCCGGGTCAGCCCGCCGGTGGTAACGTAGCTGTCCTTGCCGGACAGGATGAACGGGCGCAGATCCAGGTGCCGGGGCTCTGCATGCTGGTCGATCAGCGTCGGGGCCGTCGACAGGCTCAACATGGGTTGGGCCATGTAGTTCCGCGGGTTCGCGAGAATGTGCTTGCGGAACTCTGCCCGCTCTTTCGCGCTGGCTTTCGGGCCGATGAGCATGCCGTAGCCGCCGGATTCGTTCGCGGGCTTAACCACGAGCTCGTCCAGATGCTCGAGCACGTACTCCCGCTCGTCTTTGTTGACGCAGCGGTAAGACGGCACGTTCGGCAATAGCGGCTCTTCGCCGAGGTAGTAGCGAATCAGATCGGGAACGTAGGTGTAGATCACTTTGTCGTCGGCGACCCCGCAGCCCGGGGCATTGGCGAGCGCGACGTTGCCGGCCTGCCAGGCTTTCATGAGCCCAGGCACGCCCAGAACCGAATCCGGGTTAAAGGCTTCCGGGTCCAGAAACAGGTCGTCAATGCGGCGGTAGATGACGTCCACCTTGACCAGCCCATCGACGGTTTTCATGTAGACGCACTTGTCGCTTCGCACCACCAGATCCGAGCCCTCGACCAGCTGGGCGGCAATGGCCTGGGCCAGGTAGGCGTGCTCGAAGTAGGCCGAATTGTAGATGCCGGGCGTCAGCACCGCGATCCGCGGCTGCCGCTGGCTGCTCAGCGAGCTGAGCATTTTTGCCAGCTGGTCCGGGTAGTTGTCTACCGGATGAATCGCGTAGTTCTCGAACAGCTCCGGCAGCACGCGCTTCATCACCTCGCGGTTCTCGAGCATGTAGCTGACCCCCGAGGGCACGCGCAGGTTGTCTTCCAGCACGTACATCTGGCCGTCCGCATCTCGAACCAGATCGCTGCCGCAGATATGTGACCAGATACCGTGGGGCGGATCGATGCCTTCGCACTGGGACCGATATTCTTTTGATTTGAGGACGAACTCCGCCGGCAGGACGCCGTCCTTGAGGGCGTTCTGGTCGTGGTAAACATCGTCGATGAACAGGTTCAACGCCTTCACGCGTTGTTTCAGACCCAGCGCTACCTTGTCCCATTCCGAGCGGCGGATCAGTCGCGGGATGATGTCGAAGGGCCACTCGCGATCGATGCCGCGGCCGGCCTCTTCGCTGTACACGGTAAACGTGATGCCCATGGACCGGATGGCAACCTCGGCCGCCGCGCGGCGAGCGTCCAGATCCTCGTCGCTCAGGCTGGCGAGCATGCGCCTTAATGGTGCGGCCCCCGGGCGCGCACGGCCGTTCGGTTGCGACAGCTCGTCCCACACAGACTTTGCGTCGTAGCTTTGCCAGTCGATTGTCATGTGCCCGATTGTGAAACAATGAACGATTCAGTGCTACCGGCCAACGCGGAAAGTTTGATGGAGTCCGTGCAACAGCTGATCAGATCGATTGAAAGCTGCGATGGCGAGCTGATCGTTGTCGCTGGCGCTGGCTTGTCGACAGCTTCCGGGATCGGTGACTATCGCGATCACGAAGGCGCTTACAAGCGACCGCCGCCGGTGACCGTGCAGGCTTTCCTGGGCAGTCCTGCTGCGCGTCAGCGCTACTGGGCGCGTAGCCTGTACGGCTGGCCGTCCTTTGCCGCCGCTCGGCCGAACGCCGCGCACAGCGCGCTGGCGGCGCTCGAGGCGGAAGGCTGGGTGTCGAGCGTCATCACGCAGAACGTTGATGGCTTGCATCAGGTTGCAGGCACCGAGCGGCTGATCGAGCTGCATGGCAACCTGCATCGTGTCGCCTGCGTCGCTTGTGGCGACGCGCGGCCCCGTGCCGAATTCCAGCACCAGTTACGCGAGTGCAATCCCCATCTTCTCGGGCTCACGGCAACGCCGGCACCGGATGGCGATGCGGACCTCGAGCCGGCTGCCCTGGACCAGATGCAGGTGCCGGACTGCGCCGCCTGTGGCGGAATCCTCAAGCCGACGGTCGTGTTCTTCGGGGATACGGTGCCGAAGCCGGTCGTCGCTGACGCCTACCGCCGCGTTGATGCGGCTCGCGGCCTGCTGATCCTTGGCAGCTCCGTCATGATTCATTCCAGCTATCGTTTTTGTCGGCGGGCCAGGGACCGCGGTATCCCGCAGTTTGCCGTGAACCAGGGCCGTACCCGGGCTGACGATTGGCTGGCGCTGAAGGTCGAGGCACCCTGCGAGGCAGTGCTGCCCAGGGTCTGCGCCGGGCTCGGGATCCGGTCGACGCGCTAGACCCGTCTCGAGTGGCCATTTCCCGCGGCGATCGGCGGTCCGGGCGGAACCGCCGGGCAGATCTGGCGTCCAATGCTAGAATCCCGTGGCCGCTGAAGGAGTGTGTGACCGTGCGTGAACAGACCCTATTGCTGCTGACCGTCCTGTTGCTGGTCGGCGGTTGCGCCGCTGCCACGGATTCCGCCAGCACCGGCGCGACGATGCTGGCGGACACCGATGCCGGGGCTGAGCCAGAGCAAGCTGCCAGCGACGAGCTGCCGCCCCTCGAAGAGCTGCTCGGTCGCGGCACGGAAGATCCTGGCGACTATCAGGAACGCTGCATCAACACCCGCAACATTCGAACGCACCGAATTCTCGACTCCCAGCATATTGTGTTCGAGATGCGTCGCGGCGAGCTGTTTCTGGTGCAGTTTCCGCGCCGCTGCTTCGGTCTGCGCCGGGGCGACCCGATCAGCTACGAGAGCACCAGCGCGCGCCTGTGCAAGCTCGACGATATCCGCCCGCTGCAGTTCGGGCACCGAGGCATGGAGCCGGGCTTTCCGTGCTTTATCCCCGGCTTCCAGCGGGTGTCGGAAGACCAGGTGAACTTTTTGAAGGAAGCGCTCCAGGCGCGCCGCCAGCAAGGTCGCCGCTAGCGGTCGAGCACCAGCTCGGCAATGGCCTGCAGCTGCGCGGGGCTGCGGGCAGAGACCAGCAGGGACGTTACCGGGGTCTCGTCCCAGGCCGTCAGCCGGTCCCGGATGCGATCGACTGAGCCGACCAGAGATATCTCGTCGGCGAGCGCGTCGGGCACTGCCGCCACGGCTTCCTGCTTTTTGCCAGCCAGGTACAGATCCTGGATCTTGTCGGCTTCGGCACCAAAGCCCATGCGCGTCACCAGCTCTTTGTGGAAGTTGCGCTTTTTGGCACCCATGCCTCCCACGTACAGCGCCAGCATCTGCTTGACGGGCGCGAGCCCGGCCTCCAGGTCATCGGTGATGTTGATGACGATGCCCTGGGAAACCTCGAAGCCTGGCTTGGCGTTGGACAGGGACGGCGCATAGACCTCCTGGCGGAACGGCGAGTAGTACAGGGGCAGCCAGCCGTCGGCCAGCTCGGCGGTCATCGCCACGTTCTTGGGGCCCTCGGCGCCCAGGAAGATCGGCAGGTCCGGGCGCAGCGGATGGACGATGGACTTCAGGGGCTTGCCGAGGCCCCAGCTGCCTTCGCCGTGATAGGGCAGCGGATAGTGGGGGCCGTCGTTCTGCACCGGGGCTTCGCGCGCCAGAACCTGGCGGACGATAGAGAGGTACTCCCGGGTTCGGGCCAGCGGCTTCGCGTAGGGCCCGCCGTACCAGCCCTCCACCACCTGCGGGCCTGAGACGCCCAGGCCAAGGATCATGCGGCCGCCCGACAGATGGTCCAGGGTCAGTGCCGCCATGGCCATGGCTGTCGGCGACCGGGCCGAGAGCTGGCAGACTGCTGTGCCCAGACGCAGCTTGCTGGTCTGCGAGCCGATCCAGGACAGCGGTGTCAGCGCATCAGAGCCGTACGCCTCTGCAGTCCAGACCGAGTCGAAGCCCAGCCGCTCTGCTTCCTGCACCAGCGGGATCAGATTCGGAGGGGGTTGGCTGCTCCAGTAACCAAGCTGGAGCCCGAGTTTCATATCGCCCATGACGTCAGGCTGCCTGGGTTGCCGTCGTTACCGCGCGAATGGCGTCCGTCAGGTCTTTCGCAGAGACCGGTTTCAGGAGGCTGCGGCTGATATGTCGCAGCTCCTCGTCGGTGGGCCGGGCAAAACCTGTGATCAGGATAACCGGCACGTCGGGCTTGGCTTCCCGGGCGCAGCGCGCGAGGTCGACGCCCTTGAGCTTCGGCATGTTGTTGTCGGTAATGACGACGTCAATGAGCTCCGGCGCCTGCGACAGGAAATCCAGGGCCAGGCGCGGATCGTTAAAGGCCGTCACGGTGAAGCCTTTGGTTTCCAGCAGATCTTCGAGCACGCGCAGGACCATGGCGTCGTCGTCTACGAGCAGCAGGCGAGTGCGTCCGCGCCCCATGGCTGGCGCGCCGATCACGCCGACCGCTTGCGGCAGATAGATATTGAAGCAGGTGCCCATGCCCGGGCTGCTCTGGACCGTGATGGCCCCGCCATGGCGCGCCAGAATGCTCTTGACGACACTCAGGCCCAGGCCGCTGCCTTCGCCCACCTCCTTGGTGGTGTAGAAGGGCTCGAAGATATGGCTCAGCACGGCCTGGCTCATGCCGCGCCCGTCATCAATCACCTGGACCCGCGCACAGTCCATCGCGCTGAGCTCAGCAGGAAGTTCGGCGGTACCTGCTGCGACCAGATCGCAGCTGACCAGCACAACGCCGCTCGGGGCGTGAATGCTCTGAGCGGCATTCGTGCACAGGTTTACCAGCACCTGGTGCAGTTCGCCGGAATCTGCGTTGACCCAGCAGGGGGCTTTGACATCCAGCTGAATGTCGACGCTCGGCGGCACGGAGGCCCGCATGAAATTGATCGCCTCGCCCAGGATGACGCCCAGGTCGACCTGCTCGTGCAGCAGGGGCTCATCGCTGCGGCGGCTGAAGGACAGCATCTGCTGGGCGACCGATTTTGCCCGGTCTGCAGCGTTGGCGATGGCCCGCACCTGGCTGTGGTGCTTTTGCGGCAATGCCGCTGCCTCGAGAATAGACGCGTAGCCGACGATCGGGGTCAGCAGATTGTTGAAGTCGTGCGCGATACCGCCAGCGAGGGTGCCAAGAACTTCGAGGCGCTGGCTGAACTGGAGCTGGTGCTGGAGCTTGTGCAGCGCGGTCGCCTCGACGGCAACGACCAGCTCGCCCGTCGTTGTGCCCTGGAACGGGACCCGGTGGATCAGGTAGCAGCGGTCCTCGCCGTCCACGGAAGTGACCCACTCTTCGCCGTGCTGCGTTGCTGCGGTTTGCGCCAGCACGTCTTCGATCTTGAGCTGGCGCAGCGTGCCGTCTGCCGCGCGGCGGCTCAAGCGCTGGGTGTTGGCGCCGCAGATTGACGCCAGCGCCTCGTTCATGAACAGCACCTGGCCACCGGTATCGATCGCGAACAGGGGGTAGGGCAGCTGGTCCAGAATTTCCCGCAGCAAATCCGGGTCGAACTCGCCAGGGTCGCGGTGCCTGGCCTCGGCAATGGGCCCGATCAGCGCCGCGTGCTCCGCAGCGCCCGATCCCGGGGCTGCCGCAGCACTCTCGGCAAGCACCGGCCGGACGGCGTCAGGGACCCGGCCGCGCCAGAGCGTGTGGCTCATGATCGCCATGGGAATCATCGCGAGGAAACTCAGGACGAGGCAGGCGCTGAAGGCGAGGTCGGCGACCCAGAGCTGGTCCGGGAGGAGTCTGACGCTGAGGAAACCGCCGCACAGGCACAGCGCAATGCTGATCACGCATACAACGAGCACGATGAAGACGGGTCGCAGGCGGGCGACGGACGCCACGTCTCGGCTGCCTTCCATGGCTGTGGTCTGCGTCTCGATTCGGCCTGGTCCTCGCTCAGAGTTCCCTGGGTCCGTTGGCGGCTGCCAGACAGTATTCGCGATCATCCAGCGGGCCGGGGGAAGTAGGGATAGCGCCCCCTAACCGCTAATTATGAGCGCAATCCGCTGGCCTTTGCCAGCCCCGCTGCAGGTCGTGAACTTGAGTGCCTATTGGGGCTGGTCTACTATTCGCCATCGCCGCGACGCTGTGTCTGCGCACCGTCGCTCACGATCCCGATTGCCTCCGTCGCGTTGCGACCCTCAACCGTTTGGGACCTCATGCTCGCCAGCCAAAACGCACTTGCCGACGGTCGTTCCGGGGGGTTCAGCACCCGTGAAGTCGCAGAATTTCTCGGCCTCAAGCCAGGGCAGGTCCGGCACTACGTGCGCCGCCAGCTGATTACCCCGGCGCGCAGCGATGGTGGCCACTACCGCTTCAGCTTTCAGGACGTGGTGCTGCTGCGAACGGCCAAGGCGCTGCTGAATGCCCGCATCAGCCCCCGGCGCGCCAATCGGGCGCTGTTGAAGCTGCGCAGCGAGCTGGCCGACCATGCCGGCCCTCGATCCCTGGCGTCAATCAAGATTCAGGCCCTGGGGCAGACTGTCGTGGTTCGCGAGGACGCAAGCCTTTGGAGCGCCGAGAGCGGTCAGGGTTACCTGGACTTCGACGCCAAACCGGCAGAGCGGCCGATGGCGCGCATTGAGCCCATCAGCCACGACGACCTGATTGTGGTCTCAGAGCCAGACCAGCTGGATACCGATGCCTGGTACAACATGGGGCTGGACCTCGAAGAGATCGAGCCGGACCGGGCGCCGGATGCCTACCGCCGGGCCATTGCGATTGATCCGGACAACGTCGACGCCCACGTCAATCTGGGACGGCTGTGCCAGATCAAGGGCGATCTGCGCCGAGCCAAGCGTCACTACGAGAAAGCGCTGCGTTGCGCGCCGGAACATCAGTTAGCGGCGTACAACCTGGGCACGGTGTTTGATGAGCTCGACGAGCTGGAGCGCGCCGCGGGCTACTACCGCAACGCCCTGGACGTGCCCGATTCTCATTACAACCTGGCGCGCATCAGCGAGCTGGCCGGAGACGAGCTCGCTGCACGCCGGTACATGCGCTCCTATCGCGCGCTGCTGGACCAGCAGGACGGCAGCTAGGGCACTGCGCTAACGGCTCGCTAACTGCTTCGCCAACTGCTTTGCTAACTGCCGTCGGTCTTTTTTCGCACGTAGAGCACGAGCTGATGGTCCACCAGGGTGAATCCATGCTCCTCGGCAATCTCGTGCTGCAGCCGCTCGATTTTCTCGTTCACGAACTCGATGACCGCGCCGGTGTCGACATCAACCATGTGATCGTGATGTTCATCGTCGGCCAGCTCGTACACCGAATGGCCGTCATCGAAGTTCTGGCGCTCGACAATGCCGGCTTCCGCAAACTGGGTCAGCACCCGGTAAACCGTGGCCAGACCGACCGAGTCGTCGGACTCCAGCAGCTTCTTGTACACGTCCTCGGCGCTCATGTGATCGTGCGCCTCGGCGCGCTCCAGCACTTCCAGCACTTTCAAGCGAGGCAAGGTGACTTTCAGTCCTGCGCGTTTGATGTCAGAGCTTGGCACTGCGGTGATCCTGTTCTGCGGCGACGTGCCGAGGTGGCGGGACCCTATCTCATGGACCGCACCCTGTGAAGACCCTGGACCGGGTCCTGCAGCTGCCGGAGGCCGGGCGGCAACGCCGGGTGTTCGTGACACAGCCCGAGGCGCCGGCTCGCTACCCGCTGCTGGTCGTGCTGATGGACGCGCCCGGGATCCGGCCCGAGCTGGAAGCCATGGCTCGGCAGTTCACGGAAGCCGGGGTGGCAGTGGCCTTGCCCGATCTGTACTGGCGAACGGCCGACGCGCCTCTGACGGCTGGCGACCGGGTCGCGATGTATCGGCACATGAACGCGCTGACGGCCCCGCAGGTGATAGACGATGTGACGGCGGTGCGCGCCGCGCTGCGGCCGGAGCCGCAGATCGATGTCGGCGCCCTCGGCTTGATCGGTTACTGCATGAGCGGGCCCCACGCCCTGCACGCGGCGGCCGCGCTGGGGCCGCACGCCCGCATGGTGGCTGCTGTGCATGGCGTTCGGCTGTTTTGCGCGGCCAGCACCTCGGCGCACCGCAGCCTGGCGGCCATTCACGGTGAGATTTACATCGCCTGTGGCGGCCGGGACCCCTGGACGCCGGCACCGGTGGTCGATGGGCTGGCGCAGGCGCTGGCTGCGAGCGGTGCCCGCTTTCGCCTGGATCGCTTTGCAGCGGCGCAGCACGGCTTTTCCTTTCCCGAGCGGCCGGCCTGGCACGAGCCCAGTGCCCGGGCGCTGGCCGTGCAGATCCGGTCGCTGATCGGGAGAACGCTCCCAAGACCCGCAGAACTCGAATAAAATGGCGGCTCCCGCAACCGAAGGACTGAAACCGTGACCATGACCGCTCCGAATCAAACCATCGCCGGCCGTGTGGCTCGCAAGAGTCATGCGGTGCTGTCCGCCGCCGTATTGCTCTGGGCAGCGCTGTTGGCCAGCGGCACCGCGCATGCCCTGGATCCGATCGTCGACATCGAAGACTCGCCGATCCCTTCCGGGCTGAGCATGAAGCAGATCAAGAAGGCGATCATTCGCGCCGGCGCGCAGCGCAAGTGGATCATTCGCGAAAGCTCGCCGGGGGTGATGGAAGGCATTCTGAACGTGCGCAAGCACATGGTAAAAGTCGATCTGCGATACAACCGCAAGACCTACAGCATCACCTACAAGGACAGCGTCAACATGAAGTACCGGGGCGGGCTGATCCATCGCAAGTACAACGCCTGGGTTCAGAACCTCAATACCGACATCCAGACCAACCTGTTGCTGGAAGAGTAAGGCAGCCCGGGACCGCAGCCGCGCAGCGAGCGCAGCTGAAGCAGCGAGCGCAGC
>CAZXIJ010000012.1:35809-61474 GCA_964640725.1 uncultured Pseudomonadales bacterium | reverse complement strand
AAGCAGCGAGCGCAGCGGGCTTAGCGATCCCAGCGAGCGAGGACGATGGCGGTGTTGATGCCGCCAAAGGCGAAGTTGTTGGTCATCGCGTAGCGCACGTCCAAGGATCGGGCGTCGCCGGTCAGGTAGTCGAGCCCGGCGCAGGCCGGATCCACGGTGTCGAGGTTGAGCGTGCTCGCAAAGGTCCCTTGCGCGAGCATTTCGATGGTCGCGCTCGCCTCCAGAGCGCCACAGGCGCCGAGCGTGTGGCCCATATGGCCCTTGATCGAGCTGATGGGCACGGGTCCCAGGGCAGTGGCGGTCGCCTGGCTCTCCGACAGGTCGCCGCTGTCGGTCGCGGTGCCGTGGGCACTGACGTAGCCAATGGCGCTGGCCGGCAGGCCGGCGCTCGCCAGGGCCATGGTCAGGCAACGCGCCTGGGTCTCGCTGCTTGGGGCCGTCAGATGCGCGCCGTCGGTGTTGGTCGCGAACCCGCAGACCTCGGCGAGAATGGGCGCGCCCCGGGCCTGGGCCAGCTCCAGGGCCTCGAGCACCAGGGTGCCTGCACCTTCCCCCAGCACCAGCCCGCTGCGGTCGGCATCGAAGGGCCGCACGGCTGTGCCGGGCGTTTCGTTGCGATCGCTGGTGGCGAGCAACGCGTCGAACACAGCGCAGTGTGCCGGGGTCAGCTCGTCGCTGCCGCCCGCCAACATGCGATCCTGGACGCCGCTGCGAATGGCCTCGAAGGCGTAGCCAATGCCCTGGCTGGCCGCGGTGCAGGCCGAAGAGGTCGTGTACATGCGGCCGGTAATCCCAAAATGTACGCCGATGTTGACCGCTGCCGTATGGCCCATGGCGCGCAGGTAGCTGGTGGCTTTGACGCCGCTGGCGTCCTGCCCGTGTGCCGCGGAAACAAACTCCAGCAGCGCGTCCGGGCTGCCGGTTGCTGAGCCGTAGGCGATGCCCGTACGACCGTCGGCCAGCGCCGAGCGGTCGAGCCCGGCCTCGGCCAGGGCCAGCTCGGTGGCTCGGACAGCCAGCTGGGCGGTACGGCCCATGCTGCGGAGCTGGCGCCGCCGGTAGTGGTCGGTGCCGGCAAAGTCGACCGGTGCCCCGATACGGCACCGAAGGTTGGCGATCGAGTCCCAGGCTGCCATGGGGCGCACGCCGCTGGTACCGGCGAGCAGGGCCTGGTGCATGCCCGCGCGGTCGTTGCCGACCGGCGACAGCACGCCGGTGCCGGTCACCACGACCCGTCGCTGTGCGTTTCCGGTCGTCACCCGGCGAGCCCGCCGTCAACGCTAATGACCTGGCGGGTGATGTAGCTGGCCGCATCGCTCAGCAAAAACTGCACCAGCGCGGCGACCTCTTCCGGTTGGCCCAGGCGCCGCAGCGGCACGGCGTTGCGAATGAACTCCGCCGGTGCCGCTTCGGCCATGTCTGTCTCGATCAGGCCGGGCGTGACGCAGTTGACCGTGATCTTGCGCTTGGCAAGTTCCAGGGCAAGGGACTTGGCGGCACCGATCAGCCCGGCTTTAGAGGCCGCGTAGTTGGTCTGCCCGCGATTGCCGATCAGCCCCGATACCGAGGACAACACCACGATACGGCCTGGGGCCCGGCGCTGGATCATCGGCATGACGATCGGTTTGGCGACGTTGTAAAACCCGTCCAGATTGGTGTGCACGACATCGTCCCAGTCTTCGCCGCTCATGGCGGGCAGGGGCTGATCGCGGCTGATGCCGGCATTGAGCACCGCGCCATAGTAGGGTCCGTGCGTTGCCATGTCAGCTTCGAGGGCTGCAGCGGCTGCTGCCCGGTCAGCAATGTCGAAGCTGAGCAGGTTGGCGTGGCCGCCGGCGGCTTCTATTTCTGCAGCGCATTCTGCAGCGGCGTCGCGATTGCGCACGCAGTGCACGGCAACCTGGTAGCCATCGACCCCCAGGGCCTGGGCGATCGCGCGGCCGATGCCCCGGCTGGCGCCGGTGACGAGGACCCTTGGCATCATGACGGTACAGGTTCCTTTTGCGGTGCGGGCGGGTGCGGGGTAGCTGCAGGCGGCACGTAGACCGAAAAATCCGCCGTTGCGGCGGGCTGCAGTTTGCGGGCTGCGACCGCTTCGGCCAGCGCCTCGCAGCGCAGGGTCGGTTCCCCGGGCTGGCGGCGAGCGGCGGCCAGAACTTCGGCCAGGGCGTCCGGATGATCAAGGTGCCAGCAAGAACCCTGGAAGCGGACCAGGCCGGCCGTTGCCGGGCTTCCTGCCAGCGGCTCAACCTGAAGCAGAACTGAGGCCCCGGGATCCTGACGGCCGGCGTCGCAGGCCAGCGCCCGGCACGCGACCAGCATGCCGGGCGCTGCCGGGACACGATCGCCGGCGATAGCGGCTCGCATTGCTGCGAGGGAAAAGAACGCGGCGGAAGCCTGGGCCAGCTGCTCCAGCGCGATGGCTCCGGGCATCCCGGGGTCTGCGCCCAGCGCGGCGCTCGCGGCGCTGTCCGCCACCGCCCACAGGCTGCGGTCATCGGCCGCCAGGACCTGCGCCAGCAACTGCATCGGCGCGCGGTGCGGGATCAGGGCATCGACCGGGGGCAGGGGGGCAATGCTCACGGACCGTTGCCGCTGGCAATGAGCGCTTCGACCCGGGCCAGCCAGCGCGCCGGCACGCCGACAACAACCTGGTCGGTCCGGGCGTCGACCGGAACCTGCAGCGTCACGGCCTCGTTGGCGACTGCGTCGTCCTGCAGGTGGATCTGGTAGTACAGCCGCATGCGGAACTCCCACTCGACCAGCTGTGCGGTGACGCGCACGGTGGTTCCGAAGGGCAGGGCGCGCAGGTAACGCACGCGCGTATCGACGATCGGCCAGATCTGTCCCACATCGGCCATGGCCCGGTAGCCAAAGCCCAGCCGGTCGAGCAGCGCGACCCGGGCGGCATCGTAGTAGCGGAAGTAGTTTCCGTGCCACGCCACGCCGGTCGGGTCTGCGTCCTGAAACGGCACGGTCAGCGTCACCTCGGCGCGGAGCGCCGCATGGTCGGGCCAGCGCTTTTGCCATAGCCGGCGACTCACGGGCCGAGCTCGCCGGCCGGCCGGCCCGGCTCGTTGCGGAACGGCCGCCGCCGCCACAGGCCCTGGGCCAGCAGCCGCGCATGCATGAGCGTCAGGTTGAGATTGTCGCGGACCATGCGGAAGTGCGAGGCGCCATCTTCCGGGTACACGACCCGGGTGGGCAGGTAGCGCAGCTCGGCACCAGCCCAGCAGGCGCGCACCAGCAGTTCCGTATCCACCTGCATGCGCAGCCGCGGTCCCATGGCGTCGAACAGGGGCAGCACCGTGGTCAGCGGGTACAGCCGCAGCCCGCACATGGCGTCCTGAATCTGCCCATCGCCGGCTGCCAGGCGCGCAAGGCTGTTGGTGATCCGACGCCCGTGCAGGCGGGCGGGCGGGATGTCGTCGCCAAACTGCGGCGCGCCGCTGTAGAGCACACTGGGGTTCGCGAGCGATGCCTGGTGCAGGCGCACCACGTCGTCGCTGTCGTGCTGGCCGTCAGCGTCGACCAGAATCACGTGGGTAAAGCCCGCCGTTGCAGCGGCGTGCATGCCGGCAATCATGGTTGCCCCTTTGCCGCGATTGGGCTGGTGGCTCGCCAGCTGCGCCAGCGGTTCAGCCGCGATCAGGGCCTGCAGCGCGGCCAGGGACTGCGCGTCGCTGCCGTCGTCAAAGACCAGGATCGGCAGCTGCGCCTGGACCAGCGACGGCAGGAAGCGCCGGAGCTGAGGCACGTGCCGGTAGTGGGGAATAACGATGCAGTAGCGGTCAGTCAAGGTAGCGCAGACGTCCCTGGGTATGCAGGCCGAGCGTGGATCGCACGCTGAACGCTATTGTGCCCGCGGCAGCTTCCAGCACAAATTCCAATGTTGATGGCGGGCGCACCGGTTGCCTGAATTTCACGCGCGCCAGGCCCCGAAACCGGTCCTGGGCGAAGCGCTCCGGGTCGAGCCTTGCCGCAAGCTCGATGCTCCACTGCACCTGGACGATCCCCGGCAGGATCGGGTCCTGCGGGAAGTGCCCGGCGAAGAGCGGCAGCTCTGTGGCAACCCGTCGCTGCGCCCGCAGCGTCTGGTCGCTGTGAGCCTCGTCGAGCCACGGGCCGGCGCTCACTGGCGGGCCGCCAGGCGCCGGCGGTAAAAGCCCCGGAAAAGCCATTCCCCGGCAAACAGCAATGCCACCAACAGGTAGCTCGCCAGGCCGTTGTACAGGCTCCACAGGGCGGTGTCGCCGTGCCATGCAGTCCAGGCGGCAATGCCGGCGTTGATCAGGAAAAAGCCGAGCCAGAGCCAGGTGACGCCCCGGGTGTAGCGTTCTCCCGCGGCGTCAACGGGCATGCCGGAGAGCCGGGCCAGCCGTTCGATCGCCGACGGCGGATGGCGCAGGGTCCAGGCGCACCAGGCGCTGGCGGCGAGGCTGAACAGCACGGGATATACCATCAGCACCTGCAGCCCGTGACTGTTCAGGGCGATCGCTGTGAAGGCTGCCAGCAGTGCCAGCAGTGCCAACCGCCAACCGGCGCGCAGCTGGCTGGCGAGCAACAGCCGGGCTCCGGCCAGCGCGGCAAACAGACCGATGAGGGCGGCGGCCGACAGGTGCTCACGCAGCAGGTACAGAAACAGGGGAAACGCTGCGAAGCCCGCGAGGATCAGGATGCGCAAGACTCAGCTGGGCTCGAGCAGGGCCATCACGTCACCCACTGTGCGGACGGTCTTCAGGGCATCGGTCGGGATATCGACCCCGGTCAGGTCCCGCAACCGGGCCAGGATGTCGATGGCGTCGATGCTGTCGACCTCAAGGTCGTCGAACAGGTCGGCTTCGGGGGTGATGAGGGCCGGGTCGATCTCAAACTCGCTGGCCAGCAGGGCTTTCAGGGCGGTCAGGTCGAGGCTCATGCCGCGCTCCCGGCGGTGGGAAAGAATCGCGCACCGCCCGGAAAGCGATGATTCAGACGCGCCTCGAAGCCGCGTTCCAGTGCCTGCCGGAAGCGCGGGCGCAGGGCCCGTCGCTGGCGCGTGTTTGTGGCGCTCGGCGGCGGGACCGGCTCCGGTATCTCGACGGTGTAGTGCAGCCGTTCCCGGGGCATCTGATACCAGCGTCCAAGGCCGCTCAGATAGCGGCCGTGGTAGTGAATGACCACAGGCTGCACCGGCGCGCCGGTGCGCAGCGCGAGCTCCACGGCGCCGAGCTTGAACGCCAGGGTGCGAGCACCCTTGGTGCGCGTGCCTTCCGGAAAGATGAGCAGCGATTCGCCGGCCTGCAGCCGCTTTTCGCCTTCCCGGAGCAGGTGCTCCGGATCGGCGTTGCTCAGGTAATTGAGAACCCGAGTGACGCTGCCCAGCACCGGCACCGTGCTCAGCTCGCTCTTGAGGACGCAGCACAGCTGCGGCAGCTCGGCGAGCACGAAGACCACGTCCACCAGCGACGGATGGTTCGCGATCACGATGCTGCCAGGTTGCAACGCGGGGCGCGCCCGCAGGACATCGTGCTGCAACAGGCCCAGGCCGGATCCCAGGCGGAGCCAGCTGCGCGCGATGCGGCTCATGCGCGCCCGCAGCCAGAAGGCCCGGGCAGCAGGGTCCGCGAAGCGCATGCGGGCAACCAGAGCCAGCCCCAGAATCCACAGGCAACCGACGCTGAACAGCGGGTAGAAAATCGGCATGGTCAGCGCCTGCCAGGCGCGCCAAAGCCAGTTGCCGCTGGCCTGCGGCGCCGCGAAATAGCTTGTTGAGGTTTCCGACATCGACCCGGTACTGCGCAGGATGTGCGATTGAGGACGCTAGTTTAACCTAGCGCACCAGAAGCAGGCACGGCCTGCGATCAGGAACCCGCAGAGGCTGAAAATTGGGCGTACTGGCCCCGAGCAACGACGGCACTGTCCCGGACAGTGCGGCCCTGGCCTCGCATGCCGAGGCCGGCTGGACGGCGAGCCTCGCAATTCCTGGGGCAGGCGGCCTGGGCGTCGCGGTACAGCGCCGCAGGCGGGGCAAGCCGCGAGCCCGGCAGGGGCTGCTGCGGCTGGCGGCCGCGCTGGATCCCTCCGCCCCAGGCCCTCTGGGACCGGTGTGCTGGCCGCGAAACAGCCCGCCCCGGGCCGGCGGTCCCTGGCGGCTGGCCTTTGCGCATTCCGGAGCCTGGACCCTGGCCGCCGCGACCGCCCGGCCGAACACGGCTTTGGGCGCCGATATCGAGCGCTGCCGGCCCCGCTGCTATCAGCGGTTGGAGCGCTTTCTGGGGTGGCCGCGTAGCAGCGCATCGCTGGCGCAGTTTTACCGCCGCTGGACCCTTGCGGAATCCTGCTTCAAAGCGGCTCGCGAGCCCGAGGTCGGCGGCGCTGACGCCCGTACGATTTTCGCTGCGCTAGACTGCGCAGCTGACTATCGGGCACGCGACGGCGCGCTGCAGCGGCTGGCCCTGCCGGCCGGCACTGCCGAGATCGCGTGGCACACACCGGCCCCGGGGCTCGTGGCCTGCACGCTCCTGACTGCGCCCTGAACCGAGAGGACACTGATACCGTTGCCCAGCTATATCGAGCATTACACCCTGACCTGTGCACTTGGCACGGGCCTGGCGGCCCTGCGCACGGCCCTGCGTTCCGGCCAGTCCGGGCTGTCCAGCGCCCCCTGGCCGGACTGCGATGTGCCCTGCTATCTCGGGCGCATCGATGCCCTGGATCAATTGGTCGACCCGCTGCCAGCAGAACGTCGAAGCCGCAACAACGCGCTGGTCCGGCTGGCGCTGGACCAGGACGGCTGCCGGGAGGCGGTCGCCGGCGCGGTCGAGCGCTACGGGGCCAGCCGGGTCGGGCTGGTCATGGGCACCAGCACGTCCAGCATTGATCGGACGGAAACGGCCTACAGCGCCCTCGAGGATGACGGCAGCTTCGCGCCGTCCTATCGGCAACCGCTCACGCATAACCCGCACGCGCCGGGGGACTTTGCGGCGGCCGAGCTGGGCATCGCCGGCCCGCGGCTCACCGTGAGTGCCGCCTGCGCCTCCAGTGCCAAGGTGTTCGCCACGGCCGATCGCTGGCTTGCCCAGGGGCTCGTTGACGCGGTGCTTGTGGGCGGTGCCGACACGCTTTGCCTGAGCGTGATTTACGGGTTTCACTCCCTGCAGCTGGTCTCCCCCGAGCCGTGCCGGCCGTTCGCGCCGGACCGCACCGGAATCAGCCTCGGCGAAGCCGCAGGCTTTGCGCTCCTCACCCGGGCGCCTGGCGATTCCGGCCTGGCGCTCCTTGGCACGGGCGAGAGTTGCGATGCGCATCATATGTCCAGCGCGCATCCGGAGGGGCTCGGTGCCCGATTGTCCATGGAGCGCGCTCTGGCCGCTGCCAGCATGACCATGGCTGATGTGGATTACGTCAACCTGCACGGCACGGGAACCCGGGCGAACGACGAGACCGAAGGGCGTGTGTGTGGCGACTTGTTCGGGCCGGCGACTGTTGCCAGCGCCACCAAAGGCTGGACAGGCCATACCCTGGGCGCGGCGGGCATCGTCGAGTGCGCGCTGTGCCTGGAGGCGCTGCAGCTCGGCCTGTTGCCAGGCACGATGAACACCGACACTGCCGAGGCGCCCTTCGAGCTGCTGCTGGCTAGCCGGGAACAGAACATCCGCACGGCGCTTAGCAACAGCTTTGGCTTTGGCGGCAACAACTGCAGCGTGGTTTTCGGAGCCTCATGAATATCGATTTTCTGGGCGCCGGCATCTGGGCCCGCCATGTGCCGGGCATGGATGCTTGCCTCGCGCTGCTCGATCACGGCGAGCTGGATCCCGACGCGGCTTTCATCGCCCCGCGGCCCGAGGCCATCGCGCCGCGGGAGCGCCGTCGCGCCGGCCTCATGATCAACCTGGCGGTGACGGTGGCGCATGAGGCCTGCGAGCGTGCGGGCCTCGACAAGAGCGAGCCGGCTTCGGTGTTTGCCTCTGCCATGGGCGATACCGCGATCACCGACTACATGTGTCGCAAGCTGGCGGCGCCGGAGAAGCTGTTGTCGCCAACCAAGTTTCACAACTCGGTGCACAACGCGCCCTCCGGCTACTGGACCATCAGTGCGGGCAACCGGGCGCCGAGCAGCTTTGTCGGCGGCTTTCGCGAGAGCTTTGGGGCCGGGCTGCTGGAAGCTTCGAGCCAGGCTATCGCTGCGGCGGCCCCGGTTCTGCTGGTGGCGAGCGATATCGCCTGCGAGGCGCCTTTCGACACGATCGAGCCGGTGCAGGAGTCGCTCGGGATCGCGCTCGTCGTTGCGCCTGCCGGCTGGCGGCCCAAGGGCCCGGTGCTGGCCCGGGCAGCGCTCGCCTATCGGGCGGAGCCGGGCGCCCTGGCGCACGAGGGCGCCCTGGCGCCTGATCACCCCTGGCTTGCGGCCCTGGCGCAGGCCAACCCCGTTGGCGCTGGCTTGACGCTCGTAGAGCGACTTTGCGGCGCGCGCGACGACGACGCGGTCGCGGTGCCGGCAGCCCCCGCTGCCCATCTTGAGATCAGCTTTGAGGCACAGGCATGAGCACGGAACAGCTCGACGTTTGCATTCTCGGTGGCGGCTTTGCTGGCCTGACCCTCGCGCGCCAGCTCAAGCAGCGAGCCCCGGGCCTCGACATTACGGTGGCGGAACATCGACGGTTTCCCGTCGCGGACGCAACGCACAAGGTCGGCGAGTCGACCGTCGAGCTTGCGTCCCACTATCTCGCGAACGAGCTGGGGCTGGCCGAGCACCTCGAGACCATGCAGCTGCCGAAGTTCGGCTTGCGCCTGTTCCTGCGCGGCGAAGCTGCGATTGACGATGACCTGTCGCGCTACGACGAGATCGGTGCGAGCCGGGTCCTGCCGATACCGACCTACCAGCTCGACCGGGGCCGCTTCGAAAACCATCTGGCGGAGGTCTGCCGCGAGGACGGCATCGAGGTGCTGGACGGCACCACGGTGCGCGATGTGGATCTTGGCAACGGCGCTCACCGCGTGCGCCTGCGCGACGCGACCGGCGAGCGCCGGCTGCAGGCGCGCTACCTGGTGGACGCCAGCGGGCGGCGTGCCTGGGTCCGCAAGGGCGAAGACCTGTCGCGTCCGGCTCGGCACAACAACACCGCCATCTGGTTTCGGGTGGAAGGCGACATCGAGCTGGACGGCCTCAGCGACGACAGCCGTTGGCAGTCTCGTTGCCATGGCCAGTCGCGGCGGCTCAGCACGAATCACTTTACGGGCCCCGGGTACTGGCTGTGGCTGATTCCCCTGGCGTCCAACGCGACCAGTGTCGGGCTGGTGTTTGATCCCCGGCGCCTGCCCCTGGCCCAGGTTCGAAAGCACGGCGATCTGCTTCGATGGCTGGCTGACGAACATCCGATCATTGCCCGGGTACTGGCGCAGCGGCCGCCGCTCGACTATCACGTACTGGAGAATTACGCGGTCACCAGCGCGCAGGTGTTCTCGGAGCAGGGCTGGATGTCCACCGGCGACGCAGGCATCTTTTCGGACCCGCTGTACTCTCCGGGCAGTGACTTTATCGCCCTGGCCAACGGCTACATCACGGAACTGATCGCCAGCGGCGGAGATGCCCGCCGGGTAGCCGACTACCAGGGGTACTTCTTTTCCTTCTTCACCAGCACCCTGTCTTTGTATCGAGGCCAGTACGGCGGCTTTGGCAATCGGGACTTCATGGTTGCGAAGACGCTGTGGGACTACGCCTACTACTGGGCCGTGCTGTCGAAGCTGTATTTTTCCGGGGCCTACAAAGACGTGCAGTTCATGCGGCGCGAGCAGCAGATGCTGTTACGGGTGGCCGCGCTGAACTCCGGCATGCAGAAGCGCTTTCGCGAGGTGGCCCGGGCCGGGCAGCGGGTCGGCGGTGAAGGGCGTTTTTACGACCATCATGCCGTCCCGCTGTTTCATGAGTTGAAAGAAGACCTGTTGGCTGGCAGTAACGATGCCGTTGGCACCCGGCTGGCGCGCAGCGTCGCCCAGCTCGAAGCCGCGGCCGCTGGCGTGCAGCAGATTCTGGCGGGGCACGGGGCGGGCCGAGCGGCGCCGCCGCTGGATCAGGTGCGCGGCTTTAGCGGCGAGCTGTTCGAGCCGCCGGTGTCTGCAGCAAGCCGGTAGCGCCCCAGACGCGTCAGCAGGTACGCGGCGACCACGCCAACCGCGACGGTCAGCCCGATGCCGCGCAGCAGCGGCACGCTCGACAGGGACAGGATCCCGAACACCAGCAAGCTCGATAGCGCGCACAGGGACACGGCCCGGTGGCGCGCGCGGTAATCTTGCGCCGCGCCCCGCGCGGTGCTGTAGAACAAGCCGTAGTCCAGGCCCAGACCCGCGACCAGGGCCAGGGATACCAGATCGAACAGCGACAGCGCGCGGCCGAAAGACAAGGCCACAGCGGCGCTCACGGCCACCGCCGCCGCAACACACCCGGTCAGCCAGATCGCGCGCCGCAATTCCCGGGTAGCCAGCCAGAGCAACAACAGAACCAGACCGAGCGCGGCGCTTTCCACCAGCAGCAACCGGTCCCGGTAGCTCGCGACCAGGCGGTTGGCGGCCTGTTTGAGGTCGACAAGGATGGGGCGGTCAGCGGCTATGCTGGCTGGCGCCGAGCGCAACCGCTGCGCGAGCAGGCGCGGCTCTGCCAGGCCACGCAGGTACACCAGGCTGTGCCACTCATCGCCGCGCTCGTAGAGCTGCGCGCGCAGCGCGCTGCCCAGCGGCGAAGTGGCGGGAAAGTCTGCAAGCGCAGGCGCGGGCAGGGTGCCTGGCCCAGGCGCGCGATCCTGCCAGTAACCGTCGAAGGCATCAGCAGCAAACGGGGACGCGGCGAGGGCGGCGTTGAATGCCGACCGGTCCGCAGCCGGGTCGCGCTGCAGCGCCTGCCAGTGTTGCGTTTGCCGCGCTGCGCTCGGCAGGATGGCGCTGACCGCACCGTAGCCGCTTAGCTCGCCGGCCTGGACCGCGGCGTCGAGCACCCGGCTCAGCCGTTCCGTCGCGGCCAGCACCGCGTCCTGGTCCCGGTGGCTCAGCGCGATCAGATAGCGCAGGTCTACAGTCCCGAACTGTCGCCGCAGGGCCGTGTCCTCCGCCAGGGTCGCGGCGGGCACCGGCGTCAGGGCGCTGAGGTCATTACTGAATGGGCTGTCCGTGAGGAGCACGGGCATTGTCAGGGCAAGCGCCAACAGCCAGGGAGCGTGATTGAGCTGCAGCTCGCGCGGCGGCGCCGGCGCGTCCGCGGCAGTCGGCAACCGGGGCGCTCGCGCCGAGGTGTCCAGGAAGCGGGTGGCGAGCGCGGCGCCGGTGATGCCGCCAATAGCAAACAGGCCCAGCTGGCTGATGCCCTGAGCGCCGCTGAGCAGAAACGCGCCGTAGGCACAGAGCGTGCTGGCCACGCCGAGACTGAGCGTGCGCCACAGCTCACGGTGATCGCTCGCGCCCAGCTGCCGGTGTGTGAGCGTGTGCAGCGGGTAGTCGATGGCGACCCCCAGCAGCGTGAAGCCAAAGGCCAGGGTAATGCCGTGCACGACGGGGCTGGTCAGCGCCAGCAACGCAAGGCCGGTCGCGCCGCCGACGGCCAGGGACAGAGCGCTGACGATCACCAGCCGGAGGGAGCGAAAGCGCAAGCCCACCAGGACCGCCAGAGCCAGGCCAGCGACGCCGGTGAACAAGGCCGACTCGCGAGATACCGATTTTTGCAGACTCGCCCCGTAGGCAGCGGTGCCGTAGATGCGCGCGTCTGGTGCGCCGGCTGCGGTCAGGGCCGCACGCAGAGCTGCCAGCACTTCCTGCTGCTCGGCGATGGCAAACACCGGTGCTGTAGCCTGCAGCACCAGCAGCGCTTTGTTCTGGGGACCGCTGCGGCTGACCGCCGGCAAAAACTGCTGCAAAGCACCGAGGGTCTGCAGCGTCGGGTCCCGGGCGACCAGGTCAAACAGTGCATCGTCCGGCACGCTCGCCAGATCGTTCGCGCGATCGGCGAGTACCCGGGCCCAGGCATCAGCATCCTGAGGTTGGGGCGCGAGGGCAAGGCGCCCGGCCATGAGCGGCCCTGGCACGGCGAGGGTCGAATCCTCCCGGGGCCAGACCACAGCGATGCCCGGGGGCGGTGCCTGTTGCCACTTCGATAGCAGTCGCGAGCGCGCTGCCTGACCGGCGCTGCCAATATCGACAAAAAGCAGGGCCGCGCCTGGTCCCTGGCCGAGCCGATCGGCCAGCACGCGCTGCGAGGGTGTTTGCGGCTCGGGCAGAAAGAACGTGAGCGTGTAGCTCAGCCGGAGCTGGCTGACGGCGACGGCAGCGAGTAGCGCCAGCACCACCGTCAGGAGCGCCAGGCGAGCGACGGGCGGCGTTTCCTGACCGTCGGTCACGGCGGCAGCGGGCTAAAGTCGAACTGCTGAGTGCCGCGGCCGCCGCGGTCTGCCCGCAGGCTGCGCAGCTGATCCGCAGCGATGATCAAGGTCAGGCGCGGCAAGGATTTCCGCACGGCCGGACGCTTTGGGCTCAGCACCACAGATTCCGGAGCCTCGCCGAGGTGGCCATGGAAGTGAGCCTCGATCCATTTGAAATTGCCGTTCAACAGGGCGCTGGCGGCGAGCAGCAATAGATCCCCGGGTTTGCGATCGTTGAGCGTCAGCTGGTGACGGACACGATCGAAGGCGCTGGCCGGCAGCGGCTGCACGGTTTCGCGGGCCTTGCTCGGGCGCCGGATGGTGAGCGTTTGCCCGTCAATTCGCCGCAGCTCCGGCACCGGGTGCGCGACCTGCATGAGCAGAGCGCCGCCGGTTTCCCGCCATAGCTGGCCGCGGCTGCTGACTGATCGCTTGAACATGGGGCTGCTCTGGTGCTGAGCAAACCCGACCGGCTGGTCTGGCGGAAAACTCAGCTGCTGCAGCGCTTCGAGGACCGCCGGCGGCAAGGGAGCGCCGGCGGCGATGGGCGGCGATTGTGCCGGCGCTTCCGCCAGCGAAGGCGCTGCGGCCAGCCCCGGGAAGCTGTGCGAAAGCAGCAGCGATGCGAGCAGGGCTGCCGGCAGCGCGCCGCGCAGCAGGTTGCGGTCAGGCATCGTCGGCGCTCCGCCAGAAGTCGTAAAAGTTGAACCAGCTCAAGGGCGCCGCCCGGACATGATATTCAAGGCGCGCCGCGTAGCGCTGTGCCAGCGCGCCCAGACGCGCCTGGCGCTCTGCGCGCGGCCACTGCACGCCATCGCTGAGCACCTCGCAGTGCACTTCGTAGCCGCGCTCGGTGAGCCGGCAGAAGGTGCAGATGATCGGCGCCCTGAACATCGCTGCGATCAGGTACGGCCCCGTCGGGAAGGGGGCGGGCGCGTCGAGGAAGGGCAGCGCCAGGGTGCGATCGCCGGGCCTGGCGCGGTCGGCCAGAAAGCCGACCCAGCTGCCGTGCCGCAGCGCGTCCTGAATCGACAGCCCCAGCTGCACCGAGTCCTGGCCTGCGTCGATCATGTTGTCGACCAGGGCCGGGTTGAGCTCGCGCATGATATCGACGATCCGCCCGCTGACTTTCTGGTCGAGCACGATGCGCAAGTCCATGCCGCCGAGTTCAGCGCCCACCACCCGCGCTGCTTCGAAGGAGCCCAGGTGCGCGGCCAGGAACAGGCCGCCCTGGCTGGCGTTGACGACCGCCTGCGCGTCGGGCCCGCCGACGAAGGTGACCGGCACCTTGTGGGCCTGACCGGTCAGGAAAAAAAAGCGGTCCGCGGTCATGCGGGCGAAGGCGTAGAAGTGCGCGAACACCTCCCGCTCGCGAACGGGCGCGCGCAGCACGCGTATCAGGTAGTCCCGCGATGCCCGGCGCTCGGGCTTGCGGACCAGGTAGAAGTAGGCCGTGATCGGGTACAGCAACAGCAGCAGGGGACCGCGGCCGATGTGGGCGGCGAGCCAGGCAAAGAGTTTCAGCCCTGCGGCGCTGCCGGCTTCCGGCCGCGCCTGCCAGCTTTGCGCCTCAGCGTTCATGGTCCGCATCGTTGCTGGCCACCGCGTCGCGCTCGCTCTCGTCGCGCTCGCCGGCGCGGGACTCGATGATCGCGCGCAGGGCGGCCAGAGGCAGCTTGCTGGTTGCCGTGCGGGGCAGGGCGGGGACGAGCAGGAGCGGGCGCGGCAGAAATGCCGGGTCGACGCGCCGCGCCAGCGCGCGTTTCAGGCCGGCCGGGCTGAGCCCTGGCGCGACGGCCACGGCCCCCAGACGACCGCTGGCCGGCAGGCCAATGGCTTCCGGGTCATAGAAGACGCCGTCTTCGACCCCCTCGATATCGCCCAGGGCGCTGTTGAGACGGCTCAGAGAGTCGCGCTTGCCGGCAATCTTGACGAGATCCGTGGTGCGGCCGACGAGCCTGAAGCGACCCTGCGGCGCTGCGGCAAACTGATCGGCAAGCACCACTGGCTCCGGCAGCGCCGCGGCGCGCACTTCAAGGGCCTTGCCGCGATGCGCGAGGGCAAACTCCGGAAAGAAGCGCCAGGTTTCCTCGCGGGCTGGGGCGCGGCTGGCCAGCGAGCCGATTTCGCTGCAGCCGTAAATCTCCAGCAGCCGCCCCTGGAGCTGCGTTTCCGTTGCCAGCGCCAGGGGTTGCGCCAGGGGCGCCGTGGCGCTGACGATGCGAGCGGCCCGGCCCGGCTGCGCCGTGGCTTTGCGCAATGCCTGCAGGTGTACGGGCGTCGAGATCAGGGCCGCGGGTTGGTTCCGGGCGCTGAAGTGCGCGAGGGCCTTCGCGACATCCCCGGGAAAGAAGGTCGGGCCGCAGTACAGGGTGAGAGGCTGTGCTGTGGGCAGGAGCAGGGCCCATTCCAGCCCGTACATGTGCCAGCTGGGAACGGTTGCGATCAACCCGGAAGGGCTGTCGTTCAGATCCAGCTGAGCGCCGTGGGTCGCTCGCCCCTGGCAAAACAGGCCCCAGGGCTTGTCGTGGGCCTCCGGCGTGCCGGTGCTGCCGGACGTGTAGGCCCGGGCGATGATCTGGTCTGCGCTCAATGCCGGGACCCTGCCCGTGCCCTGTTGTCCGGGTGTGCCGCCGATCTGCTGATCTCGCGGGTGCGCCTGATCGGTAATCTCGCGCGTGCGGGACAGCTGCGCGTGCAGGACGTCCAGAGCATCATCGCCGCGCTGGCCGGGCAGCAGGGTGATTTGCCCGCGCACGGCAGCTGCCATGAAGGTGACGGTAAACCAGTACCGATCTTCGCAGCGGTTGATCAGGTAACGCGCATCGGCAAGGCCATCGGCAACGGCCATGATGTCGCCCTTCAGGGCGGCGATCGAGACGTTAGCGGCACCCGTCCTGGCGAAACAGTCCGAGTCGGGCCGCGCGATCAGATCCAGGCTGGGCATGGACTGTCGTGGCGCGCCGGTGTTGAGCGGCTCGCGGGGTCAGGCCCGCGCACCGGCCTCCCGGGTCACGTGGGCGGTCAGGTTGCCAAGGGTCGCAAAGATCTCTTTGGTGGCCTCGTCTTCCGCCGACAGGTGGACGTTGTATTCTTCTGCGATCGCGACGGCGATCTCCAGCGCATCGATGGAATCGAGTCCGAGACCATCGTCCTCGAACATGATCGCGTCCGGGTCGATGCTGTCCGGCTCGACGTCTTCCAGGTTCAGCACGTCAACGATGAGCTTCGCCATTCGCTGCTGTTCGGGAGTCTGGGCCATGGGGGGCGGTTACCTGCTATTTGGTGCGATTGTCCGCAATGCGGCGACCTATTTCAAATTCGTGCCCGGGGCATCTGTCGCCGCCTGAACCGCATCTTCAGACCGGCGCGCGCGCCCGCGTCAGGGTTTTTTTCGTACGCGAAAGGCGCCGTCTATTTCCATCAGCAGCGCGCTGCGGCAGATATCCCCCTGGACCACAGCAGGCTCCGGGAACCCTTCGAAGGCACGCTGATAGGCCTGCAGCGCCAGGGGCAGTTGCTCCGGGCGTCGCAGATACAGTCGGATCACCTCGGGCTCGCACAGCTCGCCATTGCCGGCGACCTGCATCAGGCTCTGAATATTGCGATGGGTTTCTGCGGTTTGCTCGGACAGATCGTCCGGGTGTTTGGTCTCGTGGGACACGATGCTCGCGGTGCCCGACAGCAGCAGCATGGCGTCCCCCTGAAAGCTGACCCGGGTGGCGCGGGCAAAACTGGGGCTGCGGGGACCGTACTGCCGCGGATAGCGGTAGGCGCTGACCTGCCGGGGATTTTCCAGGTGCTCGACTTCGATGCGCGGCGAGGCGCTCAACACCGAGATTCGCAGGGTGTCGTCGGCGCTGCCAATGGCGGTCGCAGCAGGCAGAGCGTGGTCCGCCAGGGGCATGGCTTCAGCGCGGCCCCAGCAGAATTGCCGATAGACCTCGTTGTCGTCGGTGCCGTGATTGATGTTGGGCACGAAGTTCCAGAACCGCAGCAGCTGCCGGTGTTTCGAGCCGTGGATCAGCGCCATGAGCTCGCGGTAGACCTGCAGGGTTTGCGCCCGCATGTCCCGGCTCTGGACCGGCACCTCGGCGCAGGCAAACAGGTAGTCCGGCGAGCGTGCAACCCGGAACCGGCCAATGGTGGCGTGGTGCACCGGTCCAGGCACCAGCCAGTGTTCGGCAACCGGGGCGCTGAGGGGCTCCTGGGCGATCGGCAGCGCCTGCCACTGATCGTCGCCGAAGTGCATGAGCTCTTCGGTCGCGCCACGGCCTGGCAGCCGCACAAATACGGGGGTCGATATCGAATCGGCAGTTTGCGAAATCAGGCTGGCCACAGGGTCAGGAATCGCTGTGCGATGGCAGAGGTCTCATCGCGCCAGTATACGGAATCCTGGGCGCCGGCGTGGACCACAAGCAGGCGATTACGCGGGCTCTGGGGCTCGCATCGCGGCGTGCAGCGCGTTTGCCACCGCCGGATTGCCCACGTCGCTGTGCTTGCGGACGTGATCATCCGCGCGCAGGTTGCTGATCCGTCCCGCCGGAAACTGATAGCGGTGGGCGGCGTCCTCCATGGTCAAGGCGTCGGCTTCGGCAGTGCGGACCGCGCCGTTGCTCCCGAGGCCGCCAAAACGGTCTCCCGGGCCGCCGAGCGCGCTGGCGTCGTCGCGGCTCAGGCGCGAGGCCAGCGGGTAAGCCAGGCCAACCGCGCGATCGTTTCGGGTGTGGCTGACGACAATGGGCCCGGAGACCCTGGCGCCGTCGATGACGCTGCGAAAGGCCCCGTCCCGATCGCCGCGAAAGTTCTCGGCGAACCCGTGGTGAGAAAATGCCCCTTGCAGCAGGGTCAGGGAGGTTGCCGGAGCCGCCAGCCGGGACACCGCAGCGGTGACCAGCCGGGCGCCAAAGCTGTGGCCGGCCAGGTGCAGCCGCAGCGCTGGCCGGGTGTCGGCCAGGCTCTGGCGCAGGCGATCAAGCTGCGGCGCGAGCCCGTCCTGGCCAATGGTGCCGGCACGCTTTTTCATCTTCCAGAAGGTCAGCAGATTCAGAAAGGTCGCGGCCCCGCGGCCGATACCGCCGAGCAGGTCCCCGAGACCCGCAGCGCCCCCCGCGATCTCGCCCTCGCGCTCGGGTGCCGCTGGCAGCGGGCGGCCAAGGCGGTCGAGCACGTCCCGCCCGGCAAGCCGATCGCCGCCTGGGGGGAGCGCATCGCCGGCACCGGCGTCGTCGGTATCTGCGGCAAGCGGCAGCAGAGCGGCAACGAACGCGTCCTGGGCCGAGCGCAGATCTTCCAGGTTCTCCGTGAGCGTCAGCGCGCGGTCCACCCCGGCGCGCTCGGCGTCGCTGTCGCACAGGGTACGCAGATCGCCCAGCAGCGCGTCCAGCAGGGACCGTGCTGCTCCCCTCGGACCTGCCGCCGCCGCGCCGCCGCGCTGCAGCAGCTCGTCGAAATCGAAGCTGAACTGGCGCGATGGCCAGTACACCGCGAGCACCGCGAGCCGGTCGGCGACCGATGAATCGCCTTGATCGCTCGCGACGGTCAGCAACGAACTCAGCAGCGTGTCGTACAGCTGGCGCGCTGCAGGTTCGTCGTTGTTCCAGCCGTGGCTGAGCACGAGCAAGTCCTGCCGGTGGCCCTGGCCCAGGCGTTCAGTGAAGGCGTTCAGGGCTGCCGGGTTGTCCAGCCGGCCGCGGCTGTCAAAGCGCGCTGCCTCGTTCATGAAGTCGCTCAGAGCCATCGTATTGCCTCCTAGACAGACTGTATGGCACGCATCAGGTCCAGCATGCCGCGTCCCTGGAAGTAGCGGTCCCGGCCCAGATCGGTCGCTGAATCCATGAAAATGGTTTTCAGGCGCTGCGGCTGGCCGCGAAATTCGCGCCGCACGGACATAAACGCGGCCAGGGCGCCGCTGACATGGGGCGCCGCCATGGAGGTGCCGCTCTCCTCCCGGTAAGCGACCGGGCTGCCGGTTCGCTCCCGCACCTCTGCGCCTGCCTGCCCCGCGGCACAGGACATGATCTTCTCGCCCGGCGCCACCAGATCGGGCTTGGCACGGCCGTCGCCGGTTGGGCCTTTGGAGGAAAAGTAGGACACGCCGTACTGGTGCGGGCTGTCGCGGTGTGTGGCGCCGACGGTAATCGCGAGCTCCGCGTTGCCGGGATCGTTGATGGTCAGGTCGAGGGCCGTCTTGAACTGGCTGATGGACTGGCTTTGCACGTTGCCGTAACCGGTATTGCCGGCCGCCACGACCACGCTGACGCCGCTGCGCACCAGCCGGTCCACCTCGACGCACAGGGGACTCTGGCCGCAGGCAAACCACTCCGCATCAAACTCGTAGCCGACACTCAGGTTGACGCCGTGCACGCGCAGCCAGCGACCGTGCTCGTTGAGGGACTGCACGTAGCCGAGTGCGGCCATCAGGTTGGAGACTTTGCCGTGCCCAAACTCGTCCAGTGCCCGGAGGCTGAGCAGCCGGGTCTTGGGCGCAATGCCGGCAATCGCGCCGACGTCGCTCCTGGCCTCGTAGCTGACGTCGCCCGTGACCGGGTCGAGGCGCCGGTGCGCGCCCTGGCGCTGAGCCGGGTCCAGGCCCTCGCCGGCAATGATGCCGGCGACGTGGGTCCCGTGCCCGTAGGGGTCTTCCGGCACCGTGACGGCCTGCGCCTCGGCGCCCGTGAAATCCATGTGCGCCAGCGGCGCGGCGTCAGCGAGCTGCAGGTTGCTGTGGGCCTGGAAATGCGGGTGTGTGCCATCGATGCCGGAGTCGATGACCGCCCAGCAGATTCCGTCGCCTTCGGCGCTGAAGCTGATGCGCGCGGCGTCGGCCTTGACCGTTGCCGCGGATCGCGTCAGCTGCGCGTTGACTTCGAAGTCCGGCCACAGCTTGTAGATCAGCCGTGGCGGCGCGTCGCCGTCGCGCAGGCCGGCAGTGTTTTCGTCGATCAGCGCCAGCAACTGCTTTTTGCTGAGCCGTGCGAACAGGTACTGCGGGCTGTAGCGGCTTTTGAGCTCGTCGGCGCCGGTGTCCTGCCGCCGGTGCTTTTTGCAGATCGCGTCGACGAGTTTCAGCGCTGCCGCCTTGCAGCGCGGCAGGCCCTGCGGGTGTAGAAGGTTCAGGTCGATGATGACTGACAGCCGTTCCGTGGCCCGGCAATCGTCGATGGCGGCCTGCAGCGGCGGCGCAATGATCGAGGTGGCGAGATTGCGCGTGAGATGTTCGCGCTCTTCCGACTCCCCGGCGGCCGCCTTGCCGGCAGGCGCGTTGCGCCGCCTGCGGTTCGCGTCACTGCCTGACTTTCGTTTTCCTGCCATCACTCACTCCCTGAGTCGCCGGCTGCCCCCCTAAGGGTAGATCACAACGTCGATCCGCCGGTTGCGTCGCCGGCCTTCAGCCGTTTCGTTGTTGGCGAGCGGCTGCGATTCGCCGTAGCCGAGCGCTGTCACCTGACCGCCCGTGCCACCCTGTTCCTGCAGATAGGTTTCGACGGCGTTCGCGCGTCGCTGTGACAGCTCCAGGTTGACGGCATCGCTGCCGAAAGCGTCCGTGTGGCCCTCGACGACGACGCTGGCCCCCGGGAACTGGCCGATGGCGTCCTGCAGCAACACCAGCAGAGGCTTGTGTTCCTCCTTGATTTCGGCGGCGCCGCTGTCGAAGGTCAGCCCGATCAGCCGCACGATCACGGTGCTGCCTTTGCGCAGCACGCTCGCCTGGTCGACCGCGAACAGGCTCTCGACAGCCGCGAAGCGGCGACGGTTTTCTTCCTGTTGCTTGAGCACGGCGTTCAGGCGCTGTGCGGCCGCAGACTGGTCGCCCAGGTTTTGCTGCAGGTCGCTGACCTGGGCACGCATGGCTTCGATCTGTTCATCGCGTTCGGTCAGGCTGGCGTCCCGGGCGCGCAGCCGGGTCTGCAGGTCGAGCACGCCGTCCTGGATACTGGCCAGGGCCTCGGACTCGCCCGTGTCAAAGTAGACGGGAATATCGAGCTGCGCAGCCACCTTGCTGATGGAGCCTTCCCAAGCCAGCAGCAGGTCCTCCAGCCGCAGATCGCCGCGGCGAATCTGGTCTGCCTGCTTCGACACGTAAATGGCGTGGCGCGCTGCGTGCTTGGCCTGCTGGGCCAGGCTGCGAGGGCGGTCCGTATCGTAGCGATCTTCGGTCAGGGCGTTTTCTGCCGTCGACAGCAACTCGCTGGCCTGGGCAAAGGACTGCGGCGCGTAGCGTTCGGCGCGCAGCTCGTCGGCGTCCTCAAGCAGGGTGCGGGTCTCGCTCAGATAGTTCGTCTTGATCGCCTCCAGCTCGGCGTCGCGATAGGCGTTCAGCGCTTTTTCGGCAGAACGGCCGGCGCTGCGTTCCCGGCCGCGCTCCAGCGCGGTCACGGCTTCCGAGAAGGTGACCTCGGCTTTGCGCCAGGCGTCCGGGGCGTACCGTTCCGCTTCGGCGTTCTCTGCGTCTTCCCGCGCTCGCAAGGTGCCGCCGAATGCGACGTCAGCGGCAGCAGCCAGTTCTGCGGCACTGCTGAAGGCAGCCTCGGCTCTGCCGACATCGTTGCGGATGCTTTCGATGGAGCCCGCTTCGGCAAGCGTCTTTTCGGCCCGGCGGTAGGCCTGTGCGCCTTCGGCGTAGGCCAGCGGCGCGAGAATTGAAGCCTTGGCGCTATTGGCCCTGGACAGGGCCTTGGTTGCGGCTTCGAACAGCGGCTCGCGCAGCTCCGTGACCTCGTCGCCGGGCTGCGCGGCGTGCAGGCTGCTGCTGGCGCCGATGAGCGAGAGCAGCACAAGCAGCAAACGGATCGTGGAAGAAGGGTGAAAGTTCATGTCGACGTACCTTCATAGGGTTGGGGACGCAGGCCGCGTTTGGCCAGAAATTCGGGATTGAACAGAGAAGACTGATAGCGGCTGCCGCCGTCGCACAGCACGGTCGTTACTGTGTGCCCCGGGCCGAGCTGCCGGGCGACTGCGACCGCGGCGCACAGGTTGACGCCAGTGCTTGAGCCGAAGTACCAGCCCTCCTTCGCCATGGTCTCGTAGACCATGGTCACCATGTCAGCATCAGGAATCTGCACGGCCCAGTCGACCGGTGTGCCGGCCAGATTGTCGGTCACACGGCTGTTGCCGATGCCCTCGGTGATCGAAGGCCCTTGGGACATGCTCGGCGTGCCGTCCGTCACCCAGCTGTAAAGGGCGCTGCCCATGGGGTCGGCAAGTACGATCTGAATCGTCTCGCGCTGCTCCTTCAGGTACCGGGCGATGCCGGCCAGGGTGCCGCCGGTGCCGGTCGCGCAGGTAAAGGCATCGATCTGGCCGCCGGTCTGCGACCACAGCTCCGGGGCCGTGCCCTCGTAGTGCGCCTGGCGATTTGCGGTGTTGTCGAACTGGTTGGCCCAGACCGCACCGGGGGTGTCCTGGGCGTATCGGCCAGCCTGCTTCTGGTAGTTCATGTCGTTCACGTAGGGCACTGTCGGCACCACGCGGACGTCTGCCCCCAGCGTCTCGAGCAGCTCGACCTTTTCCCTGGACTGGTTGTCAGGCATGAAGATGACGCTGCGATAGCCCCGGGCATTGCAGACATGGGTCAGGCCGATGCCGGTATTGCCGGCGGTGCCTTCCACCACGGTGCCGCCAGGCTGCAGGCGCCCGGCGCGCTCGTGATCGCTCACCATCCACAGCGCTGCCCGGTCCTTGATGGAGCCGCCGGGATTCATGAACTCGGCCTTGCCGAGAATCTCGCAGCCGGTGGCCTGAGACAGCGCAGCCATGCGAATCAGCGGCGTGTTGCCGATCAGATCTGCGAATCCCTGCGCTGCTTTCATTTGCGATTCCTTCTCACGGTTGGGCATTCTAGCGGTACGGCACCGCATTGGGGACCGTTGGAGGCGCAGATGACGGCAGATGGACCCCATAACCCAGGCGCGCGCAGCGCCGCTGCGGTCGCCCTGACAGCCGCTGAGCAGGCCGCGATTGTGGCTGCAGGCCTTGACGCCGCGGCGGTCACGGCCCTGTGCCAGCGGGCGCGGGCTGAAGTGGACGAAGGCTTGCTGCCGGCAGTGCAGATCGCGCTGGCGCGCAACGGACACCTGGTCATCGAGCGTCGCTTCGGTGCGGTGTCCGACGATGGCCTGGTCTGTGTGTTCTCAGCCACTAAGGCCCTGACCGCAAGCGTCGTCTGGCTGCTGCTGGAAGAAGGCGCGCTGGCGCTCACGGATCCGGTCGTGCGCTACATTCCCGAGTTCGACACGCACGGCAAGGACGCGGTCCAGGTGCTGCATCTGCTGACGCACACCGCAGGCTTTCCGCATGCGCCGTTTCGGCCCCTGGACTGGAACGATCCGGCGCGGCGAGCGGCGCGCTACGCGCAATGGCGCCTGAACTGGGCGCCGGGCTCGGCCTATGAATATCACCCGTCATCTTCCATGTGGGTGCTGGCCGAGCTGATCGAGCGGTTGTGCTGCAAGCCGTTCTGCACCGTGGTGCGCGAGCGCGTGCTGACGCCTCTGGGGCTGGACGGCCTGTGGCTGGGCGATTTGCCGGAGCCGGTGCAGAATCGGGTGGTGCCGGTGGCGATCGTGGGCGAGGCAGCGACGGCGGCCGATTATCAGGCAGCGGGGGTACCGGTCCCGCCAGAGACCGAGGTGACCGACGACGCTTTGCTGAATTTCAATGATCCGGCAATCCGGGACGTCGGCGTGCCCGGCGGCGGCGCGGTCGCCAGCGCAGCTGGCCTGGCACTTCTGCACCAGGCCCTGTGGCGGGGCGAGGCGCACGGCACGCGGCTGTGGCAGGAAGAGACCCTGGCCCGAGCGCGCGCGATGCCTTTTCCGGAGCACCGGGACCCCTACCTGGGGTGCGCGGCCAACCGCGGCCTGGGCCTGATCATCTCCGGCGACAAGGATCGAACGCTCCGGGGCTTTGGGCACGGCAACTCCCCTGACGCCTTTGGCCACAACGGCGCCGGCGGCCAGCTGGCCTGGGTGGATCCGGCGACCGGCCTGTCCCTGGGCTACGTCACCAGCGGCCACGACCGCAACAGCCTTCGCCAGGCGCGCCGCGGCGTCGCCATCAGCTCCCTGGCCGCCGAGACTGTGCGCTAGCGCACCTTTTCGCCGAGGCGCTTTTCCTAGGCTCACTGCTCCGGAAGATCGAGCACGGAGGTTCGGTCGGTTATGGCGCGAATTCGACAGGGCTTCTATTTTTGGGCGGTTGCGCTTTGCCTGGTGTCGGCGCCCGTGTGGGGCGGCTGGCAGTCGGCGACGGACAGCGCCATGGGCACACGGGTACACGCCGAGGCCTGGCACGCCGACGATGACGTTGCGGCCCGGGCGGTCGCCGCGGTAATCGCCGAGATGCATCGAATCGATTATGCGTTCTCGCCGTACAAGACCGGTAGCGAACTCAGCCGCCTGAATCGCGAAGCGCCCAAGCGCTGGGTCGAAGTCTCCGACGAGCTCTACGAGTTGCTGCAGGTCAGCTACAAAGTGTCAGAGCTGACCGGCGGTGCCTTTGACATTACCTTCGGGTCGGCCGGGCGCCACTACGATTATCGCAAGGGCATCGCCCCGGATGCCGAGACGCTGGAAGCCGCCGTTGCCGCGATCGATTACCGCCACGTGCAGCTGGACGGGGCGCGCAAGCAGGTCCGCTTCGCGCACCCTGCGACCTACGTGGATCTTGGCGGCATTGCCAAAGGTCATGCGGTCGATCGGGCCGCCAGCTTGCTGGCGGCTGCCGGCATCGCGCAGGGCAGCGTTTCTGCCGGCGGTGACAGCAGAATCCTCGGCGATCGCCGGGGCCAGCCCTGGATCGTTGGCGTCGCGCACCCGCGAGATCCGGATGCGCTGGCCGTGCGGTTGCCGCTGGTGGATACGGCGGTGTCGACCAGCGGCGACTACGAGCGGTATTTCCTGGAAGGGGATACGCGCGTGCATCACATTCTGGACCCGTCCTCGGGCCGCAGCGCCCGGGGCGGAGACGGCCAGGGCAGCATGAGCGTGACGATCCTGGGCCCGACCGGGGTCTTTAACGACGCGCTGTCGACCAGCGTATTCGTGCTGGGCCCGGAAGACGGCATGGCGCTGATCAACCGGTTGCCCGGAATCGACGGCATCATCATCGACGGCCATGGGCAGATGACTTACTCGGCAGATCTTCAGCCGCCGGGGTAAATAACGCTGGCTTGTTGCCCGGCGACGCCCTGCACCGCACCCGTTCAGGGGAAACGTGATCGCCCCCACGGTCTTACCTTTCGTTCAACACTACTCTAATCCCTGGTGACGGTTATGCCGGATCCCGCTGTCGATCTCCGCAGGGCAGCCTGTGGCTTCGTGCAGTCGGCGGGGTCCGGTTCTTAGTCGCCAGGATGCCGATCACGTCACGGATTGACGGGTCGGGTGGCAAGACCATGGACTGGTTGAGCCAGGTGCAAAGGACAGCACAAACGAGTGGCAGTCGGTAGTTCGAACAGGCCTACCAAAGCAGCATCGCCCTGGCGGCGCTGTGGACTTCGCAGGAAGCGAAGGGAGACGAAGACAGCGCCGGCCGACAGGCAGGCATCGTCAGGGAGTATCGGCTCGAGTCGTTCGACGACTTGCTACTTCAATCCATACAGGGAGACCTACATGCACCGGATCAGGCAAACGCTGACGCGAGCCGCCCTGCTGAGCGCCATGCTCGCCGCGATGCTGACCACCGGCGGCGCCTCTGCGGTCGCTGTCAAGGAAAGCGCCCCGGACTTCACGCTCAAGACCCTCGAAGGCAGCAATCTGCGCCTTGAGGAATATCGCGGCCAGGTGGTTCTGTTGAACTTTTGGGCGAGCTGGTGTGGCCCGTGCCGGCAGGAGATGCCGATTCTGGATCGCCTGCACCAGCGCTACGAAGACACGGGTTTCGCTGTGCTCGGCGTCAATGTCGAAGGCAAAGCCAAACCCGCGCAGGAGATTGTCGACAAGACCAATGTCACTTTCCCGGTGCTCATCGATCAGGCCCAGGCCACCAGCAAACTGTACAACCTGCAGGCGATGCCGAGCACGGTCGTGATCGACCGCGACGGCGTCATCCGCTACATCCATCGGGGCTACAAGCCCGGTGACGAAGCCAAATACGTTGAGGTCGTCAAGACGCTCATCCGCGAGTAAGACGCAACGTGCCAGAGGATCTTGAAGGGAATCAGCATGGGTAAGCCACGGAATCGGCGCGCGCTCAACCACCTGGTGCTGGCCGGGCTTTTGCTCGGTGGCATGACCGGGGCCGGTGCGCAGGAGTCCCCTGCGCCAGTCATTGCGCAGGA
>CAZXIJ010000012.1:0-35709 GCA_964640725.1 uncultured Pseudomonadales bacterium | reverse complement strand
CCTGCGCCAGTCATTGCGCAGGACAACGACACGAACACGGCCGCAGCTGCGGAGCCGCCGCTGACAGCTGGCACACTGGCACCCGCCAGCGAGTCGGCGACCGAGCAGGTCCTGACGGCCGAGATCGGCGGCGACAAGCCCGCCGCCGCGGGTCGGGTGGACAACAATCTCGAGGACGTCCGGAAGTCGCTGCTGAAACTGAAGCGCGACCTGGTGATCCTTGAGGAAGACCTGCTGTTTCCCGCGAGTTCCCAGGTGGCCGTGTACCTGTCTATGGATCTGGGCGAGTTCTTTCAACTCGATTCCGTAACGCTCAAGCTCAACGGCAAAGAAGTGCATCACCACCTGTACACCGAGAAGCAGGTCGACGCCCTGTTTCGCGGCGCTGTGCAGAAGCTCTATGTCGGCAACGCCCGCCAGGGCGACAACCGGGTCACCGCGTTTTTTACCGGTCGCGGCCCTTCCGGCCGGGACTTTCGCCGAGCGACCACGGTGGAGTTCGAAAAGTCCTTTGAGCCGACGTACATCGAGCTGGCAGTGAGCGACTCTGAATCCAAGTACCAACCGGACTTCAGCGCGCAAGTCAGCGACTAGCGCGCCCGGCACACGGCAACGGGCATTTCGATGAAAGAGTTGCTTTGCAAACTCATCCTCAGCTGCACCCTGGCTGGCCCGGGCGCCAAGCCCGTGGACGAGCTGACCTACGGTACAGTGCTGTTTGACTACTTCCAGTCGTCGTACAGCGACGCGCTGGTCACGACAATGATTGCCGAAGAGCGCGGCCTGCGCGGCGAAGATCTGGTGCGCTTTGAGCTGGCCAAAGGCAGCTTTGCCTTCAAGGAGCAGCTCTACGGCCTTGCCGCCGATACCTTTGCGGGGCTGGACCCCAACGAGCTGACGGACCTTGACCAGCAGCGCCTTGCCTTTCATCTCGCCCGGGAATATCACCGGCGCGGCGATTGGGATTCCCTGACCGCCCGGCTGGCGGTGATCGATCTGGGCAAGAGCTGGCGCGGCAAACTCAAGAGCCACCCGGAAGTCGAGTACATGCGTGCTGACGTCGCGCTGGAGCAGGGCGACATCGACGCGGCCCGGAGCGCGCTGGCACTCATTCCGGAGGACAACCCGTTTTATGCCTATGGCCTTTTCAACCTTGGCGTGACCCTCAAGCAGAGCGATCCCGAAGGCGCCGCCGCAGCGTTTCGAACGCTGTCAGACATCGCGCCGAAGGATGCCGAGAGCTACGATCTGGTCCAGCGCTCGAAGCTGGCGCTGGCGTTCCTGGCTACCGAGCGCGAGGCCCAAAGCGAGGCAGCAGCAGTGCTTGCGCAGTTGCCTGCAGAAGGGCGCTATCGCGATACGGCGCTGGCCGCCTACGGCGCTCTCGCCATGGGCCAGGGCGAGTACGAGCTGGCGGCGCGAATCTGGCTGACGCTCAAGGATGCCCCCTACTGGACGCCGAGCACCGCTGCAGCGCGGCTCGGCTTTCCCCTGAGTCTCGAGAATCTCGCTTCTCAGGAGCTGGCGCTGTCGCAATACCGCCGGGCCGAGGAAACCTTCGAGGCGCGCCTGACCGCGCTCGACTCGCTGTCAGATCGCGCAACGGATCCGGATTGGGTGCGCGAGTTGCTGTACACCTTTTCGACGCCGGGCGTCGCCGAAGACGATCGCACGGCGCTCATGGAGCGCTGGCAGGAAGAGCTCGGGCACACCGACTGGCTGGAATGGCTCGCGAGCGAGACGGTACACGGGCTGCTCACGGACTGGCGCGCGCTGCTGGACGATCAGGCATGGCTCGACGGTGTGCCGGCAGACCTCGGCGCCCTGCAGGAAGTCGCTCAGGAACAGCGCCGCCGCGGCGGGCAGGCCCGGCAGCTGCTCCATGACGACCAGCTGCTGGCGAATCGCGAGATCCTGGCCGGTGCGCTGCAAACGCAGAACACACGGCTGGCAACCCTGAGCAAAGTCGAGCCCGGTCTCGACTGGGACTGGATGCAGGAACTGGCAACACCTCAGGAGCGGGACGTGCTTGCCAAGCTCGAACGGATGAGCGGGCTGATCGACGCGCACTTCGACGCTGCCGATCAACAGCGCTGGCGCGCCCGGGTAAACCGGCTGCGCGGCGTCATGCTTTGGGGCCAGACGGTGGAGCACGCCACGCGGCTGCAGGCTCTGCGCCGCACGGTCGCTGACACGCGAGCGCTGCTGGCTGACGTCGATGCCCGGGTGGCTCGGGTGCAGTCTGCGGAAGCGCAGTTTGCGGCCGGTGTCGAGACGAACTTTGTCGCGCTGGCAGCGCGCACCGAGCAGGTGCGGGAAGCCGTCGCGCTCGCGGTCAGCGAGCGGGAAACACGGCTGGCCCAGGAGTTGCGGCGCGGCATGCGCCAGGAAATGCAGCAGGTGCAGCAGTACCTGCTGGTGACCCGGGTCGCGATTGCCAGAACAGCGGATCAGCTTGCAGGCAACCCTGCAGGCCCAGGAGGCAGCGGTGAGTAGCGCAAACGGGCTGGAACGGCGTTTGCTGGGTGCGCTCATGCTCAGCGTCGCTGCCGGTGGCTGCAGCTGGTTTGGCGGCGATGACGACTTCGCGCCCCGGGGGCCCAAGCTTGGCGAGGTGCTGCGGGACCTGCCAGAGCTGTCTCTGCCGGAGTCTCCCGCCGGCGCGCCGAGCCGGGAAGAAGTGCTCGCCGCTTACGAAAAAGTGTATGGCCTGATTCCCGATCTGGGAGACAACCTGGCCGTGGGCAAGCGCCTGGCTGATCTCAAGATGGACGCGGGCGAAGATGCGGATATCGAAGGTGCCGTTGCGCCCTACGATGACGCGGTCGCTCTGTACGAATCTTTGCTGGCGCAGAGCGATGGCGTCGATGCGGCGGGCCGCGACCAGATCCTGTACCAGCTGGCCCGCGCCCATGATCTGAAAGGCGAGGGAGCAGCAGCAGTCGGCTACCTGGATCAGCTGATTGCCAGTCATCCGGACAGCGCGTATCTGGTCGAAGCACATTTTCGCCGGGCGGAATCGGCGTTCTCCAACGGCAACTATCGGCAAGCGGCAGACGACTACGGCGTCGTGGTCTCCGCCGGGCAGGCATCGCCTTTCTGGCAGAATGCGAACTACATGCGCGGCTGGTCGTTGTTCAAGCGGTCCGATCTTGAGCCCGGCCTGCTCAACTTCTTCGCGGTCATTGACTCTCTGATCGGTGCCGGGCGCCCGGGCGACAGCGCCGACGCACCGGTGGCAGATCTGGACGCGTTGCCGGCGACGGATCGGGAGCTGCTGGCAGACAGCCTGCGCGTAGTGACCCTGGCTCTGAACTACCTGGACGGCGCGGATACCCTGGCAGCGCAGATGCGCGAGATCTCTCGCCCGAGCTGGCAGTACCTGGTCTACAAGCAGCTCGCTGACGACCACAAAGACAAGGAACGCTACCTCGACAGCGTCGCCACCTGGCAGACCTTCGTGGACGAAAACCCCCTCGACCTGCGCGCCCCGAACGCGCACAAGGGCATGATCGACACGCTCGTGGCTGCGGATTTCCCGAGCCAGATTCAGCCCAAGAAAGAAGAGTTTGTGCGGCGCTACGGCGTCCGAAGCGAATTCTGGCAGGTGCACGCGGATGCCGATCGCGGCGGTTACCTGCCCACGCTCAAGACGTACCTCAAGGAGCTGGCGTCCATTAGCCATGCCGGTGCTCAGAAGCTTGCCGCGAGCAAGAAGCAGGGGCGCAATCATCGTGCGGAAGTCCGGCAGGCCTTTCTGGCCGCGGCCGACTGGTACGAGCAGACCGTTGAGACCTTTCCCGACGACGTGACCGTGGCCGACCAGCTGTTCCTGCTGGGCGAGGTCTACACGGAAGCAGCGGAACCGGCATCGGCGGTTGCGGCCTATCAGCGCCTGCTTCGGGAGTTCCCGGACCATGAGAAGGCCAACGAGTCCGGCTATGCCGCGATTCTCGGGCTGGGCACCTTGCTCGATGGCTTGCCCGCCAACACGGAGCAGGCCGCCGGGACGGACTACGCGCGGCTGACCCAGGCGCGCATCGACGCGCAGGTCGAGTACGCGCTGCTCTTTGGCGATGACCCGCGCGCGCCGGTGGTGCAGACCGACGCCGCCGACAGCCTCTTCCGGCTGGCGCGATACAGCGAAGCCGTCGAGCTGGCGAACACGGGGCTGAACCGCTGGCCGGACCTCGACGCAAAGCTGCGCACCACCAATCTGCTCATTCTTGGCCACGGCGGCTTTGAGCTTGCCCGCTACCCCGAGGCCGAGGCGGCCTACCAGAACTACCTCGCCAGCGGCGTGGACGATGCCGCGCGGCAAGCCGTGCTGCCGAACCTGCTCGCCGCGATCTACCGGCAAGCAGAAGCCGCAGAGGCGGCAGCGGACGTCAGTGCGGCGGTGGGTCACTTTCAGCGTATGCAGCAGGTCGACTTCAATGCCGAGCTGACCGTTCAGGGCCAGTACGACGCCATTGCCGTGGTCGAGGCTGCCGGTCAGCTGGAGCGGACCGCGGCGATGCTCGATCAGTTTCGCGCCGATTACCCGGCAAGCCAGCTGGCGCAAGGCATCGACATGCGCATGGCGGGGCTCTACGAGAAGACCAGCAACCCCGGCGCTGCTGCTGCCGAGTATGTGAAAGTGTCGCGCAGCAACCCGGATCCCGACGTCGCCCGCCAGTCGCTCTATCGCGCCGCGGAGCTGTACCTGGAACAGCAGGATCTGGGCAACGCCGAAACCATCTTCAAAGACTATGTTGGCCGCTTTCCGGAGCCCCTGGACCTGAATCTGGAGGCGGTGCAGCAGCTCGATACGCTGGCGCTCAACCGCCGCGACGATGCCGGGCGCACCCCCTGGCTGGAGCGCAAGATCCAGTTGCACAAACGGATGGGCCGGGGGGCCAGCGAACGGGCGACCTACCTCGCCGCCGATGCGCAGTTCGTGCTTGCCGGGCGGGAACGCGCGCAGTTCGCAGGCATTCGACTCGACCGCCCGCTGGCCAAGAGCCTGAAGCGCAAGACGCGCGCGCTCAAGGCCACGGTCGGCGCCTACGAGGCGGTGGCCGGCTACAAAGTCGGCGCCCTGGCTTCTGCATCGACGTACGAGATCGCCAGCCTCTATGCCGAGCTTGCGACCTCCATCATGAAGTCCGAGCGCCCGGGCGGGCTTTCGGAGCTCGAGATCGAGCAGTACGACCTGCTGCTCGAAGAGCAGGCGTACCCCTTTGAAGAGCAGGCGATCGAGCTGCACGAAATCAACATGCAACGTAGCTGGGACGGCGTTTACGACGAGTGGGTTCAGAAGAGCTTTGCGGCGCTGCGGGCGCTGATGCCAGGACGCTTCGACAAACAGGAGAGGCAAATTGCCTATGTGGAACGCATACACTGACCCGGCGCGCTGGGCGCGCCGGCTGGCAACGTTGATGCTGCCCGTACTGCTGTCGGGCTGCCTGTCGGGCACCGGTCCCAAGCCCGGCGCGGTCGAGCCCGGATCCAGCGCCCGCAGCGCAGCCCGGACTGGCGCTGGCGCGCCAATCGAGCTGGCGCCGGCACCGAAGGTCCGGGGCCGCAACGCCGAGCTGTTTGAGCAGGCGGTCGTTGCCCTTAAAGCTCAGGACTACCCGACCGCAGAACGCCTGCTGCGGCAGGTGACCGATAGCCAGCCGGAGCTGGCGGGCCCCTGGGTCAACCTGGGCCAGGTTTATCTCAAGCTCGACAACGAAGAGGAGGCCCGGCTGGCGTTTCGCAAAGCGATCGCCGCGAACCCGGCCAACTGCGCGGCTTACAACCAGCTCGGGGTCCTGTCGCGACAGATGGGCGACTTTGCCCAGGCGGAAAACCATTACCTGAAGTGCCTGTCGGCGCAGCCTGATTCCGCGGACGTGTACCTGAACCTCGGCATTCTTTACGAGCTGTATCTGGGACGTTTGCAGGAAGCGCTTGGTGCCTACCGTCAGTATCAGAACCTGTCGGTCGAGCCCGACCGAAAGGTGGCTGGCTGGGTGCTTGATCTTGAGCGGCGGACAGGGTCGTGAGCATGAACCAGCCCCTGCGTCACCTTGCCGCCCTTGTGCTGTTCTGTGTGCTGCCTGTCGCAATTGCGTCGGCCGCGGAGCGCAGCCGCATTGAGCTGGATGAAACCGTGATCTCAGGCAATCAGGAACTGCCGAAAGTCCTGTATATCTTGCCCTGGCAATCGCCGGAAGGCTTGCCAGACCTGCAGGTGAAGGCTGACTTCACCGAAGCAGAAGTATTTCGAAAGCTGTACCCGCCGTCCTATCGTCGGGAGCTCGAGTACTTTGACACATTGAATCGATCGGCGGATAGCGAGGAGTAGTATCCGATGGACCTGTACACCACAGTGGTGAGTTTCTTTCAGGAAGGCGGACCCTTCATGTACCCCATAGCCGTCGTGCTGGCGATCGGCATTGCCATTGCGCTGGAGCGCTTTTTCTACCTGAGCAATCAGACGCGCGTGAATCGCCGCGACTTCAAGGCCATGTTGCCGCTGCTGAAGCAGCGCCGGCTGAAGGAGCTGCAGAACCTGACGGGCAGCTCCAAGTCTGCCATGTCCCGAATCCTGACGGACGGCATCGCTCGCCGTTCGACCTCGCACCGGCGTGACGATATCGAGTACGCCATGGAGGAAGGGCTGCTGGAAATCCTGCCGAACATCGAGCGGCGCACTCAGTACCTGGCAACCTTTGCCAACATCGCGACGCTGCTCGGGCTGCTCGGCACCATCATCGGCCTGATCGCCGCTTTCACCGCGGTGGCCAATGCTGACCCGGCAGAAAAGGCGACGCTGCTGTCTCAGAGCATCTCCATCGCCATGAACACGACGGCCTTCGGCCTGATGGTGGCGATCCCCTTGCTGCTGGTGCACTCGCTGCTGCAGAGCAAGACCAGTGCCATTGTCGAGAGTCTGGAGATCGCGGTCGTCAAGTTCGTGAACTCCATGGAAGGCGAAGAGAAGACGGCTGCGGCCTGAAGCCAGCGACTCTGACAGGAACACGCCATGTCCCGTATCAGGCAACGTGCCCGCCGCAGCCAGGAAGCGGCAGACCTGGACGTCACGCCGTTCATGAACCTCATGATCGTGCTGGTGCCAGTGCTGCTGCTTTCCATGGTTTTTACGCACACCACGGTGATCGATCTGAATTTTCCCACCGGCGAGGCTGCGGACAGCGCCTTTGATCCTGATGCAGTGCATCTGGAAGTCGTGGTTCAGGCGACGGGCCTCAAGGTCGCGGATGGCCGTGGGGGCGTCATTAAGACCCTGCCCATGAAAGACGACAGACACGACTTTGCCGGCCTGACTGCGGTCATGCAGGAGCTCAAGCGGCGCATGCCCGACAAGCAGGACATTACCGTGCTGCTGGAGCAGGAAACGGATTACCAGACGCTGGTGTCGGTCATGGACCGGGTCCGGTCTTATCCCGCGGTGCAAGGCATCGATGTGGTGCAGGCCGAGCTGTTCCCGGTGATCTCCCTGGGTGACAGCCCGGCGGCGAATCCGAACGCTGTTGCTGCGGCAACGACGGCAGCGGAGCCACGCTCGTGAGCAAACATCACCATCGTGCCCGCCGCGACAAGCAGAAGAACCGCAAGTCAGCACCGCTGAATCTGGTGTCCCTCATGGACATCTTTACCATCCTGGTATTTTTCCTGATGGTGAACTCTTCCGAAGTGGAAGTGCTGCAGACCAGCAGCGACATCAAGCTCCCGGATTCATCCAGCGAGCAGCGCCCGGAAAACCGGCTGACCATCTCGGTCAGCGCCGACGACCTGGTTGTGCAGGGACGGGCTGTGGCCCGGGTTTCTGACCTGTCGCAGGACCAAGTCGATGTCATCGACGGGCTGAAGACCGAGCTGGAGTATCAGGCGGCGCGCAAAGGCCAGGTGCCGGAAGGCGGCTTCGAGATCACGATCATGGGTGACCGTGCCCTGCCGTACTGGCTGCTGAAGCAGATCATGATGACCTGCCAGAGCACGGACTTCGCGAAGATTTCCCTGGCGGTCAACAAGGTTGAAGCCGAGGCTGCATCATGAGTGCTGCCACGCTGAATATTGCTGCTGCTTTTCCCCTGCCCTGGGACATTGGCCGGGAAGACGCGAAAAAGTTTCGCCAGCTGCTGATCGCCTGCGTGATCGCAGTGACCATCGGCGGTGTTGTGATACCGCTGCTGCCGGTGCCCGAAGTGCAGCGCGAGGAACTGGAAGAATTGCCGCCGCAGCTCGCTCGCATACTGCTCGAGAAGCCCAAGGCCAAGCCGATCCCGCCGCCCCCGCCCAAACCGGAGGTCAAGCAGGAAAAGCCGAAACCCGTGGAGCCGCCGAAAGAGAAGCCCAAGCCCAAGCTGAAGAAGCCTGAGCCCAAGCCCGAGCCGAAGGTCGACCAGGCCCGGGAAAAGGCCGCGACCTCCGGGCTGCTGCAGTTCAAGGACGCTTTCGCCGACATGCGCGAGGCGGTCGATACGAGCAAGCTGCAGGCCACCGGGTCCATCTCCCGGGGCGCGGGCAGTGCCGCGACCATTGACCGCTCGCTGCTGACCTCCAAACACAGCGCGCGGAGCGCCGGCGTTAACGTCGCTGCGCTGTCGAGCGAGACCGGTGGGGTGGCGCTGGCGGGCCGCGAGACCACGCGGGTCGAGGCGCCGAAGCAGAGCTCGGGGCAGGGCGGAGCACGCAAGCCCAGGAATCAGGTCAGCGATGCGCGCTCGCGCAGCATCGAGGACATCCGCCGCATCTTCGACGCCAACAAGGGCGCGATCTTTGCAATCTACAACCGCGCGCTGCGCAGCGACCCGTCGCTGCAGGGCAAAGTGGTGCTGGAGCTGATCATCGATCCGAATGGCCGCGTCAAGGACTGCAAAGTTGTTGCCTCAGAGCTGACGGACGATGCGGTGATCGCCAAGATCATCAACCGAATCAAGCTGTTCGACTTCGGGACCCGCGACGTGCGGACCACGACGATCAGTTATCCGGTGCACTTCCTGCCGAGCTAAAGGACCGGTCCGCAGGCGTCAGGGCCTGCACCGCGTCGCCGACCGCGTTGCGGCTGAGCTGGTGAATCTCGCCGATGGCGCAGCGTGTGCCGTCAACCTTCAGATAGTCGAACTCAGCCCAGATGTCGCTGCCGGAGCGCGATACGTTCACGCTCTGGGCCCAGCTCAGAGAGTGGCAGTTGCGGCTCAGCGTGAGCAGGTAGGTGCGGCTGGCGTCGACGCTGAGCAACACGTGCTGAGTGCCCAGGGTCTCCCAGTGCTCGATCCGCTCGACGGACGGGATGGACGGCACCGATTCGGTCTCGGCATGGTCCAGCAAGCTGCTCACAGCCGTGGCCGGGGGCGCGGCATCGCTGCGCGTCAGTGCCAGCGCCGGCGGGGCTGCGCCCAGGATGGCCAGACTGATGAGCAGGCCCGCCAGGGCCGGAATGCTTGCCGATTGCTGTGCCATGACCGTCCCTCAAGCTGGCCCTTTCGGGGGAGCTACTGACCCTAAGCCCTGGGCCTGAACGGTTCCTGAATCGGCTTTCAGGCACTCTCGGTCCTAGCCTGGCCGAGCCTGCAGGGTCACGGCGACCCGGATCGGGTCGGCCACCGCGATGGCGCCGCCCAGGGCGGTAAACGGACGGATGCCGAGGGCTTCGTGGGTCAGCTCGAAGCTGGCGCTGACCGTGAGCGAGCCGTCGGGCTGGCGCTCCACCGCAAAGGGCAGGTTGTGACTGGTCTGCTTGCCGGCGACGCCAAACATCACCTTGCCGGTTTGCGAGGATGTCAGGTCGATGGTTGCGCGCAGGTACGGGTGGTTGGCTGCATCCAGCACTTTGGGGCCCAGCAGATTGCGGCGCGTCCCTTCCCGGTCCCGGTCACTGGGCTCGCTGGAAAAATCCGGCCCGGCCGCCTGCCGGGCAGCAGGCGGATCGACGATCAGGGATGCCAACGGCACGTACAGGTCGGCATAGCCGTTTGCGGCGTCGGCGTCGGTGCCTGCGCTGGCGCCTGCTGACAGCCAGAGCAGGCCGGCGATCGCATCCGAGGTGATGACGTGGTTGTGGCCCAGGTGCTTGAGGCGACCGCCCCGGTAGACCTTGAGCACCAGCCGGCCGCCATCGATGCGCAGCACGCTGCCGGTATTCTGACGGTAGCGCTCCCCGGGAAAATCGTCCGGCACTGCGCCGGGCAATTCCGGCACCGGCGGCGCCGTCGCGCACGCGGTCAGTAGCCCGGTGAGTACTGTGAGCAACGCGCGCCGCAATATTGGCCGCCTTGGTTTGTGCTGCATGGTCAATCGATCCTCGCCTGCGCTTGCCTGCCTGACCGCGCTCGCTGCCGCGGGTACACTGGGCGCTCGCTTTGCCTGACGGACTGATGATGACTGATCCTGCCCTGTCTTGCCTGCTGTCTTTCGTGCTGTCTTTCGTGCTGTCTTTTGCCCGCCGGCTGACCGCATATTGCGGATTGCTCCTGGCGTTTGTATCCGGCGCAGTCGCTGACAGCAATGAGGAGATGCTGCAATGGCTGGATGCCCGGGCTCCTCAGGTCACTGACCTTGCAGACACGATATGGCAGGCCGCGGAGTTCGGTTACCAGGAAACCCGCAGCGCGCAGGCGCTCACAGGGTTTCTTGGCGATGCGGGCTTTCGCATTCAGCGCGGTGCCGGCAAGATCCCGACGGCGTTTGTGGCAACGGCCGGGCGCGGTCGCCCGGTGATCGGCATCCTGGCGGAATACGATGCGTTGCCTGGCTTGTCGCAGGCCGCGGTGCCGGAGCGCTCGCCGATCGATGGCGGCAACGGCGGCCACGCCTGTGGTCATCATCTCTTTGGCTCTGCCTCGGCGGCGGCCGGCGCGGCTCTGGCGCAGCGGCTCAAGGCAACCGGCGCCAGCGGCACGATCAAGGTCTTCGGCACGCCGGCGGAGGAGGGCGGCAGCGGCAAGGTGTACCTGGCCCGGGCCGGCGTATTCGACGGTGTTGATGTCATGCTGCACTGGCACCCGGGCGACGGTAACGACGCCTCTGCTGCCAGCACCACAGCCAACAAATCCGGGCGCTTTGTGTTCAAGGGCGTGCCCAGCCATGCCGCGCAGGCCCCGGAGCGGGGGCGCTCCGCGCTGGACGGGGTCGAGGCCATGAACTACATGGTCAACCTGATGCGCGAGCACGTGCCGAGCGTAAGCCGCATTCACTACGTCATTACCGATGGCGGCGCCGCGCCAAACATCGTGCCGGAGCGCGCCGAAGTCTACTATTACGTGCGCCACCCGGATCGCGATCGCGCCGCGGCGCTGTTTGATCGCGTGGTCGAGATTGCGGGCGCCGCAGCGGTCGGCACGCAGACGACGATGAGCGTCGAGGTCATGCACGGCAACTACCCCGTGCTGCCGAACGAAACCCTCGCCAGGGCGGTTCACGGCCAGCTGCAGCGTTTGGGCGGGGTCCGTTACACGGCAGCGGAGCGACGCTTTGCGGAACAGCTGCGCGAAACACTCCCCGGCGAGCTGCGACCGCTCGCGAGCGCAGCGCAGGTTGCGCCCTTTCGCATGGCCCAGCGCTGGGGCTCCACCGACGTCGGCGATGTCAGCTGGCAGGTGCCAACCGTTGGTTTTGTCGCGGCAACCTGGGTGCCGGGCACGCCGGCGCACACCTGGCAGGCGGTGGCGGCGGGGGGCATGAGCATCGGCCACAAGGGTATGATGCTGGCGGCCCGGACCCTGGCGCTCAGCGGTGCGCAGCTGCTCGACGATGCGGCGCTGATCCGCACTGCGACCGCAGAATTTCGCCGGCGCCGGGGCGCCGACTTTCGCTACGCCCCGCTGCTCGGCGATCGGGATCCGCCGCTGGATTACCGAAAAGAACAGTAGGACGGACGGTCTTGACGAAACGGGAGCTGCGGCTGGCGGTGGTGATCTACGGGGGCGCATCCCTGGCGGTCTACATGCACGGCGTGACCAAAGAACTGCTGAAGCTGGCCCGCGCCTCCAAGGTGCTGCATGAGCTCGGCCCGGACGCGGCTGCGAACCTGACCTATGCCCAGGGACCGGATCCGCGCCCGCACGACACGGAAGCCGTTTACTTCGAGCTGCTCAAAACGCTGAACGAAACGCACCAGACCCGGGTGGTGATCGACGTGATCGCCGGCGCGTCGGCCGGTGCCATCAACGGCATCATGCTGGCCAAGGCGCTCATCGACGATGCCTCCCTGGACGCGCACACAGATCTCTGGCTCACCAATGCCGACGCCGACGAGCTGCGGCAGGAGTCCGTCTCGCGCTGGCGCAAGTGGTATCTGTACCCGCTGTTTCGGGCTCTGGCCTGGTGGCTGCCGGACAGCATCACGGAAGACGACGAGGTGCGCGGCAAGATGGCGCGGCTGGCCCGCAGTTCCTGGTTTACCCCGCCGTTCAGCGGGCACAAGCTGTGCCATCGGTTTCTCGAAGCCCTGGATACCATGCGTCGCAGCCGGCGCGAGGGCAGCAGCCTGATACCGCCCACTCAGCGCCTGGACGTGTACGCGAGCATTACCGATCTGCTGGGCTACCCGCGCCTGATCCGCCTGCATGATCGGCTGGTGGCACGGGAGCGCGAGCACGGCGCCTACTGCCGCTTCAGCCATCGCCAGTGGGAGCCGCCAGAAAGCAGCGACTTCGCCGATCACAACACGCCAGCGCTGACCTGGGCCGCTCGCGCCAGCTCGTCCTTTACCGGTGCGTTTCCGCCCTTTCGGCATCGGGAGCTGATGCGCGTGCTCGAAGAGCGCGAACAGCCCTGGCCGGGCGAAAACCGCTTCCTGCGGGACAAGCTGTTTGATCGGGGCGGCAATCCCGCAAGCGCGCACTTTGATCCGCGCAGCCGGGAATTCGTAGACGGCGGTATCGTCAACAACAAGCCTTTTGCGGCGGTGCTGGAAGCGCTCGCGCACCGTCCGGCTGATCGGCAGGTCGACCGCGTGGTGCTGTACGTTGAGCCGGACCCGAGCGTCGAAGACGCCGTGTCTGAAGACCAGACCCTGAGCTACCTCGGCACGATTCGCGCGGCCGCCTCCAGCATTCCGCGCAACCAGCCAATCCTGGACGACCTGCAGTCACTGATGCGCCAGGATGAGCGTGCGCGAAACAATCGCCGGGTGCTCGACGGCAATCGCGCGCAGATTGCAGCGCTGGTGGACCGGCAGCTGGAAAAGGCCGGAGAGCCCACGGAGCCTCGCGCACTCACTGCGGCACGCCTGGCCATGGCGGGCGTGGCTACCGGGGAGCTGGGGCTCGCCTACCGCGCCTATGCCGAGCGCCGCTTGTGGCGGCTCGCCGAAGCGCTGATCGATGAGTGGTCAGTGCTGGCTGGACCGGTGCTTGCAGAGGCCGGGGCGTCTGCCGACGGCGGGCAGCCCTCGGGTATCGGTCTCTCCGATCCGGAGAGCGAGCGACGGCTGCAAATGATGCAGGCCATTCGCAGCTGGTGGTCTGCCCCGGCGTCGGGAGAGGCGATGACCGCAGTCGCCGATCATCAGCGCCAGGATGCCTTCCTGACCGGGTTCGATGTGAGCTACCGGATTCGCTGGATCCAGCACCTGATCCGGCAGCTCAATCAGCGCGGCGATGCGGCACCCTTGCCGGAGCGGGTGCAGAGCGCCCTGGAGTCGCTAAAGGCGGAGTGCTACGAGGCGCTGGAGCAGCTGCAGGTGCAGCGGCGAGCCCGGGGCGTTCAGCCGAAGCTGGCCGTTCTGCTGATTGAGGGCGCAGGCAGCCTGCCCCTGACCGATGGCGAAGCGGAGGTGTTGCTGCGCAAACTGTCGGCGACCATGAACCTGACCGCGCTGGATCGCCAGCTGGACCAGATGATGGCGCGCTTCGTGGCGGCGGCAGGCGAGCACGAGATGCGCCGGCGTCTGCTGCTGGCGTATCTGGCGTTCCCCCTTCAGGACGCGATCCTGATGACCCCGGGGGCGGAGGAGGGCGGCCCGGACCCGCTCACAGAGCTGCGCGTGGAGCGCGTCAGCCCGGCGGATCGCTCGATTCTAAGCAGCGCCTTCGAAGGGCTTAAATGCCGGCAGTTCATGGGCTTTCTGGGGTTCTTCAGCCGCAGCCATCGGGAGCACGACTACCTTTGGGGCAGGCTCCACGGCGCGGAGCGCATTGTGCATCTGCTGACCTCGCTGCAGACCCGGGACAGCAGCGTGCCCGTGGCGTTGGCTCCGCGCGGCGCCGTGCTCCAGCTCACGGAGCGCATTCTGCAGCGCGAACGCCGCCGGCTGCATCAGTGCGCGCCGGCCCTGGCGAAAGTTGAGGCAGTGCTCAAAAACAGCGCCCAGGGCGAGCCTGCAGCGCCGAAAAGGTAAGGTTTTGTAAGGGTCTCGGCGGGCAGGGCAGCTGGCCGCAAACAACTTCTCGCGTTTGACACATCGTCTCACAACCAGCTCGCAACCCCTGACTTTCAGGGGCTCGCAGCGCCCTAGCATGGCCCTCATTGTTGGTTGGGCTCATGCAGTTTATGAGACGTCGCTTTTTTCACGCCAGACTTCGGACCGGAACCCGATCACTGCTCGCCGCGCTGCTGGTGCTCTGCCTGCCGGGCGGCGCCAACGCGTCAGGTTTCCAGGCGCAGGTCCTTGCCCTGTACGATGCCTACGAAGCGCAGCTCGCGCGCGTTCGCCAGGGCGGCTGGACGCAGGTGCCGGATGGCCAGACGCTCCGTCCTGGCGACAAACACCCTGCGGTCTACTCACTCCGTCGCCGGTTGGCGGCGAGTGGCGATGCGCCTGAGGCGACCGACGAGCTGATCTACGACGAAGCGCTGGCTTCGGCGGTGAAGGGCTTTCAGCAACGTCATGGCCTCGCGGCCGACGGCGTGGTTGGGCCGGCCTCCTTTGCCGCGCTCAACGTTTCCGCTGCGACGCGGCTGCGGCAGCTGGCGCTGAACCTGCAGCGCTGGCAGGCCGTTCCGATTGCCGATGCGCCGGCGATGGTGCTGGTCAATGTGCCCGAGTTTCAGGCCCGGCTTTACCGACACGGCGAAGAAGCGCTCAGCCTGCGGGCAGTGGTTGGCGCGCGGCGCTCGCCGACCCCGGATCTTGCCGAGCCCCTGAGCCGCATCGTGCTGAACCCGAACTGGTTTGTGCCGCCAAAGATCGGCCGCCGCGAGCTGCTGCCGAAGGTCGTTGCTGATCCGGAGTATCTTGCGCGCAACAATTACCGGGCCTTCGCCGGGTCGACGCCGCTGCCGGCCAGTGCCTTTGCGGACCCGGAACAGCTGCCCGATACGAAAGCGCTGCGTTTTCGCCAGGGTCCAGGCCCCGGCAACGCGCTGGGCCAGGTGAAGTTTGTGCTGCCGAACGAGCGCGGGATTTTCCTGCACGACACGGCCAGCCGCGAGCTGTTCGACCGCAGCGCGCGCGCTTTCAGCCACGGCTGTGTGCGTCTGGAAAATCCGCTGGCTCTGGTCCGCACACTGCTGGAAAATGAAGCCGGCTGGTCGCCGGAGCAGGTCACCCGCCAGCTGCGCAGCCGTAAGACGATTCACCTGGAACTGGCGTCTGAGCTGCCGGTCTACGTGCAGTATCTGACAGCCAGGGTGGTTGATGGGCAGGTTTTCTACTTTGACGATATCTACGGAAGGGACCGGGCGCAGCTGGCCGCGGGTGCCTTTGATCGGCAGTGGGTTACGTTGCTGGCTGCACTGCGCCAGCACCAGCGCGCGGCGCAGGCTGGCGATTTGCTGGCCGCCCAGGAAGAGTCCGTCGAGATCCTTGCCGCAGCGCTCTAGCGGCGCTGCAGCGAACACCATGCGTTGGTCTTGCCTCGTGCTCCTGCTGGGCAGCTTCTGCGCCGCGCCTGGCAGCTGGGCGGCGGGCGACGGCGTGCTGCGATCCGTGCCGCTGAGCCCGGACACCCAGGAACTTGCGGGGTACCGGCTCGGGCGCTACCCGGAGCCGCAGGCGCGCGGTTCAGCGTACGCGGTGCCTGCATTCCTGACCGAGGTCACTGCGGCCCAGATCGACCACCCGATATCCGAGCACTTTCGCATCGGCCAGTTCCTGTGCAAGCAGCAAGCAGGGTGGCCGCGCTATGTACTGGTCCAGCCGCGGCTGTTACGGGTGCTCGAAGCAGTGGTCGATGAGCTGGCGCGGCGGGGACAACCGGTGCGTACCTTGGCGGTGATGAGCGGGTACCGCACGCCGGCCTACAACCGCGCGCTCGGCAACGTGGCCCACAGCCGGCACATTTACGGCGACGCGGCCGATATCTTCGTGGACGAAGACGACGACGGCACGATGGATGATCTCGATGGCAATGGCCGCCTCGAGCTCGCGGATGCCCTCTGGCTGAGGGACCTGATCGCTGACCTGTTGCCCCAGACGGAAACCGCGGCGATGCCTGCGGGCGGGCTTGCTGCCTACGGCGCCACCGCCGCTCACGGTCCCTTCGTTCACGTCGATGCGCGCGGCTACAGTGCGCGCTGGGGCCTGGGGCGGCCTGCGGAAGCGGGGACTCAGGGGCGGTAGCTGAAGCTCGATGGCCCCGGGGTGAGCGTTCGGCGAGCGAGCTTTGCCCAGTGACACAGGTGCTCGCGGGTGGCTGCCGGGTCGATGATCTCTTCGATCTCAAAGTGTTCAGCGGAGCGCAGGGGCGACCGCAGCCGGTTCAGCCGGGCCTTGATCTCGGTTAGCGCGGCATCGGGATCTGCCGCTGCCGCGAGCTCCGCCTTGTAAGCCACTTCGATACCGCCCTCGATGGGCAGCGAGCCCCAGTCGCCGCTGGGCCAGGCCAGCCGCAGGCTGTAGCTGCCGGGCTTGTTGTTGGCTGCGCCGGCAACCCCGAACGCCTTGCGAATGACCACGCAGCTGAACGGCACCGTGGCTTGCCCGAGCGCGGCGAGCACCTGCGCGCCGTAGCGAATGGTCGCGTTTTCCTCTGATTGCTTGCCGATCAGAAAGCCTGGACAGTCTTCCAGGTGAACCAGCGGCAGGTGGAACGTCGAGGCCAGATCCAATAGCCGGACGAGCTTGCGCGAACTGTCGGCGGTCCAGGCGCCGCCGTACACCATCGGGTTCTCGGCAAACAGCGCGACCGGTATGCCGTCCAGCCGTGCCAGACCGGTGATGAGCGATCGGCCCCAGTGCCGTCCCAGCTCGAAGAAGCTGCCGTCATCGACGATGGCCTCGATCACTGGCCGCATCTTGTAAACCTTGCGCGGATCCCGGGGCACGACATCGCGCAGTGCCGGGGCTGGCCGGTTGGGCGGGTCGCCCACGGGCACGACCGGGGGCAGCTCGTCGCAGTTGCCGCCCAGGTAGGACAGAAAGTCGCGGGCTCGCGCAAAGGCCTCTGCCTCGCTGCCGACCTCGTCGTCGATAGCGCCATTGCGGGTATGGATTTTGGACGCGCCGAGCTCCTCTTTGGAAACGTCCCCCAGGCTGGCCCAGTCCACCAGGGCGGGGCCCGCGATCATCATCTGCGCGGAGTCTTTCACGATCACCGAGTAGTGGCTGGTCGCGACCCGTGCGGCGCCGATACCGGCCACGGAGCCCAGCGCGAGAGAGATCGAGGGCGCGACGCCAAGGTGCGACACGACCGTGTCCCAGCCGCGCACTTCCGGGATGTAGGTGCGCCCGGCAGTTTCGATGGTCTTGACGGAGCCGCCGCCGCCCATGCCGTCGACCAGACGCAGATGCGGCAGCTTGAGCTCCAGGGCCATCTGCTCCGCCATGAGCCGCTTGCCGATGATGGAAGCATCGGCGCTGCCGCCGCGCACGGTGAAGTCATCGCCGGACACGACGGCCGGGCGCGCGTCGATGGCAGCGGTGCCGAACACGAAGTTCGAGGGCGTCAGGTGGACGAGTTCGCCGTTGGCGTCGTAGCTGGCGCTGCCGGCAAGGGTGCCCAGCTCGCGAAAGCTGTCCGGGTCGCAGATGGCCTGGATGCGCTCACGGATCGTGAGCTTGTTGAATTCGTGTTGCCGGGCGACCTTTTCCGGGCCGCCCATGGCATGCGCCAGAGCGCGGCGCCGCTCGAGTTCGTCGAGTTCTTTGTCCCAACTCATCGGTTGGCGCCGGGGCGCGGGAACCTGGCTGCAGGATGCAGAGGGACGTTCCAGTCAGCGGTTCAGGTGCGCGTGCCTTCGAAGGTCGCGTTGCCGAAGGCGCCGAGCTTGACGCTGCCGTTCAACGTGTCGCCAGCGGCCGTTGCGGAAAACTCCAGGGTCATGGGCATCGGCGAGGTGATGTCCGCCTTCCAGGTCGCGCTGTCGCCGTCAATGGTGCCGTCTTTGATCTCGATGTCGCCCTGCGGGCCGGCCATTTTGCCGGTCAGTGCGCCGCCAGCTTCCTCGAGAGTCAGCGTGCCGTTCTGGGCGCCCATCGGCGTGTTCATGGTGGTGTTCCAGGTCCCTGCAAAGCTCATGGCACCGTCCTCTTAGGTGGTTCAAAGGGTCAGCGAGTATGTCACAGGGCTGCAAGTCGGGCTAGGATGCGGCGATGATTGGCACGCTCAACGAAGGCCCGCTGCACCGGGATATCAAAGCGCATTACCGGGCCCGGTTGGAGGCGGCTGCGCAGCCGGTGCAGGAAGAGGTGCCCGTGGGCACGTTCGTTGCGGACCTGCTGGCGGGCAACCAGATCGTCGAGGTGCAAACCGGCAAGCTCGGCAAACTGCGACGCAAGCTTGATGCGCTGCTCGATGGGTACCGGCTGCTGGTGGTGTACCCGGTGGCCGTGCACCGCTACCTGGTCAAGCTGAGCCCGGATGCCGACGGTACTTTTCAGCGGCGCCGTTCGCCGCGGCACGGCTCCCGCCTGACCTTGCTGGACGAGCTGGTCAGTATTCCCGACCTGCTGTCGCACCCTAACTTTGAGCTGGACGTGTTGCTGATCGAGGAAGAGACCATTCGCGAGTACGTGCCGAAAGCCCGCCGGGGTCGCGGCGGCTGGCAGACCCGGGAACGGCGGCTGGTGCAGGTTCTGGATACGGAACGGGTCGCTGGCCTGGCCGACCTGTGGTCCTGGTTGCCGGAGGACCCGGCCGAGCCCTTCGGGACCGCTGAGCTCGCGCAGTGTTTGTCCTGCAGCCGGGAGGTCGCGCGAAAATATGCCTATTGCCTGCGCGAGGGGGGCGCGCTGACCCTCGCGGGCAAGACGGGCAACAGCCTGCTCTACCGGCGCGCTGCCCCTGGGGCCGAGCGATGATGTTGCCGCTGATCCTGACCCTGGCGGTCGCGCTGAGCGGGGCGCTGATGCTCGCTGACCGGTTCTGGCTCGCACCGCGCCGCGCTGAGAGCGAGCTGGCGCCGCTGGCGATCGACTACGCCCGGTCGTTCTTTCCGGTGCTGTTGATTGTCTGGCTGCTGCGCAGCTTCGTGGCGGAACCCTTTCAGATCCCTTCTGAGTCGATGGTGCCGGAGCTGGAGATCGGTGACTTCGTGCTCGTTAACAAGTTCGCCTACGGTCTGCGACTGCCGGTGCTGAATACCAAGGTGCTGGACATCGGCGAGCCGCAGCGCGGCGACGTGATGGTGTTTGTGCCGCCCCACAAAGAGCTCTATCTGATCAAGCGCGTGATCGGCTTGCCCGGCGACCGGGTGCGTTACGACCGCGGCGCGCTGTTCGTGAACGGCGAGCGCGTGCGGCAGGAAGCCGCTGGGCCCCGGCAACGCACCATCGATGGGGTCGCGCTGACCGCCATGGAGTATCTGGAGGTGCTGGCCGATGGCGCGCACCGCATACACCGGATCGAAGGGCGGCGCCTGCGCACGCCCCAGCCGCAGGAGTGGCTGGTGCCGGCAGACAGCTATTTCATGCTCGGCGACAACCGCGACCGCAGCGAAGACAGCCGGGTCTGGGGCTATGCCAGCGAGAGCCGGCTGGTGGGCAAGGCGGTCGCCATCTGGATGCACAAACCCCCAGGCTGGCACTGGCCGAGCTTTGCGCGCAGCCGATGGCTGGAACGGGAGCCAGTGCCCGCACGGTCGCTGGCTAGCCCGAGCGTCGCCCCGAGCCCGCAAACCGGTAGCGGAGGGTGAAGCGCAGCAGGTGTTCTGTCAGCCGCGTCTGGAACTGTATCGATCGGTCTGGCAGCGGCCGGATGCGCATGTTGCCGGCGTCAAAGTAGCGATACTGCAGCCCGTACTCCCAGCGCTTACCGACGCGCCGGCTGACACTCAGGTCGACGCCCCAGTTGAACTGGCCGGTGCGTGAGGAGCGCTTGATGATGACGGCAGGCCCGCCGACGGTGACCGCACGCTCCTTGTAGTCGGTGCGAAACCGGTTGGTCCCGACCCCGGCGCGTACACCCATGGCCAGCTGCCAGCGCTCGGCAATCGGCCAACGCCGCTCGATCCCGCCGAGCCAGCTGGAACGCTCGATGTTGGTAAAGACATTGGTCACGGTTTGCAGGCTGGGGGTTGGCACGGAAAGATCCCAGTCGCTGCGAAAGTGCCAATTGAATTCTCCGCTCAGGGTATAGGCGCCCCGCCGCCAGCCGAGCATCAGGCCGGCTCCGGCGCTGCTGTCCCAGGCTGCCTGGTCTGGAATCGCGCCGTCCAGCTGGCCATTGATCAGCGTGCCGGTGCCGATCTGCCCGCGGTCCGGCGTTGGGCCGATCCGGGTTGCGCCTGCGGCGAGAGTCGGGCCCAGCAGCCACTCGCCGGCCTGGAGCGGCTGGCCTGGCAGCGCGCCGGCGAGCGCCCAGAGCAGCAGGCTGGTTGTTCGACAAACTGAACGTGCGCGCTGTGACGCACGCAGAAAAATCATGGTCTGCAAATTGATGGATCCCCCCGCTGCGCGCATCATACGCGCCGTTGAACCACCCCTGCTCGAGGAGCACACGATGCAGTTGAATACCGATAGCCCGCAGGACCAGGCGTTTCGTGACGAGGTCCGCAGTTTTCTGAAGTCTGCCCTGACCCCCGATTTGCAGCGCGCTGCGGCGGCCGGCTTTGGCATGAGCCGGGAGAGCAACGCGCAATGGCACGGCAAGCTTCACAAGCAGGGCTGGGTGGCTCCGGAATGGCCTGAAGCGGTCGGCGGCACGGACTGGTCTGTGACCCAGAAGCACATTTTCGAGCAGGAGCTGACGGCGGCTGGCGCGCCGATGTTGATGCCCTTCGGGCTCGGCATGGTCGGCCCGGTGATCTACACCTTCGGCAGTGACGAACAGAAGGCACAGCACCTGCCGGGCATTCTCGATGGCAGTGTCTGGTGGTGCCAGGGCTACTCCGAGCCCGGTAGCGGCAGCGACCTGGCATCGCTCAAAACCAGTGCCGTGCGCGATGGCGACGACTACGTGGTGAACGGGCAAAAGATCTGGACCACCAACGCGCACAAGGCGGACTGGATCTTCGTGCTGGTGCGCACCGACACCACGGGCAAGCCGCAGCAGGGCATCAGCTTTCTGCTGGCGGACATGAACAGCCCGGGTATCGAGGTCAAGCCCATCGTCTCGATCGACGGCCTGCATCACCTGAACGAGGTTTACTTCACCGACGTGCGCATTCCCGTGAGCAACCGGATCGGCGAGGAGAATAAGGGCTGGACCTACGCAAAGTTCCTGCTGGGCCACGAGCGAACGGGTATCGCCGGCGTTGCCGGGTCCCAGAAGGCCGCGCGTAACCTGGGCGAGATCGCAGCCCAGGAACGAAGCAGCGACGGGGCGCGGCTGGCAGACGACGCGAGCTTTATGGGCCGGCTGCGCGACGCCCAGGTGCGGCTCGACAGCCTTGCTGCCCTGGAAGCGCGGGTGGTCGCGGCGATGGCCGCCGGCGGCGCACCGGGGCCGGAGGCGTCCATGCTGAAGATCGTCGGCACCGAAATGCAGCAGGCGCTGCAGATCCTGCGGGTCGAGGCCGTGGCTTACTACGCCATGCCCTTTGAGCTGCCGCAGATCCGCGCCGAAGCCAACGAGCCGCCGCCGGGCGCGGACTACGCGGTCCGGGCCGTGAGCGACTACAACTTCGGGCGGGCAGCCACCATCTACGGCGGCTCGAACGAGATCCAGCGCAACGTGATTGCGAAGGCCGTACTCGGCCTCTAGCCGAGTACGCGTGCTCCGGCCTCTAGCCGAGTACGCGTGCTCCGGCCTCTAGCCGAGTACGCGTGCTCCGGCCTCTAGCTCAGCTCGCTGGCTGCGCTGTCTGAAACGCGAGGTCGAAGACCTCGTGCAGATGGCTGACCAGCGTAATGTCCAGATCGCTGCGGATCTCGTCGGGCAGCTTTTCAAGATCGGCCGCGTTGTCCTGCGGCAGCAGGATTCGGCGCATGCCTGCTCGGTGGGCCGCCAGCAGTTTTTCCTTGATACCGCCGACCGGCAGGACCATGCCGGTGAGCGTGAGCTCGCCGGTCATGGCCAGATCATCGTGCACGGCCCGTTCGCTGTAGGCGGACGCGATGGCGGTGGCCATGGTGATGCCGGCAGAGGGCCCGTCTTTCGGAATGGCCCCGGCAGGCAGGTGGATGTGCACGCCGTTGGCCTCGATCCGGGCGCGATCGATGCCGTAAGACTCCGCGGCAGACCAGATGTGGCTCTTGGCCGCGCGAGCGGATTCCTGCATGACCTCGCCAAGCTGTCCGGTGAGCGTGATGGGCTGCTTTTTGTCGATCAACGTGGCCTCGACGTACAGCACGTCGCCGCCAACGGCGGTCCAGGCGAGGCCGGCGGCAACGCCGGACGGCAGGGACTGGCGGCGCGGATCTTCCTTGAAGCGACGCGGCCCGAGCAACTCGATGACGACGTCATCAGTGATCTCGGCCACCGTATTCGCCGGTGCCGGTTCGCTGCCCGACGCCGCGTTTGCGCCTTCGCGCTCGGCGAGGACCGCCCGCGCGCGCTTGCGCGCCAGCCGGCCGATCACCCGCTCCAGCTCGCGCACACCGGCCTCGCGCGTATAGCCGCGAATGGCCAGCCGGATCGCCTCGGCTGACAGGCGAAACTGCGCCTGTGTCAGGCCGGCCTCCTCCTGCTGCCGCGGCACCAGGTAGCGCTCTGCGATCGCCTGCTTTTCCGAGTCGGTGTAGCCGCTCAGCTCCAGCACCTCCATGCGGTCCCGCAGCGGCCCGGGAATGCTCTCGAGACTGTTGGCGGTGGTGATGAACATGACGCCAGACAGGTCGTAGGGCAGGTTCAGAAAGTTGTCCCGGAACGCGTCGTTCTGGGCCGGATCGAGAATTTCCATCAGCGCCGCGGAAGGATCGCCGCGGAAATCCTGGCCGAGCTTGTCGACCTCGTCGAGCATGATCAGGGGATTGACCACGCCGGCGCGGCGGATCGCTTGCAGGATTCTGCCGGGCATCGCGCCGATGTAGGTGCGCCGGTGGCCGCGCAGCTCTGCTTCGTCATGCAGGCCGCCGAGGCTGAGGCGTTCAAAGATGCGCCCCATGGCCCGGGCGATGGATTGGCCGAGCGACGTTTTGCCGACACCGGGCGGGCCGACCAGGCACAGGATCGGCGCCCGGGCCTCCGGGTTCAGGGCCATAACGGCGAGGGACTCCAGCACCCGGTCCTTGATGTCCTCGAGCCCGAAATGATCGGCATCGAGGACCTCCCGGGCGTTGGTCATGTCGAGCCGATCTTCGCTCGCTTCGTGCCACGGCAGCTCTGCGACGAGCTCCAGATAGCTGCGGGCCACCTGGTAGTCTGCAGCGTTGGGGGACATGCGTCCGAGCCGCGTCAGCTCCCGGTCCACCTCTTTGCGGACCGGCTCGGGCAACTCCCGGGCATCCAGCTGGGCGCGCAGTTCCTGCAGGTCGCCGTCTTCGTCGCTCTCGCCCAGCGCCTCTTCGATGGCGCGTTTTTGCTGGCGCAGCACGTGTTCGCGTTGCTGCTGATCGATGTCCGTGCGGGCCTGCTCGGCGATCTCGCGGCGCAGCTCCGTGACCTGCAGCTCGTGCTGCAGCACCTCGTGCACCGTGCGCATGAGCGAGTCGGTGTCATTGCAGGCCAGCACCTGCTGCTGCTGGGCGACGGTCAGATTGGCCAGGGAGGCGATGCGATACATCTGCGTGATCGGATCGTTGATGGAGCCAACAAGCTGCTGGTAGATCTGGCTGCCGTTGTCGGAATCGAACAGGTTGGCGATCTGCTGGGCCAGATCAAGGTTCTCCCGCAGCAGGGCGACGGCGCCGGCCTGGGCCGGGTCGTCGACGTCGATACTCAGCTCCGGCAGCAGCTCGTAGGGCAGATCGAGAAACTCAGCCGGTGTCGGGTCGGCGCTGCCGGCACTTTCGCCGGCCGCCTCCGGCGCCAGGAACCTGACCCGCCGCACGCCCTGGACGATGACCTGGAGGCCTTTGGCCCGTTCCTCGACGCGGGTCAGGCTGACCAGGGTGCCGATCTCATGCAGCTCGGACTGCCCGGGCTGCTCGGCGTCTTCGGCAAGCTGGGCCGCGGTCAGCAGTTGCTGGCCGCGCTCTGACGCCGCGCGCACAGCCGCCAGGGACTGCGCCCGGCCAACGGCCAGGGGCAGCACGATTTGCGGATACACCACGGTATTTTTGAGCGCCAAAACGGGCAGCGTCGACGACATGCGCGGTCCTGTTGATGGAATCGATGACAGCTATATGGGCACGGGCGCGGCAAACCTCAAGCCCGGTCGCAGCCTGCTGCCCCGGGCCCTGGGGGGAGCTAACGGGCGACAAGCCCCTGCAGCCGCGCGGCCTCGGTCCGCAGCAGGGTCGGCGTGCCCAGGGTTTGCCGGTTAAAGCCGATGCGCTTGAACCAGTAGTGGAGCCCCAGCAGGTCCGTAAAGCCCATGCCACCATGGACCTCGGTCGCGGTCTTCGCAATCCGCGTCCCGACTTCGCTGATGTGCGCTTTCGTATGCAGCGCCGTCAGGTGCGCCTCGGCGGGCAGGGCATCGAGCGCGTGCGCCGCATACCAGACCATGGCGCGGCAAGGCTCCAGCGCGGCGGCCATTTCGGCGCACATGTGCTTTACGGCCTGGAAGGTCGCGATCGGGCGGTTGAACTGCTCACGCTCCTTGGCGTAGGCGACGGCCATGTCGAGCATGGCGGTCGCGGCGCCCACGGTGTCGGCAGCCAGCATGATCCGCCCCAGATCCAGGGCGCGGGCCAGCAGCGCGGGGTCGTCACTCAGCCGTCGGGACGGCGTGTCGTCGAAGCGCAGCTCACAGGTCGGCCGCGTTCGGTCGATGGTCGTGCCGATCACAAGCTCAAGGCCTTTTGCGTCGGCGGCCACCAGGTGCAACTCGCCACGATCGGTCGCGACAATGAACTGGTGGGCCTTGGGATGCAGCACGTGCAGAGATCGGCCGCGCAGGGTAGCGCCGCTCGCCTGCACGCTGGTGCCGTCGCGCGGGCCACAGGCCTGCTCGAGGCCGGCGCCGATGATCAGCTGACCGCTGGCGAGCTCGGCCAGCAGCGGATCGTCGGCGGGCAGGGCAGCGCCCAGTACCAGAGCGCCGATCGCGCCGGTCCCGAGAAAGGGCCCCGGCGTGACGTTGGCTCCGAAGGCCTGGGCCACCACCACCGCATCCAGTGCTGACAGCCCGAGCCCGCCGGCGGGTTCGGGCAGCAGCAGGGCACTGATGCCCAGCTCGGCGAGCCCGTGCCAGCCCCGCCGGGCAACGGTCGTGTCGGTGCCGTCGGCAAAGGCGCGAACCTGCTCCAGGGGCATCTGGTCCTGCAGGAAGCGCTGCACGCTGTCCCCCAAAAGTTGCTGTTCTTCCGAAAGTCCAAATTCCATGGCTCAGGCTCCCCGCGCGCTGGCGTTTAGGGTGCCCTTCGGGAACTTCGGTTCCTTGGGCATCCCGAGGCCACGCTCGCTGATGATGTTTTTCTGGATCTGGCTGGTGCCGCCGCCAATGATCAGGCCCAGGAAGTACATGTACTGGGACTGCCAGGAGCCGCCGTCACGCAGCAGCGGGTGATCGTCGTAGGCGATGCCGAGGGCGCCCATGACGTCGATGGCCAGGCCTTCAAGTTCGTGGCGCAGCTCGGTGCCTTCCAGCTTGACGATCATGCGAGCCAGCAGGGCGTCGTTGGTGCCGTTGATCTTGGCGCTTAAGACACGCAGATCGTTATGGCCCATGGCCATGATCTGGCCCTGGAGCCGCATCAGGCGATCGACGATGACCGGGTCCTGGCTCACCGGCACGCCGGCCACGGTCTCCTGCTGCATGAGCGCCATGAGCGCATGCATGCGGGCCAGCGTGGCGTTGGGGTTGCCCAGGGACTCGCGCTCGTTGCCGAGGATGGAGTTGGCGACCTGCCAGCCCTGGCCGCGGGTGCCGACCATCTGCGCTTTCGGCACTCGCACGTCGGTGAAAAACGTTTCGTTAAAGTTGGCGTGGCCCGTCATGTCCACCAGGGGCCGCACTTCGATGCCGGGCGTATCCATCTCGAACAGCAGGAACGAAATGCCCTGGTGTTTGGGGGCATCCGGTTCGGTGCGCACCAGGCAGAAAATCCAGTCAGCCTCCCGGGCGGTGCTGGTCCAGATTTTCTGGCCGTTGATCACCCAGTCGTCGCCGTCCAGGATCGCGCTGGTGCGCAGGCTGGCCAGGTCAGAGCCGGCCCCGGGCTCCGAGTAACCCTGGCACCAGATCATGCGGCCTTCGATGGTGGGGCGGATGAACTGCTCGCGCTGGGCCTCGGTGCCCATTTCCAGCAGCGTCGGAACCAGCATGGAGATGCCCTGGCCGCCGAGCCCGGCGTTGACCCGGGCGCGGGCGAACTCCTCGGCGATGATGCGCGACTTCAGGATGTCCGGCTCGGCGCCGAAGCCGCCGTACTGCTGCGGAATGGTGCGAGCCGCGTAGCCCTGCTCGATCAGCCGCTGCTGCCAGGCGATCGCCTCGGGCGCTTTCATGCGCGGGTTGCGGGGCGCGTCGTCGCCGTGCGCCTTCAGGAAGGCCTGCACCTCGGCGCGAAACGCCTCGTACTCGGGTCCGTAGGAAAGGTCCATGGCAGTGTCCTGGGGGCGTCGCAAGGGGCTCCGCAACATAGCGAGTTGGCTCCAAAGCGGCAACTTGCGCACAATGGCGCATGACGCCTTCACCGACCGGAGCTGCCTCCATGCACGACCAGACGATCGCGATCCACGCAGGCTACGAGACCGACCCCACAACCAAGTCTGTTGCGGTACCCATTCACCAGACTGTGGCCTACGAGTTCGACAACGCCCAGCACGGTGCCGACCTGTTCAACCTGGCCGTGCCCGGCAACATTTACTCGCGCATCATGAACCCGACCTGCGACGTGCTGGAGCAGCGCGTCGCGGCGCTCGAAGGCGGGGTCGCCGGGTTGGCGGTGTCGGCGGGCAGCGCTGCCATTCACTACGCCATCGTCAATCTGGCGGGCGCCGGCGACAACATCATCTCTATCCCGCAGCTTTACGGCGGCACCTACACGCTCTTTGCGCACATGCTGCCCAAGCTCGGTATCGAGGTTCGCTTCGCGAAAGACGACAGCGTCGCGGCGGTCGAAGCACTGATCGACGACAAGACCAAAGCGATTTTCATGGAGACCATCGGCAACCCGGCGGGCAACATCGTCGACATCGCAGCGCTGGCAGCCATGGCCCGCAGCCATGGTGTGGCAACCATCGCCGACAATACTGTGGCAACGCCGGCGCTGCTGAAGCCGATCAGTCATGGCGTGGACGTGGTTGTGCATTCCCTGACCAAGTACATTGGCGGCCACGGCACCACGCTCGGCGGGCTGATTGTGGACGGCGGGCACTTTCCCTGGACGGAACATGCGGCGCGCTACCCGGAGCTCAACGAGCCCGAGCCGTCCTACCACGGCGTGATCTACGCCGAAGCCTTCGGCCCGGCAGCCTATATCGGTCGCGCTCGCACGGTGCCGCTGCGCAACACCGGAGCTGCGCTGGCGGCGCAGAGTGCTTTTCTGCTGCTGCAGGGGCTGGAAACGCTGCCGCTGCGCATGGAGCGGCACTGCGAGAACGCGCTGGCAGTAGCTCAGCACCTTGCCGGTCACGCCCAGGTTGAATGGGTGCGTTACGCGGGCCTCCCGGGAGATCCGTATCACGCGCTCGCCCAGCAATACATGGGCGGCCAGGCGTCGGGCATTCTGACCTTCGGCGTGAAAGGCGGATACGACGCGGGGGTTCGCTGCTACGACGCGCTGAACCTGTTCAAGCGCCTCGTCAATATTGGTGACGCCAAGTCCCTGGCGTGTCACCCGGCCTCGACCACGCACCGGCAGCTGTCGGAAGCCGAGCAGGCCTCGGTGGGCGTCAGCGGCGAGATGATTCGCCTGTCGGTGGGTATCGAACACATCGACGACATCCTGGGAGACCTGGATCAGGCACTCGCCGCGAGCAAAGGCTAGCGCTCACCGGCGCCGCCCGGCGTGGCGTCAGGCCAGCCGCGACAGATGGTCGCGGCGCACCAGGTGCTTCAGGCCGGCACCGCGGGCGAAACGCTCTACCTCGGCAACGATGACGTCGCCGTAGCGCTGCACTTCGGTGCCGAGGCTGCCGCTGATCGACGGGGTCAAAAAGACGTTGGGCAGGTCGTACAGCGCCGAGTCCCGGGGCAACGTCGCCGGGGTGGTCACGTCCAGCACGGCGTTGATGCGCCCCTGTTGCAGCACCTGCAGCAGGGCATCGCTGTCGATGAGCTCGCCCTGGGCCGTATTGATCAGCGTCGCGCCGTCGCGCATCAGGTCGAGTTCCCGGGGGCCGATCATGGCGCGGGTGTCCTCCAGCAGCGGCGCGTGCAGCGACACCACGTCAGACTTGGCCAGCACCTCGGACAGGCTCATCTTCATCGCGCCCAGGGTCCGGGCGTCCGACGGCGCGACGTAGGGGTCGTAGAGCAGGCAGCGCAGGTCAAAGGTTTTCAGGTACTCGAGCACCAGCCGGCCAACGTGCGAAGCGCCGATGATGCCGACCGTCTTGTCGTGATTGCCGAGGCCTGGGGCCTCGCGGCTCCAGGGCGGGCGCTGTTCCCGATGTCGGGCGTAGAAACGCTGGAGGTCGAACACGCGTTTGTTGGCGAACAGGATGGCTGCCACGGTGTACTCGGCGACCGGCACAGCGCCGGCGGCGGCAGCGTTGACCACGCGGATGCCCCGGCGCCAGGCCGCATCGTCGATAAAGCCTTTGACGCTGCCCGCCATGTGCGCAACCAGCCGCAGGCGCCGACAGCGATCGAGCACGGCCTCGTCCACCGCCGGGCAACCCCAGCTGGTAATCAGCACATCGACCTCTTCGGCCAGCTCGCCCAGCTCGCCAACGGATGTGAACGCCGTGGGCGCCAGCAACCGCGTCGCGCGGGCCAGTCGCTCGATGTGCGCGGGAGTCAGAATCTCGTCCTGAACGAGCGGGTGCATCACCAGCGCCGTCGTCGGTATCTTCGCCATGGGCACGAGAATAACCCATAATTTGAGCAGGTCGGGGAGGACGAATGAGCAGCACAGAATCGCAGGATCGGATCGCAGGCATGGTGGCGACCATGGCCAGGATGCAGATCGCCCACAACGAGCAGGTCCATCGCGAATGGCGCACCCAGGGCTACGCCTACCATCGGGCGATCTGGATCGAGTGCGCAGAGCTGCTCGACCACTACGGCTGGAAATGGTGGAAGCACCAGGAACTGGACCTGGACCAGGTGCGGCTGGAGCTGGTGGATATCTGGCACTTCGGGCTGAGCGACCTGCTCCGCGCCGGCGTGTCCGAGGGGGAGATCGCTGGCTCCTTTGCCTCGCTTACGCCACGCCCCGGCAGCCCGGACGATTTTCGCGACGCCGTGGAGTCCTTTGCGCTGGCCACCGGGCAGGCGCAGCGCTTTGACCTGCCGGCCTTTCTGGCCGTGCTGGCTCGCCTGCCCATGTCTCTGACAGAGACCTTTGAGCTGTACGTCGGCAAGAATGTGCTCAATCACTTTCGCCAGGATCACGGCTACAAGAGCGGCGACTACCGCAAGCTCTGGAACGGTCGGGAAGACAACGTGCACCTCATGGAAGCGCTGGCCGGGCTGGACTGCGCGCCTGACAAGGTGCCCGACGCCCTCTACGCGGTGCTCTCCCAGCGATACGGCGAAGGCTAGGGGGCGCCGTCCAGGGCGGCTGATGGCGCGCCCGGACGCACGGCGTGCGCGAGCAGGGTCTGCCCCTGCAGCAGGAAGTCGCCGCTCAGCGGTTGTCCGGCCAGGATGGTCGGCAACCAGATCGCATCGTCCGGCCACATGCGATGAAGCGGCAGCTGGCTGACGGGATACCAAAGGGGGCGGGCTTCGACGCTCTCCTCGGGCACGCCCTGCAGGCCCTGGCCAAGGAAGGCGAATCCCAGCCACTGGGAGCCGGCGAGATCGACGAAGCGCAGCCGTGCCATGAGCCGCAGCCGGTCGCAGCGGACCGACAGCTCCTCGTGCAGCTCGCGCTCGGCGCCCTGAGCCGGCTGCTCCCCAGGATCCAGCTTGCCCCCCGGGCCGTTGATCAGGCCCTTGCCGTGGCCGGTTTTCTTTTCGATCAGCAGTACCTGGGGGCCCTGAACCACGAACACCAGGGTGCCGATCAGGTCCGGCTGCCAGCCGGCAAGCGCCGTTTGCAAGCCGTCGTCGCGATTCGGGTTGGTTTCGCTCATGCCGGTGAGTATGGTGCCGCAGTCGCCGCACTGCGAGTCTGCCCGTGTCTACCCAGGAACCCACTGATTTGCCCCCGCAGGACTCGAGCGGCGCAGCCCCCGAGACTGCGCTCGCGCAGGTGTTGCGGGTGCGCGACATCGCGCAAACCGGCCTGGCCTATACCGATGACCCGTTCTGCCGCGAACGCTACGAAGAGCTGATCGAGCTGTCCCGGGCCCTGGCCGCCGGTTTTCTGGACCTCCCGGCAGAGGCGCTCGTGGGGCAGTTTGTTGCTGACACGGGATACCCGACGCCCAAGGTGGAAGTGCGTGCCGGGGTGTTCCGGAACGGCAAGGTGTTGCTCGTGCAGGAAGCGGGCGATCAGCGCTGGGCGTTGCCTGGGGGCTGGTGCGACCAGCCGTTGTCGCCGGGCGCCAATGCGGTGAAGGAAGTCTTTGAGGAAACCGGCCTGCAGGTGCGGGCCGAGAAGCTCGCCGCGATCCGCGACCAGTCCGTGCAGACCTACCGGCCGAAGCGGTTGGAGCACGTGTACAAACTGCTGTTTCTGTGCAGCGACGGCGACGGCGAGCTGCGCGGCAGCCTTGAGACAACGGCCGCTGCTTTCCACCCGATCGATGCCTTGCCGCCGCTCAGCACGGGGCGAACCATTGCGGAAGATATCTTGTGCCTTGCGCAGCACCGGGTCGACCCCGGGCTCGCGACGCAGTTCAACTAGCGGTCCCCGTCGCCCGCGCCCAGGCTGCTGTTGAGGAGGGGGCCGTACTGATCGATGACTGTATCGATCATGCGCAGCGTATCGGCCTCGAGGTCCCGGGTATCCGGGGCGCGCAGCCAGCGCCGATAGACATGGGTCGTCCCGCCCCAGAGCATGCAGGCGATCAGCACCGGCAAGGGCGCATCGGAGTCGCTGTCCATGTCTGCGGCAAGGCTCTCGGCCAGGGTGTGCTCGTACTCGTGCCAGATCCGCAGATAGGGCGTCGGAAAGTTGGGTACCGCGTAGATGTCCGTCACCGACTGGGTGTAGCGGGCCCCGGCGGTCACCATGGCCCGGGTCGATCGTGCCATCCAGGCTCGCCAGAAGGTCAGCGTGTCCGTTTGCCGGGCCGCACAGGCCTGCTGAAAGCGATCCAGGAAGTGCTGATCGACGGCGGTAACCAGATCCCGCTTGCTCGAGAAATGCCGGTACAGCGTCTGCACGTGCAGGCCCGCAGCTTCGGCGATGTCGTCCAGCTTGGTGGCTTCGTAGCCGCGCTGGTTGAGGAGCGCGATGGCCGCTTCGATCAGCGCCGCGCGAGAAGCCTGTTTGCGCTGCTCGCGCTTGGGGTACTGGGTCGTCATCGGAAGCGCCGCGCGCCGGGGGGGCCGGCGCCGTTGGCTGCCGGGTTCTCGGCCTAGCGTCCGCCGGCCGCCGTTCCGGACGGCGGGCTGCCCGCTTCCGTTGCCGGTGCGTCGGGCGTGCGCTGCCCGGTTTGCTGCTGCCCCCGGCGCTGCATTTGCACGAATTCCTTGGCATCCAGGCCGCCGTCGCCGTTGGCGTCGACGTGCTTAAAGCCCTGTACGAGGCGCTTTTGCAGCTGCTTTGGCAGTTCCTTCCAGGACAGCTTGCCGTCCATGTCCCGGTCCATGAAACCGACCATCTGGTAGGCCTCGGACAGCTGCGAGTCGTGAATTGGCTGCTTGGCGGTCTCGTCGACCCAGCTGTAGCTGAAAGCGCCGTAGAGCATTTCGTCCCAGGACTGCAGCCCCCAGGGCACGGTCCGCTCCGGATCCGGGTTGCCTGGGTTTGCTGCAGAGTTGTCGTAGACCGTGCGGTGCAGCAGCCGGCTGCCCGCGGGCATGAGCTTGGGGGTTTCGAACTCGTAGGTTCGCTGCCAGTTGAAATCGTAGTTGGGCACGCTGAGCAGGACCTCGGTCCGGCCGTCCGGGTAGGCGAGCTCGAAGCTGGACGCGCGGCCGCGGTAGTGGGCGTGCGGGACAATGAAGTGCAGCAGGGCGTCCTTGTCGAACTCGTGGTACGCCACCTCTTCGTGCTCTGCGACGTTTGGCGGAATGCGAATGGTCGGATCCAGGACGACCTGATGGCGCAGGAAGTTTTCTGGCTGCTCCTTGGCGAAGTACAGGCCGACCCGGGTCTTGTCGACGGCGGCTTTGCCGTAGGGCGTGTAGTGCATCTGCAGCAGAAAGTCCGCGCCTTTGGGAATGTACACGCCGGTACCTTCCGGCATGCTGGCCGACTCGTTGCCCGGCGCGTAGCCGATAATGTAGTTATCGAACACGCTCTCGCCGCCCCGGCGGGGCTTGCTGCTGTCCCGGGGCCCATCGGCAGCGCCGACCAGCACGTGGTGCACGACATTGCGATCGCCGGGAATGACCGTTGCTGCCTCGACCCAGACGCCGTCGTCCAGGGGGTTTTGCAGCACCGGGAACTGGTAGTCGACGGTGCCCGCGGCAGGCACCTCAAAGGCCGGCACTTCCAGCACCAGGTCCGGCGCGCCCAAAGGCCACTCATCGCTCGGCCGGGCGACGGCCAGCAGCGGATCTTTGCCTTCGCCGCGGGGGGCGCCCGCTTCGATCCAGTGGATGAGGGTTTGCGTTTCTTCGATGCTCAGGCTCTTGTCGCCCTTCCAGTGGCCGATCTGCGGGTCGGCGTGCCAGGGCGGCATGCGCCTGGTGCGCACCACTTCGCGAATCATTGGCGCGAAGCCCTGAACCATGGTGTAGCTGGTCATCGCCCAGGGCCCGATGCCGCCGGGCCGGTGGCAGACCGCGCACTTTTCCTGCAGCAGGGGCGCGATGGTGTCGGTGTAGCTGATGGCCGCGTGATTGGCCTTGCGCGCCGGGAAGTTGATCAGGCAACCCACGGCATCGCGTTCTGCCTGGCTGACTTTGCGGCCGGCCAGCACGGCGGTCAGCGCATCCTTTGCGTAGCGTTCGCTGGCCTGTTTTTTCTGTCGCTCGTAGTCGAGCCGGTTATCCAGGGGACCGCGGTACACGACCTCCCAGGTGCCCGGCTCGATGATCAGCACCTCGCCGGTCCGGACCAGTTTCAGGGCTTCGCCGATCAGCTGCGTGGTGTCGTCCAGGATCGGCATGTCGATGCCCCATTCCCTGGCTTCTGCCGCGATGCTGGCACGCTCGTCCTGGAGGTTGGCGTTGAGCATGGCAAAGCGCACGCCCTTGGGCTCGAACTCGTCGCGCAGCGCCTTGAAGTCGGTGATGGCGTTGCGCACGATCGGGCAGCCGTTGCCGTGCACCATCAACGCGATGGCCTTGTGGTTGCCGTAGTACAGCTCCTGAGCCTTGCCGGTGTGGTCGAGCAGTACGAAATTATCGACGCGCTGCGTCTGGGACGCCAGGGCCTGAAGCGGGAGCAGCAGCGCCGCGAGCAGCGCGCCGGACAGGCAGCGGGACAGGCCTCCGCGGCGAGCGGGCTGAGCGGCGGTCTGGGAAGAGGCGTTCATGGCGGGTGCTCCGGGCAAAATATCCTCCTGAGCATGCCATAAAGGCAGATCGGCTTCAGTCAGGCGCCGGTGGGCACCCCCGCGACGGCGGCGTCCACAGCGGCCAGCAGGACATCGCCCATTTGAGCGAGTTCGGCCTCACTGGTGTTCAGGGCCGGGCCCAGGCACAGGATGTCGCGCTGCGCCCCGGTGCCGCCGGCGTAGAAGAAGACGCCGCGGTCGAGGCCTTCGCGCACGATCCGCCCGGTCATGTCGACGGCTTCCGGAAAGCGCGCCAACGTCGCGCGGTCTGCCACCACCTCGATGGCCAGCAGCATGCCTCGCCCGCGCACCTCGGCCACCTGCGGGTGTTCCGCGAAGCGGGCGGCGAGCGCCGCAAGGAACGTCTCGCCGACGCGCGCGGCGCGCTCGACCAGCTGTTCCTCGCGCAAGATTTTCAGCACCGCGGCCCCGGCGCTGCAGGCGGCCGGGTGGGCGCCGAAGGTATGGAACATCACCGCGTAGCCGGCATCGCGAATGGCTTCGCCGATGGGCCTTCGCGCGAACACGCCGCCCAGCGGCGCGTAGCCGCCAGCCAGGCCCTTGCCGGCCACCACGATGTCCGGGGCAAGGCCGAAGTGCTGGAACGCGAAGTCTCGGCCGGTGCGACCGAAACCGGTCATCACTTCATCGCAGACCAGCAGGATGCCGTGCTTTCGGCACAGCTTCTGGACCGCCTGCCAGTAGCCGTCCGGGGGCACCAGCGCGCCGCCGCTGGAGCCGGTAATCGGCTCGACCAGCAGCGCCGCAATGCGCTCGGGCCCGGTGGCGTCGATGACCGCGGCGAGGGCGTCGACGTAGTGCTGTGCCATGTCGGGATGATCAGCCCCGAGCGGACAGCGCAGCGGGTAGGGGGCGGGCGCTTTCGGGTTGTCTCGCATGGCCTGAGCCAGCCCGCGCTTGCGAGCGGGATGTCCGGACCAGGTGCCCGTTGCCAGGGTCGTCCCGTGGTAGGAGGGGTCGCGGGTGACGATTTCCGTGCGCTCCGGGGCGCCGGTCGCCGCGTGGTACTGGAGCGCTAGCTTGATGGCTGATTCCACCGCGTCGCTGCCCCCGGTGGTGATGTGGATTCGATCCAGATCGCCCGGCAGCCAGTCCTGCTCCAGTGCCGCCACCAGTGCTGTGCGTCCGGGCGTCGTCCACGGCGGAACCACGTAGGTGCAGTCCCGGGTCGCCTCGTACACGGCGCGGGCAACGGCTTCCCGGCCGTGTCCGATGTTGTTGACGATGGCGCCGCCGGCGGCGTCCAGTACCTGCCGCCCGTCCTTGAGGCGCAGCATGTTGCCCTGGGCGCTGACGACTTCGGGGACCGGCTGCCCGGTAAACGGCCAGTTTGGGGCGCTCATGTCGGTTGCTGCTCCGGTTGGCGTGCCTGGCCGGCTGCTTGCCGGGCCGCTTCGGCATCCGCACTGCGGCCCGCAGCGTCGAACACCGCTGCCAGCGCATCGAGCAGTTCCGGATCGTTGTAGTAGCGAGCGACGGGCGCCAGGATCGCGATCGCGCGCTCGGGGTCTCGCAGGTAGCTGATCGAGGTCGTGGCCAGCATCAGCGCGAGGTTGCGGCGGGCGCTGATGCTGCCCAGGGCGATGGCGCGCTGGTAGTGATCTTCCGCCTGGTCTTCGTCCTGGGGCAAATCGGTGCCCAGGTGGTAGAGCTG
>CAZXIJ010000011.1:110521-127592 GCA_964640725.1 uncultured Pseudomonadales bacterium | reverse complement strand
ACTGCTGCCTCCCGTAGGAGTCTGGACCGTGTCTCAGTTCCAGTGTGGCTGATCGTCCTCTCAGACCAGCTATGGATCGTCGCCTTGGTAGGCCATTACCCCACCAACAAGCTAATCCAACGCAGGCTCCTCTAATAGCGCAAGGTCCTAAGATCCCCTGCTTTTCTCCGTAGAGTGTATGCGGTATTAGCTCGAGTTTCCCCGAGTTGTCCCCCACTACTAGGTAGATTCCTACGCGTTACTCACCCGTCCGCCACTGTACTCGCACCGAAGTGCTTTCTCGTTCGACTTGCATGTATGAGGCCTGCCGCCAACGTTCAATCTGAGCCATGATCAAACTCTTCAGTTTAAGCTCTTGTCTTAAAGAGAAGTCGCCAACCCTCTTTTCGCGGATTTGTTTTGCTCCCCTTTGCAGGAGGGCAGCCCTTGTCCGTATCAAAGAGACCGACTAGATGATGATGTGCTCATGAACGATGTATCTTGATTCCGCCCACAGCGAACTGTGCTTGGATTCAAGTACCTCGATTTCAAATGAATTACGTGTGTACCCACACGAATGGCTTGCCAGTGCTCCGGTCCGGGAGTGAGTCACCCGCGTGTACAGGCTTCTCTCTTTAAAATAAGACCGGGCACCGACGAATTTTCGTCGTACTTCTTTCAAACTGTTAAAGAACGCGCCGCGTACTGACCCGTCAAAGCTCTTCTAAGAGAGCCCCGACACTCGTTCCTGGGGTTCCCAGGGCGGGGTAAGTCCTTGGCGTCCGAGGGGTGACCCTCGGCAAGGGAGGCGTATTCTACAGAGACAGACTTGCGTATCAAGCAATTTCGAAAACTTTTTTTGGGCCGGTTTTCCGTGCCCCAAGCCTTCTCGTTTTGCCCTCGCCGCTGCCCGTCTCGCAGTGTTAGCGACTCCCCATCAGGGCGCGCGAGATTGAGGCCTGACCGGGCGAATGTCAACAAAAACACTGGCTGACTCGGCTTGCGACAGCCCACCGCCTTGAGCAGGAATACGAAGCTCAGCCGCGCACCAGCAAATGCCAGTTTTTCTTGCCGCGGCGGAGCAGATAGAACCGCCCAAACAGCGCATCGCTGAAGTCCAGCTGCGCGCGCGGGTCGTCCTGCCGCTCGCCGTTCACGGTCACGCCCCCGCTGCTGACGAGCTTCCGGGCGGCGCCGTTGGAATCCGCCAGCCCGGCCTGGCTCAGCGCCTCGAGCAACCCGCAGCCGGCCAAGTCAACCAGCGTCGATCCCATGCCATCCAGCTGAAGAGACTCCAGATCTGATTCGGTCAGCTGCGCCAGGTCGCCCGCAAACAGCGCTTCGGTGATGCGCTGCGCTGCCGACAGGGCTTCCTCACCGTGGACCAGATGGGTCACTGCTTCGGCGAGCGCGTGCTGCGCCTGCCGGGCCCCGGGACTGTCCGCCAGCTGCTGCTCCAGCCCCTGAATATCCTCCGGGGACAGCAGCGTGAAGACGCGCAAATAATTTGCTACATCGGCGTCGGCGGCATTGAGCCAGAACTGGTAGAAGGCATAAGGGCTGGTCTTTTCCGGGTCCAGCCAGACCGAGCCACCGGCCGTCTTGCCGAACTTGGTCCCGTCCGCCTTGGTGATGAGGGGCAAAGTGAGCGCGTGGACTTCTCGCTGCAGTTTGCGGCGCACCAGATCAACACCGGACACGATATTGCCCCACTGGTCGTTGCCCCCGATCTGCAGCGTGCAGGCTTCGCGCTCTGCCAGCTCGTAGTAGTCGTTGGCCTGCAGCAGCATGTAGCTGAATTCGGTATAGCTGATGCCCTGGCCCTCTCGCTCCAGCCGCGCCTTTACCGATTCCCGCTGCATCATCATGTTGACCGAGAAGTGCTTGCCAATCTCTCGCAGGAAGTAGATGAAAGACCGGCCTTCAGTCCAGTCCAGATTATTGACAATTATTGCCCCGGTGGGCCCATCAAAGGACAGAAAGCGGCGGGTTTGGTCGTAAATCCGGCTCACGAATCGGCCAACGGTCGCCTCATCGTTCAGGTTGCGCTCCTCGCTCTTGCCCGAGGGGTCGCCAATCAGGCCCGTGGCGCCGCCCAGCAGGAGGATCGGCCGATGCCCGGCCAGCTGAAAGCGTCGCAGCACCAGCAGCGGCACCAGATTGCCGATATGCAGGCTGTCGGCGGTCGGATCAAATCCGCAATAGAGAGTGCGCGGCGCGTCACTGGCAAGATGTGAGGCGAGCGCCTGCTCGTCCGTGCTTTGGACAAACAGACCTCGAAACTTGAGGTCATCGAGAATGGCAGCGGACATGGATAGCGCTCGTTTCCTGACCCGGTTAGCACACCAGGGGCGATTTGGGAGGCCGAACGATAGTCAAAAAGAGAACGCCGTCAAAGCGGCTTGTCCGCTTCGTCGCAGACTTACGAGCCCGTGCTTTTCAAGCGCGGCCGTTTCCATATACTAGCGCTTCTCGTGAGCCCGGCCGTGGATCTTTTCTCTAAAGCCCGGTTTTGACTGTGCTTTTCGCCAGGCTCACCGCAAGGAACCTATGGCGATTCGGCTGCCGACCGGGGAGGACGCAGACCGTCAAAAAGTCGCCGCTAACGCCGCGCCCGGCAGGATTGATGATCGGTGAAACCAGGATTGTTCCCTAAAACGCACCTGTACCTGGTGGGCCTGCTCGGCCTGGGCCTCTGCTCCATTGTGGTTGCCAAGTTCAACGAGACGCCGGCGCCCCGCTTCACCACCGAGTCTGCGCTGCAGACCCTGCCCACCCCAACCGCGGCAGACCTCGCCCAGGATCTGCAGCCCGAAGCGTTTGCAGATCTGCCAGAACCCGCTCCGGCAACGCCTGCGGCACCGCCATTGCGGCAGGTGAGCCACACGGTCAAGCCCGGGCAGAGCCTGGCCAAGATTTTCCAGAGTCAGGGCATTCCGGCGCGCGACATTGCGCTCCTGCTGGACAGCAAGCCGCTGGGGCCACGGCTCAAGAGCATCTTTCCGGGCCACGAAATCCGCTTTGAGTTCGCGCCCGACGACACCTTGATGCGCCTGACCTATACGCCCGGCCCCCTCGAACACATTGAATTCGAACGCATGGGCGACGCCTTCAACGGCGCCGAAGTCATGCGGGAGCCGGAACGGTTCACCAACTACAAGAAAGGTCTGATTGACCACAGCCTGTTTATCGCCAGCCAGCGAGCCGGCCTGGACGACGCGCTCACCATGCGCCTGGCGCAGATGTTCCAGTGGGACATCGATTTCGTACTCGACATTCGAAAGGGCGATACCTTTCATGTCGTCTACGAAGAACTGTATCTGCAGGACCGCTTCGTCGGTTACGGCAACATCCTGGCTGCCGAGTTCGTGAATCAGGGGCAGACCTACCAGGCGGTGCTGTACGCCAATGAGGGCGGCGATGCCGACTACTACAGTCCCCAGGGCGCGAGCATGCGCAAGGCGTTCCTGCGGGCGCCGGTCGAATTCAGCCGCATCAGCTCCAACTTCAACCTGCGTCGCAAGCACCCCCTCTACAAGCGGGTCATGCCGCATCGGGGCATCGACTACGCAGCGCCGTCCGGCACGCCAATCCTTGCAGCAGGCGACGGCCGGGTCAAAGTCGCCGGACGTACCAAGCCCAACGGCAACTACGTCGTCATCAACCACGGCGAACAGTACGTAACCAAGTATTTGCACCTGTCGCGCTTCGCGCGCAACGTCAAGTCAGGCGCGCGGGTCAAACAGGGCCAGACCATCGGCTATGTGGGCGCCACCGGGCTCGCCACGGCACCACACCTGCACTACGAGTTTCTGGTGAACGGCGTCCACAAGAACCCGCGCACGGTCAATCTGCCCGATGCCGCGCCCATTAAGGCGCCGGAACTGCCGCGCTTTACGGAACACACGGCCAGCGTGCTGAAGATGCTGGACGAGTACAAAGAGCAACCGCAGCTCGCCCTCGCCAAGTAGCCGGATCCCTGCTGTGAATCAGCCCAGCGACGCCGGCGAACAGTTCGTCGGCGCGATGACGGGCACCAGCATGGATGGCCTGGACCTTGCCCTGGTCAGGATCGGAGCCGATGACCGCATCTCGGTCCTGCGAGGCGACACGGTCGAACTGCCCCAGGCCCTGCGCGCGGAGCTGGCAGTCCTCAGCCAGCCCCCCGAGGGGGCCCCGAAGGACCCTGCCGACACCGAGATCGAGCGCATGGGTCGCGCTGACCGCGCGCTGGGCGCGTTCATCGGCCAGGCCATCAACCAGTTTCTGGCTCGTTGCCAGACCCCCCCGAGCACCGTTCGGGCGATCGGCAGCCACGGCCAGACCATCCGTCACCGCCCGACCGGCAGCGCCCGCTTCACGCTGCAGATCGGCGATCCAAACCAGATCGCCGAGCAGACCGGCATCTGCACCGTCGCTGACTTCCGCCGCCGCGACATGGCTGCCGGCGGCCAGGGCGCCCCCCTGGTGCCGCTGTTCCACGAGGCGCTGTTCGGCGCCGCCCGGGACGAAGCGATCGCGGCTGGCAAGGACGGTATTGGAATCCTGAACATTGGCGGCATCGCTAACCTGAGCGTGCTGACGGCCAACGGCGTAACCGCCGGCTTTGACACGGGTCCCGGCAACGGCCTGATGGACGCGTGGATCAGCAGCCGGCAGGGCGCGCCTTTCGATGCAGACGGCGCCTGGGCACGATCCGGGCAGAGCGACGGCGCCGCCCTCGAGCAACTGCTCACCGACCCCTACTTTGCCGCTCGAGCGCCAAAGAGCACCGGCCGGGAATACTTCTCGCTGCCCTGGCTCGAACAGCAGCTGGGGCCGGCCCGGCTGGCTGGCCTGGATCCGGAACAGGTGCAGGCAACGTTGCTGGAACTGACGGCGCAATCCGCCGTCCGGGCTGTCGAAGCCACGGGATTGCGGCTAGGCGAGCTGCTGGTGTGCGGCGGCGGCCGGGCAAACGGCTACCTGATGGCCCGCCTGGGGGCAGCGGCAACCATGCCGGTGCGGCCTACAGAAGCCCTGGGCATTGATGGGGACAGCCTGGAAGCAGCAGCGTTCGCCTGGCTGGCGCAGCGCGCGATCGCGGGACTGCCCGGGAACGTGCCTCGAGCGACAGGCGCGTCGGGCCCAAGAGTCCTGGGCGCCGTCTACCCGGCCTAGACCGCGAAGGAGTTGCCGCAGCCGCAGGTGGCTGCGGCGTTGGGGTTACGGACCACAAACTGCGAGCCCTGCAGATCTTCGACAAAGTCCACTTCGCTGCCGGCCAGGTAGGGGTAGCTGAGGCTATCGACCAACATGGAGACCCCGTGCTGGGTGAGCTCCGCATCGTCTTCGGCCAGCTCCGTATCGAAGGTGAAGCCGTAGGAAAAACCGCTGCAGCCGCCGCCGGTCACAAAGACCCGCAGCCGCAGTTCGGGGTCCTGCTCGGCCTCGAGCAGCGCGCGGACCTTGCCGGCGGCCCGTTCTGTAAGAGCGATTGCGTGTTCCATGGGACAGATCTTAGCAGATCAGAATCACCGCCCGGTGACGGCCGTGCGATGCCTTCAGCCTTGTGCCGCGGTGTCTCGATACTCGCTGTCGTTGGCTTCGTCCTGGACCGGCACCACCCCGGCGGGCGCGGCGCTGGCCACGGGTTCGTGCACCAGCTGCCCGTCAACCATCGCGCCCAGCTGCATCTCGATCAGCTTGTAGTAGACGTTGCCCGTGACCCGCGCCTTGGCGGCCAGCTCAAGCTTGCCGGCAGCAAACACGTCGCCGTCCACACTGCCGTTAATGACCACGTTCGGCACTCGAATCTCGCCGGCAACCGCACCCTGCTCACTGATCACGACCGTGGAGCCAGACTCAGGATCTGCATAAAGGTTGCCTTCGATGCGGCCGTTCACGAACAGTTGCTCGCTGAAGTGCACGTCGCCCTTGACCACCGAACTTGGCGAAATCAGTGTTACGCCAGTATCTACCTTGCTCTTGCCCATCGTCCGCCATCCTTTCATTCGTCGCCTTCCTGTCTGAGCGCGCATCGCGCTGTTTTCAGGGTTCCGATGGCCAGGGAAAGCTGCGCTCAAGCGCCTTCTTGCCGGACCGGGTGACAGCAATCAGCGCGCTGCGGGGCACGAACCCCGCGGGTAGCTGCAGCTCCCCGCGCAGATCCTGAAAGTAACGGAACCTGAACTTCAGAGGGTAGACGTCAGGGCTCGACAGTTCTGTGAGCGGCAGCACTTGCGGCCCCTTCGCGCCCTCTCCGCTGATGGCGATCTTCACGGTGCCCGAGAGCCAGGAGCGGCGGGTCGCAACCTGGGTGAGCAGCAGGTGATAGCTATGCTTGCCGCTCGCCAGAGCCAGGGTGTCGAAGGCCGCGATCTGCAGGCCTTTGGCCACGCTCTTCGGATCCATGAGGCTGCGGTAGAAGCTCACCTCTTCTTCGAGCTTTGCCATCTCTTCCCGGGTGCCGGTCAGGTCGCCGCGCAACGCCTCCAGGGCCTGGCTGTCGACCTCGTAGGCCAACCGCGCATCGATGAGCTCGCTGCGCAGCTGCGCCAGCTGAACCTCGCTGGCGCCCTTGATCCGTTCCAGTGCTGCGACGTAGCTGCGGTCGAGGTCCGCGACGTGCTGGCCAACCCGGAAGCCGCCATAGGCCATGGCACCGCACAGCAGCATCACCGCGACCGTCAGCAACCGGCGCCGGTGCGGGCGGTCAACAACAACCTTCAGCTCTCCTGCGCCCAGTCCCGGCTTGTTCATGATTCCTCGGCATCTGCAGACGGCACGCGCCGGCCTGACGGACCAGCTTATACTAGGGCTATGGCGCCAACCGAGATCGAGCTTTAACTTTGGCAACGCCGATTCGCCAGCGCCTGTCCATGGATTTCTTCCGTCGTCGCCTGGCGGGCGTCGATGCGCTGCCGCAGCTGGCCCTGCTGGCCGTCCTGACCGGGTTGGCCACGGGCTGCGTCATCCTTCTGTTCCGACTGCTCATCGAGCAAGGGATCGCCGGCATGCTCATGCCCGGCGACTACGAGGGCTTCGAGGCCATGGCGCCGCTGGAGCGCCTGTCCCTGGCACTGTCCGGCGCCCTGATCATCGGCCTGATCCTCACGCGACTGCCAACCGCCAGCCGGCGTGTTGGGGTCGTACACGTCATGGAGCGACTCAGCCGGCACCAGGGGCATCTGCCAGCTCGCAACCTTCTGGTTCAGTTTCTGGGCGGGGTTATCGCGCTGGGCAGCGGCCAGTCCGGTGGCCGGGAGGGCCCATCGATTCACCTGGGCGCCGGCACAGCCAGCCTGCTCGGACAGGGCTTTGGGCTGCCGAACAACAGCCTGCGGGTGCTGATCGCCTGCGGCACCGCTGCCGCCATCGCCAGCTCCTTCAACACCCCCATGGCTGGCGTGATCTTCGCCATGGAAGTGGTGATGATGGAATACACCATCGGAAGCTTTATTCCGGTCATCCTGTCCGCCGTCACCAGCACCCTCTTGATCCGCTACTTTCTGGGCAGCGAGCCCGCCTTCACCATCGCGCCGCTGCAGCAGGAGTCCCTGCTGGAAACCCCGTTCATCGTCTTTGCCGGGCTGCTGATCGGCGCGGTCGCTGCCGGATTCATTGCCCTGGTCCAACGGTTCGCCAGCCTGAGCAGCTGGCCGTTCTGGGTGCGCATGCTGCTCGCCGGGCTGATCACGGGCATGCTGGCGCTCGGTGTGCCCGAAATCATGGGCATCGGCTACGACACGGTCAGCGCCGCGATGCTCGGACAGCTCGGGGTCGCGACCCTGTTTCTGATCATCGTGGCCAAGGTCGTCAGCAGCGCAGCAGCATCCGGGCTGGGCATGCCGGTGGGCCTGATTGGACCCACGCTCATGATCGGTGCCTGCATCGGCGCGCTCCTGGCGCAGCTCGGCCAGGCCTTTGGCCCCACCATCATGTCCAGCGACGGCTTTTACGTGATGCTCGGCATGTCAGCGATGATGGCTGCAGTCCTGCAAGCGCCGCTGGCGGCCCTGGTATCGGTGCTGGAGCTGACGGCCAACCCAAACGTGATCCTGCCGGCGATGCTGATCATCGTCGTGGCCACCATGACGACCAGCGAGCTGTTTCGAAGCAAAGGGGTGTTCCTGCGCACCCTGGAAACCCTGGGGCTGGAGTATCCGCCGAGCCCGGTCACCCAGCACCTGCAGCGCCTGGGCGTGACCGCGATGATGGATCGCAGCTTCGCGCGCCTGCCGATCGAAACCAGTCACGCCCAGTGCGACGCTGCCCTGCAGGGCAATCCGCGCTGGATTTTGTGCCAGGACGAGGACGGCAATATCCGCGCGCTGCTGGACGCGGCCGACCTGCGCGTGCACCTTACGCAGCCAGACGATGATGACGACGGCGACGCCGGGCCAGCCGACCCCGACGCGGCGCTCAATCTGCTGAAAATTCCCGGCATGCGTCGCGACGTGACCGACGTCGATGATCGTGCAACGCTGCAGCAGGCCCAGGAGGCCATGGCAGCAACGAGCGCCGAGGCAGTGTGCGTGCGGCGCCAGTCAGCGCCCATGATCCGTCCCGTCATTGGCGTCCTGACCCAGAACCAGATCACCAACTATCGCGAGCTTGCCTGAACACCATGGATCGATCGACCTCTAACGCCCTGTTTGAACGGGCAACCCAGACCATTCCCGGCGGCGTGAATTCGCCCGTTCGTGCCTTTAACGGTGTCGGCGGATCCCCCGTGTTCTTCACCCGGGGCGAGGGCCCCCATCTGTGGGACGCCGACGGCAATCGCTACATCGACTACATCGGCTCCTGGGGCCCGATGATCATGGGCCACGGTTTCGCGCCGGTCGTCGAAGCGGTGCGCCAGCAAGCCGAGCAGGCCATCGGTTTCGGCGCGCCCACGACCCTGGAGATCGAGCTTGCCGAAGAGATCTGCCGGCGCGTACCGAGCATCGAGCAGGTTCGGATGGTGAATTCCGGGACCGAGGCCACCATGTCGGCAATCCGGCTGGCCAGAGGCCATACCGGGCGCGATCTCATCTTGAAGTGCACGGGGTGCTATCACGGGCATTCCGATTCGCTGCTCGTCAAGGCGGGTTCCGGCGTGCTGACGCTGGGTATTCCCAATTCGCCCGGCGTGCCGGAAGCCATTGCCAGCAACACCCTCAGCATCGCCTTCAACGATCCCCAGGCGGCCCGGGATGCTTTCGCAAGCTACGGTGACCAGCTCGCGTGCATCATTCTGGAACCCATTGCCGGCAACATGGGCTGCATCCTCCCGGAACCGGGGTACCTGGCCCTGCTTCGGGAACTGTGCGATGCCCACGGCGTTGTGCTGATTTTCGACGAAGTGATGACCGGCTTTCGGGTCAGCAAGGGCGGCGCGCAAGCCCTGTACGGTGTAACGCCAGACCTGACCACGCTCGGCAAGGTCATTGGCGCCGGGCTCCCGGTCGGTGCCTTTGGCGGTCGCCATGACATCATGCGCTCCCTCGCCCCCGTGGGCCCGGTCTACCAGGCCGGCACGCTGTCAGGCAACCCGCTCGCCATGGCCGCAGGGTTGGCCCTGCTCAACGCTCTGACCAATGACGCCTACACGGCGCTGAACGCGCAGACGGAGCGACTCGTCGCCGGCATGCAGGCCCGGGCCGAGGCCGCCGGAGAACCGATGCAGTTCGCCCAGGTCTGCGGCATGTTCGGCCTGTTCTTCAGCGCCAAACCGGTGCGCCAGTTCGATGACGTGGCGGCCTGCGACACCGAGCGGTTCAAGACGTTCTTCCACCTCATGCTGGACCGCGGCGTGTACCTTGCGCCGTCCGCTTTCGAGGCCGGGTTCCTGTCTGCCACACACAGCGACTCCATCGTTGACGAGACTCTGACGGCCTTTGCAGACAGTCTGGCAGCGCTGCCGCCGCGCGGCTGACACGACTTTTTTCGACCACCCACCACAGGAGACGCTGTGTACGACCTTTACGGCCTGGGAAACGCCCTGGTAGACATGGAATACACCATCGACGAGGGGTTTCTTGCCAATCATGACGTGGCCAAAGGACACATGACGCTGGTCGACGAACCACGACTGCTGTCCCTGATCGACGCCGTGGCAGAGCTTTCCCCCCGGCAGTTCAGCGGCGGCTCCGCCGCAAACAGTGTCATCGCCGCTCAGGCCATGGGGTCTCGCTGCTTCTACTCCTGCCGGCTGGCCGACGACGAAACCGGCCGCTTCTTCATCGACGAGATGCGCAGCAACGGCATCGATCTGAACAGCAACGCAGGCCAGGACAACGCCGACCACAGCGGACGCTGCCTGGTGCTGATCACGCCCGATGCCGAGCGCTCCATGAACACCTACCTGGGCATCTCGGCACAGCTCGGCGTTGGGCAAATCGACGAGGCGGCGCTGTCGCAGTCGCGGTTCTTTTACGCCGAGGGCTATATGAGCGCTTCGGAAACGGCCATGGAAGCCGCCCTGCGCTGTCGCGCGCTGGCTGACGAGCACGGCGTCAAAAGCTGCATCAGCCTTTCGGACCCGAGCATGGCCACAGTCTTCGGGGACCAGCTCAAAGCCATGTTCGGCAACGGCGTTCAAATCGCCTTCTGCAACGAAGAAGAAGCCCTGACCCTCACGGGCACAGACCGGGTCGACATCGCTCTGAACGAGCTGTGCGACATGGCCCAGGAAGTCCATCTCACCCTGGGTGCCCGCGGCAGCATCTACGCTGACGGCCACGCCCGCACAGCAGTGGCCGGTTACCCGGTAGAAGCCCGGGACAGCACCGGCGCCGGCGATGCCTTCGCGGGGGCCTGCCTGCACGGCCTGGCCGCAGGCATGGACGGCACCACCGCGGCGGCGCTCGGCAACTTCACTGCCAGCAACGTGGTCGGGCAGTTCGGGGCACGGCTGCATACCCCGGCGGAATATCAGAACCTGTTAAGCCGGTTCAGCGTCTAGCGCCCGGGCTGATCCCGGTAGCGTTGGCAAAACCCTGCGATCCGGGACAGCGCCTCTTCCAGCCGCGGGACGGCTTCCGTGAACGCAAAGCGCACCAGGTGTTCCGTACCATGATCGCCGAAGTCGATTCCCGGCGTCAGCGCAACGCCGGTCTCCTCCAGCAGAGCCTCGCAAAACGCAAGGCCGGTCAGGCCATTGTCGTTGGCCCCGGGACCGCGCAGCCCCAGAGGTGCCAGGTCCGCCAGCACGTAGAAGGCGCCCTCCGGAGCCACCGGCAGGCCGAAACCGAGTTCGGCCAGGCCTTGCAGCAACACCCCCCGTCGCACCTCGAGGATTTGCCGCCGAGCTTCGCACTGGGCCAGCACGTTGCCGCTGAAGGCACTCATGGCAGCTTGCTGAGCCGGCGCTGAAGGCGCGATAAACAGGTTCGCAGCCAACGCTGCCATCGGCGCGATGGCTGCCTCTGGCACCACTATCCAGCCCAGGCGCCAGCCCGTCATGGCGAAGTACTTGGAAAAGCTGTTGATGACGAACAGGTCTGATGCAAGTTTCAGGGCGGTTTGGTGCCGAACACCATGACCGAACACCAGCCCCTGGTAGATCTCGTCAACGATCAGGACACCGCCCAGATCCCGCACTGTGTCGTTGAGCGCCTGGAGCTCCGGGACGGTCAGCATAGATCCGCTGGGGTTGCTGGGCGTTGCGACCAGCAGCGCCCGGGTCCTCGGACCCCAGGCTGCCCGGACCTGCGCCGGGGTCGGCTGGAACCGCTGCTCGGCGGTGACGGGCAGGGCCACCGGCCGAGCCCCCACCAGGTGCGCGAAGACCTGGTTGCAGGGATAGCCAGGATCCGGCAGCAGCAATTCGTCACCGGGATCCAGCAGTAACGCCGCGGCGAGCGTGAGCGCCCCGCTGGCGCCGTTCGTAATCAGCACTCGCTCAGGGGTCACGGGTGCCCCGAGCGCCGCGTAGTGGTCGGCAATGGCCGCCCGGAGCGGGGCAACGCCAAGGGCCGGGGTGTAGCGCGTCTGGCCATCCTCCAGCGCTTGCTGACCGGCCCGCACGATGGGTGCAGGCGTTCGGAAGTCCGGCTCCCCGACCTCCAGATGAATAACGTCAACGCCCTCCCGCGCGAGCGCCTGGGCGCGCTCCAGCACTTGGACGACTCGAAACGGGCGAACCTGCGCAAGCCGGGCAGCGGGGACGAAAGACGCCGGCGCGGGCGCCTCCCCCTGGGCGGGCGAGGGATCTTGAGATCTGGTATCAGACAAATATCTTTCCTAAATAAGGTGCAAACCCGAGGGGCCGCATCCTCGCCCCGCGTATGGTCAAGGTGAAACTGTTCTGGTAGCTTACGCGCCCTCATTTTCCCGGGTCGACCTTCGGGCGGCCAAAGGATTGCGAAAACGATGGCTGCCAAAAAAGCAAAGACCAAAGCCAAGGCCCAAAGCAAGGCCAAGGCGAAAACCAAAGCCGCGAGCAAGGCGAGCGCAAAAACGAAGACATCGACCAAAGCGCCTGCGAAAAAGAAGACTGCGGCCAAGAAAGCAGCAACGAAGAAAGCTACGATAGCGAAGGTCGAAAAGAAGAAAGCGGCACCAAAGACCCCGGCGAAAAAGAAAACCGCCAGCAAGACCGCTACCAAGAATGCAGCAGCAGGCAGCAGCGCCAAGAAAACGGCAGCTGCAAAAGCCAAGAGCAGCAAGACAGAACCCAAAAGCACCGCCAAGGCAGGCAAAGCTTCTGCAAAGACTGCAGAGTCAAAGGCCAAAGCCCGCGGCAAAAAAACAACCAGCAAGGATTCAACGTCGTTGGAAAGCAGTTCTGATTCCGCGTCCAGAAAGCTCAAACCAAAGCGTCCGGCCAAGCCATCGATCACGCCTATGGAGCCAGTGATTCGCCGCGCACGCCCTGATTCTCCGTTCAAAAACTTCCAGCCCTACGAGCCGAAAAAGGGCGAGCTGTATATGAACACCGAACAGCTTGCTCACTTCCGCAACATCCTGCTGAAGTGGCGTCAGGAGCTGATGGAAGAGGTCGACCGTACGGTCCATCACATGCGGGACGAAGCCGCAAACTTTCCGGACCCGGCCGATCGCGCCACCCAGGAAGAAGAGTTCAGCATCGAGCTGCGCACCCGGGACCGGGAGCGCAAGCTGATCAAGAAGATCGACCAGACCATGGAGCGGCTGGAGCAGGAAGACTACGGCTACTGCGACACCTGCGGCATCGAAGTTGGCCTGCGGCGGCTGGAAGCGCGTCCGACAGCGACGCAATGCGTCGATTGCAAGGCTCTGGAAGAGATCAAGGAACGTCAGCTCCACGGCTGATAACCACCGCAGCGGGCATCGCCGGCCATGACGGCCAGCCCGCCTTCCAGCGCCCCGCTGGCGCCCTACCGCGGGCGCTTTGCCCCATCCCCCACGGGCCTGCTGCATTTTGGCTCGCTGTTCACAGCCGTGGCCAGCTATCTGGATGCGCGGTCTCAGGGTGGTCACTGGCAGCTGCGCTTTGACGATCTGGACACCCCACGCGCCGAGCCGGGTGCCATCGATCACATCCGCGCCAGCCTCGAGGCTCATGGACTGCTGTGGGACGGCCCCGTCCTCTTCCAGTCCGAGCGTCGCGAGCGCTACGAGGCCGGCCTCGCGCAGCTTGCGAGGCAGGACCGGATCTTTTACTGCCGCTGCAGCCGCCGGCAGCGCTTGCCCGGCCGGCCTTACCCGGGCACCTGCGCCGAGTTCCGGGCTCCCCGGGACGATGCGGCGATTCGCTACCAGCCCGATGCCGGCAGCATCCGCTTCGAAGATCGGGTGCAGGGCCGCATCGATTCAGCTGTCGCCCAGACCACCGGGGCCTTCATCATCTGGCGGCGGGACGGGATTCCCGGCTATGCGCTGGCCACAGCGATAGACGATGGCGATGCCAGCATCAGCCAGGTGGTGCGCGGCGCCGACCTGCTGGACCAGACCGGCCCGCAGCTCGCGCTGATGGCCAGCCTCGGGCTTGCCGCCCCAGGCTACGCCCATGTGCCCGTGCTGACAGGGCTCGATGGCAGCAAGCTGTCCAAGCAGGCAGGCGCCAAGCCCCTTCGCGACGGCGACGCCAGCGCGAACCTGGCCGCAGTGCTACGGTTGCTGGGCATTCCCACCCCGGCGGGGGAATCCCGGTCAGCACCAGACCTGCTGCTGACCGAAGCCGCAGACCGGTGGCGCATTGAGCGGCTGGCCGGGCAGCAAAGCCTGGCCGCGCCTTCGTGAGTCAGCCCAACGGGTTTGCTAACATCCCGCCATGAAACAGGTTGTTGTCTCGCCAAAGCTGCTGAACGGCCTCGGCGCCCTCGCGCCGGAACTGACGGCGAACGGCTTCGAGCTGACCGCCGAAGCCAACCCCCAGGCGCCCGAGGTGTGCCAGCTGCTCGACGATCAGCAGATCTCGCAGCTGTGCGAGCCAGGACGCCGCAGCCCTGCCATCGTGGTCGCTGCCAACGCCGGCATCGCCCAGGCGGTGAAGGCGATCAAGGCCGGCGCTGCCGACTATCTTCCGCTACCGGTTAGCGCCGACGATCTGGCCGCAGCTATCGAGCGCGCCGTGGCCGAATGGGCCCAGCAGACACCGCTGCGCCGCAGCCGGCTGGGACGCTTCGAGCTGATCGGCGACAGCGCCGTCATGCAGGACCTCCTGGACCAGCTCGACCGCCTGAGCAGCTCCGAGGCCGCCGTGCTGATCCTGGGCGAGCCGGGTACAGGCAAGGATCTGGTCGCCCGCGCGCTGCACGCCACCAGCATCCGCCAGCGCTCGCCGCTCCTGACCCTGAACTGCGCAACGCTGCCGGCAGCCCTGATCGAGGGCGAGCTGTTTGGCGAGGCCCCGGCCGATGGCGATGCCGGCAAGCTTGGCCTGCTCAGTGCCGCCCATGGCGGCACGCTGTTCCTGGACGGGGTGTCGGAACTCCCGGCCGTTGCCCAGAATCGCCTGCTGGCAGCGCTCACCAGCGGCGAGCTGCGGGCCTCGGGGTCCACGCAGCGGCTGCCTTGCGATGTTCGCATTTTGGCCGCCAGCCACAGGCCCCTGGAGCCCATGGTGCGGGACGGCCTGTTCTCCCAGGCGCTGCTTGGCCATCTGAGCACCTCGCCGGTACTGGTGCCCCCGCTACGGGACCGCGGCGAGGACGTTTTGCGGCTGGCAGAGCGCTTTCTGCTGCGAACTGCCCAGCGGCTTCGCAAGGCCCCGCTGCGCTTCTCCAACGAGGCTCTGGCCCGGGTCCGGGACTATCAATGGCCCGGAAATGTCCGGGAGCTGGAAAATGCAGTCGAAAGAGCGGTCATTCTGTGCAAAGGTACAGAGCTAGAAGCCGCTGAGCTCGGGATCGACACGCCCGACTACGGCCAGGCACCCAGCAGCGCGGACACCGCGCGGCCCGGAACAGGCGCTGAGCCAAAGCCGGCGCCTGCTGGTGACAATGCGAGCCTCGAAACGTACTTCGTGAACTTCGTCCTGGAACATCAGGACCAGCTCACCGAGACCGAACTCGCCGAAAAACTGGGCATATCGCGCAAAAGTCTGTGGGAGCGTCGGCAACGGCTGAATATCCCCAGGAAGCGCACGCGCAAGCGGGGCCCGAGAAGAGACAGCGTTTGAACGAACCAGACCGCATACCGTCCAGCGAGCACGGCATCACCCGGGACCACATTCAGCCGCAGGCGCTGGAAGTGACCGATACGCTCCACGAGGCAGGCTTCCAGGCCCTGCTGGTCGGCGGCTGCGTCCGCGACCTGCTCCTCGAAAAAGAGCCCAAAGATTTCGACGTGGCAACCAGTGCCACGCCGGAAGAGGTCAAAGACCTGTTCCGGCGCTCGCGGCTGGTCGGACGGCGTTTCCGAATCGCCCATGTGCGTGTAGGTCGCGAGGTGCTGGAAGTCTCGACCTTCCGCAAATCGCCCCAGGACGACGAAGACGACATCGAAGAGTACGACGACGTCGACCGCAAGCATGACGAGCACGGCGTCATTGTGCGGGACAACCTGTTCGGCACGCTGGAAGAAGATGCGTTCCGGCGCGATCTGACCATCAACGCACTCTATTTCGATCCGCAAACGGAAGAGGTCGTCGACTTCGTCGGCGGCATGGCCGACCTCAAGGCCGGACGTATCGCGCTCATCGGCGACCCCAAGGTGCGGCTCACCGAGGATCCCGTACGGTTGCTGCGCATCGTGCGCTTCCAGGCCAAGCTCGACTTCGACATCGACCAAAGCGTGCAGGACATCATCCCCGACGTGCAGGACCTGCTGCAGGTCGCAGCGCCCGCGCGCCTGTTTGACGAAGTGAGCAAGCTGTTTCTGAGCGGACGTGCCGAGCGCACCTGGGACATCCTGTGCGAGCAGGACATCGCCGGCACGCTGTTTCCCTGCGCGCCGGAAGATTCCGCGCTGATTCGCGCTGCTATGTTCAATACCGATGTTCGGGTCGGCGAAGACAAGCCAGTCACCCCGGGATTCCTGTTCGCTGTCATGTTGTGGCCAGATTTCCTGGCCCGCTGCCACGAGCTCAGCGAGCCAGACAAGCCGCTGGAATTCAGCCAGCGCGCCGCAGACGAAGCCCTCGCCCTGCAACAGCACGTCACAGCGGTGCCGCGGCGCTTCTCGCAGTTCGTCAAAGAGACCTGGCTGCTGCAACAGCGACTCACGGTGCCCAGGGCCAAGTCTGTGGAATCGCTGATCTCACACCCGAGGTTCCGCGCTGCCTACGACTTCCTCGTGCTTCGGGCCAATACGGAAGAAGAACATCTGCTGGAGCGCGCCGACTGGTGGACGGCCTACCAGGACGCGGACGAAGAAGAGCAGCAGCAGATGTGCGACCAGCTCGACCCCGGCGGCGACGACCACTTCGACCAGCCGTTCACAAGCGATCGCGGCCAGGGTGGCGGTCGCCGCGGCGGCAGCGGTGGCGGCCGAGGGCGCGGCGGACGTCGTGGCGGTGGCGGTGGCGGTGGCGGTCGCAGCGGCGGCAACAGCGCGCGCGACGGCAATCGCAGCAACGACGGCAACCGCAGCCGGGGCGGCAATCACGCCGCCGACGGCAATCGCAATGTCGACGGCAACCGGGCCGTCGATGGCAATCGCAGCGCTGACGGTAATCGCAGCGGTGGCGGTAACCGCAGCA
>CAZXIJ010000011.1:98128-110421 GCA_964640725.1 uncultured Pseudomonadales bacterium | reverse complement strand
CCAGGGCAACGCCGCAGGCGAGGACGGCCAGGGCGGCGGCCGAAGACGACGGCGGCGCCGCGGTCGTGGCGCCAAGCCCAAGCCCGCGCCCTGATGGCCGAAGCCCTTGAGGTCATCAGCGGCGGCCTCAGGCAGCGCCTGCAGGGCAGCAAGCTGCCGGGATACATCGCGATCGAAGGCCCCATCGGCATCGGCAAAACCACGCTCACCCAACGCCTGGCCGAGACCTTTGGCTACCAGACCATGCTGGAGCCGGTGACCGACAACCCGTTCCTGCAGGACTTCTATCAGAACCGGGGGCGCAACGCGCTCGCCACGCAGCTCTACTTTCTGCTCAATCGCACCCGTCAGATCAGCGATATTCGCCAGCAGGACCTGCTCGGCACCCAGCTCATCAGCGACTTTTTGCTCGACAAGGACGATCTTTTTGCGCGCATGACGCTGTCCCAGGAAGAGTATGGGCTGTACCAGCAGATCCAGGCCTCGCTGGACCTCGCCGCACCGCAGCCAGATCTCGTGGTGTACCTGCAGGCGCCCGCGAGCAAGCTGCTGGAGCGGGTCAAGACTCGCGGCATCGACTTTGAGCAACACATCGACGCCAGCTATCTGGAAACGCTGATCGATGCGTACACGGAGTTCTTTCATTTCTACGACGCCGCGCCGCTGCTGATCGTGAACGCCGCAGAGCTGGACCTTGCCCACAACCCCCAGCACTTCGAGGCGCTCGTCGAACGCATGCTGGCGATGGATAGCGCGCGGGAATACTTCAACCCCAACCCCACCCTGCTCTAGAACGGAACACCGATGGCCAGCCACACAGCGACCTGGGATGCCCTGAACAAACTCGCACAGGCGCCGGACACTGCAGGGCCTGCCGCCCGCGCCGCGGCCGTTGACAACGATCTGGCCGTCAGCGCCGCCGGTGTGCATGCCGATCTGCGCAAGCAAGGCATCGACCCTCAGGTGCTGCAGGCGCTGGTCGCGCTGGCGGAGGCAGCCCAGCTGCCGCAAGCACGGGCTGCCATGTTCGCCGGCGAGCCCATCAATAACACCGAGCAACGGGCGGTGCTGCATACCGCATTGCGGGCAACGCCGGACGCTCTGAAACGTCGCATGGCGAACGCCGACGCCATGATTGCGACCCTCTCGGAGCAGCGCGAGCGCGAATCGGCATTCGTCAGCGCCGTTCGCGAGGGCCGCTGGCGCGGCTACCAGGGCCAGGCCATCCAGACCATCGTCAACATCGGCATTGGCGGTTCTCATCTGGGACCCGAACTGGTCGTCGATGCCCTGCATCGCTCCGGCCCTTCCGAGCTGCAGATCGAGTTCTTAAGCAACATCGATGGCAACAACATTGATCGCGTGCTGCGCGGGCTCAACCCGGCGACGACGCTGTTTGTCATCGCGTCAAAGTCGTTCACAACCCAGGAGACTGCGGTGAACGCGCAGAGCGTGCGAGCCTGGTTTCTGGAGCGCACCGGCGATCCCGACGCGATCGCCAAGCATTTCGTCGCCGTCAGCAACAACCTTGAAGCGGCTGCGGCCTTCGGCATTCCCGCAGACAACCTGTTTGCAATGGGCGAGTGGGTGGGCGGGCGCTACTCCCTGTGGAGCGCAGTCGGTTTGCCGATTGCGCTGGCGCTGGGCTGGGAAGGCTTTGCGGCGCTCCTGGCCGGCGCCGGTGCCATGGACGAGCACTTCGAAACCGCCCCGCTCGCCCGCAACCTGCCGGTGCTGCTGGCGCTGGCCGGGGTTTGGAACTCCAGCTGTCACGGCCGCGCAAGCCACGTGCTGTTGCCCTACGATGACCGCCTGCGATTGCTCCCCGACTACCTGCAGCAGCTCGATATGGAGAGCAACGGCAAGCGCACCCAGAAAGACGGGCAACCCGTTGCCGGCACGACCGGGGCCATGCTCTGGGGCGGGCGCGGCACCAATGGCCAGCACGCGTTTCATCAGCTGCTGCATCAAGGCACCCAGGACTACAGCGCAGACTTCATCCTCTGCCGCACGCCGGCTCATCGCTACAGCCATCATCACAGCTATCTGAACGCCAACGCCCTGGCCCAGAGCCAGGCGATGGCCGACGGCCGGCAGCACGAAGATCCGCATCGAGCCGTGCCCGGGAACCGGCCGAACACCACGATCGTTCTGGAACAGCTGAACGCGACCACCCTGGGCGCGCTGCTGGCCGCCTACGAGCACAAGGTGTTCTGCCAGGGCGTGATCTGGAACATCAACTCCTTCGACCAATGGGGCGTCGAGCTTGGCAAAGTGCTCGCTGGCCCGATTCACCAGACACTGGCTGCCGGCGGCCTGGACGGCGACGCGACGCATGGTCCGGCGACTGCCGCCCTCATTGCCCTGCTGACCCACAGGAACGAACCGTGAAAGACCTGTATCCCGTCGATGCCGCAACCGCGGCGCAAACTCTGATGACCGATGCTCAGTATCAGGAGATGTACCAGCACTCCATCGACGACCCGGACGGGTTCTGGAGCGAGCAGGCGAAGGCCTTCCTGCACTGGTACGAGCCCTGGTCCAGGGTGAGCCACGCAGACCTGGCCAAGGGTGAGGTCCGCTGGTTTGACGGCGCCAAGCTGAACGTCAGCGTGAACTGCATCGATCGGCACCTGCCGGAGCGCGGCGACCAGACCGCCATCATCTGGGAAGGCGACGACCCGGCCAGCAGCAAACACATCACCTACCGCGATCTGCACGAAGCCGTGGGCCGCCTCGCCAACGGGCTGAAGGCCCGGGGCGTTGGCCGCGGCGATCGGGTCTGCATCTATATGCCCATGGTGCCGGAGGCGGCCTACGCGATGCTCGCCTGCACCCGCATCGGCGCGATTCACAGCGTGGTGTTCGGCGGGTTCTCGCCGCAGTCGCTCAAGGACCGGATTCTGGATTCGGACTGCCGCTGCGTCATTACCGCCGACGAGGGGGTTCGCGGCGGCAAGGCAATCCCGCTCAAGGCCAACACGGACCAGGCGCTGCAGGCCTGCCCAAACGTCCACACGGTGATCACCCTGCAGCGAACCGGCGGCACGATCGAGTGGCAGCCGGAACGGGATATCTGGTATCACGAGCTGGTGGCTGAGCAGAGCGCCGACTGCGAGCCAGAGCCCATGGATGCCGAGGACCCGCTGTTCATTCTGTACACCTCCGGTTCGACGGGGCAGCCAAAGGGCGTCCAGCACGGCACCGCCGGCTACCTGCTGCAGGCAGCCATGACGCACCGCTACGTTTTCGACTATCGCGACGGCGACGTCTACTGGTGTACCGCCGACGTCGGCTGGATTACCGGTCACAGCTACATCGTCTACGGCCCCCTGGCCAACGGCGCCACGACCCTGATGTTTGAGGGCGTGCCCACCTGGCCCGATGCCGGCCGCTGCTGGGAAGTCATCGCCAAGCACAAGGTCCATATTTTCTACACGGCACCCACGGCGATTCGGCAGCTGATGAGCCAGGGCGACGAGTTTGTGACGCGCCATGATCGCAGCACGCTGCGCCTGCTCGGGTCCGTGGGCGAGCCGATCAACCCCGAAGCCTGGAACTGGTATCACCGCGTGGTGGGGGAGCGCCGCTGTCCCATCGTCGATACCTGGTGGCAGACGGAGACTGGCGGCATCATGATCACGCCGCTCCCCGGCGCGACCGCCCTCAAGCCCGGTTCGGCCACCCGTCCGTTCTTTGGCGTGCAGCCCGCATTGATGGATGCGGAAGGCAACCTGATCGAAGCGACGGAGGCCAGCGGCAACCTGGTAATCACGGCAAGCTGGCCGGGCCAGATTCGCAGCGTGTACGGCAATCACCAGCGGGTGATTGATACCTACTACAGCACCTACCCGGGTTACTACTTCACCGGCGACGGTGCCCGGCGCGATGCCGACGGCTACTACTGGATTACCGGCCGGGTCGATGACGTCATGAACGTGTCCGGACACCGGATTGGCACCGCCGAGGTGGAGAGCGCTCTGGTCCTGCATCCGGAAGTCGCAGAGGCGGCGGTGGTCGGCTTCCCGCACGACATCAAGGGCGAGGGTATCTACGCCTATGTCACGCTGATGGCGGGCTCCAACGCCGATGCCGACACTCTGCAGCAGGAGCTGATCGGGCTGGTTCGACAGGAAATCGGCCCCATCGCCAAACCGGATTTCATTCAGTGGGCGCCCGGCCTGCCAAAAACCCGGTCAGGCAAGATCATGCGACGCATCCTGCGCAAGATCGCGGCCGACGAGCTGGACAGCCTGGGCGATACCAGCACCCTGGCAGACCCCTCTGTGGTCGATGACCTGATCGCCAATCGCTCGGCGGGGCGCTGATCGGCATCGCCAACCCTGGAACTCCAGGCCCGCGCGACGGTCTGACCCTGACAGCATCGCTCGCGCCGAGGAGAACATTGATGACCAGCAATAGCGCTTGCCGCGAGCAAGCGGCGCGACAATTGCTATCGCTCGCGCACAAGGCACAATAGGTCTCATGAGCCCGCTGCAGAAAAGCCTGCTGTCCGCCTGCACCGGCGCCCTCGCCTACGGCGCCTGGGCGTACTGGGTCAACATGCCCGACGGCAACGCCATGGCGCTGCGCACGGGCGCCGTGCAAGGCAGCTTCAGCTTCGTGATCACCCTGACCATGACGCTGATGCTCGAAGGCCTGTTCCGCGCCTTCGGCCGCTCCATGATGGCGGCCGCAGGCACCCTGGCCATTGTCAGCGCTTTCCTGTTTTGCACGGCCTACGCACTGCAATGGGCTGCTGGCTCTCAGGCGATTTTGATGACCATCATCCCTGGCTACCTGATCGGCACCGCCTATGGCGGCGTCTATCTTTGGTCTTTGCTGCGGCAACAGACCGGCGCAAGCACCTAGGACCCACCGATACCATGAACGAACTGGCCCGCCACCCGGTGCACAGCCCAGACTGCGACGCGCTCGTCGAGCAGAACCAGCAGATCTTGCTGCAGATTCAGGAGCTGCTTGATGCGGTTCCCGCGCCAACCTACCAGCAAAGCTACGCGCCGGTGGACAGCAGCATGGGCACCCATGTGCGCCACGTCCTCGAGTTTTACCGTCTGTTTCTGAAAGGCCTGCGCAGTGCACCGGTCACCTACGAGCGACGCCGGCGCGACCCGGCGCTGGAACGGGATCGCGGCCGGATCGGCGCAGAAGTGGCGCAGCTGCAGTCCGGCCTTGCCGCCATCACCGGCGACCAGCCGCTGGCCGTCACGCATTGCGGCGACACGCTGGCCCAATCAAGCATCGTGCGAGAGCTGCAGTTTCTGCTCGATCACGCCACGCATCATCTGGCCATGGTCAACATTGTCGGCAGGCTCGCCGGCGTCACCCTGCCGCCGGCCCTGGGCATTGCCCAGGCCACTCTTGCCCACGCAGCGAAAGATCCCTGTGACGACACGCCTGCCGCTGACGCGTGAGCAGGAGGGCCTGTGGGTCGAGTGGAAGCTCAGCCCGACCGGCAGTTCCTACAACACCTGCATCCAGATGTCTCTCGAAGGCGCCGTGGACGAGGCCCGCTTCTGCCGCGCCCTGGCGACCATTGTCGCCGATCACGACCTGCTGCACGGGTCCCTGACCGAGACCGATGGCAAGCCGCGCTTCGCGCTGACCGATCGCCCCTACGAGCTGGACCTGATCGACGTGTCCGACGGCGCACCGGTCGAGACAGACACCAGCCGAGCCCGCGCCTATGTCGAGCTCAACCGGCGCCGGGATGCCTCCATCGATCTCACCCAGTTCCCGCTGGTGCGCGCTGCGCTGATCCGGGCCGCCCGCGCGCGCTGGTACTTCATTGGCGTCGTGCCCCATATCATCTCTGACGGCTACTCGGCGCTGTCGATCATGCGCGCCATTGCCAATGCGTACATCGCCGATGACCAGAGCCCGGCGTCCGCGGCCGGCAAGCCGGACAAAGACTGGACCGACTACCTGCGCGAACACGGCACGCCGGATCCTGCGTCCACCGCTGCTGCCCGGGCGTTCTGGGCCGAAGCCCTGGACGATGCCGACCACTACTGCCCGATTGCGCCGCCGCCCACAGGCATCGCAGACACCGCCGGCAAGCGACACTACTTCGGCCTCGACGCGGCCATCGCCAAACGCCTGAGCCAGCTCGCCCGCGCGCAGCGCACGTCGATTTTCTCGGCGCTGGCGGCTCTGTACGGCGGATTTCTGCACCGGGAAACAGATCAGCGCGACCTGGTGATCGCGCACTCGGTCGATTTGCGGCCCCGGGGCTATCGCGACGCTTTCGGCTTTTTCGTCAACGTTATCCCGCTACGCATGCAGCTGGACGGCGCACAGAGCTTCAACGAGCTAATCCGCCACGTGGGCGATTTTCGGCGCCAGAGCAAGAAGCACCAGCACCTGCCCGCGCTCGACATCGTCGGCGCCAAGCGTCAGCGGGAGCCCGCCTTCGACGGTCGGCTGACGAACGTATCGATGGGCCAGACCGTGTCTCGCTTTCAGGGCCTGGAGATTCCCGGCATCCGCAGCGCAGCGCTCGACAACGACCTGATCGAGGTGCGGGACGACCTGTCCTTTATGTACGAGTTGGGCGAATCCACGCTCGGCATCTGGCTGGAGTATCGCCAGTCGGCTTTTTCGGAGGCCGCGATCGCTGCGCTGGCCGCGCGTTTTCAGCGCTTTATTCTGGCAGTGACCGAAGCGCCGGACGAAGCACTCGGCGACTGCGCGCTACTGACCGACGACGAGCAGCGACAGCTGCTGCGCTGGGGCGATGGCGGCCCCGCCCCGGCTGCTGCGGACACCTTCGCCCGCTGGTTTCGCGCCCGCGCCGAGCAGACGCCCGGCAACGATGCCCTGTGCCTTCCGCAAACGGGGGCGAGCGAGTGCTGGAGCTACGAGACCCTCGCCCGCGCCGCGTGCCAGCAGGCCGCCGCCCTGCCGGCAGGCAATGCGCCCGTCGCCCTGGTGCTGCCCCGGGACACCAGCCAGATCACCGCGATGCTGGCCTGCCTGCTCAGCGGCCATCCCTATGTGCCGATCGATCCCGAGACGCCAGCGCTACGCATCGAGACCATCCTGGCGGACTGCCAGCCCTGTGCCGTGCTGGCCCCTGCCACGCTGTACCCGAAGCTTGCGCTACCGGCTGGCACGACAAGGCTGATACCGGGCGCTGCGCTGCCTGACGCGTCTGCCCCCCCAGCCTGGCCAGCGCCCCCTGCGGCGGATACCACGGCGTACCTGATCTACACCTCAGGCTCCACCGGCACGCCGAAGGGCGTCGCAGTCTCGCACAGCGCGATGATGCTGCGTCTGTCCTGGCTCGCCGAAACCTTTGCCGTGGGCCCCGGAGACCGGGTGCTCGCCAACACCAGCTATGCCTTCGATGTCTCTGTCGCCGAACTGCTGTGGCCCCTGGGGGCCGGCGCGACGCTGGTGCTGGCACCGCCTGCCCTCGCCCGAGACCCGAAACGCCTGGCTCGCCTGGTGGGCAACACGGGCGTGAGCGTGATGCTGCTGGTGCCCTCGGCGCTCGGCGCGCTGCTGGCCAATGGCGAGCCTTGCCAGCTGGCCGGCGTCCGGCACTGGCTGGCGGCAGGAGAGGCTCTGCCCGAGGCCCTGGTTGCGCAGTTTCAGCAGACCCTGGGCAGCACGAGCGCAGCGGGCCGAGCACCCACGCTCTACAATCTTTACGGCCCCACAGAAGCCACCATCTACGCCACCTGGAGCAAGCCCCAGCCGGGCCAGCCGGTCACTATCGGGCAACCGATCGGCGGATGTCAGGCGCACGTGCTGTCGGATCGGTTGCAGCTGCAGGGCATCGGCGTCGAAGGCGAGCTATGCCTCGCCGGCCCCGGGCTGGCCGCGGGCTATCACAACGACCCGGCCCGCACCGCCGAGCGTTTTCCCGACAACCCCTTCGCCCGGGGCAAGCTCTATCGGACGGGCGATCGTGCGCGCTGGCGACCCGATGGCACCCTGGAGTATCTGGGCCGCGCCGACGGCCAGATCAAGCTCCGCGGTTTCCGGATCGAGCTGGGCGAAATTCAACAGCAGCTGCTGAGCCATCCCCGGGTCGCCGACGCCGCCGTACAGGCCGTGCCCGGTACGGCGGATTCTGCCCGGCTGGCCGCCTATTTCGTCGCGAAACCGGCCGCAGCATCGATCGCCGATGAGGAACTGGTCGCCGCGCTGCGATCGCACCTGCAGGCCCGGCTGCCAGGCTACATGGTGCCCCCAACGCTGACCGCGCTGCCGCAGATACCGCGCCTGCCCAGCGGCAAGCTGGACCGTCGCGCCCTGCCGGCGGCCAGGGCACAGCGTCCCGCCAGCTTCGCGCCGCCTCAGACCGGGCCGGAACAAGCCTTCGCTGCCGCTATCGCCCAGGTCCTGAACCTGCCGCCAGCGGAGGTCGGGCTGGACAGCAACTTTTTCGAGCTGGGGGGCGATTCCCTGTTACTGATCGGTCTCGAGACCGAGCTGGCCCGAGCCGAACTGTTCATTGACGTGCAGGATCTTTTCGCCAACCCGACGATCCGCAGCGCCCTGCCCCTGGCCGGGAAGCAACGCCACAAAGACATCGACCAGCAGCCGCAGAGCGGGACCTTCCCGGCGCTGGCCAGGCACCGCAAGCTGTTCCAGGACGGTTTCGAGCAACCAGCGCACTGGAATCGCTGCATCCTGGTGCGCTTCACCCGGCACCTGGATCCTGCCGCGCTGGAACGGGCCATGGCTGCGGTCCTTCGGCATCACGACGGGCTGCGCCTGACATTCGATATGGCGGCACAGCCCCCAAGCTTCACGCTGCACCCGGTCGATGCCGTCGCCGCGCCCATGACCGCGGTATCGCTGGCAGGATTGGCGCCCGCCGATGCCGAAGCGCGCATGACCACGGTCCTGAACGCGTTGAACAGCAGCTTTTCCCTGGATCAGGCACCGCTCATAAAGCTCGCCCTGTTCGACAGCCAGGAACAGTCGACGATCGCGATCGTGAGTCACCACCTGCTGATTGATATGCGCTCCTGCCAAATTCTCATGGAAGACCTGCTGACGGCCTACCAGGCAGCAGCAAGCGGGCGGATTGCTCGGCTGCCCGACAAAACGACCGGGTTGGGCGCATGGTCAGAGCAGCTGCACGCCCTGATCGATCAGGACTGGCAGGCTGAGGAACTGCCGTTCTGGCAGCAGCAGCTTGCCGATTGCACCCTGCCCATCGGCGGCGATGTGCTGCGCGATGGCCCGCCGCTCACGGCGACGGAGCACGGCACGGAAGCTGACCAACGGCTTCTGACGCACACGCTGACAGAATCGCAGACGCGGGTCCTGACCCGCTCCGTCAGCCAGGCACTCGAGGCCGGCGTTCATCAGCTGCTGCTCGGCACCTTTGCGGGTGCGTACAAGGCCTGGAGCGGGCTCGACGCTCTGACCATCAACACCTGCGGTATCGGTCGCGATCGGGTGTTTGAGCACGCCAGCCTGAGCCGCACCGTGGGCGAGCTCAATACGGTGTATCCGCTGCGCATTCCCCTGGGCACGGGCTCGCAGCTTCAAGCGGTTCAAGACGCCATGCAGGCAGTCCCGGCAGACGGGCTGCACTACGGCATGCTGCGCTACATTGCCGGGCACGAGGTGCTCGCGAAGGCACCGGAGCCCGCCGTGTTCTTCAACTACGTCAGTCGCATCGACAGCGCGCTTGGCCGCGCCCTGGGCGCCAATCTGGAAGAGGCCCCGGAGGCCGTGCGGACAGCGGCGCCGCAGAACCGGGCCTGCTACGCGCTGTACGTCGAGGCTTCGATTCGCAATGACCGGCTGCAACTGCACCTGGGCTACAGCAGCCTGCGGTTTACCGCAGCCCGTGCGGCCTCGCTGCTCGATGGCTGGCGAGCAGCCGTAGAGGCGCTGGCCGACACCAGAACGGATTAAAAACCCACATCAATTCTATTTTTTTGAAATTTCCACCTTACCCTCCCCACTTTTTCTCGTAAAAAGACCCTTAACTCGACCCAAATTCGGGACACTCTGGTTTCAGCAAGATCGTTTCCATTCAGCATCGATCCGTTAAGGTGGACTGAATCGCCGCCCGCTCGGGCTCGGCGGACCGATGACGCGATCCGGAGACTCACCATGCGGAAAGTCACTCAGCTTGGACTGCTACTGGGCCTGGCGGCGATGACCTGCGGCTGCGCGACCATGAACGAGGGCGAATGCCAGAACGCGGACTGGTACAACCAGGGCGTCGACGATGGCGTGGCCGGCCACAATCGCAGCCGCATCGACGCGTACGCCGATGACTGCGGGGAGTTTGGCATCCCGCCCGACGCCCGGGCCTGGCGCGCTGGCTGGGCGCTCGGCATCGAACAGTTCTGCACCGCTGAGCGCGGTTACGAAGAAGGCATCGAGGGCCGCAGCTACGGTAACAGCTGTCCCGAGGACATCGAGCCGCCCTTCATGAGCGCTTACCTGCTGGGGCGCGGGCTCTATGACCAGCGCAGCCGCGTCGAGAACGAGCGGACCGAGCTCGAGCGCATCAACGATCGTCTGTCTCGCAGTGACCTGAGCGACGAGCAGCGTCGCAGCCTCCGCCGGCAGCGCAACCGTCAGCGCGACGACGTTGCCCAGGAGGAGTGGCGCCTTCGGGAAGCCGCGCAGCGCGCCCGAGCGCAGGGTTTTCCCGCGTACTACTGAGTGCCCGGGCTGCGCAGCAGCTCAGCCGTCCGGCTGGGCACGAGCGCTGGCATCAACCTGCCGGGCGCGCATGTTCAGGAGCAACACGGTGAGCGTGTAGCTGCCGGCAAACAACAGTGCCCGCTCATCCAACAGGAACACGCCGCTCAGCGCTGGCCCCGGGCAGTAGCCGGTCACGCCCCAGCCCAAACCAAAGAGAGCGGCCCCACCCAGGAGGCGGGCGTCGACCTTCGATGCGCGCGGCGCGAAGAAGCGATCGCTCAGCCAGGGCGATCCCCGTCGGCGCGCCAGCGCAAAAGACGGCAGGGTGACGCACAGGGCAGCACCCATGACGAACATCAGGGCTGGATCCCAGCGCGAAGACAGGGTCAGAAAGGCCAGCACCTGCTCCGGGTCGACCATGCTGGACAACACCAGCCCCAGACCAAAAAGCAGACCAGCCAGCAGCGCCGCAAGCCCCTTCATCGATAGAGCGCCGTGGCGGTGGCCATGGCAACCAGCATGAAAACGACCGTTGCCGTCACCGAGCGTACCGACAGGCGGGCAATACCGCAGACCCCGTGACCGCTCGTGCAGCCGGCACCGAACCAGGTCCCCAGGGCAACCAGCGTACCGCCAAGAAGCCAGACCCAGGCGAGGCGCTCGGCAGAAGCGGGACGCGGGTTGTAGCCAAACAGCGCCGCCCCAGCGAGGGTACCGATGCCAAGGCCGGCAAGAAACAGAACGGGCGTTCCGCCTGCCGCTGGCCCGCGCAGCGCCGCGCTGAACAGCCCGCTGATACCGGCAATCCGGCCAAGGGCAAGGTACAGCAGCGCCGCGGCACAACCGATGAGCAATCCGCCCTGGGCGGCATCGGCCCAGCTGGCCATCAGGATGTCGCGCTCAGCAAAGCATCGGGCAGCTGCAGGGGCGTCTTGAAGTAACGAAGACCGTTGCCCTCGGCGCGCGGCGGCCTTCCGCCCCGCACGTTGAACTGAAGCGCGGGATACATCAGCGTTGGCGGCGCAAGCTGGCGATCTCTCTCGCTTCGAGCCACGACAAACTGCTCGATGTCCGGCGCGGCGCGCAAAAACCCGTTGTCGCGCTGCGCGCCGACGGTGGTCTGGCCACAGGCCCGGGGGCGGTCAACGGTGCCGTAGTCGTGACACAGATGCATGCTCGTCTCTTCGGGCAGCTCGAGCACTCGCTGGATAGAACAATAGAGCGCCCGGGCATCCCCACCGGGAAAGTCCGTTCGGGCCGTACCGCTATCGGGCATGAACAGGGTATCGCCGACAAACACATGGCCGGGCGCATAGAAGGACACGCTCTCGGGCGTGTGCCCGGGCGTGTTCTGAACCCGGATCTGCTGGGTCCCCAGATCCAGTGCGGCGCCATCGGCCAGCAGCTCGTCAAAATCGTCGCTGCGACCGGCTCCTACCGCGTCCCCAAAGCGGCCCGCGAAGTGCTGCTGCACTTGCGTGACGCGCTCGCCAATGGCCACGCGCCCACCGCGCAGACCTCGCAGATAGCAGGCACCACTCAGATGGTCGGCATGGATATGGGTTTCCAGGATCCAGCGCAGAGCCAGATCGTGGTCATCGATCCAGCGCACCACGCGGTCCGCCGGCTCAGTGTCCAGCACG
>CAZXIJ010000011.1:57789-98028 GCA_964640725.1 uncultured Pseudomonadales bacterium | reverse complement strand
ATCGTGGTCATCGATCCAGCGCACCACGCGGTCCGCCGGCTCAGTGTCCAGCACGCCGCTGCGCGGATCGTAGGCCAGCACCGCATCCACCACGGCGCAGGTGCCGCTTGCCCGGTCCGCCAACCCGTAGCTGAAGGTCCCGGTTACGGGATCAAAGAAAGACGTCACCTCCATCACGGCGAGCCCCTAATTCATTTAGGTTATTTATATAGCACTCAAATGAATAATGCACGCGCAAGGAGGGAATCGGCGGGTATCGCAGGGGAAACAGGGAGGACAGAGAAAGCCGGCGCCGGTCATGAGACCGGCACCGGACCAGAGGCCGGGGCCTACGCGCTTTCGGCGTAGTTCTTCACCTCTTTCATGGACAGCTTGATGCGCCCCCGCTGGTCAACGTCGAGCACGACCACGTCGATCTCTTCGCCTTCCTTCAGGTAGTCCGTCACCTTCTCGACCCGCTCTTCTGCAATCTGGGAGATGTGCAGCAGGCCGTCCTTGCCCGGCAGGATGTTGATGAACGCGCCGAAGTCGACAATGCGTTCCACCTTGCCGTGGTAGATCTTGCCGATCTCTGCCTCCGCAGTGATCTCCTGGATCTTGGCAATGGCCGCGTCCTTCGCCTGGGCGTTCTCTGCGTAGATCCGCACGCTGCCGTCATCGTTAATGTCGATTTCGGCACCGGTCTCTTCGACGATGGAACGGATCGTAGCGCCGCCCTTGCCGATGATGTCGCGGATCTTGTCCGGGTGAACGTTGATCACCGTCATCGCCGGGGCGTTATCGCTGAGCTCCGGCCGCGGCGTGTCGATGACCTTGTTCATCTCGCCGAGGATGTGGATCCGAGCCTCATGCGCCTGTTGCAGCGCCTGCTCCATGATCTCGTCGGTAATGCCCTGGATCTTGATGTCCATCTGCAGCGCGGTCACGCCGTTAGCGGTTCCGGCAACCTTGAAGTCCATGTCGCCCAGATGGTCCTCGTCACCGAGAATGTCCGTGAGCACCGCGTAGCTGTTGCCCTCTTTCACAAGACCCATCGCCACGCCGGCAACCGGCGCCGTGATCGGGATACCGGCATCCATCAGCGCCAGCGACGTACCGCACACGGAGGCCATAGAGCTGGAGCCGTTGGACTCGGTGATCTCGCTGACCACTCGCAGGGTGTACGGGAAGTCTTCTTCCTTCGGCAACACCGCAGCGACACCGCGACGAGCCAGCCGGCCGTGTCCGATTTCGCGGCGCTTCGGGCCACCCATGAAGCCGGCTTCGCCGACGCTGTAGGGGGGAAAGTTGTAGTGCAGCATGAACTGGTCTTTGAACGTGCCTTCCAGCGCGTCTACCAGCGCCGCGTCGCGCAGGGTACCCAGCGTCGCGACGACGATGGCCTGCGTTTCGCCCCGGGTGAACAGCGCACTGCCGTGGGTCTTGGGCAGAACGCCCACCTCGACGTTGATCGGACGCACGGTACGCAGATCACGGCCGTCGATGCGCGGCTCGCCGCTCAGGACGCGCTTTCGCACGGTGTCTTTCTCAACTTTGCTGAACAGGCCTTTAATCTCTTCCGCGTCGTGCTCAGAGCCTTCGCCGAGCATGGCCGCCTTCAGGGCGTCCTTGGCAGCGCCAACCTTTTCCTGCCGCTCCATCTTGTCGGTGGTGCGGTAGGCTTCGAGCAGCGCGCTCTCGCACTGCGCTTTCACTTCTGACAGCAGGGCTTCGTTGACCGGCGCGGCCTCCCACTCCCAGCGCGGCTTGCCGGCTTCTGCCGTCAGCGCATTGATGGCCTTGATCGCGACCTGCATCTCTTCGTGGGCAAACAGCACCGCGCCGAGCATCTGGTCTTCTGTCAGCTCCTTGGCCTCGGATTCCACCATGAGCACTGCATCGGCGGTGCCGGCCACCATCATGCTGAGCTGAGACTCTTTGACTGCCTCGTGGCCAGGATTGAGGATGTAGTTGCCGTCCTTGTAGCCGACCCGGGCCGCCGCGATCGGGCCCGCGAAGGGGATCCCGGAAATCGCCAGGGCCGCAGAGGCGCCGAGCATGGCTGCGACATCCGGATCTTCGTCACGATCGACGTTCATGACCGTACAGATCACCTGCACCTCATTCATGAAGCCTTTCGGGAACAGCGGCCGCAGCGGGCGGTCGATCAGGCGCGAGGTCAGCGTTTCCTTTTCGGAAGGCCGACCTTCCCGGCGAAAGAACCCGCCAGGGATCTTGCCTGCTGCGTAGGTCTTTTCCTGGTAGTTAACCGTCAGGGGAAAGAACGCCTGCCCGGGGCGGGCGTCCTTGGCACCCACAACGGTGCACAGCACCATCGTGTTGCCCATGGTAACCATGACGGCACCGCTGGCCTGGCGGGCGACTTTGCCCGTCTCCAGTACCACGCGGTCGTTTCCAAACTGAAATTCTTGTGTAGCTATCGTCAAAATATTTCCTCCGGTGCGTCTAGTGTTTATTGCCTATCAGCGACGCAAACCAAGTCGTTTAATGAGTTCCGCGTAACGCGCGGTGTCTTTGCCTTTGAGGTAGTCCAGCAGCTTTCGGCGCTGGTTTACCATCCGGATCAGGCCGCGGCGGGAGTGGTGATCCTTTTTGTGATCACGAAAGTGGTCCTGCAGCGTGTTGATGTTGTGCGTGAGCAATGCCACCTGCACTTCCGGCGATCCGGTATCGCCGTCTTCGGTCTGATATTCCTTGATGATTTCCGCTTTCTTGTCGGCTGTTAGAGCCATCGTCTTTCTCCAGTTACGCTTTGAAGTTCAAAGCCCGACCAACCGCGCGTACTGACAGTCGTATCGGGTAGGGACGACCGGCGAACTGCGCCGATCTGTATTCGCGATGCCGTCGCGCAAGCAACATTATCGCTCAACCACGAGACGGCGCGGGGCGACCCGGCCATCATCGAGAATTTCTCCGACGCCAATGAAATCCGGCGTCGGGCTTGTCTGGTCTGTTTCCGGCAACCGGCACAAACGCACCCAGCCACTGGTGGGCGCATGGGGCACGATCACGGGCTGGCCCTGCTTGAGGTAGTACGCCGTATCGGCCGTGAGCTTGAGCTCCGGCCAGTTGCACACGGCGCTGCCCACAGGCAGCAGGTGCGCATCCAGCGCCGCCAGGGAATCAGTTTCGTCTTTTTCCTGCGCCAGGGCATCCAGCGTCAGGGCCTGAGCCTCGACGTAGGGTCCAGCCGCCAACCTGCGCAAGGCCGCCACATGGGCGCCGCAGCCCAGGGCTTCGCCCAGGTCCTCGGCAATGGTGCGCACGTAGGTGCCCTTGCTGCAATGAATCTCAAGCTCCACGTGCTCGCCGTCCACCGCCACCAGGCGATTTTCAAAGACAGTCACCGTTCGCACCGCGCGTTCAACTTCGATGCCCTGACGAGCCAGCTTGTAGAGCGGCTGGCCGTTGTGCTTGATCGCAGAGAACATCGAGGGAATCTGCTGGATCTCGCCGCGAAAGGCAGCCAGCGCGGCTTCGACCCGCGCCGCATCGACATCCACCACCGGCCGCTGCTCGATGATCTCGCCATCGGCGTCGCCGCTTTCCGTGCGCACGCCCAGGCGAATGCGTGTCCAGTAGCGCTTGTCGGAGTCGAGCAGGTACTGCGAGAACTTGGTGGCTTCTCCGAAACAAAGGGGCAGCACGCCCGTTGCCAGGGGATCGAGGCTGCCCGTGTGCCCGACCTTTTGCGCATCGAACAGGCGCTTGGCCTTCTGGACCGCATCGTTGGAGCTCATCCCCGGGGGCTTATCGAGCACCAGGATGCCGTCTACGGGCCGGCCGCGGCGGCGCCTAGCCATGAGCTGAATCATCCTGCGGGGCGGGAGTGGTCTGGTCAGAGTCCCCGCGCTCCCGCGCGACCTGTTCGTCCGATTGCCGGGCCCGGTCAATCAGGGACTCCATCTTCGGCGCGCTCTCGGCCAGCTCGTCATAGTGAAAGCGAATTCGCGGCGTCGTGCGCATGCGGTGTCGCTTCGCAAGCTCGCTCCGAAAATAGCCGGCCGCGCCGCTCAGCACCTTGATCAGGGCCGCCTTGTCGTCGTCCGCCGCGTCGCCCGCCAGCTGGCTGACATAAACGTCGGCAAACGCCAGGTCACGGCTGACCTTGACTTCGTTAATACAGACCAACCCGACTCGCGGATCGCGCATCTCGCGCTGCATGATCATAGACAGCTCGTCGCGGACAAAGTCCGCAACGCGCAGGTCGCGCCCGAAGTCGCTCCTAGAGCTCACGCGCCACTTCTTTCGTTTCGAAAACTTCGATCTGGTCTCCGGCACGAACGTCGTTGTAGTTCCGCACGCCGATACCGCATTCGGTGCCCGCACGGACATCCGCGACGTCGTCCTTGAAGCGCCGCAGCGATTCCAGCTCGCCTTCGAAGATCACCACGTTATCGCGCAGCACGCGGATCGGGCGATTCCGATACACAGTGCCCTCGGTGACCATGCACCCGGCCACCTGACCAAAGCGCGGCGACCGGAACACTTCGCGGACCTCGGCAATGCCAACGATCTCTTCGCGAATTTCCGGCGCCAACATGCCGGAAAGCACTTGCTTGGAATCGTCCAGCAGCTCGTAGATGACGCTGTAATAACGCAGATCCAGCCCTTCGCGCTCGATGATCTTCTTCGCCTGGCCATCGGCCCGGACGTTAAAGCCGAAGATCGCCGCGCCGTAGGTCATGGCCATGGTCACATCGGACTCGGTGATACCACCGACGCCGGAACCCAGGACGTTGACCGATACCTCGTCGTTCCCCATCTCTGCCAACGCCTGCATGATCGCCTCGAGGCTGCCGCGCACATCGGCCTTGAGCACCACTTTCAGAACACGCTTCTCGCCGTCCTTCAGACCCGCGAACATGTTGTCCAGCTTGGCCGCCTGCTGCATGGCCATGCGCTGCTCGTTGGATTTGTCGCGGCGGAACTCGGCCAACTCGCGAGCGGTCTTTTCGTCAGACGCCACAGAGAACTCGTCGCCAGCGCTCGGCGTGCCGTTCAGGCCCAGCAGCTCCACCGGCGTCGAGGGCCCGGCTTCCTTGATGGGCTGGCCAGCGTCGTTGAGCATGGCCCGCACTTTGCCGTAGTACTCGCCGGCAATGACCACATCGCTCTGTTTCAGAGTTCCGTTCTGCACCAGCAGGGTGGCAACGCTGCCGCGGCCCTTGTCCAGGCGCGACTCCACCACGACGCCGCGGGCCGGCGCCTCGGGAATCGCCTTGAGCTCGAGAATTTCAGACTGCAGCAGGATCGAGTCGAGCAGCTGTGGAATGCCTTCGCCGGTCATCGCCGATACCTTCACGAACTGCGTATCGCCGCCCCACTCTTCCGGCACCACTTCCTTGGCCGAGAGCTCGTTCGTCACCTTGTCCGGGTCAGCACCTTCAAGGTCCATCTTGTTGATGGCGACAATGATCGGCACTTCCGCCGCCTTGGCGTGCTGGATCGCCTCTTCGGTCTGGGGCATGACGCCGTCGTCGGCTGCCACCACCAGAATCACGATATCTGTGGAGCGTGCGCCCCGGGCCCGCATGGCAGTAAACGCCGCGTGGCCGGGGGTGTCGATAAAGGTGATCTCACCGTTATCGGTTTCGACACTGTAAGCGCCGATGTGCTGGGTAATGCCGCCGGCCTCGCCGCTCACCACCCGCGTCTTGCGCAGGTAATCGAGCAGCGACGTCTTGCCATGATCGACGTGGCCCATGACGGTCACGACCGGCGAGCGGCCTGACTCTTCGCCATCGATGATCAGCGACTGTTCCAGGGACTGCTCAAGCTCGTCGTCCGCGACCAGCTTGACCTTGTGGCCCATCTCTTCGACCACCAGGGTCGCCGTATCCTGGTCAAGGGACTGGTTGATGGTCGCCATCACGCCCATGCCCATCAGAGTCTTGATCACTTCACCGGCTTTGACCGCCATGCGGCTGGCCAGCTCGCCAACCGTGAGCAGCTCTGGCACTTCGACTTCGCGCGCAATAAACGTGTTCGGGTTGAACTGGCCGCCCTGCTGGTCGACGCTGAGCGCCGGTTGTTGCCGCCGACGTTGCCGGCGATCGGTCTTGAGGGACAGCTCGCGACGCCGGCGCAGGCCGTCGCCGCGCTCGGAGCGTTTGTCTTTGCCCTTGCCGCGATGCTTGCCACCGCCCTTCTCGGCGGAGATGGCTGCGGCCTGAACCTTGGCCGCCTGCTGCTCCGGTGTTTCCTCGACCGGCTTGGCCGCAGCAGCGGCCGCTTTGCGCGCCTTCTCTTCTTCGGCAGCGACCGCTTTCGCGGCCAACTCTTCCTTGCGCCGGCTCATGGCCGCCTTGCGATCCGCAGCCTCCTGCCGATCGCTCTCAAGGGCCCGTTTGCGAACCGCTTCCATCTCGTGGATTCGCTGCGCTTCGAGCTGCGAGGCGGTAAGGGGCTTGGCAGGCTCAGCTGGCTCGGGGGCCGGCTCGGGCTCAGGTTCCGGCTCAGGCTCCGGCTCGGGTTCCGGCTCGGGTTCCGGCTCAGGCTCGGGAATGGGCTCCGGGGCCGGCGGCGCTTCTGCCTGCACGGCCTCTGCGGTATCCAGTTCCGCTTCTTCGATCTCTGCTTCCGGCGCCTCTTCCGCTTCCGATTCGCTGCGCTTCACGTAGGTCCGCTTGCGCCGAACCTCGACGGTCACGGCTCGGCCACCACGACCGCCGCCGGTCTTCAGCGTGCCAACGCTCTTGCGTTTGAGCGTGATCTTCTTCGGGCCAGCCTCGGCATTGCCGTGGCTCTTTTTAAGGTGTGCAAGCAGCTCCTGCTTCTGGTCTTCCGACACCGCGTCAGCCTCGGCGGTATGCGGCAGTCCGGCCTCTTTCATCTGGGCCAACAGCCGGTCCACAGGGGCCCCGACAGTTTCGGCGAGCTGTTTTACAGTGACGTCTGACATTCGTTCCGTTTCCTTTGTCCTGATATCAATACGCGCCGTTTGCGGCGAGTCTCGACTCAGGCTTCTCCGGTCTCTTCAAACCAGGGTGCACGCGCCGTCATGATGAGTTCGGCGGCTTTCTCTTCTTCGATTTCCGGCTCGATCTCGAGCAGATCCGCAACCGCGAGCTCCGCCAGATCTTCCATGGACGTGACGTCGTGGGCAGCGAGCTTGAGGGCGAGGTTTTCTTCCATGCCCTCCATGGCCAGCAGGTCCGCCTGCGGCTTCTTGTCGCTCAGCTGCTCCTCGTTGGCAATGGCCTTGGTCAGGATCGCGTCCTTGGCCCGGTTGCGCAGCTCGAGCACGATCTCTTCGTCAAACCCGTCGATCGCCGTCATCTCTTCGATCGGCACGTAGGCCACCTCTTCGAGGGTGGTGAAGCCTTCTTCCACCAGCACCGCGGCCACATCTTCGTCCACCGCCAGGGCTTCCATGAATTCGCTCATGAAGACCGTGGCTTCTTCTTCCTGCTTGGCCGCCGCTTCTTCGACGGTCATGATGTTGATCTTCCAGCCCACCAGCTCGCTCGCGAGCCGCACGTTCTGGCCGCCCCGACCAATGGCCTGGGCCAGGTTATCTTCCGACACGGCAATGTCCATGGTGCCGGTCTCTTCATCCAGCACGATGGACTCGACCTCGGCGGGCGCCATCGCGTTAATCGTGAGCTGCGCGGGGTTATCGTCCCAGAGGACGATGTCGATCCGTTCTCCGGCCAGCTCGCCGGATACTGCCTGAACGCGCGAGCCGCGCATGCCGACGCAGGCACCGACCGGGTCGATGCGTCCGTCATTGGTCTTGACCGCGATCTTGGCGCGGGATCCCGGATCGCGAGCCGCACCGCGAATCTCGATCACGTTCTCAGCCACCTCGGGCACCTCGATCTTGAACAGCTCGAGCAGCATCTCATTCGACGTGCGGGACAGCATGAGCTGCGGGCCGCGATTTTCCGGCCGGATCTCGTGCAACATCGCGCGCAGACGGTCGCCGACGCGGAAGGTTTCCCGGGGAATCAGGCCGTCGCGAACCAGCAGCCCTTCGGCGTTGTTGCCAAGATCGACGATCACGCTTTCCCGGCCGAGCTTCTTGACGGTGCCGCCAATCATCAGGCCAACCTTGGGCTCGTACTCTTCCACTACCTGCGCCCGCTCAGCCTCGCGCACCTTCTGCACGATGACCTGCTTGGCGGTCTGCGCCGCTATGCGGCCAAACTCAACGGAATCCACCGGCTCCCGAACGAAACCGCCCAGCTCCAGCGTCGGGTCCTTGACCACTGCGCGCTCGATGGTCGTGTGTCGGTCGGGATGGTAGATCTCGTCGAACTCCGCAGGGTTCACGATCTCCCAGACCCGGAAGGACTCGTACTCGCCGCTTTCCCGGTCGATATCGACCTGATACTCGGCTTCTTCATTGTCGTAGCGCTTTTTCGTCGCTGTCGCCAGCGCGCTCTCGATCGCCTGAAAAATGATTTCCTGCGGCACTCCCTTTTCGAGGGAGACCGTTTCAGCAACCAACAGTATCTCTTTGCTCATTAGCTCTACTTAAACCGTCTTTGACCGTTCGATCGTCACTCGTGACCTGCTGCCGCGCTGCGTGAAGCCTGCGCTAGCTATCCTGATCATCATTGGCAGGCACCGCCTTGGGTCCCGCCTTTCCTGATTTCTTTTGCCGCTCCGACTGCCGCTTGCCAATTTCGTAATTCGGCACAACCCGCGTGCGGGCGATGGCTTCGATGGGCAACAGATATTCCTCATCGCCACTGCGGACGATGGCCTGCTCCTGCTCAACGCCCACCAGCTGTCCGGTCACGCGCTTGCGCTTGTCGACAGGCACATTCAGGCGCACATCGACCTGCTCGCCAACGGCTTGCTCGTACTGGGCCAGGTTGAAGAGGATTCGGTCCATGCCCGGGGAGGACACTTCGAGATCATAGGCAGCGCTTGCCATGACGCCTTCGACGTCCATCAGATCGGACACCGCTCGGCTGACGCGCTCGCAGTCCTCAACGGAGATTCCGTTCTGGACGTTCTCGATATAGATGACGAGCTTGGAGTGCTTGCCCGCGGCGTGATGGTCGACGCCCCATAGCTCGCAGCCCAGCTCTTCAACCGTTGGCGCAATCAATTCTGCGATTTTGCGTTCCTTAACATTCACTGCTGATCAGTGTCTCCCCGTGGAGGACGACATCGCCTCGCGGCGGTGCCAGCAAATGCCGGAAACAAAAAATGGGCGAAACGCCCATTCTTCGTACGCAAATGACGAACTGAGCGCGCTAGCCAAACCCTCCCGATCCAAGGCCCGCACTTCCGGCAAGCGGAAGCGCGCAGACTGCAAAGATCTCAAACAAGGTTCGAACTCATCATCACACCGCACTGAGCTAAAAAAAGGCCCTTTCTTCCTGCGTCAGCAGCGAATCGCCAGGATTCAAGCTGCGACATCAAGAGAGGAAAGGGCCCTCCATCATTTGGTAGCGGGGGCAGGATTTGAACCCACGACCTTCGGGTTATGAGCCCGACGAGCTACCAGACTGCTCCACCCCGCATCCGACAGGGAGCGGATTATAGGGATACCCTTATCTGGTTACAACATGGTCTGCAGAGGAAAATTTGCCCGTGCTGGCGCCTGCGCCGGGCAGAGAATCAGGTGGTGCCGAAGGCGAGACTTGAACTCGCACGGGCTTTCGCCCACTACCCCCTCAAGGTAGCGTGTCTACCAATTCCACCACTTCGGCAAAGATTCGAAGCTGAGCGCCTTCCGTGACCGGAATACCGGCTCAGACCTCGGGGATGTCGGAATCTACACCCTCCGCTTCCGGAGTCAACTCCGGCAAGTCATTCGGGGCCTCGGCCTCCTGGGGCGCGGCATCGAGGGCCGGCAGCTCAGGCTCGAGCGGATCAGCCGCAACCGCCGCCGGGACACCGCTTTCGGTGCTGGGCATACCCAGCGTATCGATCCCGTCAGCCCGCACCTGGGCAAAATAGGCGAGGCCGAACGCGATCGCGAAAAAGCCGATGGCCAGCCAGACGGTAATTTTAGTCAAAAATGATGCGCTACCACCGGCGCCGAACATGGTGTTCGACCCACCGGAGCCAAAGGCGGCGCCCACATCTGCGCCCTTGCCCTGCTGCAGCATGACAAGAACGATGAGCGCCAGGGCGTCAACCACCAGCAACATCAGCAGTACGGATTCGAAAGTGTTCATGGCTGTCTCTTAATTCTGGGACACCGCGTCGGCGGCGGCGATGATATCGGCAAAACTGTCGGCTTCAAGGGAGGCACCGCCAATGAGCGCGCCATCGATGTCGGGGCAGCCAAAAAGGTGTTCGGCGTTGTCGGCCTTGACGCTTCCGCCGTAAAGGATCCGCATTCCCTCAGCGAGCGCGGGATCAGCAGCGGCCAGCTGAGCGCGAATCGCGGCGTGCATGGCCTGGGCCTGGTCCGGGGTCGCAGTCAGCCCGGTGCCGATCGCCCAGACTGGCTCGTAGGCGATGGTCAACTCGCTGAAGGCCGCAGCGCCCAGCGCCTGCAGCACCACACCAACCTGGCCGGCGACCCGCGTTTCCGCCTGGCCGGCTTCGCGTTCATCGCGATTCTCGCCCACGCACAGGACCGGATGCAGCCCGGCGCGGAGCGCAGCCAGCACCTTGCGGGTGACCACCTCGTCGCCTTCGCCGTGCAGGGATCGTCGCTCAGAATGGCCGATAAGCACCCAGCGTACCCCCAGATCGTGAATCATCTCGCCAGACACGTTGCCCGTGTAAGCGCCCAGCGCCTCTTCGTGCAGGTCCTGCGCGCCGATCCCGACCTTCTGGCCGCGAAAGCTGCGGACCGCGGCGGCAAGATGAACGGCTGCCGGGAACACCAGCAGCTCGGCCTGGGGCTCATGCACCCGCTCTGCCAGGCGCAGGGAGAAATGCTCGAGACTGTTCAGCGTCCCGTGCATTTTCCAGTTGCCTGCAATAAGCAGAGTCCGCTGGCCGCGTCCTGTTTCGTTCGCCATTCGCGCAGATCCGAAGATTAAGGTCCCGCGCTCTAGGGCTCTGCCGGCGGCAGGCGATGGGGCGGGAGCTGTTGCCACCCGGGAGGCCATGAGGGCCACCCAGCCCGGGGGCGCGCAATACTATCGGGTTGCGCTCAGCCAGACAAACCGCGGCCGCCGCCCCCTGGGGACGGTCAGGCAGTCGCAGCGCCGACGACGCCAGCCAACTCGTCAGCGATGCTGGAAACTTCGCGAGCGTCTTCGCCCTCGACCATCACCCGAACGACCGGCTCGGTTCCCGAAGGGCGAACCAGCACGCGGCCGCGGCCTGCCAGGACCTCGCTCTTGGCGCAAACGGCCTGATTGACGGCCTCGCAGCGCACGATCGCGCCGGCATCGCCCTGGGTCTCGACGTTCACCATGATCTGCGGGAGCTTTTGCAGAGGCGCGGTCAGCTCCTGGAAACTCTTGCCCTCTTCGATCAGGGGCCGCAGGACCTGCAGCGCCGAGACGATGGCGTCACCGGTCGAAGCCAGATCCAGGCACAGCACGTGCCCTGAGGTCTCGCCGCCGACCTCCCAGCCTTCCTGCCGGAGAGATTCCAGCACGTAGCGGTCGCCCACCTTGGCCCGGCGGAACGGAATGTCCAGCTCGCCGAGGGCGCGCTCGAGCCCAAAATTGGACATGACCGTCCCGACCACGCCGCCTTTCAGCTTGCCGCGGCGCTGGCGATGGCTGGCGATCACGTAGAGCAACTCGTCACCGTCCCGCACAACCCCGTTGGCGTCGACCATGGCCACGCGATCCCCATCGCCGTCAAAGGCGATGCCAAGGTCCGCACGGTATTCCTTGACCCGAGCTGCCAGATGCTCCGGATGCGTTGCGCCCACGCCCTTGTTGATATTGGTGCCGTTGGGCTGGTTGCCAAAGCACAGCACGTCGGCACCGAGCTCTTCGAAAACCCCGGGCGCAACGTGGTAGGTGGCACCGTTGGCGCAGTCGAGCACAATCCGCAGCCCCTTCAGAGAGAAGCCGCGGGGCACGGATGCCTTGCAAAACTCGATGTAGCGGCCCGGGGCGTCATAGATGCGCTCGGCTTTGCCGAGCTGATCGCTGTCGACGCAGGTCATGGGCGCGTCGAGCTGCGCCTCGATCTCCAGCTCCACCTCGTCCGGCAACTTGTTGCCATTGCCGTCGAAAAACTTGATGCCGTTGTCGTAGTAAGGGTTGTGAGAGGCGCTGATCACAATCCCGGCATCGGCCCGGAGCGTGCGCGCGAGATAGGCAACCGCCGGCGTTGGCATGACCCCCAGCAAACTGACCCGGGCACCGGCAGAGGCAAGCCCCGACTCCAGCACGGACTCGAGCATGTAGCCGGAGATGCGCGAGTCTTTGCCAATGAGCACGCGGCCAGTGCCGCGCCGGGTCAGCACTTTGCCCGCTGCCCAGCCCAGACGCAGGCAAAACTCGGGGGTGATCGGGCTCTTGCCGACCCGCCCGCGGACGCCGTCTGTTCCAAAATACCGTCTGGCCACAGTTACTCCCTGAACTTCTCTGTTTCGATCGCCGCGCAAATTTTTGCCGCGTCGACGGTTGCTGCCACGTCGTGCGTCCGCACGATACGTGCGCCGGCCTGCATCGCCAGCACCGCCGCAGCAATACCAGCGCCCATTCTGCGCTCCACAGGCTGCCCCGTCAGCTCACCAAGCATACGTTTGCGCGACAGTCCCACCAGCACCGGGGGACCCAGGTCACAAAGCGCGCTAAGACTCGCAAGCAAGGTGACGTTGTGTGCCAGGGTTTTACCGAAGCCGAAACCCGGATCGATGAGCAGCCGCTCTGCGCTGATCCCCGCTTCAACACAACGCGCATGCTGGTCCATCAAGAAAGCGCCGACCTCCGGCAACACCCGCTGATAGGCAGGGGCGTTCTGCATGGAACGGGGCTCGCCCTGCATGTGCATCACGCAGTAACCGGCCGAGGTGGCAGCGACCGCCTCGATCATTGAACCGTCGCGCCCGCCGGTAATGTCGTTGACGATATGACACCCCGCAGCTACCGCGGCCGAGGCCACCGCCGGCCGGTAGCTGTCGACAGACAGGCACAGGTCCAGCGTCGCCAGCGCCTCAACCACCGGCAGGACCCGGTCGAGCTCCTGCTGCACGCTGATCGGCTCGGCGCCGGGCCGGGAGGACTCTCCGCCGATATCGAGCACGGCAGCGCCGGCTTCCAGCATGGCGGCAGCCCGGTCATGAATCGCCGCCATGGTCGGACGACCGCCTGCGAACAGCTCGCCGCCGTCAGAAAAAGAATCAGGGGTCACGTTCAGCACCCCCATGACCTGGGGGTGCGCAAGATCAAGCCGCCGGTTACCGGCGCAGAGTTCCGTCATGAGAAGCGACGCTGCCTCGGCCCGGCAGCCCCAGGGGGCGCGGGCCGAACATGGCGCTAAACGTCTTCGGCGGGGCCGCCAAGGGGACGGTCGCGGGAGTCGCTTTCGCCGCTGCTGACATCGCCGGAGGGACCACCGGTACCGGGCGCCGAAGGCGGCAGATCACCGGGTGCCCGCGGCTTGGCGCCAGCCATGATGTCATCGATCTGATCGCTGTTGATCGTCTCGTATTCCATCAGGGCGTCAGCCATGGCGTGCAGCTTGTCGATGTTGTCTTCGAGGAGCTTCTTGGCCCGGCCGTAGCACTCATCGATGATGCTGCGCACCTCCTGGTCGATGGCTTCCGCCGTGTCGTCAGACATGTGCCGGGGCTTGGCGCCAGCAGACATGCCCAGAAACACTTCGCCGTCGTCCTCGTCGTACATGAGCGGGCCGAGTTTTTCGGACAGGCCCCACTTGGTCACCATGTTCCGGGCCAGTGCCGTCGCACGCTCGATATCGTTGGAAGCCCCGGTGGTGACCAGGTCAGCGCCCAGAATCATCTCTTCGGCAATCCGGCCACCGAACAGGCTGCAGATCTGGCTGTAGATGCTCTGCTTCGACAGGGAATAGCGATCCTCTTCGGGCAGGAACATGGTCACGCCCAGGGCGCGGCCCCGGGGAATGATCGTGACCTTGTAAACCGGGTCATGACCCGGCACCAGTCGCCCGACAATCGCATGGCCGGCTTCGTGGTACGCCGTATTCCGCTTCTCGTCCTCTTTCATCACCATGGACCGCCGCTCGGCGCCCATCATGATTTTGTCCTTGGCCTTCTCGAACTCGTCCATCTCGACCAGGCGCTTGTTGGCCCGGGCCGCAAAGAGCGCGGATTCGTTCACGAGGTTCGCAAGATCGGCGCCGGAAAAGCCAGGCGTGCCGCGCGCAATGATGCTGGCGTCGACGTCGTCAGAGATCGGGACCTTGCGCATGTGCACTTTCAGAATCTGTTCCCGGCCACGAATGTCGGGCAGAGGCACAACAACCTGCCGGTCAAAGCGACCGGGACGCAGCAGGGCCGGGTCCAGTACGTCAGGACGGTTGGTTGCAGCGATAACGATGATGCCGTCATTGCCCTCAAAGCCGTCCATCTCGACCAGCAGCTGGTTCAGGGTCTGTTCGCGCTCGTCGTGACCGCCGCCAAGGCCAGCGCCGCGATGGCGACCAACCGCGTCGATCTCGTCGATGAAGATGATGCACGGCGCCTGCTTCTTGGCCTGCTCGAACATATCGCGCACGCGGGAAGCACCCACGCCCACAAACATCTCGACAAAGTCAGAGCCCGAAATCGAGAAAAATGGCACTTTGGCCTCGCCAGCAATGGCCTTGGCCAGCAGCGTCTTACCGGTACCCGGAGAGCCCACCATCAGGATGCCGCGCGGAATGCGGCCGCCCAGGCGCTGAAACTTGCCCGGGTCCCGCAAAAACTCCACCAGTTCCTGCACGTCTTCTTTGGCTTCGTCAACGCCCGCGACATCGGCGAAGGTGGTCTTGATCTGATCTTCAGAAAGCAGCTTGGCCTTGCTCTTGCCAAAAGCCATGGGGCCGCCGCGGCCCCCGCCGCCGCCCTGCATCTGCCGCATGAACAGCATAAACACCGCAATGATGATCAGGATCGGGAAGCTGGCGATCAGCAGCTGCGCCCAGATGGACTGCTGCTCCGGCATTTTGCCGACGATTTCGACGTTATGGTTATACAGGTCATCCGCCAGCTTGGGATCGTCCAGCTGCGGCCGAACGACTTCGAAGCTCTCGCTGTTGGAATCGATACCCCGAATGCTGTGCGTGTCGATCTCGACTTTTCGCACCCGATCCTGCCGGACCATCTGGATAAATTCGGAGTAGCTCGTGGGATCCGGCTTGGGCTGCACGGCGAAGTTGTTGAACACCGTCAGCAGCACCGCCGCGATGATCAGCCAGAGCAGCAGATTTTTTCCCATATCTGACAAGGGACTATCCTCTATGCGCGCCACCTTGCGCGCTCATGCCCGCGGCAAGCCGCGGAAGGCCCGCAAGGCCGGGCCTGAAGCTCGACGATGCGGGGCGTAGCTGCTCCGGCAACCGCCGGAAAACAACCTTGATGTGTCTCGTTCAGCTTACACCATCAAACCCTTCGGCAACGGCATAGACTTCTCGGGAATCGCTGCGCGAAGCCTTGGGCTTGACGCTGCGAACCTTGCCGAATTGTGTCCGCAGCCCTGCCAACCAGCTGTCAATGCCAGCCCCCTGGAAGACTTTGACCACGAGGACCCCGCCCGGTTTCAGATACTTCACGGCCGCCTCTTCGGCGAACTCGGCAAGCGCCATGGCGCGGGCCTGATCGGACACCTTGATCCCACTCATATTGGGGGCCATATCCGACAAAACAACGTCCAGACCACCTTCCGCGCAAAGCGCATCGATTTGCGCGTCGATTTCCGGCTCGCCGTACAGGCCCTCGACCCAGATCGTATTCGGCCCATGGGTCACAGGCCGGTCATCACAGACAATGAGCTGGCCGTTTTGGATCTTATCTTCGATATAGGCAGTCCAGCCGCCTGGCGCTGCGCCCAGCTCCAGAACCCGCTGGCCGCGGGCCAGCAGGCCATAGCGCTGATCGATCTCTTCGAGCTTGAAGTGCGCCCGGGAGACCTGCCCCTGGTCCCGCGCCTGGCGGGCATAGGGGTCCTTGCGCTGGCGTCGCAGCCAGCGGTCAGAAGATTTGCTGCGCTTCGCCAATGGCCTTAAGCTCCGCCGCCCTTTTGATCTGCAAAGTTTCCGGAGCCGCCCGTGGACAGCCAGACCCGGCGTCAATATCGAAGCATAGCCCACCACCTAAAGCCGGTCGTGCTCCTCGGGGAGCGTGGGCTGACTGATGCGGTGCTTGCGGAAGCGGATCGCGCGCTCACGGACCACGAGCTGATCAAAATCAGGACCAGCGGGGACCGCGACGCCCGGGCAGCGCAGGCCCAGGAAATGGCGGCCCGGCTGGCCGCCGAGCCGGTGCAGAGTATCGGCCGCACCCTGGTGCTGTACCGCCACAATCCCAAGGCAAACCCGAAGCTGTCGAATGTGAGCCGTCAGGGCCGCAGCTGAGCTGCTAGTCGCGCTCGATCGTGTACACCAGGTCGCCGCCGCTCTCGACGGTCGACGATTCCGTCGACAGGCGCCAGCGGCTGCTCAACAGGTATTCCAGCTTCATGGTCGACACCGAGTCCAACAGCCCAAGGCCGTAGCTGACATAGAGCCGCGGCGTGAGGTACTTGCCGACGACAAAGGCGGCGCCCGCTGTGCCGGCACCGGCCTCAGTCTCGATCCCAATCTGGTCAACGCCCAGCTGACCGCCAAAGCGGTCGCTCAGGAAATTGCCGCCGCGAATGCTCAGGGCCAGCGCGGCCTGCGTCAGCAGGGAGCTCTCGGCACTGCTGTTGTCTTCGATCGGCCGACCCAGCACAAGATAGGACAGCTGGTCGGACTCGCCCATGGACGGCGTCGAGAACAAGGAAAAGTCGGGCGCATCGAGCTGGCCCCGGGCCCGGACGCCGACCAGCACGTCGGGCCGCGGCTTGCGCACCGCGCGCAGATCGATGCCGGGCTCTTCGATCGGGCTGTCTGACCAAAGGGCGCGCCCGGTCTCGATGGCCAGGTCCTGTCCGTAGGCCTGGTAACGGCCATCCTGCACGCTGATCTCGCCATTACCGAGCGCCTGTTCGCCAGTCCGTTGCTTGACGTTCAGGCTGCCGGCAAAGCGGGCGTCCAGACCGAAGCCTTCAAAGCGCACGCGCTCGCCCAGGGCAACGGTCAGGTCGGCGTCATAGCGCAGGGCCGTGCTCTGGGCCTGCTGCCCTTCCGTGTCCACAAAAACCTGGTCGGAGCTGACCGTGACCGCCGAGGCCGGGACGGTGTTCACGGCGATGTCCGCCTCGGGAATCTCGATCCGGCCCCGCACCTGCAGCAGCTCGTCGGCCAGGCGCAGCTGCAGATCAGGCGAAGCGAAAAGCACGGCTTGCTCAGTGTTGCTCAGCTGGACGCGCTCGCCCGTCAGCGTCAGCGCCGCGCTCAGCGCCCCGGCGCTGTAGCCCAGATCGCCCGCGATAGCGGCCTCGCCCCCGCCGCTGAGAAACCCGCCGTCCACTCGCAGGGCAATGTCGCTGCCCGGCACCATGTCGTCCGCAACCACCGCCAGACGCAGGTCCCGCAGCGCAAGATTCGGCTCGGGCAGATCGAGCTGCGGGGCATCGAGCCGGAGCTCGCCACTGGCGACCGGCGCTGCTGGCGTGCCGCGCAAAGACAGCGCTGCATCCAGGCGACCCTCCAGCCGGCCAACCTCCGGCGCCAGCTCGGCGACCCAGGACAGGTCCGGCAGCCTTAGCTGAAAGTCTCCCGCAAGCGGCCGTTCCTGGATCGGCGCAGCACTCGGCTGCAGGCTGAGGCGGATGCTGGCACCGGCACCCGCAGGCGAGGCGGCTGGCCCCGCTTGCGCGAGGGGCAGTTCGGCGCGCAGCGCGGCACCGCTGGCGTCCGCTGAGACGTCCAGGGTCAGCGGCTCAAACCGCAGCACCACGTCATCGCCCCGGGCCAGCGCCACGTCAGCGACCTTCAGCGCCAGCTGACCTTCCGGCTCGAGGCCCGCGCCGGCAGGCAACCGCAGCTGCCCTTCTCCAGACAGGTTACCGGCCAGCCTCAGCTCCGGCGGCAGCCAGGGGTTGGCCCAGGGCAACGGCACGGCGTTCAGCGCCAGGGTCGCCGCCCCGTCTCGATCGGCGGCCAGTGTCAGCGCGGCACACAGCGTCGCGACATCACCGGCCAGGCAGGTGCGCGCGAGCGACAGGGACTGGGTAGCCGACGCCAGCCGCCCGTTGCCCCCCTCGCGCAGGCTGAGCGTTTCGGCCGAGGGCAGGGTCAGAGCCAGCTCTGCCAGTGCAAACTCGTAGACGAACGCCGCGAGAGCATCGGCGCGCTGATAGCCCGCCAGCTGCTCCGGCAAGCCGCGCGCGGTGCCTTGCTGCTGGAGCGTCAGGCCGAGCGGATCTGCGGGCGTCACCAGGCGAGTAGCGATGCTCAGCCGATGATCCGCGAGCGGCCCGTGCAGCGCGAGCGTTGTGGCGCCAAGGGCCAGGTCACCGGCAAGGGCAGCCAGCTCGATCTGCACTGACTGATCGAAGGTCGGGCTGAGGCCGAGCGCCAGGGTTCCATTCAGCGCCTCGACGCGCTGTCCCGCCACCGTCAGCACGGGCACGTCAATCGTGCCCCGCAGCTCTGGCTGCTGCCAGGTGCCACCGACCGCGCCGATCGCCGCCAGAGAACCGCGCAGCGAATCCTCCAGCTGCGAGACGTCCGCCGCCTGCAGGTCGAAGGTCAGCGCCAGCGCGGTCTCGGTCAGCTCGCCGGCCAGCGCTATCCGGTTGTCGCCCAGCCGCGCCGTGCCCCGCTGCACCGCCAGCACCAGGGGCACCGCGTCATTGCCCTGGACCAACTGCGCGGTCAGAGCGAGATCCACCTGCAGCGGCTGACCGCGCAGCTCGCCATCGAGCTGGAGCGGGGCGAGAACCAGCGCCAGCGGGGCCTGCGCGTCGTCCTGACTCAGCTGCGCATCGACGACGCCGTTGACGGCGCCCGCCCACTGCGGCGCCAGCGCGCCGAAATCCAATCCCTGCAGATCGAGCTGCAATTCGCCGTTCAGGCCATCTGCCCAGTCGAGCTGGCCCTGGCCATGGGCGTTACCCCCAAAGGCAGCCAGCGCCAGCTCGTCTACCCGGAAGGCCGTCGCGCTGCCCGCCCCGGTGAGCTGCAGGGTACCGGCCACTGGCGCGCCCTTGTTCAGGTCCTCGGGCGAGTCGTCCGGCAAGCCGTTCGGCGAGCCGTTCGGCGAGCCCGGGGCAGCGGTGAGCACTGTCGCCTCCAGCACGGCGCGGTAGTCGTCCAGCACCCCGAGCACGGTCAGCTCGCCGCGCTTGCTGCGCACCGCCGGCCCCTCGAGCAACGGCCAGCGCAGGTGCTGCCATTGGGCCTGGAGATCGAGGGCCGGCCTCGCTCCGCCCAGCTCAATCAGGCCCCGGGCGCCGAACGTCGCGCCGTCAGCCAGGCCGTCGGTCTGTTCGCGCAGCGACAAAGCGGCGATACGGAGCCTTTCCGGAGAGTAGACCAACGACAGGTCGGCGCTGATCGCGGTTTCCGAAGCGCCGGGCCCGGCTGCGGGCGGGCCCGCCAGGACCTCCCACACCGGGCCCGTTAAAGATGCCTCGCCATCAACGAGCAGCTCGGTCAGATCGCCCTGAACCGATAGCTGCAGCGCGCCGAGGACTTCAAGGCTGGCCGCACCGGCGGCGCCGTCGACGGGCATCGCCGCGATGCGCGCGGGTGCCAGCCGCCGGGCTGTCAGCGCCAGGTCCAGACCGATGCGGTCGAGCAGGTCCGTGAGCGTGCCCGCGAGCTGCAGATCGTAAGGCTCAGCCACAGCCCCATCGATACGCAGCGCGTTCAGCGTTCCGTTTGCAGCCAGGGTCAGCGTCAGCGGGTGCAGGTTGTCCGGCCGCAGGTCACCGGTCAGCGCGAGCTCGACCGTCGAGGCCGCAAGCCTTGCCTGGCCCCGCCTCAGCGTCGCCGCCGCCAGGCCCGAGGGCGGCGTCAGGCGGGCGGCACCGTCAACGTCCAGCAACGGCGCACGCAGCTGCAGCTCGGTGATCGCCAGCCCATCGTCGGTCCAGCGGGCGTTCAGCGCGAGGCGATCGAGCAGCAGTGGCTGCGCCTCGGACGCCGGCCCGGTCTGCAAGGACGCGTCCAGCAACTCGAGCTGATTCAAGATCAGATCCACGGGCAGAGCGAGCAGCGCCGGTTCCGCAGCTGGTGGCGGCGCCGACGCGGGCGCTGCCGGTTCGAGGCGCACCCGCAGCCCCCGGGCCTCGAGCGCATCGACCTGTACCTGCAGATCGAGGAGCCTGGGCAAGCGCCAATGGACCCGGGCGAATTCCAGTTCCAGGTGCAGTCCTTCCGCCTCGTAGCGCAGGTGTCGGAGCGTTAGAGGCGATGCCAGGGTGCCTTCCAGAGCGCCGATTTCCAGGCCTTCCGGCAGGTAGCGAGCTGCAGCGTCCAGCACCCAGCGACTGCCGCGCTCCGTGTTGGCCAGGGCAAGCGCAAGGATCACGAAGACGAGCAACAGCATCAGCAGCGCCACCGCCCCGTAACCGATTGCGCGGCCCAGCCTGCGAGGCAACGGGCTCACAGGTCTGGCCCCAGGCTCAGGTGCAGCCGGAACGCGTTGTCGTCATCGTCCAGGGGGTGGGCCAGGTCAATGCGAACCATGCCCACCGGCGAACGGTAGCGGAGCCCGATACCCACGCCGCTACGCAGGTCGTCGCCAAAACGTTGCCCGGCCCCGCCGTGATCAACAAACACAGCCAGCCCGAGATTGCCGCGCACCAGGTAGTCCGCCTCGATGCTGGCGACGGTCAGGTGGCTGCCGCCAATATCGTCGCCCGCCGCGTTGGTGGGCGACAGGGTCTGAAAGGCATAACCGCGCACGCTGCGGTCACCGCCGGTAAAAAATCGCTCCCCCGGGGGCAGCCGGTCGAAGTCTTCGGCCTCGATCACGCCAGCCTCCCCGCGCACCAGGAAGCGCCCGCGCAGGCCGAGGGGCCAGACCGCGTTCACGCCCAGCATGGCCTGCACAAAGGTCGTCTCCGAGGCCAGACTCTGCTCCGCGCCGTGCACGTCGAGATTGACGCTGACGCCCTTGCGCGCAAACAGCGGGTTGTCCGCTCGCTGGTACGACAGAGCGGCGCCGGCGATCAGCAGCCGCGACTGCTGCGACGGTGCATCGCCAAAGGCAAAGTTCTCGCCGTCGTACTTCAGATAAAGCTGGCGCCGCAGCCCGAGCCAGGTTTCTTCCCGCTGCACGCCCAGAGAAAACTGATCGGTCTCCGCATCGCCTACTTCGGCCTGATCGACGCGAGCGAAAAAGCGATAGCGATCCTCGACCACATTGCGAAACGGAACCCGGTACTCCGCGGCCAGGGTGTTGCGCACCGCTGACGCCTGCAGGTCGGCGCTGAACTGATGGCCGCGGCGATTGAGGCGCCGCAGCTCGACCCCGATCCGGCCCCGGGGCCCGGTGTCGGTGCCGTAGCCGAGCCCCGCGGTGTATTGCTGGGGCTTCTTGGCCGTCGTGTCGATGGTGACCGGCACGCGCTGGCCCACGGCAGTTTTGCGGCCGGCAGTCACAGTGACCGCATCAAAGTAGTCCGTGTCGCCGAGTACCAGCTGCAGATCCACCAGCTCGCGTGCGTCAAAGGGGGTGCCGGGCTCAATGGTGATAAACCGGTTGGCAAAGCGCGGAAGCAACACATCCTGGCGCAGTTCGAACTCGCCAAAGTAGTAACGCTCGCCGCTGCGCAGGTGCAGCGTGACATCCGCTGTGCGCGCATCGCGGTCGACCTGCAACAGCGCCGTTTCGTAGGCAGCATCCAGAAAGCCGGCATCGTAGGCCGCGTTGAGCAACGCTTGCTTGGCCTCGCTGTAGCGGGCATGCCGCAGGCGCTTGCCTGGCGACAGATTGATCGCAGCTCGCGCGGAGCGCACCTCGGGCAGGTCCGCCGCCGGTCCGAACACCTGCACGTCGACCTCGCGCAGCCGCGTCGCCGGCCCGGGGTCCACCTGGTAGCTGGCGCGAAACAGGCCGTCCGTGCGGGTGAGCTTCGGCACGATCACTGGCTCGTAGTAGCCAAAGGGCGCAAGCGCTTCGCGAATCTGCCCCGGTGCTCGCTGATGCGCCCGCTGCACTGCCGCCGGCGTCAGCGATCGCTGGGCACGGTCAGAAGCACCGGCGCGGCGACGGTCCGCCAGCTGGCGCACCGACAGGAACAGGTTGATGTTGTCGCGGAGCAAATCGCTCAGCTTGGCGTCGCCCAGGGGATCAACGGACACCCTGATCGCAAGGGCTGGGCTCTCGGAGGGGTCAGCTCGGGCGTCGAGCGAAGCGGACGCTTGCCGGCCCGGGCTCTGGCATCCGGACAGCAGCAGAACGGGAATGAGCAGCACTGCGCCCAGACTCCGGGGCCAACGCAGCGGGCAGCAACGGCTAGAGGTGTTCGACCTCTTCGATTTCGTACTCCAGCTCGCCGCCGGGCGTATCCACCACTGCCACATCACCGATCTGTTTGCCAATCAGCGCGCGCGCAATCGGAGACATGATCGAGAGCTTGTTCTGCTTGATGTCTGCTTCATCTTCTCCAACGATCTTGAAGCGCCTGGTCTCGCCTGAGTCTGCATCGGCCACGGTCACCGTGGTGCCAAAGATCACTTTGCCAGTGGCAGGCAACTTTGCCACGTCGATCACCTGGGCGTCCGCGAGCTTGCCTTCGATTTCCTGTATGCGACCTTCATTAAAGCTCTGTTGTTCCCGAGCTGCGTGATATTCGGCGTTTTCTTTCAGATCGCCGTGCTCCCGAGCCTCGGCGATCGCCTGCGTGATCTCGGCGCGAAGGGTACCCTTGCGCTGCTTGAGCTCATCGCGCAGGGCGGTTTCGCCTTCTTTGGTCATGGGTATGGGCATCAGGGCTACCGCGCTTGCTGTGCTGTTTTGAGTTCCTGCAGGGGGCGCACCTGCTCCCCGGCACCGGTACGGATCGCGATCGCAAAGGCATCGCCGCCGGCAAGGGTCGTGGTGTAACACACTTTGTTCTGCAGCGCGAAGCGCCGAATCATCGCCGAGTCCGCAATGGATTGGCGCCCTTCCGTGGTGTTCACGATCAGGGACAGCTGCTCGTTCTTGAGCATGTCCACGACGTGCGGCCGGCCCTCGGCGACCTTGTTGACGATCTCGGTGTCGACGCCCGCCGCAGCGAGGGCTTTGGCCGTTCCGCGCGTGGCCACCAGGGAAAAGCCCAGATCGACCAGCGCTTTGCCGACAGCGCCCACTTCCCCGCGGTCTGAGGCTTTCACGGAAAGGAAGGCCTTGCCGCCCGTGGGCAGCATGACCCCGGATGCCAGGGCCGCTTTCGAAAACGCTTCCCCGAAGCTCTCGCCCACGCCCATGACTTCGCCCGTGCTCTTCATTTCCGGACCAAGGATCGGATCGACCCCGGGGAACTTCACGAAGGGGAAGACCGATTCCTTGACATGAATGAGCGATGGCACGATCTCTTCCGTAAAGCCTTGCGCCTCCAGCGAGGTGCCGGCCATACAGCGCGCCGCAATCTTGGCCAGAGACACGCCGATGCTCTTGGACACGAACGGAACCGTGCGCGAAGCCCGGGGATTCACTTCGAGCACGTACACGTCATCGTCCTGCACGGCGAGCTGCACGTTCATGAGGCCCACCACGCCCAGCTCCAGCGCCATGGCGCGAACCTGATCGCGGATCTCGTCCTGGATGTGCTCGCTCAGCCGGTAGGGCGGCAGCGAGCAAGCGGAGTCGCCGGAGTGCACCCCCGCTTGCTCGATGTGCTGCATGATCGCGCCGATCACGACCCGCTTGCCGTCGCTCACAGCGTCGACGTCAACTTCGACCGCCTGATCCAGAAAGCGATCGAGCAGCACCGGTGCATCGTTCGACACGGAAACGGCGTTTTGCATATAGCGCTTCAGGTCTTCCGTGCTGTAGACGATCTCCATCGCGCGGCCGCCCAGAACGTAAGAAGGCCGCACCACGATGGGGAAGCCAATCTCCCGAGCGCCGGCGATGCCGCTCTCGACATCGACGGCGGTACGGTTGTCCGGCTGCTTGAGACCCAGCTTGCTGAGCAGTCCCTTGAAGCGCTCCCGATCTTCCGCCCGATCGATGGCATCGGCGCTCGTGCCGATAATCGGGACGCCGAGCTGCGCCAGCTTATCTACCAGCTTCAGCGGCGTTTGCCCACCGAACTGCACGATGACGCCCACGGGCTTTTCCAGATCCACAATCGCCATGACGTCTTCGAGGGTCACGGGCTCGAAATACAGGCGGTCCGAGGTGTCGTAGTCCGTCGACACCGTCTCCGGATTGCAGTTGACCATGATGGTCTCGTAGCCGTCCTCACGCATGGCAAGCGCCGCGTGCACGCAGCAGTAGTCGAACTCAATACCCTGGCCAATACGATTGGGCCCGCCCCCAAGCACCATGATCTTCTTGCGATCGCTGGGGTTCGCCTCGCACTCCTCCTCGTAGGTGGAGTACATGTAGGCGGAGCTGGCCGGGAATTCGGCCGCACAGGTGTCAACCCGCCGGTAGACCGGGCGCACGCCAAAGCTCTGCCGGGCGGCGCGTACCGAGTCTTCTGACGCGCCCAGCAGCGTCGCCATCCGCGCATCGGAGAAGCCCTGCTGCTTGAGCGCGTACCAGTCGTCGCGCTGCAGCTGATCAACGGTGCGGTCAGCCAGCGACGCTTCGGAATGCAGCAGATCTTCGATTTCTGCCAGGAACCAGGGGTCGATCGATGTCAGCTCAAACAGATCCTCGAGCGACAGGCCGTAGCGGAAGCCGTCAGCGACGTACCACAGCCGCTCCGGCCCAGGCGTTTGCAGCTCGCGGTTCAGCTCAAGTTTCACGTCTTCCGCATCGAGATTCAGAATCGGGTCGAAGCCGGTGCGATTCGTTTCCAGCCCGCGCAGGGCCTTCTGCAGGGATTCCTGAAAGGTGCGGCCAATGGCCATGACTTCGCCCACGGACTTCATCTGCGTGGTCAGGCGGCTGTCGGCCTGCTCGAACTTCTCGAAGGTGAAGCGCGGAATTTTGGTGACGACATAGTCGATGCTGGGCTCGAAGGACGACGGGATCAGCCCGCCGGTAATGTCGTTGGACAGCTCGTCCAGGGTGTAGCCCACGGCCAGCTTGGCAGCAACCTTGGCAATGGGGAAACCGGTGGCCTTGGACGCCAGCGCCGAAGACCGCGATACGCGCGGGTTCATCTCGATCACGACCATACGGCCGTCCTTCGGATCGATGGCGAACTGCACGTTGGAGCCGCCGGTCTCGACGCCGATCTCGCGCAGCACGGCGATCGAGGCGTTCCGCAGGATCTGGTATTCCTTGTCCGTCAGGGTCTGCGCCGGCGCGACGGTAATGCTGTCACCGGTGTGCACCCCCATGGGGTCCAGATTCTCGATGGCGCAGATAATGATGCAGTTGTCGTTGCGGTCCCGCACCACCTCCATCTCGTACTCTTTCCAGCCGAGCAGAGACTCGTCGATCAGCAGCTCGCTGGTGGGCGACAGGTCCAGGCCCCGGGTGCAGATCTCGACAAACTCTTCCTGGTTGTAGGCGATGCCGCCACCGCTGCCGCCCAGGGTAAAGGACGGCCGGATCACGCAGGGATAGCCCAGGCGCGCCTGGTGCTGCAGCGCTTCTTCGAGGCTGTGGGCAATTGCCGAGCGCGGGCAGGACAGGCCGATCCGCTTCATGGCCTTGTCGAAACGCTCGCGGTCTTCTGCCTTGTCGATGGCATCCTGGTCGGCGCCAATCAGCTCGACGCCAAATTTTTCCAGCACGCCTTCGCGCACCAGGTCGAGGGCGCAGTTCAGCGCCGTCTGGCCGCCCATGGTGGGCAGCAGCGCTTCCGGGCGCTCGCGCTCGATGATCCGGGCAACCGTTTGCCACTCCACGGGCTCAACGTAGGTCGCATCCGCCATCGCCGGGTCGGTCATGATGGTGGCCGGATTCGAGTTGACCAGCACGACGCGGTAGCCCTCGTCCCGCAGGGCCTTGCAGGCCTGGGCGCCGGAGTAGTCGAACTCACAGGCCTGACCGATCACGATCGGGCCTGCACCAATGATCAGAATGGTTTTGAGGTCTTCTCTTTTAGGCATGGTTCGCCTCCATCAGGGTGACGAACTCATCGAACAGATGTTGCACATCCTGCGGGCCGGGGCTCGCTTCCGGGTGGCCCTGAAAACCAAAGGCCGGACGCTCCTTGTGGCGGATGCCCTGCAGGGTGCCGTCAAAGAGCGACCGGTGGGTGGGTTCCAGGCAAGCCGGCAGGCTGTCGCCATCGATCGCAAAGCCGTGGTTCTGGCTGGTGATCATGACCTTGCGGGTTGCCAGGTCCTGCACCGGGTGGTTGGCGCCGTGATGGCCGTGCGGCATTTTGACCGTCCTGGCACCACTGGCCAGGCCCAGCAACTGGTGACCGAGGCAGATGCCAAACAGGGGCATCTGCGCGTCCAGCAGCGCCTTGATCGCATCGACCGCGTAGTCGCAGGGCTCCGGATCGCCAGGGCCGTTGGACAGGAACACGCCGTCCGGATTCATGGCCAGCACCTCGCTGGCGGGGGTCTGGGCCGGCACCACCGTCAGGCGGCAGCCGCGGTCGGCCAGCAGGCGCAGAATGTTGTGTTTGACGCCAAAGTCGTAAGCCACCACATGAAAGCGGGTGTCGCTGACGTCCTGGTAGCCCGCATCCAGGTCCCAGACGCCCTGCTGCCAGGGGCTGGGCTCCGAGCGGGTGACGGTCTTGGCCAGATCCATGCCCTTGAGCCCGGGAAAGGCTTTCGCCTGCGCCAGAGCCTGCGCTTCGCTCTGCAGGTCGCCGTCTTCTGCCGCCGCAACGATGCACCCCGCCAGCGCGCCCTTCTCGCGAATCAGGCGCGTCAGCCGGCGCGTGTCCACGCCGCTGATCGCGACGATGCCGGCATCGTTCAGGTAGTCCTGCAGCGACTGGGTGGCCCGCCAGTTGCTGACCCGGCGCGGCGTCTGGCGAATCACCAGCCCCGCGGACCAGATCCGGTCCGACTCGACGTCTTCCGGGTTGATCCCGGTGTTGCCGATTTGCGGATAGGTGAGGGTCACGATCTGCTGGGCGTACGAGGGATCCGTGAGGATTTCCTGATAGCCCGTCATCGCGGTGTTGAAGACAACTTCGCCGACCGTTTGGCCAGCCGATCCTATGGACTGGCCGCGGAAAATGCTGCCGTCCTCTAACGCGAGAAACGCCGGTTTCAATGTAATTCCTGGTGCTGCTACGCGCTCTGTTGCGGCGCGTTTCGTGATCGCTGAGAGATCGGTCCCGCCTGGCTGGGCGCGGCTGTCCAAACCGCCTCTTGACGTGCAAGTGACGCAAAAGTCCCGGGCCAGATGGCATTAAGGGCACGCCCCCCGGACACGCCCTTAAGCGGATAGTTTAACTGTCCGGCTCAGAGAGTCCAGCAGGAACCGGCGTCAACGGCGGCAAAAGATGGCTCGCCAGCGGCGCCCGCCGCGAGGCGGTGCCTGGCGGATAGGCTGCCGCCAGATAGTCCACCAGTTCTGTCAGAGTAGGCTCGGGAATGGGCCAGAGCTTTTGCGTGTCCTGCATCCAGCGAATGAGCGCCAGCCAGCTGTCCTGATCGCCCCGATTGCCGGTGACGAGCCGCCAGGAGTGGCAGGCCCCGCAGTGAGCGCGGGCGTGTTCCCAACCGGGGGCGATCTTCAGGCCCGTGAGCTCGTCGACAGCGACGGCTTGCCGGCCAGGCTCCGCCTCGCCGCCCAGCGCGGTGCCCGCCGCAAGGAGCGCCACGCTCATCCAGCTTTGCCAGCGGATCAAGCCGCCACCCGCACGGCGATCCGATGCGCGGCGTTGTTCAGGTAGCCCTTGGGGTTCCAGCCGGGCAGCACGATGGGCTGTGCAACCCCCGCCTCATCCTCGGCCCGGGCCCAGACCTCGTAGTAGCCGGGCTTCGGGAAGCGAACCTGCGCCCGCCAGCGCTGCCAGGCCAGGCGGTTGGCGGGCCGGTCGAGCGCCGCTCGCTGCCAGCTCGCGCCGAAATCGATGGAGGTGTACATCCGGCGAACGCGCCGATCGCCGGCCCAAGCGTGGCCGCGCACCGCCAGGGGCTCAGCCAGGGGCGCGACGACGCCGCTGCGGGGAAAGGTCACCAGCGATTTCACGGGCATGGACTCGATGATGCACAGATCCTCGTCCGCCACCGCTGCCCCGGGCGCCACGGGCTCGCAGGGCACGCGGTAGGACTGGCCAAGCATTTTGGGGCCGTCGTGAACCCGGTCCCGCACCACGATCTTGCGAAGCCACTTGCCGCTCACAGAACCGGGCCAGCCGCCAATAACCAGGCGCAGCGGCGCGCCGTGCGCCGCCGGAATCGGCTCGTCGTTCATGGCCCAGGCGATCAGGCTTTCTTTTTCCAGCGCCTTCGCCAGCGGCACGCCCCGGGAAATGGGCACCTTGTCGGGGTCGCCGCTCGCGTGCCGGTCGGCCCCGTAGTAGGCCACGTAAACCGCGTCGTCGCGGATCCCGCAGTGCGCCAGAACATCGCGCAGGCGGACGCCCGTCCAGCGCGGGCAGCCCACGGCGCCAGTGGTCCACTGGTTGCCTGGGGCCGGGGGCACGAATTCGCTGCGACCATTGCCCCCGCACTCCAGCTGCAGCTGGTAGCTGACGGTCTTGAACTGCGATTTCAGATCGCTGATGGAGAAAGACTGGGGCGTCCCGCAAGACTCCCCGTCGATTTCCAGGGACCAGGCCGCGGGATCGACGGCAGTCGGCGGAATGCCGTTGTTGCGAACGAACAGGCGGGAGGCCGGAGTGACCGGATCGTCCAGCAGGTGAGCGGGAGTCTCGGCGTTCAGGGGGCGATCGTTGAGGACCACCAGGCCCGGCTTGCCGTCGGCGGTTGGCGCTGCGCCCTGAGCCAGCGCCACGGGCGTCAGCCCCAGAGGCAGGTAGCGCAGGTAGGGTATCGGCATCCCCAGGCGCGCCGCCCAGGCTGCGCCGAACTGAAGCATCCGTCGTCTGGTTGCACCGGCCATGATCGGCCCCCGTGACAGCGAGCGGGCATCCTAGACGCCCCGGGAGCGCGTCGCCAGCGGCCAGCCCAGGGCAAGCGACGATGCCGCCGGAACTACAGGCAGAACAGTGCCGGTATCGTGGTGCGATGATTGCACATGACCGCGCTGCCAGTGCCGACAGCCCAGCCTACAGCACACCGCAATCGCCCAGCGGACGCTGAACCTGTTTGCCCCCCTGCGCTGGGCCCTCGCCCTGCCGGGGGCCGTGCTGCTGTTCCAGCTTCTGGTGCTCCTGGATCGCTTCGTGCCGCGCTAATCCGGCCGGCCTTGTGTCCTGCAGGCGACACCTTCCGCCAGGAAATTTGGCAGTATCTGGGGAAGAAATGCGTATCTGTAGATAGAACCCGCAGATGGCACCCGACTTTTGGCGGCTCGCCGTCTGCATATGATCACCCCGAGGGAGTACCACCGATGAACTGCAAAGCCCTGATAGCCTTGACCACCCTGCTGCTGACCGCCTGGGCCGGCGCTGCCCAGGCTGTGACCATGCAACAGTGGGCGGAGAAGTACGGCATCCGCACCGACGCCTCCTATGACGGCACCCGCGTCATGGAGACCAAGGACGGTCAGTTCAGCTTTACGGAGCGCAAGGCGCCCGGCAAGCAGGTGATGGGCATGGACATGGGCGGCATGCAGGCCATCGTCATCATGCGCGAAGACCTGAACAAGGCCTGGGCCGTCATGCCAGAGATGGGCATGTACCGGGAAATGAAAATCGATCAGGCGCTGGAAAGCTCTGCCGACAACATGCAGGTGAGCAAGATCGAAGAAGTGGGCCGCGAGGACGTCAACGGCCACTCGTCGCGCAAGTTCAAAACCAACTTCAAGGATCGCAATGGCAAAGGCGCCGGTTTCATGTGGATCACCGATGAAGGCGTGCCGATCAAGATGGACATGATCTACAAGAACCGCGGCATGAAAGGCCAGCGCATGAAGATGGAGCTGACCGAGCTGAACATGCGCGAGCAGGCGGCACACCATTTCGAGCTGCCCGAAGGACTGCAGCCCATGAACATGGGCGCCATGCTGGGCATGGCCCGCAACATGCAAAAGGAAACGGGTCAGAATCAGCAGACCAATCAGAGCGCAGGCGGACAGTCCCGGGATCCGAATCTAGCCGAAGAAGTTGGCGAAGCGGCCAAAGATGAGTCCGAGCGTGCTGTAATTAACGAGACCCGCGGAGCAATTCGCAAGGGCATCCGCGGGCTCTTCGGCAACTAGGCGCCGGCAATGCGAGTTGCTCTGACGACGTTGCTGGCAGCATCGCTGCTGCCAGCCCTGGCCATCGCCAACCAGTGCACCGAGCCGTTGCGTTACGGCCCCGCCACCGGCGATACAGTAAGGCCGATCGCGGGCCTCGCGAACGGCATCATCGATACCGATCTGGCAGCGGCCAGCCGCGCGACGGATCCGCTCCTGGCGATCGCGACACTGCAGCGACACCTGTTTGATATGGCCCACCCCGAGCTGCCCGAAGAAGCCCCGACCACTGGGTTCTACCGGGTCCGCTGCGCGGATCCAGACCGATACGAACAACTGAACGGCGCGATCGGCAAGCTCGTACAGTCCAACCGCAAGGCCTACCGGAACCGGGCCTGGTTTATCGGCGGAGGTTATGGCGTGCTCGATCCGGAGGCGCCCAACGCCCAGAAACCGGGCCTGCTCAACCTGTTGCTCATGGCCAACCTGTACGAGGACTTCGAGCAGGAAGCCCGGGATTTCCTAACGGCGGCCATTGGCGATGCCGAGGCCGACAAACATTTCGATACGCTGGCGCAGCTGGCGGCGAGCCGACTGCGCTACCTGAGCCGCTGGGATATGGATTACCGCTCCGACTACGCCCAGGGCGGTGTCGGGCTGCTCCCGGCGGAGCGGTCCGGGCTGCGCGCACTGCAAGACATTGAGGACCGGCTGGCACCGCTGCGGGATCTGCACGTCAAGCACTGGCTGGGCAAGGAAGACGCGACCTTCGAGCGGATACTTGCGTCCGCACCGAACCCGGCTGCGCTGATCAACCTGCAGCTGGGCGCGGACACCGCCACCGCCACCGAGCAACTGCGCCTGGCCCGCTCGGTGGCCCGCAGCAAAGATGTGGCTCGCATCAACCAACGGGCTGTCGCCCGGGGCGACGGGCTGATGAAACGCGAGCGTTTTACAGAGGCCGCGGAGTACTACGACTTCGCCGGTGCCAAACCGCAGCTGGCCAGGGCGAGAGCCCAGGAAGAAACGCGGGGCGAAGCGCGCATCGAGAAATTTACTCGCGGCTTTGAAAAGCAGCGCGACGAGATGATGAAAACGGCCGACGAGCGAGAAGCCTTCGAGAGCGACACGGACGCGCTGGCCGACGAGCTGGGGATCGATCTGGACGACTTCTGACCCCGGCGCAGGCTGCTGGTCGGCGCCTTGCTCAGCCTGGTCTTGTCTACGACAAGCCTGGTCTTGTCTACGACAAGCCTGGTCTTGTCTACGACAAGCCCAGCAGGTCCTGCATGTCGTACAGGCCCGTTTTTTTGCCTTCCAGGTACTTCACTGCGCGCAGGGCACCCTGGGCAAAGTTGGCCCGGCTGTGGGCCCGGTGCGTGATCTCGATACGCTCGCCAGCGCCCGCGAACAGCACCGTATGGTCGCCTACGATATCGCCGGCGCGCACCGTCTCGAAGCCAATGGTTTGCCGATCTCGGGGGCCCGTGATGCCCTCGCGGCCGTAAACGGCCACCTGATCGAGCTTCCGGTCGAGGGTCTCTGCGAGGATCTCGCCCATACGCACGGCCGTACCCGAGGGCGCATCGACCTTGTGCCGGTGGTGAGCCTCGATCACCTCGATGTCGACGTCGTCGCCCAGCACGGAGGCTGCGATCTGCAGCAACTTGAAGACCAGGTTGACGCCGACACTCATGTTCGGTGCCTTGAGAATCGCGATATCGTTCGCTGCCGCCGCCAGGCTGGCCGCATCGCTTTCGTCCAGACCGGTCGTGCCAATGACCATGCGCTTGCCCCGCTGCCGGCACAGCGCCGCCGCGGCGACGGTGACCGCCGGCGCGGTGAAGTCGATGAGCGTGTCGAAGTCGTCCAGCACCGCGGCCAGATCTGTCGCGACCGCAACGCCACAGCGACCGACTCCGGCCAGCTCGCCTGCATCGCTGCCCACGAGGGAGCTGTCCGGCCGCTCCAGCGCGGCGCCGAGCGTCAATTCCGGGTCCTCATGAATCGCCTGGATGAGCGTCCGGCCCATCCGGCCGGCGGCGCCAGTCACAGCTACTCGAATCACCCTAACCCCCCAATGGCATCGGGCCCTGGTCCTGCTAGGACTTCAGGCTGTCGAAAAAGTCCTTCACGCCCTTGAACCAGCTGGACTCCTGCGGCGAGTGCTTGGCCTCGTCGCCCTGCAGGCTGGCCTTGAATTCCCGCAGCAGCTCCTTTTGCTTGTCGCTGAGCTTGACGGGCGTCTCCACCGAAACCTTGCACAGCAGGTCACCCACGCCGCCGCCGCGGACCGGAGTCACGCCCTTGCCGCGCAGGCGGAACAGCTTGCCGCTCTGGGTCTCTTCAGGAATCTTGAGTTTGACGCGACCGTCCAGCGTCGGCACTTCGAGCTCGCCGCCCAGGGCGGCATCGGCGAACGAGATCGGTACCTCGCAAAAGAGGTTGCGGCCGTCGCGCACAAAGATCGGGTGATCCCGAACCTCGACCTGCACGTACAGATCGCCCGGCGGGCCGCCGGCCGGTCCCGCCTCGCCTTCGCCGGTCAGGCGAATGCGATCGCCGGTATCGACGCCGGCAGGAATGCGCACCGACAGGGTCTTCGGCTTCTCTACCCGCCCAGCCCCGCGACAACTTTTGCAGGGATCTTTGACAATCTGGCCTTCGCCCCGGCAACGGGGACAGGCCTGTTGCAGAGAAAAGAAGCCCTGGGCCACGCGGATCTGGCCCGCGCCACCGCAATCGGGGCAGGTGGTGCGGCTGGTGCCCGGCTTGGCCCCGCTGCCGTCGCAATCGTCGCAGCTGGCCAGCACCGGCACGCGAATCTCGACCGTGTCGCCGCTGACCGCCTGCTCGAGATCCAGCTCGAGCCCGTAGCGCAGGTCGGCGCCACGACGAACACCGCCGCCGCGACCACCGCCGAATATGTCCCCGAACACGTCGCCGAAGATGTCGCCAAAGCCACCGGCGCCGCCGCCACCGCCGCCGTTGCCTTCCAGACCGGCATGGCCGAAGCGGTCATAGGCCGCGCGCTTGTCTGCGTCCTGAAGTACCTCGTAGGCCTCGCTGGCCTCCTTGAACTTGGCATCCGCATCGGCGTCATCCGGATTGCGATCCGGATGAAATTTCATGGCGAGGCGGCGATAGGCCTTCTTGATGTCTCCGGCCTCCGCCGACTGGCTGACGCCGAGGACTTCGTAGTAATCGCGCTTGGACATGGCAAACCCTGAAATGAAAAGCCCGGGACAACACATTCGTGTCGCCCCGGGGCATCAACTGACCGCTAGAATAACAGGGCTGGACGAAAGGCCGCCGCCCTGGCCGGGATTACTTCTTGCCGTCGTCGACCTCTTCGAACTCGGCATCGACCGTATCGCCGTCATCGTTGCCGCCTGCGTCGCCGCCGCCGGCACCCATATCCGGGCCGCCTTCGCCGGCCGCCGCGGCTTCTTCGGCGTACATCTTCTGAGCCAGGGTGCCGGACGCTTCAGACAGCGCCTGGATCTTGGCCTCGATCGCTTCCTTGTCGTCCCCCTGAAGGGCTTCTTCAAGATCTTTGGCCGCCGCTTCGATGGCGGTTTTTTCCTCGTCTGTCGCCTTGTCGCCGGCATCGGCCACGGCCTTGCGCGCGCCGTGAATGAGGCCATCGGCCTGATTGCGCAGCGTCACCATCTCTTCGAACTTGGCGTCCTCTGCCGCATTGGCCTCGGCGTCCTTCACCATCTGCTCGATGTCTTCATCAGACAGACCAGAGGAGGACTTGATGACAATGGACTGCTCTTTGCCCGTCGCCTTGTCTTTGGCCGACACGTTCAGGATGCCGTTGGCATCGATGTCGAAGCTGACCTCGACCTGCGGCATGCCGCGGGGTGCCGGCGGAATGTCCGCCAGGTCAAAGCGTCCCAGAGACTTGTTCTGCGCGGCCTGTTTGCGCTCGCCCTGCAGCACGTGAATCGTCACTGCGGTCTGGTTGTCGTCGGCGGTCGAGAACACCTGCTGCTTCTTGGTCGGGATCGTGGTGTTCTTCTCGATCAGCGCGCTCATCACGCCGCCCAGGGTCTCGATACCCAGAGACAGCGGCGTGACGTCGAGCAGAAGCACGTCTTTCACGTCGCCAGACAGCACCGCCGCCTGGATCGCAGCGCCCATGGCTACAGCTTCGTCCGGGTTCACGTCCTTGCGCGGCTCCTTGTTGAAGAACGCCTTGACCTTGTCCTGCACCAGCGGCATGCGGCTCTGGCCGCCCACCAGGATCACGTCGTCAATCTCGCCAATCTTCAGCCCGGCATCGTCCAGCGCGGTTTTGCAGGGATCGATGGTCCGGCTCACCAGCGATTCCACCAGCGACTCGAGCTTGGCCCGGGTCAGCTTCAGCACCAGGTGCTTGGGACCGGTGGCATCGGCGGTGATGTAGGGCAGGTTGATCTCGGTCTGCTGGCTGGAAGACAGCTCGATCTTTGCCTTCTCTGCAGCTTCCTTCAGCCGCTGCAGGGCGAGCGGATCGCTGTGCAGGTCAACGCTGTTCTCTTTTTTGAACTCGTCGGCCAGGTAGTCAATGATCGCGAGGTCGAAGTCTTCGCCGCCCAGGAACGTGTCGCCGTTGGTCGCGAGCACTTCGAACTGGTGCTCGCCGTCAACCTCGGCAATCTCGATCACCGACACGTCAAAGGTACCGCCGCCCAGATCGTAGACCACGACCTTGGCATCGCCGCGCTGCTTGTCGAGGCCGTAGGCGAGCGCCGCTGCCGTCGGCTCGTTGATGATGCGCTTGACCTCCAGCCCGGCGATCTTGCCGGCGTCCTTGGTGGCCTGGCGCTGGGAATCGTCAAAGTACGCGGGCACCGTGATGACGGCTTCCGTGACTTCTTCGCCCAGGTACTCCTCGGCGGTCTTCTTCATCTTTTTCAGAACTTCTGCAGAGATCTGCGGCGGGGCGAGCTTCTCGCCCTTCACTTCGACCCAGGCGTCGCCGTTGTTCGCCTTGACGATGCTGTAGGGCACCATCTTGATGTCCTTCTGCACGATGTCGCTGTCGAACTTGCGGCCGATCAGCCGCTTCACAGCGAACAGGGTGTTGACGGGATTGGTCACGGCCTGGCGCTTGGCGCTCTGGCCAACCAGAATCTCGTTGTCGTCCGTATAGGCGATGATCGACGGAGTCGTGCGATCGCCTTCTGAATTCTCGATGACCTTCGGGTCCTTGCCTTCCAGCACGGCCACACAAGAGTTGGTGGTACCGAGGTCGATGCCGATGATCTTGCCCATGTCGATGCGCTCCAAATGTTCGGTGATCTGCGCTGCGCGCAGTGTCTGGCTCCTATGTTTGGCCAGACCGGGGGTTTTCAAGGCCTGGGCTGCGATTCCCCAGGCCGCTGTCGTGGTTGCGGTTCGCTAGCTGGCGTCTGCCGGGGCCTTGGCCACCACCACCATTGCCGCGCGCACCAGGCGCCCGTTCAGGGTGTAGCCCTTCTGCATGACGTCCATGACGGAATTGGGCTCTGCGCCGGGGTTCTCGACCATGGCCATGGCCTCGTGCAGCTGCGGGTCGAAGGGGTGTCCCAGCGGGTCGATCTGCTCGATGCCGCCTTTTCCGAGCTTGTCCACAAACAGCTTGAGGCTCAGGGCCACGCCTTCGGCGATGGCCTTGGCCGCACCGTCATCACCCGCATCCTGCGCCGCTTTCTCAGCCGTCTCGACTGCCTTCTCGAGGCTGTCGGCGACCGGCAGAAGCTCGCCGGCAAACTTTTCGATGGCGAATTTGTGGGCATTCTCGACGTCCCGCGCTGTGCGCCGGCGGACGTTTTCCATCTCCGCCTGGCCCCGCAGCAGCTGGTCCTTCAGGTCTGCAACCTGGGCCTCCAGCGCCTCGACGACGTCCGGGTTGACCGCGCCAGGCTCGCCCTGCGCTGGCTCTCCGCCCCCAGCATCGTCCTGAACACCGGGGTCTGAGGGCTCGGGGCCCTGGTTCTTGGGATCTTCTTCGTTTTCGCCCGCCACCGGAGAGCCTCGTTAACCTGTCTGGCCGGCAACGTGGGGGCACGCCGGTCAAATTCAACCCTCCGGGGCGGGCTGATCAGAAAGATTCGACCGACAGGGCCATCAGATCGTCGTCGATCTGCTCGCCACGGATCCGGAAACGGTCCCGCAGGGTGCCCTGGCGCTCAAAGCCCAGGGCCTCGTAGAGCGCCCGCGCGCGATGGTTGTGGGCAAAGACGCGCAGGTCCACCCAGGCCAGCGTCGGTGCCTGCCGCGCGAAGGCCAGGGCGGCGCCCATCAGGCGCTGACCCAGACCGCCGCCCCGATGGGCACGTTCAATGCCGATGCCGAGCTCACAGCGGTGCAGACCGGTCGCCAGCCCGTCCCCCTTGAGATCGACATGTCCCACCACGGTGCCCGCCGGGCCCAGCGCCACGTACCAGCGCTGCCAGCCGGGCTGGTCCAGGGGCATCTGCCAGGCGGTGCGATCCAACCCCCGCGGGCCGGCGTCACCATCGGGCTCGAAGGGCATAAAGATCAGGTCGCCAGCGGCGCCGGACTCCGCCCGGTGCCGGCCCAGGTGCGCCCGCAGGGGGTCGACCAAGGCCCCGCTGAGCGGCTGCACGGACACCCGGGCAGGATCCATCGCTCAGTGCTGGCTCATGGCGGCGCTCAGCACCCGGGCCGTAATATCGACCACCGGGATAACCGTCTGGTAGGCCATTCTCGTCGGCCCCACGACTCCCAGGACCCCAGCGACCTGACCGTTGCCCTCGTAGCGCGAAGTCACGATGCTGACGTCGCCAAACACCGTGTCGCCCGCTTCCTCGCCGATGAACAGCTGGATCCCGTCAGACCGCAGGCACTGGTCCAGCAGCTGCAGGATGTTGCCCTTTTCCGTGAAGGTCTCGTACAGCGAGCGCACGGTGTCCGACGAAGTATCCAGATCAAACAGGGCCGCTTCGCCGCTCACCAGCAGCTCCTGCTCATCCTCTGCCGCGTCGTCCGTGTCATCCAGCGCGCGGCTCGCGAGATCCAGCGCGGACTGCATGATCTGGTTCATGCGGTCCTTGTCGGCCTGCATGGAGGCCATCAGCAGCTCCCGCAGCTCGTCCAGGGAGCGCCCTCCGAACTCTTTGTTCAGGAAGTTTGCCGCCTGGGTCAGCTCTGTTTCGGGGTAATCGCGATCCAGATGTATGACGCGGTTCTGCACCTCGCGATCGTTCAGCACCAGAATGACCAGCGCCCGCTGGCCGGACAGGGGCAGGAACTCGATATGCCGAAGCACCGCGCTGTCCTGCCGGGGCAGCAGAACGACGCAGGTCATGCTCGTCAGGTGTGACAGCAGCCGCGACGCAGAGCTCACCAGGTCCTTGGGTGCCAGGTCCGGGTTCAGCTGCGCCTGCATCTGCTCCACCGTTAACGCATTCACCGGCTGGCGCGAGAGCAACGTATCGACGAAGAAGCGCAGGCCGGCGGGGGTGGGTATCTTGCCGGCGGAGGTGTGCGGCGAGCGCACCAACCCCTGGGACTCGAGCTCCACCATGATGTTGCGCACCGTCGCCGGGCTGACCTCCACGCCCGGCTGAGCCGCCAGCACCTTCGAAGCCGCCGGCGTGCCTTCATCTATATAATGCTCAACCAGGCGCTTCAGCAGCCTTTGGGCACGCTCATCAACGGTGACGGAGTCTTGCTTTTTGCTCACAGTTGCAACTTACTTGGTGGCATTCCGCGTCCTCAGTGAACCCTGCCTGCAGCAGTTTTTCAATTGGCCGGCCCCGGCGCATTGCCAGTACGGCAGCCGCTATTCACTCGCCAGAGATCATAGCTAACACCCATGCTTCGTCAGCTTACAGTGAACAACGTTGGCCTGGTCCGAGATCTGGATCTGACCCTCACTCCGGGGCTCACCGCGCTGACCGGCGAGTCCGGTGCCGGCAAGTCCATGCTGCTGAGCGCCCTGTCGCTGGTGCTGGGCGAACGGGCCAGCAGCGAAGCGGTGCGCGCCGGCGCCAACCGGGCCGAGGTGATTGCAGAATTCGATCTGTCCCTGAACCTGCCCTCGCAGACGCTGCTGGAGGCGGCGGAGCTGTCGGACCCAGACCAGCCGGCACGCGCCCTGGTGCGCCGGGTGGTGTCCCGGGAGGGCCGGTCTCGCGCCTTCATCAACGATGCGCCGGTGACCCTGGCCCAGCTCAAGGCCTTCGCCGAGCCCCTGATCGACATTCACGGGCAGCAGGAGAGCTATCGCCTCGGTGCCCGGGACGTGCAGCGAGCCCTGCTGGACGACTACGGCTGTAAAGCCGCCGACCGCCGCGCTGCCCAGGACGCCTATCGCCTGTGGCACCGGGCCCGGCAGCAGGCCGATGCGCTGGCAGAGTCCCTGGCCGCCCGGGAGGATCGGCAGACCCTGCTGACCTACCAGCTCGAAGAGCTGACCACGCTTGCTCTGCAGCCGGGCGAGTTTGCCGAGACCGAGGCCCAGTTTCGACGTCTGGCCCAGCTGCAGACCCTCAAGGACGACGCCGCCGGCGCCCTGGAGGCGCTGGAGGACAGCCCGGTCGGCCAGGCCCTGCGCCTGCTGCGGGGCCTGAAGGATGACGACCCGGCCCTGGCCAGCGCCAGGGATTGCCTGAGCTCAGCGGACGCGCTGCTGAGCGAAGGGGCCGGCGATTTGCGCAGCTACCTGGATAGCCTGGAGTCCGACGGCGAAACCGTGCACGCCCTGGAAGCCCGGCTCGGCGACATTCATGAGGTCGCCCGCAAGCACAAGGTGGCCCCGGAGGGCCTGGAAGCCCATATCGCGAACCTGTCGGAAGAACTGGCCGCGATGGATACGGATCGCAGCGCGTTCGACACTGCCACGGCGCAGGCCGACACGGCCCGTAAAGCCTTCGACAGCGCCGCTGCGCGGCTCACCAGGCAGCGGAAAAAAGCCGCCAAAGGCTTCGCCGCGGCCGTCAGCGAGCACATGCAGATCCTGGGTATCGAGGGCGGGTCCCTGGCCGTCGAATTTGCCGAGCAGCTCGGCGAACACGGCTTGGAGTCGGTCGAGTTCATGATCCGAACCAACCCTAAAGCGGCGCCAGCGCCGCTGCGCAAAATCGCCTCCGGCGGCGAGCAATCCCGCATCAGCCTCGCTATCCAGGTCGTCGCGGCGGAGAAAACCGCCCTGCCGTGCCTGGTGCTGGACGAAGCGGACGTTGGCGTCGGCGGCACCACGGCTGATGTCATCGGGCGCCTGCTGCGCCGCTTGTCCGCTCACACGCAAATCCTTTGCGTGACCCATGCACCGCAGGTTGCCGCTCTCGGGCAGCAGCACCTGAAGGTGTTCAAGGATGCCGAGGCCGGCACGCAGATCTCCGAGCTGAACGGCAAGGCCCGGCTGGAGGAAGTCGCACGCATGCTGGCTGGCGCCCGCGTGACCGCCAAGACCCGAAGCTACGCCGCGACGCTGCTCGACGAAGCCAGTGCCTGACAAGAGGGCGCCGGCTCTGGGCAAGCGGTAGACACGCAGCTAACATGCCTCGCCTGCCCAGCCCCGGATACCCATGGCCAGCACTTTGATTCACAGCCCCAGATGCCCCGCCGCCTGCCGCGGCCTGGCGCTCACGCTCGTTGCCAGCCTGCTCCTGGGCGGCTGCAGCTTGCCGCGCCTGTACCGGGCGACGATCCAGCAGGGCAATGTCATCACGCAGGACATGGTGAACCAGCTCGAACCGGGCATGACCCGCAACCAGGTCGCTTTCATCATGGGCGAGCCCATTTTGCGCAACAGCTTCAGCAGCGACCGCTGGGACTACCTGTATCGGGTCGAGGTGCCCGGCTACTACGAAGAAGAAAAGCGCCTGACGCTGTTCTTTGATGACGGCACCCTGTTCTACTTCACCGGTGACTACCTGCCCGAATCCGCGACCGATGACCCGGCGTCCTTACAGGACGACGAGGTGTCCTTACAGGACGACGAGGTGTCCGAGCAGGAT
>CAZXIJ010000011.1:15422-57689 GCA_964640725.1 uncultured Pseudomonadales bacterium | reverse complement strand
GTCCTTACAGGACGACGAGGTGTCCTTACAGGACGACGAGGTGTCCGAGCAGGATGAGGCGTCTGCGGTCGAGACCGCTGACAGGAGCGACGAAAGCGCCTAGCGGGCGTTTTCCAGCGCCCGCAGGCGCCGCGCTTCCTTCGGATCCATGACCAGCGGCCGATAGAGCTCGACTCGATCGTGCTCCGCCAGGCGCTGCTCGAGCGCTGCCGGCTCGCCAAAGATACCCACAGGCATGTCCGCCCAGGGCAAATCGCTGAAGGGCGCCTGCTGGGCGACCGCCTGCAGGGCATCGCGCACAGTGCTGCCCGCTGGCAGGCTGAGCTCCTGTACCCATTGGCAGTCAGGCTCGGCGTAAGCCACGCTCACCGCCAACAGCGCCGGCACGCCGCTCACCGCTCGACTTCAGCCCGCTGGCAGAACGCATCGAGAATGCGGTCGGCAGCGCTCACAAGAGAACCGGTCACGACACGACTGAGCAGCGCCAGCCCGCGGCTGAACTCGAAGTCGACAAACAGTTCAGTGCGGCAGCCCGCATCACCGATCGCGGTGATCTCCCAGCGCCCGTGAAAACTGCTGAAGGGACCAGACACCAGCTCCAGCTCGACCCGCTCGTGGGGCACGGCGACGTTGCGGGTCGTGAAGGTTTCCCGCAGGCCTTTCGCAGACAACTGCAACGACGCCACCATGGTCTGCGCATCGGGGCCATGGGCGGGAGCCGGAGCCTGCTCCAGCACCTGGGCATCGCGACACCAGGGCAGAAACTCCGGGTAGCTGCCGACGTCGTTCACGACCTGGAACATACGCTCGGCGCTGCAGGTCAGCAGCGCGGTACGGTGCAGGCTGGGCATGCTAGCCGAAGAGCCCGGGGAACAGCGTGTACACAAACACCACGGCGACCCCCAGGGGCGCGATGATCCCGGCCAGCAGTTTCCACAGCAGGTGACCGAAGCCGCTGCTCAGGCCCAGCTGCTCGCCGATCAGGGATCGAGGTACGGCCCAGGCCGCAAAAAGCGCGATCAGCAAGCCGCCCAGGGGCAACATGATGTTCTGCGAGACGTAATCCACGAAGTCAAAGAACGTCAGCTCGCCAACAATGTGCAGGTCTGCCCACACATTGAAGGACAGCACCGTGCCGACGCCAAGGATCCAGCAGATCACGCCCAGGGAGATCGCAACCCGCTGCCGCTTGGCGTTGTACTCCTCGACCAGGTAAGCAAGCGCCGGCTCTGTCAGCGAGATCGCAGATGTCACTGCAGCAAAGCTGACCAGCAGGAAGAACAGCGTGCCGAACAGCGCGCCCAGAGGCAGCTGCCCGAAGGCCAGCGGTACGGTCACGAACATGAGTCCCGGTCCCTGCCCGGGCTCGAGCCCGTTGGCAAAGACAATCGGAAAAATGGCAAGGCCCGCGGCCACGGCCACAAAGGTGTCGAGCATGGCGATCGTGAATACGGTACTCGCAATCGACGTGTCCTTCGGCACGTAGGCGCCGTACGCCATGATCGCGCCCATACCCAGGCTCAGGGTGAAGAAGGCCTGGCCCATCGCAATCAATATGGCGTTGGGGGACAGGGAGTCCCAGTTGAGCCCGAACATGAAGTCAAAACCCTGCTCGAAGCCACTGGACTGAAAGCCGTAGCCCAGCAAAACCAGGAGCAAAATCAACAACAGCGGCATGAACCAGCGGATGGCCGTCTCCAACCCTTTGATGACACCCCGACCCACGATGTAAACGGTCAAAATCATAAAGAGCGTGTGCCAAAGCAGTAGCTGCCAGGGATCCGAGAGGAAGTCGTTGAAGGTACCGCTCGCCACTTCTGGCGTGACGCCGCTGAACGCGCCGCTGGCCATAAGGTAGATGTAGTACAGCGCCCAGCCAGCGATCACCGCGTAGTAGGACAGAATCAGGAATCCGGCCAGCACGCCCATCCAGCCGATCAGAAGCCAGAAGCCGCTGCGCCCGAATTCCCGGGTGTGCTTGCGCATGGTGTTGATGGGGCTTTCCCGCCCTGCTCGGCCGAGCAGCACTTCGGCCATCATGATCGGCAGGCCAACCAGCAGCACGCAACCCAGGTAAACCAGCACGAAAGCGCCACCGCCGTTCTCGCCGGCGATGTAGGGGAATTTCCAGATGTTGCCCAGCCCTACGGCGGACCCCGCTGCCGCGAGCACAAACAGCCAGCGGCTGGACCACATGCCGTGCTGCGAGCTGTCGCCGTCACTCCCCTGCGCCATAGATTCCCCAATACCCAAGAAACGCGCGGATTGTTACCCATCGCTCCGGGGCGAACAAGCGGGCGCGTGCCGTATACTCTTGGCCATGGCCGGAAAGAAGAAACAGCCCTCGGGCAACCTGATCGCTCAGAACAAGCGGGCGCGCCACGACTACCTGCTGGAAGACCATTTCGAGGCTGGCCTGGTCCTGCAGGGCTGGGAGGTCAAGGCCCTGCGCGACGGCAAGGTGCAGATGGTGGACAGCTATGTGCTGCTACGGAACGGCGAAGCCTGGCTGCTGGGCGTCAACATCACGCCGCTCGTCAGCGCCTCGACCCACGTGGTGCCGGAACCGCAGCGGACCCGCAAGTTGCTCCTGCACAGCCGCGAGATCGCCCGGCTGTTTACCGCAACCTCGGCTGCCGGCTACAGCTGCGTGGCAACCAAGCTGTACTGGAAAGACAACCGGGTAAAGTGCGAGCTGGCGCTCGGCAAAGGCAAGAAGCAGCACGACAAGCGCGAAACGGAGCGCAACCGCGACTGGGATCGCCAGAAACACCGCTTGATGAAACAGGGCAACGGCTAGAGCGCCAAAGAACCGTCGGCGCGGCGGGCGGCGCGCGACGGCAAAAGCCACCCTCGCGGACCAATTCCCCAGTTCTGATCACCGCTGACCCAGGGCGGGCTACAAGCCTCTAGACTCAGCCTGTACGCCTACGATGCCCACGGGTCATGTCCTCCGCAGACGCCGCAAACAACGCCGCTCAGCCCCCGGGCCTGGAACAGGACCTGAGTGAAATCGCCGAGCTGGTGCCTGGCTGTTTCATCTCCATCGCCCCGGCAAGCGGCAAGCTGACCTATGTGGCCACAGGCTTTGAGGCGCTGACGGGACGGCCAAGAGGCGAGTTTTCCAGCGTGCGCGATCTGCTGCGCCTGTGCCGAAACCGCGGCGCCGCATACGGGGCTTTCCGGGTTGGCCGAGCCCGCCCGGGCAACACGCAGAAGGTTCTGCTGGACACCCAGACACCGGACGGCAAGGCCCGATGGGTGGAGCTGCGGCTGCGCTACACGCGGGCCGTCTCCCGTATCGACGTGCAGCTGCTGGATGTCACCGAACATCGCGAGCAGGAGATCAACAGCAAAGTCAAAGAGCTCGCGCTGCACAACAGCGCTAGCGAAACCTATGTGATCGATGAGCAGGGCTACATCATCGAGACCAACCCGGCCGCGGTCGCGAACACAGGCTATCAGGCAAGCGAGCTGCAGGGCATGCACGTATCGCGATTGGTGCCGGCCGTAACCAGCGAAGATTTCCAGCGGCAAACGCGCGCAGACTACGCCCGGGACTCGGCCACCCAACTGCAGCTCGAGCATGTACGCAAGGATGGCAGCACCTACATCACGCAAAGCACCAGCACCCAGGTCCGTCAGTTCGGCAAGCTTTGGTATGTCGTGCACGGTTCTGACGTCACCGAGCAGCTGGCTCAGGAACGGGCCCTGGCGCAGAGCCAGGAACGGCTCGCGAACGCGGTTCGAAGCAGCGGCGTCGCCATCTACAACCACGACTTTCAGACTGACACCCTGTACGTCAGCGAAGCGTTCTGGCGATGGCTCGGTGAGGAGGATCAGGGCGACATCCCGCAGGGCACCCAGTGGTTTCTCTCCCGGCTGCACCCGGACGATGTTCAGCCCATGCGTGAAGCCTTCCAGACCCAGGCGCGCAAGCAGGACCGGATCGACCATAGCTATCGCCTGCGCCGCAAAGACGGCAGCTTCGTCTCTATCCACGCCGCCGGCCGGGTGCACGCCGAGAACGGCGCGACGGTGCGCCTCAGCGGCACCCTCGTCGACATCAGCGCCCAGCGAGCGGCCGAGGCCGCCCGGGACGCAACCGCAGATCGCCTGACCGCCGTGCTCGACAGTGTCAGCGAGTCGATCCTGACCCTGAACAGCGGCGGCCAGGTCACCCACAGCAACCCCGCCGCCAGGCAGCTGCTGGGCAAACGGCTCAGCAGGGGCTGCAAGGCCCAGGACCTGTTTGAAGACAATCCGGACCTGGCCGCGCTGTACCGGACCACCGGCTGCGAGCTGCGTCTGCGCGGCGATCACGAAACAGCCGCCACCGACGTCGAGATCTACCTCAGCCCCATCGCCGGGGACAACGGCGACGACGCCGCATCGACGCTGGTGATTCGGGACATCTCGGCCCGGAAGAGCTACGAGCGCTCTATCCTCGAGGCCCTGCGCCAGGCCGAGGAAGCGGGACGGGCGAAGAGCGAATTTCTGGCGATGATGAGCCACGAAATCCGCACGCCCATGAACGGCGTCATGGGCATGGCCCAGGTCCTGCTCGATACCGACCTGAGCCCGGACCAACGCGAGGCCCTGCGCATCATCTACAGCTCAGGTACCGCGCTGCTCAGCATCATCAACGACGTCCTCGACTTCTCGAAGGTCGAAGCGGGCAAGCTCGACCTGGACATCCAGCCCTTTGATCCGGCGGAAGCCGCGCGGGACGTCATGGACCTGGTGCGCGGCGGGCTCGAAAACCGGGGCCTGACGCTGCTCATTGACCTCGACCCGGCACTGCCCGCACGCGTGCTCGGCGACGCGGGCCGCGTGCGACAGATCCTGCTCAATCTGCTCGGCAATGCCGTCAAGTTTACGGAAGCCGGCGAGGTTCGCCTGGAAATGCGGCGCGGCGCGGAGCCGGAGGTGATCGAGATCAGCGTCGCCGATACCGGCATCGGCATGAGCAACAAGGTCGTTGCCAGCCTGTTCCAGGCCTTCCAGCAGGCCGATGCTTCGACCACTCGCCGCTACGGCGGTACCGGGCTCGGGCTGACCATCTGCAAGCGGCTGGCCGACCTCATGGGCGGCGACATTCAGGTGGCCAGCACGCCCAACCAAGGCTCTGTCTTTACTTGCACCCTCAGGCTCCCGGAAGAGAGGGGCGAGCAGGCGGCGCTCGCTCCGCTCTCGCAGGGCAACAACGGGAGCTCACCGCTCTTTACCGGCACCCGAGTGCTGGTCGCCGAGGACAACCGGATCAACCAGGCCGTGGCGACCAAACTGCTGTCGCGTCTCGGCTGCACTGTGGTGATCGCCAACAACGGCGCCGAAGCGGTGAGCCGATGGCAGCAGGAGCCGTTCGACCTGGTGTTCATGGACTGTCAGATGCCGCAGATGGACGGCTACGAGGCGACGCAGCGCATCCGGCAAGCGGAGCAAACGCGCGCCGCTGCGCGTACGCCGATCATCGCCATGACCGCAAATGTCATGGCCGAAGACCGCCTCGCCTGTCAGCGCGCCGGCATGGACGACCATCTGGGCAAACCTGTCGTGCGCACCGCCATCGTCGAGAAGCTGGCGCAGTGGTTGCCGCCGGCAACCAATCAGGCGGCAAGTTGACGGGGCAAAGCCAGCGACCGATCAGTCCGCGGTGGCGCGAGCGCGCAGCTCGAATTTCTGAATTTTGCCTGTCGAAGTTTTCGGCAGGGACTCGAAGGCAATGCGCGTCGGGCACTTGAAGTGCGCCAGGTGTTCCCGGCAGAACGCGATCACCTCGTCCGCCTGCGCCTGCGCGCCGGGCTTCAACTCAATGAATGCCATCGGCGTCTCGCCCCACTTCTCGTGCGGTGCGGCGACCACCGCCGCTTCGGCCACCGCCGGATGCTGGTACAGAACACCCTCCACTTCGATCGACGAAATGTTCTCGCCGCCGGAGATGATGATGTCTTTCGAACGGTCCTTCAGCTCCACGTGGCCATCGGGATGACGAACCCCCAGATCGCCGCTGCGAAAGTGGCCACCCGCGAAGGCAGCCGCCGAGGCTTCGGGGTTTTTCAGGTAGCCTTTCATGACCACGTTGCCGCGAAACATGACCTCGCCCATGGTTTCGCCGTCTGCCGGGACCGGCGCCAGGGATTGCGGGTCGCGCACGCTTAACTCCTCGAGCACGGCGTAGTTCACGCCCTGGCGCGCCTTGAGCCGCGCCTGCTCGGCTTCAGACAGGCCGCTCCACTCATCGCGCCAGGCACAGACCGCCGCGGGCCCGTACACCTCGGTCAGGCCATAGACGTGCGTCACGTCAAAGCCGATCTGCTCCGCTCGCGCGAGCACTGCGGCCGGCGGCGCGGCTCCGGCAGTCATGAACTGCACCCGTTCCGGCAAAGTCACCCCCTGGGTCTCGGCCTCGGTGGTCGCCATGTTCAGCACGATGGGTGCGCCGCACATGTGCGTGACCGACAGGTCGCGCAGCGCGTCGAGAATCCCCGGGCCGGTGGGCGCCCGCAAACACAAACTGACCCCCGCCTTGGCCGCCAGGGTCCAGGGGAAGCACCAGCCGTTGCAGTGAAAGAGCGGCAAGGTCCACAGATAGCGCGGATGCGCCGGCATGGACCATTCCACGCTGTTGCCGATGGCATTCAGATAGGCCCCGCGATGATGGTAAACCACGCCCTTGGGGTTGCCAGTCGTGCCGGAGGTGTAGTTCAACGCGATGGCGTCCCACTCGTCGACAGGCAGCAGGTCGAACTCATCGATCGCGGTCGCGGCGGCAATCAGCGCTTCGTAGTCTGAGCCCTGCGCAGGGCGCTCCGCGCCAAAGGGCGCCTCCGGATCTTCGATCAACACCAGCTGCGGCTGGCGCTCGGTCTGGGCCAGCGCCGCATTCGCCGTTTCTGCGAGGCCGCTGTCGACAAACAGAACTTCCGCTTCGCCGTGGTCAATGATGAACGCTACGCCGTCGGCATCCAGCCGGGTGTTGATCATGTTCAGCACGCCCCGGGACATGGGCACGGCATAGGCCAGCTCCACTGCCGCCGGCAGGTTGCGACACAAAGCGGCGACGGTGCTTGCCGGGCCAACGCCCAGCGCGCGCAGCGCCCCGGCAAGCTGCCGGCAGCGGTCGTAGGTTGCGCCCCAGCTTTGCACCGCGCCGTCGAACACGATCGCAGGCGCATCAGGAAACGCCTGCGCGGTGCGCTTGACCAGCGAGACCGGCGACAGCGGCGTGTGGTTGGCAACCCCGGCATCGAGGCCCGTGTGGTAGTCAGTCATCGTTCTCTCCCTGCAACTCAGTGTCCCGTCAGCGGTGCGGACGCGCTTACGGCGCAACGGGCGGCTGGCCCTTGCTGCGCCGACAGCGCTGCGAACAGTAGCGCACCGCGTCCCAATCCCGGGCCCATTTCTTGCGCCAGGTAAACGGCAAACCGCAACGAACGCACGTTTTTGTGGGCAGCTGCTGCTTTTTTTGCGGGCTCATCCGTCAAAGTCGTCCAGCTATGCGCCAAAACACCATTCCAGCCGAAACCCCCGAACCGGCGCTCGTCAGAGCGTATCAAGAGTCTCTGGCACCGGAAATGATTCGCCAGATACGATTGCTGGCACTGCTCGTCGGCGCGCTTAACTTTGGCTTCGTCGCCATGGATTTTCTGGTGATCAGCAAGAGCTGGACCCCGGTCCTGACCGTTCGCACGTTGCTGGGCGCGCTGCTGGCGATCGGCTTTCTGAGCACCTGGTCCGATCGCTCCAACCGCATCTACCCGACCGTGACGTCGGCGCTCATCCTGGGTATCGGCTTCAGCATCTGCGCCATGATTCATCTGGCCCAACCCCAGGACAGTGCTCGGGAAACCTACTACGCGGGCTTGCTGATTGTGACCTTCAGCACCTACACGCTCACTTTCCTGTCTGCTCGCCGGCTGACGGCCATCTCGGCGCTGCTGGCCTGCGCCTACATCACGGCAACGCAGGGCGAGCCTTCGGCAACGCTCGCCACCCAGCTGTTTCTGTATCTGTCTTGCGTGGTCGTCGGCATGGCCGCCGCCCAGGCCCGTCATCGGCATGCCTGGGAAAATTTTCAGTTTCGCCATGCCCTGGAGCAGGACGCGATCAGGAAGGAAGAAGAAGTGGAGCGCATCGCGCACCTGGCCGAGCACGATGCACTGACCGGCCTGCCGAACCGCACGCGGTTCTACAAGGAAGCCCAGGCGTTGCTGCGCGACGCTGCGCGGTGTCATCAGCAGCTCGCCATCCTGTTCATCGACCTGAACGGCTTCAAGCCCATCAACGACACGCACGGCCATGCGGCCGGAGACCGGGTGCTGGTGACCATTGCAGACCGGCTGCGCCAAAATCTGCGGGCCGAAGACCGGCTGGCCCGGATCGGTGGCGATGAGTTCGTCGTTGCCGCCGTGATCGACGACGACCGCCCCTCCAGCCTGCCGGCCATTACCCGGCATCTGGCGGAGCAGATTCGCGTTCCCGTCAAAGTTCGGGAGCAGAACGTTTCGGTCACGGCCAGCATCGGCCTGGCGCTCTACCCCAAGGACGGCGCGCACCTGAACGCGCTGCTCGCCAGCGCCGACCAGGACATGTACCGGGTAAAAGCAGAGCTCAGAGACAGCGACTCCGCCATGACCGACCTGAGTATCCCGGCCTAACTCAGCGTCTGCTAAGGTCTACGTCCAGCAAGACCGGGGCGGTCCATGGACCCCAAAGATTTACCACGCTTCGCCCGAGCCATCGCTCATCAACGCACCGCCGATGGCTACGCCGCGGCAGCCGCTGCCGGCTGGGACGTTGCCGGCAACACCAACGGCGGCTACCTCATGGCCCTCGCTGGCCATGCCATGCGCGCGCACTGCGGGCGCGCCGACCCGGTCACCCTGACCGCGCACTTTTTGCGGCCGGTGCAGGCAGGCCCGGTGACCATCAGCTGCGACACGGTAAAGGAAGGCAAAGCCTTCGCCACCGTGCGCGCCACCCTGTCCCGGGACGACAAGGCGCTGGTCACGCTGCTGGGCGCCTTTGGCGCGCTGGGGGATGCCGGCGACAATGCGTTACGGGTCGATGCGCAGCCGCCGGAGCTGCCACCGGTCGAAGCCTGCGATCCGCGGGAAGACGTGGACTTCGCCCCCGCCCTGCACGGCCAGGTCGACATGCGCCTGCACCCGGAGGACGCCGGCTTTGCCAGCGGCAACCCGTCTGGCAGTGCCCAGATGCGCGGCTGGTTTCGGTTGCGCGACGAGGAGCCCATGTCGACCACAGCCCTGCTCCTTGCCCTGGATGCCTTTCCGCCAACCATCTTCAACGCGCGCCTGCCCGTAGCCTGGACGCCGACCGTGGAGCTCACCGCCCACCTGCGCGCCCGGCCCCGTCCCGGGTGGCTGCGGGCCCGCTTTACGACCCGCTTCGTCACCGGCGGGTTTCTGGAGGAAGACGGCGAGCTGTGGGATACGAGCGGGCAGCTGGTGGCGCAGAGCCGGCAGCTGGCCCTGGTGCCAAAGGCCCCGCCAGCCCCGTGAGCGCCGGTGGTCGCTTGCGGCTGACCCCGACCGCGCGTCTGGCCCGGGCCCTGCTCGCCGATGACGCTCGCCGACTCAGCGCGGCCGGCCGGCAGAGTTGGACGCCGGAGCCGGTGCTGACCTTCAACGCCTGGATCCAGCAGCTGTGGCAGGACCATCTCCTGCTCAGCGACGATCAGCGCGCGCCCCTGAACAGCGAGCAGAGCCTGGCGCTGTGGCAGCGGCTGGTGGCCGACGAGGTGTTCATTGGCGATCGGGATGTGGCGACCCTGGCGCAGAAAGCCTGGCGCCGCTGGCACGAGTATCAGCTCGCGCCGCCGGAACAGTGGGCAACCCTGACCCTGACTCAGGACACGGCCCTGTTCCAGGCGTGGGCGGATCGCTACCGGGCCCACTGCGCACAGGCGCAGCTGCAGGACGAGTGGGGCTTCGCGGCCCAGCTGCCGGCGCTGCTGGCGCACGGCAACTTGCCCTTGCCGGCAGAGATCGAGCTGACGGGCTTCGATTTGCCCGTGACGCCCATTCAAGAGGCGATTCTCGCGGCGGCGACGACCCGGGGCTGCTCGGTGACCGGGCTGCCAACGCCACACACGGGAACAGAAGCGGTGCTGTTGCCGGCGCTCACCGTGTTCGAAACGCCCGGCGAAGAGCTGGAGAGCGCCTTGCTCTGGGCGCGCTCGCAGCTCGAAGCGGACGGCAGCCATCGAATGGCCATCGTCGTGCCAGACCTTGCCAGCCGGGTTGCCGAAGCCGAACGGCTCATGGCGCGGGTGCTGAGCCCGACAGCCTTCCAGCTGGCCGGCAACGCGGGCCGGGCGGGACACATCTCCCTGGGCAAACCGCTGAATCGCTATCCGCTGGTCGCTGACGCGCTGGCGCTGCTGGACCTCGCCGCCCATCGCATCAGCCACCCGGAGGCCACCGCGCTGCTCAGGTCGCCCTGGCTCCCGGGCTGCGAGCCGGAGTCCGCTGCGCGGGGACAGGCCCTTGCGCGCTGGGCTCGCAAGGCGCCCTATCAGCTGACCTGGAACGAGTTCGAAGCGCTGCTCGAACAGCATGCGGTGAGCGACCTGCGCGACCTGCTATCGAGCTGGCATCAGGCCCGGGCCGCGACCCCGGACTTGCTCTGGCCGAGCGGCTGGACGCGTTACTGGCAGAACGAGCTGTCGGCGCTGGGATTCGGCCACGGCCAGGCCCTGGCCAGCGAGTCGTTCCAGGTGCTGGCGCGCTGGCACGAATTGCTGGAGCGCTTCGGGTCCCTGGACAGTGTGCTCGAGGTCCCGCTGACAAGAAGCCAGGCGCTGAAGCTGCTGCGAGACCGCAGCGCCGCAACGGTGTTCCGGCAGCGCAACCCCGGCGCCGCCATCGAAGTACTTGGGGTGGAAGAAGCTCTGGGGTCGCGCTTCGATGCCGCCTGGCTGACGAGTCTCGATCAAAACACCTGGCCCGGAACCCTGCAGCGCGAGCCGTTGCTGCCCCTGGACGTCCAGGCGACCGTGCCGAAGGCCACGGTTGAAGGCAGCCTGCACCGGGCCCAGGCAGAGCTGGCCGCCCTGCAGCGCATTGCTCCGAAAGTGTGCGGCAGCTACGCGACCGGCATCGAAGAAACACCCGTTGCCCGGTCCGGACTCGTCAGCGGCGCCAACGAGGTCGCGGCGCCCGGCGCGGAACTGCCGGCGCCGGCCCCCATGGCGCCGCCCACCGTCGATGCGCAGGGACCGGCGCTGGGCGCGCCGCAGGAGCGCGGCGGGTCCGGCCTGCTCCGGCACCAGAGCGACTGTCCGTTCCGGGCCTTTGCCCAGCATCGGCTGGGCGCCCCGGATGCCCGGCTGCCGAGACCGGGCCTGGCGCCGGTGACGCGCGGGTCGCTGACCCACAAAGCGCTCGAAACGCTCTGGGACTCACTGCGTGACAGCAGCGCCCTCGCGGCCTTGGACCCGCCGGCGCAGGCGGCGCTGGCCGCACAGCACGCCCGCCGCGCCGTCGGCGACTATTGCCGCCGCTACCGCCTGGCATTGACCGCCAGCGCCCAGGCTCTGGAAGCCGAGCGCATCGCCAGCACCGTGAACCGCTGGCTGAACTACGAGCGTGAACGGCCGCCGTTCACGGTTGCCGATACCGAAGCGGAGCTGACCCTGCAGTTCGGCAACCTGACCCTGAAAGGGATCGTTGATCGCATCGACGAGCTGGAGGACGGCCGTCGTCTGATCATCGACTACAAGAGCAGCACCCAGCCTCGCTCTGATTGGCTACCGGGCAAACGCATGCCGCAGCCGCAGCTGCCCGCCTACCTGCTGTCGGCACAGCCCCCTGCTTCGGGCATCGCCTTCGCCATCGTGCGCGCCGGGCTCTCCAAATTTGTCGGGCTGGCAGACGCCGACACCGAAGTGCATGGCATCAACCACCAGGATCAGCCGAAGGCGCCCTTTAAGGAGGCCGGCGATTGGCAAGAACTGACCGGAGCCTGGCAGACCGGCCTGCAGGCCCTGGCCGACGGCTTCGGCGCCGGCGACGCCACAGTGACCCCCCGCCAGCCGGCGGTGTGCCAGTACTGCCACCTGAAAGCGGTGTGCCGCATCAGCGAGCGCAGCAGCTCTTTCAGCAGCGACGAGTTGGACGACGCCGATGACTGAGCATCAACCCCCATCGGATGACGGCGCCGCCCGGGTCGCCGCCGTCGACGTCGAGCGCTCGGTCATCGTGCAGGCCCCGGCGGGCTCTGGCAAAACGACGCTGCTGGTCGAGCGCTACCTGAACCTGCTGGCCATCGCTGAAGCCCCGGAAGAAATCCTCGCCATCACTTTCACCCGCAAGGCCGCTGGCGAAATGCGCGCCCGGGTGCTCAAAGTGCTGGCGCCGGATTTCACAAGCGATGAGGCTCACGAACAGGGGCTGGTCAAGGCCAGCCGCAGGCTGCGCCCAAAGATCGCGCAGTGGCGACTGCTCGAACAGCCCCAGCGCCTGATGATTCGCACCATCGACTCCTTCAACCGCTTCCTGACTGCGACCATGCCGGTCGCGACCCAGCTCGGACCGGTCCCGACCCCGGCCGAGGACAGCCGCAGCATCTATCGCCAGGCCGCGCGGCGCGTGCTCGACCAGGGCGCGCAGGACCCCACCCTCCGCCCGGCGATCGGCACCGTGCTGCAGTGGCTGGACAATAACCAGCAGCGGCTCGAAGAATTGCTGATCGACATGCTCGGACAACGGGAACGCTGGCTGCAGGCGCTGGCCCAGACCGGCGATGTCCATCGCGATGCGCTGGAGGACACGCTCGCCGAGCTGGTGCGCGAGCGCCTGGCCCAGGCCAGCACCGCGCTCGCGTCGGCCCTGGCCCGCAACGGCCTGAGCGACGAGGGGCTGCGGTCCTGCATTGCCGAAGCCGCGCAAGTTCTGGTCGCGCGGGGGTCGCACAGCCCGGTGACGGCCATGGCGAGCGCGCCGGCGCTGCCCGATGGCGAACCGGATACCGTGCCTGGTTGGCGCGCCCTGGCAGAGGTCTTCCTGACCGGCAAGGACACGGCCCGCACCTTCGGCGGGGTGAACAAAAATTTTGGCTTCGACGCGCAGTCCGAGCTCAAGGCGCGCTTTGCGCCCTTCCACGAAGCACTCTGCGCCAACACGCCGTTCATCGAGGCCCTGGCCCAGGCGCGCAAGGCGCCAGCGCCACGCTACAGCGACGCGCAGTGGGCGGCCCTGGACGCGCTGGTCACCGTGCTCCGGCGCAGCGCCACGGAACTGGAACTGCTGTTCGCCCGGCTCGGCGAGACCGACTATGTCGGCCTGGCTGCCGCGGCGCTGCACGGGCTGGGCGATGAAGAGCACGGCTATACGGATCTCGGGCTGTACCTGGACCGGCGCATTCGTCACATCCTGGTCGACGAGTTTCAGGACACCAACTGGACCCAGTTCCACCTGCTGGAAAAGCTGACTGCAGGCTGGGAACCTGGCGATGGCCGCACGCTGTTTGCCGTGGGCGATCCCATGCAGTCGATTTACCGCTTCCGGGAGGCCGAAGTGGGGCTGTTCCTGCGCGCCCGGGACGAGGGTATCGGCAGCGTCGTCCTCGAGCCGCTGACGCTCACGCAAAATTTCCGTTCCCGGCCCGGGGTCGTGGACTGGGTGAACACCAGCCTCGCTCTGGTTTTTCCCGAGCAGGAAAATGTCGCCGCTGGCGCGATCCGCTACACGCCCTCAGCGCCGGCGCGACGCTCGGCCAACGTGCCGGCCGTGCAGCACATCGCAGCGCCGGATACCGTTACCGAAGGCGAACAGATTGCGACCGCGCTGGCCGGCGCGATTGCGGATGCCCGGGACAACCCGCACTTTCGCGCCGCGGTGATCGTGCGCTCCCGCAGCCACTTGAAGCACATCCTGCCGGCCCTGAACCGGCACGGACTGCGCTATCGCGCCGTTGCCCTGGACCCGCTGCTGGATCGTCCCGTCGCTCAGGACCTGCTGGCTCTGACCCGGGTGCTGAGCATGCCGGCGAACCGGACCGCGCTGCTCGCCGTCCTGCGCGGGCGCAGCTGCGGGCTGACGCTTACGAGCCTGCTGGCCCTCGCAGAGCACCCGGAAGGCCTGCTCAGCAGCGCCGCGCTGGCGGCGTTGCCACAGCCGGAGCGCGATCGCGCCGAACCCGTGCGCGCGCTGCTGGAGGATGCCAGCCAGCACCGGGGGCAGCTGAGCCTGCGGGCTATGGTCGAGGGTGCCTGGCAACGTCTCGGCGGCCTCGCCTGCTGCGCAGACCCCGCGGTCGATGCCCGCGACGCGCAGCTGTTCCTGGATACGCTGGAATCGGCAGAGAACGCGGGCGCGCTGCGGGACTGGAACGATTTTCTCGACCGGCTCGGCGAGATTCGCACCGAGGGCGATCCGCCCAGCGATGACGTGCGTATCGAGGTCCTCACGGTGCACGGCGCCAAGGGTCTGGAGTGGGATCTGGTCGTGCTGCCCGGACTGCACCGAAAGTCCCGGGGCGCCGACACGCAGCTGCTGCACTGGCTGCCGTTCACCGACCGCGTGCGCGGCGAGCAGATGTTGCTCGCGCCGCTGCGCAGCGCCAGCGCAGAGCAGGACAAAGACCCGCTGATTTCCCTGATCCATGACGAGCAGCGGCGCCGGGACCGCTATGAGACCCAGCGCCTGCTGTATGTGGCCACGACCCGAGCCCGGGAGCAGCTGTTGCTGAGTGCAACGCTGGAACCTTCTGACAAGGCCTTCAAGCCGGTTTCCGGCGCGCTGCTTGCCGAGCTTTGGCAGACCGCAGAGCCTGCGTTCCTGGCAGCCCAGAGCGAGCCGGCGGAGCCCGCGCCGGGCGCTGCGCCAGCCGAAGAACAGGATGACGCCCAGGACCAGCTGCTGCACCGCGTGGCCGACCGATGGCGCCCGCCGGCCCCGCCGGTCCTCGCCTGGGAGCCGGCCCTGCCACAACGCGAGCCCAGCACGCCCGTTGAGTACGACTGGGCCGGCCTTGCCGCCAGGCTCTCCGGCACGGTGTTGCACCGCCTGCTGGAACGCGTCGGGCAATTGGGAGCGGAAAACCTGACAGCCGCGGAACGCGCACGGCTCGCGGCGCGGGTGCCAACGCTGCTGCGCGGGCTTGGCGTTAAAGTCGAGCAGCTGGACGACCTGGCTGCTCGCATCACAGAGGGCTTTGAGCACACCCTGGACACCGCCGATGGCCAGTGGCTGCTGAGCTGCGCACACCAGGATGCCGGATGCGAGGTCCCCCTCACGGGCCTGGTCGGCGGCGAGCTGGTAAGCGCGATCATCGACCGGACATTTGTGGACCGGGACGGCAACCGCTGGATCGTCGACTACAAGTCAGGGCGCCACGAGGGCGGTGGCCTGGATCACTACCTGGCGGAACAGGCCGACCGCTACCGCGGCCAGCTGGAGCGCTACCGCGCGCTGTACGCCGGCATCGAATCTCGGCCCACGGTCACCGCGCTCTATCTGCCCATGCACGGCGCGCTCAAGATCGTCTCGGACGAGCGCAGCGCAGACCACCTGTGAGTAAAGCCCAATGAGCAAAACCCCCATCGCCGCAGCGCTGCTCGCAGCAGTCCTGGCCGGTGCCTGCGCTGCGCCGGCGACCGATAAGCCACCGCCTTCCCGGCACGATCGGGCAACCCTGGGCGATGGCGGCGTCTCGCCGTTTTACCGCTACGACAGCGCGCTCCCGCAAGCAGCCGGCCGACTGCTGCGCCAGGAGCCCCTCGCTGCCCATCAGCGGGTGCCAGGCGCAGCGACCAACCTGCGGCTGCTCTACACCTCCACCGACGGCATCGGCGGCACCTCCCGCATTGCGGTGTCGGGCGCCCTGTTTCTGCCACCGGGCACCCCGCCTGCGGGCGGTTGGCCTCTGTTGTTGTGGTCCCACGGCACTGTCGGTATTGCGGACATCTGCGCGCCCAGCTGGACGGGCTACGTGCCCTTTCATCAGGCTCACCTGCAAAGCTGGATCGAGCGCGGTTACGCCATCGTCACGTCTGACTACCAGGGGCTCGGCACGCCAGGCACGCATCCCTACATGGCGACCCGGCCGGAGGCCTACAGCAACCTGGACGCCATCCGCGCAGTGCAGTCCGCAAACTTTCCCGTGACCGACAGCGTGCTGGTTGCCGGCCAGTCCCAGGGCGCCGGCGCTGCCATCGCCACCGCCGGCTACGCCCGGACCTACGCGCCGGAGCTTGATCTGCGCGCCGTGATCGCGACCGGCGTCCCGTATTTCTCGCCTGAGGCCGTTGCCGCCCTGCGCAGAGCGCGCCCCCGAGACGTTGTCGACCCCAAGCTCGGCTACAACTTCCTGGTTTTGAGCCTGCTGGACTATATCGATCCGACCTTCGACAGCGCCGCGCTCATTCGCACCGATGCGCTGCCTGTCGTGCGTTCTGTCGCGACGGTCTGCAACCGCGACATGCGTCGCACAATCGAGCAGTTGCAGCTCACCCACGACGAGGTGTTTAAGGCTGCCGTCAGCGAACAGATTGCGCAGGCATACCAGCACATGGGATTTCCGACCCTGGCCCTGCCGATCCCCCTGTTCGTGGGCACCGGATCTGCAGATGCAGATACGCCGCCACGGATGCAGGCCCAGTTTGCAAAAGCGGCCTGTGCCGCCGGTACGGCCGTCTCCGCCCGGGTCTATGCAGGCTTTGACCATCTCACCGCACTTAACCGGTCTCTTGAGGACTCAACCTCGTTCGCTGCTGCAGCGTTTTCGGGTGCACCCATCGAAAGCAACTGCGCGACGCTGCCGTACGACAGCGCCAGCAAGCGCGGGCCCGCTTCGGCGCGCGGGGCGCGCTAGCTGTCGTCGCGCAGCCGGTCTGCGAAGGCCTGTTGCATGGCTTCGAGCCAGGCCCAGTCCGCTTCGCTGTCGGCCGCGTCGTGCGCGCTGTGTACGGCAATCACCAGGTTCTGCTCGGGGTTGATATAGATGCTCTGGCCAAAGATGCCAGAGGCCCGGTAAGCGGCGCCTTGCGTCAGCCACCAGAAATAGCCGTAGCCTTCGTAGCCTTTTGACGGCGCTGTGGACTGCGCCATCCAGCCTTCCGGCAGGACCCGGGTGCCGTCGGCCAGCACGCCGTCCGCCAGGGCAAACAGGCCAATGCGCGCGTAGTCACGGAGCGTCGCGTTGATGCAGCAGCCCCCAAACTCGCCGCCGCCGGGTTCCGTGAGCAGCCAGTAGGCATCAGAGGACATGCCAAACGGCTGCCAGATCTTGTTCTGCAGATAGTTCGACAGATTGTTGCCGATCGCGCTGCGCAGCAGCGTGCCCGCCAGATTGGTTTCGGCGGTGTTGTAGTTGAAGCGTTCTCCCGGCGGCGCCGTGCGCGCCTTGTCGCGAAGGTGTTCGTACAGCGCGAGGGTCCGGTAGTCGGCGCTGGCAACGTCAGACTGCGGATCTGCGTAGTCCTCGTTCCACTGCACGCCAGAGGCCATTTGCAGGAGGTGGTGCAGGCTGGTCTCGCTGTAGGCGGAATTCTTGAGCGGCGGCAGGTAGTCCGTCACCGGGTCGTCGAGACTGTTGATCAGGCCGTCTTGAAGCGCCGCGCCGTACAGCAGTGACACCAGACTTTTGGCGACCGAGAAGGAGACCCAGCGACTGTTGGCATCGTTGCCCAGACCGTAGCGCTCAAAAACGACCTGCCCATCTTTGACGACCAGAATGCCAGCCGTTTGCTGCTGTGCCATGTACTCGTCCAGAGACAGGCTGCGCTCGCCAAGCACAATGGCCAGGTCTTCAAAATCCTGCAGCGCCAGCGGCAGATCCAGGGGCGTCGCTGACCCGCGCACCAGACGCGTGGGAGCAATCTGGTGCTGGTTGCGGAAGGCGTAGATCTTGGCCTCGCCTTTCAGAAACAGCATGCCTTCCGCCTGCGCAGCAGGGCGCAGCTCGGCGTGAACGGCTTTTGCCGCCGGGGTCGTGGGCACATAGGCCGGCAGCGCGGCCGGTTCCGCGGCGGTCGACCCAGACGTTGCAGAGGCTACGGAGCCGGTGCCCGACGCACACCCCACAAGCACCGCAAGAGCCAACGCCCCCGCAACAAGCATTCGAACGACGATCATGCACCAGTCCCCTATAAGTCTGCCCGCAGCAAGCAGAGCGCCGGCTGCGCAAGAATACCTGATCAGTCAGCTGGCGCCTGCAGCCCCGCTTCGGTCATCGCCTCGATCATAAGCCGCGCCGCCGCCGCAACCCGCGGCACATAGCGGGCACTTTTGGCACAGACCAGCGCAACGACTGCCGCCGGCAACTGCACCTTCATGGGCACCTCGACCAGCCCCTGCGCCCCTGGATCCGCGAGCGGCACGCTGATGTTGCCGAGGGGGGCGCCCATGATCATGGCCCCGAGCCCCGCGAGCACCGCGGAGCGCTGCACCAGATAGTCATCGGCGCTGAAAGCCGGCCGAAAATCCGGCACTGCTTTCTCGAGCATAGGCCGCGGCGGCACCGCGCGGCGCTGTTCCGACCAGGTGACCCAGGCGAGGTCCTGCCAGTCGCAGGGCGGGGTCAGGGTGGCGGCGTAGCCGGGCGCGGCGTACACCGCAACCCGTTGCTGCGCCTCAAAGAGCACCGCCAGCTCCGGTTCTCTGGAGACCTGCGCGCGGATCGCCAGATCGGCTTCACCGCGCGCCAGGTTCACGTAGTCGACCGCCGAAAGCACCTCCAGGCGCAGCCCCGGATGCCGGGCCTGACAGCGCTCGGCCAGCTGCGGCAGGTAGTCCACGGCCACCCCGGGCGGGGCCGCGACCCGGACCACACCGGACAACCTCTGCTCGTAGCCCGCGCCGGCGCGCTGGAACTCTCCGGCCCAGCGCGCCATCTCCCGAGCTGCCGGCAACAGCGGCTCAGCGCTCGTGGTGAGCGTCGCGCCGCTGCGCCCCCGGGCAAAGAGCTGGATACCCAGCCGGGCCTCGAGGCTGGCAATACGACGGCTGACCGCCGGCTGGCCCAGGCCCAGCTGTGCGGCCGCGGCGCTGAAGCTGCCGGATTCAGCGACGGCCAGAAAAGTCTGCGCCGCCTCCCAGTCCAGCAGCCCGTGGGGCTCGGCAGCCGTTGGCTCAGTGCTCATCGAGGGCAGGCTCCCATGAGGTGGCGGATCTTAATCATGCATCTGCGCATATAAACATGCCTAAACAGGCAATTTATATCAGTTATCAAGCATAGGAGACTCCACTCAGCCCTTAGAACCTGGACACCCCATGAAACTGATGCCCCTGCCCCGCTTCGTCCCGCTCGCCCTCGCGATACTGCTCTCGGCCTGCTCCCTGACCGACCACCCGGCGGGCCCGTCGACACTCGGGCAGCCGAGCTCCCTGGCTGCCCTGCAAAGCGCCCTGCGTGCGGGCCCCGGACCGCTCGCCGTAAGGACCGTGCGCTCAGCCCGCTGGCAGGTTCCCCTCGAAGGCTTGCTCAACCTGGATCATCCGGCAGCCATCGCCGCCGGGCTGCAAGACCGGCCGGAACCCATCGGGATCTATCTGCACCTGATCACGCACCCGAAGCACGGCACCTTCATGGTCGACAGCGGGGTGTCGGAGCGCTTTCGCGACGGCCCGTCGGAGGCCCTGAGCTGGATCGTCGCCGCGGCCCTGGACCTGTCGACCCTGGAGATCGAAGCCAGCACCGCGCAGATCCTCAAGGCCCTGGACGGCCCCGTCGCTGGCGTCTTGCTCACCCATCTGCACCTGGACCACGTCATGGGCATCAGCGACCTCGCGCCGGGCACGGCGCTGTTCGCCGGTCCCGGAGAAACCCGCGCCCGGGGCTTTGAGCAGCTGTTCACCCGCGGCACCTTCAACCGGCTGCTGCAGAACGGCAGCGCGATTTCGGAATGGCCGTTCGACGCAGCGACCGGCAGCAGCGCTGCCAGCAACGCGATCGCCGTCGTCGACGTGTTCGGCGATGCATCCCTCTTCGCCCTGGCAACGCCCGGCCACACCCCCGGTCACACCGCCTACCTTGCGCGGGCTGCCGACGGCATGCACCTGTACCTGGGCGACGCCACCCACACGGCCTGGGGGTGGGAACACGGCGTTGAGCCCGGCACCTTTTCGGCGGACGTGGCCCGCAGCGCCGGCAGCCTCGCAGCCCTCAAGCAATTAGCGCAGGAACATCCGGCACTGAAGGTCTACCCCGGGCATCAGCAGCTACCCACGTCGGCGCGAGCCGCTGACGCGCCTGCGGCGGGCGTGGCACACTCCGATGAACCCTGACGCAAACGGAGATCGCAGATGTCGCGACGCCCTGTGCTGGCCTTGATCCTGGCGCTCGCGCCCCTGTCACTGGCCGCGGGCTGCAACGCCCCGGCTGCCGATGCACCGACAATCGTCACCGGCGTGCACGATGACCCGAGCGCCGGCCGCGCGCCCTACTCGCGGTCCGTCCAGCTCGGAGACGCGCTGTACTTGTCGGGGGTGCTCGGCACCGCAGACGGACAGCTGGTGCCCGGAGGCATCGCTGCCCAGACCACCGCCGCGTTTGCCAACATTGCGCAAGCGCTGGCGGCGCGGGGGCTGGACCTCGGGGACCTGGTGAAGTGCAGCGTGTTTCTGGCTGACATCAACGACTTCGCAGCCATGAACGACGCCTACAAGGCAGCGCTGGCGCCGCCGCGACCGGCGCGCACCACCGTCAGCACGGGCCTGGTCTTTGGTGCCGCCATCGAGGTGGAGTGCATCGCCAACGCCAGCCCGTAACGCCTGGCCTCCGGCCTGCCGCAGCCCCGCTGCGCAAGGTGCGCGCAAGGGGCGCGCAAGATGCGCAGCGCTTTCTATACTGAGAGCAGAATCCCTGCGACCCTGAACAACGCCCGTCCCGGGCACGGAGGCCATGGGTGCCGGCTGCCACCGCCAACGATATTGCCGCACCGAGAATCGGCACTTTGCGCCGCCTGCTGGCCGATCATCCGGCCTTCGGGCACTGGAGCGCGGAGCAGATGAAACTGCTGGAAGGCCACTGTCAGCTGCAACAGGCGGCAACCGGCACGGAGGTGCTCGTCCGGGGCAGCCCGGAGCCCTTCATTCATTTTCTGCTGGAAGGCGCGGTCACCCTGGAGGCCGCTGACGGGGTAACTCGCTCTGTTGCGGCTGGCGAGCCCGATGCTGCCCACCCGATTGGCCGGCTGCGGCCAGCGATGTACACAATCACGGCCGACTCGCCGAGCCAGCTCCTGCAGATCGAGCAAGCAGTGCTGCACCGGCTCACGGAAGCCGGGCCAAAGGCCCGGTCGCGAGCGCGCTTTGACCTGTTCTGCGCGAGCGTGGGCGGCAGCTGGCAGGACCACCCGCTCGTGGCGGAACTGGACCAGGCCATTGCCGAGAACAAGCTCAAGCTACCCGCGATTCCCGGCGTCGCCCTCAAGGTCCGCCGGGCGCTGGCCAGCGACAATTTTCAGCTCAGCGACCTGTCTCGCATCATCAGCGTCGACCCGGTGATCTCCGCCAAATTGCTGCGGCTGGCCAACAGCGCCCTGTTCCGGGGCGTCTCCGACTGCGACTCGCTGCAGGCGGCCATCGTGCGTCTGGGCGTCAACAAGGTGCAGAACCTGGTGCTCGCCCTGTCTACGGCAGAGCTGTTTCGCGCCAACGATCCGGCCATCCGCCAGCGGCTGGCCACGACCTGGCGACACCTGATCGACATTGGCACGCTGTCTGCAGCGCTCGCGCGGCTGGGCGGCAAGCTCGACGCCGACGTCGCGCTGCTCGCCGGGCTGCTGCACGAGATCGGCAAGCTGCCGCTGCTGGAACGCGCCAGCCGCTACCCGGACCTGATCGAACATCCCGGCATGCTGGACGACATCATGGCCGGCATCGGCCCGGTTGTGAGCGTTGCAACGCTGCGGCAATGGCGACTGCCGGAGCCGCTGATCGACGCTGCGGAGCATCAGCACGATTGGGGCCACGAGCACAGCGGCGAGACCAGCTACACAGACCTGCTGATCGTGGCACACCTGCACGCCGGCACCCGGGACCGCGCCGCGCACGGGCTGCCCAGGCTCACGGAAACCCCGGCTTTTTCCCGGGTCACCGGCGCTCGGCTGTCGGCCACAGAGAGTCTGGCGGTGATCCGCGAGGCCGCGGAACAGACCGGCGCGCTAAGGCAGCTGCTGGCTTAGCATATGATGGCCCCTCTCGGGAGGCCCTCATGATCGATCCGCTCAGTGGTATTCAGATTCGCGAACATCGGCTGACCGTGCCGCTGGATCACCGCGTGCCCGGGGGCGAATCGCTGTCGCTCTATGCCCGGGAGATTCGCGCCGACCTGGCCGCCAGCGCCAGCTATCCGTGCCTCGTCTATCTGCAGGGCGGCCCGGGCTACGGCGCGCCGAGACCTGCAGCGCTGTCCGGCTGGCTTGGCGAGGCCATCACCCGCTACCGCGTTATTCTGCTGGACCAACGGGGAACCGGTCTGAGCTCCCCGGTGGACGCGTCGACGCTGGCGCGGCTGCCCAACGCCCAGGCTCAGGCCGACTATCTGGCGCACTTTCGAGCCGACGCGATCGTCCGCGATGCCGAGCTGCTGCGCGCCGAGCTGAGCCCCGGCCGGCCCTGGACCGTGCTCGGCCAGAGCTTTGGCGGCTTTTGCACGCTCACCTATCTGTCGCACTGTCCCGAGGGGCTGGCCGCCGCCATGATTACCGGGGGCACCCCACCGATCGGGGTCGCGCCGGACGAGGTGTACCGCGCCACCTATCAGCGGGTGCTGGACCGTAACAAGCGCTACCACGCGCGCTATCCGCAAGACGATGCGCGGCTGCAGGCCATTGCCGAGCACCTCGACCGGCACGCAGTGGTGCTCCCCAGCGGGTCCCGGCTAACCACCAACATGCTGCGCTTGCTCGGCCTCGCCCTCGGGTTTTCCGACGGTCCCGACAGCATTCACTACCTGCTGGAAGAGGCGTTCATCGAGGGCCCCGCCGGGCCGGAGCTGTCCTACGCGTTTCTGCGCGGCGTCGACGCCGCCCTGCCCTTCGACCTGGCGCCGTTCTTTTCCCTCCTGCACGAGGCCATCTACTGTGAGCAGGCCGCGTCGAACTGGGCGGCCGAGCGGGTGCGAGGCGAGTATCCGCAGTTTCACAGCGACGCCCCGGGGCCTTTTCAGTTCACCGGCGAGATGGTCTACCCCTGGATGTTCGATACCTTCGCCCGCCTGCAGCCGCTGAAAGCCGCAGCCGAACTCATTGCCGCTCGCAACGACTGGCCAGCGCTCTATGACGAAGCGCAGCTGCAGCGGAACACCGTGCCAACGGTCGCCGCGATCTTTGCCGACGACATGTATGTCGAGCGGCGTTTCTCCGAGGCCGTCGCCGAGCGCATCCCCAACTTCAGCACCTGGGTGACGCCCGACTGGGAGCACAACGCGCTGCGCGTTGACGGCGAGGCGCTGGTGTTCCGTCGTCTGCAAGCCATGCTCGAGGGCGCGCCATGAGCGTGCCGCCCCTGGCAGATCCAGACAGCCAGTCTCTGCGCGACGTCAAACAGCTCGGCACCTTCGCGGCGCTCGGGAGCCTGGGCTACGTGTTCTGGATCTGCGGCGGCATGGAGATGGTCGAGCGCCTGGCGTACTACGGCGTTCGGCAGGTGAGCGGGCTGTACGCGACGGATTCGGCGGCGAACGGCGGCCTGGGACTGCCCGGGTCCGACCTGGGCATCATCTTTGGCGTCTGGGCGTTGGTGCAGACCTTTGTACCGGTCTTTACCGGCGCGATCTCAGACCGCATCGGCTACAAGCAGACCATCTTCATCGCGACGATACTCAAGATCGTCGCCTACCTGATCATGGCCAGCTTCGCGTCCTTCTGGGGCTTCATGGCCGGGGCCGTGGTACTGGCCTTCGGCACCGGGGTGTTCAAGCCTGGCATTCAGGCAACCATCGTCAAGGCCACGAACCGCAGCAACAGCTCCATCGCCTGGGGCGCCTTCTACCAGACCGTCAACATCGGCGCTTTTCTGGGCCCCATCATCGCCGCGCAGATGCGCCAGCTGGCCTGGGAAAATGTGTTCTACGCCTGCGCGGCCATCATCTCCCTGAACTTTCTCCTGCTGCTGACCTACAGGGAACCCGGACGCGAGGCGCGGCTGGCCGCAAGGGCCGACGGCCAGACTCGCGCGCCGCTGTTCCGGGTCGCGCTCAAGGAGCTCATGAACCCGGTGCTGCTGTGGTACGTGATGCTGTTCAGCGGCTTCTATTTCATGCTCTACATCATCTGGGACGTCGGCCCGCTGTTCTTTCGCGACTGGGTCGACACCGCACCGTTGGTGCAGGATCTTTTCGGCGCCGACGGAACCGACAACCGGCTGTGGATCTTTTTTCTGGGTCTGGACAACAGCGGCCAGCGCATGTTGCCGGAGGGCCTCGTGAACCTGAACGCCATGCTGATCATGTTCATCTGCTTTATCGTCGCCGGTGCCGGCGCCCGGCTGAAGGCCGCCAACGCCATGGCGCTGGGCACGTTCCTTGCCGCCTCCGCGCTGCTGATCTTTGGCGGCTTTAATTACGTCTGGCTCGTGGTGCTGGGCATCGTGCTGTTTTCTCTGGGCGAGATGCTGTCGGCGCCAAAGAGCAGCGAGTACCTGGGCAACATCGCCCCGGCCGACAAGAAAGCCATGTACCTGGGATTCTCGCAGCTGCCCCTGGGCATTGGCTGGACCCTCGAGAGTTTTCTCGGCCCGACCCTTTACGACGCCTGGGCCGCCCGGGAAACGCTGTCCCGGGCCGCCCTGGCAGAGCAGGGCACCAGCGAGCAGGCCCTGGCGGCGATTCCCAACGGCGAGGCGTTCACCGCGCTCGTTGCCGCGAGCGGCGAGAGTGCGCAAACCATTCAGGCCCAGCTGTACGCCAGCCACGACATCGGCACGCTGTGGTATCTGATGGCTGTCGTCGGGCTGGTCACCGCTTTCGGGTTGGTGGTCTACGGTCGTTGGACCTATCGCGTCGCGATGGCGCTGGACCGCTAAAGCGCGTGCGCCAGCAGCTGCTCGTAGTGCGGCAGGCACAGGTTAACAACACTGAGCACGGCGTCTTCCGGCAACGCCGCGTGCGCGCGATAGCCGCCAAAGCCGGTGGATTCCGCCACTGAGTTGTACCAGTGCGAGGCCCAGACGCCATCGCTGTCGCGAATGCCGCGCGGCCATTCCAGCATCGCCTCGCTAAAGGGCATGTCGAGCCGGCTGCACAGCGCTTCCAGGCCCCGGCGCGGATCGGCCAGGAAGCGCGTCGCGTCGATCACCGGCGGCGTGCTGCCCGTGGCCTCGCAGACCGCCTCGAAAATCTGAACCTGCTGAGCACTGCCGACATCTTCGGGCACAACGGTCTCGCGCTTGTTCAGGTAGGACGCGACCATGTCCGCCGGATGGCGAATCAGAAAGGCATGACGCAGGGAACGCAACCAGTCGTCGTCCAGGGGCAGCGCCATGTGGTGCGTCATGTGCTTCTGATATTGGTAGGGCTTCGAGATCGGCGCCTGCAGCTGCGCAACGACCTGCCCGGCGCTCTGCGGCTGGCTGGCCAGGACAGCACTGCGCATCGGGTGATCCGCGCCGCTACGCCGCAGGTAGCTGCCGTAGAACGGCTCATCGACGACCACGCAGTCTGGCCGATTGCCGAAGGACCGCATCATGGCTGTGGAAATGTTGCGGGGACCGGACCACATCGCGATCCGAACGGGTTGCGCTCTCACGAGCCGGCACATTCCTGCGCGAGGTGCGCCTGATACAGCCCCTGCAAGCGTTCGACCATTGGCCCCCGTTGTCCGGTGCCCTGGGTCCGACCATCAACCTCGGTGACCGGCACCAGCCCGGCGAACGTTCCGGTCACGAACGCTTCCTGCGCGCTGTAAACGTCCGTCAGGGAAAAATTCCGTTCCCGGCACGGGATGCCCGCTTCCCGACAGAGCGCCAGCACAGTGCCGCGGGTAATCCCGCCGAGGCAGAAGTCGCCGCCGGACGTCCAGACCTCGCCGTCCGTCACGATAAAAAAGTGGGTGCTGTTACAGGTGGCAACGAAGCCGTGCGGGTCGAGCATCAGCGCTTCATCAACGCCAGCTTTGGTGGCCTGGATGCAGGCCATGATGCAGTTGAGCTTGGAATGACTGTTCAGCTTCTGGTCCTGCACGTCCGGGTAGCCCCGGCGCACGTGCACCGTAAACAGCCGAATGCCTTCAGTCACAGCGCTGGGCAGGGGCTCCTTGTACTCCGGAATGATCACCACAGTGGCCGGCGAGATCGTGACCCGCGGGTCCTGGTAGGGCGTCGATTTCTCGCCGCGGGTCACCATGAGGCGAATATGCACGCCCTCGCGCATGTCGTTGGCCTTGAGCGTGTCGTAGAGCCGCGCGGTGAGGGCGGCGCGATCGAGGCCGACGTCGAAGTCCAGCGTGATCGCGCCGGCGTACAGCCGGTCCAGATGCTTGTCGAGAAACGCGATGTGCCCGTTGTGCACGCGCAAACCTTCCCAAACGCCGTCTCCCAGAATAAACCCCGAATCGAAGACGGAGATTCGGGCCTCGGCGCGAGGGACAAGCTCACCGTTGATATTGATCAGGATGTCCTGGTTACGGTCATCCTGCCGGTGAGCGTGTGATGAGTTGGTCATGTACGGGGCGGTCTCGGCAGCAGCATGGGGGTGCGTTCGCGATACGACCAGTACTCGGGGTCGTTCCCCCAGCGCTTGCGGCCGCGATGGTCCAGCATACGGATTCCACTGATGTAGCGCAGCAGCACCGCCACAAATACCGGCGAGATCAGCGTCAGCTGCTGCCAGCCCTGCAATACGGGCCAGGCAATCACCGCGATGCCCGTCCAAAGGACAATCTCGCCCAGATAATTGGGGTGCCGGCACCAGGCCCAGAGCCCCGTGGTGATGAACCGCCCACGGTTGTTCGGGTCGGCATTGAAGGCTGATTTCTGCGCGTCAGCGATGGTCTCGAGCGCCATGCCGCCTGTCCACAGCGCTGCACCGACAATCAGCGGGGTATCCGGCGCCACGGTGCGCTCCGAGGTGATGGCCGCCAATGCGCAGCAGGCCGTCACGAACACCCAGGTGCCCTGCAGGGTCCAGGTCATCAGGAAACTGGGAAAGGAATGGCGGATGCTTCGAAAGCGCCGGTCCTCTCCTGCGGCCTTAATCCGCCGGAACAGGAAAGGCCCCAGGCGCAGGGCCCAGAGCACGATGAGGGCAGCCAGCAGCAAGCTTCGCACGTCATCGGCGCCCGACAACAGGACCGCAGCAACCACCATCACGACGTAGGTGATACTCCCGGTCAAATCGAAGTAGTGCTCGGTATGCCCGGCCCAGGCGTGCAGGAACATCAGCCACTGAACGCCAAAGGCGAAGGCCGCACAGATGACCATGACCGGCCACCCTGCATAACTCACGCCGTGTGTGCTGCCCGCCCAGGCGACCAGCGCAGCCACGCCTATTGCCGCGGGGACACTCACGCCCGCGACGACCCACTTGCTCATCCAGCGTCTCCCGCCGCTGCCGACAACGTGTCGAATTTTGTCAGAATCGCGCCAAGACAGTGTGAGGGTCGAAGGTCCCCAGACGCTGCGGCTCTGCCGTGCGGGCCGTGTACTCCGGCACCGCAAGGTACCTATACCACCATGCTTTGGGCCGGTCATCCAGTAAAACCGCCTTCGAGTTGGTGGTGTCGCCGGCGAACCGCAGGATCCGCTCCTGCACGGCCACCGCAAACAGCGTTGAGCCGGGCGCGCTCTGGCCGGATGTGTTGAGCTGGCGCACCGACACCGGGCCATCCTCCCCCCCGGTGCGCCAGCCGCCCGCGCCGGAGCCGCCTCACGAGGCCAGGCGCTCCTGCCTGAGGGTCTTGCGCCGCACCTTGCCGGCGTCATCCCGAAGCGGCGAAGAGACGAACTCAACGCTGCGCGGCAGCTTGTAGGTCACCAGCCGGTCGCGCAGAAAAGCCAGCAGCTCTGCTTCCGTGACCACCGCCCCCGCGGTGTCGACAATCGCGTGCAGCTGCTCGCCCAGGTCCTCGTGCGGCAGCCCGATGACCGCGCTGGAGCGCACGCCCGGGCAGGCGTCGATGGCCGCCTCGACCTCTGCGGGGTAGATGTTGGCGCCGCCGCTCAACACCATGTCGGTGCGGCGGTCGGACAGGTACAGGTAACCGTCGGCGTCCATCCAGCCCAGATCGCCCAGGCTTTCCCAGCCGCCCGCCCGGGCCCGAGGCTCCGCGCCGACATAGCGGTAGGTGCTCCCTTGCCCGCTGTCTGGCAGCAGGAACAGCTCGCCCACTTCGCCGGGCGGGCACTCGTTGCCCTCGTCATCAAAGATTTTGAACGCGCAGCCTTCGACCGGCCGGCCGACGCTGCCGCGATGGGCCAACCACTCGGAGCCACTGATCACCGTGCGCCCCTGGCCCTCGGTGCCGCCGTACAGTTCCCAGATCACATCCGGGCCAAGCCACTCGATATAGGCCTCTTTGAGCCAGTCCGGACAGGGCGCCGCAAGATGCCACAGCACCTTCAGCGCGCTCAGATCGTAGCGCGTACGAACCGCCTCGGGCAGGCTCCAGATGCGCTGCATCATGGTCGGCACCATGTACACCAGGTCGACCTGCTCCGCCGCCAGCAGGCGCAAGGTCTCCTCGGCATCAAAGCGGGTCGTGACCGTGACCTGGTTGCCCCGGAAGATGCCGTACATCGCCCAGAGAAACGGGCCGTTGTGATACAGCGGTCCAGGAATCAGCACCGAGCCCTGCTGCCTGAAGTTCAGCATCTCCTGATCCGGATCGACGGCTGAGGGCGCAGCGGCGACGATCAGCTTGGGGCGACCGGTGCTGCCCCCGGAAGTCATGGCCTTCAACGATGCTGCCGTTGCCTCGGGCAGCGGATCATCGCTCAGTGCCGGGTCGGCCTCGAAGTCCGCGGGAACGTGCGTGATGCCGGCGATGGCGCTGCCGGGTTCCGGCACGGGGGCCCCGACCACGAGCGCCGGGCTCGCCAGCTCAACGATCTGATCGCGCTCAAAGGCCGGCAAACGCGCCGACACCGGTTGCGGGGTGGCGCCCAGCTTCCAGGTCGCAAAGCAGGCCTCGAAGAACCCGGTGCCGTTCGGCAGGGCTATGGTCACGAAGTCGTCCTGCCCCACGCCAAGCGCCGCGTACGCGCGCGCCAGACGATTGGTTCGGGCCTCGAACGCCGCCCAGGTCAGGGTGACGTTGTCGTGCCGGATGGCCACCCGGTCGCCCTGTTGTTCCGCCCAGTAGCTGATCAGCCGGGACAAGGACATCATCATGGGCGCGCCTCGAGCGGGATGTTGAGCACGTTGCCTTCAGTCAGGGTGACCTCGACGGTAAGCTGGTCTTCGCCGGTGCGCCGGTAGCCGAGCACTTTGATGCCGCCTTCGGTCGCCGCATCAAAGCGCACGTAACGCGGCCCTAACTCCGCCAGCGTCATCGTCTGCGCCGGTGCCCGGGCGACCATGGCAGGGTCCCACTGCTGGATGCGCAGCTCCAGGCTGTCGGCCGTTTCGGTGATGGACACCAGCTCCAGGGTCTCCAGTGCATCGTTTTCGCGAAACCGGACCAGCGCGGTCATGGCGTTGCCGATCGCCGGTGCCCAGCGCTCCTCAAGAATCCGCGGCCCCAGGGGACCTTCCCAGGCGCCGGTGAGCCAGGCCAGCTGCGCGACCGAAGGTTTGTCGTTCGGGGCGGAGGCCGTCTGCGATTCCGCAGCCGCGGTGGCACAGCCGCTCAGGGCCAGCTGCAGCAAAAGGATGCCGCCCAATCGTCTGCTGGAAAGAATCATGCTTCGCGTCCTGGTCCGGTGGTCATCATCAAAAATCCTGTAAAGGCGGCGTTGTTCGGAGACAGAGACGGATGCACCTTGGCCTTCATGGTATCGATGGCCTCCCGATACCCCTCGTAAAAGGCCCAGCTCGGTCGCGGCTTGTACTCCAGCCCCTCCAGTTCGAAGTGGCGGATCACATTCTTGGTGGTGGTCGGCTTCACGAACACGTCGCGCTGCGGCCGATAGTGGTGGGCGACAATGCTCATCAGACTCCAGCGCGCCAGCTTGCCCTCGGTGAGCACCGCCAGTACCTGCTCAAAGCCCTTCTTCTGGCCGCCGTGCAGCATGGACTGGTAGCCGGCCACGAGCACTTCCCGGTCGCTCCGGGCCAGGCCGTTGATGTGGTCGCGAAACTTCGGCTTCTCGAACATAGAGACCATGGACGAGCGGCTGACGATGCGGATCACGTCCTCCAGCAAAGCAGCGGGCTTGCTGAACTGCTTTTTCGCCAGGGCCGTCCGGGCAAACTCGGAGAGCTTGGCCACGTTGTGCTTTTTGCCGATGTGCGCCAGGCCTTCGTCCGCAAAGCCGCCGGGATACATCTGAAAGAACAGCGCTTCGGCGTCGCGAAGCTTCTTGAGATTCATCGCCTGCTCCCCCTCATGCGATGCCCCATGCTAGCGGGGGCGGAGACGCAGGCCAAGGCGCGCGCCTCCCGCACAGCAAAGCTTGCGCTACTCGCCGGCTTCCTGCTCTGAGCCGTCGTGGCGGCGCCAGCGCGCCTGCTGCAGCCGGTCAACCAGCGCCACCTGCGCTTTCTGGGGATGCCCGCGCCTGGCGACGGGCTGTGCCGCCAGCTCCAGATAGCCGCCCCGGCGCTTGCCGAAAGACTTCCAGACCGGCGCGCCATCCGCGACGGGCGTGCCGGTCCGCGCAAAGCTGGTCCAGTAGCTCGACAGGGTATCGCCCAGCGCCAGCTCCTCGGCCGTCGCCGGTTTGCCGTCGAAGGTGATGGCGGCGTTGTCGAACACATAGCGGATCTCCGCCGCGTGATAGGCCCCCAGGCGCCCGTCGAGCGGTCCCGGCGGCTCGAAGGTGAAGTAATACAGAAATGTTCGATCGCCGGCGCGGGTGGCTGCCCCGGCCCACTGCTGCATGGGCCAGGTAAAGCGCAGATCCCGAAAGAAACCGTAGTAGCTCGCGCGCCAGGCATCCACGCCGCCGTAGCCGTCGCGCACCTGCGAGGCCAGGGGGCCGGCCAGCGACTCCAGCATCCCGGCCACCTGCTCGGCGCTCTCGGGCGGCGGCATCAGGTTCGTGCCTTCGTCCGCGTTGGAACCCACCAGCAGATCAACGTGATTGTGCTCGCCGCGTTCGAAGATGCGCGCGATGTGGTCGGGAAAGACATGGCCGTCAACATTCGGCTGGGCAAAGCGCTCGACGGGAAAGGTCTCGAACCCTGCCTGGACCGCTGTGGCCGGCAGCGCGCGAAGCTGCGCCAGATTCGCCGCGCCGAGCTGTCGCGCAAACCGCAGACCAATCGTCTCGGCCGCCGGCTGCCCTGGCTGGTCCGTGGCCAGCTCCGGCATCGGGTCGAACTTGCCGCCGCTCTGGCCAATCGCGCGCGCGAACAGCCCCGCCGCCAGGGGCGATGCGGTCAGGTGGTTGACGCTCCAGGCACCGGCCGATTCGCCAAAAATCGTCACCCGCTCCGGGTCTCCGCCGAACGCGGTGATGTTCTGTTGTACCCACCGCAGGGCGGCGATCTGATCCAGCGTGCCGTAGTTGCCGCTGGAGGCAGCCGAGCCTTGCGCTTTCGCCTCGGCGCTGAGCTCCGGATGGGCCAGATAGCCGAAGGCCCCGAGCCGGTAGTTGATCGTGACCAGCACCACGCCCTTGCGCGCGAGGTTACTGCCCTCGTAGATCGAGCTGGCGCCGGAGCCGCGCGTCAGCCCGCCGCCGTGGATCCAGACCATGACGGCCGCGGGCTGTTCGCCGCCGACGTTCGCCGACCAGACATTCAGGTACAGGCAGTCTTCGCTCTGGGGCGAGGCCGGTTGCGCGAACATCGAGGCTTCCGGGTACGGCGACTGCACGCACTGCGGCGCGAAGGCATCGGCCCGGCGCACGCCGCGCCAGCTGGCCGGCGGCTCTGGGGCCCGCCAGCGTCGTACACCGGTTGGCGGCAAGGAATAGGGCACCGCCTTGAAGATCGATACACCGTCTCGCGTAACGCCCTGCAGCTTGCCTTGAGCGGTGTTGACCTGGACGGCCAGCGCCGGTGCCGCCAGGAAAACCAGCAACATCAGTATCGAGAGTCGGTGCAGCATCTTTGTGTCCCTTGAGTTTGAGGACATGTTAACGCCGCTGGCGGAGAGGGTGGGATTCACTTCGAACCATCGGTTCGAAGGTGCGAGCGCAAAACCGCATGCAGGCGGTTTTGAGTTAAGCGAGCAGGGTTCGAATCGTCCTGAGCAGCATCTCAAGATGGCGGAGAGGGTGGGATTCGAACCCACGGACCCCACGAGGAGGTCACTTGATTTCGAGTCAAGCCCGTTCGACCACTCCGGCACCTCTCCAGGCTGAGCGGGCGCGCATTGTAGCGAAGCCGATCGGTGTTGCAACGATCGCCTTTGAGGACGTGGGAGGCGCGCCCTCCTAGCCCCTCCCGGCGCGCCGGGAGGCTGGCATGCGTTGCATCCACTGCGCAAAATCATCGCTCGGCACCGGCTTGCCAAACAGAAAGCCCTGCAGCACATCACAGCCGAGCCTGGTCAGAGTCTCAGCCACCGCTTCCGTTTCGACCCCCTCCCCCACAACCTTCAGGCCCATGCGGTGCGCCAGCTCAATCACGCTGCCGACCAGCAGCTGGTCCTTTTCCTGCACGTCCAGATGGCGGATAAAGCTGCGGTCCAGCTTCACTTCGTCCACCGGCAGGTCTCGCAGGTAGGCCAGGGACGAGTAGCCGGTACCGAAGTCATCGATACTGACACGAACCCCCATGGCGCGTATGCGGTCCAGGGCGCCGCGGGTCGCAGCCAGGTCGCCGACAAAGCTGGCCTCGGTCACTTCAATGCTGAGCTGCGATGGCGGCATGGAGAACAGGCCGAGCGCGTCGGCGATGGCATCGGGGAGGTGCGGCGCCGTGATGAGGGTGCCCGGGACGTTGACCGCGACGCTGACCTGCCGGGGCCATTGCTGCATCGCCGACAGCACCTGGCGAAACAGCTGGTACGTGAACGGCGCCACGAGCTCGGACTGTTCGATGAGTGGCACAAAGCGGTCCGGAGGTACCAGGCCACGCTGCGGCGATTGCCAGCGAATGAGCGCCTCGGCGCCGACCAGGCTGCGAAAGCGGCTGTGCACCTTGGGCTGAAAGTAAGGCACCAGCTCGCCTTCGACCAGCGCCTGCTCCAGCGCTTCGAGCAGATTGTCTTCCTGGTCTGGCTCAGCAGCCGCCAACTCCGCTGTCACCAGCACGGCGCCATCGCGCCGGGCGCGCCGGACGCCGTCCATCAAACGTTTGAGCAGCGGCGCCACAGTCTGGTCGGCGGTATAGCCGGAGATCGCGGCGTGCAGCCGCCGATTGACGCGGTCGTCGACGCTGTACAGCGGCTCTGTCAGCGTCCGCTCCAGCTGCATCGCCGCAAGCTTCAAGTGCGCCGGGCTGGCAACGCCGCGGTAGAGAATGGCGAAGTAGCCGTGCTCCAGGCAGAACATCGCGTCTTGTTTCCGCACGCAGCCCGCGAGCCGCTCAGCAACTGCGCCCAGCTCTTCGGCCCGCGCCTGCGAAATCTGGCCTTCCAGCGCGCTGCCGGCGGGCGCGCAGCAAATGACCGCCACCCCGAGCATGCGGCTGCTTGGCTCGTGCCGCTGCAGCAGGCGCAGCTGAGCCCGCGCTTCTTCCACAGCCTGCCGAAACACCGCTACCGGGACGATTTTCAAAGGAAGAACTCAGCCGCGCTGATGCCGTAGGCGCCCTGCTCGAGCTCCTTGACGATCCAGAGGGCCCCGGCGTCGGCGCCGCCAGCGCTGTACTTCATGAGATCCAGGGTCACCAGGTCTGCGGGCGGCTGATGCTGTGCGTCCAGCACCAGCATGATTTTCGGTCGCAGGCGCCGGGCCGGATTCTGCGCGACCACAATGCCCACCTCTCCTGTATTCAGCTCGACCAGACAGCCGGTGGGAAAGAGCCCCACTGCCTGCACGAACTGCTCGACGAGGGGCTTGCTGAAAGCAATGTCCTGCAGGTCCAGCAACTCCTGAACGGCAGTAAAAGAGGTGTGCGGCGCCGCGTAGGGCCGCGGCGTCAGCATCGCGTCGTAGCTGTCCGCCAGCCCTGCAATCTGCGCCACCAGTGGCGTCTCCTGCGCCGTGATACCGCCCGGATAGCCTTGCCCGTTGAAGCGTTCGTGATGCATACCCATCACCTGCATCACCACCGGATCGTCCAGGCCGCTGCTGCGGGCAAGCTCGAGCCCAAACTCAACGTGCCGACACATCAACGCCCGTTCTTCGGCGTTGAGCAGGCCGCTCTTGCCGAGCAGCGCTTCCGGCAGCTTGACCTTGCCGACATCCAGAACCGCGGCACCGACGGCCAGGCTGGTCAGCAACGCCCGATCCAGGCCGACCTGGCGCCCGATCAATGCCGCCCATACCGCGGTCGCGATGCTGTGGTTAAACAGATAGTCGTCTTTCGTTTTCATCCGCGCCAGCGCCGCCAGGGCATCCTGGTGCTGCATGACCGACTTGATGAGCGGTGAAACGGCGTGCTTGACCGCAACCAGGTCCAGAGCGCCCTGGGTTCGCAGCTGCTTGAACACACGCCGCACCGCAGCACCGGCACTTTCGAAGCTGACCTTGGCGGCAGAGAAGTCCTCGCGCAGGCGCCGGTGCGACGCATCGATGCTCGGCGCAGCTGTGACCGTGTGCGCCCGCCGCGGGTCCACGTACACGACGTCGCAATGCTGAGCGAGCGTCAGAATGTCGTCATCGCCCTGAATCGCAAAGCCCTGCATCACAAAGGGTGTCTCCAGCCAGGGACGATCGAGCATGGCCACGTACATGCCCTGCTCAAGGCGGTGCACGGGCACCTGCACGTAGCTGTCCTGAAGGTTGGCGGGATCCATGCACACAGCGTAGTCAACGCCCGGCAGCACGGCCGGCGCGGGGGCGCGCTGCCGCCGATGGCCAGGAGAAAACGTGACCCTTCCGCCAGCCCGGTTGTGAAGCGTGACCGGGTACCGAACAATGCCGGGTCCCGGCTGCGAACACACCGCTATGACCTGCCCCCGCAAACACCGCTCGCTGCCATGACGATCAGCTGCCGCATTGTCCTGCTCGCGGCCGCCGTCCTGCTCGCGCCCGCCGCCGGGGCCCAGGACCTGACGGCGACGGTGACCCGGGTCATCGACGGCGATTCGCTGCGGATCGAGACCCGTTCCGGGCAATCGCTGGAACTTCGCCTGGCCGGCATCGACGCCCCGGAGCTGAGCCAGGGCTACGGTCGCACGGCGCAGCGCGCCCTGGCGCTGCTCGTCCAGGGCCAGGAACTGGCGATCACCCTCAAGGGCACCGACCGCTACGGCAGGCTCCTGGGCTGTCCGGCGCTCGCCGGCGAAAATCTGTGCCTGCGACTGGTTCGGGACGGCCACGCCTGGGTCTACCGGCAATGGAACCGCGATGCGCAGCACCTCGCTGCCCAGAAGCTGGCCCAGGAGGCCGGGAGAGGCCTGTGGCATGAGAATCCTGCGCCTGTCCCGCCCTGGACCTATCGCGCCAGGCAAGCCGCCGCTGACAATCCGGAGGGCTGCCGCATCAAGGGCAACATCAGCCAGTCGGGCCAGCGTATCTATCACCAGCCCGGCCAGCAGCACTACGACCGCACGCGAATATCCCCGGGCAAAGGCGAGCGCTGGTTCTGCAGCGAGGCGCAGGCCCGGCAAGCTGGCTGGCGCCCTGCCAGGGGGTAACAAGTCCGAGCCGGGCGGGCGCGAGCGCACAAAACCGCGCCGGTGCCGCCGCAACGATCGCCGTCTCCGCAGCAAATCCGGCACCGCCCACCGAATAAGCGGCGGCAGCCACGATCATTTCGGCGCACCGCCACCGCTTTTGCACGGTAATCCGTCACCGGCGCCGTCAAGGCGCTGACGGCGAGCGCAACTCCCTGTTTTTAAAGCCTTTACTTCCTGCTTACCTGATCCGGCCCGGGTTGGTCCCGGAGTTGCAACCAAACGGGCATCAAAAACGTGCAACGAGCCGATCATGAAGCCGAAAACTCTCGCCATCGCAGTGTCCATCGCCATCGCCGGCTCCTGGGTCGCCCTGGGCCAGGACACCGCTCCCGTCTGGCCAGCGGAACCGACCGCAGCGACACCACGGCTCGCCCCGGCGCTGAATCCCACGATCACCGTGGGCCAGGCACCCGCGCAGGCCCCGATGGCGGCCATGACCGTCGGCATGGCTTCGGCAACGCTGATCGATAACGAGCAGCGTGTGCATCCCAACAAGATCGCGATTCTGAAGGCCCAGAGCGAGGGTACGAAAGAAGAGCGCGCCCGGGCCCGCATGACCAGGGCCGTCCAGGCCGCCTTTGACGGAGGCCAGACCGGCACGGTGGAGCTGCTCGTCTCCTACCGCACGCCGGCCGAGGCCGCGGAGCTTCAGCGCCTGGTCGATCTCGGCGCCGAGATTGTCACGCAGTACGAGAACCTGCCCATGCTCGCGCTCAAAGCGCCAGCAGAGACGCTGCTGGAGCTGGCCAGCGAAAACAGCGTCGCCGTGCTCGACCTCGACCGCGAGATCAAAGCATCGTCCAGCTCGAACAACAGCAGCGCCAGGGCGCCGAAGAAGACCGACTCGGACTACCGCGCGCCGAACACCGGCATCGGCGTCGCCGTCGTCGATTCCGGCGTCAGCAATCATCCGGACCTGAACATCGCCGCCAAGCTGGACTGCAAAACGAGCTCGGGCTGCCGAAACGTTAACTTCAACACCCCGGACAACTACGGCCACGGCACTCACATCGCAGGCGCCATCGGGGGCAGCGGCGAGCTGTCCGCCGGCAAATACACAGGCATCGCGCCCGGTGCACGGATCGTCAGTCTGCAGGTGCTTGGCAACAACGGCGAAGGCACGGCGTCTTCTGTCATTCGCGCGATGGACTGGCTGATGGGCAACGCCTGGCGCTACAACATCAAGGTCGCCAACCTGTCCTTCGGCAAGGTGGTCGAAGACAGCGAATTCATGGATCCGGTCATCTCAGCCATCAACGACGTCTGGAATTCCGGTATCGCGGTTGTCGCCTCTGCCGGCAACTACGGCGAGTTTGGCGACCTGACCATCACCAGCCCCGGCAACGCCGAGAAGATCATCACCGTCGGCTCGCTTACGAACGCCGGCTCCGGCAACAACGACTGGGACGACTACGTGTCCAGCTACTCTTCCCGGGGGCCGACCGCCATCGACCTGACGGTCAAGCCGGACCTGGTTGCCCCGGGCAACAAGCACATCGCCGCGGCCATGAAGGGCAGCGTGCTCAAGGGCCGGGTCAACAACAACGGCGTCAACTGCGGCAGCAGCAACTGCAACGATCAGTATGCCCGCCTGTCCGGCAGCAGCATGTCGGCCGCGCTGACGTCTGGCACCGTCCTGCTCATGCTGAGCAAAGACAGCAGCCTGTCGCCGGACGACATCAAGGCACGGCTGATGCTTTCGGCCCGCAAGCTCAACGTTGATCCGAACGTGGCCGGCGCCGGCGTCCTGAACGTGCGCGGCGCTCTCGCCCGCAGCGAGCGAGCAGTCTGGGCCTCGCTGTCGCCCTGGTTCAGCATCGACACGCATTACAACACGCTGCACATGATGGACACCCGGGACCTGTGGAACAGTTCGGCCTTCGCGCCGCAGAACATCTGGGCCCAGGGCAGCAACTGGTCCACCCAGAATGTCTGGGGCAGCCGGTGGTGGCTGGACGTGACGGGCCAGACCTGGGCCGGACACGCCTTCGGCCCGGTCGACTACCAGTCCAACAGCTACCTCTGGGCCAACAGCTACCTGTGGGCCAACAGCTACCTCTGGGCCAACAGCTACCTGTGGGCTAACACCTACCTCTGGGCCAACAACGTCGCGACGATCGGCGACTAGCCCACCGCACAAGCCAGGGGCTCCCCCACCCCCTGGCCCTTTCCCCCGCCCCGGCTTCGACTCCCCCGTCGCCGGGGCTTTTTTCTGTCCGATACCCTTTCTGGGGCTGGACCCGACCTGGCCGCGCTACACTGGCCTGCCTTCGATCAGCTAGCACACAGGACGCCCCATAGTGCAGGACACCTCGCCCGTCGACGGTTTCGCACCGCTCTCTCAGGCCTTTGCCCAGGATCCGTATCCGGCCTACGCGGCGCTGCGTGCGCAGCCACAGCCCACTTACTTCGCAGACGCCGACCTGTGGCTGCTGTCGCGCTTCGATGATGTCGACCGCGCAGCGCGCAGCCCGCAGATGGTGCGCGATCCGGGCCAGATCATGGCGCCGGAAAAACTGCGCGACCTGCGGCGCGAGGCCAACTGGAACGACATGCCCCATCACGAGCGCTTCGTGCAGTTCAGCCTGCTCGAAACCGACGGTGCCGTGCACGACCGGCTCCGTCGCATCGTGCTGCGAGACCTTGCCCGCACGGGCACAGAACGCTATCTGCCAATGATCGAGGGGCACATCGATGACCTGCTCGACCGGCTACTCGAAAGCGATGAGTTCGATGTCGTTACCGACCTGGCGGCGCCGCTTCCCGGCCACATCATCGGTCAGGTTCTGGGCGTGCCGGCCGCCGATTGCCCGCAGCTTCGAAGCTGGTCTGAGAACATCGTGCAGTTCTTTAACGTGGGGCGTACCGCGGAAGACAAAGCCCTGGCGGAGGCTGCAACAACGGAATTCTATTTCTATCTGAGCGCGCTGATCGTCGATCGCGAGAACACCGGGCAAGACGACCTGCTGGCTGTACTGATGCGTGCCCGGGACGCGGGGCAACTCAGCGCGGACGAGCTGATCTCCACCTGCATGCTGATCCTCATGGCTGGGCACGGGTCGACGATTGACGTGATCGGGACCGGCTTCCTGGCGTTGCTGCAGCACCCGGAGCAGCAGGCGCGCTGGCGGGCGCAACCTGACCTGACCGCGACAGCGGTCCAGGAGCTGTTCCGCTACGAGTCGCCGCTGCCGTTCTTTCACCGCTACAGCACCGCGCCGACCAGCTTTGGCGGGCGCACCTTTCCGGCCGGCACCAAATTCGGTCTGCTCTACGGCAGCGCAAACCGGGATGAGACCGTCTTCCCGCGCGCCAGCGCGCTGGATCTGGCGCGCCAACCGAACCGGCACCTGGCCTTCGGCAGAGGCGCGCACCTGTGCCTCGGAAACCACCTGGCCAGGCTGGAGCTGGGCATTCTGTTCGGCGCGCTGTTCGAGCGAACCACACGGCTCGAGGCGATCGATTCCGAGCCCGCCTACAAAGTCGGGCTGTCCGAACGGGGGCTGGAAAGACTGCCGGTACGGGTCACGCGCCGCGCCCGGGCCGGGGGCACCGCCTGAGCCGGATCAGGGCCGGGCTGGCGTCATCTGGGTTCGCCGAAAGATCCAGAGCAGCAGCGCGACGACCAGCGCCAGCCACAGCAGCGGCGGCAGCCAGTTGGTCAGAAAGCGCTGGAGGGGACTCGCCGCCGGGGCGGGCTCCTGCTGCTCGGCAAAGCGGTTGAGTTCCGTCTGCATCGCCTGGACCTGCTGCTGCAAAGCGGCAATCTCCTGGTCCCGAACCTCAATGGCGTTGTCCAGGGCCCGCACCTGGGCCTGCAAGGGCGCCGGCAGTTCCGCTACCGTCATCGGCTCCAGGGGCGCGGGCTCAGGCTCGGAAAGGGCCGCTGCCGAGGTGGGCGCCGGGGCTGCCCGGTCCGCCTCCGCTTGGGACGCGGCAGCCTGGGCCCCGGTGTCGGTGACGATCCGAAGGCGACCCTCTGGCACTTCGACTTTCGCAGGGCTCGCCACAGGCACCTCCCGGCGCGCCTGCCAGCTGGTGCTCTCCTGATTGGTCTGGCGAACCGCCTCGTTGTGACTCAGCGAATCGGCCTGCGAGACGCTGGGCAGCAGGAGCATCTGGCCGCGCTTGAGCAGATTAATGTTGTCGTCGACGTACGCGTCCGGATTGAGTCGCTTGATCGCCATCATCTGCTGGTAGACGGAGATCCGCTCGTTGGCCCGGGTCGCGTGACCGACCTTCCACATCGTGTCATTTGCCGCCGTCGGGCCGTAGTAGCGCCCTTCCCGGGGCGCTGAGTCCGCGCGCCGCGGCTGCGCCGGCTTGGGCTGAGCCACAATGGCCGGGGCCTTGCGAGCCGTGTTCACCCAGCCCGGTGGATCCAGCAGCACCGTGTAGCTGCGCAGCATGCGGCCACCGCGCCAGGCAAGCTCCACCACGAAGTCGAGATAGGGCTCGCTGATGGTGCGCGGGCTCGTAATCTCGAGAATGTACTGCTTGCCGCGCGGAGAAATCTCGAAGCGCAGCTCGCTGAGGTAGAAAAAGCGTTCCACCCCCACGCGCTCAAAATCTTCGGTGCTGGCCAGGGAAGCCTGCAGCTGCAGCGGGTCAACCTCGCCGAGGTTGCTGATCTCGATCTCCGCCTGAAACTTCTGGTACAGAGCGGACTGAGTCTCGATCGGACCCATGGAGACGGCATGGGATGTCGAAGCCCATACGGCCAGGCAGAGCAGCGCAAAGCGTTGCAGATGTGTCATTCCTTTGAGCACATTCAGTCTTGTCAATCTCGAACGGCGCGGATTGTACCCAGATAGAGGATCAATGGGGACCGCAGCTCTATCCGGAGTTACATCCTTGTGACGGCTGCCACGTGATGCCGCAATTAAACGCAGAACCCGAGGCAAAAACACGATTTCAACCCCTTTGCGCACAATGTTGTAACTGATTGTTAGGAGGCCGGCTGCCTGCATCCGAAAAGCCTTGCAGTCTGCAGACGAAACGAGGGGCACTCCGCGGCCAATTTGCGATACGGTTCACTTTCGGGTGTTCGACTCGACGCGATATCGCGAGAAGTCGACAAAAAAACCACTCAAATCAAGAGTACAAGCATGACCAAGTCGTACCTTGCCACCGCTTTTGTGGCGGCGTTCAGCATCTTCCTGTATCTGGAATGGCCTGAGGGGCAGATGGGGCAGATGGGGCAGATGGGGCAGACCGATGATCTCGTCGGCAGTTCGCCCCGCGCCGAGGCTCCGGCAACAGCCCTGGCACCGTCGACGGGAGCACAAAGGCTACAGCTGGCAAAGGCATCCAACGGCTTGGTGGCCAAGACCGCGAGAACTGCAACCCGCACCAAACAGCCGGTCGCCACCAGCAACCGCGTCGCGGCCATTCAGAGAGACACGGAGTCCATCGCAGATCTGCGACAGCGGCAATCCGAAGCGTCCATGGAGCGCCTGCGGCGCCTGGCTCAAGAGCGCAGAGCCATTGAGCTTGCTGAGCTTGAGATCAATCAGAACTCCAGCGTCGACGATCCTTCTCGCTGGGAACACTGATTCAGAAAAGATGAACGGCCGGGGGGCCGTCCACCATCTATCCAACGTCTACTGGCAAGCCGCCAGTGTCCGCAGGTCGACCCGAGTGTCGGTCACCGTGGCCTGACGACCGCGCCGCAACGGTCCGCTGCTCGCTGAATCGAGCTTCAAGCAGACTTTGCCAGTGGCCGGGACCGTTATTCCAAGCTGGTCCATACCTTCCCAGACCCGCAGGTCGAAACGCAGCCGGCGCCCGGAGTTCTCAAGGGTAACCACATCGTGGCTCTCCAGCTGACGTCCAGCCTGCAGAGTCATGGCGCGGTCGGTTTCCACTACCCCGGAGAAGCGACGCAGCCGATCTTTCGAAGTTGCGCGCAGCGTGTAGCTGTTTGAGCCTGAACTCGGCGTCCATACATACAAACCGGGATTGTTGGCATTGGCACTGGGGGCCTCGCCAACGATCGAGCTGGATGAGCCACCGCCAGTGTTGCCACCGCTCGGAGGGCTGGCAACGGTACAAGCCGCACCGGTTGCCAGATTCAAACCAGCGCGCGCCCTGACCTTGGGGTCCTCGCCCCAGAAGAGGGTCAGATTGGTATCCAGCGCCAGACACGGTTGAGCGTTGGTGCTGAAGCTGAATGCGTCGAACCCCTCGGAAGCCGTCAGCTGGTAGCTGATCTGGTTACCTGAGTTTGTCACTCGATCGCCGCCCTCGATACTCTCGAGACCAAGACCGGAGATTGGGGCGCTGCTGCTCACTCGCCCGCTGTAAGCGCGCGCAGAACCGTTGGAAGTCACCGTCACATGGTACCTGCCCGCTGTGCAGGTATCAGCCCAGGCGTGCATTCGCGGATACAGGCTGAGATCGATTGGCGGTGCGCCACAGCCTGCCGGTGCCGGCGTCGGAGCAGGAGCCGGCGTCGGAGC
>CAZXIJ010000011.1:0-15322 GCA_964640725.1 uncultured Pseudomonadales bacterium | reverse complement strand
GCGGTGCGCCACAGCCTGCCGGTGCCGGCGTCGGAGCAGGAGCCGGCGTCGGAGCCGGCGTCGGAGCAGGAGGCGGCGTCGGAGCAGGAGGCGGCGTCGGAGCAGGAGCCGGTGTCGGCGTTGGAGCGGGAGCCGGTGCCGGCGGCGCTGACTGCGCTTCGGGCCGAACCAGAATTGCCGCATCGTACGCCGGCAAACTGATGCTGCTCACCGATCGACCATCATTGACAGAGTCCTGTCCTGTCCCCTGGATCCTCTGGAAGGTGCCGTTCAGGTTCACAGACTGGCGGCGCCCTGTTGCGTTGACCACCACGATGCCGTTCTGGAAATCGCGCCGAAACACGTTGGGATCACCTTCGAACACATTCACGTCATCGATCCAGACGACACTACTCTCCCGGCCGAGGTTAATGATTGGGCGGAATGAACCGCTGCGCTCAGCTGTGATCGTCCAGACCACCCGGGTCCACCGATCGGTAACGAAATAACCGCCCTGATTTCGGGAAAAGTCCAAGCGCAGGTATAGGTCGCGAGGAACGTTTGATCTAGCCGCAAACGAAAGCGTGTACTGCCGGCCTTGAATCATGGAAATCAGAGGACCGCGCACGGAGGCACCGCCAAGAGCGGACGTGAAGCTCTCGTGCCCGGCGGTGCGCAGAGAGCGGGTGCCGTGGGCCGGATTGTTCGTGTCTATGCCGCCCCTCACATTGCGAAGCTGCCAGCCGTCGAGTCCACTTTCGAAGCTGCCATTTCCGACCAAGTTGTTCTGGGGTGCGAAGGCATTCTCGTCGTAAATACGAGTCCGAGCACCCAGAGGCCGGCCCAGCCAGCCCTTGTTGGCCCGAATTTCGGATTCGTCTGACGGGTTCGAGCGAATCGCTCGGCCATAGGTGTTGGAACCAGGGCGAACATCCACCGCGTACTCGTCGTACCAGGGGGCGGGATGCGCGTCAGAGTTCTGACGGGAATAGTGACCATCGCCGAGCAGCGTCGCGCCAAAGCCGAACCGGAAAGATGCATTGGTGGCAGGCCGTGGCGGGTTGGCACCGGTCTTTTTGGTGCCTGGGAAGGTTCGCGAAGGGTACTTCGTCAGCGTCTCGTTATAGCCCTGGCCCTGCCGGTGGGCCTGAGTACGGATGAGGTAGTTGTGCAGCTGTGACAGTGCGCCAACATTGCCTGTGTAGGTTGGGTTGAGGGCAAAGTCGTCCCCAGTGATGAGAAAGTTCTCGGCTTGAAAACCGTTCAGGCTAGGAATGCCTCTCGACTCGCGCCAACCACCGACAACCACCCTGCTGTTGCCTACACGGTTTCGCACCTGCTGGTAGAAATCCTCCAGGCCCTCACCCCATACATGGGAGCCGCCGATCACACCGTTGTCGACAACGAGGTCGTTGTTGACGTCTGCCTGACTGGTGAAAAGGATGTAGCCGTCTTCGTCAAAGTACACACCATCGGGCCTGACGGTGGTCGCTCGGCCCCGGCTATCCCGGGTCCAATTCTGAGGAATCCATGCGGCCATAACCTGGGCAACCGTCCGATTTCGCGAATCTCTCGGGGCGTTCTCGCTGAGGTTGTAGGCCCAGTTGCGCTGGTCGCCACCGCGGCCAACTTCGTGCTGCGCAACGATCGCGCCGTTCGGGTGACCGACGGCGTTGGACTTATACCCGCGGTTAACGAGCGTCACTGTGTTGGTGCTGGCATTCACGCTTCGAATCAGCGCATGCTCCGCATTCCTGAAAGCTCCAGGCGCGCCGTCGTAAATCACAAGGTATGCCCCTGCCTGCAGGCGCGAAGCATCGTCGACCCGCAGCGTTAGCGCTGACGAACTGATGCTGCCCACAAGCCGGGTCCCTGCCCGATACAGCCAGTGCCCTGCATAAACGCCGCAGCCTTCGGTTGCCGGAGTGGTCTGCGAAAAAGGCATGCTCAGGGAAATCTGACAGGGGTCAGACTGCTGATAGCCAAGGTAAGAGCGGGGGTGGAACGAAAAATGGAAGTTCGTTCCCGGGTTTACCCGCTGAGCGTCGGCAATTTTCCTGGCCATACCCGGTTTGGCGCCAATGACGTCATAGCGACTCCACTCCTGAACCGTGCCGCCGACGGACTGCGTCTCAGTGAGAGCGATTTTGGGAAAGTTACCGCTTACGACAGGAGCGTCTGGCTGAACGTTCGCATCGTCCAGGTAGCGATAGGGAGCTGCGTGCAGTTGACCGGCGAGCAACAGGGTCAGCCAAAGGAGCATATGGCTCGTGACTTGCCTTTTATGAAACATGATTAGGTGGTTCTCAAGCGATTGGTCTGATAAGTCCGAAACGGCGGTGAATTCGAGGGTCACTGACCCGGGCGTCGTTTGATCAGTCCTTTGATCGTGGGCGAGAGGAAACTAAATTGTCGGATAGTCCCTTCCACCAGCCGGCTCAGGCGCGGCAGTCTGCTTTTCCGAACTTGAATGCTTACTGAACAGATACAAATTCGGAATGTTTTAACCTACCTTCATCGGCACAGTTATGTTAACAGCAATTAGACCCCTGTCTGCGAACCCGGTGGCACAAAATCCGGCACTGAGGGCCCTTCGGCCCTGCAGAGGTGGAGCCATCGGCCCTTGAGACTGTCATTGCCATAGACTGCGCCAGGCGCCCGCTGTGCTGCCGCCCAGGTGCAGCTCCGGCAAATCGCCCCGACCAAGCGAGGAGAGAAAGCATGAAGATCGGCTGGAACGGCACGGGGTTGGTGCAGAAAGCCTCTATCAAAGCCGTGGCCGCGGAAATCTCGGAAGTCAGCACGAGCGGCTACACGAGCTATTGGCTCGCGGATCACCCGACCGGGGGTTTCGACGCGCTTACTGCTTTGGCCGTAGCAGGGCAACAGAGTGATCCGTTGGAATTAGGTACCGCGATTGTGCCAAGCATGCCCCGGCACCCTATGGCGCTGGCGGCCCAGGCACTTACCACTGCCCAGGCGTTGCATAACCGGCTCACGCTAGGCATCGGGCTGTCTCACGCCACCATGATGGCGGACCTCGGGATAAACTTCGACAAGCCAATCCGGCACCTGCGGGAATACCTATCGATCCTGATTCCGCTCTTGGAAGACGGAGAGGTGGACTTTACCGGGGAGCAGTTAAGCTGCAAGGCGCAAGTGTTCCGTCCAGCGGCCGCAAACTGCGACGTCCTTGTGGCTGCCTTGGGGCCGCAGGCGCTCGCCGTGGCAGGCCGTTTAACAAGCGGAACCACGCTTGCCTGGGTCGGCCCAAAGACTATTGCCGAGCACATCGTGCCACGCATCAGCGAGGCTGCGGCCGCAGCCGGGCGCGATGCCCCCAGAATCGTAGCCACGCTGCCCGTCTGCGTCACTGCTGACCCGAGCGGGGTTCGGGCGCACCTCAGCAAAACCCTGGGCAGCTACGGTGAGCTGCCGTCCTATCGTGCAATGTTCGCGCGGGAAGGCGCCGGGGGGCCGGAAGACGTTGCCCTGATCGGCGCAGCAACGCAGGTGGAAGATCAGGTGCAGCAGCTGGCAGCGGCAGGCACAACCGATTTCTGCCCCACCATCTATGCGCTAACCCGGGAGGACCAGCTTGCTACCCGTGCTGTGCTGGCAGCGCTGGCTAATTCCGCTAACGCACTCAGTCACGGACATCAAGCGCTCTGCGCTGGCAGCGGTTGAGCTGACGGTGCGGCGCTTCGAGCGCGGGTACCTGCGCGTCTGCAAAGACCAGGGGCCGGGGCCGTTCAGCCGCCCCGGGGGATCTCGTTAAAGGGCAACCCTTTGTCGGCCCGCATGTCATCGGGCAAGCCCAGCACACGCTCGGCGATGATGTTGCGCAGAATCTGGTCCGTCCCGCCTTCGATGCGCACCGCCGGAGACCGCAGCAACATCGCCTGAAAGCGCGCCGCGCCTTCGGCCACCGCGGGGTCGGTCAGTACCGAGCCAAAGCCCTGCAGATCCATGGCGAACTTGGCGATGTCCTGCATCATGCCGCCAGCGACCAGCTTGCCGATGGAGTTTTCCGGTCCCGGCGTCTCGCCTTTCGAGAGCGCGGTCATGGAACGCGCAGCAGTGTTGCGCAGACCGGCGGCCTTCGCGTGCCAGTCGGCGATCTTCGATCGCACCGCCGGATCGTCCATGGCCGTTCCGTCGCCGAGCGGCAGCGCTGCGACAAACTCTTCAAACTCCGGCACACCGGTCGCGATGCTGCCGCCAATGGCCAGCCGCTCATTCATCAGTGTCGTCAGCGAAACTTTCCAGCCCTCGCCCACCCCGCCCAGGCGCTGCGCGTCGGGCACGCGCACGTTGTCAAAGTAGACCTCGTTGAAGCCGCTCTGACCGTTGACCTGCTTGATCGGCCGCACCTCGACGCCCGGCGCACGCATGTCCAGGAAGAACATGGTCAGCCCCTTGTGCTTGGCCACGCTCGCGTCGGTGCGCGTGATGATCATGCCGTAGTCCGAGTGATGCGCGCCGGAGGTCCAGATCTTCTGGCCGTTGATCACCCACTCATCGCCATCCTTCTCGGCCCTGGTGCGCAGGCCGGCCAGGTCCGAGCCGCTGTGGGGCTCGGAAAACAGCTGACACCAGACCTCTTCTCCGCTGGCGAGCCGCGGCAGGTAGCGCGCCTTATCAGCCTCTTCGCCGTACGCCATGATGGTGGGCGCGATCATGCCCTGGCCGATCACGAACAGATGGCTGAGCTTGCTGTAGACGCCTTCTTCCTGGTTCCAGATCACCCGCTCCATGGGCGTCGCGCCGCGCCCGCCGTAGGCCTGCGGCCACTGCAGGCAGGCCCAGCCGGCCTCGGCTTTTTTGAGCTGCCAGCGCTTGGCGGCTTCCAGAGGGTCTTCGTCGCCGGTGTTGATGCCGCCGAAGGTGCTCGATGCCAGCGCATCGGCCAGATGGGTGGGGGCGTTGGCCTGAATCCAGCTCCGCGCTTCTTCGCGAAAGGCCTGCTCCTGCGGGGTGTCGTTGAAATCCATGGTGTTTCCGATTCGTACAGAGAAAGAAGTGAAGCGCTCTTCAGGCGGCCTGGCCGGCCAGAGCGTCGACCAGCCGGGACTCCCAAACGCTCAGCCCGCCGAGCTGCAGCGACAGGTAATTCGAGCGGCGGTAGTACATGTGGCAGTCAAACTCCCAGGTGAAGCCCATGCCGCCGTGAACCTGAATGTTGTCCCGGGCGCACAGCTGGAAAGCCTGGGTCGCCGAGACCCGAGCTGTCGCCGCGGCCAAGGACAGATCGTCGGCATCGGCAGCCAGTGCCCAGGCCGCGTAGTAGCAGTTCGATTCCGCCAGCTTCAGCGCCACGTACATGTCCGCCATCATGTGCTTGAGGGATTGGAAGGAGCCGATGGGGCGACCAAAGGCATAACGTTCCCGAGCGTAGGCGACCGCCATGTCGAGGGCGCGTTGCGCCCCGCCAAGCTGCTCAAAGGCGAACAGCACCGCCGCGCGATCGTACAGGCGCTGCAGATCGGCCCAACCCTGCCCCGCGCTGCCCAGACGCTCCGCTGGCGTCGCCGTAAAGGTGAGCGTTGACGAGTTGCGGGTCGGGTCCACGGTCTCGACGGTAGAGCGCGAAACCGAATCCTGGGCCAGCTCCGCCAGAAAGAGGCCCGGGCCGTCGCGGTCCTTGGCCAGCACCACGGCGAGGTCGGCCAGGTCGCCGTCGGCAACAATCAGCTTGCTGCCGGTCAGCGCACCGTCGGCCGCCTGCACCGCGATGTCCTGGGCCGTGAGCTCACGGGTCGATTCCGTGACAGCGACAGTGCCGATCACCGAGCCGTCGGCGAGCTTCGGCAGCCACTGCTGCTTCTGGTCTTCGGACCCGAGCATCACCAGGGCCTCAGTAGCCAGGTAGACGGACGAGGAAAATGGTGTCGGTGCCAGGTGTGCGCCGAGCTGCTCCGCCACCAGACACAGGGTCAGGTGGCCCGCATCGACGCCGCCGTAAGCCTCCGGCACACAGGTGCCGGTCAGCCCCATATCGATCAGCCCCTGCCAGACGGCCGGGGCATGGGTGGCCTCGCCGTCGAGCACCTTGCGGACCTCGGTAGGCGCGCAGTGGTCGGCCAGAAATTTTGCGGTCTGGTCGCCGACCAGTCGCTCGTCTTCAGAGAAATCAAAGTTCACGCGGTGTCCTCATCGCCCCAACCCGGGGTACAGGGTGTTCGGTCACTCATTATAAGGCCTGGCACAGGCGGTCACGGCAAGCTCGTCGGCATCGAGCGCGCGCGCGACAAAGTAAGGCGCATCGGTGGCGAGCAGTGTCAGGCCCCCATCGACCAGGTCCTGATACTCGCTGGCGTCGCCGTCCGCCCGATACTGGTCGTCGAGGCGCTCCCCGGCGCGGCCCAGGGTGCCGAAGGCAGATTCAATGCCGCGCCGGCCCAGGGCGGCGAAGGCTCTCGGGTTCGGGTTTGCGGTGCCCAGCCAGGCCACGACGTTCTCGAAATTGACACCGGCCGCCGCCAGCCGTTGCTGGTGGCCGGGGCTGTCCACCCGCGCCGTCATCATCAGGTCCGGCGCCAGCCGGGCAATCTGCTTCGCCTGGTCATCGCTGTAGGAGATCAGCACCACGTGGCCTTCCGCGCCCGCAGCGCGCACGGCCTCGATGATGTTTCGGAAGCTGGTTGTTTCTTTGCGGTCCAGCTCGAGGATCGCGCCCGCCTGTTTCGCCCAGGTCAGGGCTGCGCTCAGCGTGGGCGGCGCAAAGCCGGTGCGGTCGCCGTTGCTGTCTCGCAGGTCCAGCCCTGCCACGACCTTCCAGTCCGTGTCCGCCACACCGCCGTCATAGCCCCCGGTACGGCGCAGGGAACGGTCGTGCATGAGATACAGCACGCCGTCCTGGCTCTCGGCGACATCAATCTCGAAAACGAGAATTCCCTGGCTCAGGCCGTGCTGCATGGTTTCGAGGGCGTTCTCCGGGTAGCCCGGGGCCGGTCCGCCCCGATGCGCGGCAATCAGCAGGCCACCGGCCTCACGCACGCAGTTCATGAAGGCCGGCAGCGGCGGCAGCTCGACGGCAGGCGCAGCGGCAGACGGGCCGGACTGCGTTGCGGATCGCGCTCCGCCCACGGGCGCCTCGCCCACGGGCGCCTCGCCCGCGGTCTCGGCCCCGCCGCTGCAGGCCGCGAGTCCCAGCGCGCAAAGCAGTCCAGCGAGGGCTGGGACGACCGAAGGGGCTAATTTCAAAGGACTTTCTCGCGGCAGCTGGCAGGCGCCCAATTCTAGCGAAGCCCTGGTCATCGCGGGATTGCATTATTGAGTATCGCTCAATAAAGTGACACTCAATTATGAGCCCACAAGCGACCAACACCGCAGCCATCTCCTTCCGCCGGGCCCCGGGCGAAAAACGCTCGGCGCTGCTTGAGGCGGCGCGCACCCTGTTCTCCGAGCAGGGCTTTGCCGGGACCTCCACTGCTCAGATCGCGCGGGAAGCCGGGGTGTCCGAGGGCATCCTGTTTCACCACTTCGGCTCCAAGAAGGGGCTGTTCGAAGCCATTGCCGAAGCCTTCGTCGAGGCGGGCATTGCCGCCACGACCGCCGGGCGGCTGCATGAGCTGAGCGAGGAGACCATCGTTCGCAGTGCCTTCGACTTTGCCGATACAGATCCGGGCCTGTACCAGCTCCTGAGCCACTTCAGCAGCGAAACCGACGCCACCGCGCGCAGCGACCGCTTCGTCGCCGCGATCCAGCACCGGCTGGAGGAAGCCATAGCCCGGGGCCTGGCGCGGGACGGCGACACGGCAATCATGGCGCGGCTCCAGTTTGTGCTGGTCGACGGCGCCTACAAGGCCTGGCGCCGGGACGGCAGGGCTGCACGCCGGGAAGACTACATTCGCGAAGCCGCGATTGCGCTGCGGGCCACCTCGGCTCGCAGCTGTACGGAACACCAAGAGGGGGAGACCCAACCATGAGTGAAGCCATTGCCACGGAACAGCGTTTCTGGCTGAAAGACAACTTTGCGCCCACCTTCGAAGAGGTCACCGAGACCAAGCTCGAAGTCACGGGCACGATTCCGCCGGAGCTGAACGGCCGCTACCTGCGCAATGGCGCCAACCCCAAAAGCGGCGAGTCCCTGCACTGGTTCCTGGGGGACGGCATGATCCACGGCGTGGAGCTCGCCGGCGGCAAGGCCAACTGGTACCGCAATCGCTATGTTCAAACTCCCGCCTACAAAGGCGAGGGCGTCGACATGACCATGAGCGATCTGTCCCAGTCCATGGCCAACACGCACATCATCGGCCACGCCGGTCGCATTCTCGCGCTGGAAGAAGGCCACTGGCCCTTTGAGCTGACGCGAGAGCTCGAAACCGTTGGTGCCTACAACTACGACGGCAAGCTGGGCACGGGCATGACCGCGCATCCCAAGCTGTGCCCGGTCACCGGCGAGCTGCTGTTCTTCGCCTACGGCATGGCTCCGCCGTTTCTGACCTATCACCGGGCCAGCGCCTCTGGCGAGCTGGTGCAGAGCGAAGTAATCGAAGTTCCCGGCGCGACCATGGTCCACGACTTCAATGTCACCGAAAACCACGTGATCTTCATGGACCTGCCGCTGCTATGGGACATGGAAGCCTTCGCCACCAACGGCCTGCCCATTCGCTGGGACGACGAGTACGGCGCACGTCTGGGCGTGATGCCGCGCAACGGCAGCAACAAGGACGTGGTCTGGTACGACATCGATCCCTGCTACGTGTATCACCCGCTGAACGCCTACGAAGACGGCAACGACATCGTGATCGATGTCAGCCGCATGGCCCACTCGCTCAAGGCAGGCGCCGAGGACGTGCCGCCGGTCATGCACCGCTGGACCATCCATACAGACAAAGGTCGCGTGAGCGAAACGCCCCTGGACGACCGGCCCTTTGACTTCCCCCGGGTACCCGATGCCCTGGTCGGCCTGAAGCATCGCTACGGCTATGGCGCTGAATTCGGCGGCGGCTTGCCGGTGGCCAGCGCCTTCCGCAAGTACGACCTGCAGACCGGCAGCAGCACCGCGCACGACCTGGGCGCCGGGCGCCAGGGCGGCGAGCCGGTATTTGTGCCGGCGCAGGGCGCGACCAGCGAAGACGACGGCTACCTGCTGAGCCTGGTGTACGACATGGCCGACGATCGCAGCGAGCTGGTCATCGTCGATGCCAGCTCCATGAGCGATACGCCGGTGGCTCGCGTTCACCTGCCAACCCGGGTCCCGGCAGGCTTCCACGGCAGCTGGATCGCCGACGCCTAGCCCGCGTGCGCTAGCTCTCGCTAGCGGTGCGCTAGCTCTCGCTAGCGGTGCGCTAGCTCTCGCTAGCGCAGCGTCATACCGGCGAGATCTCCGGCGTCCCGCCAGCGCTGGAGCAGATCGTTAAAGGCGTTGATGCCCGGGGCGTACGGCGAGTTCTGCATGTTGGACTGCCCCGACTGGCCCTCCCGGTTGTAGTAACCGGGGGTGCACTCCTCGAGAAACGCGGTGGCGCCCGTGCCGGCCAGCGCCACAATCTGCGCGACCCACTCGTCTTCAGCCTCGCGCGTCACCTCGACGACCTGCTTGCCCCGTTCCTTGACCGCGCGAATGATGTGGGCGACGTGAATGGCCTGGTCATCAAACATCGCCGTCATGTTCGGAGATAAGCCGTTCTGGTTGATGCCGATCGTGAACCAGTTGGGGAACCCGTGGCTCGCCAGGCCGTGCAGCGTGCGATAGCCGTCGCCCCAGTGATCGTACAGGGACTGGCCGTCCGTCCCGACCGTGTCGAAGTCGACGCGGCGGTGGGCCGAGGTCGTGATCTCGAAGCCGGTCGCGTAGATGATGCAATCCACCTCGTAGCGTTGCCCGTTGGCAACAACCGCGTTTTCCTCGATACGTTCAACGCCCTTGCTTGCAGACACGTCCACCAGCTCAACGTTGTCCCGACAGAAGGTCGCCAGATACTCGTCGTTAAAAGTGGGGCGCTTGCAGAATTGCCGGTACCAGGGCTTGAGGGCCTCGGCGGTGTCGGGCCGGTCGACCTCTTCGTCTACCCGGCTGCGCACTTCGTTCATCTTCTGGAAGTCGGCGATCTCCGAGCGCAGCAGAATCTCTGCCATGTCCAGGTCGCCGGAATCGGCGCGCCGGTTCATCAATGACAGGCCGATGCGCCGGGCAATGTCCGTCCAGCCGTCGGCCACCAGATCTTCCGCAAAGTTCTGCCCTGCCAGCACCGCCGCAAAGTTCTCGCGCCGCGCCCGCTGCCAGCCCGACGGCAGACTGCGATACCAGTCTTCATCCGTTTGGCTGTTGCCGCGCAGATCAACCGACGAGGGAGTGCGCTGAAACACGTACAGCGCCTTGGCGTGCTCGCCCAGGAACGGCACGCACTGGATCGCTGTCGCGCCGGTGCCGATCACGGCCACGCGCTTGTCGGCCAGCCTGGTGAGGCCGCCCTGATGGTCGCCGCCGGTGTAGCCGTAGTCCCAGCGGGAAGTATGGAAGGAGTGGCCCTTGAAATCCTTGATGCCGGGAATGCCCGGCAGCTTCGGGCGGTTGGCCGGACCTGTGGCCTGAATCACAAAACGTGCGCGTATCTGGTCGTTGCGGTGCGTTGCGACCTGCCAGTGCTGGCTTCCCTCCTGCCACGCAATGCCTGTCACCCGGGTCTGAAACAGGGCGTTGTCGTACAGATCAAAGTACTGCCCAACGCGCTGCGTGTGCGCGAAGATTTCCGGCGCGTAGGAGTATTTCTCCTTCGGCATGTAGCCGGTTTCTTCGAGCAGAGGCAGATAGCAATAGGACTCGATGTCGCACTGGGCACCGGGATAGCGGTTCCAGTACCAGGTGCCGCCAAAATCACCGCCGGACTCGATTATCCTGAAGTTGGTGATGCCGGCTTCCTTGAGCCTGGCAGCTGCCATGAGGCCACTGAAGCCAGCGCCGATCACGGCCACCTCCAGGTCCAGGTCCAGCGCCGGCCGATCGAAGCTCGCGTCGGCGTACGGGTCTTCGTCGGCGTAGTGGGCAAAGGCCTCTGCTGCTTCGGCGTACTGCGCCTCGCCGTCGCTGCGCAGGCGTTTGTCGCGCTCTTCGCGATATTTGTTGCGCAGCGCCTCGGGATCAAAGTCGAGATCAGGAAACAGGTTGTGCAGGCGTTCTCGTTCTGTGCCCATGGGGCCTCCGCAGTGATCACCACCAGTTTACCCCGACTGAGCGTCAGCCTGGTGTTGCCCTCCTCCCCTGGCGGTGCTTTGCTGAACGCCCGAATACGCGAAGGCGCAACCCCATGAAGCCATGGCCAATCATCACGGCTCTGCTGGCCCTGGCGCTCGGGCAGGCCGGCTGCACGAACGCCGCCGAGACGAAGGCCAGGGAGAGAGCGGACGCATCCCCCCCGTCTATCGCGGCGCTGCGCGCGCAGTTTCCGTCCTGGTACGAGCCCGCCGAGCCCTTTCGCGTCATCGGGCCCATTCATTCCGTGGGCTCCCGCGGCCTGTCGATCTTTTTCATCCCGACCCCTGAAGGCCATCTGGTGATTGACGGCGGCCTGCCGGAAACCGCCGCCATCGCCGCCGATAACATTCGCGCCCTGGGCTACGACCCGGCAGATATCCGCATTCTGCTCAACACGCACGCGCACTTCGATCACTCCGGCGGGCTGGCAGAACTGAAAGCCCTGAGCGGTGCCCGCCTGTATGCCCACGAAGGGGATCGCTCCGCGCTGGAGGGCGGTTTCTACCTGGGTTTCGAGGATCGGCCCCTGTTCAACGCGCCGCCGGTTGCTGTCGATCAGACGGTTGCCGACGGCGAAGCGGTACGTCTGGGCGATGTGACTCTCACCGCCCAACACACTCCAGGTCACACCCGGGGCTGCACGTCCTGGAAGCTAACGGTGGAAGAACACGACAAGCCCTACACCGTGCTGGTGTTTTGCTCCGCTTCCGTTGCCGCCAACCGGCTGACAGGCCCGCCGCAGTATCCGGGTATTGTCGACGACTACCGTCGCACCTTCGAGCGGGTGCGGGACTGGCAGCCGGACGTGTTTCTGTCCAACCACGCAGAGTTTTACGAGCTGCCTGCCAAGCGCAAGCGACAGCAAGCCGGCGATGCCCTGGCCTTTGTGAAGCCCGGAGAGTTCGAGGTGTTCATTCGCCGGGCCGAGGCCGACTTCAAGGCGGCGCTGCAGGCGCAGGGCAGCGAATCATGACGCGCTGATGCTAGAGTTGTGCGCGGGGCACCGCGATCCTGTCCGCCCCGGGAGATGAACCAAGTGCAGCTTTACTCCGCGCCCTGGGTATTGACGATGGCGCCGGACGCCACCCTGCTCGAAGACGGCGCCCTCGTGGTCGATGGTGACCAGCTCATCGCCGTCGGGCCACGCACCGAATTGATGCAGCAACATCCGCAGGCGACCGAGACTTGCTTGCCGGATCGCTTGCTCATGCCCGGGCTGGTGAACGCCCACATGCATTCCGGCCTGCTGCGCGGGACCGCCGAAGGCCGGAAACTCTGGGACTGGCTGCGCCTGTACATCGACCCGATGCACCGCGTGCTGACCCCCGCCGATGCAGAGGCCGCCTCCTGGCTGTGCTACGCCGAAGCATTGCTGTCGGGCACCACGACCGTCGTCGATATGTGGCGCTACCTGGACGGCAGCGCGCAGGCCGCCCGCCAGCTGGGCAATCGCGCGGTGCTGGTGCCTTACGTCGGCGAGCACCCGGACTACGACTACTTCGACACCCTGGACGACAACGAAGCGCTGATCGAGCGCTGGGCCGGCAAAGCCAACGGCCGGATCATGCCCTGGGTCGGCATGGAGCACCTGTTCTACTTTACCGAGGACGCCTGGGGCCGCGCCGTCGCCATGGCGGACCGGCATCAGGTGGGGCTGCACACCCACGTCGGGGAGTCTCAGGCCGAAGTGCGCGAGCTGCAGCAGCGCTACGGGCTGCGGCCCGTGCACGCCATGGAGCGCTTCGGCTTTCTGGATCTGCCCCAGGCCCTGTTCGCGCACTGTGTCTGGCTGGACGACAGCGAGATCGCGCTCATGGCCCGCAAAGGCGTGGGCGTCGCCCACAACCCCACCAGCAACATGAAGCTGGTGAGCGGCATGGCGCCGGTCTCGAGCATGATCGCCGCCGGGGTTGCTGTCGGCCTGGGCAGTGACGGCGAGAAGGAAAACAACAACCTGGACCTGTTCGAAGAGATGAAGTTCGCTTCGCTGCTCGGCAAGCTGCGAGAAGACGACGCGACGGCGGCCGATGCCTGGCAGGTGCTGCGCATGGCGACCATCGAGGGCGCCCGGGCCCTTGGCCTCGCAGACCAGATCGGCAGCCTGGAACCGGGCAAGAAGGCGGACTTTATCGCGGTCCGAACCGACACCCCGCGCATGACCCCGCTGCTGACCGGCGAGTCTCTGAACGTGCATCACAACCTCGTGTACGCAGTGCAGGGGGGCGACGTGTCCATGGTCGTGTGCGACGGCCAGCTGTGTGTGCAGGACGGCACGCTTCGCACGGCAGATCTCGGCGACATTCGCCGGACTGCGCAGGCCAGCGTGCCGGACCTGTTCCAGCGCCGCGCTGCCTGGCTTGCGGACCATGACCAGGGCGCCGTCAGCCCCGTCGATGGCGATTGAGCCGCAGCCGCCGGAAACCATGAACACCGAACCCGCCAGAAGCCTCATGCCTGATCTGCCCTCCCCGGTCGACGAGATATTGCCCGTCGGCCCCACGGTCGCGCTGTCGCTGCAACATTTGCTCTCCGCCTACGCCAGCCTCGTGGTTACGCCGCTGGTCCTTGCTGGCGCCCTGTCCCTGCCTGCCGACACGCTGACGACCCTGATTGGGGCAGCGCTGGTCACCAGCGGCATCTGCACGCTGATCCAGTGCCTGGGTATGGGCAACCACATCGGCATTCGCTTGCCGGTGGTTCAGGGCACCACCATCGCGGCGGTGCCGGCACTCATACTCATCGGCTCCGTGCACGGGCTGAACGCAGTGTTCGGAGCGACGCTGATCGCCGGCCTGGCCGCTTTCCTGAGCGCCGGGCTGTGGAGTCGCATTCTCGTGCTGTTCCCCCCGGTGGTCACGGGCACTGTCATAACGGCAATCGGCCTGTCGCTGCTGCCGGTCGCCATCATGTGGATGAGCGGCGGCAACGCCCCCGGGGCGCAGCCTGTTGCCGGCACCGACATGGTGCTGGCATTCGCCTCCCTCGCCGTTGTGTTGCTGGTCATGCGCTTTGGCCACAACCTGCTTGCCCGCTCGGCGATTCTCGTTGGGTTGGCACTGGGGACCGCGCTGGCAGCGGCGCTCGGGCAGGTACAGCTGGACGCGGTCGCGAGTGCGCCCTGGTTCCATCTGGTGACGCCCCTTGCATTCGGCGCGCCAACTTTTCCGGCTTCAGCCTGCATCGCGATGCTGCTGGTGATGTTGGTCACTATGGTTGAGTCGACCGGAGACTACCTGGCCATTGGCGAGGTCTGCCATAAACCCGTACAGCCCCGGGACATCGCCGCCGGGATTCGTGCCGAAGGGCTGGGCACGATGCTGGGCGGGCTGATGAACTCCTTTCCGTTCACCACGTTCTCGCAGAACACCGGCGTGCTGCGGATATCTGGCGTGCGCAGCCGCTGGGTCGTGGCGACCGCTGCGCTATTTATGATCGGCCTGGGCCTGGTGCCCAAGCTCGCCGCGCTGGTGTCCATCATTCCCGCGCCGGTGCTCGGCGGCTGCGCCCTGGTCATGTTCGGCAGCATCGCCGTAACGGGCATGCACACGCTCAAGCAGGTCGACCTGGAAGACAACCGCAACCTGGTGGTCGTCAGTGTCAGCCTCGGCCTGTCGCTGCTGGTGATCGCCAACCCGCTGTTCTTTGACGGTTTTGGCGACAGTGTCAAGATCGCCCTCGGCAACGCCATCGCCCTGGCCGGCGTCTCTGCAGTGCTGCTTAACGCGCTGTTCAATATTCTGGGCCGGCGCAACTGACACGTCGGAGGCGCCCCGGCAATCAGACCTGCCAATCGCGGTGCTGCACGTGTGCTGGCACCTCGCCGCCCTTGTGTTTCTCAGCCTGATCGCGAAGCCACTCAAACCACTCGCCCCAGGACGGCTGCGTTGACGTACTCGTCTCCGTGCGCCCGCAGCTCTTGAGCGTGACGCAGTGACGGTAACGAAGGTCCGCCGCTGTGTGAAGGACAAGCGAACGCACCGTGAAAGTGTGACGGGCTTCTCATAACCGGCCGCAGGCGCCAGCAATCGGGCAGAACCCCTTACAAACGATGCCGGGCCGCATCATGGAACTTGATAGGATCTGCCGGCGCCCGCTCTCAACTTTCGGTTACCACCATGTTGCAGACATCCTTCCAGGCAA
>CAZXIJ010000010.1:79738-134903 GCA_964640725.1 uncultured Pseudomonadales bacterium | reverse complement strand
GGGCGTTTGAGATTTGAGGGAAGCTGCTCCTAGTACGAGAGGACCGGAGTGGACGAACCTCTGGTGTTCCGGTTGTCACGCCAGTGGCATTGCCGGGTAGCTATGTTCGGAAGGGATAACCGCTGAAAGCATCTAAGCGGGAAGCCCCCCTCGAGATGAGATCTCACCAAACTTCGGTTTCTAAAGGGCCCTCGTAGACTACGAGGTTGATAGGCTGGGTGTGTAAGCGCTGCGAGGCGTTGAGCTAACCAGTACTAATTGCCCGTGCGGCTTGACCATATAATTGGGTTTGCCCTTTATATGTGTTCAGCACGATTTAGAAAATTGAACGAGCGTTGTGCTCTGTGAAAGCAGGGCAGCGAAAGCAGGCAACGCGATAAGACGCAACTTGCTATAAATCTATTGGATTGACTTTGTTGGCCAGGTCGTACCCTGATCAGCAAGGTAAAGAACGCGTCACTGTGTGGTGATGGCACGAGAGTTTGCTCCGCAAACTCGTTGTGTTCACACAGTGAACACACGGTTTCCTGACGACAATAGAGCACTGGCACCACCTGATCCCATACCGAACTCAGAAGTGAAACAGTGCATCGCCGATGGTAGTGTGGGGTTTCCCCATGTGAGAGTAGGTCATCGTCAGGTTCTACTCGAAAAAGGCTCCGACACTGTCGGGGCCTTTTTTTTGTGTTGTTTCCCTCCCTGGAGCGCCGCTCAAGCGGAGGCTGAAACAGGTGATCAAGCCTGGCCCGCGCCAACGATTCATCCCGGTGACTGGGTACTTTCCCTGGTTGCGGTGGCGGTTCGTTGCGGTTGAGATTGTCAGGCAACGCCAAAAGAAGTGGGCGAAAGGCGCTAGGCTTTGCGGCCGGCGCTCAGGTGCCTTGGGGATAAACGTTTCTGGAGAGAGACCTATGACCTGCTTTCGTAATTGCAGACCATCAATGTTGATGTGCTCTGCCCTGGTGCTGGCTGTGCTCGCACCATCTGTCTTCGCCGCCATCGGCGAAATTGAAGAGATCGTTGTGACCGCTGCCAAGCGGCAGCAGACCCTGCAGGAAGTGCCGATTGCCGTCACGGTAACGGACGCCGAGACCATCGAACGGGCGCAGATCCTGGATATCCTGGACCTGCAGTCCGTGGTGCCTTCGCTTCGCGTCCCGCAGTTTCAGTCCTCTACCCAGGTGAACTTCGTGATCCGGGGCTTTGGTAACGGCGCCAACAATGCCGGTATCGAGCCGTCCGTTGGCGTGTTCATCGACGGCGTGTACCGGTCGCGCTCAGCGGCACAGATCGGCGACTTGCCTGGCCTGGAGCGCATCGAAGTGCTCCGGGGACCGCAGAGCACGCTGTTCGGCAAGAACGCATCGGCCGGAGTGATCAGCGTGGTCACTCGGCAGCCCGACTTCGAGTGGGACGGCAATGCCGAGCTCGGTTTTACCAACTACGACGGCGTGATCACCAAGGGTTACCTGACTGGCCCGATCAGCGACACCCTGGCCTTCAGCATCGGCGGCTCGACCAACGATCGCGACGGCTACACCGACAACGACACCCTGGGCACGGAGATTAACGACCGTAATCGCTGGGGCCTCAGCGGACAGCTGCTCTTTGAGCCCAACGACAACATGAGTTTTAGGCTGAGCGTGGACTACAGCGAGATTGAAGAAGTCTGCTGCACGGCGGCAAACCTGGTGAGTGGTCCCACCGCTGCTCTGATTCCCTTGCTCGGCGGGCAGCTCGACAATGAAAACCCCTTCTCGTACCGAATTTTTCAGAACGCAGATCCGGAGCAGAGCGTCGAGAATGGCGGCATCTCCCTGCACGCCGAGTTTAACTTCGACGCTTTTACCGTGACGTCGATCACCGCCTATCGCGAACTCGAAAGTTCAAACCTTGGCGATGATGTTGATTTCACGGGTGCCGATATCATTGCGCCCCAGAACGTTGGCCAGCAGGAGTTCGAGACCTTTACTCAGGAGGTCCGGATTGCCTCCAATAGCGAGGGTCCGATCAACTGGTTGGGTGGTCTTTACTACTTCGATGAGCAAGTCGACACCCAGGGCGGCATCTTCTTCGGCCCCGCTTTCCGGAACTACGCGGATTTCCTGACCGGCGCCCCGGGTACCATTGGTGCTGTTGAAGCGGCGCTGTCACTGCCCCCGGGCACTTTCTTTGCCCCGGGGCAAGGAGTGCGGGAATTCGCTTCGCAAGACAACCAAGCCTTCTCCATCTTTGGCCAGGTGGACATTGATCTGACCGACCGCTTGGTTCTAACGCTGGGTCTGAACTATACCGACGACGAGAAGGAGGTTTCTCTGCGACAGGTGAACACCGACGTGTTCTCGAACGTCGACTTTGCCCCGCTCGGTCTGACTGCGCTGCAGCCGCTGCAGTTCCTGCCCCAGCTGCTCGCATTCCCCAACGCGGGCGAGGACGGCGAGTCGCAGGACGACAATGTTGACTACACTGCTCGGCTGGCGTTCGACCTCACGAATGATCTAAACCTGTATGCGAGCTTCGCAACGGGTTTCAAAGCCACGTCCTGGAACCTGTCGCGGGATTCTCGACCCACTGCTGGTGAGCGCGCCGCGTTGGTGGCGGCCGGCTCGCCGCTGCCAAACAATCTGGTAACCGGCACCCGGCAAGCCGGCCCAGAGGAAGCCGAAGTCTTCGAGCTCGGTCTGAAAGGACAGTACGATCGCATCAGCTTTAACCTCGCGGTCTTTGAGCAGACCCTGGATGACTTCCAGTTCAACGCCTTCACCGGCGCTGCCTTTACGCTGTCCAACGCGGGCAAGACCACGGCAACCGGGCTTGAAATCGAATCCACGTTCTACGCCACGGAAAACCTGACGCTGACCTTCGCCGGCACCTTCCTGGACGTTGAGTACGACTCCTTCCCGCTGTCGGCCTTTGGCGATCTGTCTGGGGAAGAAGTGTCGGGCATTCCCGATATGGCGATCTCCGTGTCGGCGAACTACGACTGGACCTGGAACGGCTTTGACGGCTACTTCCGGGCCGACTACCAGTACGAGGACGAAACGCAGATTCTTGACGACCCAGTCGCCACGGCTGCTTTGGGCACTCGCGGGAGCGATACCCGGGAGATTGGTCTGCTGAACGCGAGCATCGGAATCAGCAAAGGACCTTATGAGCTGTTCCTGTGGGGGCGTAACCTGACCGAAGACGAGTATCTCGTATCGGCGTTCCCGTCGGTCGCCCAGCCGGGCAGCTTTAGCGGTTATCCGAACCAGCCTCGAACCTACGGGGTCACCTTCCGCGCGCGCATGAACTAGCGTTGCTGCCGTGGCACCCGGGGCCGAGCCCCGGGTGTCCGGCGTCGCAGCTAGCGGGCGAAGCCCCCGAACGGGGTCGCGATGCGCTGCAGGTCTGCAATCAGGTCCGCGGGCAGTCCACCCGGCTCATCCACCGGCGTGCCGATGCTGATCGAGTCCACGAGCCCGCCGTAGTGGCCCTCGATGACTGAGGCCAGCTCGTCGTGACGACCTACCGCGGTGAACAGATGCACGACGTCATCGCTGACCTCTGCGGTCATGGCATCCCACTGGTTGGTCTTGGACATGTGGTTGAGCTTTTCGCCCAGCGCCAGCAGCCCGTGCGCTTCCAGCACGGGCCAGTAGGCGCGGGTTGAGCCGTAAAACCCGATTCGCATCCGCACCCACTCGAAGGCCCGGGCTACGGCTTCGTCGGTGCTGCCGGTCGCGACAAACCCGCCCCCAGACACCTCAAAGCGCGCTCGTTCGCCCACGCCTTGCGGGATGCCCGCCGCCAGCCGGGGCGTGATCACCTGTTCGAGATAGCGCCGGGTCGTGAACGGATGCAGCCGCACGCCGTCACATTCCTGCGCGGCCACCTTGAGCATGCCGGGCCCGACCGCCGCGATGGTGATCGCGGGCAGGGGGCCGTCCAGGGGTTCCGGGACAAAATTCGGCGGCATGAGCGTGACGCTGTAGTGCTCCCCCTCGTAGTGCAGCTTGTCGCCGGTGTGCCAGCTGTGCCAGGTCGCTTTGATGAACTGCACCATCTCCCGCATGCGCGGCGCCGGAGCGCTCCAGGGCACACTGAAGCGCCGCTCGTTGTGGCCTTTCACCTGGGTGCCAAGGCCCAGGACAAAGCGTCCCCGGGAGGCGCGCTGCAGGTCCCAGCCGATGTTGGCAAAGACCATGGGGCTGCGGGCAAAGGAGATCGCAATCGCGCTCGCCAGCTCCAGCCGCTCGCTGTGCACGGCGGCAACGGCCAGCGGCAGGAAAGGGTCCTGGCGGTTCTCCTGGCTATGGATACCGCTATAGCCCTGGGCTTCGATCCGCTGGACAGCGGACGGGACTTTCCGCAGGTCGTCGAGCGGAATGCCGGTCGTGATCTTCATGTTGCGTGAGGTCTCCTCATGGTCGCATGCCGCCGTGAGTTGCGAGCCGGGGCCTTTTCGACCCACACTTTAACGCCGCTGACTGAGGGTTGCCCCAATGACGGAACAGGATGACGGCTCGCATTTGCCCTACGGGCAGGGCGACAACACCTACCAGGCGGCCGGCGGCCAGGCGGGCATCCGTCAGCTCGTGGATTGCTTTTACGATCATATGGCCAGCGATCCGGCCTTTGCGCGCATCTACAGCTGGCACCCGGACGGCGACCTGGCCCGGGACAAGCTGGCGCTGTTTCTGTGTGGCTGGATGGGCGGGCCGCGGCTCTTTAGGGACCGCTTTGGGGCCATCAGCATTCCTCAGGTCCACGCCCACTTGCCGGTGACCGGTGAGGAGCGGGATATGTGGCTGGCCTGCATGGCGCACGCGCTGTCGCAGCAGGCGTATCCTGAGTCTCTCAAAACTTACCTGCTCGAGCAGCTGGCCGTTCCCGCAGAGCGGGTTCGGCAGCATCGGGCCACCCTGCAAGGAGCTGATTCATGATCATTGTTGTTGCCGCCCTGGAATTCGGTTCCCAGGCAGACCGGGACCGCGCGGTCGAATTGACCCGGGACGTGCAGCTCGCGACCCGCGAGCAAGAGCCGGGCTGTCAGGCCTACTGTTTCGCTGCGGATCCGGCAGTGCCGACGCGCATTCAGGTGTATGAGCTGTGGGACGACAGCGATAGCCTGGCCGCGCATTTCGAACACCCGAACTACCAGGCGATGGTGGAGCTGCTGCAGGGCGCCAAGATCGTCGAGAGCATCAACCGCGCTTACCTGACCACCGCCGACGAGCCGGTCTATGGCCCGAACGGCGAGCGCAAGACCGAGTTCTTTGCCGGCGCCTAGCGCCGTCCATGGCGCGGCCCGCCCCGCGGAACGCTTCGCGGAACGCTACTCTCGAAACAGAAAGCGCCGGGTTTCCTGCCGGGCCTCTGCGGGGCTCATGGCTTCGATCGCCTCCAGCTCCCGCGGGACGTACCAGTGCAGAGGCCCGCTGTTGGCGCCAGGGTCGGCGTAAGCCTGCCAGACAGCATCGGCGATCGCCGAGACCTCGATCAGGCGGTAGGGACCGTCCTTCGGCAGGTGTTCGAGCATGGATTCGTGAAAGACGCCGCCATTGCTCGCTGCCAGCGCGCCGCGCAGCATCGGCGTATCGATGCAGCCAGGCAGGACGTCTGCCGTACGGATACCCAGGGGTTCGAATTCCAGATCCAGCGCCTCCGTCAGGTTTTTCACGGCGGCTTTGGAGGCGGAGTACACCGCGCGTCCCGCATGGCCGTAGATGGCCACCGACGAAGAAGTGCTGATGCACAGCGCGCCAGGCGTTTCTTTGAGCAGCGGCAGCAGCGCCCGGGTGCCGATGATTACGCCTATGACGTTGATGCGCACGATTTGCTCAAGCTGGGCCAGCGGCATGTCGCCGAAACTGCCGCCGGGGGCGATCCCGGCGTTGTTAAACAGCACATCGCAGCGACCTGCGGTCCGGGCTCCGAAGGCTTCTGCGGCCTGGGCGAAGGCGGGCTCGCTGGTGACGTCCAGCTCGCCGCTGACGTACTGCCCGGCGGGCAGCAGCGCGGCCGTTGCCGCCAGTCCCTGTGCATCCAGGTCGTATAGCCCCACAAACCAGCCCGCGGCAGCGAAGCGCTGCGCGACCGCCCGGCCCATGCCGCCGGCGGCTCCGGTCACGAAAATGGACTTCTGCTGCCCTTCCGACACTGCGCTTCCCCTTTGGTCTGTGCGAACCCGGGTCAGGCTAGGGCGCGAGGGCGATGTCTGCAAGGCGCGCTGCGCTGGGGGCGATTGGTTATGCTCGGGGCTCCAGCCGCAGGGGGCGCGTCATGACAGAACTGGTTTCTTCGGGACAGATCGTGCTGATCATGCTGCTGTTTGTCGCCCTCGAGGTCGCGGTGCTGCTCATCTATTGGTACCGCACGGGCAAGGGCATCGACCCGTTAAGCCTGATCCTGAACGTCGGAGCAGGCAGCTGTTTGATGGGCGGCCTGCTGTTCGCGCTGATGTTTGCGCACTGGGACGCAGTGACGGTTATGTTGCTGCTGTCGCTGGTTTTTCACGTGGCCGACCTTTGGCGCCGCTGGACTGCGCCGAGCCGCTCGCCCTGAATCGCGCTTTGATGCGGTACTGGTGGTACAGCAGGTAAGTCACCCCCAGCGTACAGGGCGTGGCCCAGAGCAGCGGGCTGAAGGCGAAGGTCGGCATGAAGTTGACAGCGCCGAACGCCAGGAAGGCGGTGTACACCGAGATGCCGGCACCGACAATCCCCCGGGAGTGCTGAATCAGCCATTCCCCGGGCGCTGGTGTTGCGGTGTAGATGAAGTGCAGGTTGAGCACGCCGGCCGCGAGGCCAATGATGGCGATGCCGCACAGCAGGTACTCGCCCACGAGCAAGCCCTGGACCATGCAGTTCGCTGCCGTCAGGAACATCAGCGCTTGCAGGATCCGGTTGTGCAGGCTGCGATTGCCCGGATGATTCTGCCGGTTGCGGATGCAGAGCACGCCGTACCGCGCGAGTGCCACGGTCAGGGTCGCCAGGTACAGCATCATCCAGCCGAAGACCGCGCGAATGCGCGCCGGATCGTCCCAGAAGGGATGGGTCTCCAGGGGGCGGGCCAGGGTGCAGAGGCTGATGCCGGCGGCAATGGCGCCGGTGACGAGCAGGGCCCGATAGAACCAATCGCCCCAGCGGCGGTGCGCCGTACCGCCCTTGGCCGCGAATATCGGCACCCAAAGGGTCGCCAGGCCCACGGTGCCGCTGACAATATGGGCCGCGACGAGCAGGTCAAATAGCCGCATCGAACCGGCCTCCTCTGGCATGAGTGTCAATTGAAGTTTACAGTATCAGCTCTGATGTTGTGACTGTTTTGCGGCCCTCCTGGCCGCTGGCCGGGGGGACTTGAGTGACAGAACGTGCGCGCGCCATTGTGATTGGCAGCGGCTTTGGCGGCCTCGCGGCCGCGATCCGGCTGGGCGCCCGGGGCTATGCGGTGACTGTTTGCGAACGGCTTGATGCCCCAGGCGGTCGAGCTTACGTCTATCGGCAAGACGGCTTTACCTTTGATGCGGGCCCGACCATCGTGACGGCGCCGTTTCTGTTCGAAGATCTCTGGAAGCTGGCGGGCCGTCGCATGGCCGACGAGCTGGATGTCCGGTCCCTGGATCCGTTCTACCGGATCCGTTTTGACGACGGCACGCACTTTGACTACAGCGGCGATCCGCAGGCCATGAAGGCGCAGATCCAGAATATTTCGGCGGCCGATCTGGATGGCTACGAAAACTTTATGGAGGCCAGCCGCCGGCTCTACGAGGTTGGCTTTGAAGGGTTGCTCCACACCTCCTTCCATCGCGTGAAAATGATGCTCAAGGTGCTGCCGGCGCTGCTGCGTACCCAGGTGCACCGCAGTGTTTACAGCATGGTCTCGCGCTACTTCGAGCATCCCAAGCTGCGCATGGTGTTCAGCTTTCACCCGTTGCTCATTGGCGGCAACCCCATGTCGACCACGGCGATCTACGCGCTCATCGCGCATCTGGAACGCAGCTACGGTGTGCACTACGTGATGGGCGGCACCGGGGCGCTGGTGCAGGGCCTGGTGCGATTGATCGAGTCCCAGGGCGGATCTGTGCGGCTGAACGCGCCGGTCGAAGAAGTGCGGGTCGAGCATGGCCGTGCCGTCGGCGTGCGCCTGGCCGGGGGCGAGACGCTCGATGCGAGCGTGGTCGTTTCCAATGCCGATGCGGCGGCGACCTACCGGTATCTGCTGCCCGCGCGGTATCGGCGCCGCTGGACTGACCGCCGGCTGGCGCGTACGCGCTATTCCATGAGCCTGTTCGTGTGGTACTTCGGTACCAATCGAAGCTACCCGGAAGTGCCCCATCATCAGATTTTGCTCGGTCCGCGCTACCAAGGCCTGCTGCGAGACATCTTTGATCGCAAGGTTCTCGCCCAGGACTTCAGCCTGTACCTGCACCGGCCGACGGCAACAGATCCGGCGATGGCGCCGGACGGCTGCGAGGCCTTTTACGTCCTCTCGCCGGTACCCAATCTGCGCAGCGACGTGGACTGGCGAGCACAGGCGGAACCCTACCGGGCTGCGATCGAGGCGCATCTGGAAAGGACGGTGTTGCCGGGCCTGTCAGAGTCGATCGTCACGAGCCGGATGCTGACACCGCTGGATTTTCGAGATCGCCTGAGCAGCGTCGAGGGCGCCGCTTTCAGCATCGAGCCGGTGCTGACGCAAACGGCCTGGTTCCGCCCGCACAACCGCAGCGAGGAGCTGCCTGGGCTGTATCTGGTCGGTGCCGGCACGCACCCCGGCGCCGGGTTGCCCGGCGTCGTTTCCTCCGCCCGCGTTCTGGACGAGATCGTTCCGGACCCGGTGAGCTAGGTCCCAACGGGCAGGTCCTGCGCCAGGGCGGCGGCGGCCAGGCGCCCGGACTGCGTCGCCATGGGAATGCCCGCGCCCGGGTGCACGCTGGCGCCGGCCAGGTACAGGCCGCGCAGGCGAGCACGGCTGCCCGGACGGGCGAAGCTGCCCAGCCAGCCATGAGTGGCTCGACCGTAAAGCGCTCCCCGGGAGCCCGGGAACATTTGAGCAAAATCGTTGGGGCCCGTGCGCTGAACCGACAACCAGTCCACCTGTAAACCAAAGGCGGACAGCTGCGCCTTCAGGCTAGCCTCGATCCCGTCGATCACGGGTTCCGGGAGCGGTCCTGCTGGTGCGTTTGCCAGACCAAACAGGGCGCCGGTGCCCCTTTCGTCCAGCCCCCGCGCCGCGCTTGGCGCACACAGGTAAACCGTGGGCCGGGCATAGGGCTGCCGATGTTCCAGCAAGGTCTCAAACTCCCTGGCGTAGTCGTCCGAGAACAGCACCGTATGGTGGCTCAGCGGCCAGCCCTGCCAGCGCGCCCGAGCGCTCAGGGTCACCGCAGACAGGGAAAAGTCGGCCTCTGGCCGCGCTTTGACTGCGCTTCTGGCCGCGTCCCCGAGCTGGCCGCCGGCCAGCGCTTCCGTATCGCCCGCAAAGATCACCGCGTCGCCCGACCAGCGCTGACCCTGAGCCAGCAAAAGACCGTGTACCGTCCTGTTTCGAATCTGCAGGTCCTGTACCGCTGTGCTCAGCGCCAGGGTGCCGCCAAGATCTTCGAAGCGCTGCGCCATGGCGCTCGCGAGGGCCTGCATGCCGTGCGCCAGGTACCAAACGCCGCGGCGTTCTGCTTCGGCGATCAAAGCGAGCGTCGCCGGGGCCCGGAACGGCGACGATCCGCAGTAGGTCGCATAGCGGCCAAAAAGCTGCACCAGTCGTGGGTCCCGAAAACGCTGCGACAGGTCCCGATGCAGGGACACGAAAGGTTTTGTCGCCCACAGATCGCCGATGCGGTGCAGGCCGACCCGGCGGCTCAGGGCAACGGGGTTGGGGCGCTGCGCCTGCATGAAACTGCGATCCAGCGTGTCGAAGATTCTGCCCGAGTCTTTGACGAACCGTTGATAGGCATCTGCTTCGACTTTGCCGGCGAAGGCTTCGATCGCCGCCAGGGACGCGTCCTGGTCGGCAAACAGGTCCAGGCGGCTGCCATCCGCCCACCCATGCCGGGCCAGCACGTCCGCGCGCTGCAGGAGCAGGCAGTCTTCCAGGGCGACCCCGCTGTCTTCGAACAGGCCATCGAAGATCCAGCGCATCGTAAACACCGTCGGGCCGCTGTCCACGGCGATGCCGTCGACTACGGGCGCGCGCATCTTCCCGCCCACGGTCGGGTGGGCCTCGAACAGGGTGACGCGGTAACCGCGGCTGGCGAGGTCCATGGCGGCGGCCAGGCCGCCCATGCCGGCACCGACGACGGCTACGGTGGGCGCGGCGCTCATGGCCGTCGCTCGGTGACGCGGCACAGAATCTCTTCGGCGGGCCGGGTGGTCAGGCGCGCAATGGGGCGCACCTGGTCCGGCGCCTGCGGCTCGAAGTCGAAGTGCTGACAGAGCGTGGCCAGTATCAGCGTGCTCTCGATGGTCGCGAAGCCGGCCCCCACGCAAACGCGCGGGCCGCTGCCGAAAGTCAGGAAGGTGTTGGGCCGGTCGTCGTCGGCCGCGCCTGGCATGAATCGGTCGGCAACGAAACGGTCCGCATCGCGCCACAGCAGTTCGTTGCGGTGGGTGGCCCAGGGAGAAATCATCACCATGGCACCGCGCCGGACCCGGCGCCCGGCGACGCGGGTCGTTTCTGCGGCGACTCGGGGAATGAAGGTGATTGGCGGGTACAGCCTGAGCACCTCCCGAAAGACCGAGCGAGTGTAGGCCAGCTGTTTGACCTGAGCGAAGGTGACTGGCTCGCCGCCCGTCACCTCAGTGACCTCTGTGCGTAGCCTTGTCATCACCGCAGGCTGTCGAGACAGGATGTAGAAAGTCCAGGTCAGCGCGCTGGCGGTGGTTTCGTGGCCGGCGAGAAAAAACACTCCGATCTGGTCGATCAGCTCTTCCCGGGTGAAGCGGGTGCCGCTGTGCGGGTCCCGGGCGTCGATCAGCGCGCCGAGCAGGTCGTCGTGCTGCGCGGCTCCCGGCGCCAGCCGCGGGTCGACCCACTCGCCGATATACCGGCGGATGTCGGCGCAGGCGGCCAGCACGGATGCGGGTTGCTCAACGTCCTGCCAGGCCTTGCCGAAGATGAGCGGTGCCAGGCTGACGCTGGCGACACCGCGCTCGAAGGCGCCAAAGGCATCGAATACCTCTCGCGAGCGCCAGCTGGACAGGGGGCGGGAAAAGATCGTGCGACAGATGACGTCGGCCGTCAGGTGGCTCATGGCGCTGTCCAGGGACCATTTGCCATGCTCGTCTGGCGATCGCGCCGTGCCCCGCGTGCGATCGACAAAATCCTCGACGGCCGCCTGCATCGCATGGAACGCGGTGGTGATGCGCAGCTGCGAGAACGCGGGGTCGATCATGCGGCGCTGCCGTTCCCAGCGCTCGCCTTCGCTGACAAAGATCGAATCCCCGACCAGCGGGCCCAGCGCGCCGGCAAAAAGATCGTTCTTGGGAAACAGCCCGGTCGGGTTCGTCATGACTGAACGGATGCCCTCGGGATCGTTGATCAGAATGATGCCGCGGCGCGAGTAGCCCAGGGGCGTCACGCTCTTTTCGTAAGCCGCTTTCGGCACCAGACTGAGCAGGTTGCCGTCACCCTCGCGCACCGTACGCAGCAGGGAGCGAAGCGGCGTCAGGGGCCGGGGGGCAGGCGGGCGGTAAAGATCATTCATGGCGCAACCCCGGTGGCGGCGCTGATCGCTGTCGCGGTTGGGTCCGGCTCCGGCAGCCAGTCGATATCCCGGGTGGCGGTCTCGCCAAAGCTGCGCCCCTGGAACAGCGCGGGCGCCATGATCGGCCACGCCCAGTAAGGCATCAACAGAAACGGCAGCGGATCGCGCCAGGAAAAAGTGACGTCCCGAGCGCGCAGCAGATTGCGCAGGTGCGAGGCTGCGAGCCCGCGACGGCGCCGCCCGGGCCTTGCCCAAAGGGCGTTTTGTGTTTCCGTCAGGCAAGGATAGAACTGCTGCAGGCACCGTTGCGGCCGCAGCCTGATGTCTGACACCGCTTCCGGGCGCAGGATGCAGTCTGCCAGGGTCGCTGGCGACAGAAAGTGAATGCCGGACGTTGCGCGGGGGTTGCACTCAATGGCCACGGCGTTTTGGTTCTCGTCGGCAATAAAGTCGAAGGCAATGAAGCCGCTATAGTCGCTGTCCGCCACCAACTGCTTGATGCTGTGCTGTGCGGAGTCGCGCAGGGCAGCGATGTCGTTGGCGTCGCTCCAGCCGGTCGCCCAGGCAGCGGCTGCGTCTGTCTGCTCGGTCAGCTGTTCGAAGCAAACTGCGACGCTGCCAGACAGGACACGAGCGCGATAGAGCACAGACAACAGCACGCGCCCCTTGTGGGCAATGCTGAAGCTGGCGAGCAGGGGACCTGTGACAGCGCGCTGGAACACGCCGGGAGGACCGTCGTCGGGCGGCTCAGCGCCTGGCGCCAGGAAGGCAACGCCCTGTCCGGCGCAGGAGTAGCGCGGCTTGCTCACGGTTGGGCCCGCAGCGAGCAGAGCCTGCGCGGCCGGCCCGGTCCCTGCTGCGGTGTCCGGCACCGGCAGGTTCAGGCGCGCGCAGCGCTGAGCGAAGGCCAGCTTGTCGTGCAGCGCTCGCACGGTGGCCGGTGCCGCGGCGAATACCCGGGCGGACGCCGGCAAAGTGTCTGCAAGATCTGCGACAAACAGCGACTCCTCGGAGACGGGCACGATGAGGTCGATGTGCTCCCTGCGCACCAGGTCGGCGAGCGCTTGCTGGTAACCCTGGCGGTCTGCGGTGGGAGCCGGCAGCCGATGGCTGGCTGCCACGACTCTGGATCCACCAGTCAAATGTCTTGCGTGTGGCTCCGCCACTTGAACGTGGCAGCCGCTGTCCGCGAGGGCGCGGGCGATATCCAGACACTTGGGAAGGCGCCCGAGGGTGAGCAGTACTCGAGGCTTCAAAAGGTCGCTCCGGGTACAAAAGCAATAAAATAGACGTAACAGAAGCGGCGCTTTGATCTCATGTAGAGGGTGTCGGTGCTATGGTCCGGCTTCCATTGGGTAGGGAAACAGGAAACACCATGGCTGAGCAAATTGATCTGAATGAACGTAAGCAATCCCGGCGCCAGTGGCTCCGAGCCGCGAGCGGTGCTGCGGTGCTGCTGCCGGTCGTGCATCTGACCGGTTGCGGCAGCGAAGAAGCGGCCAAAGCGCCAGCAGCGGCGAAGGCTGCCGCCGCTGATGCTGCGGATGCCGTTGCTGACGCCGCCAGCAAAACCGCCAGCGCTGCAGCCGAGGCGGCGGATGCCGCTGCGACGGCGGCGGGCGAAGCCGCCGATCAGGCCGCCGATGCGGTTGCTGATGCGGTACCGGCCGCCCCTGCGGCGGGCGGGCTGACAAAAATCGAAGAAAGTGACCCGGTCGCCAAGGCACTGAGCTACGTCCACGACGCCGCCAAGGTCGATACCAGCGCCCAGCCGCGGTTTGCCGCCGGACAGAACTGCGGCAACTGCGCGCAGTTTCAGAAGCAAGACGGCGACGCGGGCTGGGGCGGCTGCGCCATCTTCCCGGGCAAGCTGGTCGCTACCGGTGGCTGGTGCGCCGGATATGTCGCTGCGAGCTGATCGCGACGGCGGTTTTCGCACCTGGGATGAATCCTTGAAAGTGTAAACTTAAGTTTACGTCAATTCGGTGTTACGATCCCCGGACCCTTTTTCAGGAGGGTCCGCATGGGGATGGACCGGGTAGGGATCAGTGGCATGGCGGCTTATTTGCCGCCACTCCAGGTTGACCTTGAACAGTGGTGTCAGTGGCGCGGCGATAGCTGGGCCAAGGTTGGCGCCGTCATCGGGCAGGCATTTCGGATGCCGGCGCCGGACGAGAACGCCTACACCATGGCAGCGACTGCCGTGCTCCGGCTGATGGAGCGCTACGACGTCGACCCGTCCCGGGTGGGCTATCTGGCTCTGGGCACGGAAAGCAGCACTGACAATTCCGCCGGCGCCGTGCTGGTGCGAGGCATGCTCGACCAGGCGCTCATGGAGCAGGGACGACAGCCCCTGAACCGCGCTTGCGAGGTGCCGGAATTCAAGCATGCCTGCCTTGGCGGGGTTTACGCCCTCAAGGCGGCGCTGCGCTACCTGCGCTGTGATGGCCAGGGCAAGCAGGCGATCGTGGTCTGCTCAGACGTCGCCGAGTATGCCCGGCAGACTTCCGGCGAGCCGACGCAAGGCGCGGGCGCGATGGCCATATTGCTCGAAGCCTCGCCGACTCTGCTGTCCGTGGACCTGGAACTCGCCGGGTCCTCTTCGGCTTACCGGGGGCCCGACTTCCGCAAGCCGCTCAGCCGCTTTGTGGGCCAGCAGCCCAGCCGCTACGCGCAGCCGCGCGACTTTCCCGTGGTGAACGGCAAGTACTCCACGACCTGCTATCTGGAAGCGGCGCTGAGCGCCGGGCGCGACCTTTACCAGCGCTTGCCAGAGCAGGACGGCCGCCGCGCGCCACAGTGGCTGCGGGATCAGGCCATGATTTACCTGCACCGGCCCTACCAGCGCATGGCGGAGAACGGGCTGGCCTATCTGTATTTGCTGGCGCTGAACAACGGCGATCCCGCCGATCGCGCAGAACTGCTGGCCCTGGCCGGTGCGGCAGCCGTCGATGCGGACAGCTTGAGTGCAGAACTCGATCAGCAAACAGACCTGGGTGCTCTGCTGGCAGATGGCAATCTGGCTCTCGACCCGTTTCCGTCCACAGCGGCGGTGGCACGACATCTGCGCAGTGAGCCGGTGTTTGCCCGGCTGACCACCCGGGAAGGCACCGGCGCCATGCAGCGCATTGGCAACCTTTACACTGCCTCGCTCCCCGCCTGGATGGCGGCCGGTATCGAGGACGCCTGGCGAGCAGGTCGGGATCTCAGTGGCCGGTCCCTGCTGGCTGCGGGCTATGGCAGCGGCGATGCGGCGGAACTGCTGGTGATGCGTTTTGAGCCCGGCTGGGCCAAGGCGGCAGCCCGGCTCGACTTTGCCGGCGCGATGGCAAATCCGCGGACCCTGGGCCAGACAGAATACGAAGCGCTCCACGAGGGGGCGAGCGAGCGCACGGAACGCCGTGCGGGCACTTTCTACATCGATCACGTGGGCACGGGCGACAGTCCCTTCGACGACACCGGTATCGAGTACTACAGCTATCAGCAGTAGCGCCGTGCCCATGCTTGCCCGCCATATCTGACGATGAGTCGCCCTTACCCGTTTACAGCCATCGTTGGCCAGGACGTCATGCGCGAGGCGCTGGTCTGTGCGGCGATTGACCCGTCCATCGGTGGGGTGCTGATCTACGGCGATCGCGGCACCGGCAAGTCGACGGCTGTCCGGGCGTTGGCTGACCTGTTACCCAAGAGCCCGGTGATTCCCGGCTGCGTCTATCGCTGTGATCCGCGCCAGCCGACACGTTGGTGCGATGATTGCCGAAGCAGCTACGGCGGGAGCAAGGCGCCACCGGAAGTGCAGGCGCCCGTGGGCGTGGTCGATCTGCCGCTGGGCGCGACGGAAGATCGTGTCGTCGGCTCTCTGGATGTCGAGCGCGCTCTCAGTCACGGCGAGCGCCGCTTTGAACCGGGGCTGTTAGCGGCCGCCAATGGCGGTTTCCTGTACGTCGATGAGGTGAACCTGCTCGAAGATCACCTGGTTGATCTGCTGCTGGATGTCGCGGCTTCGGGAGAGAACCGCGTCGAACGGGAGGGCCTGAGCGTTCGGCACCCGGCGCGTTTCGTGTTGGTGGGAAGCGGCAACCCGGAGGAAGGCGAGCTGCGCCCCCAGCTGCTGGATCGCTTTGGGCTCTGTGTCGATGTCCGGACCCCGGAAGCCATTGACGATCGCGTGTCGATCATTCGCCGGCGGGACGAATTCGAGCAGGATCCGGCCGCCTTCGGCAAGCGTTACGCTCGCAAGCAGAGCGCGCTGCGAACCCGTATCCGCAAGGCGCAGGACACGCTGGACCGGGTAGAGATCGCCGATCAGGCCCTCGCCCGGATCGCTGGGCTGTGCGCGGCGCTGGGCACTGATGGGCTGCGGGGCGAGTTGACCCTGATGCGCGCGGCGCGAGCCCTTGCGGCGTATCAGGGCGCATCGCAAGTCACCGTCGATCACATTCGCGCGATGGCCGAAGCGGCTCTGGCGCACCGGCTCCGGCGCGACCCGCTGGACGACACGCGCGCAGCCGTGCGGGTGCAGAAAATTCTAGACGAGCAGCTGGGCCCGTGAGCGATGACCTCGCCAAGCGCCGATGGGCTGACGCGCAGCTGGCGCTGGCCCTGTTCTGCATAAGCCCTGCCCAGTTTGGCGGCGTGCGGCTTTTGAGTTGGGCCAGCGAGCCGCGTCGAGCGTGGCTGCAGTTGTTAAAGACCTCGTTGCCGGAACAGGCACCCCTGGTGACGCTCCCCGTTGGCGCCGATGACGGGCAGCTGCTGGGCAGCGTCGATCTGGCGTGCCTGGCGGAGCAGCAACGCCTGGTGCTGTCTTCCGGCCTGCTGTCTCAGGCCCATCAAGGCGTGCTTGTGGTGCGCATGGCGGAGCGCCTGCCCCTGGCGCAGGAGGCCATAGTGTGCAGCGCGATGGACCAGGGCCGGCTGCAGGTCGAGCGGGAAGGCCTGTCGACGATCGCGCCGGCGCAGTTTGGCTGCGTCGCGCTCGACGAAGGCGTGACTGGCGAGGAAGGCATCGGCGAAGCCCTGGCCGACCGGCTGGCGTTCACCGTCGATCTGCACGCAGTGTCGCCAAGCCTGGTCGTGCAGGGCGAAAGCGAGCGCATCGCTGCAGCAGATATACGGCAGGGCGCGCAGCGCCTGGGCCAGGTTCGCATCCCGCCGTCGCTGTTGCCGGCGCTGTGTCAGGCAGCATGGCGGCTCAATATACGCAGCGTTCGCGCGCCGCTGTACGCGCAGCGGGTGGCCGCAGCGCTTGCGGCGCTCTACGGCTCGGACACGGTCACCGAGGCCCATGCAGAAACCGCAGTGCGCCTGGTCTACGGCGCGCGAGCCCGGGACAGCGCGCCGCCGCAGCCAGAGCGAGCAGATGCCGGCGAGCCGCCGCCGCAGCCCGATCAGCCGCCGAGTGACCAACAGGACAACATCACTGACCCGGCGGAACAAGACGCGTCTGCACCGTTGGACAGCGAGCTGGCCGAACAGCTCATCGCTGCCGCTCAGGCAGCGGTCCCCGCAGGGCTGCTGGAGACGCTGCGCTACGACCGTCGGCGACGCAAGGGCGAAGGCAGCGGCGGCCGCTTTGGCCCACCCCGGGAATCGCGCCGCCGGGGCGCGCCCCTGGGTAGCCGGCCCGGTTCGCTGCGAGAAGGCGCAAAGCTTGATGTGCCTGCGACTCTGCGGCGGGCAGCGCCCTGGCAAGCACTGCGCCGGCACGCGGCGAACGCGACGGGGCCGCGCCCGCTGATCGAGGTGGACGACCTCTGCGCGAGGCGCTTTCGGCAGCACGCGCCGACCGTGACGCTGTTTGTTGTGGACGCCAGCGGCTCGGCAGCCCGCGCGCGCCTGGCGGAAGCGAAGGGCGCTGTCGAAGAACTGCTCGGCGAGTGCTACATCCGCCGTGATCAGGTAGGGCTGATCGCTTTTCGCGGCGCCGACGCGGAGCTGCTGTTGCCGCCGACCCGCTCGCTGCTGCGTGCGCGCCGGGCGCTCGTTGGCCTGGCCGGCGGGGGCGGAACGCCCCTGGCCCGAGGCCTGCGCGAAGCGCTGGTGCTGGCGCAGCGGCTGCAACGCAGCGGAGCGGTGCCGGTGCTGGTGCTGGTTACCGACGGGCGCCCGAATGTGGATCTGGAAGGTCGCGGGGGACGCCAGCAGGCGATGACCGACGCGCGCGCCATGGCGCGCGCTTTGGGCCATGCCGATTGCGCCAGCCTGGTCGTCGACAGCTCAGCGCGCGGCCAGCCCTTCGCCCAGGAACTGGCCGGGCTCATGCGCGGCGAGTATTTGTTGTTGCCCCGGACGGGAGACACCTCGCTCGGGCGGCAAGTGGCCGCGCTGGGCCGTAGCGTTGCCAGCAGCGCGCAGAACCCCAGAAAGGAGGCCTAGCAGCCGTGCTGTTGTCCGATTCTTCGACGCCAGCGGTTCAGCCCGAACCGGCACCGGATCTGCGCGTTGTTCGAGCAGCGGGCATGACCGCACGCACCTGCGGCGCCGGGCCCCTGCTGTTGCTGCTGCACGGCACTGGCGCGACCCATCGCAGCTGGCTGCCCATGGTCCCCTACCTGGCCCGGCACTTTCGCCTGCTCATGCCCGACCTTCCCGGGCACGGTGAGTCGCCGATGCCCGATCGGGACGGCTTTACCCTCGATAGCATGGTGCACCGTCTGGGCAAGTTTCTGCGCCGTCGCGGCGAGCCGCTGGTCCTTGCGGCAGGGCATAGCGCCGGCGCTGCGATACTGGTGCGCGGTATCACCGAGCAGGTGTTTGCACCGCGCGGTCTCGTCGCCTTGAACCCGGCGCTGTTGCCTTTTCCCGGGCTGCAGCAGCCGCTGTTCTCCGGCGCAGCCAAAGTGCTGGCTCGGCTGCCGGCCTTCGCAGGCCTGGTTGCCAGCCGAGCCAAGGATCCGCATGCCCTGGGCAACCTGCTAAGCGGTATCGGCTCGACGCCGTCGCCGGAAGCCATTGCCCGCTATCAGCACAGCCTGAGCGATCCGTCGCACGTTAAGGCGGTGCTGAAAATGATGGCAGCCTGGGACCTGCGCCCGGTTGCCGACCGGCTGCACGAGGTGGCATTGCCGGTGCTGCTCCTGGGCGGGCTCAGCGATCGGGCGGTGCGCCCGAACGATGTGCGCGAGCTTGGGGTGCGCCTGCCGGATGCCAGCTGCCGTCTGCTCGCAGGCTCAGGGCATCTGATGCACGAAGAGTCGCCCGCGCAGATCAGCCGGATTCTGCTCGAGTGGTTCGCGCAACAGGTGCCCGTGCCTGGCCTGGCTGCCGTTGCGACGCCGGCGCAGACCAGTGACTGAAGCAGCGGCGGAGAGTGTGGCGCAGCTGCGCCGAGAGCTGCACGCTGAGATTCACGCGCGGCCCTACCCGCTGATTCAGTCCCCGGCGCTGGTGACCTACCTGGTCCTGCGGACCCAGGCGCGGCACGGCGCGACCGGCGCTTCTGCCCGGGACGAGCTGATCGCGCACTTCGGCTTGCCGGCGGCGCACGGTCACGAACCGTATTACTCAGGCGATGGCGAAGCCCTGCGTCTGGTGTGGGAACAGCACACCGAGTTTTGCCGTATGACCCTGACCCAGCTGGCCCCGTCAGGGGTGACAATGGACCGGTCGGTTCCGCGGCCGGCGGCGACGTCGATCCCTGCCGCGTGGCTGGCACGCTGGGACGACAGCCGCCTGATTCACTCCGAGTGCCTGGTGCTGCGCGGCCAGCAGCGTGATCCGGACCTTGCAGCGGTCGCTGAGTTTTTCGGCAGCAACGATTTTGCAGGCAGCCAGATTGCCGGCGGTGCAGCAACGGTGTTTTCCGACTTCAGCGTGGACGATGCCGGCCTGAATCGCACGCTGCTCATGGATCACGGCATGAACGCGACCCAGACCGGGCGCAACGTGCAGCGGCTGCTTGAGATCTACACCTATTGGCTCATGGCGCTGCTGGCCTTTCCCGTAGCCCGGGCCTTGCTGCCCTACCTGACAGAGCGGGAGCGGGAGCTGCAGACCATTAACGAGCAGCTGATCGAGTTGACGGACCCGGACATGGAGGCCCGGATCCTCAACCAGCTGACGCGCTTCGAAGCGGAGCTCAGCCAGAAGGTGTCGCGCAATGCCTTCCGCTTCGGCGCGGCCGAGGCCTACTTCGAGATCGTTCAGCGACGCCTGGGCGACCTGCGCGAAGAGCGTGTGCCCGGGCTTCAGACCGTTGCTGAGTTTGCGTTGCGGCGGCTGGCGCCGGCGATGCAGACCTGCCGCAGTGTCAGCGAGCGTCAGCAGCGTTTGAGTGAGCGCGCCTTTGGCGTGACCCGGTTGCTGGCGACGCGCATCGAGTTGGCGGTACAGCTTCAGAACCGCGAGGTGCTGACCTCCCTGGACCGCCGGGCGGCGCTGCAGCTGCGGCTGCAATCAACGGTGGAAGGTCTGTCTATCGCTGCGATTACCTATTACCTCGTGGGGCTGGTCGGGTATCTGGTGCAGGCTCTCATTGAGCTCGGCGTGCCGCTGAGCAAGAACGTGAGCATTGCCGTCGCCATACCGGTGATCGCGTTGCTGGTTGCATTGCTGGTGCGGCGCGTTCGTGCCCGGCTCCACGCCGCGGTGCCGGACTGATGAGCGCGGGCTACGATCGTGCCTCCGTGTACCGCCCGGGCGATCTTGAGGCCTGCGCGGCGTCGCTGCGCGCGGGGTCGAAGACCTTTGATCTCGCCGGGCGTCTGCTGCCCCGCAAGTTGCTGGCACCAGTCACCGCGCTGTATGCGTTTTGCCGAGCGGCGGACGATGTCATTGACGAGGCAACGGATGCGCCGGCGGCCTGGCTGGCACTGCAGCGTCGATTGGATGCGCTCTTCGCCGGGACCCCGCACGATCATCCGGAGGACCGGGCTCTGGCAGTGGCCATCGAGCAGCACCGGCTCCCTCGGGAGCCCCTGGAAGCGTTGCTCGAGGGCTTTGCCTGGGACGCCCAGCAGCGCCGCTACGCCACGGTCGAAGAGGTCGAGGCCTACGGTGCCCGGGTCGCTGGCAGCGTCGGCGTACTGATGTCACTCATTATCGGCGAGCGTCGGCCGGCGCCGCTGGCGCGCGCGCTGGATCTGGGTGTCGCGATGCAGCTCACCAATATCTGTCGTGATGTCGGCGAGGACGCTGGCCTGGGCCGCATCTACCTGCCCACGGACTCCCTGCAGTCGATGGGCATTGACCCGGACCAGTGGCTTGCCCGGCCAGAAGCTTCGCCGGCGCTTGGCGCCGTCATTGGCGAGCTGCTTGGCCGGGCCGACGTGCTGTACCGGCGTGCTCAGCAGGGCATCAGAGTGTTGCCCAAACGGGTTCGCTACAGCATGCGCGCGGCTGCTCTGCTCTATCAGGCCATTGGCCATCGCCTGCGGCGGCACGGCTACGACAGCGTGACCGTGCGCACGGTGGTGCCGCGGTCGCAGCAGTTGCTGCTCGTCGCGCGGGCTGGCCTCTACGTGCCGCGCCGCCCGGTGGATCTGGGGGCCCCGGTGTTGCCGGCCTGTGCTGCCCTGCACGAGAGCGCAACCTCGGAACCCATGCGCGAGGCGTCTTCCCGGCTGGAAGAAACCATCGATCTGTTTATCCGACTCGAACAGCGCAAACGGCAGGCCTCGCGGCAGCGCTACTCCTGCTAGGCCCGCCTGGGCATGCGAAAGGGCAACAGGCATTGCACCCAGGGTGCTCGAAATCGTTGCAGGTCGAGGTTTTCGCTCACCGCAGGCTGGCCCTCGCCATCCTGTAGCAGGTTGCGCGCATAGAACGGCGTATCTTCAAAGGTTTTGCGCACTTTGGCACCCGGAATCCGGGCGTCCCGGCGGACTCGCCAGCCCGTCGCCGGCAGCGGTTGGCGCAGGGCGATGGCGATGGGCTGCGGTGTTGCGTCGGCATCGAAGCGGGTCGCAATCAGCGTGCGCTCCCCGTCGCGCTGCCAGCATTCGTAGTACACCTCCGTCCCTTCGTCCCGATGACGGCGAGACCAGGTCCAGTAGTCGAAGGCCTGATCGAGGGGCGCTGCGCCACGGTTGTGATCGAAGTAGGCCGGACCGCTCCAGCTCAGCTTTGGCGCGGTCATCGTCAACTCGATGCGCGCCTTCGGGGCGATCGGTCCCCACTGGTGCGCGCCGGCTTCGCACAGCAGGCGTGGGGCCGGGCCCAGGGCCTCTGTCTGCAGGACAAACTGGCCGGCGACGGCCTGGCCAAAAGGGGCTGCCCGCTCCTGAAGCGCCCCATGGAGCCGGGTGCCGTCCCATCGCAGGCTGCTTGGCCCCAGCACGTAGCTGTCCCGGGTGCGGGACAGAACCCGAGCGCTGCGCTCGGTCATGGCCCAACGCTTGCGGTGCCCGGGCCCGTAGAGGGCCACGTTGATGGCCACATGCTGGTCGGCAGCTGCCGGGGTTTGCCGCTGCGCCGCAAGGCGGCGAGCCCGGTAGTAATAGGGCGAAAACACGCTGCCCACAAAGGCGATCAGCGTCAGGCCATAGCGGCCGTCGTCGCTGGTCGCGTCCAGGTACCACCAGGCGTAGCCCCCAGGGGGCGGATCGATGGCGAAATCAGGGCCCTGCTGCATGGCTCGTTGACGGGTTGCCGGTTCGGCGCTTATGGTACGGGAAAGCGTCAACTTTATCTGACACTTCAGAGTGTCATGACGCGCTGTCAATCGCCGGGGGGAAGCCGGCGCAGGCAGTTCATCGCAACGCAGGGGGCCCCTCCATGGACACAGACCAACGAATCCAGCGGAGTATCGAGCGTGCCCTGGCCATCGGCTTCGACCCGGCGGAGACGCCGCCCAAACTGGGCGCAGCGGTGCGGCACGCCGTATTGCCCGGGGGCTCCCGGCTGCGGCCGCGGCTCTGTCTGGCCGTGGCTGGGGCCTGCGGCGATCCCTTGCCAGCGGTCACCGAGGCCGCGGCAGCGGCGCTGGAACTGCTCCACTGTGCCTCGCTCGTGCACGATGACCTGCCCTGTTTCGATGATGCCGCGACCCGGCGTGGCCGGCCCTCGGTGCAGCACGCCTACGGCGAGCCGCTGGCGGTGCTCGCCGGTGATGCCTTGATCGTCCTCAGCTTCGAGCAGCTTGCCGATGCCGTCGCCGGGCAACCGGACCGGTTAGCGCCCCTGGTCGGGCTGCTTTCCAGCAGCATCGGTATGGCTCGAGGCCTTTGTGCTGGCCAAGGCTGGGAATGCGAGCCTGAGGTCAACGTCTCGACCTATCATCGTGCCAAGACCGGCGCGCTGTTTTCCGCAGCGACCGCTGCGGGCGCCATTGCAGCCGGCGCTGATCCGATCGCCTGGCGCACCCTGGGTGCCAGGCTGGGCGAGGCGTACCAGGTTGCTGACGACCTGCATGACGTTGCTGGCGACGAAGCCGCGATGGGCAAGCCCGCGCAGCGCGATGCGGCGCTCGGACGGCCCAACGCCGTTCACGAACTCGGCACGGCCGGTGCGGTCGCGCGCCTCAAGCAGCTTGTGGAAGAGGCCGTGTGTTCTATCCCGCCCTGTCCCGGTGCACCGATTCTGAGCCGCGAGATCGCGGCGCAGGCTGCCGCTTTCCTGCCGCCGGAGATCAGTCAGCGCGTTGCCTGACCGGGCGCGGTGATGGAGGGTTGGCATGCTCGGGTGTCGCGCTGGACGCAACCGCTCCGCGCGCGCATTCAAAGCGCCACGGCGAACGCGGACTGGCAGGCTCGCGCCTCCGTGCATCCTCTCGGTCGCTGGGTCGCGCGGCGCCAGGCGCGCGCGCTCTTCGATCTGTGTTCCGGGTTCTGCTACTCGCAAATTCTGGTGTCCTGCGAAGCGCTCGGCCTGTTCGAGCCCGACTGCCCGTTTCCGCTGAGCGCCGCCGAGCTGAGCGCAACGCACGATCCGGTGCTGAGCGCCGATCGCGTCACTGCCCTGCTGGACGGTGCGGTCGCGCTCGGGTTGCTGGAAGCCGCAGGGCAGGGCAGGTACCGGCGCGGCAGCGCCGGGGCGGCGCTGGCCGGCAATCCTGGAGTGCGGGCCATGGTGCGCCACAACCAGTATCTGTACCGGGACCTTGCGCAGCCGCTCATGCTGCTGGGGCCTTCCCCCGCGGACTCGGCATTGCGCCGCTACTGGTCCTACGCCGGCCGTGGTCCCGGCGACGAGGCCAGCGCGGAGGAAGTTCTGACCTACTCGCGGCTCATGGCGGAGTCGCAACGATTCATCGTCGACCAGGTCCTGGCCGCCGTCGAGTTCGCGCCCTACAGGCACTTGATGGATCTGGGCGGCGGCACCGGCGCCTTTTTGCGTCAGGTCGGGCAGCAACATCCTCATCTAAAGCTGACGCTGCTGGATCTGCCGGCAGTGATTGACCAGGCGCGGGCGGTGCAGGCCGAGCTGCCGGGACCGGTGCCCGCCATCGAGCTTTGCCCGGGCGATCTGTTCGGCCCCTTGCCTGCCATTGAAGCGGATCTGGTGACCCTGGTGCGCGTGTTGCACGACCATGATGAACCGGCGGTGCGTTCGCTGTTGCAGGAGCTTCGGCGGCAGATGCGGCCCGGCGCCACGCTCATGATTGCCGAGCCCCTGGCTGGCCGGCGCGGAGGCGAGGGCTCGCAGGCCTATTTTGCGACGTACTTTCTGGCGATGGGGCAGGGCCAGCTGCGGACCCGAGGGGCACTCGAAGGGCTGCTGCGAGACACCGGTTTTGAGCTCGGCAAGTCTCCGGTAACGCCGGTCCCGATGCTGGTCGAAGTCCTGGTTGCTCGCGCATGAAGGGCGCTTTGCAGCGCTGTCTCACGGCCGCCGCCGCGACCGCCGCCGACAACAAGTGTAAGTTTGTCTTGACACTAATTAGTGTAAGGATAAACTGACAAACATGGCTCAAATAGTGCGCAATCCGGGGGGGAAGGCGCTGACCAGTGCCGCCGTGGTTCTGCAGCGCCCCCGCCAACTCAAAGTTTCCGACGTCGAGCTGATCGACCCGGGCCCGGCTGACGTGCTTGTCAGCACGCGCTGGAGCAGCATCAGCAGCGGTACGGAACGACTGCTCTACGACGGGCGAATGCCGCCGTTTCCCGGCATGAGTTATCCGCTGGTCCCCGGTTACGAGTCCGTGGGCGACGTCGTCTGGGCGGGGCCAGACTCGAATCGATCCTTGGGCGAGCGGGTGTTTGTGCCCGGCGCCACCTGCTACCGCGACGTCAGCGCCCTGTTTGGCGGTGCCTCTGCGCGGCTGGTTACCGCTGGTGATCGAGTCACCCCGGTGGCCCCTTCCCTGGGCGCCGATGCGGTGTTGCTGGCCCTTGCAGCGACGGCCTGGCACGCGCTGGAGCTGGCAGGCCACCCGGATCTCATCGTGGGTCATGGGGTGCTGGGCCGTTTGCTGGCTCGCCTCGCCGTGGTGAAAGCGCAGCGCGACCAGGTCGCCGAGCTGCCAACGGTGTGGGAAACCTCGGAGTCCCGGCGTGACGGCGCCCAGTGCTACCGGGTATGCGATCCCTCAGAAGATGAGCGGCGCAACTATCGCTGCGTAGTAGATGCCAGTGGCTCGGCCGGTCAGCTCGACGAGTGGATCAGCCGTCTCGCCCCGGGCGGGCAGATTGTTCTGGCAGGTTTCTACAGCGAGCCGGTCAGCTTCACGTTTCCGCCGGCCTTCATGCGCGAATTGCGCCTGCAGGTCGCCGCTGAGTTTCGGCCCGAAGATATGGCCGTTGTCGCAGGTTTCGTTGGGAGTGGGCAGCTTGATCTGGGCGGCCTGGTGACCCATGTGCGGCCGAGTGTCGCGGCTGCCTCAGCATACGAGGAGGCCTTTGAAGTGCGTTCTTGCCTGAAAATGGTTCTTGAGTGGGAGGACGCACAATGAGCGTCGATGCCAGCGCGCCTGCCGCGCAGCCTGTTCGATTGTCGGCCGATATGGTCGCAGATCTGCGCGCAGAGGCGGCGCAGGATCCGGACCCGGTGCCGACGGGAGAGCCCGCGAAAGAAACCCAGGTCATCGCCATCTACGGCAAGGGCGGTATCGGCAAGAGCTTCACCCTGTCGAACCTGTCCTACATGATGGCGCAGCAGGGCAAACGGGTGCTCCTGATTGGCTGCGACCCCAAGAGCGATACGACCTCGCTGCTGTTTGGCGGCAAGGCCTGCCCCACCATCATCGAAACCAGCGCGCGCAAGAAAGAGAGCGGCGAAGCCGTCGACATTGGCGATGTCTGCTTCAAGCGCGACGGTGTTTTCGCCATGGAGCTGGGCGGCCCGGAAGTCGGTCGCGGCTGCGGCGGGCGCGGCATCATCCACGGCTTTGAGCTGCTCGAAAAGCTTGGCTTTCACGACTGGGGCTTCGACTACGTGCTCCTGGACTTTCTGGGCGACGTTGTGTGCGGCGGCTTTGGCCTGCCCATCGCCCGGGACATGTGCCAGAAGGTGATTGTCGTCGGCTCCAACGACCTGCAGTCCCTGTACGTCGCGAACAACGTGTGTTCTGCCGTGCAGTACTTCCGCAAGCTGGGCGGCAACGTTGGCGTGGCCGGCATGGTCATCAACAAGGATGACGGGACCGGCGAGGCTGCGGCGTTTGCAGATTCCGTGGGGATTCCTGTGCTGTCGGCCATTCCCGCAGACGAAGACATTCGGCGCAAGAGCGCCAACTACGAGATCATTGGCCGCCCCGAAAGCCGTTGGGGCGGGCTGTTCGAGCAGCTCGCAACGGGCGTTGCGGAAGCACCGCCGAAGCTGCCTTCGCCCTTGTCCCAGGACGGGCTGCTTGACTTGTTTAATGGCCAGGACGTTGGTCGCGACGTCGTGCTGCAGCCAGCATCCATGGCCGACATGTGCGGCGGCGAGATTGTCGAGAAGCCCTCTCTGGAGGTGATCTATGACGAAGTTTGAGTTCGTGCGTCGTCCGGGACAATCCAGCTGATGGCGCCGGAAGGCGGTACAGTGACTCGAATTCCTGTGCAGCAGGTCGACGCGCCGGCGCCCTCCTGTCATGCACCGGCTGAGTTTGATGCGGCCAGCGCCACCCTTGAGCAGTACGCCAAGGACTATCCGAAAGGCCCTCACGACCAGCCCCAGAGCATGTGTCCGGCGTTTGGTTCGCTGCGCGTGGGCCTTCGTATGCGACGTACCGCCGTGGTGTTGTCCGGCTCCGCATGCTGCGTTTACGGCCTCACGTTCACCTCGCATTTTTATGGTGCCAAGCGAACCGTCGGTTATGTGCCCTTCGATTCGGAAACCCTGGTGACTGGCAAGCTGTACGAAGACATTCGGGAAGCGGTTGGCGGCCTCGCCGATCCTGAGCTTTACGATGCCGTGGTGGTGATCAACCTCTGCGTGCCGACCGCCAGCGGCGTGCCGCTCGACATGCTGCCCAAAGACATCAACGGTGTGCGCATCATCGGGATCGACGTGCCTGGCTTCGGAGTGCCAACGCATGCAGAGGCCAAAGATGTGTTGGCTGGCGCCATGCTCAAGTATGCCCGGCGCGAGATTGCCCAGGGTCCCGTCGCCGCTCCGCGCGGGCCGCGCGCCAGCGGGCCACAGATTACCTTGCTCGGCGAGCTGTTCCCCGTCGATCCGATGATGGTCAGCTCGCTGATTGAGCCCATGGGCCTGTCTGTCGGTTCCGTGGTGCCGACCCGGGAGTGGCGCGAGCTGTACTCAGCGCTCGACTGTGCGGCCGTCGCTGCCTTGCACCCTTTCTACACTGCAAGCTGCAGAGAGTTCGAAGCCGCGGGACGCCAGGTGATCGGTTCGGCGCCCGTTGGCGTCGAAGGCACCGCGGATTGGCTGGACGCCATCGGCGCGGCCTGCAACGTCCCCGCAGCGCGAATCGATGGTGCAAAGAATCAAGCCCTGCCGGCTATTCGCGCGGCCCTTGGCAACACGCCAATCAAAGGACGTATTACCCTTTCCGGCTACGAAGGCAGCGAGCTGCTGGTTGGTCGGTTGCTGTGTGAGAGCGGGGCGGACCTGCGCTATGTCGGCACCGCTTGCCCAAGTACGCCGCACAGCGAAGCAGATGCTCAGTGGCTCAAGGCCCGCGGCGTTGAGGTGCGTTTCCGGGCAGCGCTCGAAGACGATCTGGCGGCGATGGAAGCCTTTGATCCAGACCTTGCGATCGGCACGACGCCGGTGGTGCAGAAGGCCAAAGAGCAGGCGCGTCCGGGGCTGTACTTTACCAATCTGATTTCCGCTCGGCCCCTGATGGGCGTCGGCGGTGCTGGATCGCTGGCCCAGGTGATCAACGCGGCCATTGGCAATCGCGATCGCTTTAACACGATGCGGTCGTTCTTCGAAGGCGTCGGCGAAGGTCCCAATGCGGGAGTCTGGCAAGAGACGCCGGAAGATCGCCCGAAGTTTCGCGAGCGCTACCGGCGCCAGCTGGCCAAACAGAAGCCGGTCGAGGAGCCGATCTGATGTTGGTCATGGATCACGATCGAGCCGGCGGCTACTGGGGCGCGATTTACATGTTCGCTGCGGTCAAGGGCCTGCAGGTCATTATCGACGGTCCAGTCGGCTGCGAGAACCTGCCGGTCACCTCGGTGCTGCACTACACCGATGGCCTGCCGCCGCACGAGCTGCCAGTCGTTGTGACCGGGCTCGGCGAAGAGGAATTGGGGCAGCACGGCACGGAAGGTGCCATGAAGCGCGCGCACACGGCCCTTGCCGACGACCAGCCCAGCGTCGTGGTTACAGGATCGATTGCGGAGATGATTGGCGGCGGCGTGACGCCGGAAGGCACCAATATCAAGCGATTTTTGCCGCGCACAATCGACGAAGACCAATGGCAGTGCGCCGATCGCGCCCTGACCTGGCTGTGGGACGAATACGGCCGCAAGAAGGTGCCGGCAGCCAAGCGGAAAGACGGTGCGAAGCCCAAGGTCAACCTGATTGGCCCGAGCTACGGTTACTTCAACGGACCTTCTGATCTTGCAGAAATTCGTCGGCTGGTCGAAGGCGTTGGCGCCGAGATCAATCTGGTGTTTCCGCTCGGTTGCCATCTGGCCGACGTGCCCAAATTGAGCGACGCCGAAGTGAACGTCTGCCTGTACCGGGAGTACGGACGGCAGCTCTGCGAGCGCCTGGAACGTCCCTACCTGCAGGCGCCGTTCGGGCTCGACAGCACAACCAAATTTCTGCGTAGCCTTGGCGAGTTGCTGGACCTGGATCCGGAACCGTTTATCGAGCAGGAAAAGCATACAACCCTGAAGCCGCTGTGGGATCTGTGGCGCAGCGTGACTCAGGACTTCTTTGGCACTGCAAGCTTCGGCGTGGTCGGCACGGATACTTACACCCGCGGCCTGCGCCACTTCCTTGAGGACGATCTGGGCGTGCCCTGTGCCTTCAGCTTTTCTCGCACTGCGGGGGTGAAGCCCGACAACGAGGCGGTAAAAAAAGCCATTGCGACCTCGGGTGCCAGCGTCGTTTACGGCAGCTTCAACGAGCGCATGTACATCGCCGAAACCCAGGCACCATCGCAGTTCATCCCGGCCTCGTTCCCCGGCGCGATCATCCGCCGGCACACCGGCACGCCTTTTATGGGGTACGCGGGCGCGACCTATGTGGTGCAGGAGTATTGCAACGCGTTGTTCGATGCGCTGTTTCATATCTTGCCGCTCGCTCGTGATATGGACGACGTCGACGCGACGCCCTCGCGTCGCGCGGGGGCCATGCCCTGGGAGACCGACGCCCAGCAAACCCTGGATCAGCAGCTCGACGAGCAGCCGGTCCTGATTCGCATCTCTGCAGCCAAGCGGCTGCGGGATCGCGCAGAAGAATTAGCCCGCTCTGCCGGAGACGAACGCGTCTCGCTGGCTTTTGTCGAGCAGGCTCTGGCGGAGCAGGCAGCCTGATGGCGCCGCTTGCCAGCAACGAATTCATTCGGCTTGCCGAATGGATGGCGAACCGACGCAGGGGCTTGCCTTTGCCAGGTTCGTTGGGGCCGCACTTTGGTGCGGGTAATGGTCTCAAGGTCAACCAAAGGAGCACACCATGAGTGATGCAACCCTTTCGGGGATGACGAGCAATGAAGCCAAAGAATTCCATGGTGCTTTCATCATGGGTTTCATCGGTTTCACGATCGTTGCCATCATTGCACACGTACTCGTGTGGATGTGGCGCCCCTGGTTCCCGGGCCCAGATGGCTACGCGATGCTCGAAAACGTGCAATCCGCTGCAGCTTCTGTCATTCCTTTTCTTAGTTAGGGGAAACAGTTATGTGGCGTATTTGGCTACTTTTCGATCCGAGGCGAATACTGATCGCTATGACAGTATTTCTCTTCACGCTAGCCGTCCTCATCCACTTCATCGTGCTTAGCACCGATCGTTTCAATTGGATCGAAGGTCCATCGGCAAGCGTAGGTATCGAGCAACTGAACGTGGAAGAGGCAGTGGCTCGCCCAGTAGTCTCTCTGACGAATTTCGTCTGAGACTGCGATGGCGAACGTCGTCGTCGGCAAGTGTCGGCCGGCTCCCGCAATCCGGCGCAAGCTGATGGCGGCGTTCGCAACCTTTGACCACTCCTACAGCGGATAGGAAATTGACATGTCCATGCTGAGTTTCGAACGAAAATACCGGGTCCGCGGCGGCACCCTGATCGGCGGGGATCTGTTCGATTTCTGGGTCGGGCCGTTCTATGTCGGCTTTTTCGGTATCACCACCATATTTTTTGCAGTGCTGGGCACAGCGTTGATCCTCTGGGGCGCGGCCCTGGGACCGACCTGGAACGTCTGGCAGATCAACATCGCGCCGCCTGATCTGAAATACGGTCTTGGTCTGGCGCCGCTCAAGGAGGGCGGGCTTTGGCAGATCATCACGATCTGCGCGACGGGCGCCTTTGTGAGTTGGGCGCTTCGCGAAGTGGAAATCTGCCGCAAGCTCGGGATGGGCTACCACGTGCCGATCGCCTTCAGCTACGCGATCCTGGCCTACGTCACCCTCGTTATCTTCCGGCCCCTGCTGCTGGGCGCCTGGGGCCACGGTTTCCCTTACGGAATTCTGAGCCATCTCGATTGGGTGTCGAACGTGGGGTACCAGTACCTGCACTTTCACTACAACCCGGCGCACATGATCGCCATTACCTTCTTCTTCACCACCACCTTTGCGCTGGCGCTGCACGGGTCTTTGATCCTGTCGGCGACCAATCCGAAAAAAGGCGAGCCGGTGAAGACGGCGGAACACGAGAACACCTACTACCGCGACACCATCGGTTACTCGATCGGCGCGCTCGGCATTCACCGGCTGGGCCTGTTCCTGGCTCTTGCCGCGGTTTTCTGGAGTGCGGTGTGCATCATTATCAGTGGGCCTTTCTGGACCCGGGGCTGGCCCGAGTGGTGGAACTGGTGGCTCGATCTGCCGATCTGGCCGGCATAGGGAGAAGACGCCATGGCTGAATATCAGAGTTTCTTCAACCGCATTCAGGTGCATCCGGCAGAGCCCTACGAAGGGGTGCCGATACCGAGCACAGAGTTCGAGCGACAGGGCGGGATCATCAACAAGCTCGCCGGCTATATCGGCGACTCGCAGATCGGTCCCTTTTACCTGGGCACAACGGGCTTCATGGCCTTGCTGTTCGGATTTCTTGCCTTCGAGATTATCGGCCTCAACATGTGGGCCTCCGTAGGCTGGGACCCCATCGAGTTTTTGCGGCAACTGTTCTGGCTGGCCCTTGAGCCCCCGGCTCCGGAGTACGGCCTGTCCTTTCCGCCTCTGAACGAAGGTGGTTGGTGGCTGGTCGCCGGTGGTTTTCTGACCGCTTCGATTCTGCTGTGGTGGTGCCGGATGTACACCCGGGCCCGGGCGCTCGGGCTCGGCACCCACACGGCCTGGGCCTTCGCCGCGGCCATCTGGCTGTTTCTGGTGCTCGGCTTCATTCGCCCGATCCTGATGGGCAGCTGGAGCGAGGCGGTGCCCTTTGGCATCTTTCCGCACCTGGACTGGACCGCTGCGTTCTCCATCAAGTACGGCAACCTGTTCTACAACCCGTTCCACATGCTGTCTATCGCTTTCCTGTATGGCTCGGTGCTCTTGTTTGCCATGCACGCGGCGACGATTCTGGCGGTTAACCGTTTCGGCGGTGACCGGGAGATCGAGCAGATCGTTGACCGGGGAACAGCGTCCGAACGGGCGGCGCTGTTCTGGCGCTGGACCATGGGCTTTAACGCCACGATGGAATCGATTCACCGTTGGGCCTGGTGGTTTGCCGTGCTCTGCCCGCTGACCGGGGGCATCGGCATCCTGCTCACGGGCACGGTGGTAGATAACTGGTACCTGTGGGGACTCAAGCATGGGCTGGTCCCACCGTATCCAAGTATTGCGCCGATGGTTGATCCGGCGCTGATGAGCGGGGTAATGCCATGAGCAAGTCACTGATTACGCGGGCCGCATCGGCAACCCGAAGCCTTGCCGGCAGCCTTGTGCTGCTGTTCCTGGCGGCGGGCTGTGAGTTGCCCCCCATGGACTCGACACAGCAGGGTTATCGCGGAACGGGCATGGTCGAGATCGACAACCCGGAATCGAAGGTGACCACTGGCGACCTGCCCGCGATCGCGCCCGCGGTCCCGGCGGGCGGGCCCAAGGCCGGTGACCTGTACCAGAATGTGCAGGTCCTTGGCGACCTGTCGGTGGCGGAGTTCACCCGAACGATGGCGGCGATGACCGAATGGGTCGCGCCGGAGGAAGGGTGCAACTACTGCCACGTGGGCGGCAATCTGGCATCGGATGATATCTACACGAAAGTCGTCTCGCGCCGCATGCTGCAGATGACGCGCGGTATCAATGAGGTGCACGCGAGCCATGTCGGCGAGACCGGCGTGACCTGTTACACCTGCCACCGGGGCAAAAATGTACCGGAGTACATCTGGACCCTGGCGGAAGACGAGCGTACGCCCAACGTGCTTGGCTGGAACGCCAAGCAAAACCGGGCGGGTGTTGCCGACAACGGCTTTACGTCGTTGCCCTACGATCCCTTTGAGCGCTACCTCGAAACCAGGATGGACGATCTGGGCAATATTCGGGTTGCGGCCACAACCGCACTGCCCGCGGGCTCGAATCCAAGCAACATCAAGGATACGGAAGAGACTTACGCGCTGATGATGCATCTGTCGCAGTCCCTGGGGGTGAACTGCACCTTCTGCCACAACAGCCGAGCTTTTGCGTCCTGGGAGGAAAGCGCTCCGACGCGTACGACCGCCTGGCACGGGCTGGGCATGGTGCAGTCCGTGAACGAGCTGTATCTCGGGCCGCTGGCCTCGGCTCTGCCGGCAGAGCGACAGGGACCCACGGGCGATGGGCCCAAGGTGAATTGCCAGAGCTGCCACCAGGGGCAGAACAAGCCGCTCGGCGGTGCCGCCATGGCAAAGCACTACCCGGGGCTGAACCCCTGACCCAGGCCTGACAAAGGCAGCCGGACGGGGTCCGGTGCCACCCGCAGCGCCGGCCTTGTGCCGGCGCTTTGCGTTGCGGGCTCGATCGGCCTTCAGTTCAGAGCAACAATCTTCGCGTTCAGGGTCGCGGCGAAGCTGACCCACACCAGATAAGGCACCAGCAGCAGCGCGCTCTGGCGATCAATGGGCAGCACGATCACGATCAGCGCCACGATGGACAGCCACAGAGCGCCGACTTCGATCAGCGCCCAGTCCGGACGCTTGACGGTAAAGAACAGCACGCTCCATGCCGCATTCAGCCCCGCGTTGGCCGCGAAGGGTGCCAGGACCAGCAGCAGACGGTCTGCTTCCGGGGCATTGAGCCAGGCACGGGCGGCAGACCAGGCCGTGAGCGCGTAGATCAGCGTCCACGCCGGGCCGAAGAGCCAATCGGGCGGGTTCCACGAGGGTTTCTTCAGCTCGCGGTACCAGGTGCCGACGTCCGTGGCGAGGCCGCCAACCAGGGCAACGGCGAGCGCGACGCCGCCGGCAACGAGATATGGGTTCATAGGCTAGGACGCTGCCCTGAGCGGGCCCTTGCGGGGTGGCTGCGCCCGGGCTGCGGGGCGCGGGGCCGGCCGGCCAAGGGTCTCCTTGGCAGGCGGCGGGGGGCAGGACTCAGGCGGGCGCCAGTCCGGTCAGATGTCCCACATTCTTGAAGAAGATCCTGGCATGGGCGACCGGCTTGGCGCGCACCAGACGCTTGTTCATGTAAGCCGTCCAGGTCAGCTGCTGAACGTCGCGATCGTTGCAGATCTTCACGAAGCGCTCCCTGCGACCATCAGACCGGTACCAGAACCGCTGCATCATCGCGAGCATGCGGAACGTTTGCCCGTGATCGCGCATGAACTGCTTGCGAGCCATCTTGAGGGCCGTTGCGTCTTGCGTTGCCAGCGCTTTGGCGACGGCTTCGCCGGCCAGCTGGCCGCTGACCATGGCGTAGTAGATGCCTTCGCCGGAGGACGGCGCGACCACGCCGACGGCGTCGCCGACGGCGATGACGTTGCGGCCGTTGTCCCATCGGGTCAGCGGGTGCAGCGGGATCGGCGAGCCTTCCTTGCGGATCGTCGGCGCATCAGCGAGGCCGGCGCGCTCGCGCAGGTCTGCGACCGCATCACGCAGGGAGAAGCGACGCTGCGCTGTGCCAGCGCCGATGCTGAGCTTGTTCCCGTGGGGAAACACCCAGCCGTAAAAGTCCGGAGAGATACTGCCGTCGTAGAACACGTCACAGCGGCGCGCGGCGTCAAAGTCTGCCGGCGTCTCAACGATTTCGTGGTAGGCCGCGACGTGGTGCATCGGGTTTTCGCCCGGCACAAACCGCAGGGTCTCGGCGCGGTCCGTCACCAGCGACAGGCGTGACTTGCGGTACAGGCCCTGACTGACGACCGTTGAGTTGGCGCCGTCGGCACCGACGATGAGCTTGGCCTCGACGTGGCGGACGTCCCGGTTCGGGGTGTCCAGGTCCTGGTACTCCACGCGCACGCAGCCCGCCCCTTCGAACAGGTTCTGGAAATTGCCGCGGCGCCGCTCCACTCCGGGATGCTCGCAGGCTCTTTCCAGCAGCCAGGGGTCAAAGGTTTCCCGGTCGACCATGCCGACGTAGCCGCCCTCGATGGGCATGTCGACGTAGCGTTCGCTCGGCGCGATGATGCGCGCTTCGTTGATGTGCGCGCAAAGCACGTGTTGGGGGATGTCGAAGTCCCGGATCAACCTGGGCGGAATCGCGCCGCCGCAAGGCTTGATGCGGGTGCCGCGCTCCAGCACCAGGACGGAGTGGCCTTCGCGCCCCAGCGCCTCGGCCGCAGTGGCGCCGGCGGGGCCGCCTCCGACAACGATAACGTCGAACTGCTCGATCCGATCTGTTCTGCTCATGAGGTCAACCTCCAGCGGTTGTTGTTGGCCAGTGCCGCTTTCACGCCCATAGAGGCGTGTTCGCTGCTGCTCGCGGCAGTCTGGTGTTTGGTTGTTGCTGCGCTGTGCTGAACCTTTCGGGCCAGCGCTGCTGCGCAGAGGAAAATCAGGGCTTCGATCGCGAATACGCAGGCATAGGCTGTCGCCGGCGTGAGCTCAAGGGCGCGCAGCAGGTCGAACAGCGCGGTGCCCAGGAACCCACCCAGGGCAAAGGCGATGGCCTGGGCCGCGCCCCACAAACCCATGCGGACCCCTTCCCGGCCTTTTCGTCCCTGGCCTGCCAGCGCCATCATGGTTGCAATTGCCGCGACGGCGAAGCAGCCGTTGGCAATGCCAAGCGCGAAGACCGAGGCCTTGAGCGGCCAGGGCGGGCCGGCGAAGCCGGCCCATGCCAGGTTGGCGAGGGCCAGCGCCGAGCCGATGCAGCCGGTGATGGTCCAGAACTTGAGAGAGCCGAGACGTGCGCCGGCGAACCGGGTGCCCAGGGCCGCGACCAGCAACATGCCGAGCAGCACTCCGCCATTCTGCACGCCTGCAAGTTGGGTCGATGCGCCAGGGCTGAGACCAAACACAGTGCCGGCGAAGGGCTCGAGCAAGAGGTCCTGGGTGCTGTAGGCCAACATGGAAACGAATACGAAGATCGTAAACTGGCGGGCCCGGGCTTCGTCCCACACCTCGCTCAGTACCTCCCGGAAGGCAACGGGTGGCGCAGCGTTGGCTGGCTTGTCTTCCAGGGTTGGCGCAGGGGCGGCGTGACGCGGCTCCAGGCCATGGGTGGCGGTGAACGTGACGGTCACGGCGATGGCAGCGACGATTGCGGTGATGACGACCAGGCGGGTCCCGGAGAAGGGGTCCATGAACTGCCCCGCGATGCCCGCGGTCAGCACGAAGCCGACGATCATCATGATCCAGACCATGCTGCCGGCAGCCGCCCGACGGTGGTCGGGCACCAGGGCTGCCAGCAGGGCCAGCAGCGAGGTGCCGGAAGCGCCGACACCGACTCCGATCAGGGAGAATGCAAGCACCGCCAACGCGGTGCCGTACCCGGGCTGGGTAGCCATGAGCGCCGTTGCCAGGGCCGCGAGAATACCGCCCAGGGCCAGGACCAACATGCCCAGACGGACCATCGGGGTCCGGCGCCGCATCACGTCGGACGCGTGCCCAAGCCGCGGACGCGACAGCTGGATCAGATAGTGCAGCGCGACCAGGGCGCCGGGAATCATGGCCGGCAGCATGTGCTCGACGACCATCACTCGATTCATGGTGCTGGTGGTGAGCACAACGATGGCGCCCAGGCTGGTCTGGACCAGCCCCAGCCGAACAATGCCGAGCCAGCCAAGGTGCCCGGTCGCCTGTGCGGCTGACGGTTGCTGGGTGGCTGTCACCTTGGCGCGCCCTAGCCTGCGCTGCCAAGAGCAGCGGCGCTGCCAAGAGCAGCGGCACTGCGCAGCGCATGAGCAGCCACCAGCATCGTGAGCACGTACAGCGTGGTGCCCGTTGCGTTGTACCAGGCGGCGCGGGCCGCGGGCTCCGCGAGCAAGCTGCGCATCAGCAGCAACTGAACGCTCAGGGCAATGCCGATCAGCAAAGCGTGGGCGGGGAAGCCCCATAACAGCAGCAGCGCGATGACGATGACCTGCGGCAGCAGCATGGTGAAGCAGGCCAGCGTTGCTGCGCGGCTGGTGCCGAGCAGCACGGGCAAGCTGTCGATGCCCATGCGGCGGTCGCCGGACACAGACTTGAAGTCGTTCAGGGTCATGATGCCGTGCGCGCCCAAACTGTAGAGCAGGGCGACGGTCGTGGTGCGCCAGTCGGGCAGGATCGCTGCGACCACCATCGCACCGGTCAGCCAGGGCACGCCCTCGTAGCAGATGGCGCAAGCTGTGTTGCCCCACCAGCCGTTGCGCTTGAGGCGCAGGGGCGGGGCTGAATAGATCCAGGCCATGATCAGCCCGAAGGCGGCGGCCATCAGTACGGTCCAGCCCAGCCAGGCAGCCACCGCCAGCGACAGAACCGTCCACAGAACCCCGATGTACAGGCCCCAGCGGCCCGGGATGCGGCCTGACGGGACCGGACGGTCCGGTTGGTTGATGGCGTCCACGTCGCGATCGAACCAGTCATTGACGGCCTGGCTCGTGCCGCAGACCAGGGGCCCGGCGAGCAGCGCGCCGAGGCCGACGGCAAGCCAGGGCGCATCGCCGTTGATGGCGAAGCCGGCGGAAACGACGCCGCACATGAAAGCCCACATCGGCGCAAACCAGGTGACCGGTTTCAGGAGCTCGAGGACGGCGCTGGCGGAGGGCAGGGACATCACCTGACGCTAAGCCGTTTTCTCAAGAGTGTCAATTAAAACTGACACTTTTAAGTTGACAGTTTGCCCTCTGGGCAGGCGCGCGGGCTCGGCCCGCGCCGAGTCCGGGGCTAGTCGTCCGTGCCGCGCTTGTCGGCGATGTCGTAGCGACGCATTTTGACGTACAGGCTCTGCCGGCTCAGGCCGAGCATGTCGGCGGCAGCGGCACGGTTGTTGCCGGTCAGTTTCAGAGCAGCCTCGATGCTGAAACGCTCGATCAGGTCTGACGACTCCCGGACCAGCTCCTTCAGCGGTACTCGCCCGACCAGTTCTGTCAGCTCCTCGATGGAGCGGCTGCTGGCAACGTCGGCGACGCCGTTGGTCGTGCGGCTGCTGGCGTCGCGAATCACGAAGCCGTAGCTTGGGTTGGCGCTGTCCTCGCCCAGGCTCGCCGCGCTGACCTCCACTTCGGAGATCAGGTCATGGGACGAGCGCAGCTGGGTCTGGAAGTAGCGGACCTGCGCGTGCTCGCGCAGGTTGGCCATAAGGACGTTGAGGTCGACATCGGTCCGTCCGAGCCACGTGCTCAGACCCGTGCCAATGGCCTGATCCCGGTGCGGCAGGGCCGTCAGGTCTGCAAAGGCAGCATTCGCGAAGCGCACGGAGCCGGAGTTGTCGGTAATGACGAATGCATCTGGCATGCCGTCGTAGAACTGGACGGCCATGGCGCCCGCATTCGCCTGCGGCAGCTCGACCTGGTCTCGGGTCTGGATCTGCAGAATGTAGGCGGCCGCATTGCCCTGGCGCAGCAGCGTCGCGATGGCGCGAACCGGCGATTCCAGATCTTTCAGCTTCAGGCCGCTGCTCTCTGCGTGGCCGCTGTTCGCGGCGCTCGTCAGAAGTTTGCGGGCCTCGGCCTCCTCTGCCTTGGTGAACAGGGACCACAGGGCGCGGTTTTCCGGCGCGCGGTCCCAGCCAAAGAGAGTCTGCGCGACGGCGTTCGCCTCTTCGATGACCAGCCGCTCGGCATCGATCACGAGCACGGCTTCGATGGTGCTCTGAAACAGCAGCCGGTACTTGGACTCGGCCTGGCGCAGCTGCCAGTAGTCCTGCTCCGCGGCGCGTTGCACGCTCATGAGCTGCTGCTGCAGATTGGCGATCGGCGTCAGATCGTGACCGAGCCCGAGCAGCTTGTTGCCGCGTCCGAGCGAAAAGGTGCGGTACCGAATGGGCACGTCCAGCGTGCCATCGCCGGTCGGGTGATTGACCTGGCGCCAGGTACGGTCGTCGTGATCGCCGTTGGACAGTAGCTCGTCGATCTTGGTCACGCTTTCGAGGCTGACCGTTTCCTGCCAGCGCTTGCCGCGCCAGCTCTCGTCGATCTTGTTGCGCAGGCTTGCTGTGTGCACCTGCACGTCCAGGATCGTGCCGTCCGGCTCGAGCAGCAGCGCGACATCGCTGCCGGCTTCGACCAGAACTTCTCGCGCGACGTTGCGCAGGGACTTGTCCGTCAGGGCTTCTGCGGTCACGAGGGAGGGTTCAGCGTCATCTTCGCTGGCCTACTGCCGGGCCATAGCGCTGCGGGGCGCGACCAGCTCTCGAGCCACGCGCAGCGCGGCCGGTGCGTCGCTGGCCGAGCCGTCAGCGCCGACCGTGCCGGCCAGCGAGGGCTGTTTTCTAAGCAGCGGCCCGCCAACGAGGATTCGCAGGCCCTGATTCAGGCTCTCGCTGCGGGCAGCGGCGATGGTCTCTGTCAGCACGGGCAGCCAGCGCTCGTCAGAGATCGTGAAGCCCGCGATATCAAAATTTTCCCGCGCCAGGGCGGCGAGGGTTTCCTGGCGGCTGATCCCTGGCCCGCCGGCCACGTCCCACCCCGAGCGAATCAGGAAGTCGCCAAGCATGCACAGCCCAAAGGTGTGGTCTTCGCCCTCGGTCGGAGCGAGCAGAATCCGGTGATGGTGACCGCTGTGCGATTCGATATCGTTGGCGTGCCGGGACAGCGTTCGCATGATGTGCTGAAGCTGCATGACCCCGACCGTGACTGCATTAAAGTCGCAGAGATCGCGCTCCCACAGCAAGCCCAGCAGCTCGGCGCTCTTCGCGAGGATCTCGAGGTTGATCGTGGTTTCGGGCAGCGGCACGCGCTCCTGCGCGCCAATGAGGGCCTGAGCATCGGCGACCCGGCTTTCCAGCAACAGCTGCGTCAGGGTCGCGACAACTTTCGGGTAGCGCGTGCCCAGGCTGGCGGCCAGTTCTTCAAGGATCTCGGGCTCGTGGCCGGGTTCCTGATAGCTCCCGGGTTCAAGGTTCGGAATCACTTCGCGGGTGAGAACGCCTAGCAATTTACTTGCGTAGGGCGATGGCGCGCGCGGGCGCAGGGCCAGCGTTTCGATCGCGTCGCTCAAGAAACCTGTGTAGGACATTGTTCCCCCAGTGCAGCCGGCGCTCGGTTCGGCTCGGGGGCGAAGTTTCGTTATTCAAAGGTGCTCGCCCCTCGAGGGATGACGGCGAGCAGATTTTCTAAAGAAGCAACGCCATTCAGTCGAATCCGGTTCCGTTGGTCAGCGTCTCTACGCGACCTGATCAGCCGATATTGGCACCTGACTCACTGACCGGAACTTCGGCGTACCGAATGAACGGAAGGAACAGGCACCCTTGCTCCCAAAGCGTCAAGGTAGGGAATGCCCGCGAGGTTGTCAACCGGATGCAACATCAAAGCGTAAACAAAAGTTGACACTTTCAAGATCTGGGACCAATATGGCGCTGGGGGTTTCAGCACTGTCGGTCCAAGGATCGCTCGGTTGCTGGCCTAAGTGCATGGGCGAGCACGTTTGCTCACTGGGAGGCCTATGAAGAGTCGCGCACAGCACCGCCAGCAGCAGAAGCTGCTTTACACCGAGGCGCAGCGGCGCCGGCGGGACGAGTCCCGATGGACCTTGGTCCAGGGCGTTCTCGCGCCGGTCCAGTTTGTCGTCTTTGCCGTCAGCGCCGTGCTGGTTTGCCGCTTCCTGCTCACCGGCGAGGGGCACGACCTGGCCGCTCTGTCGGTCCTGGTCAAGACCCTGATTTTGCTTTTGATCATGGTTACCGGGGCGTTTTGGGAAAAAGCGGTGTTCGGCCAATACCTGTTTGTCCCGGCTTTCTTTTGGGAAGACGTGGTCAGTAACGTCGTGATCGTTGCGCACCTGGCGTACGTGCTCATGTTTGCATGGTCCCTGGGCACCCAGGTGGAGCAGATGCTGGTCGCTCTGGTGGCGTATACGCTGTACCTGATCAACGCCGCTCAGTACCTGATCAAGTTTCGTCGTGCCAGGCTCGGGGCGGCGAGCGCAGGCGCCGATACCGCGGCCATCGCGCCGGCAGCCGCCGGCGGGGCGGTGCACTCGTGACCGGCGCGCCTGTTGTGCAGCAATCCTCCGCCGCAGACGTTGCGGATTGTGATCGTTTTATTCTTCGCGAGCGCGGACAGCGCGAGGTTTTCTGCGGCCTGACCAGCATTGTCTGGCTGCACCGCAAGATTCAGGACGCTTTTTTTCTCGTCGTTGGTTCGCGCACCTGCGCCCACCTGGTGCAGTCCGCAGCCGGCGTCATGATTTTTGCCGAGCCGCGCTTCGCAACCGCGATCCTTGACGATCGTGATCTGTCTGGCATGGCGGATTGCCATGACGAGATTGACCGGGTGGTGGGCGAGTTGCTGGAGCGGCGCCAGGATATCCGCACGTTGTTCCTCGTTGGCTCCTGCCCGTCCGAAGTCATCAAGATTGACCTGAGCAACGCGGCGGCACGCCTGTCGCAGATGCACCAGGGGCGGGTGCGGGTGCTCCACTATTCAGGCAGCGGCATTGAGACGACCTTTACAGAAGGCGAAGACGCCTGCCTGCAGTCGTTGATTGAGCAATCACCCGCCGCGACCGCCGCCGCCAGCCCCGAGCTGCTGGTGCTGGGCGCATTGCCTGATGTGGTCGAAGACCAGTTTGCGCGGCTGTTCGATGCCATGGGCATATCCAGCTACCGATTTTATCCGGGCCGTTCGGGAACCAACGATGTGGCCATTGGGCCGCACACTCAGGTGCTGGCCGCTCAGCCCTTTCTCGGCAGCACGGCGCGAGCCTGCGAAGCGCGCGGTGCGCGCCTTGTAGAAGCGCCCTATCCCTTTGGCGTTGAAGGTACTGAGGCCTGGCTGCGCGCCGCCGCCGCAGTCTTCGACGTGCCGGAAGTCAAAATCGATGCAGCGCTCGCCCGTCCCCGGGCGCGGGCTCGCGAGGCGGTAAAGCGGGTGGCGGACACCTTGAGCGGCCGCTCGATCAGCTTTTTGCCAGACTCCCAACTCGAGATCCCGCTCGCCCGTTTCCTGAACCGCGAGTGCGGCATGGCGCTGCACGAAGTCGGCGTGCCGTTCCTTGACCGGCGCCTGCTGGCGGCAGAATTGCCGCTGCTGCCGGGGAGCGTTCGTGTTGCCGAGGGGCAGGACGTGGACGCTCAGCTGGATCGTGTTCGGCTCGACCAGCCGGACCTGGTCGTCTGCGGCATGGGGCTGGCGAACCCGCTGGAGGCGGAAGGTTTCCGGACCAAGTGGTCTATCGAGCTGGTGTTCAGCCCGGTGCACGGTTTTGATCAGGCCGCGGACCTGGCGGAGCTCTTTGCGCGGCCCCTGCGCCGAGCAGAGCGGTTACGAGGCATGCCATGAAGCTCACCCTCTGGACCTACGAAGGCCCGACGCACATGGGCGCTATGCGAGTCGCCGCATCCATGGAAGGGGTGCACTACGTGTTGCACGCGCCCCAGGGCGATACCTACGCCGATCTGCTGTTCACCATGATCGAGCGCAACGACCGGCGCCCGCCGGTGACCTACACGACCTTTCAGGCCCGGGACCTTGGAGGCGACACCGCTGACCTGGTGCTGCGCACGGTCAAGGCCGCTGCGGAACGCTTCCAGCCGGAACTGATGCTGGTCGGTGAGTCCTGCACGGCGGAGCTGATTCAGGATCAGCCCGCGACTCTGGCGCTTGGCGTCGGCCTCCCTTTGCCGATCGTGCCCCTGGAACTGCCGTCTTACTCGCGCAAGGAAAACTTCGGCGCGAGCGAAACCTTCTATCACCTCGTTCGCGCGGTGCTCAAGCGCAGCGACGCGCCGGCGCGCACCGTCAGGCCAAGCGTTAATCTGCTGGGGCCCACCAGCCTGGGCTTCCGGGCGCGGGACAATGTTGTCGAAGTGACGCGCATGCTCGAAAAGCTGGGCATCGCCGTGAACCTCGCGGCACCCTTGGGCGCGTCGCCCACGGACATCGCGCGGCTGCCCGCGGCCTGGGCGAACGTCTGTCTCTACCCGGAAGTCGCAGACACGACGGCGCGTTGGCTTGAGAAGGAGTACCAGCAGCCGGTGATTCGGACGGTGCCCATCGGCTCGATTGCGACGGCCAAATTCCTTGCCCAGGTGTGCGAGGCGCTGGGGCTGCCGGCGCCGGAGACCCGGGGCGAATCGCGGCTGCCGTGGTACTCGCGCAGCGTGGACTCCACTTACCTGACCGGCAAACGCGTGTTCGTATTCGGTGATGCGACCCATGCCTGTGCGGCAGCCCGGGTGGCCCGGGACGAGCTGGGTTTTGATGTGGTCGGTCTGGGGACCTACTCCCGTGAATTTGCCCGGGACGTCCGCGCGCTGGCGGCGGAGCTCAGGGTCACGCCCCTGATTACCGATGACTACCTTGAGGTCGAACAGGCGGTGACAGAGCTGGCTCCGGAGCTTGTGCTCGGGACCCAGATGGAACGGCATATGGCCAAGCGCCTGGGTGTGCCTTGCGCGCTCATATCAGCGCCCTTTCACGTGCAGGATTGCCCGGCACGCTACAGCCCGACCATGGGCTGGGAAGGTGCCAACGTCCTGTTCGACAGCTGGGTGCACCCGCTCATGATGGGGCTGGAAGAGCATCTGCTGGCGATGTTTCGCGAAGATTTCGAGTTTGGCAACGGCGCTGGCCCGTCGCACCTGCACGGCGGTACCGCGGTCGCTGCGCCCCCGGCGCAGGCGGATTCGCCAGCTCCGATGGCAGACGCGCAGCCTGAGGCGTCGGAAGACCTGGAAGCCGATATCGCGTTGACCTGGACCGATGACGCGGTGACCGAGCTCAAGAAGATTCCGTTTTTCGTGCGCGGGAAAGCGCGCAACAATACCGAGCGCTTTGCTGCAGAGCAGGGCGTCGCCGAGATAACGGTAGAGACCCTTTACGATGCCAAAGCCCACTTCAGTCGCTAGCAGCACTGCGCCTCGGCGCAGCACCCCGACGATTCGGGTGGCGTTTGTCACGCTCGACAGTCATCTGGCGTCGACCGTCGCCCGTGCCGAGCAGCGCCTGCGCAAAAAGGTCCCCGGCCTGTCCCTGACGCTGCATGCCGCTGCGCGCTGGGAGCGCGAGCCTGCGACGCTCGACAGCGCTCGCCTGGCAATCGCTGAGGCAGATCTGGTGATCGTCACCATGCTGTTCATGGACGACCACATCGAAGCAGTGCGCGATGCGCTCGAAGCGCGGCGGCTGCAGTGCCGGGCCATGGTTTGCCTGCTCTCTGCCCCGGAAGTCTGCCGCTGGACGCGTATGGGCTCGCTCGATATGAGCAAGAGCCAGGGCAGCGGCATGGCTTGGCTCAAGAAGCTTCGCGGCCAGAGCAGCAGCGAGGGCAAGCAGGCCAAGCCCGGAGCTGCGGGCAATGGCGCGCGGCAAATGGCCATGCTGCGGCGCCTGCCGCAAGTACTGCGCTTTATTCCCGGCACCGCTCAGGACTTGCGCATCTACTTCCTGAGTATGCAGTACTGGCTGCTCGGCTCTGAGATGAACGTAGCGGCGCTCGTCCACCAGCTTATTGCGCGCTATAGCGCTGACACGCTGCCCAAGGGCAAGCGCATCGGCAAGGTGCCGGCGCCGATCCAGTATCCGGACTCCGGGCTGTATCACCCGCGCATGGCGGACCGGATCGGTACCCGGTTGGCCGACCTGCCGCAGCCGCAGCGGCCGCGCGGTGTCCCTGTGCTGGGCACCGTCGGGCTGATCGTCATGCGCTCCTACGTGCTGGCAGGCAACACCGCCCACTACGACGGCGTGATCGAGGCGCTGGAAGCGCGGGGCCTGAAAGTTATTCCCGTCTTTGCCAGCGGTCTGGATGCCCGGCCCGCCATCAACGAATTTCTGCGCGACGCGCGCAAGGGCCAGCGCTCGCGAGTGGATGCCGTGGTGTCGCTCACCGGCTTCTCGCTCGTTGGCGGCCCGGCCTACAACGACACTGACGCGGCGCAGGAAATCCTGGCCGAGCTGGGCGTGCCGTACCTCTCGGCGCAAGCGCTGGAGTTCCAGTCCCTCGATCAGTGGCATCACAGCGAACAGGGCCTTTTGCCCCTGGAAACCATGATGATGGTTGCCATTCCGGAGCTGGACGGCGCGACGGGCACGATGGTTTACGGGGGCCGCGCCAACGATGCCGACAACGACCTGTCCTGCGACCTCGAGCAGGCCGGCGTTCTGGCCGATCGTGTGCATAAGCTGGTGAAGCTGCGCAAACTGCCGCGCGAGCAGCGCAAAGTGGCGATTGTGCTCTACGACTTCCCGCCGAACTCCGGTGGCACCGGCAGCGCCGCTCACCTGTCTGTATTCGCTTCTCTGTTCAACCTGCTCAAGGCCATGGCGGCCGGCGGGTACGAGGTCGAGGTGCCGGCGAGCGTCGATGCCCTGCGTCAGAGCCTGCTCGAGGGCAACAGCGCTCGCTACGGCACGGCCGCAAACGTGTGTGCAACGATCCCGGCAGACGACTACGTCGCCAGGTCAACGTACCTGGACGAGGTCGAAGCGGTCTGGGGTCCTGCGCCCGGAACCCACCAGAGCGACGGCCAATCGCTGTTGGTGCTGGGCGCTCATTTCGGCGATGTGTTCGTTGGCGTCCAACCTGCCTTCGGCTACGAAGGCGACCCCATGAAGCTGATGTTCCAGCAGGGACTGGCGCCCACTCATGCATTCTGCGCGTTCTACAGCTATCTGGGCCGCGAGTTCGCCGCTGATTCGGTACTGCACTTCGGAACGCACGGCGCCCTCGAATTCATGCCCGGCAAGCAGGTCGGCACCAGCACCGCTTGCTGGCCGCAGCGGCTGCTTGGGGACTTGCCCCATGTATATCTGTATGCGGCGAACAACCCGTCGGAGGCCAGCATTGCCAAGCGCCGGTCCAACGCGACGACGGTGAGCTATCTGACCCCGACCATCTCCCAGTCAGGGCTCTATCGGGCCTTCGCGGATCTTCGGGCCCTTATTGACCACTACCGCGCCAGCGCCGCTTCCGGGGGCGCCAGTGGTGAGGCATTGCGCGAGACGTTGGCCGATATGCGGGCTCAGGCCGCAGCGCTGGAACTGCTGGGCGAGGACAGTCCCGCCTGGCAAAACCCGGAACAGGCGGTTCTGCAAGTGCATGGCCTGTTGATCGAGATGGAGCAAACACTGGTGCCGCACGGTCTGCACGTGGTGGGCGAACCGGCGCCGGAGGAGGCCATTCGAACGTTGATCGAAGCCTCAGCCCAGGCTGCCGAAGTGCGGTTGCCCGCTGCCATTGTCGATGCGGTTTGCGACGATCACGGGGACCTGGCGAAACAACTCGCGCCCCTGTCTGCGGAGGCCCAGACGCAGGCTTTGGAACTGGTTCACCTGCGCGATTGTCTGCGGGTCGACAGCGAGATTCCGGCTTTGCTACGCGCTCTGGATGGCGACTACATCGAGCCGGTGCCGGGCGGCGACCTGCTGCGCGCCCCGGCGATCCTGCCGACAGGCAGGAACCTGCATGGCTTCGACCCCACCCGCATGCCCAGTGCCGTGGCCATGCGAGAAGGCGCAAGGCAGGCTCAGGAATTGCTGGACGCCTGCACGGCTCAGACCGGCGCCGCGCCGCAGCGGTTGGCGATGGTGCTGTGGGGCACCGATAACCTCAAGAACGAAGGTGTCGGGATCGGTGAGGCACTGGCTTTGCTCGGCGCCCGGCCGCGTTTTGATGCCTACGGTCGACTGTCCGGCGCGGAGCTGATTCCTCTCGAAGAGCTGGGGCGCCCCCGGGTCGATGTGCTGGTTTCCGTGTCCGGCATTTTTCGCGATCTGTTGCCCAAGCAGATCGCGTTGCTGGCCGAAGCCGTGCGCCTGTGCGCGATGGCTGACGAACCGGAGGCCGACAACCCGATCCGGGCGCTGGCGCTGCGCTGTGCCGAGGCGCTGGATCTCGGTATCGAAGAGGCAGCGCTGCGGGTATTCGGAAACGCCGACAGCGCCTACGGCGCCAACGTCAACCAGCTCGTCGAGAACGGGCTGTGGCAGTCCGAGGACGAGCTGGGGGCGATGTTCATGCAGCGCCGCAGCTTCGCCTACAGCGGTCAGGGCGCACCGGCGTTACACGGCGAGCTGCTTGAGATGATCCTGGCGGAAGTCGATGTGACCTTCCAGAACCTCGATTCTATCGAGCTCGGCATCACCAGCCTTGACCACTACGTCGACTCGCTGGGCGGTGTCAGCCGAGCGGTCGAGAACGCCCGGGGCAGCGCTGTGCCGACGCTGATCGGCGACTACACCCAGGGCAGCGGCAAAGTTCGCTCCCTCACGGACCAGGTCGCCCTGGAAAGCCGCACACGCATGCTCAACCCCAGCTGGTACGAAAGCATGCTTGAGCACGGTTTCGAGGGCGTGCACCAGATCGAGAGCCACTTCACCAATTGCGTTGGCTGGTCGGCAACGACCGGTCAGGTCGATCCCTGGATTTACAACGAGTTATCGCGCACCTATTTGCTGGATCCGGTCATGCGGGAGCGCCTGGCGGCGCTGAATCCGCTGGCCTCGGTGAAAATGGCGCAACGCATGCTGGAAGCGCACGAGCGCGACTACTGGTCTGCGGATCCGGAAACCCTGGCAGCGCTGCAGGATGCAGAAGATGCGCTGGAAGATCGCTTTGAAGGAGTGGTCGAAGGTGCCAGCGTCGGAGTCTGAAACATGAGCGGGAAGATACAGTGACGAATGCAATTCCAGTCAAGCAGGTCGGCGGTGATGGCGATGGCAGTGTCCAGGTCCACCTGGACCCGGATGTCGCGATCGAGGGCACACAGGTCTTTGCGCTTTACGGCAAGGGCGGTATCGGTAAGAGCACGACCTCTTCCAACCTGTCTGTCGCGTTTTCGAAGCTCGGCAAGCGCGTGCTGCAGATCGGCTGCGACCCGAAGCACGACTCAACCTTTACCCTGACCAAGGCGTTGATGCCGACGGTCATCGACGTGTTGGAGTCGGTCGAGTTCCACGCCGAGGAGCTGCGCCCGGAGGACTTTGTCTTTGAGGGCTACAACGGCGTCATGTGTGTCGAGGCCGGGGGGCCGCCCGCAGGAACCGGCTGCGGTGGCTATGTGGTGGGGCAGACCATGAAACTGCTCAAGGAGCACCACCTGCTCGAAGATACCGACGTCGTGATCTTCGACGTGCTCGGCGATGTGGTGTGCGGCGGTTTTGCGAGCCCGCTGCAGCATGCACATCGGGCATTGGTTGTTGCCGCGAACGATTTCGATTCGATCTTCGCCATGAACCGCATTGTTGCCGCCATCAGTGCCAAGTCCAAGAACTACCCGGTGCGGCTCGGAGGCGTCATCGCCAACCGCAGCGCGGCGACGGATCAGATTGACGGCTTCCTGGAACAGGTTGGGCTGAACCGCGTCGCCCACTTCCCGGATCTGGACATTATCCGCCGCAGCCGGCTCAAGAAGTCGACGCTGTTCGAGATGCCAGCGTCCCCGGAGCTCGAAGCGGTGCAGAACGAATACCTGCAGCTGGCCGAGCGGCTGCTCGCCGGCGAGGACGCGCCGTTGATCACGCCGATGAAAGACCGTGAACTCTTTGATTTTCTCGGGTTCGACTAATGGCTGCTGAACTCTCCAATCGCTACCAGCAACGCCGCGGCCAGATCGAGACGTATTTTGACTGCACGGCGCTCGACAACTGGGCACAGCTGACCACGGACGACAAGGTCAGCCGAATCCGCCAAACGGTGCGGGAAGGCCGGGAAAGCATGCGGGCGACGCTTGTCGGCTGGCTGCCCGATGCCCTCGATGACCGGCGGGTGTTTGATGCCGGGTGCGGTACCGGCGCAACCGCCGAAGTGCTGGCGCAGCGCGGGGCGCAGGTCGTTGGCGTCGATCTGTCCGAAAATCTGGTCAACATCGCTCGAGAGCGAACGGCCGGGCTGCAGCTGGTCACCGGTGCCGGCCAGCCCAGTGCAGGCAGCCTGATGTTCAGTGCCGGAGACATGCTGGATCCGGCCTTTGGCACCTTTGACCATGTTGTCGCCATGGATAGCCTGATTCACTACGGCATTGACGATATCGCGCATGCCCTGGACCATCTGAAAGCCCGCACCAGCCGATCGATTCTGTTTACCGTGGCGCCCGCAACCCCGCTGCTGAAGATCATGCACCGGGTGGGCCAGTGGATGCCGCGGCAGAATCGTTCCCCGGACCTGGTGCCGGTGGACGTTGCTGCGCTTGCCGCCCGGCTCGCCGACGCTGAATGGTCGGTGACCGATCAGCAACGAATCAGCCGCGGGTTCTACACGTCGCAAGCCCTTCGGCTGGAGCGTCGTTGAAACGCGCGCTTGCCTTTGCTGATTTCTGGGCCCGGCTGGGCCCGAAGGCGTTGCCCTTTGCCGATGCGGCCAGCGCCGACCTGCCGCTTGCCCGGCTGTTGCGACTCTCTCTGTTCCACCTGCCGGTCGCGCTGGCGCTCGTGCTGCTGAACGGCACTTTGAATCGCGTGATGATTGTCGAGATGTCGGTGCCGGCATCCCTGGTTGCCGCAGTGATTGCCGTACCGGTGCTGTTTGCCCCGCTGCGGGCTCTCGTGGGACACCGCTCGGACCAGTTTCGCTCCTATCTCGGCTGGCGCCGCGTGCCGTTCCTGTGGCTCGGCACCCTCGTACAGTTTGGCGGGTTCTCGATTATGCCCTTCGCGCTGCTCCTGCTGACGGAACAGGCGATGGGACCGGCGTGGATGGGAGAGGCAGCGACGGCCCTTGCGTTCCTGCTGGTCGGCGCCGGGATGCACATGATTCAAACAGCTGGCCTTGCGCTGGCCACAGATCTCGCCCCGGAGGGTACCCGGCCACGCGTGATCGCATTGCTGTATGTCACTTTGCTGCTGGGCATGTTGCTCAGTGCCTGGGCGCTGGGTGCGTTGCTTGCTGATTATTCCCCCTTGCGGCTCATTCAGGTGGTGCAGGGCGCGGCGCTGTTTACCATGGTCGTGAATCTGGTCGCGACCTGGAAACAGGAGCCTCGTCAACCGGAGCTGACGCGCCCGGATCGGGTGCGCACGAACTTCCGTCAGGCGCTCACGCAATTTGGCGTCGATCCGGCAGTGCGGCGGGTGCTGATCGCGCTGGCCCTCGGCACCATGGCCTTCAGCATGCAGGACGTGCTGCTGGAGCCTTACGGCGCGCAGATTCTCGCGCTGAGCGTTGCCGAGACGACCCGGCTCACCGGGGTCTTTGCGCTTGGTACCCTCATTGCCTTTGCCCTCGCCGCCCGGCGCTTGCAGCGAGGCGGCAACGAGTACCGGCTGGCTGGCGTTTCGGTGCTGGTCGGCATCGCGGCTTTTTGCCTGGTCATCTTCGCCGCGCCTTTAGGCGCGAGCCGTGCCGATGCCCAGCTGGCCCTGGCGCTGTTTGTGCTTGGCACTTTTTTGATTGGATTCGGAGCGGGGCTATTTTCCCTGTCGATGCTGTTTGCGGTGATGCATCGCTCTGCAGAGTCAGCCCAGGGGCTGGCCCTGGGTATCTGGGGCTCGGTGCAGGCCACCGCGCTCGGCGTGGGCCTGGCGGCCGGCGGATTCCTGAGAGACTTTGTGTCCCGGCTGAGCGCTGACGGCTTGCTGGGCGAAACCCTTGCTTTGCCATACATCGGCTACAGCTTTGTTTATCACTGCGAAGTGCTGCTGCTCTTCGCGACTGTCATTGCAATCGGGCCTCTGGTTCGTATTGCGGCTGCCCGGCCCTTGGCCGAAAAGTTCGGGCTGGTGGAACTACCCGGTTAGTCTGGAGGAAAGGAAAGATGGAAGAAACAGGCGCAATTACTGGCTACATCGACGTAGCTCAATTGGTGCTTTACGCATTCTGGTTGTTTTTTGCGGGACTGATCTGGTACCTGCTGCGTGAGAACAAGCGCGAGGGCTATCCGCTGGAGTCGGATCGCCGCGGGCGCGTCAAGGTTGTGGGCTGGCCAGCCCCGCCGCCGTCCAAGACCTACCGTATGGCCAACGGTCACGCCGTTACGGTACCTCGCAAGGAAGGTCCGCCGCCGCTGAATGCGGAGCCTGTCGGCCCCTGGCCTGGCGCGCCGCTGGCACCGACCGGCGAGCCGCTGCAAAGCCGTCTGGGACCCGCGGCCTACCCGGAACGTGACGAAATTTGCGACGTCACCATCGATGGCGTGCCGAAGATCGTGCCGCTGCGCATTGCTCAGGGATTCAGCCTCGCGGAAGGCGATCCGGATCCCCGCGGCATGCCGGTGTTAGGTGCTGACGGCGAAGTCGGTGGCACGCTCACCGACCTTTGGGTAGATCGCTCCGATCCGCTGGTGCGCTACTACGAGATCACCGTGCCGTCTGCGGCGGGGGATCGCATCACCCTCATGCCGCACAACTTTGGCCACATCAATATGGGCGAGAGCGTCGTCAAGGTCAGCGCCCTGAACGGCGCGCAGTTTGCGCTCGCTCCAAGCCCTGCAAGCCGTGAGCAGGTGACGTTCCGTGAGGAAGATGCCTGTGGTGCCTTCTTCGCGGGCGGGCTGCTGTTCGCGTCGCCCGATCGTTCTGAACCAATACTCTGAGGCTGTCATGAGCACAGAAGCACACGACGATTTCGAATCAGAAGCGCAGCCGGGCTTGCCGGAAGCGTTGCCGGAGGGCGAGCGACTGCTCTGGCAAGGCCAGCCGGATAGCTGGCTGCTGGCGGTCCATGCCTTCCATGTCCGCAAAGTGATGCTGTACTTCGCACTGCTCGGGCTGTGGGAGCTCGGGAGCGGGCTTCATGACGGCCTGCTGCTGTCAGCAATCGCAGTCGGTCTGGGCAAGCTGGCCCTCGCGGCCGGGTTGGCCGTCGGCCTGCTGCTGCTGCTGGCTCGCGCAAGCGCCCGGGAAGCGATCTACTCGCTCACCGACAAGCGCCTCGTGATGCGCTTCGGCATGGCCTTGCGCCTGACGCTCAATCTGCCCTACAGCCGGATTGAATCGGCCGGTCTACGCCTGCTTAACGGCGGGCATGGCGATATCGCGGTGCGCCTGGAGCCCGAATCTCAAGTGTCTTACGCCGTGCTCTGGCCGCATGCCCGGGCCTGGCGCCTGCGCCGGCCGGAACCGACTTTGCGGTGCGTGCCGGATGCCGAGCGGGCGGTCCGCCTGATGAGCACGGCTCTTGGCGGTGTCAGCACTGACCGGCCGGCGATTGCTGCGCAAAGCCTGTCGCCGCTGGGCGCTGCGTCGTGAGCACCGCGGCGGTCCGGCCCATCCTGCCCGCGCCGTTGCTGACGGCGCTGGGGGCATTGCTGGTGCTTGCGATCGTCGCCATCGGTCTCTCCCGGGCGCCGTTCTTCGGTGCCGGATCGGCCAGTGCGAGCAACCTGCTGCCTGCCCTGCGGTCGCCCGTCGAGCTGCAATTTGCCGACCTTGATGACGGCGCGGTGGCGGTGTCGATTGTGCAGGGCGGCAATACGCGGTTGCTCGACCGGCTGGAGCCCGGGACCAACGGTTTCGCCCGCGGCCTGCTCCGGGGCCTGGGACGGGAGCGAAAAAAGCTGAGCCTCACCATGGCCCGCCCGCTGGTGCTCGGTGTCGGTGCTGACCGCGGTCTTGAGCTGCACGACCCGGTTACGGGCAGCCGCCTGGTGCTGGCAGCCTTTGGGCCTACGAACGAAGCAGTATTCAGTCAACTCTATCGCCGGGCGCAAGCCCCGCAAACGGGAAGCGAGCTATGAACATGCAGACCACCAGTCCTGCGGTGCCCCTGAACCACTCAACGTCTGAGGCGAACACGGAAACGCTGATCAGTCCGCGCTTCTATACCACTGATTTCGATGCGCTGGACAAGATTGATCTCACCGGGGTCCGTGCGGAGTGGGACCAGATGATGAGCGAGTTCGAGGCCGACGGTAATGTCGATCACTTCGTGCGCGATGCGTCTTTCAAGGACGAGATCAAGCAGTTGCCTGATGATCTGATGGAAGAGTTTCTCGGCTTCCTGGTCAGCTCGGTCACCAGCGAATACTCAGGCTGTGTGCTGTATGGAGATATCGAGCAGCGGATCAGCAATCCTGATATCAAGAAGTTGATGGGCTACATGCGCCGGGACGAAGCGCGCCATGCCGGCTTTATCAATCGGGCCCTCAAGGATTTCGGCGAGCAGGTTGACCTGGGGTTCCTGAAGCGGGAAAAGAAGACCAAGTACTTCAAGCCCAAGTTTATCTACTACGCGACCTACCTGTCCGAGAAGATCGGTTACGCCCGCTACATCACCATCTTCCGGCTGCTGCAGAAACATCCGGAGCGGCGCTTTCACCCGATCTTTCGCTGGTTCGAGCGTTGGTGCAATGACGAGTTTCGGCACGGCGAGGCGTTTGCTCTGATGATGCGCGCAGATCCGTCGCTGCTGCGCGGCGGCAATCGGCTCTGGATCCGCTTCTTTCTGCTGGCCGTGTACGCCACCATGTTTGTGCGCGATCACAGCCGGCCGCTCATGCATGAGGCTTTCGGGATCGACATCGAAGACTACGATATGCAGGTGTTTCAGATTACCTCTGCCATCAGCCGGCAGGTGTTTCCGTTTACCCTCGATATTGAGCACCCGCAGTGGCTGCCGCGGCTGCGTCGCCTGCTGGCACTCCAGGGCGAACTCGACGCGCTGCCTGCAAGCCGCAGCCCGCTCAATCTGCTGCGGAAGGCGCGCATCGGTGCTGCCGCGGCCTACCAGTTTGCCCGTCTTTACTGTCTGCCGACGGTGCCCAACGATATCCCGAGCCGCGTGCGTGTCGCGCCGGCCTGGTAGCGGGCCACAGCCTTGCTGATACTTGGCCTCTTCGCGCTGACGCTTTGGTGGGGCGGTACCGCGCTCGTCTGGCTGCTGGTGCGCCGCACTCAGGCGCCAGGGGCGGCAGTGTGGATGTTGCCCGTGGCCGGCGGCATGAGTCTCGGGGTGATTCACGGGGTCAGCCCGCTGTCCTCCGTTGCAGCCAGTGTGATCGGGTTTTCGGCTGCGCTGGTCCTGTGGGGCGCGCTGGAGACCGCACACCTGCTGGGCTTTCTGACCGGACCGGAAAAGCGTTTTTGCCCGGCTCAGCTCCCGCTCCTGGAACGCTTTCGACGCGGGATCAACGTCGGCCTGTACCACGACCTGTCGATCCTGCTCGCTCTGGCCGTGTTGTGGGTGCTGAGCTGGCAGGGCGCTAATCCGGCAGCGGCCTGGGCCTTTACCGTGCTCTGGCTGATGCGCTGGAGCGCCAAGCTCAACCTGTTCCTGGGCGTCTCCAACTTTGATACCGGGCTCATGCCTGAGCGCATGCGCTATATGGCCAGCTACATGCAGCGGCGTGCCCTTAACCCGCTGTTTCCCCTGTCTCTGGGGCTGGGCCTGCTGGCGGCCGTGCTGGCAGCAGTGACGGCTCTGAACCCCGCTGAGCTTGCCGGGCTGCGCGCTGCTGCGACGCTCGCCGGCACTCTGGCTGCCCTGGGCGTGATCGAGCATGCGCTGATGATGTTGCCGGTCAGAGACAGCCAGCTCTGGCGCTGGGCAGCGGCGCAGAGCGCGGACAGCTGATGTGCCGAGCCCGGCGCGGTAGTATGGAGCGCAGGGAGAACGGGAGGGCAGACGATGCGAACGGTGGGTGAAGTACTGGATAGCAAGGGGCGGGCGGTTTTCTGGATTGACCCGCTGGCATCGGTATTCGATGCGCTCAAGAAAATGCACGAGCACAACTGCGGCGCGTTGTGCGTCATGATCGACGACTATCTGGTGGGCATTGTGTCGGAACGCGACTACATGCGACACGTGATTCTCGACCGGGCGGCTTCGGAGCAGACCAAGGTTTCGGAGATCATGACCCGGGAGGTCATCAAGGTCACGACCGCTGACACGGTGGATACCTGCCTGGAGTTGATGGAAAAGCACCGGTTCCGGCACCTGCCGGTGGTCGAAGAGGGCCGCGTGCTCGGGGTGTTGTCCCTGCGCGATCTGTTTGTAGAGGCTATTTCTGCCCTGAAGGCCCCGGATTGACGGTCGGAAGGCTGTCCCGGTGATGTCGTGACCAGAGCTGGCGCAGGCGTGTCAGACGCCGCGCTGTGCCGCTTTATCGAAGCCCTGTTACTCGAGCCGGTTCCCGTCTCTGACGTGCCTGCTGAGCTGCAGGCTCGCATTGCCGAGCTCGGTCTGGTCGCAGAGCGGGGATGCTATTGCTGGCCCCAGGATGTCGTGCCGTTGGATGCCGCCTCGCTGGCGATTGGCGGACCGGCAACGGTCCTGCCCGCTGTGGATTCAACGAACCGGTTTCTGCGAGAGCAGCTTGCGGGCGATCCCTCCGGCGCCCCCTGGCAGCTGGTCACCGCCGAGTGCCAAACCGCCGGCCGAGGTCGTCTTGACCGCCATTGGCTCACGCCCCTGGGCGGCTCGATTGCGGTTTCCATGAGCGTGCCCCTGGCCGTTGCCCCGATCGATGCGGCCCCCTTTAGCCTGGTGGTGGGTCTGGCGGTGCTCGAGTCGATTGATCCCCGCGCACAGCACGGTCTGGGGCTCAAATGGCCGAACGACATCAATGCCGGCGACGCCAAGGTCGGCGGCATCCTGATCGAGGCGCAGGCGC
>CAZXIJ010000010.1:0-79638 GCA_964640725.1 uncultured Pseudomonadales bacterium | reverse complement strand
GACATCAATGCCGGCGACGCCAAGGTCGGCGGCATCCTGATCGAGGCGCAGGCGCTTGCGCCCGGGCGGACGACCCTCGTGGTCGGGGTCGGGCTCAACTACCGGAAAGGATCGACGCTGGGCTCGCAGCTTGGCCGCGAGGTGACGGACCTTGGCTCCCTGGGGGTCAGGTTCGACCGCAACGAGATTCTGGGACGGTTGAGGTCAACGCTGCAGGCCTTTGCCGACCGCTTTGAGGCTGAGGGCTTCGAACCCTTCCGGACTGCCTTCGACGCGGTGCACGTCTGCCAGGGACGACGCTGTCAGGTCATCCTGGGCACTCGTGCGGATGAGGGGCTGGTGTCTGGCGTTGGCCCCCGGGGCGCTTTGATCCTGGATGTGGCGGGCGACAAGAAGCAGTTCGAAGCCGGCGAGGTGTCGCTGCGGCCCCGCTGAGCGCGTTGCTTGCGCCGTCTTAGCGGCAGGTTGCTTGCGCGTTGCGGCCCTTTCTCTGCGCTGCGAAAATTGGCGGATGTCACGCCAGTCCATAATCGCCATCGCCTTGACGGTCATCGCGGTCAACGGGGTTGCTGCCTTGATGATGGGGGCAAGCCGCGCCAGCGCGCCGGAAGCGGTGTACGTGCCCGAATACGGATCCACACTGCAGCTGGTCAGCGTTGCTGACCGGCCCGCCAGCGGTCTCCCGGCGGATACCGCCGCCGATTTGCAGCCCGCAGACGATGCGCCGCCCCCCGCCCCGCAGGCGGCCGTGGCGCCGCTGGTCGATACCCCGGAGCCCGTGCAGGCCCAGTGCTGGCGCATCGGGCCATTCTCCGGTGCAGAGGGGTTGGCCGAGGCCTCTGCCAGGCTCGAGAGTCGGGGCGTGACCGTGCTCGGCACGCCGGAATCGACGGTCACCGTTCGCACCGATCATCTCGTCTACCTGGGACCTTTTGCCTCTCGCAAAAAGGCGCGTTCCGTGCGCGACGCCCTGCAAAAGGATGGGCTGGAAGCCAGTGTGATTCGCAGCGGTGCCCGGGTTAACGCTGTCTCTATCGGCGTTTTCCGCAAGGCGGCTTACGCTCGGCGCCAGGCTCAGCGCGCTCAGGAGCTAGGCTACAAAGTGCAAGACGGCAAGGTCCCGCAGCTCAAGAAAGTTAGCCATATACTTGCCCGTACCAGCTCTGAGGACGCGCTGGTGCTGGCGGGCGTGGAGTCAGCGGCTTCCCGGTGCGACGAGCCAGCGATCGCAATTGCTTCCGCAAATTAGGTTCTATAGAATCCGGCTCCCATTTTAGCCGCCATAGCTCAGCTGGTAGAGCAGCTCACTTGTAATGAGAAGGTCCGGCGTTCGATTCGTCGTGGCGGCACCATTACAGGCGGGCAACAGGTGGCAAAGATGGGGCGCGGCATCTTCGAAACGGACAGGCGATAACCTAAGTAATTGACTTCAAAGCATTTTTTGTGCTCCGCGGGTCGGGGCGCAGTGGCTGCTTTGAGCTGTACGTTTTTGCTGCAACAAGGGTGGGGTACCCAAGTGGTCAACGGGATCAGACTGTAAATCTGACGGCTAAGCCTTCGAAGGTTCGAATCCTTCCCCCACCACCAGTATTCGGTTGCCTATAAAAGGTGGCAGGAGCGACGCGGGTATAGTTCAGCGGTAGAACCTCAGCCTTCCAAGCTGATGACGCGGGTTCGATTCCCGCTACCCGCTCCAGTTTGAGGGCCTGGCCGACGGCGGCGGGCCGGAAGATGTTTGATTTGGCGGGAGTTTTCGCGAAGCGAAAATCTCCGTAAGGGTTGCGAAGCAACCCGACAGGTTGCGGGAGTTTTCGTGACGCGAAAATCTCCGTAAGGGTTGCGAAGCCCCACCGACGGGCAGTTTTCGGAGAAAACTGCTCGAGATTGCCAAAGGCAATCTCGCGCTCACATAGCTCAGTCGGTAGAGCACTTCCTTGGTAAGGAAGAGGTCATCGGTTCAAATCCGATTGTGAGCACCAGTATTGGCCGTGATGCCGGCAGGCGGGATCACGGTAAGACATTGCGAAGTCGTCGAGGTCCAAGGGCCAGGACGACAAAGGTTGAAAAGGTAAAGGAACCGGCCATGAGCAAAGAAAAGTTTGAACGTACCAAGCCGCACGTGAACGTGGGGACGATTGGTCACGTGGACCATGGGAAGACGACGCTGACGGCGGCGCTGACGCGGGTATGTGCGGAAGCGTACGGTTCAGGCGATGCGCGTTCCTTTGATCAGATTGACAATGCGCCGGAAGAGCGAGAGCGCGGTATCACGATTGCGACGTCGCACGTTGAGTACGAGTCGCCGACGCGGCACTACGCGCATGTGGACTGCCCTGGGCACGCGGACTACGTGAAGAACATGATCACAGGCGCGGCGCAGATGGACGGTGCGATCCTGGTGGTGTCTGCGGCGGACGGCCCCATGCCGCAAACGCGGGAGCACATTCTGCTGTCGCGTCAGGTTGGCGTGCCGAAGATTGTCGTGTTCATGAACAAGGCGGACATGGTCGACGACGAAGAGCTGCTGGAACTGGTAGAGATGGAAGTTCGGGAGCTTCTGGACAAGTACGAGTTTCCGGGCGACGACACGCCGATCATTATCGGCAGCGCGCTGAAGGCGCTGGAAGGCGATGCGGGCGAGCACGGCGCGGAAGCGGTGAAGAAGCTGGTGCAGTCGCTGGACGATTACATTCCGGAGCCGGAGCGTGCGGTAGATCAGCCGTTCCTGATGCCGATCGAGGACGTGTTCTCGATTTCCGGTCGCGGTACCGTTGTGACGGGCCGGGTGGAGCGCGGCATCGTGAAGGTGGGCGACGAGATCGAGATCGTTGGTATCAAGGACACGACGACGACGACCTGCACGGGCGTCGAGATGTTCCGGAAGCTGTTGGACGAAGGCCGGGCTGGGGAGAACGTTGGCGTTCTGCTGCGCGGCACGAAGCGCGACGAAGTTGAGCGCGGCCAGGTGCTGAGCCAGCCGGGCTCGATCACGCCGCACACGAAGTTCGAAGCGGAGGTTTATGTGCTGTCGAAGGACGAAGGGGGCCGCCACACGCCGTTCTTCAAGGGTTACCGCCCGCAGTTTTACTTCCGCACGACGGACGTGACCGGCAACTGCGAGCTGCCGAAGGACGTCGAGATGGTGATGCCTGGCGACAACGTGAACATGAACGTCGAGCTGATCAACCCGATCGCGATGGACGAAGGCCTGCGCTTTGCGATCCGCGAAGGTGGCCGAACCGTGGGCGCCGGTGTCGTCACCAAGATCCACGAATAGCGAAAGACAGGTTGCCCTTTTAGGCCAGTAGCTCAATTGGTAGAGCATCGGTCTCCAAAACCGGAGGTTGGGGGTTCGATTCCCTCCTGGCCTGCCATCGCTGGCATTGACTGAGAACAGGTTTGAACACGAAGACAGAAGCTTCAACGTCGGCCGGGCCCCTTGACCTGATCAAGTGGCTGATCGTCTTTGCGCTTGCCGGCGCGGCGGTCTACGGCAACTGGTATTTCCAGGACCAGCCGCTGCTATATCGCGTTGGCGGTGTGCTGGTGCTTGCGGTGCTGGCGTTCATGATGCTCGTGCAAACCAGCTGGGGCAGCAACGCCTGGACCTTGATGAAGGAAGCGCGCAGCGAAATCCGCCGAGTCATTTGGCCTAGCCGCACGGAAACGACTCAGACCACCATGGTGGTGCTGGTGTTGGTGCTGATCTTCGCGCTGATTCTCTGGATGTTGGACAGTGGGCTGAGCTGGCTCGTTTCTACGGTGATCGGATAGCCCTATGTCGAAGAAATGGTACGTCGTGCATGCCTACTCAGGCTTTGAAAAGAACGTCGCGCGCTCCCTCGCCGAGCGAGTGAGCCTGTCGGCGTTCCCGGAAAAGTTTGGCGAGATCATGGTGCCCACAGAAGAAGTGGTCGAGATGCGCGGCGGGCAAAAGCGACGCTCCGAGCGCAAGTTCTTTCCTGGCTATGTCCTGGTCGAGATGGAGCTGGACGACGATACCTGGCACCTGGTCAAGGAAACGCCGCGGGTCATGGGCTTCATTGGCGGCAAGGCGGACCAGCCGGCGCCGCTTACTGACGCCGAGGCAAACCGGATTCTGGATCGTGTGGCTGCCGGTTCCGAGAAGGCAACGCCCAAGACTGTTTACGAGCCGGGCGAGATCATTCGCGTGGTGGACGGGCCGTTCAACGACTTCAACGGTGTCGTAGAAGAAGTGAACTACGAGAAGAACCGGTTGCAGGTTGCGGTGACGATCTTCGGACGTTCAACGCCCGTTGAGCTGGACTTCGATCAGGTCGAGAAAGGCTGATACAAATTTACAGGGGCAGGGCGCAGTCCTGCCTTTCAATCCCCGGGGAGTGAGCGGCGCTCACGATTGAACCCGCAAGGAGCAGAGCATGGCGAAGAAAATCGAGGCCTACATCAAGCTGCAGGTCCCTGCAGGGCAGGCCAACCCGAGCCCGCCGGTCGGGCCGGCCCTGGGCCAGCACGGTGTCAATATCATGGACTTCTGCAAAGCGTTCAACGCGCAGACGCAGAGCATGGAACAGGGCATGCCCATTCCAGTGGTCATTTCGGTCTTTTCCGATCGCAGCTTCAGCTTCGTCACCAAGACGCCGCCGGCGTCGGTGCTGCTGCGCAAGGTCGCCAACATCAAGAAGGGCTCCGGTACCCCGAACACCGTCAAGGTGGCCAAGGTGAACCGCGCTCAGCTTGAGGAAGTCGCGCAGATCAAGATGCCCGACCTCACCGCTGCAGATATGGACGCCGCAGTCCGAACCATTGCGGGCTCTGCTCGCAGTGCCGGCATCGACGTGGAGGGCGTGTAAATGGCCAAGCTGACCCGCAGACAGAAAGAAATCGCTGAAAAGGTAGACCCGCTCAAGGCCTACCCGATCGATGAGGCGGTGACCCTCCTGAGCGAGCTGTCCAAAGCCAAGTTCAAGGAAAGCTACGACGTGGCGGTCAACCTCGGTGTAGACCCCAGAAAGTCTGACCAGGTGGTTCGCGGGGCGACGACGCTGCCGCACGGCACGGGCAAGACCGTTCGGGTTGCGGTGTTCGCTCAGGGCGAGGCGGCCGACAAGGCAACTGCTGCCGGCGCCGACATCGTTGGCTTCGACGACCTGGCAGAAAAGGTCAAGGCTGGCGAGCTGGACTTCGACGTGGTCGTTGCGACCCCGGACTCCATGCGCGTGGTTGGCCAGCTGGGCAAGGTGCTTGGTCCTCGAGGCCTGATGCCGAACCCCAAAACTGGCACTGTCACGCCGGACGTCGAGACTGCGGTCAAGAACGCCAAGGCCGGCCAGGTCCAGTACCGGACCGACAAGGCCGGCATCATTCACGGCAGTGTCGGTACCGTGGGCTTCGATTCGCAGCACATTCGCGAGAATCTCGAAGCGCTCATCAACGACCTGAAGAAAAGCAAGCCGGCTTCGGCCAAGGGTACCTACGTGCAGCGCGTGACGCTGTCTACGACCATGGGGCCCGGCCTTGCGATCGATCAGGCGACACTGGAAGTCAAATAAGCTTTGAAGGTCTGGGCGTGCAGGGCACTCGTGCCTGGTACGGCCAGCCGTCAAAAACCGTAGGGGTGCGGGGCATCGCATGGCGAGCTCGCACTTAATGTCCTACGCAGACGGTGTGACCCTCCTGGGCGCAAGCTCAGCGGGCCGCCGCAATCAAACAGTCATCCTTAAGGAGACTATGAGTGGCACTTAATCTCGAACAGAAAAAAGAGATTGTTGCTGAGGTAAACGAAGCAGCCAGCGGTGCGCTGTCGGCGGTCCTTGCGGACTACCGAGGATTGACCGTGGAGCAGATGACGCAGATGCGCTCGAAAGCGCGCGAAAGCGGAGTCTACGTTCGCGTGATTCGCAACACCCTGGCCAAGCGAGCCGTCGAAGGTACTGAATTTGAGTGCCTGGCGGATTCGTTCGTGGGGCCCACACTGGTCGCGTTCTCGCAAGAGGACCCCGGTGCGGCAGCACGGTTGCTGAAGGACTGCACCAAAGAGTACGAAGCGCTTGAAGTCAAAGCGCTGGCGATCGGCGGTGAGAAGCTCGGCGCTGAGTCCCTGGAAACGGTTGCCAAACTCCCGACTCGGGACGAGGCCATTGCGACGCTCATGAGTGTCATGCAAGCACCGGTTGTGAAGTTCGTTCGCACCCTCAACGACGTACCGTCTCAGGTGGTACGCGTTGTTGCTGCGGTTCGCGATCAGAAGCAAGACGCTGCCTGAAACCAGATTTACCCAAGTAACAGTATTGATTTAAAGAGACCCCAGGAGATATCCAATGGCATTGTCGAAAGACGACATCCTGAACGCGATTGCTGACATGAGCGTGATGGACGTGGTTGAGCTGGTCTCAGCCATGGAAGAGAAGTTCGGTGTATCTGCAGCGGCCGCGGTTGCGGTTGCGGCCCCGGCTGCTGATGGCGGCGGCGCTGCTGCCGAAGAGCAGACCGAGTTCACCGTGAACCTGCTGAGCCCCGGCGACAAGAAAGTGAACGTCATTAAGGCGGTTCGCGCAATCACCGGTCTTGGCCTCAAGGAAGCCAAAGAGCTGGTTGACGGCGCCCCGGCTGCCGTCAAGGAAGGCGTTGACAAGGCAGAGGCTGATGACGTGGTCAAGCAGCTCGAGGAAGCCGGCGCGCAGGTCGAGGTCAAGTAATTCGGACCTCGCATCTTTGCTCGACGCAAATGCGAACACCCTGCCAGGCCTCGCCGGGCAGGGCAGCTTGCCAGGCCTTGCCGGGCAGGTTACGCAACTCAGGCGATCACCGCGCCCAACGCAAGTTGGACGGGGTGCTCGCCTGTTCGCGCTGGAGCCAGTCAGCATCGCTGCTGTCTGGAACCGCGCGGCAAAATTCACAGTAACGATGGCGTGTTGCCGTCGGTGCTTTAGCTAAGCATGGGAGAATTGCATGGCTTATAGCTTTACAGAAAAGAAGCGCATCCGTAAGGATTTCGGCAAGCTCGCGGGCGGCATGGATCTGCCGTACCTGCTCGCTATTCAGGTCGATTCCTACGACAAGTTTTTGCGGGTCGATGCCAGCGAAGACGTTAGCGAGGATCGTGGCGAGATCGGCCTGCATGCGGCATTCCGCAGCGTGTTTCCGATTGTCAGCTACTCCGGCAATGCGGCGCTCGAATATGTGAGCTATCGGCTGGGTGAGCCAGCCTTCGACGTTCGCGAGTGTATTCTTCGCGGCGAGACTTACGCGGCACCGCTGCGGGTCAAAGTGCGGCTGATCATTTACGACAAAGAGTCGAACAACAAAGCCGTCAAGGACGTTAAAGAGCAAGAAGTGTACATGGGCGAAATTCCGCTCATGACGGTCAACGGCACCTTTGTCATCAACGGCACCGAGCGCGTAGTGGTCTCCCAGCTGCACCGCTCGCCGGGTGTGTTCTTTGACCACGATCGCGGCAAGACCCACTCATCGGGCAAGCTGCTGTACTCCGCGCGCATCATTCCTTACCGCGGCTCCTGGCTCGACTTCGAGTTCGACCCCAAGGACTGCGTGTTCGTGCGGATCGACCGCCGCCGCAAGCTGCCGGCAACGATCATTCTGCGTGCCCTGGAGTACTCCGGCGAAGAAATCCTGGAGATGTTCTTCGACACCAATACCTTCAAGGTTACGAAGGACGGATTCCAGGCGGAGCTCCAGCCGGAACGTCTGCGCGGCGATGTTGCCACCTTCGATATTCACGACGGCAAGGGCAATCTGGTCGTCGAGATGGGTCGGCGCGTCACCGCCCGGCACGTGCGGCTGCTCGAAGAGAGCGGGCTGAAGCTCCTCGACGTGCCTCGTGAGTACCTGCTGGAACGCGTGACCGCCAAGGACATTATCGATACCGACAGCGGCGAGATCCTGTTCCCGGCCAACACAGTGATTACCGAAGAGGTTCTGGAAGCGCTGCTCGAGAAGGGCGTGAAGGACATCGAGACCATCTTCACCAACGATCTGGACTGCGGTCCTTACGTTGCGGACACGCTGCGCATCGACCCGACCAGCAACCGTCTGGAAGCGCTGGTCGAGATCTACCGCATGATGCGTCCCGGCGAGCCGCCGACGAAGGAAGCGGCAGAGAACCTGTTCAACAACCTGTTCTTTACCGCTGACCGCTACGACCTGTCTGCCGTTGGCCGCATGAAGTTCAACCGCCGCCTGGGCCGCGAGGCCACCACGGGTGAGGGCGTGCTGGACAAGCACGACATCATCGACGTGCTGCGTACCCTGGTTGACATCCGCAACGGCAAAGGCCAGGTGGACGACATCGACCACCTGGGCAACCGTCGTGTTCGCTCTGTGGGCGAGATGGCCGAGAACGCGTTCCGCGTGGGCCTGATTCGTGTCGAGCGGGCGGTGAAAGAGCGTTTGAGCCTGGCGGAGTCTGAAGGGCTGATGCCGCAGGACATGATCAATGCCAAGCCGGTCGCGGCTGCCGTCAAAGAGTTCTTTGGCTCCAGCCAGCTGTCGCAGTTCATGGACCAGAACAACCCGCTGTCGGAAGTCACCCACAAGCGCCGTGTTTCCGCGCTTGGACCGGGCGGCCTGACCCGGGAGCGAGCCGGTTTCGAAGTTCGTGACGTACACCCGACGCACTACGGCCGGGTCTGCCCGATCGAGACGCCGGAAGGCCCGAACATCGGCCTGATCAACAGCCTGGCGACCTACGCCCGGACCAACGAGTACGGGTTCCTGGAAACGCCGTACCGAAGGGTCATCGACGGCAAGGTCACCCGCGAGATCGATTACCTGTCGGCGATCGATGAGGCTGAGTACGTGATCGCGCAGGCGAGCTCCGTCATCAAGGACGACGACACCTTTGCCGAAGAGCTGGTTGACGTTCGCTACCAGTACGAGTTCCAGAAGACCTCGGCAGAGAACGTGAACTACATGGATGTATCGCCCAAGCAGGTGGTCTCCGTAGCAGCGTCGCTGATTCCGTTCCTGGAGCACGACGATGCCAACCGCGCGCTCATGGGCTCCAACATGCAGCGGCAGGCCGTGCCGACCATTCGGGCAGAAAAGCCCGTTGTCGGTACCGGCATTGAAGGCCACGTGGCCCGCGACAGCGGTGTTTGCGTCAAAGCGGAGCGCGGTGGCAAGGTCGACAGCGTCGACTCCGGCCGCATCGTGGTTCGTGTATCGGACGAAGAGACCGTGCGCGGCGACGCCGGTGTCGATATCTACAACCTGACGAAGTTCACCCGCTCGAACCAGAACACCTGCATTAACCAGCGCCCGCTGGTCAAGCCAGGCGATATCATTGCCCGCGGCGACGTGCTGGCCGACGGCCCGTCCTGCGATATGGGCGAGCTGGCGCTGGGCCAGAACATGCGCATCGCATTCATGCCCTGGAACGGCTACAACTACGAGGACTCCATCCTCGTATCAGAACGCGTGGTGCAGGAAGATCGCTTTACCAGCGTGCACATTCAGGAACTGACCTGCATCGCTCGGGACACCAAGCTCGGGCCGGAGGAAATCACCTGCGACATCCCCAATGTCGGTGAAGGCGCTCTGGCCAAGCTCGACGAGTCCGGCATTGTCTATATCGGTGCCGAAGTCGAAGCGGGCGATATCCTGGTTGGCAAGGTCACCCCGAAAGGCGAGACGCAGCTGACCCCGGAAGAAAAGCTCCTGAGGGCGATCTTTGGCGAGAAGGCGTCCGACGTGAAGGACACCTCGCAGCGCGTGCCGACCAGCGTCAAAGGCACCGTAATCGACGTGCAGGTGTTCACCCGCGACGGTGTCGAGAAAGACCAGCGTGCCAAGGACATCGAGCAGGCTCAGCTGTCGCAGATCCGTAAGGACCTGGACGACGAGTACCGCATTGTCGAAGCCGCGACCTACGAGCGTCTCGGCCGGGCCCTGAACGGCAACAAGGCCGTCAGCGCACCGAACCTGACCAAAGGCACGGAGATTACGCACAGCTATCTCGAAGGGCTGGTGCCGGACGACTGGTTCAAGATCCGCATGGACGACGACGCGCTGAACACGCAGCTGGAGGCCGCCGAGGCTCAGCTGAAAGAGCGCAAGGCGAACCTGGACGCCATCTACGCCGACAAGCGCTCCAAGCTGGAGTCAGGCGATGACCTGGCGCCGGGCGTGCTCAAGATCGTCAAGGTTTACCTCGCGATCAAGCGCCGCATTCAGCCGGGCGACAAGATGGCAGGGCGCCACGGCAACAAGGGCGTCATCTCCGTGATCATGCCGGTCGAAGACATGCCCTTTGACGAGCATGGCGAGCCGGTCGACATCGTGCTGAATCCTCTGGGGGTGCCCTCGCGCATGAACGTTGGCCAGGTGCTGGAAACGCACCTGGGCTGGGCGGCGAAAGGCATCGGCAACCGCATTAACGCGATGATCGAAGAGCAGCAGTCCATCGCCAAGGTGCGCGAGTACCTGGGCGCGGTCTACAACCACGGCGAAGGCCGGCAGGAAGACCTGGACAGCCTCAACGACGGCGAGATTCTCGAGCTGGCCAAGAACCTGCGAGCCGGCGTGCCCATGGCAACGCCGGTCTTCGACGGCGCGGCTGAGCGCGAGATCAAGCGCATGCTCGAGCTCGCTGACCTGCCGACCAACGGCCAGTGCACGCTGTTCGACGGCCGGACCGGCGAGCAGTTCGATCGCGCGGTCACCGTGGGCTACATGTACATGCTCAAGCTCAACCACCTGGTGGATGACAAGATGCACGCGCGCTCGACGGGCTCTTACAGCCTGGTCACGCAGCAGCCCCTGGGCGGCAAGGCGCAGTTTGGCGGCCAGCGATTCGGCGAGATGGAGGTCTGGGCTCTGGAGGCATACGGCGCGGCGTACACGCTGCAGGAGATGCTCACGGTCAAGTCCGATGACGTCAACGGCCGCACCAAGATGTACAAAAACATCGTGGACGGCGATTTCCGTATGGAGCCAGGCATGCCGGAATCCTTCAACGTATTGGTGAAGGAAATCCGCTCCCTGGGTATCAATATGGAACTGGAAGCAGAGTAAGCAGGAGAGACCACTTGAAAGATCTACTGAATCTTCTGAAGGCAGAGACCAACGTCGACGAGTTCGACTCTCTGCGCATCGGCCTCGCTTCCCCGGAGCTCATTCGCTCCTGGTCCTTCGGCGAGGTAAAGAAGCCTGAAACCATCAACTACCGGACCTTCAAGCCTGAGCGGGACGGGCTGTTCTGTGCGCGCATCTTTGGCCCGATCAAGGACTACGAGTGCCTGTGCGGCAAGTACAAGCGCTTGAAGCACCGCGGTGTGATCTGCGAGAAGTGTGGCGTTGAAGTCACGCTGACCAAGGTTCGCCGGGAGCGCATGGGCCACATCGAGCTCGCGAGCCCGGTGGCGCACATCTGGTTCCTGAAGTCCCTGCCCTCGCGCATCGGCCTGCTGCTCGACATGACCCTGCGGGACATCGAGCGGGTGCTGTACTTCGAGTCCCACGTGGTCTGCGATCCGGGGCTGACGGATCTCGAGACCGGTCAGCTGCTCACCGACGAAGAGTACTACCAGAAGCTCGAAGAGTTCGGGGACGAGTTCGATGCCCGCATGGGTGCCGAGGCCGTTCAGGAACTCCTGAACCACATGGACATCGATGCCGAGATCGCGCGCCTGCGGGAAGAGATCCCGGCAACGAACTCCGAGACCAAGATCAAGAAGCTCTCCAAGCGTCTCAAGCTCATGGAAGCTTTCGTCAATTCCGGCAACAAGCCGGACTGGATGATCATGACCGTGCTGCCGGTGCTGCCACCGGACCTTCGGCCCCTGGTACCTCTGGACGGCGGGCGCTTTGCGACCTCTGACCTGAACGACCTGTACCGGCGCGTGATCAACCGGAACAACCGCCTGAAGCGGCTGCTCGACCTGTCGGCGCCGGACATCATCGTCCGCAACGAAAAGCGCATGCTGCAGGAGGCGGTCGACGCGCTGCTCGACAACGGACGCCGGGGCCGGGCCATCACCGGCTCGAACAAGCGCCCGCTCAAGTCTCTCGCAGACATGATCAAGGGCAAGCAGGGCCGGTTCCGCCAGAATCTCCTCGGCAAGCGCGTGGATTATTCCGGTCGCTCCGTGATCGTGGTCGGCCCGACCCTCAAGCTGCACCAGTGCGGCCTGCCCAAGAAGATGGCGCTGGAGCTGTTCAAGCCCTTCATCTTCGGCAAGCTCGAAGCGCGCGGCCTCGCCACCACCATCAAGGCGGCGAAAAAGATGGTCGAGAAGGAAACGGCCGAGGTCTGGGACATCCTGGCCGAGGTCATCCGTGAGCATCCCGTGCTCCTGAACCGCGCGCCTACGCTGCACCGTCTGGGCATCCAGGCGTTCGAGCCGATGCTGATTGAAGGCAAGGCCATCCAGCTGCACCCGCTGGTCTGCACGGCCTACAACGCCGACTTCGACGGCGACCAGATGGCGGTGCACGTGCCGCTGACCCTGGAAGCGCAGCTCGAGAGCCGGGCGCTCATGATGTCGACCAACAACATCCTGTCGCCGGCCAGCGGCGAGCCGATCATTGTGCCGTCTCAGGACGTTGTTCTGGGCCTGTACTACATGACCCGGGAGATGGTGAACGTGGCCGGCGAAGGCCGCGTCTTTGCCGATATCGACGAAGTGCACCGTGCCCACGTTAGCGGCGAGGCAGACCTGCACGCCAAGGTCCGAGTGCGGATCACGGAAGCGGTCCCCGGTGAGGACGGGCAGCTGTATATGCAGCGCAGCCTGGTCGAGACTACCGTAGGTCGCGCGCTGCTCTACGAGATCGTGCCGAAGGCGCTGCCCTTCGAGATGGTCAACCAGCCGATGGGCAAGAAGCAGATCAGCTCGCTCATCAACAGCTGCTACCGCAACGTCGGCCTGAAAGACACGGTGATCTTTGCTGACCAGCTCATGTACATGGGCTTCAAGCACTCCACCGCATCCGGTGCCTCTATCGGCGTCGAAGACTTTGTGATCCCGGACCAGAAAGCCAAGATCATTGGCGATGCGAAGGACGAAGTCGCAGAGATCGAGGCGCAGTACGCTTCGGGTCTGGTGACCGCCGGCGAGAAGTACAACAAGGTGGTCGACATCTGGTCGCGCGCGAACGATCTGGTGGCGCGCTCCATGATGGACGGCATCTCGAAAGAGACCGTGACCAACCGTGAAGGCAAGGACGAAGAGCAGGACAGCTTCAACTCGGTCTTTATCTACGCCGATTCCGGCGCCCGGGGCTCCCCCGCGCAGATTCGTCAGCTCGCCGGCATGCGGGGCCTGATGACGCGACCCGATGGCAGCATCATCGAGAACGCGATTACGGCGAACTTCCGTGAAGGCCTGTCGGTGAACGAGTACTTCATCTCCACCCACGGCGCGCGCAAGGGCCTGGCGGACACGGCGCTCAAGACGGCGAACTCCGGGTACCTGACCCGGCGCCTGGTCGACGTCGCGCAGGATGTGGTTGTCACCAGTGACGACTGCGGCACCGAAGCAGGCGTGAAGGTCTCTGCCATTATCGAAGGCGGCGACGTCGTCGAGGCATTGGGCGATCGTGTGCTGGGCCGGATCGTGGCTCAGCCTGCCTACGCGGCGGACGGCAAGGAAATCCTGATCGAGCGCGGCACGGTGCTTGATGAGGCCTGGGTGGATCGTCTGGAAGGCCTCGGGGTCGACGAGATCCTGGTGCGCTCACCGATCACCTGCAACACGCGATTCGGGATCTGCGCCAGCTGCTACGGCCGGGACCTGGCGCGCGGCCATGTCGTGAACACCGGCGAAGCCGTCGGCGTGATCGCGGCGCAGTCTATCGGCGAGCCGGGTACCCAGCTCACCATGCGGACCTTCCACATCGGTGGTGCTGCATCCCGGGCAACGGCGATCGACAGTGTCCAGGTCAAGCACGGCGGCACCGTTCGCCTGCACAACCTGAAGACGGTGACCCGCGTGAGCGGAGAGCTGGTTGCGGTGTCCCGCTCCGGGGAGATCGCGGTCGCAGACGAGCTGGGCCGAGAGCGGGAACGCTACAAGCTGCCCTACGGTGCGGTGATTGCCGTGAACGAGGGCGACAACGTGGCCCCCGGGCAGGTGATCGCGCAGTGGGACCCCCACACGCACCCGATTGTTATTGAAGCCTCTGGTACCGTTGTGCTGCAGGACATGGAGGAAGGCCTGTCCGTCAACCGTCAAACCGACGAGCTGACCGGACTGACCAACATCCAGATCATGGATCCGAAGGACCGCCCCAGTGCGGGCAAGGATCTGCGACCGGCGGTCAGCCTCATGGACGGCGACAGCGAAGTGCGGCTGCCGGGCAGCGATCTGCCGGCGCACTACACGCTGCCCAACGGCGCCATCCTGAGCCTGGAGAACGGCGAGACTGTCGGCATTGGCGACATCATCGCCCGAATCCCGCAGGAAGGTTCCAAGACCCGGGACATCACCGGTGGTCTGCCGCGGGTGGCTGACCTGTTTGAGGCGCGCAAGCCGAAAGAGCCGGCCGTTCTTGCAGAAGCATCCGGTACCGTTAGCTTCGGCAAGGAAACCAAAGGCAAGCGTCGGCTGGTCATTACCCCGCCGGATGGCGATCCCGTCGAAACGCTGATTCCCAAGTGGCGGAACATCGGCGTGTTCGAAGGCGAAACGGTGGCCCAGGGCGAAATGGTGTGCGAAGGCCCGCCCAGCCCCCACGATATCCTGCGGCTGCAGGGCGTCGAAGCGCTGGCCAACTTCATCATCAACGAGATCCAGGAGGTCTATCGCCTCCAGGGCGTGAAGATCAACGACAAGCACATCGAGGTGATTGTTCGCCAGATGCTGCGCAAGTGCGTGATCACCGACGCCGGGGACTCGAACCTGATCCGCGGTGAGCAGGTAGAGATGAACACGGTGCTTGAGGTCAACGAGGCGCTGGAAGCCGAAGGCGGCAAGAATCTGGTGAAGTACCAGCGCGATCTGCTGGGCATTACCAAGGCTTCGTTGGCGACGGAATCCTTCGTGTCGGCGGCCTCTTTCCAGGAGACCACCCGGGTCCTGACGGAAGCTGCGGTCACGGGCAAGCAGGACTTCCTGCGTGGCCTCAAGGAGAACGTTGTTGTGGGTCGCCTGATTCCAGCGGGAACCGGCCTGACTTACCACAGCGAACGCCGTCGCCGTCGCGACGAGGACCTCGCTCTGCGGGCGGCCAAGCAGCAGGGGGCGACGGCCGACGAGGTTGAGGCAGCCCTGTCTGAGGCGCTCAGCAACAGCGACTCCTGAGTCGAGCAAAATCGGCGCACCCAGCAGGGTGCGCCGATTTATTGCCTTATAGGGCATATAATTTGACGTTTACGGGCCTGTCCCGTAAGCTTCGTAGGGACAGCGATACAAACTCCCCGAAACTCCCTATGGTGTCGGGGGCTGTCTGTCGCGTAACATCTGCCAATTCGATCACGTAGTATGGGATCAGTGATGAAAATTCGAGCAACCGCCGCGGCATGTCTTCTTGCCGGTTTCAGTGTATCTGCCAGCGCCAGCCCGTCTGAATGGGGCGGCCAGGTCGGGCCATTGTGGCTCGACTCGGGTACCAGCGTTGTCCACAGCTTTGCCCAGCATGGCAACAGCCGGGGCGGCTACTTCCTGAACGATCCCTTCCTCGATACCGATCAGATCGCGATTCGCATTGCGCCGAGCGCGGTCGCGGCGCCGATCTCCGTGCAGCTCACTGCGCCGGTACAAACGACCTTTACCCCGCAGCGTGCGCCGCAGCTGAACAAGGCGGCGGTTGTTTTCATGGGCCCGACAACGCCGACGCCCCCCGTGAGCGCCAGCGCGACCGACGATGGCACTGACGGCACGGATGGGACCGATGGGACGGATGGCGCGGCCCCGCAGCCGGTGACGCCGGTTCCGATCGTGACTGCGCCTGTCGCAGAGACCGATGACGGGATGCTGGCTGCTGTGCCGGCCCCGGCTCCGATCGTGCTGCTGCTGCTCGGCCTGGCAGGACTTGTCGCTCGCCGCAGCCGCTAGGCTGCGCTACCCTGGCCCGGGCTCACCGGGCCTGCCTTTCTCCGCTGATCTCGCCCGTTCCGGCAGTCTTCCGAAACCCGTCGGCTGACGAATCCGCCGGCGTCCTTGCCATGCCGCTTGCAGCCCGTCAGCTCTGCCAGTAGACTTCGCGGCCCAAATTCCAGTGGGCCGGCGAACCGCCGTTCCGCAGTTTTATATCGGAGACCCGATGGCGACCATCAGCCAGCTCGTACGCAAGCCTCGCAAGCGCAAGGCCGACAAGAATATCGTTCCAGCCCTGCAGGGCTGCCCGCAAAAGCGCGGGGTCTGCACCCGGGTGTACACCACGACGCCGAAGAAGCCGAACTCTGCACTGCGCAAGGTGTGCCGTGTGCGGCTGACCAACGGCTATGAAGTGACCTCCTACATCGGCGGCGAGGGCCACAACCTGCAGGAGCACTCAGTGGTCCTGATTCGCGGTGGTCGGGTCAAAGACCTGCCGGGCGTGCGCTACCACACTGTACGCGGAACTCTGGATACCTCTGGCGTGTCTGACCGACGCCAGGGCCGTTCCAAGTACGGCGCCAAGCGTCCCAAGTAGGGCGCCAGGCAGCCGCAAACGGTCAAACAACCATTATCCTGAACTGACAGCCCTATACATTCCGCTCTCAGTAAGGCCCCGGAACCGATCTCGGGGGTAGCCGCACTGCGGCAAACCTGAAGCAAAGGAGAGAACCATGCCAAGACGTCGCGTTGTAGCGAAGCGGGAGATCCTTCCCGATCCCAAGTACGGTAACCAGACCGTCGCCAAGTTCATTAACCACGTCATGGTATCCGGCAAAAAGGCCGTGGCCGAGCGTATCGTTTACGGTGCCCTGGGCCGGATCGAAGCGAAGCACCACGATGGCCCCGTCGAAGTGTTCGAGAAAGCCCTTGAAGCCGTAGCGCCCTTCGTCGAAGTGAAAGCCCGGCGCGTCGGTGGCGCGACCTATCAGGTCCCTGTGGAAGTACGTCCGTCTCGACGCAACGCCCTGGCCATGCGCTGGCTGGTCGACAGCGCGCGCAAACGCGGCGAGAAGTCCATGGCTGCACGCCTTGCCGGCGAGCTGCTGGACGCAGCCGAGGGGCGCGGCAGCGCCGTCAAGAAGCGGGAAGACACGCACCGTATGGCAGAAGCCAACCGGGCGTTCTCACACTACCGCTACTAGGTTTCCGCTACAGGTTCCCATCATTTACCGCTTGAGCCCCGGCGCGATCCGCTGGGGTTTCGGCATATTCAGTCAGACTGGAGCACGACATGGCTCGTAAAACGCCTCTCGCCCGGTACCGCAACATCGGCATCGTCGCGCACGTGGACGCAGGCAAAACCACCACCACGGAGCGTGTGCTGTTCTACACGGGCCTGTCGCACAAAATCGGCGAGGTTCATGACGGCGCCGCCACCATGGACTGGATGGAGCAGGAGCAGGAGCGGGGCATCACCATTACCTCCGCCGCCACGACCTGCTTCTGGAAAGGCATGAACCAGCAGTTCGACGAGCACCGGGTCAACATCATCGACACCCCCGGACACGTTGACTTCACCATCGAAGTAGAGCGCAGCCTGCGCGTGCTCGACGGCGCCGTCGTGGTGTTCTGCGGGACCTCCGGTGTTGAGCCGCAGTCGGAAACGGTTTGGCGTCAGGCCAATCGCTACGAAGTGCCGCGCATGGTGTTCGTGAACAAGATGGATCGCAGCGGTGCGGATTTCCTGCGCGTGGTCGACCAGATCAAGACTCGCCTGGGCGGCAATCCTGTGCCCGTGCAGCTGAGCATCGGCGCCGAAGAAAACTTCAAGGGCGTGGTCGACCTGATCCGCATGAAGTCGATTCTGTGGAACGAAGAAGATCAGGGCCTGACCTACGACCTGGCGGACATCCCCGAAGACATGGCCGAAGATGCCGCGCACTGGCGCGAGCAGATGGTCGAGTCCGCTGCGGAAGCCAACGAAGAGTTGATGGAAAAGTACCTCGAAGAGGGCGACCTCTCAGAAGACGACATCAAGAAAGGCATTCGTATTCGCACCCTGGCGAACGAGATCGTGCCTGCGCTCTGCGGCAGCGCTTTCAAGAACAAGGGCGTGCAGGCGATGCTGGACGCTGTGATCGAGTACCTGCCGGCGCCAACGGAAGTGAAGGCGATCGAAGGTATTCTGGACGACGAAGAAACGACCGATACTCGCGGTGCTGACGACGATGCACCCTTCGCTGCGCTCGCCTTCAAGATTGCGACGGACCCCTTCGTGGGCACCTTGACCTTCTTCCGGGTCTACTCGGGCGTGCTCAGCTCCGGTGACCAGGTCTACAACCCGGTCAAGAGCAAGCGCGAACGGGTTGGCCGGATGGTGCAGATGCACTCGAACAACCGGGAAGAGATCAAGGAAGTGCGCGCCGGCGACATCGCCGCTGCTATTGGCCTGAAGGACGTCACCACCGGCGACACGCTGTGTGCCCAGAGCGACATCATCACGCTCGAGCGCATGGAGTTCCCGGATCCGGTGATCTCGGTTGCTGTAGAGCCGAAGTCCGTGCCCGACCAGGAGAAGATGGGCGTTGCCCTGGGCAAGCTGGCTCAGGAAGACCCCTCGTTCCGCGTCGAGACCGACGAAGAGTCCGGACAGACGATCATCTCCGGTATGGGCGAGCTGCACCTGGACATCATCGTCGATCGCATGAAGCGCGAGTTCGGCGTCGAGGCCAACATCGGCAAGCCGCAGGTGGCCTACCGCGAAACCATTCGCGCGTCCGTCGAGCAGGAAGGCAAGTTCGTTCGCCAGTCCGGTGGTCGCGGCCAGTACGGTCACGTCTGGGTCAAACTCGAGCCCTACACGGATGAAGAGGGCGATGCGACCTACGAGTTTGTGGACGAGATTGTGGGCGGCGTTGTGCCCCGTGAATACATCCCGGCGGTCAACAAGGGCCTGCAGGAGCAGATGGGCAACGGCGTCATCGCGGGGTACCCGCTGATTGGCGTCAAGGCGACGCTGTACGATGGTTCCTTCCACGAAGTCGACTCTTCGGAAATGGCGTTCAAGATCGCCGGCTCCATGGCGATGAAAGAAGGGGCCATGAATGCGAGCCCGGTACTTCTCGAGCCGATCATGAAGGTCGAAGTCGTGACCCCGGAAGACTATATGGGCGACGTCGTTGGCGACCTGAACCGCCGCCGCGGCATGATCGAAGGTATGGACGAGAATCCTGCCGGCAAGATTGTGCGTGCCGACGTGCCCCTGTCAGAGATGTTCGGTTACTCAACCGATCTGCGCAGCGCGACTCAAGGACGCGCGACTTACACGATGGAGTTTGGCAAGTACGCTGAAGTGCCGAATAACATCGCCGAAACTGTGACCAAGAAATAGGAACTTACAGGACCTAGCCATGAGCAAAGAAAAGTTTGAACGTACCAAGCCGCACGTGAACGTGGGGACGATTGGTCACGTGGACCATGGGAAGACGACGCTGACGGCGGCGCTGACGCGGGTATGTGCGGAAGCGTACGGTTCAGGCGATGCGCGTTCCTTTGATCAGATTGACAATGCGCCGGAAGAGCGAGAGCGCGGTATCACGATTGCGACGTCGCACGTTGAGTACGAGTCGCCGACGCGGCACTACGCGCATGTGGACTGCCCTGGGCACGCGGACTACGTGAAGAACATGATCACAGGCGCGGCGCAGATGGACGGTGCGATCCTGGTGGTGTCTGCGGCGGACGGCCCCATGCCGCAAACGCGGGAGCACATTCTGCTGTCGCGTCAGGTTGGCGTGCCGAAGATTGTCGTGTTCATGAACAAGGCGGACATGGTCGACGACGAAGAGCTGCTGGAACTGGTAGAGATGGAAGTTCGGGAGCTTCTGGACAAGTACGAGTTTCCGGGCGACGACACGCCGATCATTATCGGCAGCGCGCTGAAGGCGCTGGAAGGCGATGCGGGCGAGCACGGCGCGGAAGCGGTGAAGAAGCTGGTGCAGTCGCTGGACGATTACATTCCGGAGCCGGAGCGTGCGGTAGATCAGCCGTTCCTGATGCCGATCGAGGACGTGTTCTCGATTTCCGGTCGCGGTACCGTTGTGACGGGCCGGGTGGAGCGCGGCATCGTGAAGGTGGGCGACGAGATCGAGATCGTTGGTATCAAGGACACGACGACGACGACCTGCACGGGCGTCGAGATGTTCCGGAAGCTGTTGGACGAAGGCCGGGCTGGGGAGAACGTTGGCGTTCTGCTGCGCGGCACGAAGCGCGACGAAGTTGAGCGCGGCCAGGTGCTGAGCCAGCCGGGCTCGATCACGCCGCACACGAAGTTCGAAGCGGAGGTTTATGTGCTGTCGAAGGACGAAGGGGGCCGCCACACGCCGTTCTTCAAGGGTTACCGCCCGCAGTTTTACTTCCGCACGACGGACGTGACCGGCAACTGCGAGCTGCCGAAGGACGTCGAGATGGTGATGCCTGGCGACAACGTGAACATGAACGTCGAGCTGATCAACCCGATCGCGATGGACGAAGGCCTGCGCTTTGCGATCCGCGAAGGTGGCCGAACCGTGGGCGCCGGTGTCGTCACCAAGATCCACGAATAGGCAAATAAGTTGGCTTTATGGGTACTGAAGGCGGTCGAGAGGCCGCCTTTTTCGTGGCGCGATGCCAGCCCGTAGATGACCTTGCCGGACCCTTTTCAGGGCCCGCGCACGCAGGGATCGGCTGGCAAGGCGGGGCAGGAAGAAATATCTGTCAGCGTGTTGCGACAGGATAGGGCGCTCTGTATAGTTCGCCTCCCTGAATTCGGCACAGCCGAGCAGGGCGCAGGTATCCAGGGGGAGCCTGTGCAGGTGGCCCGCCCGCGCGGGATCGCCGAGTCCACGGGATGGGCTACCCGTTTCGCGGGGTTCTTTAATAGTAGACGTTTCACCGGTCGGTTCTGTGCCCGGTTGCCCGTCAGGGCGCCTCATCAGAGCAGATCGGCATCGCTTGTGGAGTTGCATCGGTGCAAAACCAGAGGATTCGCATCCGCCTGAAGGCCTTTGATCATCGTCTGATCGACGTGTCAACGCAGGAAATCGTGGAAACGGCAAAGCGCACCGGCGCCCAGATTCAGGGCCCGATTCCGCTGCCGACACGCAAGGAGCGGTTCACGGTGCTGACATCGCCACACGTGAACAAGGATGCTCGGGACCAGTACGAGATCCGCACCCACAAACGTCTGCTGGACATTATCGAACCTACGGAAAAGACCGTCGACGCGCTGATGAAGCTCGATCTGGCGGCTGGGGTCGAAGTACAGATTAGTTTGAATTAGCGGATTGCCGGCGACTCCTTGCGGAGCTGCCGGCAGACCCGCAACTGCGTCAGCGCAGGCCGACGCAGCGCCATGGCCCGATGGGGCCGGGCGGAACAACAGGGTCCCGATTGGGGGCCAGCGACAGGACAATGCGGCCGCTATCCCCGATTGCCGAGGGAAGCGGCCGCTTTACGTGTCGCAAAGTGTGACACTCGTCGAAGGGTTTACGAGCATGGCAATCGGAATAATCGGCAGAAAGGCAGGCATGACTCGCGTCTTTACGAGCGAGGGTGCATCGACGCCTGTCACCGTCATCGAGGTCTCCCCAAATCGCATCACGCAGGTCAAGACTGCGGATACGGACGGCTACCAGGCGCTGCAGATCACCACTGGCGAGCGTCGCCAGAACCGGGTCACCAAGCCGCTGGCAGGCCACTTCGCCAAGGCTGACGTGAGCGCAGGCCGGGGCCTTTGGGAGTTCCGTGTTGAGGAGCTGGCCGAAGACCACACCGTCGGCGGCGAGCTGACCGTGGCGCAGTTTGAGGAAGGCCAGAAGGTCGACGTGCAGGGCGTGTCCAAAGGTAAAGGCTACGCTGGCGCCATTAAGCGCTGGAACTTCCGTGGGCAGGACAACACGCACGGCAACTCAATCTCTCACCGGGCGCCGGGCTCGATTGGCCAATGCCAGACTCCGGGCCGGGTTTTCAAGGGCAAAAAGATGTCCGGACATCTGGGCAACGCCCGGGTCACGACCCAGAATCTCGAAGTGGTTCGCGTCGACGCGGAGCGCAATTTGCTGTTGATCAAAGGTGCCGTCCCCGGACCTGCAGGCGGCGACGTCTGCATCCGCCCGGCGGTCAAAGGTTAGGAGGCAGCACGATCATGAACCTCAGTTTGGCCGAAAGTTCGGACAGCGTTGAAATCTCAGATGCCGCATTCGGCAGGGAATACAACGAAGCCCTCGTTCACCAGGTGGTTGTCGCCCATATGGCCGGCGGCCGTCAGGGCTCCAAGGCGCAAAAGACTCGCAGCGACGTGCGCGGCGGCGGTCGCAAGCCCTGGCGTCAGAAAGGTACGGGCCGCGCCCGCAGCGGCACGATTCGCAGCCCGATCTGGCGTGGGGGCGGTCGCGCCTTTGCGGCTCGGCCGCGCGACTACGATCAGAAGGTCAACCGCAAAATGTATCGCGGCGCGCTGCAGTGCATTCTTTCCGAGCTGATTCGTCAGGACCGTCTGGTTGTGGTGAACAGCATCGAGATGGACGCGCCGAAAACGCGCGAGCTCAACGACAAGCTCAAGGGCATGTCCCTGGAGAACGTGCTGATCGTGGGCCAGGACGTCAGCGACAATCTGTATCTGTCGGCTCGGAACCTCAAGCATGTCGATGTGCTGGACGTGCAGCGGGTTGACCCCGTCAGCCTGATCAGCCACGAGAAAGTGCTGATGACTGTCGGCGCGCTCAAGCAGCTAGAGGAGGCGCTCGCATGAACCAGGAGCGACTCTACGAAGTGCTGCGCGAGCCGCATATTTCGGAAAAGACATCGACCATGGGCGGTGCCAGCAACCAGTACGCATTCAAGGTTGCAACGGACGCCACCAAGGCCGAGATCAAGACCGCCATCGAGACCCTGTTCAAGGTTAGTGTCGAAGGCGTTTCAACGGTGAACGTGAAAGGCAAGGTCAAACGGACCGCGTCAGGCACATCGCGCCGCAGGAGCTGGAAGAAGGCCTACGTGCGTATCGCCGACGGCCAGGACATCGACTTTACGGTGACGGAATAAGCCATGGCAGTCGTAAAAGCAAAACCGACTTCACCGGGACGCCGCTTTGTCGTCAAAGTGGTCAGCCCCGATCTGCACAAGGGCAGCCCTTACAAGCCGCTGCTCGAGCCGCAGTCCAAAAGTGGCGGCCGCAACAATGCCGGGCGCATTACCACCCGTCATCGCGGTGGCGGTCACAAGCAGCACTACCGGCTGATCGACTTCAAGCGCAATAAGGACGGGATCCCCGCGATCGTTGAGCGCCTGGAGTACGACCCGAACAGAACCGCCAATATCGCGCTGCTCAAGTATGCCGATGGCGAACGTCGCTACATCATCGCGCCGACCGCTGTGAAGGCTGGCGACGAGCTCATGAGCGGAACGACCGCGCCGATTCGCGCAGGCAACACCATGCCGCTGCGCAACGTGCCCCTTGGCAGCGTGATCCACTGCATCGAGCTGAAGCCGGGCAAGGGCGCGCAGATGGTGCGCAGCGCCGGTGGCAGCGCTCAGCTCGTGGCTCGGGAAGGGCGTCACGCGACGCTCCGATTGCGCTCTGGGGAGATGCGTCGAGTGCTCGCGGAATGTCGCGCAACGCTCGGAACGGTGAGCAACAGCGAACACAACCTGCGGTCCCTGGGCAAGGCAGGCGCCAAACGCTGGCGCGGCGTCAAGCCGACAGTTCGCGGTGTCGCCATGAACCCGGTCGATCACCCGCACGGTGGCGGTGAAGGCAAGACCTCCGGTGGCCGTCATCCGGTCAGCCCCTGGGGCATGCCGACCAAAGGCTACAAGACTCGCAAGAACAAGCGCACGAACAAGCTGATCGTTCGCCGCCGCGGTAGGAAGTAAGACTGATGCCAAGATCACTCTACAAAGGCCCGTTCATCGACGTTCATCTGATGAAGAAGGTCGAGAAAGCAGTCGCCAACAACGAGCGGCGCCCGATCAAGACCTGGTCGCGCCGGTCGATGGTGCTGCCCGACATGGTTGGGCTCACCATTGCGGTACACAACGGCCGGCAGCACATCCCGATTCTGATCAACGAAGACATGGTCGGACACAAGCTCGGCGAGTTTGCGCCCACCCGGACCTATCGCGGCCATTCGGCCGACAAAAAGGCCCGGCGCTAGGAGTTACGGCAATGCAAGTCAGTGCACACGCAAAACGTCTGCGGATTTCCGCGCAAAAAGCCCGACTGGTCGCCGACCAGGTCCGGGGCAAGCCGGTCGCCGAGGCGCTCGATATCCTGAACTTCAGCACCAAGAAAGGCGCTGTGCTGGTTCGCAAAACGCTGGAAAGCGCCATTGCGAATGCTGAACACAACGAGGGTGCGGACGTCGACGAGCTGAAGATCTCGACGATTTACGTCAACGAAGGGATGACCATGAAGCGCATCCGCCCGCGCGCCAAGGGCCGCGCGGACCGAATTTTCAAACGCATGAGTCACATCACCGTGACCGTGTCGGACGAGTAAGAGCTATGGGCCAGAAGATTCACCCCACCGGCATTCGCCTGGGGATCGTCAAAGACCACACCTCCACCTGGTATGCCGACAAGGGCACCTACTCGGAGTACCTGCTGGCAGATCTGAAAGTGCGGGATTTCCTGCGCGAGCGTCTGTCGCAGGCGTCGGTCAGCCGCATCGAGATTGAGCGGCCGGCAGCCAGCGCGCGCATCACCGTGCACACGGCGCGTCCGGGCATCGTGATCGGCAAGAAGGGCGAAGACGTTGAGCGTCTGCGCGTCGAGGTCGCCAAAATGATGGGCGTACCCGTGCACATCAACATCGAAGAGATCCGCAAGCCGGAACTCGACGCCCTGCTGGTCGCGCAGAACGTGTCTCAGCAGCTTGAGCGCCGGGTTCAGTTCCGCCGCGCCATGCGTCGGGTCATGCAGAACGCGATGCGCCTCGGCGCAGAGGGCATCAAGGTGCGCGTTGCGGGCCGGCTGGGCGGTGCGGAGATCGCGCGCAACGAGGTCTACCACGAGGGTCGGGTGCCGCTGCACACGTTGCGTGCCGACATCGACTACGCCACCTGGGAAGCGAAGACGACCTACGGGATCCTTGGGATCAAGGTCTGGATCTTTAAGGGCGAGATCATCGGCGGGCAGTCAGAAGCGCCCGCGACCGGAGCCAAGGCCGCGGCAGGCGGGGCTTAAGAACTTAGGAATTTCGACGTGCTACAGCCGAAAAGAACAAAATTCAGAAAGATGCACAAGGGCCGCAACCGTGGCCTGGCAGAGCGTGGCGGATCGATCAGCTTCGGCGAGTACGGTCTGAAGGCCGCTGGCCGCGGCCGCATGACGGCGCGGCAGATCGAAGCCGGACGTCGTGCCATGACGCGCCACATCAAGCGGGGCGGCAAGATCTGGATTCGGGTGTTTCCCGACAAGCCCATCACCAAGAAGCCCCTCGAAGTGCGTCAGGGTAAGGGCAAGGGCGCGGTGGAGTACTGGGTCGCGCAGATTCAGCCCGGCCGCGTGCTCTTTGAGATGGAAGGCGTGGGCGAGGACGTGGCGCGCGAGGCATTTCGCCTGGCTTCTGCCAAGTTCCCCTTCAAGACAGAATTTGTGAAGCGGACGGTGCTGTGATGATTGCCAGCGAACTGCGAGAAAAAACAGTCGCCGATCTGGGCGAAGAGCTGATTCGGCTTCGCAAGGAGCAGTTCAGCCTGCGTATGCAGCGGGCGAGCGGCCAGCTCGGGCAGAGCCATCTCCTTCAGGAAACCCGGCGCGATATCGCGCGGATCAAGACCGTGCTGGCGGAGAAAGACAATGACTGAACAGGCGACCAAGCGCACGGTCTCCGGGACCGTGGTCAGCAACAAGATGGACAAGAGCATTACGGTGCTCGTCGAGCGAAAGGTGCAACACCCGCTGTACGGCAAGATCATTCGCCGTTCCAGTCGCGTGCATGCACACGACGAAGACAACAGCTGCAATATCGGGGACGTGGTGACGGTCGCGGAGTGCCGCCCGCTGTCAAAGACGAAATCCTGGATGCTGAAGAGCATCGACGAGCGCGCGCGAGAGATTTGAAATGATCCAGACCGAATCCATGCTGGACATCGCCGACAACAGCGGCGCGCGAAGAGTCCAGTGCATCAAGGTGCTCGGCGGTTCTCATCGCCGCTACGCCGGTATCGGCGACATCATCAAAGTCACCGTGAAAGAGGCGATCCCCCGGGGCCGCGTCAAGAAGGGCCAGGTGATGAACGCTGTCGTCGTGCGCACCCGCAAGGGTGTTCGTCGGCCGGACGGTTCCATCATCCGGTTTGACCAGAATGCAGCGGTGCTGCTGAACCCGCAGAACCAGCCGATCGGTACCCGGATCTTTGGGCCGGTGACGCGCGAACTGCGCAACGAAAATTTTATGCGGATCATCTCCCTGGCGCCGGAAGTCCTCTGAGCGCGTAACAGGAACAGATCGAGAAGAGACGAACGACAGATGCTGAAGATCAAGAAAGACGACGAAGTGATCGTGATCGCCGGCCGCGACAAGGGCAAGCGCGGCGAAGTCCTGCAGGTCATGAAAGACGGACGGCTGCTGGTGGGCGGCGTCAACATGATCAAGAAGCACGAGAAGCCGAACCCGAACATCGGGAAGCAGGGCGGCATCATCTCGAAGGAAGCCCCGATCCAGGCGTCGAATATCGCCATCTGGAACGACGACGCCGAAAAAGCCGATCGCGTCGGGTTTCGAATGGAAGACGGCAAGAAGGTTCGATACTTCAAATCTGATGCCCGGCTGATTGACGGCTAGCGCAGACCAGGCGGAATAGACAGCGAATAGAGCAATGAGCGACCTTTACCAGAGTTACATCAAAGAGATCCGGCCCAAGCTGCACGAAGAGCTTGGCTGCGCCAACATCATGGAAGTCCCGCGGATCGAGAAGATCACGCTGAATATGGGCGTCGGTGAGGCTGCATCGGACAAGAAGATCATGGAAGCCGCTGTCGGCGATCTGACCCAGATCAGCGGTCAGAAGCCGGTGGTCTGCAACGCTCGAAAATCCGAAGCCGGCTTCAAGATCCGCACCGGCTGGCCGATCGGTTGCAAGGTCACGCTGCGCCGGGCCCGCATGTATGAATTCATTGATCGTCTGGTCGGGATCGCGATTCCGCGGATCCGCGACTTCCGGGGCTTGAACCCCAAGGCGTTTGACGGTCGCGGCAACTTCTCGATGGGCATGACTGAGCAGATCGTGTTTCCGGAGATCGACTACGACAAGATCGACAAGATTCGCGGCCTGGACATCACGGTGACCACCAGCGCGAAAGACAACGAACAGGGGCTGGCGCTGCTGCGGGCCTTTAACTTCCCGTTCCGCGCGTAGAGCGGCAGGCAGCACGAGGCAGAGAGAAGACACATGGCCAAGACATCGATGGTAGAGCGCGAAAAGAAGCGCGCCAAGACAGTAGCCCGGTTTGCCGCCAAGCGCGCTGCGCTGAAGGCGATCATCAACGATCGGGAAACTGCGGACGAGGATCGCTGGGACGCGCAGATGGCCCTGCAAAAGCTGCCTCGCAATGCCTCGCCGGTCCGGCAGCAAAACCGCTGCGGCATTACCGGTCGCCCTCACGGCGTGTATCGGAAGTTTGGTCTGGCTCGTAACAAGCTGCGGGAAGCTGCCATGCGCGGCGATGTGCCCGGGCTCGTCAAGGCCAGCTGGTAGGAATTCGACTATGACCATGCAAGACCCCATCGCCGATCTGCTGACCCGCGTACGCAACGCGCAGCTGGCCAAACACGAGAGCGTCACGCTGCCTTCGTCTAGCGCGAAGCGCGATATTTGCGAAGTGCTCAAGTCCGAAGGCTACATCGATCACTTCGAGACCACCGGTGACAAGCAGCCGGAGCTCAAGATCGCGTTGCGCTATCACGACGGCGCTTCGGTGATCGAGCAAATCGATCGCGTCAGCCGCCCGGGGCTGCGGGTCTACAAGGCTTGCGACGAACTGCCGACGGTTCGCGGCGGGCTGGGAATTGCGATTGTCAGTACCAACAAGGGCGTGATGACCGCGACTGCGGCGAAGGCCCAGGGCGTTGGCGGCGAGGTGCTCTGCACTGTCTTCTAGACAGCGCAGCAGCAGTAACAGGAGAAAGGCATGTCACGGGTAGCAAACGCACCAGTCGCGCTTCCTTCCGGGGTCGAGGTCACCGTCAGTGGCCAGAGCCTGAAGGTCAAGGGCGCCAAAGGCGCTATGGAAATGGCGGTGCACGATCTGGTGCAGGTTGAGCAGGACGGCGGCGAGCTCAAGTTCTCGAGCAAAGGCGGCGGCAAGCAGGGCACGGCCATGGCCGGTACCTCTCGAGCGCTCGCGGCGAACATGGTGCACGGCGTGTCCGAGGGCTTTGAGCGCAAGCTGCAGCTGCTCGGTGTTGGCTACCGGGCCCAGGCCAGCGGCCGGAAGCTGACGCTGCAGCTCGGGTTCTCCCATCCGGTGGAGTACGACCTCCCGGACGGCGTCGAAGCTGCAACCCCGAGCCAGACAGAAATTGTGGTCACCGGTGCTGACAAGCAGCGAGTAGGCCAGGTGTGTGCAGAGATTCGAGCGTTCCGTCCCCCGGAGCCCTACAAGGGCAAAGGCGTGCGCTACGCAGACGAGTACGTACGGCGTAAAGAAGCCAAGAAGAAGAAATAGACCATGAGCAGCGACAAGCGAACCGCAAGGCTCCGACGAGCCAAACGCTCCCGGGCGCAGATGCGCAGCAAGGGCGACATCCGTCTTTCCGTATACCGCACGCCGCGCCACATCTACGCGCAGCTGATTGCGGCGGAAGGCGACAAAGTACTGGCAGCTGCCTCGACGCTCGACAAGAGCTTGCGGAGCGGCAGCACGGGCAACGTCTCGGCGGCCGGCAAGGTTGGCGAACTGATCGCTGAGCGTGCCAAGGCGGCCGGGGTAACCCGCGTGGCTTTCGACCGCAGCGGATTCAAGTATCACGGCCGCGTCAAAGCGCTGGCCGATGCCGCCCGCGAAGGCGGACTGGAGTTTTAAGCAATGGCATATAACGACGACAGCCGCGATGACTTCATCGAGAAGCTGGTGCAGGTCAACCGTGTCGCCAAGGTGGTCAAGGGCGGACGCATCTTCGCCTTCACCGCGCTGACCGTGGTGGGTGACGGGAACGGCCGGGTCGGTTTCGGTCGCGGCAAGGCCCGCGAGGTGCCGACGGCCATCCAGAAAGCGATGGAGTCCGCGCGCCGGAACATGATCGACATCGATCTGAATGACGGCACGGTCTGGTATCCGCTGACAGCTCGCCATGGCGCTTCCAAGGTTTACATGCAGCCGGCTTCCGATGGTACTGGCGTCATTGCCGGCGGCGCGATGCGAGCGGTGCTGGAAGCCGCGGGCGTGCACAACGTGCTGGCCAAGTGCTACGGCTCGACCAGCCCGGTCAACGTTGTCCGCGCCACCTACAAGGCCCTGCAGAACATGCGCTCTCCTGGCGAGATCGCGGCGAAGCGCGGCATGACGATCGAAGAGCTGAAGGCAGCGAGCGCTTAGGGCGCAACTGACGCCGGTGGAGCAGGCAAATGGCAGACAAGAACATGATTAAAGTGCGGTTGGTCAAGAGCGCGAACGGCCGCCTCAAGAAGCACAAAGCCTGCGTGGCCGGGCTCGGTCTGCGCCGCATCGGCCACACGGTCGAAGTGGAAGACACGCCGTCTGTGCGCGGCATGATCAATCGCGTCAACTACATGGTACAGGTCGTCGAATCATGAGCATGCGACTCAATGACATCGCCCCCGGTGACGGCGCCAAGCGCCCCAAGCGTCGGGTTGGCCGAGGTCCTGGTTCCGGCTGGGGCAAGACCTCAGCGCGCGGCCAAAAAGGTCAAAAGGCGCGTTCCGGCGGCGGCGTACGTCCCGGCTTCGAAGGCGGCCAGCTGCCGCTGCAGATGCGGGTGCCGAAATTTGGTTTCCGCTCCCGCGTTGGCCTGGTGACCGGCGAAGTTCGCCTGTCCGAGCTCGCGAAAGTTGAGGGCGATGAAATCACCCTCGAGAGCCTGATCAAAGCCAACGTGCTGAGCCGCAACATCGAGCGTGCGAAAATCATGCTGTCCGGTTCTGTCGACCGCGCGGTGACCGTCAAAGGGCTGCGCGTTACCAAGGGTGCTAAGGCAGCAATCGAAGCGGCCGGAGGCAAGGTAGAAGCCTAATGGCCGCGAATCAGGGACAACTTGCCGGAACGCAGGCGGGGCTCACGGAGCTCCGCAACCGTCTGCTGTTCGTGCTTTTTGCGCTGCTCGTGTATCGGGTCGGTACCCACATTCCGATTCCGGGCATTAATCCTGAGCAGCTCAAGGCCCTGTTTGAGCAAAACCAGGGCGGCATTCTCGACCTGTTCAACATGTTTTCCGGCGGCGCGCTGGAACGCATGAGCATCCTGGCTCTGGGCCCGATGCCTTACATCACCTCCAGCATCATCATGAACCTGATGCAGTTCATGAACCCGACCCTGCAGCAACTGCGCAAGGAAGGAGAGTCCGGCCGCCGCAAGATTACCCAGTACACGCGCTACGGCACGATCATCATTGCCACGATTCAGGGTATCTCCCTGTCGGCAACGCTGGCCAATCAGGGCCTGGCCTTCGAGCCGAGCATGACCTTCTACTTTGTCGCGACCGTCGCCCTCGTGACCGGTGCGGTCTTTGTGATGTGGCTGGGCGAACAGATCACGGAGCGCGGTGTTGGCAACGGCATTTCGCTGCTGATCTTCTGCGGTATCGTTTCCGGCTTCCCGGCGGCGATCGGTCAGTCCTTCGAGGCCGCGCGCCAGGGCGACATCAACATTATCTTCCTGCTGTTCATCGCGGCCATCGCGATCGGCATCGTTGCCTTTGTAGTCTTTGTTGAGCGCGGCCAGCGGCGGATCACGGTGAATTACGCCAAGCGCCAGCAGGGCCGACGTATGGTCCAGGGGCAAAGCAGTCATCTGCCGCTCAAGGTCAACATGGCCGGGGTCATTCCGGCCATCTTTGCCTCAAGCTTGCTGTTGGCGCCCGCTTCCATGGCCCAGTGGTTTGGCACCGCGCCGAGCATGGGCTGGCTGCAGGAAGTCGCGCTGCTGCTGAGCCCAGGGCAGCCTCTGTACATTCTGCTGTTTGCCGCGGGCATCGTGTTCTTCAGCTTTTTTTACACGGCGCTGACCTTTGATCCGCGCGATGTCGCTGACAACCTCAAGCGCCAGGGCGCCTACGTTCCAGGGATCCGGCCTGGCCAGCAAACGGCCAAGTACATAGATAACGTCATCACCCGGCTGACCGTTTTCGGTGCGCTGTACGTGACGCTGGTCTGCCTGCTGCCGGAGTTCATGGTGCTCGCAACCAACGTCAGCCTGCAGCTCGGGGGCACCGCCGTGCTGATCGTGGTCGTGGTCGCTATGGACTTCATGTCCCAGGTGCAGGCGCACCTGATGAGCAGCCAGTACGCCAAGCTGATGGAAAAATCGAATCTGAAGAGTTACGGGAGACGCCCCAGAGCCTGATCTGGAGCGACACCGAGAACGCCGAGAGTAGACCGATGAAAGTAAGAGCCTCAGTCAAAAAGATTTGCCGCAACTGCAAGATCGTCAAGCGCAATGGCGTGGTACGAGTGATTTGCAGTGCAGAACCGCGCCACAAGCAGCGACAGGGTTAAGGGAGCACCTTCATGGCACGTATTGCTGGGATCAACGTTCCCGACCAGAAACACGCACGGATTTCGCTGACCTACATCTTCGGAGTGGGCCGGACCACCGCGCTCAAGCTGTGCGAGGCTGCTGGCGTTCAGCCAGACGCCAAGGTCGGCGAGCTGTCTGACGCAGATCTCGATGCGCTTCGTAACGAGGTCAGCAAGCTGACCGTCGAAGGCGACCTGCGCCGAGAGGTCTCCATGAGCATCAAGCGCCTCATGGACCTTGGCTGCTACCGTGGTATCCGGCATCGCCGGTCGCTGCCGGTGCACGGCCAGCGCACCCGAACCAATGCCCGTACCCGCAAGGGTCCGAAGCGCCCGATCCGCCGCTAGGCCGCGGGCAACCGAAACCAGGTAAAGAACATGGCAGAGAAGAAAAAGATCAAGCGCATTGTGTCCGACGGTCAGGCCCACGTGCATGCGTCGTTCAACAACACAATCGTGACCATCACAGACCGCCAGGGCAACGCCCTGTGCTGGGCGACTGCGGGCGGATCCGGCTTCCGGGGCTCGCGCAAGAGCACGCCGTTCGCTGCGCAGATCGCTTCCGAGCGCGTTTGCCAGACTGCCCTGGAGTACGGCATGAAGAACGTTGACGTGTTCGTCAAAGGTCCCGGCCCGGGCCGCGAATCTGCCGTGCGCGCACTGAACGCAGCTGGCCTGAAGATCAACAGCATCTCTGACGTGACCCCGATTCCGCACAACGGCTGCCGTCCGCCGAAGCGGCGCCGGGTGTAACCGAATACTGGAGCAGAAAGACATATGGCTCGTTACCTAGGACCCAAGCTCAAGCTTGCCCGCCGCGAAGGCACCGACCTCTACCACAAGAGCGGTGTCCGTCCGATCGACAGCAAGTGCAAATTCGAGCAGGTGCCCGGACAGCACGGCGCCCGTCGCGGCCGCCTGTCTGACTACGCGGTACAGCTGCGCGAAAAGCAGAAAGTTCGTCGCATCTACGGCGTGCTGGAAAAGCAGTTCCGCAACTACTACAAGAAAGCCGACCGACAGAAGGGCGCCACCGGCGAAAACCTGCTGCGCCTGCTGGAACAGCGGTTGGACAACGTTGTGTATCGCATGGGTTATGGCTGCACGCGCAACGAGTCGCGACAGCTTGTGGCGCACAAGTCGATCACCGTGAACGGCATCAAGGTCAATATCGCGTCATACCAGGTGCGTCCTGATGATGTGGTTGCCGTTGTCGAAGGCGCCAAAAAGCAGCTGCGCATCCAGAACGCCCTGCAGCTTGCCGCCCAGCGTCCGGCCGTGGAGTGGGTGGACGTAGACTCGACCAAGATGGAAGGCGTTTTTCGTCGCGCCCCCGAGCGTGACGAGTTGCCCCCGGAGATCAACGAAAACCTCATCGTTGAGCTCTATTCCAAGTAACCGCACGTCAGGAGCACATTTATGACCCAGTCAGTCAGCGACTTTCTGACCCCTCGCCACATCGATATTCAAGTGGCCAGCCCGACGCGTGCCAAGGTTACGCTGGAGCCCCTTGAGCGCGGTTTCGGCCACACCCTGGGCAATACGCTGCGTCGTATTCTGCTGTCTTCCATGCCCGGCTGTGCCGTCACGGAAGTGCAGATCGACGGCGTGCTGCACGAATACAGCACTGTCGAAGGCGTTCAGGAAGACATTCTCGATATCCTGCTGAACCTTAAGGGCGTTGCTATCGCCCTGCACAACGGCGACGAAGCGCTGATCTCCCTGTCGAAGGAAGGTTCGGGTGAAGTGACTGCCGGAGACTTCAAGCTGTCGCAGGACGTTTCGATTTCCAATCCCGACCACGTGATCTGCACGCTGAACGACAACGGCGCCATTCGCCTGGAAGCCCGGGTCACCCGGGGCCGCGGCTATGTGCCTGTTGACAGCATCAGCGATGAAGAGGAAAGCCGCCCGATCGGCGTGCTGCGCCTGGACGCGACCTACAGCCCTATGCGTCGAGTGTCTTACAGTGTTGAGAGTGCCCGGGTCGAGCAGCGAACAGACCTGGACAAGCTGATTCTCGATCTTGAAACCAACGGCACGATCGATCCGGAAGAGGCCATTCGCCGGGCAGCAACGATTCTGCAGCAGCAGCTCGCGGTCTTCGTTGACCTCGAAAGCGAAGGTGAGCCGATTGCCGAAGAGAAAGAAGACGAGATCGACCCGATCCTGACCCGTCCGGTGGATGACCTCGAGCTGACCGTTCGCAGCGCGAACTGCCTGAAGGCCGAGAACATCTACTACATCGGCGACCTGATTCAGCGCACAGAAGTTGAGCTGCTGAAGACGCCGAACCTGGGCAAGAAGTCGCTGACCGAGATCAAGGACGTGCTCGCATCGCGCGGTCTGTCGCTCGGTATGCGTTTGGAAAACTGGCCGCCGCAGAGTCTGCGCGGCGACAACAAGGTAGCTTAAGGAGCTGCTGCGTCGCTTCGGCGACGCTTCGGCACCCGTACTCGGTAGGAACCAGTCATGCGTCATCGCAAAAGTGGGCGTCAGCTCAATCGCAACAGTTCACATCGCCAGGCGATGTTCAAGAACATGGCGGTCTCGCTGATCGAGCACGAGATCATCAAGACCACCTTGCCGAAAGCCAAGGAGCTGCGCCGGGTCGCAGAGCCTCTGATCACCCTTGCCAAGGAAGACAGCGTCGCCAACCGGCGGCTGGCTTTCTCCCGTACCCGGGACAAGGCTGCTGTGGGCAAACTGTTCGGCGAGCTGGGCCCGAGATACCAGGATCGCCCTGGCGGCTATACGCGTATCCTCAAGTGTGGTTTCCGCACCGGTGACTCTGCACCGATGGCCTATGTCGAGCTGGTTGATCGTCCGGTCGTCGAAGAAGTGGACGACGACGAGACTGAAGAGGAAGCGGAGTCCGCCGAGGACTAGCTTTTCCTGGCTGCAGCCCATGCCTCCGGCGAAATCTGGTAGTGCAGGAGGGTCTCCTCGCTGCCGTCTTCCGCCGGTATCTGCAGCGTTTCTGCCTGTGAGAACCCCAGGCGTTCAAGAAGAGCGATCGAACGTGCATTCTCTGGCACGGTGATCGCGCTCAACGCTGGCAGCGTCAATGCCTCGAACACATAGCGCATCAGACGAGCTGAAGCCTCCTGCGCGTACCCCTGACCGGCCTGCATTTCGAACAGCGCGAAACCAAGGTCAGGTTGTGATAAGTAAGGGCGCTGGATCAGCGTGCACATACCCAACAGCTGGTCATCGTCGTTGCGGCGTACGGCAAACAGGCCCATGCCCGCGGCGGAGTTCTGCCGCGCGGTCTCCAGATAGGCGATGGCGTCTTCGACCGTGCGCACGCCCCGATCGCCGATGTAGTGCAGCCACCCGGGCTCGTTGAGCAACTGCACGAGTGCCGGCGCGTCATCGCGCCTCAGACGGTCGAGCTGAACCCGGTCGCTGATCAGGGGCGAGGGGGTGTCCCACGGGTTTTTCACCGCTGGTCTGTTCTCTTTAGAGGTTGATGTGGGATCGAGGATACATGGCAGGCCCCAACACTGACATCGCCGGTCCGCAGGAGCGCGAGCTGCTGCGGGCAACGCTGCGCAAGGTGCAGCAACCTGCCGGGCGCGATGCGGTGCTGTTCACCAGCACCCGGGCCGTGCCGGGCTACGAGCTGCACACCGACTGGGCCCGCTGGTGCGCGGACATTCAGGCGCGCCCTCCGACCCTTTCCGAGCTGAGGGCGTTCAAGCAGCTCGTCGCCCGTTTAACCACTCGCAGCTTCTGGTTTGATGCGCCTGATTCCGGTCCCCGGGAAGAAGCCGGGCCGGTGCTTGAGGTGTACGAGCTGAGTACCGACCCGGGGGGCAACGCGCGGATCGGCTTGCGGGTTTTGCTCAGCGGTTACCTGCCAGCCTGGCTTGACGACGGCGGTGCTGGCTAGTCGATGTGCAGCCGCAGCGGAATCGTGCGGCTCGGGCGCTCCGGGAGAATGTCCTCAAACTCCCGGCCGTTCCATTCGTAGCGCACCCGGTAACCGGCGATGGACTCGAGCCTGCGCCGATCACACAGGCGGTCTGCGGCCGGTAGCTCCACCAGCTCGAAGCGGAGCATCGCCGCCAAACCGTCCTCTGCGCCGGGCGGGCGGGGCGCTGAGCAGTTCTCCTGAGCGCCTTCTGCCGGCAGCGGTACGGCTTCCAGCACACGGCCGTACACGATTCGCTCGGCACCCTGGGCGGCGGCCGTCGTGCCCAGCAGCAGGAGCGTCAGGAGCCAGGGCCCGATGGATGGGTCACGGTTTCGCATTCGTTGCCTCCTGGCGCCAGCCGATACTCTTAAGGACGACGTGATCAGCGCTGCTCAGCCCGGATGGCCCAATGGCCATCAGCACCGCGTGTCGGCCGTCGCGCCGCCCGTAGCTGAAGGCTGCCCCTTTCACCTGCTTGTTAAGCGCGCGAATGTACCGTCCGGCCCCTGCCCGGGTGCGGGTCTTCAGGATCGCCCGGGATGAGCGGTTGCCGGTCACGGTCCCGGTTGCTTTGCTGCCTGGCGCTGCGGCGATGACGCCCTTGGCCGCCAGGCGCTGCTGGTGACGCCGGACGGTCGCGATATAGCGTTTGGCGCCAGCGGGCAGTTCCTTGGCCTTGTCGATGCGTCCCGGCCCGTAGTTGTAGGCGGCGAGCGCCTGGGCTTCGTCGCCGTGGTAGCGATCGATCAGCTCTCGAAGGTATTTGGCACCCAGATCGATGTTGGTGCACGGCTTGTACAGGTCCGACACCCGCCGCACGCCAAGGTGTCGGGCGGTGCCCGGCCACTGGATCTGCATCATGCCGTGGGCGTTGGCATGGGAACGCGCGTTGGCATTCCAGTTGCTTTCCGTCGCGCTGACTGCGATCAGCAGCCCCTTACCCACCTCGTGGGTTTCCGCTGAACGCGCAAAACAGCTGGCGTAGGGCACGCTGGCCTGTACGAGCGTTGGCAACGCCAACAGTATGGCGAGGGCCAGGGTCAGGGGCCTTGCGGGAGTCGCGGCGAAGCGCTTGCAGGTGGCGGGCTGGACGGTCATTGCCGCGGCTGATAGCCGGTCAGCTCCAGCACCTGAGCGCTGAGCGTCTGGCGCTGCACGTCGTCGCTGTAGGAGAAGACGACGTGGTACTCCGCGGCGTCTACCTTCAGGACCTCGAAAGGGTAGCCCAGCTGCATGGACAACCGTCGCGCAAAGCCTTCCGCTGAAAGCTGGCTGTGAAAGGGGCGCCAGACGGAGACTTTGCTGCCCGCCTCCGGGCTGCCCTCGGGAAGCCCTGCGATCGCCTCCGACGATGGTTCCGCGGCGGGCAGTTCAAGGTCTGCGAGCTCGGGCGGGGGCGGCTCGTTCATCTCCGGCATCGTTTGCGGGCCGGTCAGCTCTGCGGGTTCTGGCGGCGCCGCGGTTTCGACGGCCTCGACCGCTGGTGATGCGGCAGCAGCCCCGGCGACAACCTCAGGCTCGATGGGAGCAGCAGGCTCCGGCGCGAGTGCCGGTGCAGACGTTGGCTTGGGCGCGGTCAGCGCCGGTGGAACGGTCGGCGCGCTCTCGGAGCGATAGGAAACCGGTTCCGGGTTGATCACGGGCTCGAGCACGGTTTCGGCGGCCGGCCAGTCCAGCAGCAGCGCGCCGCTGAGCGTTGTCAGGGCCCCAAAGCCCAGGCCAAGTAAGAATCGCATCAGGGGTTCTCCGAGCTGTGGGTGGTGGCAACCTGGGAGAGGGCGTCGTCAGAGACCGCAAGGGTGCGCCACAGATAGCCTGCGTCGCTGCGGTCCAGCGCTCTCGACAGGCCCGCCAGCCAGCTCTGATAGCTGGTGGCAACGCCCTTGCATTGTCCCGGTGCCCGGCGGAGCTGGCTGCGCAGAATTTTCGCAAGCGCCCGGTCTTCGGTCGCGACCAGATGCAGCGATACCCGCTCTGTGTCGCCGAGCCGCACCCGATAGCGCTTGGGCCCGGCCGGCCGCAGCTGGAGCGCGTCGTCGCAGAAGCGCCCTTCGAGCCGACCGTTACGGGTCTGGAAGGCCAACAGGAAGCTCTGTTGGCTGGTCTCGGTTTCTGCCAGAGCACAGCGTTCTTCGGACCGATCGGCACAGGGCGCCAGGGTGGCAAGGGTGAGGGGCGCCAGGGCCAGGGGCGATGGGGCAGGGGTTCGGCTGCCTGTCCGAGCCGGCGCCGCGGTCGCTACGGTTGCACCGGGCGCAGTGCTCAGGTTGATCTGAGCGAGCCATTGCTCGCTGTGGCCCTCGCCGTCCTGCAGCACCGCGCGCAGCGTCGGCATGCCTGCGCGGTTGCCGGTTGCTTCCCGAACGGTCAGCTGAATCAGCCAGTCCGCCCGGGCAGCAGCCGTCGCGAAGGCGTAGCGCGGCCGGCTGGCCAGCTGCGCCATGACGGCGGTGCGCAGCGCCGTCAGGTCGGGATCTTCTGTATCGGCGATGTAGACCGTGCCCTCCAGCCCAAAGGGCAGCCGGCACTCCATGGCATCCACCAGCCGCTGAGCCAGGGTCTGGGTGTCCGTACGGTCGATTGCGGCGGAACCGGTCTGCGGTGTCTGAGCAGTCTGTTGCCGGGCCGTTTGCTGGGCACGGTTCAGATTGCCCTGCCATTGCAGATTGATGCCCGGCACCCAGATATTCTCCTGCGGGTCGATGACTGCCAGCCGCAGCTGCGCCCGTTGCCGGGAAGCGCCGCGGCGGGACAGCTCGACGCCCAGCAGCAGCGGTGGTCGACTCACCAGATCGCAGCGGGTATCCGGCGCGCGCCAGAGCACCCGCAGTTGTGACTGCTTAAGCAATTCGTAGGTCAGATACTGACGAATCGCTTCCGTGAGAGCGTCGCTGGCAGCAGCGGGCTCGCCGTTGCGCATCGGCACGATCTGCAGCGATTCGCCCTGAAATCGCGGGTGCCGTCCAAGGATCTCGATCAGTTCCGGTGCCGCCTGTTTCTCCAGCCATTGGGCCAGCGCGCCGGTCAGCAACTCAGCGCCGGCCGCGCTGTGAGCTGCGAGGCAAAGAACGATCACTGCAAGAGTACGGCTAGCGATTCTGGACATGGTGAACCTCGCCGAATCGATCGATGCGCAGCTCGCCGGTGTCGACAGCGGCGACGTACTCTGCAATCTGACGCTGGATCGGCGCTGGCATGGACAGCCCCCAGCGCAGTTCCGGGTGGCGCTGCAGGTTGCCCTGCGCGGCGCGGCCGATAGCTGCCGGAATCGTCTCCGGCAACACCTCGTAGAGTTGTCCGGGGGGGCTTGCAGCATCGAAGCGATAGCTGCGGCTGAGTTCGAAGCTGCGTTGCTGATCGAACAGAAAGACCCGCACGTCGCCCTTGGACACCAGGCGCAGAAAATCGCGGTCCGAGGTGAAGCGCAGGGATAGTCCCGGCTCCGCGGCTGCGACGGCATCCTTCGCTGCGACGGCGTCCATCGGTGCGGGTCGTTCAGGCGCTGCCTCCGCTGGCGTTTGCTCCGGGGCCTCTGGTGGCGGCGCTGCGGCAATCTCTGGCGCTTGCTGCGGCTTGATCGGCTCCATGAGCGTAATCGGCAGAGCCGGTTCCAGGGGCTTTGACGGCGCGATCAGAAACGGCTTCGCAGTGGTGTCCGGCAGGCGCACGATTGGTGTCGGTTTCGGCGCTGGTTTCGGCTCTGGTTTTGGCTCTGGCTTTGATTGGCGCGGGGCGGTGGCGACCCGCGGCGCAATGATTGGCGCGCTCGCGGGTATTGCAACCGCTTCGGTCGATGCCGGCTGCGGTGCTTCCGCCGGTGCCGGCAGATCAGCGGGAACCGCCGTAGGCGGCGCTTCAACGTTTCGGACCAGAGCGAGTATGGCGATCAGGCAAAAGGCGATGATGGCCATGAACCGCATGACATCTGCCTGCAACGATTCCGAGTCGATGCCGGGCTGATGGCTATGGCGCATCGGCCACCTCCCGCTGGGGCTGGCGGGCCAGCCGGGACTCGATGCGCGCCGCTGAGTCGATCAGCGCTCGCATGGGTTCCGCCTGGGCCGCGTCGTAGCAGGCCTGAAGCGCAGGACCGACGAACAGTGTTTTGCCCAGGCGCATCAGATAGCCGCCAATGGCCCCGACGATGGTCGTGGTTAATGCGAGCAGGATGCCGCCGTCGACAAGATCACGCAGCACGTTGCCCGCGGTATCCGTGAGTGCATTGCCCGGATCCGCCAGGGCAGCCTGCAGCGCTGAGCGCATGCCGACCGCGGTCCAGATCACGCCGATGCCGACAAACAGGTGAATCCAGACATCGCTGAGCTGGTCCAGGGACACGATCTCTCGGCTGAGCGCCGTAGGCCCGGCGCCGCTTTGGGAGGACAGCAACCGCTCCAGCCGCGTCAGGTTCATGACGTAGAGCACGAAGACGATCCCGAACAGCCAGACAGAAGTGCCCAGGTTCAGAGCGACCCAGCTGCCGGAGCCGTCGGCGATGGCCGCGAGCGGCACCGCGTTCAGCTTGAGAGCGGCCAGGGTCAGCAGTGCGCCCAGCGCCGCGCCGCCAGCGAATCCCTTGATCGTCATCGTCTCTTGCTCCCTAGCGTCGGGCGGCCAGGCCGCGGTCGTCCCCGGCGGCACAGGCCCGACAGGTGGCCTCAAGCACCAGGTCAGCTTCCTGCAACAGGGTATTGGCCCGGTAGTAGCTGGCCTGATCGCCGCTGATGCGAAGCAGGCCGAGTTCCTTGTCTCCCAGTTCCTGCTTCATCAACGACAAGGTGCGGGCACGATCAGGGCACACCTGGGAACAGGTGTTGTAGTCGCCCGCCAGAGAGACGAACTTGATGTTGAAGTAGCGGTTGTACCGCTCCTGCGCCTGCCGCTGGCTGATAACGCCCATGTTTTTGGCGGCGATCAGGTGGTCGCTGAACAGCTTGCGGTTCTCCCGTCCGGGGTTCTGCTCGCCGATGCGCAGCAGTTCCTGATAGTACGCATCGAACTGGTAAGTGCAGCCGTTGCCCAGCCGCTGCTCGGCCTCACTCATGGCCTGAGTCAGGCCGGAGCCGAGCGAGCCGCTGCAGTGGTCGGGGGTCGGGGTCTGGCAGCCGCCGGCGACGAGCACCACGGCGAGGGACAGTATCAATTTTTTCATGTTGATCTCTTTAGTTTTCCAGCGGACTGACGAAGTCAGATTGGCCGGCCACGTAGGGCGCATCTGCGATGGGCAGCTCGCCAGTGCTCTCGCCGAACAGAATTTCCTTCACGCCCGTGACCACGGCGGACATTTCCGGCGTGATCAGGCCGAAGGACTGGTTGAGCTGCTCCATCAGCGCGGCGCGGCTGATCTCCTCCTGGGTTGCGGCGATCAGCTGGGAAGCCTCCTCCATGTCCAGATAGATATCAGCGGCGACCACGGCCAGGCTCGCGCTCGGCCCCTCACGATGGGTGGCGACCAGGTTGTAGTACTGGGTAAATCGGTCTGACAATCGCACCCCGGAGCGGCCGCGGAGCGCCGGTCGGGTTCTGCTTGCGGCTTTGGCACTCGCCTTGCCGAGCAGCGAATCCTGCAGGCTGGTCGGGGTCGTCCGCTGGCCGAGTTCCTTACGCAGCCGCTTTTCCAGGCTGACCCGCGTGCTGTTCACGGCGCGTTCCATGTCCGGCAGCCGCTCGCTCATCAGGTTGAGCATTTCCAGGTACGTCGCGCCCATCTGCTTGGAGATCTGGGCGCAGCCCTCATCGCCATCGGTGCCCTGACAAAGGCTGTCAGTAAACAGCTGCTGTTGCAGGTCGAGCCGCCCGATGACTTCCTGAAGATTGTTTTCCATCTCCTCCGCCACCTGGCCCGTTTCCCGTATGTCCTCGAGCACCGTGGTCGGGAACAGCCGCACAACTGGGCCTGATCCCTCAAGTGCTTGCGCCGGGGCGGGGCCCAGCGTCGCGAGGCTGAGCGTGGCTGCGAATGCCGTTGCCGCCAGCGCCCGGCTGCGCAGCCTGGCACCGGCCCTGGGTCGCGCCGCAGCGCGAGAGTGATAAGAATGAGACATGTTAGTGCTCCTGGTCTTGTGCCCTGGGGTTTGCATGGGTCGGTGGCTAGAGTCGTGGCTCAACACGAACCTCGATGGGAATCCGGTCCCCCGGATCTTCGGTCGTAATCTTGGTAAAGCGCTCGCCGCCGTAGCGGTAGCGCACGCGATAGCCGGTGACCTCGTCAACGTAGCGCGCACGCTCGACGGAGTGACAGACTTCTTCCAGCGCGCCGCCGTCGCGCGGCGCCGATGAAGGCTGTCTGCGAAACAGGGAACCCAGGACTCGATGCGGCGGCTCGATGCGCAGCTTGCCGCCGCGTACGGTCACTGGGTGCACGATGCGTTGCCGGTCGCCCCGGACTCTTTCCAGCCGACAGGTCTCGACTGGCTCGATCACTTTCTCCCGCCGGACGATCGGGATCACCTCGGTGACCTTGCCGTAGTCCTGAAAAGCGGCGCCGGGCAGCAGTGCGCTGCTGCGCTCGGCGCTCGCGGGATCGTCGCCGTTGACGGTCGCCGCCGCGGCAGGCTGTGCCAGCGCGATCGTTGCTGCAGCAAGCAGTGCTGCAGACAGTCCCGTGTTCGGCGTCATGCGAAGTATCCGGTAGTTGACCAGGACGATTGATGTTAAGCGGCTGTCACTAAACCCAAGCTGAACAGCAGTTTTGCACAACAAACCAGTACACTTACCAGGCCGCAGCCATTCAGTTTGGGTTCAGCTGCAATCGATCGAAGGAGCCAGGAGAGCACATGCCCTACGTCAATATTCGAATCACCGACGAAGCCGTCACCCGCGAAGCCAAGGCCGAGCTGATCGCTCGCACCACGCAGATGCTGGTCGACGTGCTCGGAAAAAATCCGGAAACCACCGTAGTGGTCATCGACGAGGTGCCAACCGACAACTGGGGGATTGGCGGAACGCTGGTTTCTGATCGCCGCAAAGCGGGTCGCTGATCCTGCAATGCCGTGTGGACCCGGTATGATAGGAATCGGGAGGATCGATGCTGAACGACTATCTGCTCGCGTTGGCTCGCTGGCTGGACGGTTTCGCGTCCAGCACAGCGCTGCACGAGTCTTATTACATGTATGCCTGGATCGAAACAACGCATGTGCTGACGCTCATGCTGTTTCTCGGCATGCTCATGGTGATCGATCTGCGCATGCTTGGCTGGGGCTTTCGCTACGTGCCGGCGGCGACGCTGGCGCGCTGGCTCGACCGGCCCATGATGATCGGCTTTGCGATCATGGTGCTGACCGGCTTGCTGCTGTACTACGCGATCCCCGTGCGCACAACGCAAAGCCTGTGGTTTCGGATCAAGGTGGTGTTGCTCATCGCCGCTGGAATCAATGCGCTGCTATTCCGGCGCTATGTCTCGAATACCGCGCATGAGTGGGAGCATCAGGGGCGGCCCCCGCCGCGGGCCCGCTTCGCAGCCGGCGTGTCGCTGGCGACCTGGGCAGGCGTGGTGGTCTGTGGCCGGGCCATTGCCTATGACTGGTTTGACTGCCACAAGGACCTGACGCCCCTGCTGCAGCGAGTGGTGGGTTGCGTCGACGAGCTGGCACTGCTGGAGGGCGAAGGTGTTTGAGCTATTGCCGCTGTTCGAATGGCTGGACCAGTCCCTGCTTGCCAGCCTCGCCAAGGCCAATGGCGGCGTTTTTGTGGTCGTGCAGATGTTTCACCTGCTGGGGCTGTCGCTGCTCGGGGGCATGGTGCTGCTCTGCGATCTGCGCCTGCTCGGGCTGGTGCTGAACGAAGTGCCGCTCGCCACCGTGGCTCGAGAGACTCAGCGCTGGATGAGCTATGCCCTGCTGGTCATGGTGCTGAGCGGAATCTTTATGAGTGCTGCCGTTGCTCTGAAGCTCTATCACAGCGAGATGTACTGGGCCAAGATGGGCTCGCTGCTGGTTGCGGTGCTCTTTGGCTACGCCATCAAAGGACCGTTGCTGCGAGATCGCGCGGTGGAGTTGTCAACGGTGGCCCGGGTCTCTATCGCCCTGGCGTCCCTGGGGCTGTGGTTGACAGTGGCCGGTGCCGGTCGCTGGATCGGGTTCTCCTAGCGTGTCTCCCTCGACCCCTGCTCAGGATGCCCCGGCGACCAGCGGAAGTCGCTTGCGCGTGCGGCTGGCGATTGCTTGCGCCTTGCTCATTCTTGGCGGTCTTGGCTGGTTCTGGACCGAGCAGCTGCTGGAGGTCCTGGAAACTCTGGCCCTCGCTTACGGCTAGGCGTCCATGGTACCGCCTGAGCCCGGTGTCGGCGGCGGTGGCTCCGGAGAGTCGGCGGCACCCTCACGCAACAACAGGTCCTGATACTGGGCAAGCATGATCGCTGTGCTCAGGGGCGTGAAAAACGTCATGACTGCCCAGGACACCAGGGTTCGCGTTGACAGCCAGGAACCCTCGCCCTGGCTGCCAGGCATTGCGTCCGGGTTACCGCCCCCGGCCAGCATTTGCAGCAGTGCCGAGAGCAGCAGGCCGAGCATGACGGTCAGCGATAGCACGGTGGCGGTACGCCACCAGTGCTGGCTCCAGACCAGTGCGTGGCTTCGGCCAAGGCCTGACCAGGGGCTGCGCTGTTCCATGATGGGCGTGTAGATAAACAGCGCCAGATTGACCGCCAAAATGATGCCCGGCAGAACCAGGGCCAGCAGGCCTATGCTGACGAGAGCGACGTAGGCCAGGGCGAGGAGCGTGAGCGGCAGGGACAGGCGCATCGCCTCGGCGATGATCCCGGCCATGCTCGTCTGCTGCCCGCGTGCGGTGCGAGTCTGTGCCAGCGCGACGGCGGTGAAGTTGAGCATCATAGTGAAGTACAGCACGGGAATGATACGAAAGAGCTGGTTTACGTACAGCGCCAGCTGCTCCGGGTCGTCTTCGACGCCAGGCCCCGGGGTCAGAGACTCCACATAGCTGGCGCTGATCGTTTGTGGCAGGCTGATGATCGCGGCAAGGGGCAGCAGCGCTGGTAGTGTTGCCCGAAACAGGCGTAGCCCGGCGGCGAAAACCTCTGTCGGTTGCTGTGGTTGTGTTGCGAACATCGCTAACGCCTGGCTATTGCCTGCAATCCCATCTTGGCCAGAAAGGCTCCGGTGTAAGACTTCTTGTTTTTCGCGAGCTGTGCGGGGGTGCCGGTGCCGATAATCTGGCCGCCGCCGCTGCCCCCTTCCGGTCCCAGGTCGACCACCCAGTCGGCTGTTTTGATGACGTCCAGGTTGTGCTCGATGACCACCACCGTGTTGCCCTGGTCGCGCAGGCGGTGCAGAACTTCAAGCAGCTGCGCGATGTCCTGGAAATGCAGGCCGGTGGTCGGCTCGTCCAGGATGTACAGCGTCTGGCCGGTGTCGCGCTTGGACAGCTCTCGCGACAATTTGACGCGCTGCGCCTCGCCGCCGCTCAGGGTCGTCGCGCTTTGCCCCAGGCGGATGTAGGACAGGCCGACGTCCATGAGCGTTTGCAGCTTGCGCGCAAGCATTGGAACCGCATCGAAGAACGCGCGGGCGTCCTCTACGGTCATGTCGAGCACTTCGTTGATGTTCTTCTGTTTGTACTTGATGTCCAGCGTTTCGCGGTTGTAGCGCTTGCCTTTGCAGACATCGCAGGGCACGTAAATGTCCGGCAGAAAGTGCATCTCGACCTTGATGACGCCGTCGCCCTGGCATGCCTCACAGCGCCCGCCCTTGACGTTAAAGCTGAAGCGTCCCGGCTGGTAGCCGCGGGTTCGGGCTTCCTGAGTCTGGGCGAACAACTCCCGGATTGGCGTAAACAGACCCGTGTAGGTTGCCGGGTTCGACCGCGGCGTACGGCCGATCGGGCTCTGGTCGATGTCGACGACCTTGTCGAGATGCTTGAGCCCTTCGACCTCGTCGTGCGGTTGCGCGGTCAGGGTCGTTGCTTTGTTCAAGGCAGTGGCGGCCACCGGGAACAGGGTCTGGTTAATCAGCGTTGACTTGCCGCTCCCCGACACACCGGTGACACAGGTCAGCAGACCGCAGGGAATCTCCAGGGTCACGTCGCGCAGGTTGTTGCCGCTGGCCTTGACCAGGCGCAGCACCTTGTCATCATTCCAGGGAGTCAGGCTTTTCGGCACCGCGATCGATTTCTTGCCGGACAGGTACTGGCCGGTCACGGACTTGCGGTTCGAGAGAATTTTTTTGACGGTGCCTTCGGCCACAATCTCGCCGCCGTGCACGCCGGCCCCGGGGCCAATGTCGACAACGTAATCGGCGCTGCGAATGGCGTCTTCGTCGTGCTCGACCACCAGCACCGTGTTGCCGAGGTCCCGCAGGTGAGTGAGCGTCTTCAGCAGCCGCTCGTTGTCGCGCTGATGCAGGCCGATGCTTGGCTCGTCCAGGATGTACATGACACCGACCAGCCCGGCACCGATCTGGCTGGCGAGGCGAATGCGCTGGGCCTCGCCCCCGGACAGGGTCTCTGCGCTGCGGTCCAGCGTCAGGTAATTCAGGCCCACGTCCACCAGGAACTGCAGCCGGGCCTGGATTTCCTTGATGATCTTCGCGGCGATGGTACCGCGCTTGCCCCGCAGCTTGAGCTTGCCGAAGTAGTTCAGCGCTTTCTCGATGGAGTCCGAAGTGACTTCGGGCAGCGTGATTTCCTTGATGAACACGTTGCGGGACTCTTCCCGGAGCCGGGTCCCGCGGCAGTCCGGGCAGCTGCGCACACGCAGATATTTCTGCAGGTTCTCCCGCACGTGGTTGGACTCGGTCTCGTGGTAGCGCCGTTCCATGTTCGGAATCACGCCTTCGAACTTGTGGCGACGCTGGATGACGTCGCCGCGGTCGTTGACGTAGCTGAAGTCGATGCGCTCCCGGCCGCTGCCGTACAGGATCGCGTCGCGATGCTTCTTCTTTAGCTTTCGGAAGGGGGCCTCGACATCGAAGTCGTAGTGCTCGGCGATGGAGCTGAGCATATGAAAGTAGTAAACGTTGCGGCGATCCCAGCCGCGAATCGCGCCCTCGGCCAGGTTCAGTTCTTCGTCCGTCACGATCAGTTCTGGATCGAAGTACTGTTTCACGCCCAGGCCGTCGCAGGCCTCGCAGGCGCCGGCGGGGTTGTTGAAGCTGAACATGCGCGGCTCGAGTTCGCTGATGCTGTAGCCGCACTGCGGGCAGGCAAAGCGCGCGCTGAACATCAGCGGTGCGGCTTTCTCGTCGTCCATGTTCTGCACGGCGACGATGCCGTCGGTCAGCTCCAGGGCGGTCTCGATGGATTCGGCGAGCCGCTGCTGCGCGTCGCTCTTGACCCGCAGCCGGTCGATGACCGCTTCGATCGTGTGCTTCTTGTTTTTCTCCAGGGTGGGCGGGTGGTCCAGGTCGACGACCAGACCATCGATCCGCGCCCGGATAAAGCCTGCAGCCATGAGCTCCTTGAACACATGCTGATGTTCGCCCTTGCGCTCCCGAATCACGGGCGCCAGCACCATGATGCGCTGGTCCTTGGGCAGCGCCAGAATCTGGTCGACCATCTGGCTCACGGTCTGGGCCTCCAGGGGCTCGCCGTGGGTCGGGCACCGCGGCTCGCCGACCCGGGCAAACAGCAGCCGCAGGTAGTCGTAGATCTCAGTAATGGTGCCCACGGTTGAGCGCGGGTTGTGGCTGGTGCTCTTCTGCTCGATGGAGATCGCCGGCGACAGCCCTTCGATGTGGTCGACGTCGGGCTTTTCCATCATGGACAGAAACTGCCGGGCATAGGCCGACAGCGATTCCACGTAGCGGCGCTGGCCCTCGGCGTACAGGGTGTCGAAGGCCAGGCTGGACTTGCCGGAGCCGGACAGCCCGGTGATGACGATGAGCTTGTCGCGCGGCAGGTCGAGGTCGATGTTCTTCAGGTTGTGCGTGCGGGCGCCGCGTACGGAAATGGTGTCCAAGACAGTCTCTTCGGTCACGTTGAATCGGGGGTAACCGGTCACGGTACGCGGTCAGTTTGGTCTCGACAAGCGGGCCGTGCCGGTGACGCTGGGGGATTGCGGCGAGGGTCGCCAGGGCCTCCGGGCGCCAGGATCGCAAACGCTAGCGTACGGGCCATGAGGTGGCGGTGAGAGGCAGCGGTCGTGCGCCTGTCCGGGGCGGCGCGCCCGGGGCCGGGCCGCCCGGCCGGCTGTCGCGCCCTGCGGTCTCCGGCTTACAGGCCGGCCGGCCCAGGATCGGGCAGCGCCGGCCCGCCCGCGGTACACTGAGCCTTCGCCAAACGAGGAATATTTGTCATGGCTCGGGGGATCAACAAAGTCATCCTGATCGGCAATCTGGGCAGAGACCCGGAAACCCGCTACTCCCAGGGCGGCAACGCCGTCACCAAATTTAGCGTCGCGACGTCGGAAAGCTGGCGGGACCGCAACAGCGGCGAGCAGCAGGAGAAGACCGAGTGGCACAACGTCGTCTGCTTCTCCAAGCTTGCGGAGATCGCCGGCGAATACCTGCGCAAGGGCTCGAAGGTCTTCATTGAAGGCAGCCTGTCGACCAGCAGCTGGGAACAGGACGGCGTTAAAAAGTACCGCACGGAAGTCATTGCCCGCGACATGCAGATGCTCGACAGCCGCGGCATGGGCGGCGGTGGCATGGGCGACGGCGGCGGCTTCGATGGCGGCGCGGCCAGTGGCGGCGGTGGCGGCGGCTACAGCCAGGGCAACAGCGGTGGCGGTGGTGGCGGTGGTGGCGGGGCCAGTGCTCAGCCGGCCCCGTTGACCGACGAAGACTTCGACGACGACATTCCCTTCTAGCTCGCCTGCCCCGGAGCGCCAGGACCCTCCGTCTCTGGCGCTCTTCCTGGCCGTCGCCTATGGTGCGGCCATGACACCATCACCCAGCGATCTGTGGTTCCTGCCCCTTGGGGGGTGTGGCGAGATCGGCATGAATTTCAATCTGTACGGTCACGACGGCGCCTGGCTCGCCGTTGATTGCGGGATCACCTTTGAGCGAGATGCCCAGGACCGGACCCGGGTGGAAATGGCCGACCCGTCTTTCATCGCCGAGCGGGCCTCGGCGCTGTGCGGCCTGGTGATCACTCACGCCCATGAAGATCATGTCGGGGCGGTCGCGCACCTGTGGCCGCAGCTGCGCTGTCCGGTCTACACGACGCCCTTTACCGCCGCCATCCTGACGCGAAAGCTGGCCGAGGCGCGGTTGCTGGGCACAGTGCCGCTGCATGTGGTCGAGCCCGGACACCGCCAGCAAATCGGGTCCTTTGATGTCGAATGGGTGGGCGTCACGCACTCCACCCCGGAGTCCCAGGGTCTGGTGCTGCGCACGCCCGCGGGGTCGATCTTCCACACTGGCGACTGGAAGCTCGATCCGGACCCGGTGGTCGGGCCCAGCTACAGCCAGCGTCAGCTCGAAGCGATCGGTGCCGAGGGCATGCTGGCGATGGTGTGCGATTCCACCAACGCGACGACCCCGGGCCGGTCTCCCAGCGAGGGCACCCTGCAGGCGGGCCTGCTGGCTCAGGTCGAGAGCGCGCCGGGCCGGGTCATCGTGGGCTGTTTTGGCAGCAACGTCGCTCGCCTGCGTACCCTGGCCCGGGTGGCCCGGCAAACGGGCCGGTACATGGCGCTGCTGGGCCGGTCCCTGCACAACTACGTCGGGGCTGCGCGGCAGGCCGGCCTGTGGGATCCGGAAGACCAGCTCATCGAGCCTGGCCATCTGGGCTACCTGCCGCCGGAGGAGGTGCTGGCCGTCGCCACGGGCAGCCAGGGAGAGCAGGGTGCCGCGCTGCACCGCCTGTCCCATGGCAGCCACCCCAGCCTCGATCTGGCGCCCGGGGACCGGGTGGTCCTCAGCAGCCGGGTGATTCCCGGGAACGAGCCCAGCGTGACGGCATTGCTGCGGCGCCTCGAGCGTCTGGGCGTCGCCGTGTGCCAGGACGAGGCCCTCAACCAGCCGATTCACGCGTCCGGGCACCCGGCCCGGGACGAACTCGCTGAGCTGTACCGCTGGATTCGCCCGCGCATGGCCATTCCGGTGCACGGCGAGCCGGAACATTTGGCCGCGCACGCCGAGCTGGCCGCGACCTGTGGGGTGCCCAGCCAGTGGGAGGGCCGCAACGGCGATCTGTTTCTGCTGGCCCCGCAGCGCGGGATCCGGCGCGGGGCTGCCGCTGTCGGCCGGCTGATTGTCGAAGAGCGCTGAGCGCGCCTCCTCAAGCGCACGGCGCAAGCGCGCGTCCTCACGCGCACAGTGCATAGGGCGGTGATACTCTCCAGCCATGACCGAAACGAGCGACATCCCGCTGTTCCCGCTGCGCACGGTTCTGTTCAAGGACGGGCATCTCCCTCTGCGCATCTTCGAGCCGCGCTACCTGGACATGGTGCGCGGTTGCCTGCGCAGCGATACCGGGTTCGGTGTCGTGTTGATCCGCGAAGGCCACGAAGCCCGGCTCGATGATCAGTTTCAGCTCCCGCACGTGTTCGATGTGGGCACGGAGGCGCGCATCATCGATTTCAATCAGCTCAGCGATGGCCTGCTCGGCGTCGTGGCTCGGGGTGAGCGCAAATTCCGCCTGCAGGAAGCCTGGGCTCAGGACGACCTGCTGATCATGGGCCGGGTGGCCTGGCTGCCGGACGAGCCAGCGAGCCCGATGCCGCCGGAACACGCTGACCTGGTGACGATCCTGAAGGAGCTGGCCCAGCACCCGCTGATTGCCAAGATGGGCCTGGAGATCGATTACGCCGAAGCCCAGTCCGTGAGCGCGCGACTGGCCGAGCTGCTGCCCATCGAACCCGAGATCAAGCAGTCCCTGCTGCAGCTCGACCGGCCGCGGGAACGGCTCGCTGAGCTGAACCGGCTGGTGCACAAGCTGCGCAGCTAGCTCTACGGACAAGCCTGGCCGCGCCTTACAGGTATACTGAGTGTATGAGTGCCCGCTTCCAGAAATCCGTAGCCCCTGCGCCGGCGACAGACGTGCCTGCCGCAGATGCCAGTGCGGATCCGAAGACCTATGTGCTGGCCCTCGCTCAGGCGGCCCGGGCTGCCGGGCGAATCATCGCGGCGGCAGAGCCGGCCCGTAAGAGCCGGGCCCTGCTGGCGATTGCCGACGCGCTTGATGCCGACCGAGCCGTCATCATTGCCGCCAACGAGCTGGACATGGCCGCGGCTGCGGGCACGGGGCTGGATCAGCCGCTGGTCGATCGCTTGCAGATCGACGATCGCGCCGTGGACCAGATGATCGAGGGGGTTCGCCAGGTCGAGGCGCTGCCCGACCCGGTGGGCACCGTCACCGACCTGTCTTATCGTCCGAACGGCCTGCAGATTGGGCGCATGCGGGTGCCCCTGGGCGTGATCGGTATCATTTACGAGTCGCGACCGAACGTGACCGTCGACGCTGCCGTGCTGTGTCTCAAGAGCGGCAACGCCTGCATTCTGCGTGGCGGCAGCGAGGCCATCCACAGCAACCGGGCGATTGCAGCGAGCATTGCCAAGGGCTTGCTGGCCGCGGAGCTGCCGGCGAGCGTGGCCCAGCTCATCGCAACCACCGACCGGGCTGCGGTCGGCGCGCTGCTGCAGGCTGACGAGCTGGTCGACATCATCGTGCCCCGGGGCGGCAAATCGCTCATCGAGCGGATCATGGCCGAGTCGCGCATTCCGATCATCAAGCACCTGGATGGCATCTGCCACCAGTACATCGACGCCGGTGCTGATCCCGCCATGGCGGTCGCTTTGGCGGTGAACGGCAAGACTTCGAAGTACGCCGTGTGCAACGCTCTGGAAACCCTGCTGATCCACAAGGATATGGTGGCTGCGGTTGCGCCGGCGCTGGCGGCAGGCTTTGCTGAGGCGGGCGTTGAGCTGCGCGGTTGCGAGCGCATCTGTTCGTTTCTGCCGACGGCGGTACCGGCAACCGCGGCGGACTGGGACACCGAGTATCTCGGCCCCGTGCTGTCTGTTCGCGTTGTGGACGATCTCGATGCGGCCATTGCGCACATCAATCGTCACGGGTCTCAGCACACCGACACGATCGTGACGCAGGACTACGCCCGGGGCCGGCGGTTCATGACCGAGGTCGACAGCGCATCGGTCATGATTAACGCCTCCACGCAGTTTGCTGACGGCTTCGAGTACGGCCTGGGGGCAGAGGTCGGCATCTCCACCGACAAGCTGCACGCCCGGGGGCCGGTCGGGCTGGAGGGGCTGACCACGCAAAAGTATGTGGTCTTCGGTTCCGGGCAGGTACGGCAACGTTGATCCTCTGCTTCGGCGGTACCTTCGACCCGGTACACGTCGGTCACATTGCGCTTGCTCGAGCAGCGGCAGCGGCCCTCGAGGTACCGGTCCGGCTGGTCCTTTCGGCCTGGCCGACGCATCGGGATACCCCGACGGCGTCCATCAGTGCGCGCTTTGAGTTGCTGTCGTTGGCCTGCGAGCCCTATCCGGAACTGGTGCCCGACGATCGCGAGATCCGGCGCGATGCGCCGTCTTACACGGTGCACACCCTCGAAGCACTGCGGGCCGAGCACCCTGACACGCCGCTGGGCTGGCTGATCGGGCGCGACAGCCTGCTCAGTCTGGAGACCTGGCACGAATGGCCGCGGGTGCTCGAGCTGGGCCACCTGGTTGTGCTGGACCGGGCGGGCTACGACGCGCCGCTGTCCCCAGCCCTGACCGCAGCGCTGGACGGGCGGTGGACCCGGGACTGCCCGGCAACGCTGGCCGGCTCGGTCATGCAGGTGCCGGTGACGCCGCCAGACGTTTCTGCCACCGAGGTTCGCAGGCGTCTGCTGGCTCGCGAGCCGAGTGCCCATTTGCTACCGACCGGCGTCTTTTCCTATATTGCCCACCATCACCTGTACGGAACCCATCACAGGGTCAGCCAATGACCCGCCACGGGAGCACCTTTTGACCCCAGACATCCTTCGGGACCTAGTTGTCGATACCCTCGAAGACCGCAAAGCCATCAACGTCACCAGCCTGCCGGTGGCCCATCTCACGACGATCGCCGACCACATGGTGATCGCGAGCGGCACCTCCAATCGCCATGTCAACGCGCTTTCCCAATATGTTCTCGATTCGGTCAAGGAGAACCAGGGCCGCGTGAATGGCGTGGAGGGAAAAGAGAGCGCTGAATGGATTCTGATCGATCTCGGCGATGTGCTGGTTCATCTGATGCAGGAAGAGACCCGCGGGTTTTACGATCTGGAGCGCTTGTGGGGCGATTTTCCAGGAGATGACGAAAACAGCGGCGCTGGCGCCTGAAGCTTCGGGTGCTTTCCGTGGGGCAGCGGCTGCCGGATTGGGCTCGGCTGGGCTGCGCCGAATACGCCAAACGCTTGCCCAGACACCTGGGCTTCGAGCTGGTCGAGATTGCTCCCGGAGCCCGGTCCCGGGGCGGGAATGTGTCCGCCAGCACGGCAAAAGCGACAGAATCTGATCGAATATTGAGCCGGGTCTCGGGAACCGATAGGGTCATCGCCCTGGACGAGCGAGGCCAGGGACTCACCACCATGGAGATGGCCAAGCACATGGATCGCTGGCAACAAACAGGCACGGATGTCGCGCTGCTTATCGGCGGTGCCGATGGCCTGCACGAGGATTGCCTGGCCCGCGCTCAGGAGACCTGGTCGCTGTCCCGGCTGACGCTCCCCCATGCCATGGCCCGGCTGCTGCTCCACGAGCAGCTCTATCGGGCCTGGACGGTCAACGCTGGCCACCCGTACCACCGGGCCTGAGCAGTGGCACCAGCCCCCCTCAAGGATCAGGGCCTCGAGCGTTCGCTGTTTTTCAACCGCGTGCTGATCGCCTTTGCCGGCGTGCTGGTGTTGACCGGGCTGCTGATCGCCCGTTACCTCGAGCTACAGGTCTTTGAGCACGAGACCTACCGCACCCGCTCCGAAGACAACCGGATTCAGATTCAGCCGCTGGTGCCGGCCCGCGGGCTGATCTTTGATCGCAACGGCGTGCCGCTGGCGGAAAACCGGGCGATTTACGAGCTGGCGCTGGTTCGGGAGCGCGCCGGTGACCTCGACCGGACGCTCAGCGAAGTCGCCATGCTGGTGGACCTTACGGCCGAAGAGGTTGAACGGTACGAGCGCGATGATGCTCGCAAACGTCGACCCTACGCGCCTATTACCCTTAAGGCGCAGCTGACGGAAGAAGAGGTCGCCTTGCTGGCCGTGAACCGCCATCGCCTGCCCGGGGTGGAAGTCAGTTCCCGGCAGGTGCGCAACTACCCCTTCGGAGAGTTGTTCGCGCATGTCCTCGGCTCCGTGCGGCGTATTAACGAGACCGACCTGCGGACCCTGGACCCGGTGCTTTACAGCGCCACGGATTACGTCGGCAAGCGCGGCGTCGAGAAGTTTTACGAAAACTCGCTGCACGGCAAGCCCGGCTACCAGCATGTGGAAACGGATGCGCATGGCCGCATTCGCGAAACGCTGTTTGTGGAGCCGGCCCGAGCCGGGCACAACATTTCCCTGCAGATCGACAACCGTTTGCAGATTGCTGCCTCGGCTGCGCTCGGCGAGCGCCGGGGTTCTATCGTTGCCATCGATCCTCGCTCCGGCGGAATCATGGCGATGGTGAGCAACCCCGGCTACGACCCGAACCTGTTTGTGACCGGCATCAGCTCCGAGGAGTACACCGCGCTCAGCACGTCTCGCGACACCCCGCTCTTCAATCGCGCGATCAACGGCCAGTACGCGCCCGGGTCCACCTTTAAGCCCGTGGTTGGGCTGGCTGGCCTGTCCCACGGCAAGATCAGCTGGGACGAGATCATCGAAGATTACGGATACTTCAAGCTGCCGGATCAGGATCGCGTTTACCGTGACTGGAGCTGGACCCGCAAGAACACCGGAGGGCAGGGCAAGGTCGACCTGCAGCGGGCCATCTACCGATCCTCGAACGTCTATTTCTACGATCTGGGCACCCGTCTCGAAGCCAACGACATTGCACGCTTTGCCCGACAGTTTGGGCTTGGGCAACGCACTGCGGTCGACGTGTCCGGTGCCAGCGCGGGGCTGGTGCCAGACCCGATCTGGAAGCGCGGTGCCAAGGGCGAGGTCTGGTATCCGGGCGACAACGTCAACTACGGCATCGGCCAGGGCGATCTGCTGGTCACCCCGCTGCAGCTGGCAACCATGGCGACGGTGATTGCGAATCGCGGGCGCTTCCTGGCGCCGCGGCTGTTGCTGTCGAGCGACGAGCCGCTCGCCGAGTTCAACGCGCACACCGAACTCCCCAGGGTCGTTGGACCGACCCCGGACGACTGGGAACGCATGGTAGACGCGATGGAAGATGTCGTGCATCGGGGCCGCAAGGGTTACGGGCAAAACGGCACCGCCTGGTCCTACATTGGGCAGGACATTCCATATCGCATGGCCGGCAAGTCGGGTACCGCGCAGGTTGTCGAGATTCGTCAGGGCGAGGAGTACGACGAAGAAGAGCTCGACGAGTATCGTCGCAAACATGCCTGGTTCATCGCCTTCGCCCCGGCCGATGCGCCCCAGCTGGCGCTCGCCGTCCTGGTTGAAAACGGCGGTGGCGGCAGCAGTGTCGCCGGACCTGTCGCCCGGGAAGTCATGGATGCCTACCTGCTGCCGCAGATTGCCCGGCAATGAGCGGTCAGGACTTTGTCCGACGATTGCCCGGAGTCACGAGCGCACCGGTGCGCAGCCGGGTTGGCTTTGCCTGGGACCCGCCGCTCCTGCTGCTGCTTGGCATGGTCATCGCCTTCGGGCTCATCGTGCTTTACAGCGCCGCAGACCGGAACATGGCGACGGTCGCGTCGCAGATGACGCGGATGGGGCTGGGACTGGTCGTGATGTTTGTTGCCGCCCAGTTTCCGCCCCGGTTCTACCTGCGCTGGTCGCCCGCGATCTATCTGGTGAGCCTCGCCCTGGTGGCGCTGGTGCTCGTGCAGGGCGTCACCGTCAACGGCAGTCAGCGGTGGCTCGAGATACCGGGCGTCGCCCGCTTTCAGCCCTCGGAACTGCTCAAGCTGGCGGTGCCGATGATGGTGGCCTGGTACTTCCACGATCGGCCCCTGCCGCCGTCCTTCGGCAATCTGATCGTGGCCTTTGCGATCTGCGGGGTCCCGGCGGCGCTGGTGATGCTGCAGCCCGATCTGGGGACCGGCATCCTGGTGCTCGCTGCGGGCGGCGCCGTCATTCTGCTGGCGGGCTTGCCCTGGCGCTTTTTGCTGGTGGCGCTGCTGTGCGGCGGGGCGGCGGCACCGGTCGTGTGGTACTACGGGCTGCAGGAGTACCAGAAGCAGCGCATCCTGACGCTGTTCGACCCCGAGAGCGATCCCCTCGGCGCCGGCTGGAACATTATGCAGTCCACCACGGCGATCGGCTCCGGGGGGCTGGAAGGCAAAGGCCTGTTTGAAGGCACGCAAAGCCACCTCGATTTTCTGCCGGAAAGCCACACGGACTTCATCATCGCCGTCATTGGCGAGGAGCTCGGCTTCATGGGGATCCTGCTGGTACTGCTGCTTTATCTCGCCATTGTCGGTCGTTGCCTGTACACCGCGGGCCTTGCGAAGCAGACTTACAGCCGGTTGTTGAGCGGGGCACTGACCCTCACGTTTTTCGTCTACGTGTTTGTCAACGTCGCGATGGTGAGCGGAATGCTGCCTGTGGTGGGTGTGCCGTTGCCGCTCATCAGTTACGGTGGCACCTCGGCCATCACGTTGCTGGCTGGCTTCGGCATTATCATGTCGATTCATTCGCACAAGAGCTGGTAGGGCCGGGTTCCGATGCTGCTTGCTGGTGCGCTCAGAGATGGTTGATCAAGGATTCATCATGCGTTTGTCCTGGGTTCTGGCGGTTGTTGTGGCTGTCGTGGCGGCATTCATGTTGGGCAGTGCCCGTGCTGATTACGTGAATCGCGACGACGTCGACGGCTACATCGCCGATTTGGTGCGCGAGCACAAGTTCGAAGAGGGCGCGCTGCGGGACCTGTTTGCGCAGGCCAAAAAGCAGCAGAGCATTCTCGATGCGATCGCTCGTCCGGCAGAGCGCACGCTCAAGTGGCACGAGTATCGCAAGATTTTCCTGAAGCCCTCTGGCTACGGCGCCGGTCTCAAGTTCTGGGAGGAACACGCTGCCGACCTTGCCCGCGCCGAGGAAACCTTTGGCGTGCCCGCCCGCTACATCGTGGCGATCATTGGCGTCGAGACGCGCTGGGGCCGGATCAAAGGCAAGTATCGCGTGCTGGACGCGCTTGCTACCCTGGGCTTCGACTATCCCCCCCGTTCCAAGTTCTTCCGCAAGGAACTCACCCAGCTGCTGTTGCTGGCGCGCGAAGAAAAGCGCGAGGTTCCTGAGCTGTATGGCAGCTATGCGGGCGCCATGGGCTTTGGCCAGTTTATCCCGTCGAGCTTTCGCAGCTACGCCGTCGACTTCGACGGCGACGGCAAACGCGATATCTGGAACAACCCGACCGACGCGATCGGCAGCGTTGCCAACTACTTCAAGGTCCATGGCTGGCGCGGCGACGGTCCGGTCACGATGCAGGCCAGCATGCCGGCCGACAGCAAGGCGTTGGCGACGCTGGACGCGCTCGCCAACGACAGCCTGAAGCCCAAGCTCACGGTCGGCGAGCTGCGCGCCAAAGGGCTGTTCGTTGCGGACCTGGCAGATAGCACCAAGGCCGCGCTGTTTCGCATGGAGCAGCCCGAGTACGCAGAGTACTGGCTCGGCCTGCAGGATTTTTACGTGATTACCCGCTACAACCACAGTCGCATGTACGCGATGGCGGTTTACCAGCTGGGACAGGTCCTGCACGCGGAGCGCCATGGCGCCGCTGTGGCAGGCTAGGGCAGGAGAGAAGACCGATGGGGGTTCCCGGGGTGATCGGTAATGGGGCCTTTGCATGTCAGCGCGCATGCCTGGTTCTGAGTCGCGGTGCGCGTGTGGTTCTGGCTGGTCTGGTGTTGGGCGGTTGCGCGGCTACCTTGCCGCCGCTGCCGGATAGCGAGGCCGACAGCGCGCCGGCAGTCAGCGCGGCGCGCCTTGCGCAGCTGCGAGCCCTGCCCGATCCGGAGCCTCGCAGCGAGCCACGCAGCGCGACCGGCAATCCGGCCAGCTACGAGCAGTTCGGTCGCACCTACCGCGTGCTTGCCAAGGCCGACGGCTATGACCGGGTCGGCAACGCATCCTGGTACGGCAGCAAATTTCACGGGCGTCGCACATCGAGCGGCGAGCCCTTCGATATGTTCGAGCTCACCGCGGCCCACCGTACCCTCCCCATTCCCAGCTACGTCGAAGTCACCAATCTCGCAAACGGTCGCCAAACCCTGGTTCGCGTCAATGATCGCGGTCCTTTTCACGACAGCCGCATCCTCGACCTGTCCTTTGCTGCGGCGGTCAAGCTGGGCTTTGCGGACCGCGGTACCGCTCGGGTGCGGGTCCGGGTGGTCACCCCGGAAAGCATCGCTGCGCCGGTGCAGGTGGCCGCTGCAGCGCCGGCCGAGCTGCCACCGGAAGCGTTCTACGTGCCGCAACCCAAATATCAGAACCCAGGGAACGCCGCTGTGCCGTCCCTCGGTGTTGCGCCACGGCCTGCGTCTGCGGTCCCTGCTTCGGCGGCCGAATCTCCGGCGCCTGTTGCTGACGCTGCGTCCGCGGGATACTTCCTGCAGGCCGGGGCTTTCAGCATTCGGGCCGGCGCTCAGCGCCTGCTCGACCAGATCGTGCGGGCGGTGCCTGCCCAGGCCCGGATCACTCGCCCGCCGGCCAGTGCCCTGTACCTGGTTCGCATCGGCCCCTACGATGACCCCCAGGCCGCTCGGGCGCAGCAGCTGGCGCTGGAGCGCGAAGGCTTCGCGAGCCTGCTGTTGCAAGCGCCCGGCGCCGTCGGAGACGATCAGTCCTGCGGGCTGGAGTGTTAGACTCCGGCGCACTGTAGTTTGCTGACATCTGCTGCCATGACCCGAGCCCTTGCGACCTTCCTGACCTTTGCCGCACTGACTCTCAGCGTTGCCCCGGCACGCGCTGCTGATCGGCCGATTATTCCGCCGCCGCCCAGCATCTCTGCCAGCTCGCACCTGCTGATGGACTACGACACCGGCGAGTTGCTGGTCGAAACCAATGCTGACGAGCCTTTGCCGCCCGCCAGCCTCACCAAAATCATGACCGTCTACGTGGCGTCAGAAGAGCTCGCCGCGGGGCGCATCAGCCTCGATGACATGGTCACCGTCAGCACCAATGCCTGGCGCACGCCTGGCTCGCGCATGTTTCTCGAGGAGCGCAGTCGGGTCCCGGTGGGCGCTTTGCTCAAGGGCGTGATTATTCAATCTGGCAACGATGCCAGCGTCGCGATCGCGGAACACGTCGCGGGCAGCGAGGGCGCATTTGCCGATATGATGAATCAGCAGGCGCTGGCCCTGGACATGATGTCGACCCAGTTCCAGAACGCCACGGGCCTGCCCGCAGAAAATCACTACACCACCGCCCGGGACCTGTCGCTGCTGACGCGCGCGATGATCGAGCGCCATCCGGAAAACTACAAACTCTACTCAGAACGCTCCTACACGCACAACGGCATCGAGCAACCGAATCGCAACCGGCTGCTCTGGCGTGATCGCACGGTGGACGGCGTCAAGACCGGTCACACCGAGGCCGCCGGCTATTGCCTGGTGGCGTCCGCAGAGCGCGAAGGCATGCGCCTGCTGTCCGTGGTCATGGGGACCAAGAGCGACGAAGCGCGCATGCGCGAGAGTCAGAAGCTGCTGTCCTATGGCTTCCGCTATTTTGAAACCCAGTCGCTGTACGAGGCCGGTGTGCCGCTGAAGGAAGCAGAGATCTGGTACGCCGATGCCGACACGACCCAGCTGGGCGTCGAAGAGGCAGTGGTGGTGACCATTCCCCGGGGCAGCTACAACGACATCGAAGCAGAGCTCAAAGTTCGCCGGGTCGTCGAAGCGCCGGTCACCCGCGGCGAGAAGCTTGGTGAGTTGATCTTGCGCCTGCACGGCGACGTGGTTCACCGGGCGCCGCTGGTCGCGCTGGAAGACGTGGCGGAAGCCGGTATCTTCAGCCGCGCGATCGACTTTGTGGCGCTCTTCTTCAAACAGCTGATCAGCGGTGAGTGATTCAATTGTCATCGAGTTCCCCTGCGCCTACCCGATCAAGGTGATCATGGTACGTGCCGAAGATAATCCCGCGAGCCAGCTCGAATCCATGCTTGCGATCGTGCACCAACATGCCGAGCCCATCGACCGGGATACCCTGGTCGAGACACCCAGCCGGGCTGACAGCTATGTGTCCTACAGCCTCGAAATCGAAGCAACCGGCGAGGCCCAGCTCAAGGCGCTGCACCAGGCGCTGATGGCTCGCGCCGACGTCAAGTTGGTGCTGTGACCGGGGCTGCTGACGTCGCTGCGCGCGAAGTCCAGCTCTTCGATCTTGGACGCACCGCGTACGGCGACAGCTTTGCTGCCATGAAGCGCTACACCGATACCCGCGATGAGCACAGCCCGGACCAGCTATGGCTCACGGAACACGATCCCGTCTTTACCCAGGGCCAGGCCGGCAAAGCGGAGCATCTGCTGGCGACCGGCGACATCCCCGTGGTGCAGAGCGACCGGGGCGGACAGGTGACCTATCACGGTCCCGGACAGCTCGTCGGCTATCTCCTGTTCGACCTGCGGCGGCTTGGAATCGGCATCAAGGCGCTGGTGTCCGGCATCGAAGACGCGATCATTGCGCTCCTCGGAGACCTCGACATCGTGGCCGATCGGCGGGACGGCGCCCCCGGGGTCTATGTTGGGACGGCAAAGATTGCGGCGCTCGGACTGCGCGTCCGACGCGGATGCAGCTACCACGGGCTCAGCCTGAATGTCGATATGGCCCTGGAGCCGTTTGCGCGCATCAACCCCTGCGGGCTGACGGATATTTCGGTGACGCAGGTGAAGGATTTGCTGGGGTCGGCAACCCCCTCCATGGCAGTGCTTAAGGCGCAGCTGGTCGAGCAATTGTCGCGCAGCTACGACGTCCATTTCGCAGCATTGCAGTCGGCAGAAAACCCCCTCCTGCCGTTCTCCCCCTCTGAGAACCTGTCGGTGACCCCGGACGCCTGACGGCGTGCTGGGTCGTGTCCCTCAGCGCCTGGCGGCGCCGTGGGTGTTGCCCCTCAGCGCCTAGCGGCGCGGTGGGTTTTGCCCCTCAGCGCCTAGCGGCGCGGTGGGTCAGAATGACCTTGTCGCTGGAGACACTGCGCAGCGCACTGCGCACGTTACCGGGCCGGGGCGTCAGGGCGCGGACGCCCCGGGCGACCAGCTCCTGGTGAGTGATCTGGCTGCTGCGCGCCACGACGCGCTCGCCCAGATCCACAACCAGGGACCCGGCGGCAAGCCGCTGCGGTGTCGCCGCTGTAGCCTGCGGTACCGGAGGCATCAGCGTGCTGCCGATGCCCATCTCGATGACGCCGGCCTGAGCGAAATTGCTGAGCAGGGCGAACGCGATTACCGGCATAGTTCGGGACAGGACGTTCACAACAGCGGCGCTCGGTACTCGTCAAAACAGAGCATCCAAGGTACCCGCAGATCGCCGTCCAGCTGTGCGGACCTGTCCGGCGAGCGTGTCCAGTTCGTATCAAGTGTGAGCCAGCTGCCGGCGCTGTAAGCGCATTGTGGGCGGTGTAATCAGAAGTACCGCGTCAGGGAGAGTGTCAGCCGATCCGCCTGCCGGAACTGGCCGAAAAGGCCGCTCTCCGCGCCGTAGAAAAAGTCGCCGCCCAGGGCAACCTCCGTGCTGTCCCCCAGCTGTAGCGCCAGCATCGGGCGCAGCAGGCCATCGCCATCGGCCAGGTTGCCATACCAGCGCAGCTCCGCGGTCAGGGAATCGTGTCGGAACCGCCGCCGAACAACAGCCGTCGCCAGCAAGTCCTTTGCCGGCGTCAGGAAGTTACGCTGATGCCCCCGGATCTGTTCGTGCAGGAGCTGAACGCTCACGAACAGGTCTGCTGGCGCCTGCCAGTCCAGCCCGATGGCGGCGCCGTACTGGTCCCGGCGCACGGTTTCCAGCGCCGTGACGGCCCCTGCCGGCAGCTCTGGGCGCATGCGGTTGAAGGCTCGGCCCGGCTTGTAGGCGAACTCCGAGCGCAGGGCCACGGCGCCGAAGGATTTGCTGGCGCTGAAGCCAATGACCCGACGCTGGCGATGGGCCTGCGTCAGAGTCAGTACGGGCGGGGTGCTTGCTGCGGTGGTGTCCGCAGCAGGCCCGGGGGCGAGACTGAGCTGGCCCACGGGTTGGTGGTCGAGGCCCTGCTGAATGCTGAGCGCCAGATCCCAGCCCGCGGCGAAGCGGCTGTAGCGCAGACCCCAGGTACCGCCGCCAAGGCGCCGATCGCGATCCCGCCGCAGCCGAACCCCCGCGGTCCCGGTGGTGATGTACTGCTGCCAGCTGGGCTGGTCGAGCCCAAAGCGAAAGCGCTCCGCGGTCAGGGCAAAGGCGGCCTCTGCTGTGGGCAGTTCGTGCACGCTGGTGTCGGGGATCAGGGCGAGCTCCAGCTGCCCGCCGGCCAGCGGCCACTCCAGCAATGCGCTCCACTGGCTGATTCTCGATTCGTCAAAGTCGTCCAGAATGAAGCTGCGGAAACTCTGCGGGTTGAGGGCGTCCAACAGCTTGAGCCCGTCCAGGGCGCCCCAGACGATCTGCTGTTTGCCCAGGCGCAGATGTCCGGCGCCAATGCTGCGCTCGATGTAAGCATCGCGCAGCGAGGCTGCCAGGGGCTGGTCGAAAGCTGGCCGGCTGAGCGGGTCGTAGGCACCCAGATCCCGCTGCTGGCCGTCCAGCGCGTCGTCAAAGTTCAGCCGAACCCGGCCCGAGAGGACCAGGTCTGTGTTCGCGCCAAGGGTTTGCTCCCAGCGCGGACGCAGGGTGAGCTCGCCCTGGCGCCACTGGTCATCGGCAGTGCTGTAGGCGCTGTGCAGCGAAGTTTCCAGTGACAGATAGGCATCCGCCTGCGCAGCGATCGGCAGCGCAGGCAAGACTGCCAGCAGCAATGCCAGAGCGACGCCGTTACCGACTGAGCCGCTCATAGCCGCGGGATCCCGCGCCGCAAGTTGGCCGCTGTAAAGAGCTGCTCGGGCAGCTGTTTCGGAAAGCGAACCTCGCGATAGCTGAAGTGGGTGACGTGGCCCGTCTGCGAGTTACTGGCCACGATCTCCGTTGCCGTCCAGATGTCGTCGATCTGATCGATGCGGGTCACTTCGATGACCTTCAGGGGTTCCCCCTTGGGGTCGCTGAAAGCGATGCGCCGGGGCAGCAGGGACTTCATGTCGATCTCGGCCGTAAAGCCGCCGTAACCCAGTTCCCGGGCAATCCCGGGGGTGTGCGGGGTGCCGCGGAGCAATCGAATGTCGCGGTCCGGCGCGGCGATTTCTTCAAAGCGGTAGTCGCTGGCGTTGAATTTCAGCTCCGCCTGCATGTCTTCGTAGGTGAAGTCTGTACCGAGGAAGTAGTCGCCTCGATCCGAAGCCGGAATGCGCCGCGTCTTGCGCATGGCTGGCAGGTACAGCCACTGGTCGCTGGCCTGGCCCTCGGCATGGTAGTCGTAGCCTAAAAACGCGGTTTCCCGCACCGCTTTCGGTCCGCGATACATGATCAGGGTACGCCGGGCATCGGCGCTGCTGGCGCGCAGGATCATGGCCTGGCGCGAGCGGGACTTGCCGCGCCGGTTGGTCATCGTCATCTCGACCTCGCGCAGGGCAAAGTCGCCGTCCACCCGGGCGGCGATCTGGGCCGCAAGGGCATTGCCGTCCAGCGTTGCCTCCGGGGCCTCGTCGGCCTGCGCCGGCGCGGCCGGCACCATGACCAACGCAGCACTGGCAACACACAGTAGCGCGCTGAGCGCCGCTTTGACCGGGGCCGTCAACGTCGCGCTGGTCGGCGCAGCGTCCTTGCGGTCCTGCGCGGTCGCCGAGACGCGGGTGCCCAGCAGCAGCCGGTAGCCTGCCGGGACCAGCACCAGGGCCGCCAGAAAGCTCAGCAGCGCAGCCGCAGCGACCATGCCGCCAAAGCGCTTGAGCGTCAGCAATTCGCTGGCCAGCAGAACGGCGAATCCGGCGCCCAGGGCAAAGGCGTTGAAGAAACAGGCGCGCGCGGTGCCGGGAATGACCTGAGCCAGCGCCTGGTCAAAATTGCCCAGTGCGCGCACTGCCAGCTGCAGCCGGGCGATCAGGTGGATCGCGAAGTCGACCCCCAGGCCCAGGGAGATAGCAGCGAACATCGTCGTCGCCGGTTCCAGGTAAATGCCCGTCGCGCCCATGAGCCCGTACAGCAGCAGGACGGTGAGCGAGACCGGCACGACCGCCAGGAATCCGGCGCCCAGGCTGCGGAACAGCGCCGCTGCGATGCCGAACACCAGGAGGAGGGACAGCGCGACGCCGGCGAAATGGTGTTCCGCGAGGCGGGCCATCCAGTGGTAGCGCACATTGACGCGGCCACTGATGGTCGCCTTCAGCGCCTCCTGGTCCCAGCGGGTGGCCAGGTACTGTTCCAGCGCTTCTACCGCGGCGCGTTCCTCGCTGAAGTAGCGGGTATTCAGGACGGCTCGGAGGAGCGCCGTTCGATACTCGCCGTCGATCTCCTCTTCGAAGTCCGTCGGGTCGCCGGATGCTTCGTATACCAGCAGGTACTGCGCGATCGCGTCGTCCTGGGCAGGCAGGGCTCGCCCTGCCGGGGCTGCGCCAGGCGCCTCGATGGCCTGGTGCAACAGGGTGAGGTAGTCGGTGATCGCCATGGTGTGCTGAACCCGGGGCAGCGATTCCAGGAACGCCTGAAGATCAGTGATCTGGCGCATCGCCGATGCGGTGAGCAGGCCCTCTGGCGCTGGCGCCTCGATCATGATGTCCAGAAACGAGGTGCCGGCAAAGCGCGCGTTGATGGCTTCGTCAGCCTGTCGGATCGGCGCGCTGGCCTTAAAGCCTTCGACCAGGGCGCGATCCACTCGCAGCTGGCTCGCTCCGGCGATAGCCAGCGCCACCACGGCACCGGCCATAGCGAGGGTTCGGTAGGGGTGCCTGGCGCTGGCGGTGGCGATGGCGCTGAGGCTGCGGGCCAGACGGCCGGTCGGTGCCTGGGGCGCTCCGTCAGCGGCGGCAGGCGCAGGGAAACGTGGCGACGGGCGAGGCGCCAGCAGCACCAGCGCGCAGGGCAGGGTCAGCATGGCATACAGCCAGGCGAGGCCGACGCCGAGCGCTGCGAACTGCGCGAAGTAGACGATCGGCGGCATAACCTCTGCGATGGCGATGCCCAGAAAGCCCGCCATGGTGGTCACCGTTGTGATCGTGATGGGACCGGCCTGCTCCCCCATGGCGGCGGCGACCAGCGGCGCCACGGGTCCGGTTGGGGCCTGCGCCCGCCGGGGGTAGTAGCTGCTCAGTATGTGGATCGTGTCGGCGACGGCGATCGCTACCAGGATGACCGGCAGGGCTGAAGTGATGGCGAAGTAGGAGACGCCCGCGTAGGCCATGATGCCGATCGCACCGCCGGTCGCGCCGACGATGATGAGCAGCGGCAGACCGACGGCTGCCAGCCGGCGAAAGGCCAGGTACAGCACCGCCAGCACGACCAGGAAGATCATGGGCTGCAGCACGCGCGAATCCTGGTCAATGGAATCGCTCAGATGGCCGCCAACAGCGCCCTGGCCCGCGACCTGCGCGGTCAGTTCGGTGGGCAGGGACTCGGCCAGCAGCTGATCGATGGCCCGGTAGCTTTCACCGGCACGGCTCTGGTCGATCAGCTCGGCGACGATGACGGCACCGCGACCGTCCTTGCTGACCAGCGTGCCCTGGTGCGGAGGCATCAAGGTCCATTGGCGCCGGGTCTCTGCAGCGTCGGCTGCCTCCAGGTAGCGATTGACCTCAATGCGGTCGCTAAAGCCCTCGATCGCCGACTCGCTGGCGAGGCTCATGACCCGGTCTGCGCGTACATTTGGCAGCGCCTCGATGCGGTTGTGCAGGGACTCGATGACAGCCAGATGTCGAGGCTTGAAAATCGTGTCCGGCGCGACCAGCGCGATCACGATCGGGTCGGCCAGCCCAAAGCGTGCCTCGGCCAGTTCGTTCGCCAGGATAGACGGGTGCGACGGCGGGATGAACGCATCCACGGAGGTATCCTTGACCAGCTGCGCCAGCCCGGCAGCGGTGCCGATCATGGCGACCAGCGACAGCGCCAGTACCAGTCGCGGCCAGCGCAACAGGGCGTCGAAGAAGCGTGCAGAAAACGGGTTCGGGGATGCTGTGGCGTTCATACAACCTGTTCTCCGGTGTTCATGGGCAGGCTGGCCGCGGGGCAGCTGTTGTGCCCGTCGCTCTGCTCCCGGCAGGCAAAGGCGCGCTGCATGACCTCTTCCTGCCGACTCAGGGCAATCGCGTAGGCCGGCAGGGCCGGAGAGGTCACGCCCGGGTCGACCAGGTCCATGACGGCATCGGTCCGGACCCAGCCCTTGCGGCCCCGCAGTGCGGCGCGGGACAGGCCCACGGCAACACAGCGGCCCTGCTGGTCCAGGAAGCCGTGTTCCAGGTAGAACCAGCGGCTGTCCCAGCCGATCAGGCGGGTGGTTAGTTCGTAGCGCTCGAAGGGCTTCAGGGCGCGCCGGAAGCGGATGCTGCCGCCACCCAGGGCCGCGCCCCAGCGCTGCCTGCGCATCACGCCCAATGCGCCGCAGCGGCGCATCCAGACCGTGCGGGCGATGTCCATCATCTGCAGGTAGCGGCCGTTGTTCATGTGGCCAAACACATCGATGTCCTGAGGCAGGACGCGAAACCATTGGCGTGTTTCGTCCCGGGTGGTGATGGCGGGTTGCCAGAGGCTGCGCAGCAGCTGGGCGAAAAGGCGAAAATAGAGGTTCATGACAGTCCCGAATGCCTGTGGTGAGAGTCGACCTGTCTAGGTAACGATTATTTGGCGGAGGGTTTCGTCCGGTGGATGACACAGCGGTCTATTTCGGCCGCTGCAGCCTCGAATCCGAGCGCAGGGGCTGATTCGCGGCCGGTTGGCACCGTCCGCCAGACCCGCCATAATCAAAATTGGAACGCGTTCACAGCTGTTGTCAGCAATCACCCGGGGGAGCTCATGGCCAAGGTAAAAACGAACGATCACGAAATCGTCTCTATCTATCCGTTCACGGACGAAGAGGTCGACACGTTGATGCACACCGCCGACGAGGCGGTGCTCATGTGGGCGACCAAAGATGGTTGGCCTGTGGGGGTGACACACGCTTTTGTCTGGAAGGACGGCAAGATCTGGCTGACCTTCTCCGCGCACCGGCATCGCACCAAGGCGATTCGCCGGGATCCCCGGGTGTCGGTGAACGTCAGCAGTCGCAGCTATCCCGCCGGCACGCCGGAAGAGGGCATGCCGCACGGCGCGATCACGGTCAAAGGCACCGTCGAGTTTTTTGAAGACGACGAGACCAAAGGCTGGTTCTACCCGGCGCTGGCCAAGAAGACGAACCCCAACAGCGACGAAGGCGAAGCCTTTTTCAACCAGCTGCTCGACTCGCCGCTGCGCACGATTATTGCCGTCACGCCGGTCAAGAAGATCATGTACAACAGCAACCTGGCGAGCCGTCACATGGCGGGTACCGTCGACGAGTCGGAGCTGGGCGAGCGCCTTGGCAGCGATGCGGAGCGACTCAACAAGATGCGCCGGGAGCGGGGTCTCGAGGAGCGCTAGCCTTGGCAGATATCTACGCGAAGCCAGATCCCGATCTGGCCCCGGGCGCGGCCCGCTGTCCCGGCGGGCCGACGCCGCGCGAGACGCTGATCGCGGACGGCGCCAACACGCCGGAAACACTGCTCGAAAGCCGGGCGCCGCATCTGGGCACGGACGATTTGCCTTTCAGCCGCTATACCGATCCTGCGTTTCACGAACGCGAGGTCGAGCGGCTGTGGACCCGCACCTGGCAGTGGGCCTGCCGGGAAGAGCACGTGCCCGATCCCGGCGACTATTACGTGTACGACATCGATCGCTACTCCGTGGTGGTCGTGCGCGGCGAAGACCGAACGCTGCGCGCTTTCGTAAACTCCTGTCCGCACCGGGGGATGCAGTTTCTCGAGCCCGGCAGCTGCGGCAAGGGCAAACAGTTTCTGCGCTGTCCTTTTCACGGCATGAGCTGGTCGCTGGAAGGCGCCTTGCGCGAGATCCCCTGTCGCTGGGATTTTCCTCACGTCGAAGACGAAGACTTCTGCTTGCCCAAGGTGCAATGCGACACCTGGGGCGGATTCGTATTCATCAACCTCGATCCGGAAGCGGAGTCCCTGGCCAGCTATCTTGGGGTGCTGCCGGCGCACTTTGCGGCCGCGCCGCTGGAAGATCGGTTCGTGCGCATGCACACCGAGAAGGTGCTGCACGGCAACTGGAAGATGGTGATGGAGGCCTTTCTGGAGGCCTACCACGTGCTGGCAACGCACCCGTTGGGGCTGCAGGTCTCGTCCTGGGCGAACACCCAGTACGATCTGTTCGATCGGCATGTAAGCCGCTTTTTGCAGGTGTTGAGTAGCGGCAATCCCCAGTACCCCAAGCCGCTGGACGAGCAGGCCCTGGTGGAAGCTCTTGGGCACGAAGGCCATACCCTGGCGCCGGGAGAGCGGGCTCGGGACGTGCATGCCGCCGCGGTTCGCGCACAGCTGGGCGCGGAATACGGCACGGACCTGGCGAATGTCTCCAACAGCATCCTGCTCGACAGCATCGAGTACTTTCTGTTTCCCAATGCCTGCTTTTTTCCTGGCATCGCGATCCCTCTGGTCTACCGTTTCCGGCCCCTGGGGCCCGATCGCACGCTGCACGATGTGATCCAGCTGCAACCGCTACCGGACAGCGGTGAACGTCCCGCCCCGGCACCGGTGGTGTCCCTGGACATTGAGGCAAGCTATACCACGGTCGAAGATTTCGGGCGCCTCGATATCATCCTGGATCAGGACTCAGAAAACTTCAGGCGCCAGTGGGCCGGCTTCAAGGCGGCACGCAAAGGCGGCCAGACCCTGGGCAACTATCAGGAGTCGCGTATCCGCCACTTTCACCAGACGCTCGATCGCTACCTGGATAGTTGAGGTTAGCCGAGCTGCGTCTTGCTGTAGTCCACAGTCAGCCAGCGGGTCGGTGTAACCGAGACGTAGACCGAGGTGCTGGCGTCGTCGCTCTCTGTGTACATATCGCCCATCTGCTCGCCCAGGTAGCGCCGCGCCATGGGGCGTGTGTCTGCTTCTTTGTCACAAGCGCGAATTGCGCTCACTCTGCCTTCGACGGATACGTAGGCGTAGGGCATCTGCTCGCTCTGGGCAACCATCGTCACCGGTACGCCGACCTTTAGCAGCTTGCCTTTCTGGGACGTTTTGCCGGTGAGGAACCACAGGTCGCCGCCGGCGCGGTAGTCATACCAGACCGGTGCCGTGAGCGGCGCGGCTTCGCCGTTGGCAATGGACAGCACGCCCACATGCAGGTCCTCCAGAAAGGCTTCCCGCGCTTCTCGAGTCATCTTGGTATCGGCCATGGCTGGCACTCCGGATTGCAGGGGATTGATTTACCGAACTTGCTCGACCAGCTCCGCCAGCTGATCGAGCTGGGCGAGAACCTGATCGTCTTTTTGCGGCGGTACCGCAAACACCAGGTGGTCGAAGCCTTCATCGATCTTGGCTTTGAGCTGGTCAGCCTTGGGCGGCGCGCCGAACATAGCCAGGGTCATGTCGTTCAGGCTTCGGCCCCGCGCCTCCAGGGCGGCCTGCATGGCTTCAAGCCGGACCGGGTCGCGCCCGCCGATCGGCATCCAGCCGTCGCCGTATTCGGCAACGCGGTCGTACACCCACTTCGAGTTGGCGCCGATCCACACGGGCGGGCCGCCGGCCTGTACCGGCTTGGGCCAGGACCAGACCGGATCGAAGTCCACGTGCTCGCCGTGAAACTCCGCCTCGTCGTTGGCCCAGATTTCTTTCATCGCCAACACTTTCTCGCGCAGGATCGGCCAGCGCTTGCTGAAGTCTGTGCCGTGATTTTCCATTTCTTCCCGGTTCCAGCCGGCACCGACACCCAGCACAAAGCGCCCGTCGGAGATCATGTCCAGGGACGCGATCTCTTTCGCGAGGGTGATCGGGTCGCGCTCGATGACCAGGCAAATGCCGGTGCCCAGCTTGATTCGCTCGGTCACGGCGGCACAGGCGCCCAGGGACACGAAGGGGTCGTGGGTATGCCAGTACATCTCGGGCAGGTCGCCGCCACCCGGGAACGGCGTAGCCCGGGATGCTGGAATGTGCGTGTGCTCGGGAAAGAAGAGGCTCGCGAAGCCTCGCGCCTCAACCGCCTGTGCCAGTGGGACGGGCTGGATGGCGTAGTCCGTGGGAAACATGGTGATGCCAAACTCGGGGGTGCGGTAGGTCATGAAGAGCTCCGGTAGCGTTGACGAGGGCGGTTCGGGAAAAGCGGCGGTGCTAGATGGGCTTGACCCCCTTTGGCGGGCCGGCGCTGGTGTGCCGGGTGCCAGGGGGATCGACCGCCCAGGCAGCGGCCTGGTCCCAGCGATCGCCAAACACCAGCTCGCTCATGGGGCGGCGCCGGACCGGGCCGTGCCCGCCCTCGGGCTTGCCCAGGGTCACCGTGCAGGCGACGAACACCGCATCGGGAATACCGAGCAGGGTTTTCAGCTGGGCTTCGACGGCACCGTGAAAGCCGGTGATGACGCCGCCATAGCCCAGGGCCCGGGCCGCCAGCATCAGGTTCTGGACAGCCGGGTAGACCGAGGCGCCTTCCATGGGGCTTGGGTCCCGGTAACGCACCAGGCACGGCAGGATGAGCGCCGGAACCTGGTCGAACTCATCGACGTAGCGCTGCATGGTGCGCGCCATGCGGGACTTCGGGGAGTTGGGGTCGGTGCCGGAGCCCTGATCGTAGCGGTCGTTCTTGACCTTGGTGGCCCACAGGTCCCGGGCGGCGGTGCCAATGAGCGCCTTGGCCTTGCGCGCCCGCTCGCTGTCGGTGAGCACCAGAAAGCGAAAGGGCTGCCGGTTCGAGCCGCTCGGTGCCCGGGTTGCCGCGAACAGAATATCGCGCAGCACCGCGTCGGGAATGGGCTCGGGTCGATAGCGCCGGATCGCGCGGGTGGTGGCCAGCCCTTCGAGCAGGCCGATGGTGCTGTCGGCGACGGGCTGTTCGTGCAGGGGCTTGTCGCTCATGCGGCAGAGCTCAGCGGTACGCCTTCGACCGTCACTTCGGCGCCGATCGCGGCGCTGATCTGCGTAATCTTCATGCGGGGATTCCTGGTTTGCCCGTCATGGTAGCCAGCGCTGCCAGCCTGCGCAAAAGGCCCGTGCGGGGGCTCGGTCAGGGCGGGTCGCCGCACACTGGGCAGGCCGGATTGCGTGGGAGCTTGAGCGTGCGCCACTCGCCGTACTTGCCGTCGTAGTGCACCACGTCGCCCGTGGCGCCAGGGCCAATGTCGGTGAGCAGGCGAACCACCTCCATCGCCTGCAGAGCGCCGATGACTCCGACCAGGGGCGCGATCACGCCGTTTTCGGCGCAGTTCTCCTCGACCGCGGCAAGGGCTTCGGTGTCCGGATGCAGGCACTGGTAACAGGGCGAACCCGGAACCCTGGGATCAAACACGGCAACCTGGCCCGACCAGCGAATCGCGGCGCCAGAGACCAGCGGCGTACCGGTTCGCCAGCACGCGCGGTTGATGGCGAAGCGGCTGGCAAAGCGGTCAGTACCGTCGGCAACCACATCGGCACCGGCAAAGCAGGCCGTCATGGCATCGTCTGCAAGCGCGCGCGGCACCAGCGTCAGGTCCAGATCGCTGCGCAGGGCGCCAAGGGTGCGCGCCGCCGAGTCGGTCTTGGACATCCCGATGCTGCTTTGCTGATGGACAATCTGACGCTGCAGGTTGCTCAGCTCGACAGTGTCCGGATCAACCAGGGTCAGCCGGCCGAGGCCTGTGGCGGCCAGGTACAGGGCCAGGGGCGAGCCGAGCCCGCCCAGGCCCATGATGACGCAGTGGCTGTCCTTGAGCTGCTCCTGCCCGGCGATGTCCAGCTCCGGCAGCATGAGCTGCCGGCTGTAGCGCAGCAGTTCGTTGTCGTTCAGTTCGCTCATTGCTGTCCCCGGGTCAGCCGCTCGTGGCCTGCGTAGTCCTTCAGCGTTTCTATCTGGCGAAAGCCGGCGGCCGCGAACAGCTCGCGCACGGCGAGGCCTTGCTCAGCGCCGTGCTCGACGATCAGCCAACCGCCCGGGTACAGGTGTGTGGGGGCCAGCCCGGCGAGATGCTGCAGATCAGCCAAACCGCCAGCGCCCGCGACCAGGGCATCCTGGGGCTCGGCGATCAGCTGCGGCAGGTGTGGATCCGATGCTGCAAGGTACGGCGGGTTGCTGAGCAACAGGTGAAATCGCGCTTGTGCCAACGGCTCAAACCAGGACCCGCAGGCAAAGCGCACTGCGGCGCCGAGCGCCGTGGCGTTGCTCTGGGCCAGCGCCAGGGCCTGCGGGTTGTTGTCGGTGGCAGTGATCGTGAGCGCGTCCCGGTCTGGCCAGCTGGCCCAGACCGCGAGGGCGATGGCACCGCTGCCCGTGCCCAGGTCGGCGACGGCCAAGGGTCGATCCGCCGTAGCGGCGAAGCGCTCGCGCAGCGCAGCGTGCGCGGCATCGACCAGCAACTCCGTTTCCGGTCGCGGGGCCAGGGCCCGAGCGTCGACCTGAAGTTCGATCTCGTGAAAAGCCTGCCGGCCGATGATGTAGCTCAGCGGCTCGCCCTGCTGATAACGCGCGAACTCGCGGGTCAGTGTTTGCGCCAGCGCTGGGGACAGCGGAGTCTCTGGCCTGCAGATCAGGTCTGCACGGCTGGCGCCGGTGTGGTGGCGCAGCAGCGCTTCGCGCGTGCTTGTGTCCTGCGCATCGCCGCTTCGCAGCCACTCGTCAAAGTGCGCCGGCAGCCCGGGCCGGGTTGCCGGCTCAGGCGGCGTGCTCATCGCCGTCGCCCAGCCCCTTGAGCAGGTCCGCCTGGTGCTCGGCGATCAGCGGATCGATCACGCTGCCCAGGGCGCCCTCGATAATTTCGTCCAGCTTGTACAGAGTCAGGTTGATGCGGTGATCGGTGACTCGTCCCTGGGGAAAGTTGTAGGTGCGAATCCGTTCCGAGCGATCTCCGGACCCGACCAGGCTGCGCCGGTTCTCGGCGACCTCGGAGGCCTGATCGGCCTGGGCCTGGTCCATGAGCCTGGCCTGCAGCAACGCCATCGCGCGCGCCCTGTTCTTGTGCTGAGACCTTTCGTCCTGGCACTCCACGACGACGCCGGTCGGCAGGTGCGTGAGCCGCACTGCTGAGTCGGTTTTGTTGACGTGCTGGCCGCCAGCGCCAGAGGCGCGGTAGGTGTCGACCCGGAGGTCGGCCTTGTTGATCTCGATCGCTTCGATGTCGTCGGCTTCCGGCAGAATTGCGACCGTGCATGCCGAGGTGTGTATGCGCCCCTGGGACTCGGTTTCCGGTACCCGCTGCACGCGGTGCGCACCGGACTCGAACTTGAGTTGGCTGTACACGGCGCGACCTTCAATGCGCGAGATGACTTCCTTGTAGCCGCCGTGATCGCCGGGCCGTTCGCTCAGGACCTCGATGCGCCAGCCTTTGGTTTCGGCGAATTTGCTGTACATGCGAAACAGATCGCCGCAGAAAATCGCTGCCTCGTCGCCGCCGGTGCCGGCGCGAATCTCGAGAAAAACGTTGGCCCCGTCGTTCGGGTCCTTCGGCAGCAGCAGGCGCTGCAGATTGGCGCCGGCGGTATCAAGTTGCAGTTGCAGCGCCTTGACGTCTTCGGCTGCCAGCTCCCGCATTTCCGGGTCGTCGTCGTCCAGCAGCTGTCGTCCGGCCTCGATTTCTGCTGCGAGCGTCTGGTTTTCTTCAAAGCACTTGATCACCGGTTCGAGCTCTGAGAACTCTCGGGACAGCGCGGTGAACTGGTCTCTGTTGGCCATCACCTCCGGGTCTGACAACAGGTGTCCGACCTCTTCGAAACGGTCTGACAGAGATGACAGCTTGGTCATCATAGAGGCGGAAAGCGACATGGTGGCAGTTGGCGTGTTCGTTGGATGCTTCGGGTGGCCTGCTTCGACGGCCTGTTTTGGCAGCGCAGCGCGTCGGCGCGCAGGGTGTGCTCAGTCGAGCCTGTACAGCTGCTTGAGCCAGTCTATCAGGTCCGTGCGGCCCTCTGCGCTGGCGGTGCGCAGGCCGCTCGTAGGTGCGTGCATCAGCTTGTTGCTGAGCGCTTTGGAAAACTGCTCCAGCACCGCCTCCGGCGGTTGCCCCTGAGCGATGGCACGCAGCGCCTTTTCCAGTTCTCGCTGGCGCGTGTCTTCGGCCTTGCCGCGCAGGGCCGAAAGTAGAGAGCGGTCCAGCTGCACCCGGCGCTCGCTGAGATAGCGGTTGGCGCCGGCATCGACCAGCTCCTCCGCTGCTGCGGCCGCGACCTGGCGGCTGCGGGTCGAGGCGTCGATCACCGCGGTCAGGTCGTCGATCCCGTACAGGTACACGTCGGGCAGATCGCCCACTTCCGGCTCGATATCCCGAGGCACCGCGATGTCGACCATGAAGATCGGCTTGCGCCGTCTGGCCTTGATGGCAGCCTCGACGGTGCCCTTGCCCAGGATGGGCAGGGAACTGCCGGTAGAGCCGATGACGATGTCGAAATCAGCCAGGCGCCCGGCGATGTCGGTGAGCTGCATGGCCTCGGCGGCAAAGCGCGCAGCCAGCGACTCGGCGTTCTCCAGGGTACGGTTAGCAATCGCCAGACCGCCGATGCCCGCTTCCGACAGGTGTTCGGCCACCTTGGCGATGGTGTCGCCTGCGCCGAGCAACAGGGCCTTCTGTTTGCCCAGGTCGGTAAAAATCTGCTGTGCCAGACGCACTGCGGTGAAGGCGACAGATACCGGGTTGCGGCCGATTTCGGTATCGCTGCGAACCTGCTTGGCGGTGTTGAAGCCGACGTCGGTGAGCAGGGTGAGCTCCGGGCCAAGGGTGCCGGCGTCCCGGGCAGTCTGCACGGCGGTCTTCATCTGGCCCAGAATCTGCGGTTCCCCAAGAACCTGAGAATCCAGGCCGGACGCGACCCGAATCAGGTGTCTGGCGGCATCCTGGTCCCAGTGCTGGTAGGTGATGCTGCGCAGATCCGCTTCGGCGATCTGTCGCTCCCGAGCCAGCCACTGAGTGATCTGGTCGTTGCCGACCTCGGTCGCGCAGTACAGCTCGGTGCGGTTGCAGGTCGACAGGATGGCAACCTCGGAGACCGCCGGCAGTGTGGTCCGCAATCGATGCAGGGACTCCGCCAGCTGTCCTTCCGGGAACGCCACGCGTTCGCGCAAGTCGATGGGCGCGGTCTGATGGTTCAATCCGTAGGCGAGGACGGCCATGAGCTTGCTGCAGCGGGTTCCGTGACTTGGGTTTCGGGTAGGCCGGCGCAGAGGGCGCCCGGCCACATGCCATAATAGCAAATCCACAGCGGCCCGTGAGCGATCGATCACAGCTCTAACTCCTTATTTTTGCAGATTTTTTTGTGAACTGCGGGCGGGCAGCCGATCGGCCGCCCGGTTGCTGGCCCTGTGGGCCGCTCTGGGGCTCGCTGGCTGCGCGTCAACGCCGGCGCCGCCGCCGGTGACCGTGGCCGATTTTGATGTCAGCGGCAAATTCTCGATCCGCGGCGGCGGCCAACCGGTCAGCGCCCGATTTCGCTGGCTCCAGCGGGGCGCGGGCTATGATTTGGAGCTCTGGGGCCCCTTCGGGCAGGGGCGCCGCCGGCTGACCGGCGACGACCAGCAGCTCACGCTCCTGGACGGGCGCGGCGCGGTGCTGGCCAGTGGCCCGGTAGAGGCCGTCATGGCACAGCAGCTGGGCTGGTCCTTTCCCATAGGCATGTTGAGCTACTGGGTGCGGGGGCAGATTGCCCCAGGCCCCCGTTCCGCAATCATCGAACAGGACCCCGACGGCCTGCTGCGGCGCTTCGAGCAGGCCGGCTGGACCTTGTCCTACCCGCGCTACCGCTTTGAAGACTCCGGGGGCACGCCCTTACCGGGGCTGATCGACGCTCGGGACGGCCGCTTCGAGCTGCGGATCGCATTGACGCGCTGGGGTGTTTGACAGCCCCCAGACCCGAACGCACAATAGCGCCCCGCTTTTGACCGGGCGGGTATCAGGTCGCTGAAATCGCAGCAGTTTTACCTTGTTCAGAGTGTCCGTCGCGCCGGGTTCGGGGTGCTGGCATGCTGAGAAGGCAGCGAATTCTCTGACCCATGTTGGGGTGTCGCCAAGTGGTAAGGCACCGGGTTTTGATCCCGGCATTCGCAGGTTCGAATCCTGCCACCCCAGCCATTCTCGATTCGAAGACCGGCGACCGAACCGGCGACGACGACTGCACACCAGACCAGCCTCTGCTCCTGCGCCGCCCGGATCGTCTGCGATCGGTCTGCGGCACGGGTCGCTGATGGCAGCCCCGGGAGACCTTCAGTGGCCAACCTCATGATCTTCAGCGGCAGCTCCAACGAGGCGCTGGCCCGCCGCGTGGTGCACGAACTGCGCATGGATCTCGGGCGCGCTGATGTCGGCAGTTTCAGTGACGGCGAAATCAGCTGCGAAATCCACGAGAACGTGCGCGGCCAGGACGTCTTCATCATTCAGTCGACCTGCGCGCCGACCAACGACAACGTCATGGAACTCATGATCATGGCGGACGCCGTTCGTCGTGCGTCCGCGCAGCGCATCACTGCTGTCGTTCCCTATTTCGGATACGCCCGGCAGGACCGACGGCCCCGCTCCGCGCGAGTGCCCATCAGCGCCAAGGTGGTCGCCGATATGATGGGCAGTGTCGGCATTGATCGGATCCTGACTGTCGATCTGCACGCCGACCAGATTCAGGGCTTTTTTAACATGCCCGTGGACAACGTCTACGGCTCGCCGGTACTGGTCGACCACGCGCTGACGCAAAACTACGACAACCCGATTGTGGTCAGCCCGGACGTCGGCGGCGTGGTGCGGGCTCGGGCGATCGCCAAGCAGCTCAACGACCTGGATCTGGCCATCATCGACAAGCGTCGCCCGCAGGCGAATGTATCCGAAGTCATGAGCGTGATCGGCGACGTCGAGGGCAAGACCTGCATTCTTGTGGACGACATGGTCGACACCGCGGGCACGCTTTGCGCCGCGGCCGACCACCTCAAGAGTTCCGGTGCCATTGGCGTGGTCTCTTACACCACCCATCCGGTCCTGTCAGGCGCCGCTCTGGATCGCATCAGCAACTCGCAGATCGATCAGCTCTGGGTGACCGATACCATACCGCTCAACGCCAAGGCGGAGGCCTGCGAGCGGATCGGTCAGCTCAGCCTTGATCGGGTGCTGGCCGAGGCCATCCGCCGGGTCAGCAACGAAGAATCCATCAGCGCGATGTTCCGCTAGGAACGGCGCGCTGGCGAAACCCCGGAGCGTAGGTCGCGACGCCCCGGGAACCTGCGCCGCAGCACCAACGCTGCGGCGCTTCACAGCAACTGCAAGGAGACAGCAATGTCACAGCAAATCGAACTGGCTGCAGAGCCACGTTCAGACGTTGGGAAAGGTGCGAGCCGCCGCCTGCGTCGGGACGGCAAACTGGTGCCCGGTATCGTTTACGGTGGCGAAGACCAGCCGGAGAACGTCTCCGTGCGCGTGAACGAATTGGTCAAGGCGATGGAGAACGAGGCTTTTGCTTCGCAGATCGTGCACCTGTCCATTGGCGGGAAAGAGTCTATTCGCACCATCGTGCGGGATGTCCAGCGCAACCCGGCGAGCAACATGGTGACGCATATCGACTTCCTGCGGGTCACGGCAGGCCAGCTGCTGCAAATGAGCGTGCCCCTGCACTTTAGCGGCGAAGACAAGTGTGTCGGCGCCCGGCTGAATGGCGGCATCATCAACCACACGCTGACAGAAGTGATGATCAGCGCGCTGCCGCGCAACCTGCCGGAGTACCTGGAAGTCGACATGACCGAGGTTGATGTTGGCGACAACGTCCACCTGTCCGACATCGTGCTGCCGGAAGGCGTCACTCTGGTCGAGCTGAGCTACGGCGAAGATCACGATTTGACCGTTGCCGGTGTGCAGGCGCCCCGGGGCGGCGGCGAAGCTGAAGACGAAGCCGAAGACGCGGCTGACGATGCCGACGGCGAAACAGCCGAAGGCGACAGCGACGACGGCTAACGGCCGCGGCCGTGGCGAGCATTGCGGTGATCGCGGGGCTGGGCAATCCTGGCCCCGAATATGCCGATACGCGCCACAACGTGGGCACCTGGTGGGTCGAGGCGCTGGCCGAGCGCTATCGGGTGCCGCTGAACCTCGAAACGAAGTTCAAGGCGCGCATCGGGCGCGGCTGGATTGCCGGCACGCAGGTTCGGTTGCTGGTTCCCACGACGTACATGAACGACAGCGGCCAGGCCGTCGGTGCCCTGTGCCGCTTCTACAAGATCGAGCCGCATCAGCTGCTGGTCGCCTACGACGAGATGGCCTTCGAGCCGGGTCAGGTCCGGCTCCGCACCGGCGGCAGCGATAACGGCCACAACGGCATTCGCAGCATCGTGTCGCATCTGGGCAACAACAAAGGCTTCCATCGACTGCGTATCGGCGTCGGTCACCCCGGGCACAAGTCCAAGGTCACCGCCTGGCTAACCAGCCAGCGGCCGCCGCAGGCGGAGCGGGAAGCCATCGAGGCGGCCATCGATTTGCCGGAACCGGTACTCGCCGACCTGCTGGCCGGCGAGCACCAGAACGCCATGAACGCGCTGCACGCGCCAAAGGAGTAACCATGGGATTCAACTGCGGCATCGTGGGGCTGCCCAACGTCGGCAAGTCGACCCTGTTTAACGCGCTGACCAAAGCCAACATCGACGCCGAGAATTTTCCGTTCTGCACCATCGAGCCCAATACGGGCATCGTGCCGGTACCGGACCCCCGGCTGGACGATTTGGCCGCGATTGCCCAGCCCCAGAAGGTGATCCCTTCCACCATGGAATTTGTGGATATCGCCGGGCTGGTCGAGGGCGCCTCCAAGGGGGAAGGGCTGGGCAACCAGTTTCTCGCGCACATTCGCGAGACCCAGGCCATTGCGCACGTGGTGCGCTGCTTCGAAGACGAAAACATCGTGCATGTGGCCGGAAAGGTTTCGCCGCTGGACGACATAGAAATTATCAACACTGAGCTGGCTCTGGCAGATCTGGACACGCTGGAGCGGGCCCATGACCGGAACCGGCGCATTGCCAACTCCGGAGACAAGGACGCCAAGGTCCTTATGGCTCTGCTGGAGCAGGTGCGCGATAACCTGAGCAACGATCAGCCGCTGCGGTCGCAGACCTTTACGCCGGAGCAGGAAGCGCTGCTCAAGCCGCTGCACTTCATCACCGCCAAGCCGGTGCTCTATGTCGCCAACGTGGCGGAGGACGGCTTCGAGAACAACGAGCGGCTGGCGCAGGTCGAGGCGCTGGCGCAGAAAGAAGGCGCGCAGGTCGTCGCCATCTGCAACAAGATCGAGGCGGAAGTCTCTGAGCTCGAAGACGAGGAGCGCGCCGAGTTTCTGGACGCGCTGGGGATCGAAGAGCCGGGGCTGAACCGCGTGATTCGCGCCGGCTACCGGCTGCTCGGCCTGCAGTCCTACTTCACCGCGGGACCCAAAGAAGTGCGGGCCTGGACCGTGCCCACCGGCGCCACCGCGCCGCAGGCTGCCGGCGTGATTCACACGGATTTCGAGAAAGGATTTATCCGTGCAGAGGTGGTGGCCTTTGACGACTACCTGGCCGGCAAGGGCGAACAGGGCGCGAAGGATGCCGGCAAGTGGCGCCTGGAAGGCAAGGACTACGTGATGCAGGACGGCGACGTCGTGCACTTTCGCTTTAACGTCTAGCTGTAACAGTTGGTATTTGACCTAACAGATACTGTCAGATAACCAGAAAGCGGACGATCGGACATGGAGGCTGGAGAGTCTCAATTCGACTGTGGATTCAACTGATCGATGCAACACCTAAACTCTACGCCTAGAGAGG
>CAZXIJ010000009.1:127547-135530 GCA_964640725.1 uncultured Pseudomonadales bacterium | reverse complement strand
GTGCAGGGGCAGATACTGAACGAGCCGATCCGCTTTCGGCTGCGCCGGCGCTAGCGCGTCGGCCAATTGCGCAGGCCGCAGTGCCGCAGTAGGGTCTGGCGATGCGCCACAACCGGACCTGCCTGATGATTGACTCCGCCCCGCGCCTTAGACGTGCCCTTCTCGTTGCTCTGAGCTTTGCGCTGGGTGCGTGCCAAAACACCGCGACGCAGTCGGAGCCGGAACCCGGGCTGGCAGCGGAGATTCGCTGGACCAGCTACGGCATCCCCCACGTCAAGGCCGATGACTGGGCGGGGCTGGGTTACGGTTACGCCTGGGCCACGGCTACCGATGCGCTGTGCGTGATTGCCCGTGACGTGGTGGTGGTCAACGGCGAGCAGACCCGTTACTTCGGCCCGGGCGATGGCCGCGACAGCAGCGATGTGTTCCACAAGGCCTTGCTCGACGAAGCGAAGCTCTCGGCCTTTAACCGCGCTCAAAGCGAGCGCTCGATCGCTTTCAATCGCGGCTACGTGGCGGGCTACAACCGCTATCTGCGCGAGCATCGGGAAACTCTGCCAGCGAGCTGTGCCGGTGCCGCCTGGGTCCGGCCCCTGGCGGAGGACGACGTGACGCGCATGGCGCTCGGCGTGGGCATCCGGTACGGGTTGGCGCGCTTTCATCAGCAGATCGCTGCCGCGGCCCCGGGAGTCAATGCACAGCCGCTGGCCCAGGCGCAGTGGGCGCTGCCGGTGGGCCTGGGCAGCAACGCCATCGCCGTGGGCCGCGAGCTGAGCGACAACGGCCGTGGCCTGCTGCTGGGCAATCCGCACTATCCCTGGCACGGGGCTTCGCGCTTTCATCTGATCCATACGACGATTCCCGGCGAAGTCGATGTGATGGGCGCGAGCCTGCTGAACACCACCCGGGTGGCGATCGGTTTCAACAAGGACGTCGCCTGGACGCACACGGTGTCTACGGCGCTGCGCTTTACCCTGTATCGGCTGGAGCTGGTGGACGGCGATCCGCGCAGCTATCGCTACGGCGATGAGATCCGCCCGATCCAGCAGCGGACGGTGCGCGTTGCAGATGCGAGCGGCCAGGACGTCGAGCGCACGGTCTGGTTCAGCCATTTCGGGCCCATGGTCGAGAGCGAGGCGCTGCCCTGGGGCGACCGGTACGCCTACACGCTGCGCGATGCGGTGATCGACAACTACGAGACCGCGGATACCTACGACGCTATGAACAAGGCGGCCTCGGTCGCAGAGCTCGAGCAGGCCATCAGCCGGCAGGGCGTCTACTGGACCAACACGGTCGCCGCGGACCGTCAGGGCAACGCGTTTTACGCTGACATCAGCGGCACGCCGAACGTCGACCAGGCGCTGCTCGATCAGTGCCAGCTGCCAACGGAGCGGCAAGGCCTGGTGCTGCTGCGCGGCGCGCCGGACTGTGAGTGGCGCAACGATCCGCGCAGCCGGGTGCCCGGGGCCCTGCCGCCGGCCGAGATGCCGCGCCTGACCACGCCGCGCTACGTCACCAATTCCAACGACAGCTACTGGCTGTCAACGCCGGAGCAGCCGCTGGAGGGTTACTCGCCGGTCATTGGCCCGGAGCGGACCGCGCGCAGCCTCCGGACGCGCGCCGGGCTGACGCAAATGCGTTCGCTCATCGAATCGCAAGGCACGCTCAGCGCCGACGATATCCAGGCCTTGCTCTACAGCCACCGCAACTTCGGCGCTGAGCTGCTGCTCGATGACGTGCTGGCAGTGTGCCGCGGCGACGACGCCCTCAAAGACCTGTGCGAAGTGCTTTCGAGCTGGGACCGCACGGGCAACGTCGATGCCGTCGGCGCACACGTCTGGCGCGAGTTCTGGAGCCAGCTGCGCAACGTCGACAACCTGTACCGGGAGCCCTTCGATCCGGCCCGCCCGGTTGCGACGCCGGCGGGCATCAATACCGAAAACGCGCAGGTCCGCCAGGCCGTTGTGGATGCGCTCGTGCATGCCCGCACCACGCTGGCCGAGGCGGACATCGCCCTGGATGCGCGGCTGGGCGACATCCAGTTTGCCGAGCGCAACGGCAAGCGCATCCCCATTCCCGGCGGGCAAGGCTGGGCCGGCATGTTCAGCATGATCATGGCCGACCTCAAAGCCGGGCGCGGCTACTCGCCCATCGTTCACGGCAACAGCCTGATTCAGATGGTGACCTGGGACGATGCCGGCGCGCTCGATGCCCGGGGCATGCTCACGTACTCGCAGTCCCCGGAGCCGGAGTCCCCGCACTACAGCGATCTGACGGAGCGCTACGCGCGGGGAGAGTGGATCGATCTGCCGTTCAGCGACGCGCAGATTGAGGCGGACCCCAACCTGCGGAGGTTAACGCTGACCGAGTAGCGACAGCGTTCCGCGTTGGCGCGGAGCCCGTCCTTACTGCTCGCGCCCGAGCCATTTGTAGGTCAGGCCCGCGGCCGCGGCGCCCAGGATCGGCGCCACCCAGAACAGCCACAGCTGCGAGATCGCGGCGCCGCCGGCGAAGAGCGCCGGGCCGGTGCTGCGAGCCGGGTTCACAGAGGTATTGGTGACCGGAATGCTGATCAGGTGGATCAGCGTCAGGCCAAGGCCGATGGCGATCGGTGCGAAGCCTGCCGGCGCGCGGGTATCGGTCGCGCCCAGGATGATCATCAAAAACATCCAGGTCATCAGAAACTCGGTAACGAGCGCGGCGATCATGGTGTAGTTGCCGGGCGAATGGTCGCCGAAACCGTTGGACGCAAAGCCGCCCGTGGCATCGAAGCCGGCCTGGCCGGAGGCGATGACGTACAGCGCCGTGGCGCCGACGATGGCACCCAGAACCTGAGCCGCGATGTACGGGGCCAACAGGCGCCCGTCAAAGCGTCCGCCCGCCCACAGGCCGATGGACACGGCCGGGTTCAGGTGACAGCCGGAAATGTGGCCAATGGCGTACGCCATGGTCAGGACCGTCAGGCCAAAGGCCAGGGACACCCCCAGCAGGCCGATACCCACCTCTGGAAACGCGGCGGCCAGCACGGCGCTGCCACAGCCGCCAAGGACCAGCCAAAAGGTTCCGATAAATTCTGCTGCCAGCGCTCGTGTCTGCATCATCCCGCCCTCTCCAGTTTAGATGGCAAGCACCGTTGCATTTGGGCCGCGCGGACTCAATTGCGGGAGTCGCCTTGTTACCTCGAGTTTACGATCTGCGGGTTTCTGGCGGCGCTTGGTGGCCGCCAGGGATCGGTGCCGGGCGCTCTAGCCCCGCGGCCCGGCAGGCGCATGCTTTGGCAGCCGCGGCAGGTTGCCGATCATGCCGTCCGGCCGCGCCGCCGCCAGCATGCGTGCATAGGCGGGCCGGGCCGTGACGCGGGCTTTCCAGGCTGCGACGTTCGGAAACTGTGTTTCGTCGACGAGGTTCAGCCCGGTCGCAACGTTCAGCGGAAACAGCATCATGATGTCGGCGCTGGAAAACGCATCGCCGCCGAACCACTGGTTGTCGGCAAGAAAATTCTCGGCGTGCTGGACCGTCGCCTCTGAATCGACCAGCCGCGACCGGACCTTCGGTGGCTCCTTGAGCCAGGCGCGGTAGTCCGAAAACAGCCGCGCGGCGAGGCTGCCTTCGGCGTAGTGCATCCACATCTGGTGGCTCGCGTAGCCGGCGCTGGCCAGGGCTGGCTGCAGCTGGCCGGGCGCGTAGCGGCGCAGAATGACGTCGATGATTGCGCCGGACTCGACCAGCACCTCTTCGCCGATCACGACCGTTGGCGCCATCGGTACCGCGGGGTTCACGGCGCGAATCCTGGCCATGGACGCGCGCAGGTCACCGCGCACGTACTCCAGCTCGTAGGGCATGCCCAGCTCTTCCATCAGCCAGACGATGCGCTCGGAGCGGCGGCCTTCGAGGTGGTAGATGGTGATGGCGGGCGGCGTGGTTGCTACCGCCGCCGAGCGCTCGGCATCGGCTGTCGTCGTGCATGCCGTCATCATCAGCACGACCGCGAATATCCCTGCTGCCTGTTTCATGCCCACCATCCTCGTATTGCTTTGACACAATAGTGTACCTTCACGGGCGAGTGTCCAGCGCTAGGATTCGGCGCGCGCGGCCAGCGCCTGCATGATTTCCGTGTGTTGCTCGCGGCTTAAGCGATAGCGAGCGTAGAAAAACAGCGCCACCGTGGCCGAGATCGCCATGACCGGACCGGCGGCGAGCCCCAGGCGAAACACCACGTCTTCCGGCAACGCGCCGGGCACGGCGTCCAGCGGCAGGCGCACGAACCAGTCCAGGGTCACCCCGGCAGCAAAGTGTCCGGCAGAACTCGAGAGCTTCGCAAAGAACGCCCGGGCGGAATAGAACAGCCCTTCTTCCCGCAAGCCCGTCGCCAGCTCGTTCTCGTCAATGATGTCACCGATCATCGACAGGATCGTGACCCCGGCAGTACCGACCGTCAGAGCCAGGCAGAAGGCGTTGGCCATCAACAGCGGTAGCAGGGCGGGGGAATCGTTGGCCGGCGCCAACCCCAGCAGCCGCAGGTCGACGACCAGCTGGGCGAACAGCACCATGCCGCCGATCGCGGTGATGAGCACCGGGCGCCGATCGAAGCGGCGCATGAGCAGCGGCGCCAGCGCTGCGCCCAGCAGGATGCCGGGAAAACCCGCAAGGCCCAGCCAGCGAATGTCTTCTGCACCGAATTCCCAGAAGTAGGTGTAGACGAACACGTTCAGCGTTTCGCTGATGCCCACAGACACCATAAACAGGAAGAACCCGATGAGCAGGAACACGTAGTTTCGGTTGTTCAGAGTCCCCAGCACTTTCCGAAAGAACAGCAGCACGGACATGCTTTCCTGCTCGGCGGGCGGCGCGCTCAGCTGCATGCCGCGGCGCAGGGTGCCCAGGGCGCAGGCGGACACGCTGACCAGGATCAGCAGGGCTGCGAACAGCACGAGCGGGCCGTAGGTGGCGGCGCGCAGATGGTTGGCGACCGACACGCCGTCGGGGCCCGGCGTCTCGCCGCCCAGGAATACCGACCAGGCGATGAAGCTGAAGAGCGCCGCGGTCGCGAAACCGAAAATCGTGTTCATGCTGAACAGCTGCGAGCGCTCATGATGCGTTCGCACCAGTTCGCCGCCGAGCGCCAGGTGCGGAATCACGTACAGCGTGACGAACAGTCGGCTCAGCGTGGTCCAGAGCATGAGCCAGGCGAACAAGGTCCAGGTACTCTCCAGCAGCCCGTCGCCATTCCGTGCCAGCAGCGCGTCAGGCGGATTGAAGATGCACCACAGGGAGATTGCCAGCGGAACGGGCGCCGCGAGCAGAAAGGGGTGTCGGCGACCGAAGCGTGAGCGCAGCCGATCGGACAGGATGCCGACCATAGGATCGGAGATCGCGTCTCCGACCAGGGCGATGAGTATGGCGGCCCCGATCAGGGTGTTCGGTAAACCCAGCGCCTGGTTGTAGAAGATGACGATGAAGGTGTTGAACATGCCGCCGTAGACATGCTCGCCCACAGCGCCGATGCCGAACAGAATCTTGGTGTGCCAGGGCAGGGTCTTGCCCGGTTCGACCTGCGCCATGTCCTGCGGAATGACCGGGCTACCAGGCATAGGCTTCCGGCGCGGGCCCCACGGGCGGGAAGATGTCGTCCAGGCGTTGCAGTGTCGCCGGTGCCAGCGTGAGTTCCGGGGCCGGCAGCGTTGCTTCGAGCTGGGCAAGGTCTGCGGGGCCCGCGATCACGGCGCTGACCGCTGGGCGCTGCAGCAGCCAGGCGAGCGCCACGACGCTTGGCGGTTGCCCCACCGAATCGCACAGTTCGTGAAACGCCCCAAGCTGCGTCGCCCGGGCACCGGCTTCGGCCAGAACGCCATCGCTGTGCCGCCGGCCGCCGGCCACGCCTTTGCCGGCAAGCAGCCCGCCGGCAAGCGGGCTCCAGGGAATCAGGCCCAGCCCGTAGGCTTCGCAGGCCGGTATCACCTCCAGCTCGGCGCGTCGCTCAATCAGGTTGTACAGGCCCTGCTCGGCGACCAGCCCCAGGCGTCCGGCGCCGTGCGCGCGCTCGTTCGCCCGCGCGATCATCCAGCCGGGAAAGTTGCTGGAACCGACGTAGGTAATCTTGCCCTGGGCGATCAGGCGGTCCATGGCCTGCCAGATCTCTTCGATGGGCGTGCGGCGATCGATGTGGTGCATCTGGTACAGCTCGATCTGCTCGACGCCCAGCCGCTGCAGGCTCGCATCGCAGGCTTGCTGAATGTGGCGGGCGGACAGGCCGCGGTCGTTCACGTCGTCCGACATGGGCTCGTGCACTTTGGTGGCCAGCACGAGCCGGGCACGCTGTGTCGGGCGATCCTTCAGCCAGGCGCCGAGCAACATCTCCGTCGTGCCGACGCCCAGGGCGCCGCCGTACTGGTTGGCGGTGTCGACAAAGTTGATGCCCGCGTCCATGGCCCGGTCCAGAATCCGAAAGGCCTCGGCCTGCTCGGTCCGGGGACCGAAGTTCATGGTGCCCAGGCACAGGGTGCTGACCTGCAGACCGCTGCGGCCTAGATCTCGATATTCCATGAACGCTCCTGGATGGTGTTCGCTACGGTGCCTGCAGAATCGTGCGGGTGTCCAGCGTTTCGCTGGAATCCAGCACCAGATGGGCGGCGCGTTCCTGGGCGCGGGGGCTCAGCTGCCGAAATGCGGAGTAGCTGATCTGCGGCGGCATCGGCTCGCGGAACCAGGGCGCGTAGAACTCCAGGTTCGGGATTGAGCGCACGGCCTCTGTCAGGTTCGGGGTGCCGCCGTGCCAGGCGCGCGTGTCCCGGATCATGATGCTGCCGGCGGGCACCGGGCAAACGGTCGACAGGCGCATCCACTCCGGTTCCTCGTCCAGCGCCGGGATCCGGCCTCGCGAGTTTTGCGTGCCTGGAATTTGCCGGGTCGGGCCGTTCAGTCGTGTCACATCCTGGGGCAGGAAGTTAACGGCCAGGTACGGGCAGGGCAGGTCACGAATGCTGAGCTGCCCGCGCGGATCGTAAAACGCGCTGAAAGGCGTCTTCTCCGGGCTTACCCAGTCGCGAACGTCGGCGTGCAGGCGCTGGTAGGCCACCGCGCCGGGCAGGCAGAAGTCGCCGCTCGCGGCGCGCAGCTGGTAGTCCCGGGACCCGAAAATAGCGCTGACAAGTCGGTCCACGCTCTCCAGCTCGAGCAGCATCTGCCAGGCTCGTCGGTGCAGCTGGCTGCGCGTCATGCTGGAACCGCCAAAGGAGTACCGGTGCGAGCCGCGGTTGCCGGCGCGCTCGCTGTCCAGCGCCAGTATCTCCTGCACCACCTCGTCGCACGCCGCGGCGAGCTGGCTGACCTGCTCGCTGTTCAGCACATCGGCCACGACCACGAAGCCGTCCCGGCCGAACAGGCGCACGGCTTCGTCTACGGCGTCCGGGCTTAAAATCTTGAGCGCGGCGATGCCGTTGCTGGCTGCAAGATGCGTTCGAAGCTGGGCCAGGTTCTGTGCGTCGGGAGCGGTCATGGCGCTTGTGCCTCTTGCGGGTCGCGGTTACGGCTGGGAATCGGTGAGGGCGGCCAGCCAGCGCGCCATGACCTGCCCGCTTTTGCGCGTCAGTTCGGGCGCGGCGGCGTGCATTTGTGCCCGAAGCGCCGCGGGATCGATGCCGGCCTGGGCCAGCTCGGCGCTGTGCCCGACGAGCCAGTGCTCAAAACCTGCGCCCGTGGCTTCCGGGTGAAACTGGCAGCCCAGCACCTGATCGCCCAGGGCGAAGGCCTGGTTCTCGCACAGGTCCGTGCTGGCGAGCCGTATCGCGCCGGCCGGCAGGTCAAAGGTATCGCCGTGCCAGTGCAGGGTGGTGGGCTCCGCGGCAAAGGGGGCCAGGCACGACGCCGCGCCGGGCTCCGTGAGAGAGATCGGTTCGAGCCCGATCTCCTGGCCGCCGCTCGGATAGACCCGGGCGCCCAGAGCGCTGGCGATCAGCTGCGCGCCCAGGCAGATGCCGAGCGCCG
>CAZXIJ010000009.1:108860-127447 GCA_964640725.1 uncultured Pseudomonadales bacterium | reverse complement strand
TTCGAAACCCAGGTGCTGCAGAACCTGAGCCTGCGGGCCGCTCACCAGCGCAGAACGCTGCTCGCTGCGGCGCCTTCCCGATAGCGGGCGTCCCACTGCGCAACGCGATCGAGACCTGGCAGCACATCGATCTTGGCGAAGCGCGCGAACTGCAGCGCCGCGGCGAGGGTGCAGTCCGCCAGCGACACGGCGCTGCCGGCCAGAAACGGACGCTCGTCGGCCAGCAGGTTGTTCAGGTACTGCAGCGGTTGGCTCATCTCTTCGCGAAGATCGCTGGCGAGCGCCGGCTTTGGCGCGTAGCCGAGCGGCGAGTTTTCGGCGTGCACCAGGCGCATGATCGGCAGCGCCATGCGCAGCTCGATAACTCGTTCCAGATCACGCACGAGGGCGCGCTCGGCGACATCGGTCGGGAACAGCGACGGTCCCGGTACCGCGTCTTCCAGGTAGTCCACAATCACGCGCGACTCGATCAGGTAGCGGCCGGGCTCGAATTCGAGCACCGGCAAGGTCCCGAAGGGGTTGCGGGCCAGGTGTTCGGGCGCTCTCTGTTCGCCCTTGTTGGGGTTTACCACCACTTGCTCGACCCCCAGATCGACCCCCAGCGCTTCGCGCTCGGCGATGTAGAGCATGACCCGGGTCGGGTTCGGGGCAAGCGGAACCATGTACAGCTTCATGTGGAGAGTTTCCCGTGCGTGGCGCGCCGGCGACTACGGATGCCGGAAGGATCGAGACCCTCTTATACCCAACGCCTGACAGCCTCGCCACTTTGGGCTGTGTCCTGCCCGAATCCTGCCCCGGCACGAACGGCGCTATGTCCTGCAGGCGACAGTGTCCGTCGCTCGCCATCGCTACGGTGGCGTTCCCCCCTCAGCAGGATTCGATATGGACGTTTCTCATTTCGAGCTGATTTTCAAGCCCCAGTCCCCCGCCGATCCGGTTGGCGCCGGGCCCGTCGACAGCGTATTGCAGGGCTACTTTCTGGAGATCACCAACTTCGAGGCGCAGGAGCTACGTTTTGCGCTGGAATTCGTGATCTCGCCGGCGGCGACGCCAGAGCGTGATCTCGCCGGCAACGCCTTGGTCTTTGTGGACACGCCGCCGGGCACCGATAACCAGCAAGGTGTGCTCAACGGCGCGGCAGGAGGCAGCGTCTTCCGCCCGAGCACGGGCACCGTGCGGATACCGCCCCTCGGGACTGCGCTGGTGGCCTTGCTGCCTAGCGCCTTTGGCCCGGTACCCGGGGACTGCACGCCCCTGACGATCCCGAACTTCGAGGTGCGCGGGCACGTGCGCATTCGCTTGCCGGCGGTCCTGGAGTTCAACCCGGGCGGTTTTCCCTTTGTGCAATTCGTGCCCCAGGCCCAAGCGCCGGTACGGGTGCTCCTGACGCCGCAAAACCGGGCGACCTACTTCAAGGGCGAAGGCGGCATCTCTGACCAGACGCAGGCCTCCCTGCCGCTCGCGACGGGCCAGGCCGAGTATCTGATCGATCCGGAAAGCGGCGGGCCGCTGGTGCTCACGGCCGGGGACATCAATGTCGAGACCATCAAGGAAATCGTCGCGACCGAGCTGGACGAAGAGAACACGCTCGCGGCGCTTTTGGCCCGGCTCGATCCTGAAGGTGCCGGGCTCGCGGGCTTCAACAAGGCGTTGGCGAAGGCCAACATTCCCTTTGCCATTGAGCGGCGGAGCAAAAAGTCCCGCTAGATGATGCCGCGCTCGATCAGCTTCGCGATCACCGCTGCCTGGGTGCCCAGGAAATGGCTGCGGTCCGGGCTGATCGTTGCGCCCTGATCATCGAGGAGCGTGTTGCCCGGATACACAGCGTCGTCGACGTAGCTGTCGGTGAACAGCCCCAGCCGCTGCCGCGTCAGCGTGTTGAACATGCCGGGCTTGCGCCGGTAGTGCCGGAGCGCGTCCAGGTGCAGTTCCGCGTAACCCGCCATGGACTCGCCGCTGTCCGCTTCGGCCAGAACCTGGCCCAGGTAGTTCACCACCTTGGAGCCTTTCTCGACGGACTGATTCGGCAGGTCGATGCCGGTAATGCCGGCCGTGTTGGCCGATACGATGTAGCAATGGTTCTCGTAGGCGCGCGCGATCTTGGCGGCGTTCTTGGGTGACAGGCCGGCCGTCGATACCTCGGACGATGAGTGGCAGATCACCTCCGCGCCGCGCAGCGCCAGCGCCCGAGGGATTTCCGGATACAGGATCTCTTCGCTGGCGACGGTGGCCAGCCGGCCCAGGGGCGTGTCGGCGACCGGGAACAGGCTGTCGGGCCCGTAGCGGTCCAGATAGCGATCCATCACGTCGTGCGGGGTCGGCGCGAACATGCTCAGCAGCCGCCGATAGCGGTGCACCAGCTTGCCGGCGTCGTCGATGATGAAGCTGGCCTGGAAGTACAGCTCGGGAAAGTACGGGTCGGTTTCGTACAGATTGCCGGACAGGTACAGGCTGTTGTTGGCGGCGATCCGCGCCAGCGCTTCGTACTCGGCGCCGTCAGGGTCCACGCAGCCCTTGTCCCGCCAGGACGCGATGGTCTCGCCCAGGGGGTAGCTGGTCAGAAAGTACTCCGGCAACACCACCAGCTTCAGATGGGGGCCGATGAATTGCTTGCTGGCCACGACCTGGCGGCCGATGCGCTCGATGCTCGCATGCATCTGCGCGCGCGCCGCGGCGTTGTCCGGGCACTGGTTGATGCCGTGGCAGGTCGTCTGCAGGGCGAGCGCCGCGTAGGGCGCGATGGGCGCCGGTGCGGCGCTCACGATGCGGCGCGCTGGGGGTCGGAGCCCGTGCCTCGGCCTGCGGCCAGGGGCGTGCCCGAGCGTTGCTCGCGTGCGTAGCGAAAGTCCTTCGGCAGGCCGGCGTCCGGGGTAAAGCCGTACATCGCCTCGTTCGGCAGCGCCGCCTGCACCTGGGCGCGACAGGCCAGCAGCGCGTCGATGTCGATGCCCGTGTTCAGGCCCATGGCTTCGAGCAGGTACACCAGATCCTCGGTCACGATGTTGCCGCTGGCCCCGGGCGCGAAGGGACAACCGCCAATGCCGCCCAGGGACGCGTCGATCGTGGTCATGCCCAGATCCAGCGCTGCCATGACGTTGGCGAGGCCCTGACCGCGCGTGTTGTGCAGGTGCACGCCGCTCAGCCGCTCCCGGCCGACGGCGTTCCAGATACCCTGGGCCAGGCGCTTGAGCTGGGCCGGGTTGCCGTAGCCCGTGGTGTCCGAAAGACCGACTTCGTCGGCGCCCAGCTCGATCACGCGCTCAGCGATGCGGACCACCTTGTCTTCCGGGATCGCGCCCTCGAGGGTGCAGCCAAAGGCGGTGGACAGGCCCACCTCGAAGGTCGGTCGCTGCGCCGCCGGCAGGGCGCGGATCTGTTCGGCGATCTGTCCGACCGCTTCGAACATCTGCTCGTGGGTGCGTTTGACGTTCCGCAGGCTGTGCGTCTCGCTCACCGAAAAGGGAATCGCCATCTTGTGCGCGCCCGCGGCGATCGCCGCTTCGGCGCCTTTCAGGTTGGGCACCAGCACGGCCACGTTCAGGCCCGGAATCGTGCGCGCGTAGGTGACCAGCTCGGCGGTATCGGCCAGCTGCGGCAGCACCTTGGCGGGCACGAAGGAACCCACTTCGATCTCGGACACACCGGCGGCGGCCTCGGCGGCGATCCAGGCCTTTTTGGCCGCCGTGGGCATGATGGTGTCGATGCTTTGCAGCCCGTCCCGGGTGCCAACTTCGCTAATTTCGATGTCGATATCTGCTCGCATGGGGACCTCGCAGGCGGACCGCCCGTTCCGGGCGGGGTCAAATAAGGCTTCAATACACTTAGGCTTAATGATATATCATACGGTCTAATTCCGCATGATCTGCCTCCGGAGGCCCTTTGAATTCTGCCCTGCCTCTCAGCGACCTGAAGGTGATCGAGTTCACCCACATGGTCATGGGCCCGACCACCGGCGCGATCCTGGCTGACCTCGGGGCCGATGTGCTGAAGGTCGAGCCGGCCGCGGGAGACAACACCCGGCGCCTGAAGGGCTCGGGCGGCGGCTACTTCCCCATGTACAACCGCAACAAGCGCTCCCTGGCGGTGGACCTGAAGTCCGACGAAGGCAAGGCGCTGGTGCGCAAGCTGATCGACGAAGCGGATGTGCTGATCGAGAATTTTCGCCCCGGGGCCATGGACAAGCTCGGCTTCGGCTACGACGCGCTGAGCGCGCGCAACCCGCGCCTGATCTACTGCTCCCTCAAAGGTTTTTTGAGCGGGCCCTACGAGCAGCGCACGGCCCTGGACGAAGTGACGCAGATGATGGGTGGCCTGGCCTACATGACCGGCCTGCCGGACCGGCCCATGCGCGCCGGGTCTTCGGTCATCGACATCAGCGGCGGCATGTTCGGCGTGATCGGCATTCTGGCTGCGGTTAACGAAAGGCATCGCACCGGCGCCGGCCAGGCGGTGACCAGCTCGCTGTTCGAGACCACGGCCTTCATGGTCGGCCAGCACATGGCGCAGCAGGAATCCCTGGGCGAAGAGCCGCCGCCGATGTCCGTGCGTCGCAGCGCCTGGGGGGTGTACGACCTGTTCCCTCTGGCGGACGGCGAGCGCCTGTTCGTTGCGGTGGTGAGCGATACCCAGTGGGCGCTGTTCCTGAAGGAGTTTGCGCTGGCGGAGCTGGCAGCGGATGAGTCCCTCAAAACGAATGCCGGGCGCGTCGCCGGGCGTGACAAAGTGATCCCGGCGCTCGAGGCGCTGTTCAGTCGTCTGTCGCCGGAAGAAGCGATGGCCAAGCTGGAGCGGGCCGGGCTGCCTTTCGCAGCAGTGAACAAGCCCAGCGACCTGTTTGATGACCCGCAGATGATGGCCGGCGGTCTGATGCAGGTGGCCCTGACCGACGGGCCGAACGCGGGCGGCGCGGCGCGCATACCGAAGCTGCCGCTGGAAATGAACGGCCGCAGAATGAATTTGGAGCAGGACCTGCCGGGCATCGGCGAGCATTCGCTTGCCGCCGCGCGCCAGGCCGGCTACGGAGAAGACACCATCGAAGCGCTCGTCGCCCAGGGTGTCATCGTGGAGAAACCGTCCGCTTAGGGCTTCCACCCAATCGCGTTGGATCAAGGGGGATCAATGAACGCACCACAGCAAAGACGGCATGCCGTCCCGGTAATCGGTGTCTTACTGGCACTGCTACTCGCTACCCAGGCTCCGCTTGCGGTTGCGGAACTTGAAGAGATCGTCGTTTCGGCCCAGCGCCGGGCACAGTCGCAGCAGGATGTGCCGATCGCGATCAGCGCTTTCAACGCCGACGAGATGGACGCGCGGCAGTTCGACGAGCCGCTGGACATCGTCAACTACGTGCCGAACTTGTTTGGCGGCAACAACACGGGCCTTGGCACTGCCAACTCCTATTACCTGCGCGGGATCGGCAACACGGAGTCCGTCGCGACCTTTGACCCGCCGGTCGGCACCTATGTGGACGAGATCTACATCGCGCGCCAGAACGGCAACAACGTCGCGTTCTTTGATGTGGAAGCCATCGAAGTGCTGCGTGGCCCGCAGGGCACGCTGTTTGGCCGCAACACCACCGGCGGCGCGGTTTCCGTCAAGATGGCCAAGCCCGGCGAAGCGCTTGGCGGCTACCTCGAGGGCGGCCTGGGCGATTACGATCGGCAGATGCTGCGGGGCTCCATCGATGTGCCGCTGGCCGAAAACGTTCTGTCCAAGATCTCGGCGTTCTATCTGAACGACGAAGGCTACGTGAAGAACACCAACACCGGCGACCGGCTCAACGGCCAGGAAGCGCGCGGTGTGCGCGGCGACCTGCGTATTCTGTTCGACGACCAGGTCACCTGGGATCTGTCCGGCGAGTACATCGAAGACGAGAATCTGAACATCACCACCAGCTTTCCGGGTCTGAGCGCGTTTCAGCGTCCCCAGGACAACGGTCGTGACGACAACACGGATCGCCGGCTCTCCAACACGGGCATCCGGGCCGCGTCCTCGAACGGCAGCCTGGAGCAGCTGGCCCAGGGCACGGGGCTTGGCAACAACGTTGAAAGCTACGCCTTCAGCTCGCACCTGAACTTCGACCTGGAGTTCGGCTCCATCGAGTTCATTACCGCGTACCGGAGCCTGGAGCAGGACTTCATCATCGACTTCTTTGATGGCCCGGGGCCGCTGGGCGGCTTCACCATCGCCAACCAGGGGGAGCACACTCAGGTATCGCAGGAAGTGAAGTTCACCAACAGCTACCTGGACGATCGTCTGGACCTGGTTGCCGGCCTGTTCTACTTCACGGAAGACAACAAGACGGACTTTTCTGACATCTTTGCGCTGCCTTTTGGCAACCTGCTGCTCGCGGACCGGCTGCTGGAGAACGAGCTGACCTCCATCGCCGCCTACGCGCAGGCCGACTACGCATTTACGGACAAGCTGACCGCCACCTTTGGCGTGCGCTGGACGGACGAAGAGAAGACCCTCGACCTCACCGACTTCAAGCCTGGCATTGTCGCCAACAACCCCTTCACCAACGTGCTGGCGTTCCCCGCGGCGCCGGGCACGGAGCTGACGAACGCCAACCTTGACGCCGCCGGCATCGATCGCACCCTGGACGAGCAGCTGGTGACGCCGCGCTTCGCGATCCAGTACTTCGCGACGGAGGACTTCATGGCGTTTGCCTCAGCCACCCGGGGCTTTAAGTCCGGCGGCTGGAATGCCCGGGGCACGGCCGCGCAGGAGCTGCTGCCCTTCGACCCGGAAAAGGTCTGGTCTTACGAGGCCGGCTTCCGGAGCGAGTTCGCCAACCGCACCGTGCGCCTGAACGTGACGGCGTTTTACATGGATGTCGAAGACTTCCAGGTGCCGTCAGCCTTTGTGCGGGATAACGGCACGGTCGCCTTCATTACCCGTAACTTTGCCGACCTGGAAAATCAGGGCCTGGAAATCGATGCGACCTGGGCGCCGACGGAAGGCCTGTCTCTGTACGCGGCCGTGGGCATCCAGGATGCCGAGCAGCAGCCTGGCGCACAGATTCTGGCCCAGCAGGCCGATTGCATTGCCGGCGTGCCGGGCACAGCCGGGGTCGGCATCGTTGATCTCAACTGCCAGATTGCCGAAAACACCCGCTCGCCGGACCTGACCTATACCCTGGGCGGCAGCTATCGCTTCGAGATTCCGGCGATCAGCGGCTACGTGCAGGGCAACGTCAACTACCGCTACACGGACGAGCTGAACGTCGGTACCAGCGGCCTGCCCAACGGCGCCGTGGACGATACCGGCGAGCTGAGCATGGGCGTGACGGTCGGGGTCGGCCCGAACCTGCGGATCATTGCGGAGTGCACCAACTGCAACAACGAGTTGACGCAAAACGCCGTGCTGGCTGGTACCTTCTACTACAACGAGCCGCGCCGGGTGAACGTCCGGGTCAAATACGACTTCTAGCGGCCTGTCGCCGGTTCCGGCCAGCGCCGGAACCGGCTTCAACCAGTCAGGAGCGAATATGACTCAGCCTCTGCAGCACGATCTGTACGTGCGGGGCAGCCGCGAGCAGGCTGCCAAACAGGATTTTGTGACCGGTCTGCGGGCTTTCGTCTTGAACGACATGGCCAGCGGCATGCAGCAGCGATACGCGGAGCAGGTCGAGCCGCGGGTCACCCGGGAGCAGGGGCGCGCCCCGGCCACCGGGCCGGATGTGCACAAGGCCATGAAGAGCGATGACTTCTTTCGCTTCTACTCGAGCGTGCGCTACAACGCCCAGGAAATGGTCTGGCGCTCGACGCTCCGGCCCCTGGCCGAGGCGACAGCCGCACTGAACCGGACCGCCGCCGAGCTGGAAGCTCGCCGGGACGAAGTTGGTGGCTCCCTGACGCTGGACGACAGCGTCCCGTTGCCGAAGAACGTCGCGGCTTTGGACGTGCATCTGGCTCCGGGCTCCTACGGGCGCGCGGCGGACGATATGCCCTGGCTGGCCGGGGCGCTCTACGATCACGGGCTGAACGTTTTTTCCTTTGGCGCTATGGGCGCGAACCTGGACGATATCGGCCAGTCCTTCGCGCACTACGTGCGTCACCAGCACCCCAATTTCAAACCGCAGCACGTGGTCGACCTGGGCTGCACCGTTGGGCACAACAGCTGCGCCTGGAAGCAGGCCTATCCCGAGGCCCAGGTGACTGCCATCGACGTGGCCGCCCCGTGCCTGCGCTACGGGCATGCCCGGGCCCTGAGCCAGGGCGTGGCCGTCGACTTTCAGCAGATGGACGCCACGAAGCTGGCTTTCGATGACGCCTCTGTCGATGTCGTGTTCTCGTCGATGTTTCTGCATGAGCTGTCCGTGCGCGACATCAAGGCGGTCATGAGCGAGGCCTACCGGGTATTGCGCCCCGGCGGCCTGATGCTGCACATGGAGCTGCCCCCGAACGATCAGCTCACGCCCTACGATGCCTTCTATCTGGATTGGGACGCGTACTACAACAACGAGCCCTTCTACAAAACCTTCCGCGACCAGGACTTTGCCGCGCTGCGCCGGGAAGCCGGCTTTGCACAAGACAAGCTGTTCCACGCGATCGTGCCGCAGTACACCTACATGAGCCCCGATGCCTTTGCCGATGCCCTGATGCAGGAGGCCAGCTTTGACGACAAGACGGGCCGGCTGACCGACGGCATTCAGTGGTACGGCTTTGGCGCCTGGAAGTAGCGCGCCATGAGCCAACCCATTGATCTGAACACCCGCGGCAAGCGTCCGGCTTTCTTTGGCGATGGACAGGTGGACGCGCTGCTGACGGCGCTGCTGGAATCCATGTCCCAGCAGTGGGCGACCCGGGAGCGGGTGCTGGCGCTGGAGAAGCTCCTGGAACAGCGCGGCGTGATCGAGCCTGGCGAGCTGGAGCGCTTTGTCTTTGACGAGGCCGATGCGGCTCAGCTTGCCGCCGATCAACAGGCTTTTCTGGCCGACGCGTTCCGGGCCATCGGTGGGGGCTTTCAGTCGCTCTCCGAGCGGGAAGAAGAAATTGACGACTTTCAGGGGCGCTAGCGCGCGCAGGAGCGGCCCATGACTTCACTGCTACTGGTCATCCACGTGCTCGGCTGGGTGTTCTGGCTGGGCACCGACATCGGTGTGTACCTCGCCGCCAAGCGCAGCGAGCGCACCGACCTGTCGGTGGAAACGCGGCTGGCCGTGCTGGAGCTGGGCATGGTGCTGGATCGCGCGCCGCGCTTTGCGGTTCCGATCGTGCTTGGCAGCGGGCTGTTCTTGCTCTCGGGCTACGGCTTCACGCCCTTGCCGCTCGTGGCCGTTGCGGCGCTCACCCTGGCCTGGGTTGTGATCGTCTGGCTGGGCATTTTTCAGCCTCCGGGCAGCGCTCTGCAGGCCCGCGCCATGCAGGCGCAAACGGCGATCTACCTGTTCGTCATTGTCGGCGCGCTGGCCTGGGCGACCCTCGGCCTGCTGGATGGCACTTTGCCCCTTTGGGTTGCCCTGAAGGGCTATGCCTATGCGGGAATTGGCGTTGCGGCGCTGATTCTGGAACGGACCTTTGCCCCGGCAGTGATGGACTACCAGAAGCTCGCGACGGACGGCAGCTCGCCGGCTCTGGAAGCCGACCTGCACGCGCACCTGCAACCCGTGTACTGGTCTGTGATCGCGATCTATCTCGGCACGGTGGTCGCTGGCGTATCCGGGCTGCTCAAGCCCGTACTTTAGCGGCACTCAAGCCTCGCGATGAGCGCCGACCGCCGCATTGTCCTGTTCAACAAACCCTGGGGCGTGCTCTGTCAGTTCCGGGACAGCGACGGCCGCCCCACGCTCGCGGACTACATTGACGAGCCCGGCGTGTATGCCTGCGGGCGGCTGGATCGGGACAGCGAGGGACTGCTGATCCTCACCAATGACGGAGCATTGCAGCACCGGCTGAGCCATCCGGAGCATAAGGTCAGCAAGTGCTACTGGGCGCAGGTTGAAGGCGAGCCGGATGCCGCGGCGGTCGCCGCGCTGGCGGGTGGCGTCGAGTTGAAGGACGGGCCGACGCTGCCGGCGCGCTGTGAGCAAACAGGCGCGCCGCCCTGGCTTTGGGATCGGGAACCGCCGATTCGGGTGCGGCCCACGGTGTCAGATAGCTGGTTGTGTCTGACGCTCACAGAGGGGCGCAATCGCCAGGTCCGTCGCATGTGCGCCGCCGTGGGTTATCCGGTGCTGCGGCTGATTCGCTACCGCGTCGGTAGCTGGACGCTGGACGGGCTGGGCAGCGGCGCTGTCCGTCGGCTGCCCTCCTGACCTGGCTCCTCGTGTCAGGGACACGGGCCGTTGGTGCCGAGGCTAAACGGCGGGTTTGCGGGGATCCTGTCTGGTCCCAGCAGCAGCGCGCCACCGGGCGGGATACCGGTGCTGTTGAAGCAGACATCGGCGCCAGCTGGAATGTCCAGCGTGAATGCATCAACGCCACTGCCGCCCACGTTCAGGGCAAAGTTCACGAAGGCGTCCCCCGGCGCAGAGTCGAGATTGTCTGAGCCTTCCAGACCGCTGCCTGTCCCGGACGCGAACGGCGTCGCTATGAGCGTGTCCGTGCCGGTCAGCGTGCCCCTGAAGCCGTCCCAGGGAGCGCCGCCACCGGTCGCCATGAGCACCCACTGAGAACCTGTGCCGTCAGCATCGCAGCTCTGCCACAGGAACAGTGCGTGATCGGTTTCCGGATCGGTGATCGGTGCGCCACAGCTTACGAAGGCGTCGTTGTCGGCAATAGTGATTTCGGCAGTTGTTCGGGCAAGGGTCGTGCCCACCGGGTTCGACAGAACCAGTTGCAGGGTCTCTGCGCCTTCCACATCGGCGTCCTCCGCAATCGCAATCGATACCGTGGTGCTGGTCTGCCCGACGTCGATGGTCGCCGTGCCACTTTGCGCTGCGTAGTCCACGGGGGCTGTTGCGGTGCCGTCAACGGTTGCGAAGTCAACCGTCAGGGGTGCGCTGGCCGCTTGCGCTGCGGTAATGGTCACGGTGACGGTACCGTCGCCCTCGCCAGCACTCGCGTCGTTGACGGTCAGGCTTTGATTGCAGCTGCTCAGCGCGGGAATCGAGAAGCTCTGCACGAACACGGCCGCATCGCTGCCCAGAAACACGCCGGTGCCCGGGGGCAGGCTGTCCCCTTCAAAGCAGGCCGTCGCACCAGCAGGCAGAATGAACTCGAAGGCATCGATGCCGGCGCCGCCGACAAACAGTGCAAAGTCGATGACGTTGTCGCCCGCGACGGAGTCCAGCACGTCGGTGTTTTCCAGGCCCTGGTTGGTGCCCGGGGGCAGGCCGGTGGCCGCCAGCGGGGCTGACCCCTGGACGGTCCCGTTGTACGGCTGCCAGGCCTGTCCGCCGGCAACGGCTGCCACCAGCCAGCGCTGTCCGCTTCCGGCATAGCCACAGTCCTGCCACAGGTAGACGCCGTTGCCGGATGCGCCGCTGAGCCCCGGGTTGCCGCAGGGAGAGATGGTGCTGTCGTTGTCCATGATCTGAACAACAGCGGGGTTTGCGGGCACATCGGCGTTGACTGCGGACAGGATCGCAAGCTGAAAGGTCTCCAGGGTCTCGATCTCGCTGTCGTCGGTAATCGGGATCGCGATGGTTGTGGCGCTCTCCCCTTCGTTGATCTGGCCGCTGCCGCTCGCCGCTGTGTAGTCGGCTCCGGCGGTTGCCGTGCCGTCGCTGGTCGCGTAGTCGAAACTGACCGGTCCGGGCGCCGGTGCCGTCAGCGCGACGGTGACGATCGCGTCGCCGTCAGACTCCTGGACCATGGTGTCGGTGACCGTCAGCGCCAGGGTGCATCCACTGAGCCCGATCAGATCGATCTCGGCGCTGACCGGCACCCGAGTGCTGCCGAGAAACAGCCCTGAATCAGCAGGCTGCGCGGCGATTTCCAGGCACAGGCTCAGGGCACCTGCCGGGACCTCAACGGCGAAGCGATCAACGCCGGGGCCACCGGCGAACAGGCTGAACTCGACGCTGCCGGTCGCATCGCTCAAGGTATCGGGACCCTCAAGGCCCTGGTTGCTTGCCGGCGCTGCAGCGGTTGCGGCGAGGGCAACGTTGCTGGTGATGGTGCCGCTGGTGTTTTCCCAGGCGCCGCCACCACCGCTCAGGTAGAACTCCCAGCGCGTGCCGGGTCCCGGAGCGTTGCAGTCCTGCCAGACAAACAGCCCGCGATCAGTCGCACCGTTCACGACCGGCTCGCCGCAGGGATCCAGGGCCTGGTCGTTGTCTGTGATGGCCACCGTGATGTCTGCCAGGGCCAGGTCGTTGTACTCCGCCTGGGCGGAGGCCGTCGCAAAGGAAATGGTGCCGCTGTGCGGGCCTTCTTCCAGCGCGTCGTCTACGGCGCTGACGATCAGGTTCTGGGCGACGTCCCAGTTTGACGGTGTAAAGGTCAGCGCCTGGGTTCCCCCGGCTCCGCTGCCCAGATCCAGCTGCGCATCGGCGCTCAAAGTGACGAGCACGTCTGCGGTCGGTGCCGTGGCCAGGACGACGCTGATGCCATCGGTAGCGCCGGCTTCAGCAACAGCGGTCGCGTTGGCAGACTGATTGATTTCGATGCCGGGTAGAGGAACGCCGCCCGCGGGGGCGTGAACCAGGGACACGCCTTCCGTTGCCCGATACAGCTTGTCGGCCGCGACGTCGGTGTAGTTGTCCACAGCGCCGCTGGGCCAGCGAATGCTGATGTCTGCGGTACTGTTGCCGGCAAGGCCAAAGTGCAGGCGCTGATGGTTTTGGGACCATCGGTGGTAACCGCCGTTTTGCTCGCGCAGCTGCGGTACGCCACCGGCGGTCACGGTGACCTTGGCGCCAACGCCCTGCGAATTGCTGGCCACGCCCACAAGGTCCAGGAGCAGCCAGTGGTTGTCGTTGCCGCGGTTGCGGAACAGCTCGTAGGGTCCGCCCGGCCCCTCTGGCACCATGGCAAGGCCGTTGGTCACGAACAGGTCCAGGAAGCCGTCCACGTCGTAGTCGGCAGTAACCACGTTTTCGCCAGTGCCTACCCCGAAGCCGGTTACGCCGGCTGCGCCGGCGGCGTTGTTGATGAGCTGGAACCTGGCGTTGCCGATGTTTTCGTACAGGCGATTGGCCAGGTTTTCCACACCGCCGCGGCAAACGACGTAAAGGTCCTGATCCATGTCGTTGTCAAAGTCTCCGGCGACCGCGGAAATGCAGGACACGGCCTGGTTGATTCCCCAGGCGCCAGCACGTTCTACCCAGTTGGCGCCGTTGCTCATTTTCAGGGCTGGCCGAAAGGGCAGGTCTTCGTTCTTCAGCCCGAAGCTGCTGACATTAGACATCGGTGCTGCGGAGTCGACCTCAAAGGCGAACTGGCTCCAGGCATTGGTCTCAAACTCCACGCGCCAGCGGTTCTGGGCCGGGAGATATCCCACATAGATGCCGGTGTCGTTACCGCCATGGGGTTTTATGCCGTGATTTGCGGTATCTGCGGCGTCCAGGGCGAAGGTTGTGCCCTCAGGGTTTGCGCCCGCGCTGCCGATAAAAATGCTGGCCGTAGGCCGGACGTTGAAGGCCTGGGCTTCCCACTCGACCAGATCGAAAGTGGACACGCCATCGGCCTGGAACTCGAAGCCCTTGGCGCCGTTCGCCGTGACGACCAGATGCGCCTGAAGCTTTCTCGGCCCGATCTGGGCCGCCTGGGTCACGCGCTTCTGCGCGCGCACATGAAAGAAGTCCTGCTTCAGATCGCCGTTGAAGTCAGCGACGGCCGTATCCTGGGAGAAGCCCACGTTCGGCAGCGTACCTGTGACGTTGGTGAAGGGCAGCGTGTCGGCGTTGTAGGCCCGTTTCGGGAACGAGCCGTCCGTGCAGATGATCTCAAGGCGCTCGCTGCCGGCGATGTCGGCCAGGAACACGGCCTGGCTCTTCTCGCACTGCACGTTTGCGGCGCCGGTCTGGTTGGCGAAGCCACCCCCGATCTGCTCGAACAGGCTGACGAAGTTTTCGCTGGCCATCAGGAAATCGAGCACGCCGTCGTCGGTGTAGTCGAACCAGACAGGCATCCGGGCGCGCCAGTTGGGCACCCCGGGCCCGAGGCTGGCCGTCATGTCGATCAGGGTGCCGTTGCCCTGATTGACGAAGAACTGGTTCCGGTCGGCTCTGCCGGCGGTGACGTAAAGGTCCTGGTCACCGTCGCCGTCGAAGTCTGACCAGGAGCCGCCGTGGGTATCTGCATGCCGTTCGCTGGTCCAGGTGCCGCTGATGTCGGCCGCGTCGGTGACGTCGGTGAAGGTGCCGTCGCCATTGTTCTGGTAGAGCTTGGGGCGCTCCCGGTGATTGCTGATGAACAGGTCCGGAAAACCATCGCCGTTCAGATCGCCCCAGGAGGCGCCCCAGGTTTCCGGAGATCCGACCAGGCCGGCGGCGTTGGCGCGAGAATCGAAAACGGTGTCGATGGCATGAGCGGGGAGCGCCAGAAAGAAGAGCCCACCAACAAAAAGTCGCCAAAAATTCACTGAAGATGCCTCCAAGGCAGGGACCGATGCCTAAGATTGAGGCGCAGGTAGGGTGTGTTGTACGCCTATGTTTAGGTGAATATCCCCGAAAGTAAAGGATGTATTATTGACATAAGTGGCCTAAATTGACTGCTTGCGACCGGCAACGTCAGGGTCCGTTCAGACCTTCGAGACCCCATTCGGCTGGCGATTGAGCAGCAGCACCGGAATCGTGCCGACAATCATGATAGCGATTGCGGCGGTCGCGGCTTCCGGCAACCGCTCGTCGGCGGCCAGCTGATAGACCCGGGTTGCCAGCGTGTCGAAATTGAAGGGCCGCAGGATCAAGGTGGCCGGCAGCTCTTTCAGCACGTCGATGAACACCAGCAGCGCGCCGGTTAACGCGGCCGGTCGCAGCAATGGCCAGTGCACGCGGCGCAGCAGGCGCGGCCCGCTGCTGCCGAGGGTCCGGCTGACCTCGTCGAGCCGCGGACTGATTTTCTCGAAGCCGCCATGGCAGGCGTTGTAGGCCACGGTCAGGAAGCGGACCAGGTAGGCGAACACCAGCGCGGCAACGCTGCCGGTCAGCCACAGCTGCGGCCTGCCCCCGAACAGGTCGCGCCGCCACAGGGCGAGGGATTGATCGAGCGCCGAGAAAGTCGCGAGCACGCCCAGGCCGAGCATGGCCCCGGGCAGCGCGTAGCCGAGCGTCGCCAGCCGAACCGTGCCGTGCAGCCAGGGTTGCCGCGCCGCGGCGGGGCTGCGTTCGGCGTAGCACAGCAGCAGCGCCGCGCCGATCGCCAGCGCCGCGGTCGTGCTGGCCACCAGCGTGGTGTTGCCCAGGAGATTCAGAAACCGCGCGCCGAACAGCGGATCGCCGGTCGTGATCGCGTAGTTGAGCAGGATCCCGCCCGGCAGGACGAAGCCGAAGATCACCGGTAGCGCGCAGGCGGCCGTGGCCGCCCAGCCGCGCCAGCCCGGCAATGCCTCGCGCGGTGCCGCCTGACTGCGCGACAGGGGGCTGCCGACTCGGCCGCGCCGGGCCAGCCGTTCCAGCAGCACGAGCAACAGGGCGACGCTCAGCAGGCCGGCCGCGAGCTGCAACGCAGCCGCCTGGTCGCCCATGCCGAACCAGGTGCGAAAGATGCCGGTCGCGAAGGTCTGCACGCCAAAGAATTCCACGACTCCGAAGTCAGCCGCGGTCTCCATCATCACCAGCGCCAGGCCGCCCGCCACCGCGGGCCGAGCGGACGGCAGGACGATGCGCCAGAACGCCCGGCGGCGGCTCACCCCGAGCATGCGCGCTGATTCGAGCTGCGCCGCCGCCTGCTGCTCGAACAGAGACCGGCACAGCAGATAGACGTAGGGATACAGCGCCAGCCCCAGCACGAACACGGCACCGCCCAGGGAGCGAATGCCCGGAAACCAGTAACCGCCGGCGCGCCAGCCGGTCAGGTCGCGCAGGGCGCTTTGCACTGGCCCCGCAAACTCAAGGAGATCGGTGTACACATAGGCCAGCACGTAAGCGGGGGCGGCCAGGGGCAGGATCAGCAGCCAGCGCAGATGTCGCGCCCCGGGAAACTGCCGGCTGGCACTGAGCCAGGCGGTCGGGATGCCGAGCAGCGCCGCGAAGCCGGCAACGCCCGCGAGCAACAGTAGCGTATTGCCCAGGTAACGGCCCAGCAGGTTGTCGCGTATGTGGGGCCAGCTGTCGCCGGCCGGGGCGAACAGCGCGCTGCCGACCACCAGCAGCGGCATGGCCACCAGAGCGGCCAGGGCCAGGGTGCCCAAACGCACGGCACGACCGCGGGATGACGGTGTTGCAATCACTGGGCGCGGTTGTTCTTTGTAATACGCGCGCGGGGCCGCACAATCTCGCTGCCGATGGGTAAGGAACGGGCGTGAGTGTAGCTTTTCGCGATATCAACCACAGCTTTGGCAGTCAGGAGATTCTGCACGATGTTTCGCTGGCCGTTGCAGAGGGCGAGATTCTCTGCCTGCTGGGGCCGTCCGGGAGTGGCAAGACCACTTTGCTGCGCCTGGCTGCGGGACTGGAAACGCTGCAGGCCGGCGCCATCGAGATCTGTGGCGAGACCGTGGCTGACGCGCGCGCGCAGCATGCTGCGCGAGTGCAGCAGCCGCCGGAAGCTCGCAGCGTCGGCCTCGTGTTTCAGGATCACGTGCTGTACCCGCACATGACCGTGGCGCAGAACGTTGCTTTCGGCCTGGCGCAGGAAGCGCCGCCGGCGCGCGCGGCGCGGGTCGCTGACATGCTTGAGACCGTGGGGCTGACGGCCTTTGCGCAGCGCTACCCGCATACCCTGTCGGGCGGCCAGCAGCAGCGCGTGGCCCTGGCCCGCGCCCTGGCGCGCAGCCCGGCCGTGATGCTGCTCGATGAGCCCTTCGCCAGCGTCGACAGCAACCTGCGTCGCCGGCTGCAGGCCGAGACGCGGCTGCAGCTGAAGGCAGCGGGCACCACCACCATTGTGGTCACCCACGACGCGTCGGAAGCGCTGGCGCTGGGCGATCGGATCGCGTACCTCGAAGCGGGGCGGCTGGTGCAGCAGGGCACGCCGCAGGATTTGTGGCGGCAACCCGCGACGCTGGCCGTGGCCACGGCGCTGCTCGAAGTTGATACGTTTCCGGTCACCGTGGCGAACGGCGAAGTCCGCTCGGCCTTCGGGGTGTTCGCCGCGGATGCGTTCGTTGATCAGCGCACCGCGACCGGCGCTGACGCGATCGCGGTGCTGCGGCCCTACGCAGTGGCGCTGCGGCTTCCAGGCGCTAACGAGGCCCCGGCGACCCTCGCTGACCGGCGCTTTGCCAGTCACGGCGAGCAGGTGGTGCTGCGCAGCGTCGCGGCGCCCGATGCCCCGACCCTGGCGCTGGCGGTGAGCGACGCCGATCAGGTGCTGCTGAACGGCCCCGCGGTGCTCGAGCTGGCGCCTCGCGCTGGGTTTCTGTTCGATCCGCCCTGAGGCCTGCTCAGGGCCATCGGACCGCGTCATAGATCTGCACTGCCTCGCGCTGGTTGGCGCCGAAGCGGTTGGCGCTCACTTCGTCTTCGGCAAAGCTGCCGAGCGCTGCGACGGGACCCGTGACCTCGCCGATGATCGGGTACTCGTTGTTGCCCTCGGCGAACAGTCGCTGGGCGAAGTCGCTGGTCAGATATTCCAGGAACGCCAGCGCGTTGGCGCGGTTCGGCGCGTGCGTTGCGATGCCGGCGCCGCTGATGTTGACGTGAGCGCCGCGGTCATCCTGATTGGGAAAGACGATGCGCAGCTTGCTGACGATGGCCTGATCGTCCGGGTTGTCTGAGCCGAGCAGGCGCCCGACGTAGTAGCTGTTGGCGATGGTGATGCCGCACTCGCCGGCGGCCACGGCTTTGAGCTGGGCGGTATCGTTGCCCTGGGGCGGCCGGGCGAAGTTTTTGGCGATGCCGTCGGCCCAGGCCCGGGCGCCGTCGCTGCCCAGGTGCTCGATCATCGCGCTGAGCAGCGACAGGTTGTAGATGTTGCTGGACGAGCGCATGCACACCTTGCCGCGGTGCGCCGGGTCGGCAAGGTCTTCGTAGCGCGTCAGCGGCCCGTCAGCCGCGGCCGCATCGTTGTGCACGATGATGCGCGCGCGCTTCGACAGGCCAAACCAGCGGTTGCTTTCGTCTTGCAGATAGCTCGGGACGCGTGCTTCGAGCACCGTGGACGCTGCCGGGCTCAGCACGCCGGCTTCCGTGGCGCGCCAGAGCGTGCCCGCATCGACCGTGATCAACAGGTCCGCCGGGCTGAACTCGCCCTCGCTGCGGATACGCTCGATGAGCGCGTCGCTCTTGCCCTCGATCAGGTTGACCTTGACGCCGGTGGTCCGGGTAAAGCGCTCGTACAGTGCCATGTCCGTGTCGTAGTGCCGGGACGAGTAGACGTTGACCTCGCCGCTCAGCGCCGGCGCGGCGTTGCCGGGCTCTGCCGCGCCGGTTTCCGGGGCCGGGGTCGCGGGCTCGCTGCAGGCAGCCAGGAGCGCCAGCGGTGTCAGGGCCAGGAGTTTCAGGGCGGAGGTGAGGTGCATGGTGTGTCCGTTAATAAGAATCATTCTCAATGTTAGAGGGGCAAGGAAAGCCTCGCAAGGGTTCCCGTAAGGGT
>CAZXIJ010000009.1:89150-108760 GCA_964640725.1 uncultured Pseudomonadales bacterium | reverse complement strand
AAGGGTTCCCGTAAGGGTCCCCGTAAGGGTCCCTAGGCGCCCGGTTGCCGGATCATGGGCGTGATGATCGGCGAATCGCCGATCTGAATCGTGCCCATGATCTCGAAGCCGTGGCGCTGGTAGAGGCTGATGTTCTGGGGGTTCGAAGATTCCAGGAACGCCGGCAGGCCATCAGCATCGCACCGGGCAACGGCTTCTTTCATGAGCAGGGAGCCCAGGCCCTGGCCCTGCCGGGCCGGGTCGACGGCGATCATGGTCAGGTACCAGCAGTCGTCTTTGGGGTGGTATTCATCGAGCGCGGCAAAGACCTGCAGCGCCGTCGGCAGCGTGTCCGGGTGCAGCGTTTGCTGGAAGGCCGCCATCACCGCCTCTTCGTCGAGCTGGTAGCCCGGTGGCAGCCACATGGCCGCGCCGCCAAAGTCGGCGACCTGGTACCCGGTGCCCAGGCTCGCGGCGTCTCCCGCGAGCTGGTCGATGATCGGCCGCGCTGCGCAGTAGCTGGCCGCTTGCGGCCAGAACCAGCGCATGAACGGGTCCGCGCTGAAACCCAGGAACACCGTGTCGATGGCGGCCTCACGCTGTTCGGCAGTGAGCGCCAGGACGGCCGGCGGGGCCGCGGTCTGCGAACGGGTAGACATGGCCTGCGGCTCCTGCTTCGATGGCTGCGTACTATAAAGAGGCATCAGCCCCGAGGTAAGCATGGCCATCAACCAGCAGGGCCGCCCCGTCGACGAGGTCATTAACGCGCTCAAAGCCAAACGCGAGCAGGACGTGCGCTGGGAGGACGGCCAGGCCTTCGGCATGATCTATAGCGGCGGGCCTTCTGTGCACGACGTCGCGGAGCAGGCCGCGCGGCTCTACCTGCACGAGAACGCGCTCAACACCAAAGCCTTCCCGTCCCTGGGCTCGATTCAGAGCGAATGCGTGCGCTGGACGGTTGATCTGCTGAACGGCCCGGCGTCGGTGGCCGGTTTCCTGACCAGTGGCGGCACGGAATCGATTCTGTGCGGCGTGCTCGCCGCGCGGGAGCGCGCCGAAGCCGAGCGCAAGATTCACGGCGGCAACATCGTGTTGCCGGAGTCCGCTCACGCGGCCTTCCACAAGGCCGCGCACCTGTTCGGGCTGGAGATCCGCAAGGCCCCGGTCAACGCAGACTGGACCGCCGACGTCGACGCCATGCGCGAGCAGGTAGACAGCAAAACGGTGCTCGTGGTGGGCTCGGCGCCACAGTACCCGCAGGGTGTGGTCGACCCGATTCCGGCGATTGCCGAGCTGGCGGCGACGGTCGGAGCGAACTGCCATGTCGACGCCTGCATGGGTGGCTTTGTGCTGCCCTTTGCGGAGCGGCTGGGGCGCGATGTGCCGGTCTGGGACTTTCGCGTGGACGGCGTGCACAGCATCTCGGCGGACATCCACAAGCTCGGCTACGCGCCCAAGGGCGTGTCGGTCATCCTGCATCGCAGCAAAGATCTGCGACGCTATCAGACCTTCATCTTTGACGGCTGGCTCGGCGGCTTTTACGCCTCGCCCAGCCTGCAGGGCACCCGTTCCGGCTTGCCCATGGCCGCGGCCTGGGCGGTGATGCAGCACCTGGGCGTCGACGGCTATGTTGAGCTGACCAGGATCGCCCTCGATAACGCAGACCAGATGCGCGCCGGCATCGCGGCGGTCGACGGCGTGCGCGTGTTGGGGGACGGCCAGCTGCACCTGATCGCCATGGCGAGCGACCCGGCGTCGAAACACCCGGTGGATGTCTTTGCCCTGGGCGATGCGCTGCTGGCGCGGGGCTGGTTCCATGATCGGCAGACGCCGCCGGACAACCTGCACTCCACGGTGAGCAACAGCAATACCGGTGCGATTGACCGGTACCTGTCAGACCTTGGCGAGTGCGTGACGCAGGTGCGCGATCAGCAGGCCGCGGACCGCAGCACCAACTACGCGACCCTCGAGTAGCGCGACGGCGCTACTGGGGCTGGAGCTCCCGGTCGGCGGGGTACTCGACGCTGTAGCCGTGGCGCAGCTCCCAGGTCTCGCCGCCGGTCAGGATCTTGCGCCACAGCACCAGGCCAGCCGCGCCATCGACGTCTTGCTCCGTCGGCGTCGTGGCATTGCGGGCGACCTGGACCTTGACCGCGCGATCTCGTGACACGGGCACCAGGTCGCGCACTTCGACCACAGTACTCTGGTCCCGACGGTTGGTGATGCGGTACACGAAGTCGGTGACCTCGCGCCGCTTCTTGCCGATGAGGCCGCTCTCGCCGCCAACGCCGCCCTGGTTACGGGTCTCAACGGTGACGCGCCGGTCCTGGCCCATTGGCAGGGTGACCTCGGCGCCCGGCAGGGCGTCGGGCATGACGCTGCTGCCCGCAAATACCCCGTCCACGTACACCTTCATAGCGCTGCGATACAGCGGCAGGTCAGATTCGTAGGTGAAGCGCGCGGCCAGGAAGGCTTGCGTGCTCTGCCGGGGCACGGCCTGGGTGATCAGCGTGGTTCCGAACTGATCGCGGGACAGGTCGAACAGCTGGTCTTCATCGCTGTCGTTGTCCAGATCCACCGCGCCGGGGATCGGGTAGGTGATGGCGAAGGCGCTGACTTCCGGTGCCGCCACCCGGCTGCCGGTGACGATAACTTCTTCAATACTGGCGTCCCGCGCGCCACTCGCCTGGGCGATGCCGGCCAAACGGCTTCGCTTCGCTCGCCGCGGCTCCGGTGCCCACAACCCCAGAAACTCGCTCTCAAGCGTAGGCGCTTCGAGCTCGCCCAGCGGGTCGCCGGTGGCCAGGGACAGAGCGATGTTGCGCCAGGGCTCGTCGGTTTCCTGGATAACCACCGCGCGCTGGGCGAGTTCGAGCTGGCCGTCGTCGCTGTTCAGGCGGGCCTCGTAGATCGGTGACCAACGGGCATCTTCAACGAAGTACACCACACGGACGCGGGTGTCGAGCGCGGCCGGTGCGTTCACCGCGACCTGCAGTACCGTGGATTCGGGGCGGCCGCCGCGCAGGGCGTTCAGTTCCCGTTGCCGTTGCTGCACAAGGCGCTGGGCATCAGTGCGCGCGGCGACGTTGTCGCGCTTGGTCTTGCGAGCCTGTGCGCTGCCTTGTTGCAGCACGGCGATGGCGCGCTGCCAGCTGTCCGGGTTGCCGCTGGCGTTGGCGCTGTCCGTCCAGGCTTCCTTGGCATAGCCGGTCGCCAGCCCATCCAGAAATTTCAGGGTCAGGTCGGCGCCCTGGTCTTCGTCCTCGATGGCTTTGAGCGCGCTCTGCGCCCTGGCGAGCGCGTCTTCGGCGTTGCGGACTTCTTCGTCCTGGGCCCGGGCCTGCGCCACCAGGCGTTGCTTGATTTGCCCGATGCGGACCCGCGAATCGGTGAGCTCGACCTGGACCGCGCTTTCGTCCAGGCCCGCCGGCAAGCCCGGCAGCTCGATGACCTGATCGCCGGCAATCAGCGCCAGCGCGCCTTCCCGGGTGATGCTCGCGCCTTCGCTGTACACCGTGGCGGCGGTGACTTTGGTTTTGAGGGTGCTGTCGGCGACCGCGGCGGCAGCGGCCAGCAGCGCGGCACAGGCCAGGACGGCACGTTTCATGACGCTGCTCCCTGGTGCTTGGCGTTGAACACGCGCTCGGTGCTGGGCGGAAACTGCGGCCACAGCGCCGCGGCTCGGGGCGGTCGCGGCAGCAGCACGCCGCCGCAGTTGGGGCACTGGCCCTTGAACGCATCGTTCGCGCAGGGCGCGCAGAAGGTGCACTCGAAGGAGCAGATGGCGACATCTGTGCTGTCTGCGGACAGGTCCTGATCGCAGCGTTCGCAGCTGGGTCTCATCTGTAGCATCGGTGCGCTCCGGCCATTCGCGATCCGATCACCATAGACCACTCGCCGGGGAGCGCCAAAGCGTTGCATGGCCGTCGCAGATCGTAATCCCCAGATCGCGGTCAGTAGACCGCCACGGGCCCTTCCTTGACGGTGACCAGCCGCTTGCCGCCGCCAGTCCCGGTGTACATGCCCATCAGCGCTGCCGGCATCTGGTCGAAGCCTTCCAGCGTGTCCGTGAGCACCTGCAGCTTGCCGGCGCGCAGCCACTGCGCCATTTCGGTTTCTGCCTGATCGAATTCGTCGACGTGGTTGTACACAAAGAAACCGCGGAAGTCGGCGTTGGCGTTGCTCAGCAGAAAGTAATTGCTCGGCCCCTGGCGCTCCGCCTTCTGGTACTCGGAAATCGCGCCGCACAGCACCACCCGGGCGCGGGGCGCCAGATGCTCGAGGCTGGTGTTCAGGATCTCGCCGCCCACGTTGTCGAAGTACAGGTCAAAGCCGTTCGGCAGCAGCGCGTGCAACCGCTCGCCGATGTTGTCCTGCTTGTAGTCGATGGCAGCGTCGCAGCCCAACTCGACCGCAAGGGCGCACTTTTGCGCGCCGCCGGCGATGCCGATGATGGGCGCCATGCCGAGAAGGCGAGCCATCTGCACCACCAGGGAACCCACACCGCCCACCGCGCCGGACACCAGCAGCGCTTCGCCGGCCCTGGGCTCGCCCCGGGAGAAGAACCCGCACCAGGCGGAGTAGCCGGTCATGCCCAGCGCCGACAGCGCGTAGGTGATGGGCAGGCCGTTGGGCTTAAGCAGCCGCAGCTTCTCGGCCGTGGTACCGCGGCTGACCTTGTAGCGCTGCCAGCCCAGCTGGCCCTGCAGGTACGCCCCGACCGGGTAGGCCGGGTGCCGGGACTCGATCACCTGGCCCACGCCGCGGCCGTGTATGACGTCGCCGATGCCCAGGGGCGCTTCGCCCGCTGCGCTGCCGCCCATCATGTACATGCGCATGACCGGCGCGATGTTCAGCGCGTGGCTCTCGATCAGGAACTCGCCGTCCTCGAGGGCGGGCACCGGCGCCTGGCGCCGGGCAAAGTGCCGGGGTTCCAGGGCGGTTTCCGGGTGCTCGGCCACCGTCCACTGGTCATTCATGCGGTTCATGGCGGGCCTCCTGGCGGCGTGGAGTGTTCAAGAGATCGCGATCAGAGTATAAAGATATATCAATATCTCAAACACCCTTGGGGGAAGGAGGCGGCGCTGAAGTTCTGGCACTCTCCCGAGTCCGCCGAGGTCAAGAAGTTGCGGGAAGGCATTGCTGACTGCGATGTCATGCTGATCGAGGATTAGGAAATCATGGCTACAGAATCGCACGTCCGGAACATCATCAAGCGCACGACTCTGATCGTGCGCGACATGGAAGCCGCCAAGCGCTGGTACGAAGAAGTGCTGTCGCTCACCGTGTGGATGGAAACGGACTTCACGCTCTCGGGCCAGGGCCTGTCGGCGGGCAAAGCCGGCGACAAGACCCGGCTGGTGATCTTGCAGGCCGAAGATCCCAAGATCGGCATGATCGGGTTGCTGCAGTGGATTGATCCGGTGCTGCCGGCGCCGCCCATTCCCGATGGCGTGACCTACGGTCTGCCCACCTTTGTGGTCGAGACGGACGACGCGGCAGAAATTGCGCGCCGGTCCGCCAAGTACGGCGGTCGCGTATTCGCGCAGCCCCACGAGTGGTCGACCCGCGGCGCCCGCGGCGAGATGAAGTACTTTATCGGGACCTCGGTGTTCGATCCGGACGGTCATTTTTACGAAGCCAACCAGGTGCTTCGCATCGAGGAGCCCGACGCATGAGCCTGCGCTTTCAACGAGCCAACTTTCTGGTCAGCGATCTGGACCGGGCGCTGGAGTTTTACCGGGACGTGCTGGGCTTCGAGGTTGCCTTTACCAAGGAATCCGCTGCCGACTCTTACAGCTACGAAGTGTTCGGTATCGCCCCGGGCAAGTTGACCCGTTGGGCGACCTTGTCGGCGCCGGGCCAGGAGCGCTGCATGGCCATTACCGAAGTGAAAGATCTGCCCGCGCCGCCGGCGCCGCGCCGGGCTGCGATCGTGCTCGACGTCGACGACGTGCAGGGCGTTTGTGACCGGGCCGTCGCGGCGGGCTTCGAGCGCTTCAGCGATGACGTGCTGGAAACGCACGATGGCCGGGTCGGCAAAGAAGTTGGGCTACTGGATGCCGATGGCAACCTGGCCGTGATCTACAACATTCCGGCGTCCTGATCATGGCAGAAGTGAGCGCCTCACCGGTCGCGTACCCGCCCAGCCGCCGGGCCTGGATCATGGTGATCGTGCTGACGATCGCGTATGTCGTCAGCTTCGTCGACCGGCAGATCCTGAATCTGCTGATCGACCCCATCAAGGCTGATCTGGGCCTGACGGAAACGCAGATCGGCTGGCTCATGGGGCCGGCTTTCGGGTTCTTCTACGCAGTGATGGGATTGCCCCTTGGGTACCTGGCCGATCGCAAGCGCCGGACCTGGATCGTTGGCGTGGGCATTGCGCTTTGGTCCGCCGCTACGGCGTTTTCCGGCATGGCCAAGAGTTTCTGGCACATGTTCATGGCGCGCATTTCCGTTGGCGTTGGCGAGGCGACGCTCAGCCCCTGCGCGATGTCGCTGATCACCGATTCCTTTCCGGAAGAACGGCGCGGCAAGCCGATCGCGTTTTACTCCAGCGCCATCTCCCTGGGCTTTGGCATTGCCGGCCTGGTAAGCGCTGCGGTGCTGACCTGGGCCAAAACCGTCGACGGCATCGAGGTGCCCGTGCTGGGCGATATCAAGCCGTGGCAGCTGGCTTTTCTGGTCGTTGGCCTGCCGGGCCTTGCGCTCGCGATTGTCTTCTTTCTGATGCCGGAGCCGCTTCGGATCCTCGACAAACCCGACCAGAAGCCCGGCAACCTGGGCGACATGTTTGCGCACGTGGGCCGCAACCTGCCGATCTACGGCACCTTCATCACCGTCTTCGTGACCATGACAATTATTGCCTATAGCCAGGGCTGGTCAGCGGTGACCTTTGCGCGCACCCACGGCTGGGAAGTGGAGCGCTTTGCCGCGCTGAACGGGGTCTTCACGTTGCTGCTGGGTCCGGCGTCGGTGAATTTTGCGGGCTATCTGTCTGATAAATGGACCAGCGCGGGGATGACGGACGCGCCCATGCGCATTGCGCTGCTCGGCCTGGTGATGGCCGTGCCGCCGTCCATTGCCTGGTCCCTGATTCCGAGCGACTGGGGCAGTTTTGCGGTGTATCAGCTGACCACGCCGGGCATCGCCTTTATCTCGGCGACCGGGGTGACGGCGCTGCTGAAGCTGGTGCCAGGCCGGATTCGCGCACAGACCGTGGCGCTCTACTACCTGCTCATCAGCATCATCGGCACCCTGGGCCCGCTCATGGTTGGCATCCTGAACGATCAAGTGTTCAGCCCGGAAGAGGTTCGCTACAGCGTGGCTTTGATTCCCGCGATCATCGGCATCCCGACGCTGCTGCTGGCGCCGTTGACGCTCAAGCTCTATCGTCGTGCGATCGAGAGCAAGCTGATTGAGACCTAGCGATGCGGCGCGGATATCTGGATACGGACAACGGCCAACTGCACTACTACGACTGGCGCCCAGCGCAGGCTGACGCGCACGACGGTACGGTCTGGATCGGTTTGGCTTCCATGCCGTACAGCGGCTTGTTGTTCGAGACCGTTGCCCGGTTCCGGCCCGCGGGCGCGCAGCTGATTGCTGTCGACCTGCCCGGTTACGGCCAGTCCGAGCCCCTCGCAGCGCAACCAACGATCGATGCCTACGCCCAGGCGGTCGCTGCTCTGGTGGCGGAGCTGTCTGTACCGCGGGTGGAACTGGTGGGGTTTCATACGGGCTGCCTGGTGGCGTTGGCGCTCGGGCAGCGGCTGCCTCGCCGGGTGCAGCGTATCAACCTGATCGATGCGCCCGCCTACGATGCCGCGACACGCAACAAGCACCTGAATGAGACACCGCCCCAGCGCGAGGTGGGGCAGACCTTCGCCAGCCTTGAACCGATCTGGCAGTTCAACATCGGGCGCCATGGCGATGCGCTGCCGGTGGCGCGCGGGCTGGCCCTGATGCTCGAAGATCTGAAGTCCGGCGCCGGCCAGCCCCTGGGGTTCCGGGCCGCCTTTCACTACGACGCCCTCGCTGTCGCGCCGTCGATCACTCAGCCGGTGCGTGTGATCGGCACCGACAGCCCGCTGCTGGAACCGACCCGCGCCCTGGCCGAAGCCCTGCCGGACGCGAAGTTCGAGCACTGGCCGGAGGCCCGCAGCCCCGTGCTGGAGCGCAACGCCGAGCGCATTGCCGGCTGGCTCTTCAGCTGACTTGGGGGTCGGTGCGGTCCGGCAGGTTGACCCACGGGCTGGCCGCGTAGTGGGCCGTTTCGAAGGCCGAGACCTCTTCGACAAGACTTAGCGTCTCGGTGATCGGGTCCAGCCCCGCGAGCAGCTTGCGCCGGTCGCTGTCCGCCATGCGGAAGGCGACGGGGCCCTCCGGGCCCGCAATGGTGCGCGCCTGCAGGTCTACCAGCGGCTGGTGCGCTTCGGGATCCGCTTGGCACCAGTGCGCGAGCGCCTGAATCTGCGCGCCGTCCAGCTCCGCTGTGACAATGCCGTTGGCGATACAGTTTTTCTGAAAGATGGCGCCGTAGCTTTCCGCAACCAGCACGCGAAAGCCGTATTCCGCCAGCGCCCAGACCGCGTGTTCCCGGGACGAGCCGCAGCCGAAGTTGCGACCGCTCAGGAGAATGCTGGCCTGCGCGGTCACCGGCTGGTTCAGGGGGAAGTCGGGGATCGGGGTTCGGCTGCCGGGCCCCGCGTACCGCCAGTTCGCGAACAGGCCCTCGCCCAGGCCTTCTTTGGAGACGCGCTTCATCTCCCGGCTCGGAATGATCGCGTCTGTGTCGATGTTGTGGGTGAGCAGCGCGATCGCCACGCCTTTGTGCGTCTTGAAAGCTTTCATGAGCCGACCTCGGCCGCGGTGTCGGGCGCGGTCAGCGCGCCTGCCACTGCCGAAGCAGCGACCACGGCCGGGCTTGCCAGGTGCGAGCGCACCCCTGGGCCTTGCCGGCCTTCGAAATTGCGGTTGGTGCTGGTCACCACCCGTTTGCCGGGGCCGAAGGTCTCGCCGCCGGCGTAGAAACACATGGAGCAACCGGACTCGCGCCAGGCGAACCCCGCGTCCTTAAAGATTCGGTCCAGACCTTCCGCCTCGGCGGCGCGCTTGATGCGAGTTGAGCCGGGCACGCACACCGCCGCGACGTGGCGGGCAACTTTGCGGCCCTTCAGGATTTTTGCTGCAGTACGCAAATCGCTCAGCCGGGCGTTGGTGCAGGAGCCGATAAACGCGGCGTCGATCGGCAGCCCGGCCATGAGCTGATCGGGCTGCAACCCCATGTAGTCGAGCGCCTTGCGGCCGAGCGGCGTAGCGGTTGCGGCCGCGTCGGGCACTCGGCCGGCGATCGGCACCGCCTGCGCCGGGCTGATGCCCCAGGTCACCATGGGGCTAACCGTGCCGGCGTCGACCACCAGGTCGCCGGCGAAGGTAGCGTCGGCATCGCTGCGCAGGCTGCGCCACTGGCTGACCGCATGCGCCCAGGCCGCACCGGTCGGCGCCAGTGGCCGCCGCTGTACGTAATCGAAGGTCTGGTCATCGGGCGCAACGGTGGCTGAGAAGGCGGAAAACTCCACCGCCAGATTGCACAGCGTCATGCGTTCCTCGATGCCCAGAGATCGTACCGTGCTGCCGGCGTACTCCACGGCTGCGCCCCGGGCCGCATCGGCACCGTGGTCGGCCATGAACCGCAGGATCAGGTCTTTTGCGGAAACGCCTGCCGCGGGCTGGCCCTCAAAGCGCACGCGCAGGCAGTCCGGTTTACGCAGCCGCAGGGTGCTGGTGGCCAGTGCGTGCTCCGCCTGGCTGGTGCCGATGCCAAAGGCCAGGGCGCCCAGCGCCCCCAGCGTGCAGGTGTGGGAATCGGGGCAAACGAGGGTCAGGCCGGGCAGCGCGAAGCCCTGCTCGGCGCTCACCAGATGCGAAATGCCCTGGTCCGGATCGTTCACGTCAAAGGTGCGCAGGCCAAAGCGCTCGGCCGCCCGGCGGGTGCTGACGATGAAGTCCCGGCCGCCGGGCATCTGGGTGTCGTCCCCGCGCCCGGGATAAGTGTCGACGATATGGTCCATCACGCAGAAAGCCCGGTTCGGATGCCGCACCGCCAGCCCGCGCTCCGCCAGGCTGTTCAGAGCGATGGTGCCCGTGCGCTCGTGCAGCGCAATGCGATCGATGTAGAGCAGGTCTTCGCCATCGGCGGTCGTAGAGACGCGGTGCGAGGCCCAGAGTTTGTCGAAAAGCGTTGTCGCCATGAGTCAGAGCGCCTGCTGAGTCTGCCTGATCGGGTGCCTTAATCAGTGCTTTGACCTATTGATAGGTCTTTATAGCTAATAGTATGTCAGAGATCCGCGTTGCTCGCGCGACCCCGGATCCACTTTGGTGCGTCTCTGGTGCACTGCACAACTCCTGACAGATTGACGAACATTAGCGGCCAAGCCGCTGTTCCAACATGCATTTCCGGTTGACGCCTCGACCGCCGTTGACTTAGTTTTGACGCTGCGGCTGGAGAGAGACACCGCGCCAACCAAAGTAGGGGATATTCCATGAGGAGATTCTTGCGACCTGTGTGGTCGCTGGTACTCGTTTTGTGTGGGCTTGCGCTCGCACCTGCCACGGTCTTTGCCGAGACTGCGGACAACGCAGAGATCGAAGAGATCGTCGTTACCGGTTCTTTTATTCGCGGCACGCCCGAAGACGCGGCTCTGCCCGTCGACGTGCTCAGCCTCGAAGACTTTCAGGACCAGGGCAACCCGACCATCACCGAACTCGTGCGTAACCTCGGTATTGCCAACGGCAACATCGGTGAGACGAACCAGTTCAACGCCTCTGGCGGCCAGGGCAACGAAGGCGTTGCCACGATCAACCTGCGCGGTCTGGGCTCAGCCCGCTCGCTGGTGCTGATCAACGGCCGACGCCACGTGGCGCAACCCTCGACCGGTGTCGACATCAGCGCGATTCCCAGCGTTGCCATTCAGCGCCTGGAAGTGTTGAAGGACGGCGCTGCCGCGCTCTACGGCTCTGACGCCATCGCCGGTGTCGTGAACTTCATTACCCGCGACGACATGGACGGTGGCGAGATTCGCGTCAGCGGCCAGGCCCTTGACGACAGCGACGGCGACTACGAAGTCGGCGGTATCTGGGGCTTCTCCGGTGACCGTGCTCGCTTCACCGTTGCCGCGGAATACAGCCGCCGCAACAAGCTGCGCATTCGCGATCGGGATTGGGCGATTCGCCCGCAGGCCGACAACCCGCAGGGCGGCTACTCCACGATCGGCAACCCGGGGCGTCTGTTCCCGGTCTCTGCCAGCACCGGTGGTTTTGTGCCTTCTGCGGATCCGGGCTGTGATGCCGTTGGCGGTACCACCGCCGGCTCGGTCTGCTTCTTCCAGTTCACGCAGTTCGATAACCTGATCGAAGAGCAGGACACCTACAAGCTGTTCAGCGAGTTCAACTACGACATCAATGAGAACGTCGAATTCCACATCGAGGCGATGTACGCCAAGATGGATATGCCCGACTGGAACACCTCGCCGTCTTACCCGCCGCAGTCCCTGTTTGGCCCGGATCGCGCCGTACCGCTCGACCATCCCGGCCTGCTCGATCTGCAAACCCGGTTCCCGGGAGTGATTCCTGCCGACACCGTCGCGCTGTTCTCCGTATCCCGCATGACCGGCTGGGGCGGTTTCCTGGGCGAGCCGGAAGACGGCTCGCGGGAAACGGACACCTATCGCCTGTCCACGGGCCTGAACGGCTCGCTGTTTGACGACGCGATTGGCTTTGACTTTGCCGTCAGCTGGTCCAAGCGTGATCGCCGCACTGAAGGTCCGGATATGTTCGTTGAGCGCATGGCTTTTGCTCTGAACGGCCTGGGCGGCCCGGGTTGTGACCCGGTTGCTGGCACCCCGGGCGTTGGCCCCTGCTCGTACTACACGCCGTTCTCGAACGCCGTGCGTGGCAACTCCATTACGGGCGAAGCCAACCCGAATGCGAACCCGGATCTGGTGGCCACCAACGAAGCACTGTTCCCCTGGCTGGTGACAGACCTGGGCACGGAGACCACCACCGAGCTGCTGGTCTGGGACCTGACCTTTAACGGCGAGTCCGGCATCGAGCTGGGCGGCGGCAATGTCGGTTGGGCCGCAGGTATCCAGGCGCGGAACGAGCAGTTCGAGCGCCAGCCTGACGCCATCAACAACCTCGACGTGAATCCTTGCCCCTTCACTCTGGACGAGTCAGTGAATCGTGGCTTCACCGCGGACCTGAACTGCAACTCACCCACCGGGCTGTTTGCATTCCTGTCGGGCAGTTCACCCACCTCGACCGAGCGCACCGTTTACGGTGGCTTCTTCGAGCTGGCGCTGCCGTTCTCTGAGACCTTCGACGCTCAGCTTGCGGTACGCTACGAAGACTACGGCGGCAATGTCGGCGACACGATCGATCCCAAGCTGGCCCTGCGCTGGCAGGCCACCAACTCCCTGGCCTTCCGGGCGTCAGTGTCCTCGACGTTCCGTGGCCCGCCACAGCCCTTCCTCGATGATCGCACCACCTCGCTGCAGTTCATTGCGCCGGTCGTTGCGTTCAAGGCGGTGGATACGGTCGGCAACCCGGATCTCGATCCCGAAACCGCCGTCACCACCAACTTTGGCGTGATCTTCGATACGGACCGTTTTTACGGCTCCATCGACTTCTGGCAGTTCGATTTCAAAGATCCCTTCCAGGTCGAGAACTTTAACGCGGTCCTGAGTGCCTTCGGCGCCAACGGCTGTACCCCTGGCGGTGCCGGCGTGGGCTCCACGATCTGTAACCAGCTGGGCTCCTCGCTGGTCTTCCAGCCCGGTTCTGCCGGTCAGCTGACGGACATCGAACGTCTGGAAGTCAGCATCATCAACGGCACGGATATCACCACCAACGGCATCGACTGGCTGGCGGAGTACGACTTTGATGTTGCAGGCGGCCTGCTCACCGTCGGCACCCAGGGCACCCACACGCTCGAGTACGATGTGGATGACTTCGAAAGTGCTGATGGCGTCTTCCTGCTGTCTGGCGGTGACTTCGCCGGCAACCTGAACGACAACAACAATGCGCTGACGCCGATCGTTGACCTGCAGGCTAACTTCTTTGTGAAGTTTGCCTCCGGCAACCATCGTGCTCAGATCATTGGTCGTTACTGGGGCGAGTACGACGACCCGGGCGCGATTGCCGCGCTGCAGGAAGTCGACAGCCAGTTCACCGTCGACCTGACCTACAACCTGTCTCTGATGGAAGACAAGTTGAACGTCAACTTCTCGGTCTTCAACATGTTCGACGAAGACCCGCCGCGGACCCAGACTGACCTGAACTACGACCCCTACACGCACAGCGCGTTCGGTCGCATGATCAAGCTCGGTCTGCAGTATCGCTTTGGGGCCAACCCCTGATACCTCTGAAGCGCTTGCGCTGACGATGAAAGCCGCCCCTCGGGGCGGCTTTTTTTTGGCCGGCTGTTCGGCCGGTTGGCGCTGTTTCTGACGCGCAGGTCCCCAGAAGGATCTGCCCGCAGTACCATGAGGCCTTGCGACTAGGTAGCAGATTCTTTCATGGCCATTTCTATACTGAGCCCGCGCGGCGGTGACGCGGCAGACACCATCGACACCCTGAGCCCGGCAGCGGTCGGCATCCTGGCCCGCACCCTGCGCTCGGAGCAGGAGCGCTGGGCCCAGTCCGAGCCCGCCGAGCGGTCCGAGGTGCTCATGCGCTGGCACGGCGAGTTCGAGGCCCGACAGCCGGAGCTGACCCGGGCCCTGGCAGCCGATACGGGACGCTCGCTGCTGTCCACGGTCGAAGTCACCGGCAGCCTCAACCGCATTCAATGGTGGGCCGATCGCGCGCCCGGCCTGCTCGATCGGCAGTCCGCCGGCCTCTCGGAGAGCGCGCCGTCCGTGCGCTACGAGCACCAGTGGCAGCCGTATCCGCTGGTTGGGGTCATCAGCCCCTGGAACTTTCCGCTGCTGCTGACGCTGACCGATTCGATTCCTGCCCTTGCCGCCGGCTGCGCCGTGCTGGCCAAGCCCAGCGAGATTACGCCGCGCTTTATCGAGCCGCTCATGGACAGCATCGAAGCGGTGCCGGACCTGGCGTCTGTGTTTGCGGTGGTGCCAGGCGCCGGGGACGTGGGGGCTTCGGTGCTGGAGCAGGTCGATGCCGTGTGCTTTACCGGCAGCGTCGCGACGGGCCGCCTGGTCGGTCGCGCGGCGGGGGAGCGCCTGATTCCGGCGTTTCTGGAGCTCGGAGGCAAAGACCCGATGGTCATACTGCCGGACGCCGATCTCGAGCTGGCTGCGCGCGCCGCATTGCGCGCCTCGGTCATCAGCACCGGGCAGGCCTGCCAGTCCATCGAGCGCATCTACGTGCACCGGGACCAGTTCGAGCCCTTTGTGGCCAAGCTGGTCGCCGGGGCCAGCGCGGTCACGACCAACATGGCGGACATCAGCCGCGGGCAGCTCGGGCCCTTTATCGACCGGCGGCAGGCGGAGAAGGTCGAGGCGCAGATCGCCGACGCTGTGGCCAACGGCGCGACCCTGCACTGCGGCGGTATCAAGCGCCAGGACGGCGGCGCCTGGTGCGAGCCGGCGGTGCTCACCGGCGTGCACCACGGCCTGCTTGTGTATCGCGAAGAGACCTTTGGCCCGGTGCTGCCGGTTATGCCTTACGACAGCATCGGCGAAGTGGTGGCCCTTGCCAACGACACGCACTTCGGATTGTCGGCGGCGGTGATTGGTCCGGACGAAGACGAGGCCATCGGTGTGGCCCGGCGCATCGATGCCGGCGCCGTGAGCGTCAATGATGGCGGCCTGACCACGCTCGTGTCCGATGTGGAAAAGGAGTCCTTCGGGGACAGCGGTGTCGGCCGGTCGCGCATGGGGGCCAGCGGCCTGCACCGTTTCCTGCGCACCAAGGCGATTCTGATTCAGCAGGACGCGCCCGCGGCGATCGACGGCTTTCAGGAAATCCCGCTGCCGGAGTAGGCGCGGCGGCGGACGAGTTCGCAGAGGTGGACGCTAGTCCCGATCGTCCTTGGGCGAGTCGAGCACCACAAAAGTCGAGATCGAGTGCACCTGGGGCAGGGTGCCGAGCACGTCCGTGTGGAAGCGCTTGTAGGCAGCGATGTCTGCCACCTCGACCCGCAGCAGGTACTCCACGGCGCCGGTGATGTTGTGGCACTCGATCACTTCCTGGCTGCTCGATACCGCCTCTTCGAAGGCGCGCTGGGCGCTGCGCGTGTGATCGTTCAGGCCTACGGTCAGATAGGCCAGGAAGCCGCGACCGAGCTGAGCACGATCGACCCGGGTGCGGTAGCCGCGAATCACGCCTTCGCGCTCGAGCTCCTGCACCCGCCGCAGGCAGGCAGAGGGCGACAGCCCCACGCGCTCTGCCAGGGCGCTGTTGCTCGTGCGTGCATCCTGCGCGAGGGTCTGCAAGATCAGCTGGGTTCTTCGGTCCGTAATGTTCATTTGTTGCAATCGGGGCGAGCCTGGCAGCTGATATTGCAATATATCGGCCGGAAAAGCGGTGCAGAATTGTGTTTTTGCGCCGCCGGAGCCAGAGATGCCCCAGGAGCTGCTGAGTTTGGCCGGGTTTGCCTTCGCGGCTTCCATCACCCCGGGCCCCAACAACCTGATGCTCATGGCCTCGGGCACCAACTTTGGCTTTCGCCGGAGCCTGCCGCACCTGGCCGGGGTGAGCCTGGGTTTCGCGTTGCTGCTGGTGCTGGTAGGCCTGGGCCTGGCGCAGCTGTTCGATCGTGTCCCGAACCTTGCGCGCGCGATGCAGCTGGTGTGTCTGGCCTACCTGGGCTGGCTGGCCTGGCGCCTGGCGCGAACGCCCGTCGACGATGCGCCCGCGGCAACCGATGCAGGCACTGAGGTGTCCGGCCGGCCCCTGAGCTTTCTGCAGGCGGCGATGTTCCAGTGGGTCAACCCCAAGGGCTGGGCCATGGGGCTCACTGCCATGAGTGTTTATCTGCCGGATCCCGGGCTCGCTTCCGTATTGCTCGTGACGGCGGTATTCGGCATCGTGAACGTGCCGTGCGTCAGCTCCTGGGCCTTGCTCGGCGTCAACATTCGCCGCTGGCTGCAGGGCGCGCACCGGCTGCGTCGCTTTAACGTCGCCATGGCGGTGTTGCTGGTCGCATCGGTCGTACCGGTGATGGTGGCCCAGGTCGGCTGACGGTTCGGGCAAGGAGTGGATCGATGACCAAGCAAATGGTGACCGGGGGCTGTCACTGCGGCGCGGTGCGGTTTCGGGCGGAGGCCGATCTGGCGCAGCCGGTGCTGGCCTGCAATTGCTCCATCTGTCACATGGTCGGCTTTCTGCATGTGATCGCGCCCGCGCCCGAGTTTCAGCTCGAGGGCGAGTGGGATGCGCTGACGCTGTACGAGTTCAACAGCGGCATCGCCAAACACTGGTTCTGCCCGCGCTGCGGGGTGAAGGCGTTCTATCGCCCGCGATCCCACCCCGAGGACATCAGCATTAACGCGCGCTGCATCGATGATGTTGAGCTGGACGCCCTGGACATCACGCCCTTCGATGGCCGTAACTGGGAAGCGAACGTCGCTGACATTCGCTAGCGCTGCTTTGACTTGCGTTGCTGGGTCGCGATCCACTCCTTGACGCGCTGCTCGAGGACCGGCATGGGCATGGATCCTGCCGAAAGCACGAGGTCGTGGAAGGCCGAAATTGAGAACTGCTGCCCCAGCGCTTCTTCCGCGTCGCGGCGCAAGCGCTGGAAGTTGATCATGCCCAGCTTGTAGCTCGTGGCTTGGCCCGGCAAGACGGCATAGCGCTCGATCTCCCGAGCGACCGCGGGACGGGCCTCGCCAGTGGCGGCGACCATCCAGTCAATCGCCTCGCGACGGGTCCAGCGCTTGTGGTGCAAGCCCGTATCCACAACCAGCCGTGTGGCCCGATAGACCTCGGCGCGGAGCCGGCCCAGGTCGCCCAGCGGGTCGTTCTTGTAGAGCCCCATTTCCTTGGCTAGCGCTTCCGCGTACAGCGCCCATCCCTCGCCAAATTCTGAAAAGAACATCATTGTGCGGATGGTGGAATCTGACTGTGCCGCCTGTTTCAGGCTGGCCTGAAAGTGATGGCCGGGCACCGCCTCGTGATGGGTGATGCTGCGCAAGGTGTACCTTGGCCAGTCGGCTGTATCTTTCAGGTTAATCATCAGGAATCCGGGTCGCGAGCCGTCCGGGGCCGGAGCGAGGTAGTAGGCCAGGGACGATACGTCCTGCTCGTAGGACGGTATCGGCCGGACGGTGACCGGTTGTGTCGGTACCCGGGCGAACCATTGCGGGGCCGCGTCGAGGGCTTTGCCCAGATAGTCGCGAATGGTGTCGATGATCTCCTGGCGGCCCTCGGAGGTGTTCTCGAACTGCATGGAAGGGGCGGTGCTGAGTTTTTGGAGCCGCTCACCGATACTTCCTTCGGCGTACCCCAGATCGTTCAGGAGTGGCGCCATTTCGGCATGGATCCTGGCCACTTCATCCAGGCCTAGCTGATGCACCTGATCTGCACTGCGGCCGTTTGCGCCGTAGGCCTCAAGGGCGAGCCGGTAGCGCTCGGCGCCGTTGGGCAACCGCCAAACTCCGGCTCCTGCTCGGGTTTCGGCGCGCAGGGCTCGCACCGCCTGTCCGAGCCGTTCGTATGCGGGATACACTTCGTCTCGAAGCAAAGCCTGCACACGATCGACGAGCCAATCTCGCTCCTCCAGCGGGCTGTCGAGCGCGTCCAGCTGGTCGCTAAAAGCGCGTGCTATGGGATGATACTCCGGGCTCGCGGCGCGAAATTTTTGCGTGCTGCGGAACACGCCATCCAGGACGAACGCTGGCGGCACGACACCTTGCCGGGCATCTACCCCAAGCGCTACGATGATTTCGTCGAGCACGCGTTCGATGTCGCCGAGCCGGTTCAGAAACGCCCGGGCGTCCTTTACGTCGCTTATTTTGTGCTGGTTGATCAGGAGCCGTGGCAGCGAGATATGCGGGCCGGAAAGTTGGTTGATCACGTAGGGCGGCGCAAGGCTCAGCCAGGCTGGCAAGCCGGTGCCAAACTGGTTGGACCGTTCGGCGAGGCTGTAGGCGTTGTCGAGGATGTCGTAGGTGAGTGCCGCATCGCCCGTCAAGTGACGGCGCTTAAAGGAGTGTAGCTCGTCCCTCAGTCTCTCGATGAGCAAGCGCTCTCCGGCGAGCGATGGCTGGTCGTAGCGGCTGAGCTTGCCTTGATATCCCTGGCCCGCGATGCGCTCCGCGGCGCTGATTTGCGTGGCCCACTCCGGGGCGCGGGAGAGCAGCTCGCCCGCGTGGGACTCAGACATCGCCAAAAATCTCTCGCCGGCGTTTGCGGCAGACGTTGAGTCGTTCGATGTGCACCCTGCCAGGGCTGTAAAAACACCCGGCAACAGCAATGCAGGCCAAAGGGTTCGGGGCATTCGCTCGTTTCCTTGCTCTAGGCTTCGTCCATGGCAACGACCCAGGGTTCGGCCCGGCCCGCTGTTTCCCATGCCTGCCACGCGGGCAGTGTCGTTGTCGCTGCACTGTAGCGCGTTACGGCGGGATGTTCGCTCAGGCAGTAGATTGCCAGCCGGTTCACCACCGGGGCAAACATCGCATCGACAATGCCGAAGTCGCCAAACAGGAAGGGGCCGCCGCTCGTGGCCAGCCGCTCGCTCCAGATCTGCTCGATGCGGGCGACGTCCCGCGCGACCTGCGCCGCCGCGTCGGCCCCAAGGTTCAGGGCCGCCGGCGCCCGGCGCATGTTCATCGGGCAGTGCCCCCGAAGTCCCGGGAAACCCGCGTGCATTTCGCAGGCCAGGGACCGCGCCTCGGCGCGTTGGCCAGAGTCTTCTGGCCAAAGGGGCAGGTCGGCAAATCGCTCCGCCAGATACTCCATGATCGCCAGGGACTCCCAGATGGTCTGCTCGCCGTCGATGAGCACCGGCACCTTGCCGGTGGGCGAAAACTCGAAAAAGTCGCGCATGTTGTTGGCCTCGTCAAAGGGCCGCAGCTCCTGCGCAAAGGGAATGCCCATGACCTGCATGAGCAGCCAGGGCCGCAGGGACCAGGAGGAGTAGTTCTGGTTGGCGATGATCAGCGTCAGGTCGGTCATAGATGGTCCTCTTCGATGAGCGGCCATTGAAGGGCGATATTGGTTTGATCGAAAGATCCAATACGTGGCATTTTCTTTGATCCAATATGCTGCTGAGGCCTGCTCCTATGGTGGACCAGCTACGCCACACGGCCGCCCCCCTGGACCAGCTGCCGCCCTGGGCGAGCCGGTTTCCGCCCATCGGGCAGGGCAGCCGGGCCCAGCAGCTGGCTGACCAGTGTCGTCGCGCGATCGCTGCCGGTGTGCTGCGGCCCGGCGACCGCTTGCCGCCGTCCCGGCGGCTGGCGGCCTTGCTCGGGGTCGCCCGGGGCACGGTGGTGACGGCGCTGGAGCAGCTGGCGGCAGAAGGGCTGGTGGAGGCGGTGGTCGGTTCCGGGACCTTTGTCGCGGCGGCAGCGGCCGTTGCGGGACCGCCTCCGCCCGCCCGCGCGCAGCCCTGGCAGGCACCGCGCGTTCGGCCCGAGGCGCCCGCGGTGGATCGCGCC
>CAZXIJ010000009.1:59158-89050 GCA_964640725.1 uncultured Pseudomonadales bacterium | reverse complement strand
GCAGCCCTGGCAGGCACCGCGCGTTCGGCCCGAGGCGCCCGCGGTGGATCGCGCCCTGCCGGGCACCCTGGACTTTCGCCCATGCCGCCCGGCCGTGTCCGACTTTCCTATCGGCCCCTGGCGCCGTTGCCTGAGCTGGGCAGCGGGGCGGCGACCGGACGCGGACTATGCCGATCCGCGCGGTGCGCCCGCCTTGCGGGAGGCGCTGGCGAGCTACCTGCGGCGGGCGCGCAGCATGGCGGTGGGGCCCGACGAGATCATGGTCACGAACGGCGCTGTGCACGCTATGCACCTGCTCGCCAATGTCTACCTCGCGGGCCCGAGCGATACGGGCCCCGGTGTGGTCATGGAGGATCCCGGCTACCCCCTGGCAAGACAGCTGTTCGAAGGCTGCGGCGCGCGGATCTACGATTGCCCGGTGGACGTTGACGGGTTGCGCACCGATCAGCTGCCGGCGGCCGGCGCAGACATCCGGCTGATCTACGTCACGGCGGCCAATCAGTTTCCTACTGGCGCGCGCCTGTCGCTGCCGCGGCGGCAGGCGCTGATCGCCTGGGCCCGACAGGTCGGCGCGCTGATCATCGAGGACGACTACGACGGCGAGTTTCGCTACGACGTCGAGCCCCTGCCGCCGCTGGCGACGGTGGGGAGCGGGCAGGTCGCCTACTGCGGTTCGTTTTCGAAGACGCTGTTTCCTGACCTGCGCCTTGGCTTCGTGACCGGGCGCGCAGAGCAGATCGAGCTGCTGGCGCGCTACCGTACGCGCACCGACTACACCGGCAACCAGCTGGTTCAGCGAGCGCTCGCGCGCTTCGTGAGCGACGGCCACTACGAGCGACACATCCATCGCATGCGGCGGCGCTACAGTGCCAAGCGCCGGCTGGTGACCGAGCGCCTGGAAGCCCTGCAGCTGCCGATCTCGCTGCTCGGTACCGAGTCCGGGCTGAACCTCACGGTCGCTTTTGATGCGCCGGTGCAGGGTCTCGATGCGGCAGCGTTTGCCCGGCGCGGGCTGCAGCGTGAGGTGCTGGTGCCGACGCTGGGCAGCTACCAGCGCGCGCATCGCCAGCTGGATGGGTTGGTGATCGGTTACGCCGCCCTCGACGAGGCGGCGATTGATCGGGGCCTGTCGGCGCTCTTCGCGCCCTAGGGCATCGCCTGGGGCGTCGCCGGCGAGCGCTCAGGTACGAACGATGGTCTTGCCGAAGTTGCGGCCAGCCATGAGCCGGCAGAAAGCTTCCGGCGCGTTTTCCAAACCGTCCGTGGCGTCTTCCCGATAGGCGAGGGTGCCGTCCTGAATCATCTGCCAGAGCGTGGTCTGCATGTCCGCGCGCAGGTCCTCGTGGTCGTATACCACCAGGCCCCGCACGGTGGCCCGGGCCTTGATGGTCAGGGCCGGGTTTGGCCCTGGGGGCGGGCTGTCGGTGTTGTATTGCTCCATGAGGCCGCACAGCGCGACCCGGGCACCCACGGCCAGGCGCTCCATGGCGGCCTGCAGCACGTCGCCACCGACGTTGTCGAAGTACAGGTCGATGCCGTCCGGACAGGCTTCGTCGAGCGCTTCGCGCAGGTCCCGTTCCCGGTAGTTGATCGCGACATCAAAGCCTGCCTGCTCGGTCATCCAGCCGCACTTGTCGGCGCTCGAGGCGATGCCCACGGTGCGGGCGCCGGCGGCTCGGCACAGCTGCGCGACCGTCGCGCCGACGGGGCCTGCAGCCGCAGAGACGAACAGGGTATCGCCGGGCTTGGGTTCCAGCAGGCGCTGGACGCCGGCGTACGCGGTGAGACCGGGCATGCCGAGCACGCCGAGGGCCAGGGACGGCGGATCGATCTCTGCCGGCAGCGGGGTCAGCGTCTCGGCGGGAAGGATCGCGCGTTCCTGCCAGGGCGCGAAGCCGCGCACCAGATCGCCTGCCTTGAACGGGCCGTGATCTTCGGCGACCTGCAGCACGCACTCGCTGGTCATGGGGTCGCCGATGTTCAGCGGGCCGCTGATGTGGCGGCCGCTCAGGCGCCCGCGCAGGTAAGGGTCCAGGGACAGCACGCACACGTGGCACAGCACGCCGTCGCCCTGCGGCTCATCGATGGCGCTGACGGCGAAGTCGTCGGGGACCGGCACGCCGTCCGGGCGGCGGGCAACGGTCACGGCGCGGTTGGGCTTGCTCATCGCGCAAGCTGCACGATTTCGAACAGGGCTCCGTCCGGGTCCTGCACGGTGCCGGCCAGCTGATCCTGGTAGACCGGTCCGCTGCGCGCGCGGGGCGGCGTGATGAACGGCGCCTGGATCGCGCTGATGTCGGGCACCTTGATGGTGGTGATGCCGATGCCCGGGGGCAGCTGGCCTTCGATGCGCGGGCGCACTGTTGCGGCGGCCGGCATCTGGTCGACCTCAAAGAACACGTCCTTCTCGTGAATCATGGTCGAGATGGAGTGCAGCTCGTCCATGGGCGTGCCAAAGGCCTTGGCCAGCATGGTGTAGACGATCTCCATGTTTTCCCGGCCAATGGCCAGGCCCAGCTTGTCGACCATCCAGCGCTGCGTCGCGGCCATGTCGCTCGCGGCGAGCACGTTGATGAACAGATGGTCGATAAAGCTCTGGGCCCGGGGCAGGGTGAACTCCGGCAGATCCGAATTGATCTGCGTGAAGTAGCAGATCTCGCCGTTGATGCCCTGCACCTGCATCGGGTAGATCGCATCCAGCCCTTCGATGCGCCGCGGCGGGCCGATGATCTCGAAGGGCGATTTTTCCATGCGCTCGGCAACAGCCTCGACGTCCTGCACGCAAAACTCCAGCGCCGCCCAGCCGTAGGTGACGAGGGGCTTGTAGCCGTCGACCTTCGGGCCCTCCACCAGGCGCAGATAGATATCGGCGCCAGAGATCGGCTGCATGACGACGTAGCTGGCGCCGGCAACGGCCGGGGTGCCCCAGGCAGCGGCGAGATCGTCCGCGATCTGGCCCTGCTCAACCACGGAGTAGTCGAGCCAGTCTTCGTACAGGGCGGTGCTGGCTTTCAGGTCGAGGGCGGTGACGGTACCGCTGCGGAGCAGATGCATCGAGGATTCCTTCCGTTCGTTCTTTTGTGAGACGTTGGGGCGCTTGTTGTTGCCCGACGGTCAGTGTCAGTCCCGGGCGAGGGTCTCGCCGACGGCTTCGGAGCTTGGCTCGTCGCCGCGGGCGATGGCTTCGCGTTCCTGCTGGACAATGCGCAGGATGCGGGCCAGATATTCCTGGTTCCAGCGGCCCCGGTCTTCGGCGGCCTGGCTGTCCGGGGCGAAGGCTTCGATGTCCGCGCGCGTGACTGAGCCCTTGGCCTCCAGCAGCCGCTCGACCGTATCCAGGCGCTGGCGCAGCACGGAGACTTCGCCGGCGATGGCCATGGTGATGGACAGCACGCGCTCGACGTCCGGGTCCTTGAAAAAGTAGGGCCGCTTGCCCTTCGCCTTGGTGCCGGCCAGCTTGAGCGGGTCGAGGCTCGGGTCCAGTGCCGGGTCTTGCTGTGCAGCGCTCATGGTGCGGCGCTCGCGGCCGGCATGCGGGCACCGGTGATGTGCCAGGCGGCCTTGCGCCCGTAGTCTTCGCTGTCGTCCTCGGCGGCGTCCGGGAACAGACCCTGGTCCACGACGGCGGTGACGCCGCCGTGCAGCAGCGTGTCGCGGTCGAAGCCGGCGTCGACCATGTAGTCGTCCAGATCGATCTCGTGCAGCTTGGTCCAGAACGGCTCGTTGTTGTAGAACGCGTCCCAGTCGCGCATGGCCTGCTCGAACAGCGGCATATCGTCGGCGTACTGCGGCTGCTCCACGTGAATGACCATCCCCCCCGGCTTAATGAGGCGCCGGGTCTCGGCCATGATCTGGCGCAGGGACCGGTAGGAGGTCTCGTGCAGAAACATGGTCGACTGGATCCAGTCGAAGCTCTGGTCCTCGAACTGCGACAGCTCCGCGACGTCGCCCTGCACGAACGTGATGTTGTCGACGCCCAGGCTTTTGGCGCGCGCGGCGCCGTAGCGCAGCATGGGGGCGCCGGCGTCGACCGCGAAGATCTGGGCGTCCGGGAAGGCCTCGGCGATCGGTACGACGTTGTGGCCCAGGCCGCAGCCGATGTCGAGAATGCGCTTGGGCGCGAAGTCCGGCGCGTTGCGGCGCAGCCATTGCACCACGCCGTGACCGCCGCCGTCGGCGTAGCGGCCAAGCATGCCGCCGGTGGTCACGAACAGCCCTGTGTCGTAGTTCGCCGCGCCGCTGACGTCCCGGTCCGTGCGCTCCGTGTGGTAGCTGCCGGGCATGCAGTGGTGGTCCACGGCGGTCAGGTAGTGGGGCACGGTCAGATCGTCGTCGAGCTGCAGATTCTTTGCGCTGGTGGCGGCATCGGTCTTGTCGATGAGCGTTGGCAGCTGGCGCAGCACCACAGACAGCCCGGCCTGCTGGCGCATCTCCATGGTGTTGCGGCGCAGCGCGCTCCAGGCCTGGAACAGCGGATCTTCGAGCAGTGCCTTGCGCACCTCGTGGCGGTGCTCGGGCTTGCGGCCATGGGCCTGCTCGAAGGTCGGCTCGACCCGGGCGTCCCAGGCTTCGGCAACGCCGGGCATGACCTGGGTGGCCAGATGTCGGTTCAGGTGCGCCAGAAAGTTGTAGCGCTCGGCCTCGTCGTGAGTGGTTTCGGGGAACAGCTCGTGCTTGCCCACCACCCGGTAGTCCGGCGGTCCGTCATATTCGTGCTGGCTCATGGAAGGCTCCATTGCTGGTTCTTGCCTGCAGTCTACCGGCGCTCGCTGCCAGACTGCGTCACGGGATTCCCCCTAGAGGGAGCGCCCGGCTCGCGGGGATTGTGACCCCGTATGCGCAAAAGACATAATATTATATCATTCAGCTTTGTTGGAGCCCGATGTGGGATCGGGCCCGAACCCAGGAGCCTGCTCATGAAGATTGTTGTGCTGTTCAACCTCAAGGATGGCGTCGATGTGGCCGAATATGAGTCCTGGGCAAAGTCAACGGACTTGCCGACGGTGAAGGGCTTGAAGAGCATCGACAATTTCGAGGTGTTCCGCACCACCGGCGTTATGGGGACCGAGGATTCGGCGCCGTACCGCTACATCGAGATCATTGATGTGGGCGACATGGACACCTTCGGCGCCGAAGTCGGCACCGACACCATGCAGCGCGTTGCCGGCGAGTTTCAGGCACTGGCAGACAACCCGATGTTCATCACCACGGAGCACATCTAGTGGCAGCGGCGCAGGCGCTGCCGCTGGCCGGGAAGGTCGCGGTGGTGACGGGCTCCGGCCGGCTGCAGGGTCTGGGCTTTGCGATTGCGGCCCGACTCGCCGCCGACGGCGCGAGCATTGTGATCTCTGACATCGGCGCCGAGAAAGATGAGCGGACGCCGGCGGCGATGATTGGCGACCAGGACGGCATGGCGGCCGCCGTGGCGGCCATCGAGGCCGCGGGCGGCAACGCCGTGAGCCAGCCCTGCGACGTGCGGCATCCCGCCGAAGTGGCCGCGCTGGCCGACGCCGCCGTGAGTGCCTACGGGCGCCTGGACATCTGGGTCAACAACGCCGGTATCGGCTACATCATGAAGCCCATGCTCGAGGTGTCGCCGGAAGACTGGTCGACGGTCATCGACGTCAATCTGTCTGGCTGCTTTTTCGGCGTGCAGGCCGCGGCGCGGCAGATGGTGAGCCAGGGCGATGGCGGCGTGATCGTGAACGTCGCGAGCCAGGCCGCCAAGTCCGGCTTTCCTTTCGCGCAGGCCTACTGCTCCTCCAAGCACGGCCTCGTTGGGCTCGTTCGCTCGGCGGCGCAGGAGCTCGGCGAGCACCAGATCCGCGTCAATAACGTCTGCCCCAACCACGTCACCACCGGCCTCGGGGCCTGGCAGAACGAATACTTTGCCGACAAGCTCGGCAAGACCCTGGATGAGTACATGGCGGATATGGCCGGGCGCATTCCCCTGGGGCGTCCCGGCTTGCCCGAGGACACGGCCAATGCCGTCGCCTTCCTGTGCAGCGACGCGGCCCGCTACATCACGGCCGAGAGCCTCAACGTTTCTGGCGGCGAGGAACCCCATTGAGCCCCGCAAACCTGCAATCGCGCAACGGCCTGCCCGCAGACTTCACCTGGCCGAACGGCGCGCGGCTGGCGTTGTCCATCGTCGTGAACGTCGAAGAGGGCGCGGAAATGAACATCCGCGACGGCGATCCCGGGCCGGAGCCTGTGGATGAGCTGTCGGCGGCGCCGCGCAAGCCGATACGCATGCATGGCAGCGAGTCCAACTACCAGTACGGCATCAAGGCCGCGGCGCCGCGCATCTTTCGCGCGCTGGACGCGCACCAGCTGCCGGTCACCGTCACGGCTGCGTCGCTGGCGCTTGAGCGCGCGCCGGAGCTGGCCCGCGCAATCGTCCAGCGCGGCGACGAAATCTGCTGCCACGGCTACCGCTGGGTGCACCAGTTCCGCATGGACGAGGCTGCCGAGCGCGAGTTCATCCGCAAGGGCTGGGAGTCCATCGAGCAGACCACCGGCACCCGGCCCCAGGGCTGGCTGTCGCGCTACATGCACACCGACGTCACCCAACGGCTGTTGCTCGAAGAGGGCTACAGCTACCACATGGATGACTACTCAGACGACCTGCCGTTCTGGGACACCGTCACCATGGCCGACGGCACGCAGCGGCCGCTGCTGATGCTGCCCTACGCCATGGACAGCAACGACATGAAGATGTGGATCGCGCCGTCCTATACCCCGCGGGACTGGGCGCAGTACGCGATCGACAGCTTTGACTGGCTGCAGCAGGAAGCGGACCTGGGCCCGCGCATGATGTCCTTCGGGCTGCACCTGCGCATCGTTGGGCGTCCGGGCCGCATGGGCGCGTTCCAGCAGTTTCTGGATCACGTCGCCGGGCGCGGCAACGTCTGGGTCGCGACCCGCGCCCAGATTGCGCAGGCCTACCGGGCGGCCGTGCCCGCACCGGAGCTGACGTCGTGACGGAGTTTGCCGCTCCCCGCAGCCTGCTCTTTGTGCCCGGCACCCGCCCGGAGCGCTTCGCGAAAGCGCTCGATACGGGCGCTGATCTGGTCTGCATCGATCTGGAAGACGCGGTTCCGCCGGAGCAAAAGGCCGCCGCGCGGTCCACCGCCCTGGATTTTCTGGCCGCCGCGGCGCCCACGGTGCCCGTGGGCGTGCGCATCAACGCCCTGACCACCGCCGACGGCATTGCCGACATGCACGCGCTGCTGGAGCGCGGCCTCGCGCCGCGCTTCGTGATGTTGCCAAAGACCGAAGCGGCGGCGCAGGCCCGCCAGCTGCAGCAGCTGCTGCCGGCGCAGACGCAAGTCGTCCCGATTATCGAGTCCGCCGCGGCCCTGGCCCTGGCGGACGACATCTTTGCGCTGCCCGGTATCGAAACGGCGGTGTTCGGCGCTGTGGATTTTGTCGCCGACGTCGGCTGCGAGCTGGCCTGGGAGCCGCTCCTAGCCGCGCGCGGGCAGCTGGTGCTGGCTGGCACGCGGCACGACGTGACCGTGCTCGATGTGCCCTACACGGACGTTAAAAATCTCGAAGGCCTGAAGGCCGAGACCCTGCGCGCGAAAGCGCTCGGCTTTCGCGCCCGGTCGGCGATTCACCCGGCCCAGATCCCGGTGATTCATGAAGCGCTGATGCCCACTGCGGAAGAATTGGCGCAGGCGCAACGGGTGGTCGATGCCTTTGACAGCGCCGCCGGCGGTGCCGCGCTGTTGGACGGCAAGCTGATCGAGCTCCCCATCATCAAAGCGGCGCGCCGCATGCTGGCTCAGGCTGCGCGCTGAGCCGGGTGTTGCCGCGACAGACCAAGGAAAGACCATGACCCAGAACATCAAAGAAGTTGGTCCCCAACGATACCGGGAGACCTTTGGCCGCTACTTCGAAGACTTTCATGTGGGCGATGTCTACGAACATCGCCCGGGCAAGACCGTCACGCAGTACGACAACCACCTGTTCACCTTGCTGACCCTCAACACGCATCCCATGCACTTTGACGCGGAGTTCGGCAAAGCCTCGGAGTTTGGCAAGAACATCGTCGTCAGCCCCTACACCCTGGCCCTGCTGATCGGTATGAGCGTGACCGACGTGTCGCAAAAGGCAATCGCGAACCTCGGCATGGACGAGGTGAAGTTCACCGCGCCGGTGTTCGAAGGCGACACGATCTACGGCGAGAGCGAAGTGCTGGCCAAGCGCGAATCCAAGAGCCGGCCCGGCCAGGGCATCGTCACCGTCAAGACCATCGGCAAGAACCAGGACGACGTCATGGTGTGCACCTTTGTGCGCAACGTGCTCATTCCCGCCAAGGGCCAGGCGGTCGAAGACAAGGTCAGCCACTACTAGCCGGCGCCGCGCCGAACGCACGAGTTACCGCGGCCGCTGCCAGAGCGCCGCCCGAATCCAGACAGGACCAGAACCATGAGCGAAGCCCGACACTACAGCGATGCCGACGAGCGCGCGATCCTTGATGCCATCGACAAATGGCTGCGCAGCGATGTGGCGCCGCACGTGATGCAGATGGAGCACGACGACGTCTATCCCCACGAAATGGTGGAGCAGATGAAGGAGTTCGGGCTCTTTGGCGCGACCATCTCTCCGGAGCATGGCGGGCTCGGCCTGTCGGCCACGACCTACTCGCGCATCGTGACGCGCATCGCGCAGGAGTGGATGTCGCTGTCCGGTATCTTTAACTCGCACCTGATGATGGCCACCATCGTCGAGAAGTTCGGTACCGACTTCCAGAAGAGCTATTGGCTGCCCAAATTTGTGACCGGCGAGATTCGCGGTGCCCTGGCGCTGACGGAGCCGAACGCCGGCACCGACCTGCAGGGGATTCGCACCCGGGCGGTACGGGGCGACGACGATGTCTACACGATTAACGGCAACAAGACCTGGATCAGCAACGGTATCGAAGGCGGCGCCGTGGCCCTGCTCGTCAAAACAGACTGGGAGGTCTCGCCGGCACACAAGGGCATGACCATGCTCATCGCGCCCAAGGTGGACCCCGATAGCGGCAAAGCGCACGAAGGCTTTCAGACCGGCAAGAAGCTCGAGAAGCTGGGCTACAAAGGCATCGACAGCGCTGAGCTGATGTTCGACAACTACCGCCTGGACGCCAAGCGGCATCTGGTCGGTGGCGAAGAAGGCAAGGGTTTCTACATGGCGGTGGGCGGCCTGGAGCTGGGCCGCATCAACATCGCCGCGCGCAGCGTCGGTATCTCCAAGCGCGCGCTGTCCGAAAGCACGGCCTATGCCCAGACCCGGGAGACCTTTGGCGAGCCCATTGGCAACCATCAGGCCATCCAGCTCAAGCTGGGCGAGATGGCGACCCGCACCCGTGCCGCGGAGCTGCTGACGGAAGACGCGGCCCGGGCCTACGACGCCGGCGAGCGCTGTGACATGGAAGCCGGCATGGCCAAGTACTACGCGTCAGAAGCCGCGGTCGAAAATGCCCTGGAAGCCATGCGCATTCACGGCGGCTACGGTTACTCCAAGGAGTACCCGGTGGAGCGTCTGTATCGCGAGGCGCCGCTGATGTGCATCGGCGAGGGCACCAACGAGATGCAGCGCATCATCATCGCCAAGCAGCAGATCGCCCGGAACCCGGCCTGATGGCGGGGACTGGCGCACAGGCCCCGGGGCTCCTGGCCGGGGTCCGCATTCTCAGCGTTGAGCAGTACGGCGCCGGGCCCTACGGCACGCAGCTGCTGGCGGATCTGGGCGCCGAGGTGGTCAAGATCGAAAACCGCGAGACCGGCGGCGATGTCTCGCGCATGGTCGGGCCCTACACCCTGGGGGAGGGCGACAGCCAGTTCTACCAGAGCTTCAGCCGCGGCAAACGCAGCATCTGCCTGAACCTCAAGAGCCCCGAGGGCCGAGCACGTTTTGAGGCCCTGGTGCCGGAGTTTGACGCGGTGGCCAACAACCTGCGCGGCGATCAGCCGGCCAAGCTGCGGCTGCGTTACGAAGACCTGAAAGACCTGAAGGCAGGCATCGTCTGCGCGCACCTGTCCGCCTACGGCCGCGACAACGAGCGCGCCGCCTGGCCCGGCTACGACTACCTGATGCAGGCGGAATGCGGCTTCCTGTCGCTGACCGGCGAGCCCGACGGGCCCCCGGCGCGCTTTGGGCTATCGATGGTCGACTTTATGACCGGCTCGCTCATGGCGCTGTCGCTGGTCTCCGGCGTCATGGCAGCGCGCCGCACCGGCGTGGGCTGCGACGTCGACACCAGCCTGTACGACACGGCGCTGCACCAGCTGTCCTACCCCGCGACCTGGTACCTGAACGAAGGACACCACACGACGCGTCTGCCACGCTCGTCGCACCCGTCGGTCATTCCCAGCCAGCTGTTCCGCACGGCGGACGGCTGGATGTTTGTGATGTGCCAGAACCCCAAGTTCTGGCAGCTGTTTTGCGACGAGCTCGCGCAGCCCGGGTGGTTGACGGACGAGCGCTACGCGACGCCGGCCGGCCGGCTGGAACATCGGCAGGCCCTGGAAGCCGATATCGAAGCGGTGCTTGGCACCCAGACCACCGCGCACTGGGTCGACAAGCTCGCGGGCACCATTCCCGTGGCGCCGGTCTACGACATCGCGCAGGCCCTCGACAACCCATTCGCCGCGCAGACTGGCATGCTCAACACCGTCGATCATCCGGCGCTGGAGGCGGGCCTGCGCATGCTGTCCAGCCCCTTCAAGGTGAACGGCGAGCGGCCACCGAACCATCGTGCGCCGGCGCTGGGCGAGCACGACGCGGATTACTAGCCGTCCCCCGGGCGGTATCGAACGGGCGAAAGGGAGCGTGAGCATGACGGGACGCAAGCTGGACGGCATCAAGGTGCTCGACCTGTCGGCCTTTTTGCCGGGCCCGCACGCGTCGCTGATGCTGGGCGACCACGGCGCCGACGTCATCATGGTCGAGCCGGCGAACGGGGTAGGCGAGCCGACCCGCGTGGTGGGCTACAAGACCGATGACGGCATTTCGGTGTGGTTTCGCAACGTCGCGCGCGGCAAGCGCAGCCTCAAGATCAACCTCAAGGACGACGATGGTCGCGCCTTCTTCTACAAGCTGGTCAGCGCCGCTGACGTGCTGATCGAAGCCTTCCGCCCGGGCGTGGTGCAGCGTCTTGGCATTGATTATGACACCTTGAAGGCGATCAACCCGGGGCTGGTGTACTGCTCGATCTCGGCCTTTGGGCAGGATGGCCCGCTGCGCGACCGGCCCGCCCACGACCTGACCATTCAGGCCCTGGCCGGCGTGGCTGACCTGAACCGTGGCCTCACCGACGATCAGCCCGCCATGCCCAACATTCCGAGCGCAGACGCCATTGCTTCCCTCATGGCCTTGTCGGCCATTCTCATGGCGCTCTATGCCCGGCACGGCAGCGGCGAGGGCGACTACATTGATCTGTCCATGTTCGATGCGCTGCTGGCCTGGACCCCCAATGTGACTGGGCCGGTCTTTGCCGACAATGCTGACCCGGAGCCCAAGACCATGCGCTCCTTTGGCGGTGCTGGCATGTACAACATCTACCGCACCAGCGACGGGCAGTTCATCGTGCTCGGCGGCAGCGAGGTGAAGTTTGCGCAGAACCTGCTCCGGGCCCTGGACCGGGAAGACCTGCTCGACTACGCGAAGATCGAGCCCGGGCCCGAGCAAGAGCCGCTGCGCGCCTTTTTCAAGGCGCGCTTTGCCAGCGAGACCCGCGCGCACTGGGAAGCCTTTCTGGCGAACGTCGATTGCTGCTGGGCGGCCGTGCGCTCCCTGAAAGATGCGTTTGCGGATCCGCACACGGCGCACCGGCAGATGCTGCTGCGCGACGAAGCAGGCAATGCGCACATCGGTATCCCCATCAAGTTTCGCGAGCAGCCGGGCGCGGCGACCCTGGCGACGCCCGGCTACGGCGAGCATTCCGAGCAGATCGCCACCGAGCTCGGGTACACGGAAGAAGCGATCGCGATCCTCAAAAATCAGGGCGTGATCTAGTGCAGGACGCCCTGGCCAGCCACGTTGCCGCTGCGCGGTCGGCTGCGCTGCGGCCGGAAGCGGCGCAGGCGGCCCAGACTTTCCTGCTCGATACGCTGTGCATCGGTGTCGCCGGCGCAAACGCGCGGTTCCGCAGCGAGCTGTTGCCCGCCGTTGCCGCCTGGGGCGAAGGCAGTGCCGCCGGCGTGCTGGGCGACGGTATGCAGCTGCCGGCTGCCTCCGCCGCCTTTCTGAACTGCTTTCAGATGCACTGTCTGGAGTTTGACTGCGTCCACGAAGATGCGGTCGCCCATGTCATGACCACCGTTGCTGCGGCGACCCTTGCTGAGCTTGAGCAGGCGCGAGACCCGGTGGCGGGCGAGTTGCTGCTGCGCGCGCTGTGCGCCGGGGTCGACGTTGCCGCCACCCTGGGGCTCGCGGCCACCACGCCGCTCACCTTCTTTCGGCCGGCCACCACCGGCATCTTTGGCGCGGCGGCGGCGCTCGCGGTGCTGCGCGATCTGAGCGACGCCCAGGTGCGCGAGCTGTTCGGCTACTGTCTGGCGCAGGCCGCCGGCACCATGCAGGCGCACGAAGAAGGCAAGCCGACGCTGCCGATCCAGATCGGGCACGCCGCGCGCAATGCCTTCACCGCGGCCGACATGGCGGTGTCGGGCATCCCCGCGCCGGCAGCGTCGATCGACGGCAAGCACGGTTATCTGAACCTCTTTGAGCGCGGCCATCGCGATGACGGGCTGGCCACCCGGCTGGCCCTGGGCGACCGGGCGTTGGAGCTGAGCCATAAACCTTTTCCGTCCGGCCGGGCGACCCACGGCGGGCTGGAAGCCGTGCAGCTGCTCATGGCCCGGGGCCTTGCCCCCGATAACCTGTCCCAGCTGTCGCTGTCAGCGCCGCCGCTGATTCACCAACTGGTCATCCGGCCCGCCACCAGGGACATGAACGTCAACTACGCGCGGCTGTGCTTTCCCTACGTCGCCGCCGTCATGCTGCGCCGGGGCACCGTCGGCCTTACGGACTTTTCCGAGGCCGCGCTGCGCGACCCGCAAACCCTGGCCCTGGCTGATCGGGTGCTGGCCACCGTGCAGGAAGGGGCCGCTGCCAACGCCTTTACCCCGCAAACGCTGACCGCCGAGCTGGCAGGGGGCGAGCGCCTGACGGTCACCATCGACCATCTGCTGGGCTCCCCGGCGCACCCGCTGTCCCGCGACGATGCCCTCGCGAAAGCGCGGGCCTGCACGCAGGACCGCTATGCCGACGGCGCCGCACGGCTCGATCGTCTGGTGCACGCGGTCGATGCACTGCCCACCACCGCTGACTGCCGCGGCTACGCCGATTCACTGTTTGGAGACCCCGCCTGATGCGCACCTACTTTGACGCTGCAGAGCTCGCCACCCTGCGGGACCAGCATCCCATCGGCGAGGCCTTCGAAACCCAGGCCCGGACCATGAGTCGCGACGAGCGCCACGCGCAGCAGAACGGGCTGTTCCTGCGCTGCGTCGAGCGCGCCTGGCAGACCGGCTTCTATCAGCGCCTGTGGGGCGCCCGGGGCATTGAGCGCGGCGACATTCAAAGCCTGGACGACATCGCCAAGCTGCCGACCTTCGACAAGTCGGACCTGATGGCGAGCATTGCCGAGCATCCGCCCTTTGGCGATTTTGGCGGCTTCGAGCTGGATGATCCCGAGCATCCCCCGCTGGTGTTCCACACCACCAGCGGCACCACGGGCAAGCCGCAGGTGCTGCTGTTTGGCGCACGCTCCCGGGAGGCGCAAAACTTGCTGCTCGGGCGGCTCTATCGCTTTCAGGGGCTGCTGCCGTCCGACGTGGTCCACTCGGTGTACGGCCACGGCATGATCAACGGCGGGCACTACATTCGCGAAGCGGTGGTGCATTGGACCAATGCCTTGTTCATGTCTGCCGGCACCGGCATCGAGACCCGCAGCGTCGCCCAGGTGGAGCTGATGCGCGACTTCGGCGCCACCGCCATCGTCGGTTTTGCGGATTACCTCAAGCGCCTGGCGCAGGTTGCGGCGGACGAGGGCATCCGCATTGGCGAAGACATCCGCATTCGCATGATCAGCGGGCAGATGGGCCGGGAGGACAAGAGCCAGATCTCCCAGCTCTGGGGCGGTGCCCAGTGCTTTGACTGGTACGGCGTGGGCGACACGGGGGTGATCGCTGGCGAAGGGCCCGATCGCGATGGCCTGTATGTGATGGAAGACGCGCAGTACCTGGAGCTGTGCGACATCGACAGCGGACAGCCGGTCGCTGCCGGTCAGCAGGGCGACATGGTGTGTACGTGCCTCTACAAAGACGACGTCTACCCGATCATTCGCTTCAACACCCACGACGTCAGCCAGGAGCTGACGGGCACGTCGTCTTTGGGGTTCAACCTGCGGCGCATTGAAGGCTTCATGGGCCGCAGCGACAACATGGTCAAAATCAAAGGCATCAACGTGTTCCCGCAGGCGGTCGGCCCGCTGCTGGACGAAGTGCCGGCTTTCCTGGGCGAGTACTTCTGCCGGGTCACCAGCGCCGGCGCCTTTGTGGTGGTGGCCGAAACCCGGGCGCACGATGACGCCCTGCGCGCGCAGATGGCGGAGCTGCTCAAGCGCAAGCTGGGCATCGAGGTTGGCCTGGAGCTGGTCGGCAAGGGCGCTACCGTCGAGGTCACCCAGGTAGACCGGCGCCAGAAGCCCATTCGTCTGGTGCAGGGCGACTGACTTGGGGTCAGCTGTCCATTGGCTGACGGCCACGGAACTGGCCGCGGGTTTCGCCACGCAGTCGCTGACGCCGTCTTTGGTGCTGGATGCGGTGCTCGCTCGTATCGCTGCGCGCAACGAACACATTGGTGCCGTGCTGGACCTCGACGAGTTGGTGACGCTGCGCGCGGCCGCGGCAGCGAGCGAAGCGCGCTGGAGTCGCGGTGCGCCCCGCAGCCCGCTCGATGGCGTGCCCTTTGCGGTCAAGGCCAACATCGCCGTCGCCGGGCTGCCCTGGCATGCCGGCATTGCCGCCTACCGGGACCGACGGGCGCAGGAAGACTCAGCCGCCGTGGCGGCGTTGCGTGCCGCCGGGCTCGTTGCCCTGGGCACGCTCAATATGCATGAGGCAGCCCTGGGCGAGACCACGCAGAACCCGGCGTTCCTGAACACGGTCAACCCCTGGGCGCCAGCGCACATTGCTGGCGGCTCGTCGGGTGGCAGTGCCGCAGCGGTGGCGGGCGGTTTGCTGCCCCTGGCGCTGGGTACGGACAATATGGGCAGTGTCCGCCTGCCGTCGGCGTTGTGCGGGGTTGTGGGCTATAAGCCTGCGCACGGCGTGGTGCCGGTCGCCGGGGTGGTGCCCTTGAGCCCCAGCCTTGACCACCTGGGCGTGCACGCGCGCAGCGTGGCCGACGTGGCTGCGGTTATGACGATCTTTGGGGAAGACGAGAGCGGGGATCTGTCTCTGGCCGCCGCCGGTTTTCGCCCGGGGCGCGTGCAGTTGCCGGAAGTTCTGGCCGTGGACAGCGCCATCAGCGCTTGCTGCGAGGCCCGCTTGGCCGCTGCCGGGCTTGCTGCTGATGATGCGCGGTGGGTGACCGCGGACTGGCGCGCGGCTGATCTGGCCCGGGAGCGCCGTGCCGGCCTGCTGCGCTGCGAGCGCGATGCCGACCAGGTCCACCGGGCAACCCTCGCGGACGATCCCGATGGCTTTAGCGACCTCTTTCAGCAGCTGGTCAGTTGGGGGGCATCGCAGACCGATGCCAAAGCGGCTGCGGCAGAAGCCACGATCGCCGCTGCCGTCTCGCGGCTGGCGCAGGCGCTGGATTGCTGCGATCTGTTGCTGTTGCCGACCGCCCCCGCGCTCGCCCCGCGCATCGATGAGTCGCCGCCGCTGACCCTGGCGGACCTGACAGCGACCGCGGCCTTTGCCGGGCTGCCGGCGGTGTCCGTGCCCGCCGGCCTGGCGCGCGCCCCCGACGGGGCCCGGCTGCCGGTAGGCCTGCAGGTGATCGGCCGCGACCCGGCAATGGTGCTCGCCGGGGCCGCGCAGGTGGCCGCCCCCTTCGAAGCGCCGCCGGAGAACGCCTGACATGACACATTCACGCAGCTACGCCCTGGCGGGCGGCCTGCTGGTCCTTGGCGCCTGGCTTGCGGGCTGCCAGAACACCGCGCCATTGGGCCCTGCCATAGAGCAGGGTCCCGCCGCGGGCCTTGATGGCCAAGCGCTGGTCGAACGCGTCTACCAGGCTGCCGGCGGCGATCTCTGGGTGCGGCCGCGCTCGCTTTACATGAGTGGCAGCACCACCTTCTATCGCGTCAACGACCAGGGCGAAACGGTGCCCACGGGTACGAATGACCGGCATCGCATGTGGCGCGTCTATCCCGGCGAAAAGCGCTCGGCCCACGCCGCTGACGGCAAGGTGCGCATCCGCAGCGAGCGCGCCCGCGCGGTCATCTTTGACGTCGCTTTCGATGGCGCGCGCACACGGCAGTGGGACCCGCAGAGCCAACGAATCAAAAGCACGGAGGAGTCGGCGGACAGCAACCGCTGGTCGGCGAACTTTGGCTTTGGTGTCATTCGCCATGCGCTCGACCCCGGCTACCGGGCCGAGCGGCTGGACGATGGGGAGCACCTGGGCCGCACCGTGCCGCGCATCGATGTGGTGGATCCGGCGGGCGGCCGGACCCGGTTCGCGATCGACCCGGAGCGCTTCACGCTGCTCAGCGTCGCCTTCGACACGCCCCGGGGCTGGCACGAACGGCACTACAGCGACTTCTTCCGCAAGGCCGGCAGCGCCTGGCTCCAGCCCGGCGAAGTGCGCCTGTATTACGATGGGGTGCTGCAGAACAGCGTGCGCTGGACGGACTACCGGATCAACGCGCGCTGGCCCGCTGCGCTGTTCGAAATGGCGCCGGGCACCGCCGACGCAGCGCCGCTAGCCGACGAGCTTCCATAGGCCGATGAACGCCGCCGTCGCAATCACTCCCCAGATTCCCAGGACCGGAATGCGGCTGCGGCCGATGCTGCGCGCGATCAGATCGTTGGCCGTGTCCAGATCGCCGTTTGCCAGCGCAGCCAGACCGGGCCCGAGCGGTCCCAGGCAGCGCCGCACAATCAGCCCCAGCACCAATGCGGTGGCCAGCAAGCCGATCTTCACTTTCAGAAACAGCGGGATCGTTGCCAGCGCAACGACGCCGATCAGCCCGGCCAGCACGGTGATGCGCACCGCCATGTCCAGCTTGCGGAGCACCTCTTGACCGGTCACGTGCACGAACCACGCCAGCGCCAGCCAACTGAGGGCCGCGGCCCAGAGCGCCGCCAGGGTCAAGCCCGACAAGGGCCACCAGCCCGCCGCGGATGCCAGCAGCGCGCCGGAGGGGAAGGTCAGGATCAGCGCGATGCGCGGCGCCATATCCAGATGCAGCAGCAGTTTGACCGCCAGCTGGCGATCCGCCACGCTCGCTTGCGCATCGGTCACCGTGCGGCTCAGATAGAACACGCCCAGATCGCCGCCCAGCCAGTAGACGAACACCAGAACGTGCAGGAAGGTGATCAGGGCGACAGTCAGGTCCATGAACTGATTTCCGGCAGCGCCGGATCCGTAGCTGTAAACAGAGGCATTTTGACATGAACGCAGACGTGCGCGGGATGCTGCTGGCCAGCTGCGTGATGCTGAGTGCCTGCGGCGGCGAGCCGCCAGCCAGCGATGGCGTTTTTACCGGCCGGGCGGTGGCCTTTGCGCAGCCGGAATCCGTGTGGGACCAGCAGTGGCAGGCCGTGGCCGCGCACGTCGACCAATTTGATGAGGTGTCCCTCGAGTACTTCACCCGCGGCGAGCGCGGCGGCGAAGAGCAGATGCTGTACGACCTGCGGCGCGGGCGCGCGCACATGGGCGGCCTGTCGTTGCAGGGGCTGGCGTCCACGGTGCCGGAGTTGAACGTCGCCATGGCGCCCTACCTGTTCAGCTCTGCCGCCGAGGTGGACTACGTCTACGACAATTACCTGTTTGAGGTTTTTGACGATCTCTTTGCCCGCAAGAACCTGAAGATTCTGCAGTGGGTCGAGGTGGGCTGGAACGGCATCTACTCCCGCAAGCCCATTCGCGTGCCCCAGGACGCCCGCGGCGTGCGTCTGCGCGGCTCTCCGAATCCGGCCGCGCAGCTGTTTCTGGAAGCAATCGGCGCGGACTCGATCCCGCTGGGCAGCAGCGACCTGGTGCCGTCCCTGCAGACCGGCCTGATCGAGGGCGGCGTCAGCGCGGTGATCTTTCACTACTTCACGACCCGGCGCTACGCCGAGTCCCTGACCCTGTCCCGGCACGCCTACGACACCGGCGCCGTGGTGGTGAACCGGCAGTGGTGGGACAGCGCGACCCCCCGGCAGCAGGAGATCCTGCAGACCAGCTGGGGCAGCAGCGCCGACGCGCGGACCGGTGTCCGCTCTCTGGTTGCTGGCGCCATGGCGACGATGCGCGAGGAAGGCATCGCGGTGCAGGCCCTGACGGCGAAAGAGCTCGCGCAGTGGCAGGCCGCCACCGCGCACATCGTGCCGACGCTCATCGAGCGCATCGGCGGCGACAGCCAGCGGGTCGCCGACGCGATAGAGGCCGGGCGCGCAGCGTTTCGCAAGCAGTCGGCGGCCGCTGCTCAGAGCCTGCCGTTGGCAGCCGGAGCTGAAGCATGAAAACTGTTCTGGCAATGATCAGCGCTGTCGAGCGCTGGCTGTGCATGTTGGGCTTTGCGGTGATGGCGATCGCGCTGGTGTCCGATGTCGGGGCGCGCCTGTTCCTCGGTCACGGCATTGTCGGCGCGCCGCAGTTTGGCCTGGTGGGCATGCTGGTGACGGCGCTGTTCGGCGTGGGCATGGCCGCAGATACCGGCGAGCACTTTCGCCCACAGGTGCTCGACCGCTTTGTCCCGCAACGCCTGGAGGGCACGCTCGTCACCGTCGGGCACCTGGTCACCGCGCTGTTTTTCTCCCTGCTGGTAGGCCTGTCGGTCTGGGTGGCGGCGGAATCCGCGCGCCTTGAAGACCTGACGGCCTTGCTGCGCTGGCCCGTGTGGATGCTGCAACTGGTTTTTGTTTTCGCCTTTGGCTTTAACGCGATCCGCTACTTCGCCTTCGCCGTGATTCCGGCCTTGCGCCCGGCGCCGCCCATCAGCGCGACGGAAACGCCCGTTGCCGGCACGGCCGTGGCCGGGGAGCCTCGCTGATGGGTTGGCTCCTGGCAGGCTCAATGGTGTTGCTGCTGTGGTTGCGGCAGCCGATCCTGGTGCTGCTCGGTGCGGCATCGCTCTTTGTGTACACGGTCTGGGACGGCGGCAATCCCCAGTACGTGATCTACGACACCTGGGAAGCCTTCAACAAAGAGGTGTTGCTCGCTGTGCCTCTGTTTATGTTTGCGGGTGCCATCATGTCCCGGGGCACCATTGCGCGCCGGCTGATTGACCTGGCGGTGGCGCTGACCCGGCCCATGCCCGGGGGCCTCGCAATCGCGACGGTGTTGTCGGCGGCGGGCTTTGCGGCCATCTCTGGCAGCGCGACGGTCACCCTGCTCGCGGTCGGCGCCATCATGTACCAGGCGCTCCTGGAGAACGGCTACTCCAAATCCTTCGCCATTGGCCTGATCTCTGCGAGCGGCGTGCTCGGCATCATCATCCCGCCGTCGATCCCGCTCATCTTGTATGGCGTGATGACCGAGACTTCCATTGCCGACCTGTTCATTGCCGGCATTGGCCCGGCCCTGGTCATGGTGCTGATCCTCGCGATCTACACGCTGGCGCTGCAGGGCCGGCGCAGCGGCGAAAGCTGGGACCTGGCGGAAATCAAGACCGCCACGAAGCGCGGTATCTCCGCCATTCCTCTGCCGGTCGTCATTCTCGGCGGCATCTATGCGGGCTTCTTTACCCCAACGGAAGCGGCCGCGGTGTCCGTTGTGCTCGCCGCCTTCGTCGAGCTGGTGATCCATCGGGACATGGGCCTGACAGAGCTCAGGGAAGTCAGCCTGGAAACCTCGCGGCTCATGGGCAGCCTGTTCCTGGTGCTGGCCTTTGCCGTATCTCTGAACATCTTCCTGACCTACGAGCAGGTGCCGCAGCAGGCGCTGGCGGCGATGGAAGGCATGATCGACAGCCAGTGGCAGTTCCTGGTGCTGGGCAACCTGATGCTGCTGCTCGTGGGCATGGTGATCGACATCGGGTCCGCGGTGCTGATCCTCGGCCCCATGCTGGAGCCCATGGCCAACCGGCTCGGCATCGACTCCGTGCAGCTTGGCATCATGATGATCGTCAACCTGGGCATCGGCTATCTGACGCCGCCCATGGGCCTGAACCTGATCGTGGCCATGGGCGCCTTCAAGGAAGACTTCGTGACCGTCACCAGGGCGGTGCTGCCCTTTATCGCGCTGATGCTCCTGGGCCTTGCGATTATCGCCCTCGTGCCGTCCATCAGCCTGTTTTTGCTGGACTAAACGATGCCAAGACTGCAGCCCCTGGCCCTTGAAGACCTGTCACCGCCAACGCGCGAGGCGTTGACCGCGGCAGAAGACCTGATGGGCTTCATGGCCAACGACGCCCTGGCCATGGCGCGCCACCCGGCGATGCTGGACGCGTTCGGGGCGCTGGTCCGCAGCCTTTACGCCCCCAGTGCGGTGCCGGCGCGGCTCAAGCGGCTGGTGGGCTTCATGACCAGCAGCGCGGCCGGCTGCCCGTATTGCCAGGCGCACACCGGGCACAGCGCGCTGACGCAAGGCATTGATGCGGAGACGCTCAACGCCATCTGGGACTACGAAGCCAGCGAGCACTTCAGCGCGGCGGAACGCGCGGCGCTGCGCATCGCGCACTACGGCGCGCAGTCCCCGAGCGGTGTGGACGATGCGATGTATGCGGCGTTCGCCGAGCATTTTGACGCCGCGCAACAGACCGAGGTGATCGGCATCGTGTCGCTGTTCGGTTTTCTGAACCGCTGGAACGCGATCAGCGCGACCGATATCGAAGCGCTGCCCGGAGCCTCGGTTGCCAGCCTCAGAGCGGCCGAACACTCCCCAGGCGGCTAAGAGTGTCCGGTCCGGCCCGCAGCAGGTCCAGCGTCTGGGTGTTCAACATTGCAGGGTCTGGCATGTCGGTGGCGATGCGATTGTCGGGGTGCGGCTGGGTCCAGTCGCTGAACTGGATGCGCAGCCGGGTGTAGTGCCAGGCGCGCAGCAGGTGCGCGCCTTCCCAGCTGGGCCTCAGGTCCGGCACCGTCAGCGGTACCTCGGGCCCCGGCGTGGTGCCGGCCATGGCTTCTGCCAACTGCTGTCCGAGCCCGCGTCCGGCGACGGCGCAGCCTTCCAGGGCGAGCTCCGCCAGAGTTTCCTTCAGCACCGCGACCAGCGTGCTGTCGTCTTCCGGCCAGCGCATGGTGCTGTAGCCGTGGCCCGGCAGATCGATGCACAGATCGGCCTCGGCCCCGCGGCGGTGAGACTGCCCGAGATCGTGCAGCCACAGCCGTCGCGGCTGCTGCTCGGGCAGCGACACGTACAGCCACGCGTCGTCCTCCAGGGCCAGTTCCCGGGGCCGAATGTAGCGCCGGCTGCTGTCGGGAAGAACCAGCCCTTCGCCCTGCAGCGGCGGTGCCTCGGAGCGAAAGAACCGCTCGATGCGGGCGAGCCGCGAGGCTGCATCGACTTCGATTTCGTAACGCATCGAGACCCCTGCCGGCACCCGGTCCCGGTGGCTGGCCAGCACGTCGCTGGCTTCGGCCATAAGCAGCGTGGGGACTGCGGTTTTCTCGAGCCGCGCCAGCCGGTCCGCGCCGTCTGCCTGCAGCGCCGGGCGATAGGCCTGCACGTAGTTCGATCCTGCGTTCAGGAAATCCATGGCCCGGCTGTGTAGCCGGTCGAGCTGGCGCAGATCGTAGGTGATGGCGTTGGCGCGGCGCCGGTCGTACCAGGGAAAGAACAGGTTCTGGTCCAGGGCGCGGCTCCAGATCGCGGCCAGGTGGCTGCCGTCGGGCTGCGGGTCGATCGGGGCCAGGTACCGGTCGTCCAGGGCCTGTGCTTCGTCCGGGGTCCACAGCGCAAAGCCATCCAGCACGACCGCCGTGACCCGCTCCGGAGCGCGCACCGCGATCTCGGCGGCAGTGGTGGCGCCGGTGTGGAAGCCGTAGACGCCAAAGCTGTCCACGCCCAGCAGGGTCAGCAGCTCCAGGGCACTGGCAGCGTAGTGCCCGGCCGTGTTGGCGCTGGCGGGCAAGGGGTCGGAGTAGCCGTTGCCGGGGGTGTCCGGCGCGATCACCAGGAACTGCTTGGCCAGGCGCTCGATGAGCGGGCGCAGCATCTGCGCCCGATTCGGTGAGCCATGAAGCAGCAGCAGGGGCGCGCCGCTGCCCGCGATCCACAGATGTTGCCAGCGGCCCTGCAGGTGGACAAAGTACGGGCGCATCAGGACGAGCTCTCTTTCTTGGTGCCCTTTTGCAGAAAGCGCGCGGTTGCCGCGCGGAAGTCTTCGGACTCGAAGGTCGCGGCGAACAGCGCTTCGAGCCCCGGGTCGGTCTGCCCCTGGCCCTGGTCAATGGCATTGAGGTTGGCGTTCACCGCCGCCAGTGCCTGGGCGGAGCGATCGCACAGGTTCTGTGCCAGCGCGTCCGCCGCCGGATCGAGGTACTCGCTCTCCAGACACTCGCTGACCAGCCCCCAGGACAGGGCGGTTGCGGCGTCGATGTTTTGCGCGCCGATGAGCAGCGCCCGGGCCCGGTCGAGCCCGACCCGGTTCACCAGCCGCTGACAGTCGCGAAAGCTGTAGGAAAGGCCCAGGGCCGTCGGGTTGATGCCGAAGCGCGCGCTGCTGGCTGCCAGGCGGAAGTCGCAGGCCATGGCCAGCGCGCAGCCGCCGCCGTTACAGGCCCCGCGAATGATCGCAATGCTCGGCTTGCACAGGTCATCGAGGGCGGCAAGCCCGGCAGCGATGGTCGCGTTCGACGCTTGGGCGCTCGCGGCGTTCGCGTACACCTGATCGAACTCTGAGATGTCGGCGCCGGCGCAGAACGCCTCGCCCGTGCCGGTGATGCGCACCACGCGTACCGCCGGGTTCGTTGCCGCGTCTTCCAGAGCCGAACGCAGGTCGCGCCACATCTGCTGGGACATGGCGTTGCGTTTGGCGGGTTGATCAATCGTCAGCATGAGCTGGCCGTTGGCCAGCGCCGTCACCAGGTTGCCCACAAGTTGCCTTGCTCAATGACAGAGATGCCCTAGTATCTGCGCATCTCAACCGGCCTGCCAGGATTGCCCGTGACCACAGCAACCGTGGTGCTCATCACGCTCATCGGCTACAAGCTGCTGCTCATCGCGGTCGGCGTCTGGGCGACGCGCCGCAACAAGAGCGAGACGGATTTCTTTCTGGGCGGTCGGGGCCTCGGGCCCTTTGTGGCCGGCCTGTCCTACGCAGCGAGCACGTCGAGCGCCTGGGTGCTGCTTGGCTTTTCCGGCTTTGTGTACGCCATTGGCCTGTCGGCGCTGTGGATGGTGCCCGGGATCTGGGCCGGCTACGTGGTGGTGTGGCTGTACTTCGGGCCGCAGCTGCGCCGCGAGTCGGCGGAGCACCAGCAGCTCACCCCCACGGACTTCATGCTGCAGGACGCCAGCGGGCCGCTGCGACATGTGGCTGCGGGGCTCGCGGCGCTGCTGATCCTGTTCTGTTTCGTGTTCTATATCGCCGCGCAGTTCGATGCGGCCGGCAACGCCCTGGCCGAGCACTTCAGCCTCAGCGTGTCGCAGGCGGTGGTGCTTGGCGCTGTGATCGTGGTGCTGTACTCCCTGCTGGGCGGGTTCTGGGCCGTCAGCGTGACGGACACGATTCAGGCGGTCATCATGATGCTGGTGGCGCTCGCCGTGCCGCTCGCCGCGCTCAGCGCCGCGGGCGGTTTCGATGCGGTCTGGACGCGGCTGGGGGAGCAGATGCCCGCAGAGTTCCTGGCGATCAGCGGCGGTCATGCAGGCCTTGTCTTTCTCGGCTTCGTCGCGGGCCTGCTCGGCACATCGCTCGGCACCTTCGGGCAGCCGCAGCTGCTGAGCCGGTTGATGGCGGTGCGCGGCGACCGCGAGCGGCGCCAGGGCTTTGCGATCGCCATGACCTGGGGGGTTGCCGTCTACTTCGGCATGGCGATTCTCGGCCTCGCCGGTCGCGCGCTCATGCCGGCCATGGATAACGGCGAGACTTTGTTTTACGCGGCGGCCAGCGCCTATCTGCCCGTGGTCGTCGCCGGCGTCGTGATCGCGGCGACGCTGTCGGCGGTCATGTCGACCGTCGACTCGACGCTGCTGGCGGCGGCCGGCGCCGTGGCTCACGATCTGCGGATCAACCAGCGCTTTCCCGGCCGGGAACTGGCGGCCTCGCGGGTCGTGATGCTCAGCATCGCGGTGATTGCGGTGGTGCTGACCCTGACCCTGCCCGACAGCATCTTCAATCGCGTGCTCTTCGCCTGGTCGGCGCTGGGCGCGGCCTTCGGCCCGATCGTGCTGTTTCGCGTGATGGGCCGGCAGGTCACCAGCGCCCCGGCCTTGCTGGCCATGGTGCTGGGCTTTGCCAGCTGCGTGCTGTTCTACGCGCTGGGCACCGCGCCGGCGGAAGCCGGCAGCTCGATGCTGGTGCGGCTGGCGAACCTGCCCGGGGATCCCTTCGAGCGCGCGTTCCCCTGGCTGCCGCCGCTATTGGTGCTGGCGCTGGGCTGTCGCGCCCGGCGCGCCCCGACCGCTAGCTGACGATGGCGCCGGCCCGGGTGCCGGTCAGCTCGTCGTCGGCCAGGATCACGCGGCCGTTGCAGATGCTGGCCTTGTAGCCCCGGCCGCGCTGGATGTAGCGGTTGGCGCCGCCGGGAAAGTCGTCAACCATTTGCGGCATGCGCTCGCCCAGCCTGGCCAGGTCGATGACGTTGACGTCTGCCCGTTGCCCCACCGCCAGCGTGCCCCGGTCGGTCAGGCCCATGATGCGCGCCGGCATCGCGGTGATGCGCCGCACCCCTTCTTCGAGGCTGTACAGGCCCTGGTCCCGGACCCAGTGGGCAAGGGTAAAGGTGGCCCAGCCGGAGTCCATGATCTGCCCCACGTGCGCGCCGGCATCGCCCAGCCCGGGCAGGCAGAAGTCGGTGCTGAGCAGCCGCCCAAGGGCGTCCATGTTCTTGTTGAACAGCCGCGACACGAACAGCGCCTGCCCGTTGGTCTCGTCCGCCAGGCGCAGCCAGGTAGCTGCGGGCGTTTCGCCGGCAGCACTGGCGAGGGCGGCCAGGCTTTGGCTCGCCGGTGCCAGGTAATCCGGCGAGTCGCCTGCGCCCAGGTAGTAAGTGTCAGCCAGATCCAGGGCGCTGGGCTTGGCCGTTGCTTCGGCAATCAGCCCGGCGGCTGTGGCCGGGTCGCGAACCGCCGCCAGGCGCGCGCCAAAGTCCATGGCCCGCAGGGCTTTCCAGTGTTTGCCGCGCCACAGCCCCAGGCCGGCAAGGCCCGAGATCAGGCCCGAGCCGCGGGGGATACAGACGGCGCTGACGTCCAGGCCGTCGGCGCGCATGGCCATGACCGCTTCGGTAATGCGGTCACCGAACCTGGGCGTGGGGCCTGCCGTCAGGCTGAACAGCACGCGGCCGCCAGCGGCTTCCGCCTGGCGCCGGAGCAGGTTGAGCTCGCCGTCCAGATCGCCGCCCAGGTTGAGCACGTTCTGCATCAGGCCGCCGGCTTCGCCAACGGCTTTGGCGATGGCCACCAGCTCATCCGGTTTTGCGTGAGTGCCGGGCACGTGCCGGCCGTCGGGCAGGTAGTGGCCGTGAAATCGCGAGGTCGAAAAACCGGAAGCGCCGTCCCGCACAGCCTGGCCCGCAAGCTCAGCGAGCTGCGCGAGCTCCTTCGGGCTCGGGTCACCTTCCACACCGCGCTCGCCCATCACGTAGTAGCGCAGCGCGCAGTGACCAACAAGGCCGCCCACGTTGATGGCCAGCTGCATCTCCTGCAGGGCCTTCAGGTACTCGCCGTAGCTTTCCCAGTTCCAGGGCAGCCCGCTCAGAATCGCTTCCCGGGGAATGTCTTCCACCGTTTCCATCATGCCGGCGAGCAGGGCCCGGTCGCTGGGCCTGCAGGGCGCGAAGGTGACGCCGCAGTTCCCGAGCAGGGCGGTGCTTACCCCGTGCCAGCTGATGGGGGTCAGCATCGGGTCCCAGCCCACCTGAGCGTCCAGGTGCGTGTGCAGATCCACGAAGCCGGGAGTGACCGTGTGTCCCCGCGCGTCGATCTCCGCCTCTCTGTCTCAACCCAATATAGCCGCCAGCGGGGCATCCTGCAGCGGTCGCCGCAGGCTAGCGCGATCCCTGGGCGTCTGGCTCTTCCTCCCAGCGATAGCCTTCACCGGCGATGGCGAGGCGTACCCAGTGATTGCCCGGCGAACGGGCCAAGGCTTGCTCGAAGTAGTGGCGCGCCTGTTCGCTGTCGTCCAGCGCGCTGGCCGCGCGCCCCAGCCAATTGAGCAGATCGACCTGGCCCCAGTCGCCGCCGGCACAAAGCTCGGTATCGCGAACGCCTGGCTGCAGGATAGCCAGGGCCTCGGTGGCGCTGCCGCCAAAGATGCCCGGCAGCACCACCTTGGCGCTGCCGCGGATGAGCCGGGCCCGGGGATTGTCCGGCGCCAGCTTCTCCGCCCGCGCGATGCGCCGCAGCCCGCGCAGGCCGTTGTGCAGAAAGCGCCAGCGATTGATCAGCAGGTACTCGCCGTCGAGCATGGTGCCGAGCAGCAACAGCTCGACGTCGTCGGGATCGTCTCGCAGGCCGCGCGCCACGACCTTCAGCCCGCGCCGGATGGCCTGCAAGGCTTCGTCCTTGCGATCCTGGGGGATGTAGGCCGACGCCAGCCGGAAGGACTGCTGCGCTTGCCAGCGCGGTTCCTGAGGCTCGAGCGCGGCCAGCTCACTGATGCGGTTGTCGGCGAATGCCTGCTCGATGGCTAAACAGCTCGCATCCGCCGTTGCCTGCGGAGGCTCTGCGGCCAGGGCGCTGCAGGCCCACAGCGAACTCGCGGCAAGCAGAGCGCTCAGGCGGCGGCGAACTTTCTGACCGCGTCTGAGTCGAACCTTCCATGGCCGCTGATCGAAAACAAGATTCTCCACGGTGCCGCGCATGAGCCCCACCGCCCAGCCAGAGCCCTCAATCAGCGTCGTGGTGCCGGTGCTGAACGAGCGCGCCGCGCTGCCGCGCACGCTCGCGGCGCTCGCGGCGCTGCCGGACCTGTTTGAACTCATTGTGGTTGACGGCGGCAGCACCGACGGCACCCTCGAGTGGCTGGCGGAACAGGCGCAGGCGAGCTGGACACTGCTGCATAGCGCTCCGGGCCGGGGCCGGCAAATGAATCGGGGCGCTGCTGCAGCCCGCGGCGACTGGCTGTTGTTTCATCATGCAGACAGCTCGCTGCCGCCGGCCAGCTGGCAGGCATTGCGTGCCAGCTGCGCGGATCCACAGCTGCAGTGGGGCGGTTTCCGGCATTGCTTTGCGCCGCCCAACTGGAAGCTGCGCCTGATCTCAGCGCTGCACAACCTGCGTTGCCGTCTCTCCGGCGCGGTGTACGGCGACCAGTCCATGTTTGCGCGCCGATCGTTCTTCGAGTCCCTGGGCGGTTTTCCCGATCAGGGCCTGGAAGATCTGGTGTTCTCTGATCGCGCATTGGCGCGCGCTCCCTCGATGCTCTTGCCTGAATCGGTCCACACCGATGCGCGAAAGTTCCGTGCCATCGGGGAGTTCCGGGCGTTCTGGCAGGTCGTCAGCATCGTCTGGCGCTACGAACATGAGCGGCCGGTCGGCAATGCACGTTTTTTTGAGCCCTATCGCTGAGCGGGGTTATTGCGACGCTGGCCGGGAGCACTGGCCGGAAACATTGGCCGGAAACACTGACCGGAAACAAGAGAAAGGTGTGGTGCCGAGAAGAGGACTTGAACCTCCACGGGGTTGCCCCCACTGGCACCTGAAGCCAGCGCGTCTACCAATTCCGCCACCTCGGCATGAGGTCTCGTCGCGGCGATCGCAGATGGATCGGAGCAAGGCAAGTGCTTGCACCCCCGCAACGGGTCGCGCAATGTACGCAATGGCCCCCGTGCTTGTCAAACGCTGCCCGGGCCGCCAGCGCCTCTTTCCAATCCCGGGCCCGAGGGCCGCAAAAGGACGTTTTTTTGCCGACTAAATCGGGGCCTGATGCCCCAGCAAATTCTGCCCGCGAATCCCGCGCGCCTGTCACTCACCCCAAAGCCGGTCCCGAATCGGAGCGGATTAACGCGGCTGCCTGCCGAGCTGTCATGGGCAAAGAGGCCATGACCCTGATCAGTCTGCAGCAGGCGCTGAACGCTGAGCAGGGCGAGCGCCGGCGCGCGCTGCTGCAGGTTGTCAAAGGGCTCATGCGCACCGGCGACCTGCGCAAGCTGGGCCGGGGCCGCTATCAGTTCGCGCGCGGCTCCAGCATCGAGGCGGAGCCGGCGGCTGCCGCGCCTGAGGCTGCGGATACCGACACGGATCTGCGCCTGGGGATCCTGACTTCCGACACCCGGTACCCCTTTGTCGAGACCATGGGCGAAGGCCCCCGGGACCGCGTTTACGTGGGCGAGATCTCCGGCCGGGACTACCAGGACGGCGACACCGTAAGCCTGCGGGTGACCGGCGAGGACCGTCATGGCCTGCAGGGCGACCTGGTGGCACGCGTGGCGCGAGGCGGGGGCGCGGCCCAGGCGGCCGAAACGCTGCTCGCCAGCTACGAAGTGCCGCGGGAATGGCCGCAGGGCATGGACCAGGTGGTTGCGGCGTTGCCCGACGAAGTCGACGAAGCGCTCGGCCAGGGCCGGGAAGATCTGCGGGCGTTGCCGCTGGTTACCATCGATGGCATCACCGCCAAGGACTTCGACGACGCCGTCTATGCCGAGCCCGACGGCAGCGGCTGGCGGCTGATCGTCGCGATTGCAGACGTGGCGCACTACGTCGATCCCGGCAGCCTGCTCGACCAGGAAGGGCAGCTGCGCGGCAACTCGGTCTACCTGCCGGACCGGGTGATCCCGATGCTGCCCGAGGCGTTGTCCAACGGGCTGTGTTCCCTGCGGCCCCGGGAGCGGCGCCTGGCGATGGTGTGCGACATGCGCGTGTCGTCGGGCGGCAAGATCAGCGGCCACCGGTTCTACAACGCCCTGATCGAGTCCTGGGCGCGGCTGACCTACGAGCAGGTGGGCAGCTACCTGGAAGGCGAAGCGCTCGATGCGCCCAACGAGGTGCTGGGGTCCCTGCAGACGCTGCACCAGCTCTATCAGGGTTTTCGGGAAGCCCGGGATACCCGGGGCGCCCTCGACTTTGGCGGCCGCGAGGCCAACATCGTGCTCGACGGCGATCGTGTTGCCGAGATCGTGCCCGTGCAGCGCAACGATGCGCACCGGCTGATCGAAGAGTGCATGATCGCCGCCAATGTCTGCGCTGCGGTTACCCTCGAAAAGGCCGGCATGCCCGGCATGTACCGGGTGCACGAGCCGCCGACCGCGGAAAAGACGGAACAGCTGCGCCAGGCCCTGGCCTACGTTGGCGTGCGCCTGCCGAAGGGCGAGCTGAGTGCCAAGGTGGTGCAGGAGGCGCTGGCCGAGATCGGGCGTCGGGAGGACGGCTGGCTGCTCGAGAGCCAGGTGCTGCGGGCCTTGTCCCAGGCGCGCTACACCCCGGCCAACAAGGGCCACTTTGGCCTCGCGCTGACCCGCTACATGCACTTTACGTCGCCCATTCGCCGCTACGCCGACCTGGTGGTGCACCGGGCTCTGAAAGCCTGCATCGACGAGCAGTCTGGTGCCAAGCGGGCAACCCAGGGCGCCCACCTTTACGAGATGGATCAGCTGGTGGGCCTGGGCGACCAGATCTCCAGCACCGAGCGGC
>CAZXIJ010000009.1:39547-59058 GCA_964640725.1 uncultured Pseudomonadales bacterium | reverse complement strand
TACGAGATGGATCAGCTGGTGGGCCTGGGCGACCAGATCTCCAGCACCGAGCGGCGCGCAGACGAGGTGAGCTGGGGGGTCGACGGCTGGCTCAAGTGCGAGTTCATGGGCCAGTTCATTGGCGACACCATGCCCGGCAAGATCGCGGCGGTGACGGAGTTTGGCCTGTTTGTGGAGGTCGAGGGTCACTACGTGCAAGGGCTGGTGCACATCTCGGAGCTGGGCAAGGACTACTTCAACTACGAAGCCGCCAGCCAGTCCCTGGTGGGCGAGCGATCCGGTCAGCGCTTTACCCTCGGGCAGCCGCTGGATGTGCTGGTGGTGAACGTCAACCCGCCCCGGGGCCGGATCGAGCTGCGGCTGGCGGGCGCCGAGGACGACGCAAGCGATGGCGGCAAGCGCCAAAAGGGCGGGCGCCGGAGCCGCCGTTGAGCCTGATCTTCGGTCACCACTCGGTCCGCGCCCAGCTCGAGGGCGAGCCCGAACGGGTGCGCGTGCTGTACGTGCAAAAGGGCCGGCCCGATGAGCGCACCCGGGCCTTGCTGGATCTCGCGGCCACCGCCGGCCTGCGCGTCGATCGCGTGGAGCGGCGCTGGCTCGACAGCCGGACATCGGGCAGCCACCAGGGGGTCGCCGCCGACTGCCACGCGCTGGCGCTGGCGACCGAGAGCGATCTCGAAGCCCGCTGGCCGGAGTTCGGTGCCGCGCCGCTCGTGCTGGTGCTGGACGGCATCATGGACCCGCGCAACCTGGGCGCCTGCCTGCGCACGGCCTCGGCGGCCGGCGTGCATGCGGTGCTGGTGCCCAAGCGCGGTTCCGCGCCAGTGAACGAGCTGGTGCAGAAGACCGCCGCTGGTGCCTTGCCGGGCCTGTTCGTGGTCGAGGTCACGAACCTCGCTCGACGCCTCAAGTGGCTGGCCGCCCAGGGCGTCTGGCTCTACGGCGCGGACGACGGCGCGGCGCAAGGCTGGAGCACGCCGGACTATCGAGGCGCCGTCGGGCTGGTGCTCGGCAACGAGGCGAAGGGGCTGCGGGCCCTGACTCGCGAGCACTGCGACGGCCTGGTGTCGATTCCGATGGTCGGCAACGTCGCAAGCCTCAATGTTTCCGTCGCCACCGGCGTGCTGCTGTTCGAGGCCGTGCGCCAGCGGCAGGGGGCCGCAGAAAAAAAATAGCAACCTGATGCATCCAGATGCGCATCCCGTGCGTAAAGGGGGTATCGGCCGGTTCTCCGGCCCCGAACCACCCTGAAAAGGACGCATCATGAATTTCAAGACTTCGGCCCTGACCGTGGCCCTGGCGGGGGCGGCCCTCAGCGCCGGCTTGCCCGGGCCGGCCGCAGAAGCTTCCAGCCATCGCGAAGCGCCGTTCATTACCAAGTTTCCCCAGGTCGACGGCACCGACTTCTACCTGTTCCGCAGCTACGAGCCTGGCCGCGAGGAATACGTCACGCTGATCGCCAACTACCTGCCCGTGCAGGCGGCGTACGGCGGCCCGAACTACTTTCCCCTCGACAGCGAAGCGCAGTACGCCATTCACATCGACAACGACGGCGACAGCGCCGCGGACCTGTCTTTTCTCTTTGAGTTTCAAGACCTGTTGCCTGGTGGGGAGGCGCTGAAGCTGAACGTTGGCGGCACGGAAATCTCCTCCGTGCTACGCAACATCGGCGTCATTGACGCCGACGGTGCCCCCGGCCTCAGCCATCGGGAGAACTACACCCTGAAGGTCGCCATCGATGGCGACGGGGCGAATGCCAGCGCCGCGACAGATACTGCGACGGGGGAAGCCTCCTTCCCCAAGCCCTTCGACTACAGCGGCACCAAAACCTTTGGCGGCCCCGGCAACTATCGCGGCTACGCGGAGTCCTTTATTCACAGCGTCGCGCTGCCGGGCTGCGAAGCCCCGGCTCGCGTCTTCGTCGGGCAACGCAACGAGGCCTTCAAGCTCAGCCTGGGCGAAGTCTTTGACCTGGTGAACTTTGTGCCCGTCGAAGGCGACAGCGCCCCGGGAGCGGGCGACGGCGCGGGCTTTCCCGGCGGCGTGACCCAGGATCCGGAACGCAACATTCTCGCGCGCAACAACGTCACGTCCATCGCGATGGAAGTGCCCGTGGCGTGCCTGACCCAGGGCGACGAGACCGTGATCGGGGCCTGGACCACCGCCAGCCTGCCGCAGGTCTCGATCCAGAACCCGCGCCAGACCTTTGCCAGGCCGGAAGTGACCGGCGGCGCGCTGGTGCAGGTGTCGCGCCTGTCCGCGCCCCTCGTCAACGAGCTGGTGATTGGTTATGACCAAAAGGATCGCTTTAACGGCAGCGCCCCGACCGGAGACGGTCAGTTCATCGACTTCGTCACCAACCCTGGCCTGCCGCTGATCCTGGATATTCTGTTTCGCGACGCGGTGAACGCCACGCTCGGCACGGACTTTGACGACATCGCGCCGAGCAACTTTCCCCGCACCGACCTGGTGACCGCGTTCCTGACGGGCTTTCCCGGCGTGAATCAGCCCGCCGGCGTCGTGCCTGGCGAGATGCTGCGGCTGAACACCGCAATCCCGCCCACCCCCCGCGCCGAGCAGCAGCCCCTGGGCGTTGCAGCGGGCGATGTCGCGGGCTTTCCGAACGGTCGCCGGCCCGGGGACGATACCGTGGACATCGCGCTGCGCGTCGTGATGGGCGCGCTTTGCCATCCCTTGCCCCTGGGCGATGGCGGCGCGCTGGTCAACCTCGGCCTGTGCGCTCCGGAAGATGCCCCCGTTGGCACTGCGCCGTTCACCGATGGCGCACCGCTCTCAGCCATGGACCTGGACAACCGTTTCCCCTACCTGCTGCCGCCGTACCCGGGCTCCCCGGTAGGCGCACCGTTGCCGGTCCCGAGCGAATAGGAGCGAACCATGCAAGCAAGAGCTTTAATCGCAGCCCTGGCGCTGGTGCTCGCCGGCTGTGGCGGGGGCGGCGGCAGCGGCGATCTGCCGGCGGTCAATATGGTGCCGACCATCAGCGCTGTCGCCGATGTACTGGTCGAGGGCAACGGCACCGCGAGCACGATGGTGACCGTTGGCGACGACCAGACCGGGGCGGACAATCTGGTGATCACCGTGTCCAGCGACGCGCCGGTGCTCCTGCCGGAGGCCGGCATCGTGGTGGCGACTGCGGGCGCGAACCGAGCCATCGATTTGCAGCCCGCCATCGACGAAGTAGGCACCGCCACGGTGACGCTGACCGTCACGGATGCCAATGGCCTGCGGGCCAGCACGCAGTTTGCGGTGACGGTGGCAGCGCGGGACACGGCGCTGGCGAGCCTCGCGCGCATGCTGTTCGCGGCGCCGCGGGACGCGGAGCCGGTGGGGCTGAACGCGCTCAACGTGATCGACGATGCGCAGTTCGATGACTTCAACGATTTGCTGGAGCCCTGACATGTCACCGCTGCACCTCGCTCTGACGACCCTGGCACTCACGCTGTGGCTGCCGGCCTGCGCCCACGCCCATCGCGACCATCATCATCACGCCACGCCGGTCGCATCGCTGACCGACAGCGCTGCGCCATGGCGCGCCGCGCTGGAAGACTTTGGCCGCGCCGGCGATCCCGCTTCCCTGACGGTCGCCCGCGAGTTTGAGCAAGCCTTTGTGGCCGCGGCGAGCCGGGACGGCGACCTGCTGTATCTGGCCGCCTGGACGGCTCAGGCCGATCATCGGTTTGCCGTCGCTGCGGACCGCGCGGCGCAGCTGCAGTCTGTGCGGCCGCGCTGGGCCTCGACGCACCTGCTGTCTGCGGGCCTTGCCCTGGTGGCCGGCGACCGGGCGCGGGCGGGCCAGCAGTGCCGTCGCCTCGAGGCCGTTGCTGTTGCCGTGCGCCTGGCCTGCCAGCTGCAGGCTCAGCAACCGCTGTCGGCGCAGGACTACCACCGTTACCGTCGGGCGTTGCAGCCCGTGCAGTCGCAGGCCGCGCCCGCGGGCGCAGAGGCCAGCATGGGCTGGATCGCGCTGGTGCTGGGCGATGCGGCCGTGCGCGCCGGCCTGCTCGAGCCGGCGGAGCGCCAGTACCGGCTGGCGCTGGCAGCAGCGCCCAGTGTTCGGGCGCGGACGGCCCTGGCTGCGACGCTGCTGCAGCAGGACCGGCCGGCCGCTGTGCTGGACCTGATCCACGCCGGCACGCCGGCCCTGGGATTGCAGGTCAAGCGACTCGTTGCCGCCCGGCGGCTCGGGCGCCTGGCGGACTCGATGGCGACCGTTGGCGAGCTGTTACGGGCGTTCGATGCGCAGGCACAGGCCGGCGACTTTACCCACGGCCGTGAGATGGCCGAGTTCCATTTGCATGTGCGCAATGCGCCGGAGGCCGCGTTGCGCGCGATTCGCGGCAGCCTCGAGCTGCAGCGCGAGCCGGAGGACCTGGCGTTGTGGCGCGAAGCTCAGCTGGCGAGCGCGACGCGGCAACACACGCAGCTCCGGCTGCAACCGGGCGTATACTCAAATGCGCAGGGATAACGGGGTGCCTATGGTGCGCGGAGATTCAGATCGCGAAAGGAACGGCATGCTGCTGCTCATCGAGGGCCGATCCTGTGTGGTCGATGCAATAGCTGCAGCGGAGGATTGCCGCTAGTGGCCGAGGCGATTGAAGACGCTGCGCTGCTGACCTGGATTGCCCGGACGGGCCAGGGCGACCGCACCGCGTTCACACAGCTCTACACGGCGACCTCGGGCACGCTGCTCGCCGTTGCGTTACGCCTTTTGCGCGACCGCGCGCGCGCCGAAGATGCCCTGCAGGACGCCTTCGTGCAGATCTGGCACAAGGCCAGCGAGTATCACGCCGGCCGCGGCCCGGTCCTGGGCTGGATGGTCAGCATTGTGCGCTATCGCGCCATTGACCAGCTGCGGCGGGACGGTCGCTTTCGTGAGCAAGACGGCAGTGACGAGCTGGCGGACGACTCGCTGGTCGCCGCGGCGGCGCACGAAGATTTGCAGGACTGCATCGAGCGGCTCAGCGGCAGCCAGCAGCAGAGCATCGCGCTGGCCTTTTTCGAAGGCCTTACGCACGAACAGCTGGCCCGCCGGCTGGCGTCGCCCATGGGCACCATCAAGAGCCGCATTCGTCGAGGCCTCGCCCGGTTGCGGGAGTGTCTGGATCCATGAACTACGAAAACCCGCAGCTGCTCGATGCGCTGGCTGCCGAGTATGTGCTCGGCACCTTGCACGGCCCTGCGCGCCGACGTTTTGCCGCCCTGGTCGCGACGCAGCCGTCGGCGCAGGCTGCTCTGGCGCGTTGGGAGCGGGACCTGGCGAGGCTGGGCGCTCACCTGCCGCCTGTGGCCCCGGGGCCACAGGTCTGGGCACAGATCGAGTCCCGGCTCTTTGCGGCGCCCGCGGCCCGGCATTCGAGCCGCTGGCGACCGCTGGCGCTGGCCCTGAGCCTGCTTTGCGGCGTGCTCGTGCTCGGTCTTGTGCTGCAGCAGCGACCCGCGCCGGAGACCGGTCCGACTCATGTCGCCCAGATCATGGCGGAGGATGCGCCGCGCTGGGTGATCAGCGCGGACCTGTCCCGGGGCGTTCTCAAGGCCCGGGCCCTGAACGTTGCTGCGGCAGAGCTCGATCGCGTGTTCGAGCTCTGGATGCTCCCGGGCACCGGCGACCCGCAGTCCCTGGGGCTGTTGCCCGTGGGCCGCGAGCGCGTCGAGCGGGCGCTCCCGGCCGGGCTCGCTGGCCTGCTGCGCGGGGCTGCCGGTATCGCCGTGAGTATCGAGCCCCAGGGCGGCAGCCCCACGGGCGTGCCCACGGGCCCGGTCATTCATCAGGCGGTTCTCAGCGAACTCTGACGCGAGCTACTATCTGCGCCTGTGCAGTGACCCAGGGAGCAGGGATGAGCGACAGGCCCAAGCCGGACGTCGAGATCCGGCCCTATGATCGGGACCGTGATCTGAAAGCCATCGGCCGTATGTGGCGCGAGGTCGCGTGGATCGAAGGCAAGTCTGAAGAGAAACAGCTCAAGCCCTTTTTCGGTTGCGGCAGCACGCTGACGGCGGCACTGAATGGCGAAGCCGAGTGCGCCGTCCACACCACCCCCGGCACGCTGCGGCTGCAGGAGACGGACCTGCCGCTGTCTGCGGTGACGGCCGTGACCACCAGCCGCATCGCCCGTGGGCTGGCCCTGGCGCGACGATTGACGGCGCTGCAGTTGGCTGCCGGCGCTGACACCGGCGCGGCGGTCGCGTCCCTCGGCATGTTCGATCAGGGGTTTTACGACCAGGTCGGCTTTGCGAACGGTGGCTACTCCTACGAGCTGCGGTTCGATCCCGCACAGCTGCGCGTCGATCATCGTGTGCGCACCCCGGTGCGGCTGGGGCGCAAGGACTATCGGGAGATGCACGGCGCGCTGTGCCGCCGGCGACTGGTCCATGGCAGCGTGGTGCTGGATCCGCCCTTGATCATGAAGGCGGAATTCGGCTTTGACGAAGACGGCTTTGGGCTGGGCTATCGCGACGGCGATGAGCTGACGCACTTTATGTGGCTGAGCCCAGAGGGCGAGCACGGTCCGTACGAACTGACCTGGCTGTGCTACCGCAACGGCGCCCAGTTCCTGGAGCTGATGGGTCTGCTGAAGTCTCTGGCCGATCAGGTCTATGCCGTCGAGATGGAAGAGCCCCCGGGCATGCAGCTGCAGGCGATGCTGGATCGCCCGTTCCGTCAGCGGCGCGCGACCCGCGACAGCGAGCTGGGCGGCTATCACCGGGGCGCCGTCTGGTTCCAGCAGCGCATCCTGGACCTGCCGGCCTGCGTAGCCGCGCTCAGTGTCCTGCGAGAGGTCGACTTCGAGCTGGAGCTGACAGATCCCGTGACCGCGATTCTTGACCGGGAGCGCGATGCCGCGCCCATGCCGGATTGGCGCGGTGTGGGCGGGCGTTACCGGGTGCATCTGGGACCTGGCGAATCTGCTGCAGTCGCTGCCAACAAAAGCGATGGCAAGTTGCCGTTGCTGAGCGCCGACGTCGGCACGTTCACGCGGTTGCTCTGGGGCGTGCTGCCGGCCAGTAGCCTGGCGCTGACCGAGCCGCTCGCGGCGCCCGATGCGTTGCTGGCGCAGCTGGACGCGGCGATCTGCCTGCCGCGATCGGTGCCCGGGTGGGACCACTGACCGCGCTCTGTTAGCCGTGCGTGCTTTTGTTGCAGGGCTGGGGCTGCTGGCACCGTGCCTTGCCGTGGCATCCGCCTGCCCGGCGCCCGCAGGCCTTGAGGTTGCCACCGTGCAGTCGGCTGCGGTCGCGCTGCAGCAGGGCGATAAGCTGCTGCAATGGTCGCCGGCGTCCGAGCCGACCGCCGCAAGGCCGCTCCGGAACCTGCTGGAGCTCGCGGCGCTGCGCACTGAGCTGGGCGCCTGGGCGCCCATTAACCTTCAGGTTCGCCGCGGACCTCAGCTGCTGACGCTGCGCGTCGCGTCTGCGCAGGTGCCAGCGACGGTGGTGCCGGTCGGTCCGGCGGCGCAGTCCTGGCAGACACGCTTTGCCGCTTGTCTTGCGGCCAAACAGCCCCTGCAGGCAGCCTGGGCGCTGCTCGCCGGCGCGCCGGAAGACGACGCGCGTTTCGCCCAGCTGCTGGCGCAGCTGCCGATACCCCTGGCCCGAGCCCGGTTGCTTGCGGTGCGCGCCGATGCCCTCGAGCGCAGCGCGCCGGCCAAGGCCGCTGCCGTCTGGACGCGCCTGCTGGAGACGCTGTCGCAAGGCCGGCCCCAAGCTTCAGCCGCGAACGCCCCGGCGATCGCGCTGGCCCGGTCCGAGGCGCTGTACCGGCGATCGACCTTGCGCGGGCGGGGCGGCGATCTGGTCACGAAGCAGTCCGGGCTCGAAGCGGCGCTGGCCCTGCGGGAGGCAGCGGCGCCCGTCAGCCTCGCCGTTGGCGAAACGGTGCTGGCGCTGGGTATCGGGCAAGCGCTGCAGGGCGATCTGCAGGCGGCCCGAACGCTGTTTGAGCGCGCGCTCCAGCTCGCTCGGGCGGTGGATCCCCTGTGTCCAGAAGTAGCGGCGGCCCTCGGCGCTCTTGGCAACACGGTCCAGCGCCAAGGCCTGCTGCGGGACGCGCATCGTTACTACAGCGAGATGCTCCGCATTAACCGGGCGCAGGGCGAGCAATCCCTGCAGGTGTCCTTTGCGCTCAACAACCTCGGCTACATCGCTGAGCTGCGCGGCGATCTGGCGACTGCTGAGCGGCGCTATCAGGAAACTGTCGCCATTCGCGAAGCCCTTGCGCCGGAGTCCCTGCATCTGGCGCGCGCCCTCGACAACCTCGCCGTGGTCGCTGTGCTGCGGGGCGAGCACGGGCGTGCCGACGGGCTGCAGCAGCGGGCGCTGGCGCTGTACGAAGCGCTCGATCCGGGCCCGCTGGTGCTGGCCACGCACCACAAACTGATGGCCGATGCGGCCCAGGCCCGGGGCGATCTGGCCTTGGCAGCGGAGCGCCTGGCGCTCGCGAGCGCGCTCGAAGGCCCGGTCGCGAGCGAGACCCTGTCCTTCGCGGGTATCCTGGCCGGCCAGGCAGCGGTGGCTTTGGAACAAAACGATCTCGATGCCGCGGCACGCTTTCAGCGCGCCGCGCAGAAGATTCGCCGGGCTGTCGCGCCGGGCAGCCTGTCTGTTGCCCAGGGTCACTATCTGGGCGCGCAGCTGGCGAGCCAGCAGGGCGACAGCGCGCGCGCAGAGGGGTTGGCGGCCCAGGCGCTGGCGCTGCAGCGCGAACTGGCGCCCGACACCCTGGCCCTGGCCGAGTCCGCGTACCTGGCGGCGGGCTTGCTGGCGCAGCGGGGCGCTGTGGCTGATGCCCTTGAGCGTTACCGCGAGGCTGTGGATGCCATTGACGGCCAGCGCGGCCGGCTGGGCGGCAGCGATCTGGTGCGGGCCCGCTTTGCCGCGCGCTATGGCCATTTCTACAAAGACTACCTGGACCTGCTGCTGCGCCAGGGCGCTCGCCGCGAGGCCTTCGAGCTGCTTGAGCGCTACCGGGCCCGGGAACTGCGAGCGCTGCTGGCAGAGCGCGACCTGCAGATCGACGCCGCGCTGCCCGCAGCATTGCAGCAGGCGCGCACAGCGCTCAATGCGGACCTGAACCGGGTATCCGGCGCGCTCAAAGGACTCAGTGTCAACGACGCGGATCGCAGCGCGCGCCGATCGCTGGTACGCGAGCTGCGCAGCCTGCGGGAGCGCCAGGCGGAGCTCGATCGTCAGGTGCGCGCGGCCGCGCCGGCTTTGGCTGCGCTGCAGGCTCCAGCCCCGTTGAGCCTGCCGGCGGCTGCCGGGCAACTGCCCCGCGATACGCTGGTGCTGAGCTACGCCCTGGGCCGCGAGCACAGCTGGCTGTTTGCGCTCAAGCGCGACGGCGACGGCTTTGCGCTGCAGACCTGGCCGATTGCCGCAGGCTACGAGGCACTGCAAACGCAGGTCGCTGACTTTCGTCGCCGGGTGTTGAGCCGTTCTTCCGAGCTGGGTGCGCTGCAGGCCCAGGCGCGAACCCTGTTTGATCAGCTGCTGGCACCGGCTCTGGCCTGGGCGCCCGATCGCCCACGGCTGTTGCTGCTGCCGGACGGGCCGCTGCAGCTCCTGCCGTTTTCGGCCCTGATGCCCGATGCCGTGCGTTATCTTGTTGAAAGCTTCTCGCTGCACCGCAGCCAATCCCTGGCCCTGTACCTCGACACGCTAGCGCGGCCCCGGAGCACCGCACGAGCCGATGGCCCGAGGGTTGTCGCCTTTGCCAGTGACGCTGGCGATCCGCTGCCGTACGCCGAGCGGGAAGTGCGGGATCTGGGTTCGCGCTTTCCTGGCGCCAGCCAGGTCCTGACCGGTCGCGCCGCCACTGAGTCCGCCGCCCGGGCCCTCGATCCAGGCCCTGAGCTGGTGCACTTCGCCGCGCACGGGGTGTTCGATGCCCAGTTTCCGTTGAACTCGCACATCGCGCTGGCTGCGAGCCAGGCACCGGCGGGGCAGAACGGGCTGCTGGAGGCCTGGGAGATCTTCGAGTCCCTGCGGATTGACGCCCACCTGGTGACCCTGTCGGCCTGCGACAGCGCGGCCGGAGCGGACGGCGGCGGCGAAGGGCTCATCGGCCTGACCCGTGCCTTTCAGTATGCCGGGGCGCGGGCGGTGCTGGCTGCCCTTTGGCCGGTCGCCGACCGTTCCACCAGCGAGCTGATGGATAGCCTGTACAAAGTTCTGGCGACGGGCGCACGGGCAGACGATGCGCTGCGCGCGGCCCAGTTGAACCTGCTGCGTCGCGATCAGACGCTGCTGGACCGCATCACCGGGCTATGGCGCGCCGACTATCGCCATCCTTTCTACTGGGCGGGCTTCTCCCTGCAGGGCATCCCTGGGGTGCTGGGACAAAGCGCCGGGGTTCCCTCAGGGTTGCCCTAGCGTCGCCAGACGTTCTTGCAGGAACGCGCGATCGACGGCGTTGCCTTTGGCCGCGATTGCCCGTTCGTAAGCTTGTCGCGCCGCTTCTTCCTGGCCCAGCCGGCGCCGCAGGTCGGCTTCTGCGGCGTGATAGCCGCGGTAGCTCGCAAGCGCCTGGGCCAGGGGCAACAGCGCCTGCAGGCCCAGGGCCGGACCCTCGGCGTAGGACAGCGCCACGGCCCGGTTGAGCGCGATCACCGGGTTGCTGGTGAAGCCCTGCAAGGTTTCGTAGAGCAGCACGATCTGCGACCAGTCGGTGCTCTCGTGGCTGACAGCTTCGGCGTGCAGGGCGCTAATGGCAGCCTGGATCTGATAGGGGCCCGCGCGGCGGCGATCCAGCGCCCGCGCAACCAGCGCGCGCCCCTCGCGGATCTGCGTCGGGTCCCAGGTGCCGCGATCCTGCTCCGACAACGGAATAAAGCGATGCTCGCTGCGACCGCCAAAGCGGGCGCGCGTCAGCAGCAGCAGGGCCAGCAGCCCCTCGATCTCGGGTTCTTCGGGCTGCAGCTGATCCAGCAGCCGGGCGAGACGAATGGCTTCCACGCATAGGTCTGTGCGCAGTGCGACCTCGCCGGAGCTGGCAACGTACCCTTCATTGAAGATCAGATAGACGACCTCCAGCACGCTGTTCAGGCGCGCCGGCCATTGGGCACGATCGGGCAGTTCGTAGGGAATGCCGGCCTTATCGATTTTCTGTCGCGCCCGCACCAGCCGCTGGGCCATGGCCGGTTCCTGGTCGACAAAGGCGCTGGCGATCTGTCGCGTCGTCAGCCCGCCCAGGGCCCGCAGCGTCAGCGCCACCCGTGTCTTTTCAGCCAGCGCCGGATGGCAGCAGGTAAAGATCAGGCGCAGCCGCTCATCAGGAATGTCGCTGTCTTCGGGGGGCTGTTCATCGGCCTCGGCGTTGATCGCCAGCAGCTGTGCATACTGGTCCTGCTTTTGCTCAAAGCGCTTGGCGCGCCGGAAGCGGTCGATTGCCTTGCGCTGCGCGGTGCGTAGCAGCCATCCGCGGGGCGAGCCGGGCACGCCGTCGCGCGCCCAGTGCACGAGCGCCGACTCCAGGGCGTCCTGCAGGCAATCCTCCGCCAGCGCGAAGTCTCCCGTCCGCCGTATCAGGGCGGCCAGCAGCCGCCCACGATCCTCCTGCATCACGGTCGCGGCGGTGCTGGCGGCAGTGTCGGGGCGGGCGGTCAGCTGTCGAACTCCACCACCGGGCGGATCTCGATGGAGCCCACGGCAGCGCTCGGGATCATCGCGGCGCAGCGAATCGCCTCGTCCAGGTTCTCGACATCAAACAGGTAAAAGCCGCCGAGCTCTTCCTTGGTTACGGCGAAGGGGCCGTCCATGGCCGAGACCTTGCCGTCGCGCACGCGAATCGTGGTGGCTGTGACGCCGTCCTGCAGGGCCTCGCCCTGGTAATGCACGCCGTCCGCATCGAAGCGGGCCTCGGCGGCCTGGTAGGCGCCGATCAGCTGTTCCCACTCCGGGGTGCCGATGGCCGGAGAATCCTCCGGGGCGGTGTAGATCATGGCCATGTATTTCATAGCAGGGACTCCAATGGGTTGATGGCGACCCGTTCCGCGTCTGTCGCGTCGGGTCTGTTCCAAGGACGAACGGGCTGCTCCGATTTCGACATATCCATTTCGGCCAACCTGAACTGATCGGAACCCTGATCGGAACCTTAGTCGGAACCCGGTCCGGGCCCGATTTCAGCGAAGGGCCGGCCCTTGCCCTGGCAGGGTGGGTTCCCTTAGAATCTCGCGCCCAAAATCAGACCCCGATACGGGCGCCCGCGGCGGTTCTTCGCCCAGGCGCAAAGCGTATCCGGTCTCCTTGCTCCACGCAGTTCAGCGCTGCGGGGGCTTTAACCGAAAGGAGAACACCATGCGACATTACGAAGTCGTGTTTCTCGTCCATCCCGATCAGTCCGATCAGGTTCCCGGCATGCTCGAGCGCTATCAGGCGCTGGTCGAGCGTGGCGGCGGCACCGTGCACCGCACGGAAGACTGGGGGCGTCGTCAGCTCGCCTACAGCATCAACAAGATCCACAAGGCTCACTACCTGTGCCTGAACATCGAGATCGATCGCCCGACCCTCGACGAGCTGGAGTCGGCCTTCCGCTTTAACGATGCGGTCATCCGCAACATGATCATCTCCAAGAAGAGCGCCGAGACCGGCAACTCCAAGATCTTCGAAGAAGAGCTCAAGGAGCAGGAGAAAGATCGCGAACGCGAGAAGCGCCGCGAGCAGGAGTACGCGCAGCGCCGTGAGGCGGCCGCCTCGCAGCAGACCGAGAGCACTGACACGGAGAACGCAGAATGAGCCGTCGTTTTGGTCGCAGAAAGTTTCAACGGGTCAACATTGACGCCTCCGAGATCGACTACAAGGATCTGGAGCTGCTCAAGCAGTACGTGACCGAGACGGGCAAGATCGTGCCCAGCCGTATCACCGGTGCCAACGCCCAGTTCCAGCGCAAGCTGGCCCAGGAAGTAAAGCGCGCGCGTTACCTCGCCCTGCTGCCTTACTCCGACGCGCACCAGTAGGAGACAGCCATGAACGTGATTCTTCTGGAAGGCCTCGGCAAGCTCGGCGAGCTTGGCGACGAGGTCGCTGTTCGGGGCGGCTTTGCCCGCAACTTTCTGATTCCCCAAGGCAAGGCGGTTCGTGCCAGCGAAGCCAACCGCAAGCTGTTCGAAGAGCGTCGGGCCGAGCTGGAGCGTGCTGCTTCGGATCGCATGACCCAGGCCAAAGGCCGCGCTGCCGAGATCGAAGGCAAGACCCTCAGCATGATGGTCAAGGCGGGCGACGAAGGTAAGCTGTACGGCAGCATCGGCACCCAGGACATCGCGGATGCCCTGACGGCCAAGGTCGCGCCGGTCGAGCGCAGCGAAGTGCGGTTGCCCGAAGGCGCGATTCGCCAGCTCGGCGAGTACGAAGTGGATATCCAGCTGCATCAGGACGTGACCGTTCAGATCCAGCTCGAGCTGATCGCCGAGTAACCCGCGGCGGGTTCGCCCGCCCTGCGGGCTTATCCACAGATTGATCCAACGCCGGCCTTTGCCGGCGTTTTTGTTGGCCGCTCGGCAGGTGCCTGCGGGCCGGAAAAAGGCGATAGCTGGCAGGGACTTGCGGCAATGGCCTTCGCTTGCAGGCTTTTTCTCTCGAAGCGCTTTGCAGCCGCCCGCCGGCGCTATAAATTGGCTACCCCCTCGCGCAGTCCCCCGCCCGCACTATGGCCGATACCACCGACGAGCAGCCGCCCCCCGAGTTCTTTCCGGAGCAGGACGAGCCGGCTGATCTGATGCCCGACAGCGACGTCGATATGGGTATCGAGACGGCCATCGATATCGGCGCGGAAGAAGCCCCCGTGCTGCCGGAGCCGACAGGCACGCCGGCCGGGGCCCCAGCGGGCGTGCCGCCGATGGCGCGGGCGCCCACGGCGGCCGGCCTGAAAGTGCCGCCCCATTCTCTGGAGGCGGAGCGCTCCGTGCTGGGCGGGCTGATGCTCAGCGCCGATGCCTGGTTCAACGTCGCCGACAAAGTGTCCGCCGACGAGTTCTACCGGGCCAACCACCAGGTCATCTTTGCGGCCATGTTCGCCCTGGCCGAGCAGAACGAGCCCCTCGACGCCGTCACCCTGGCTGAGCATCTGGAAAACAAGGGCCAGCTCGAGAAGGCCGGCGGCTATGCCTATCTGGGCGAGCTGACCGAAGCCACGCCGGGCGCCACCAACGTCGCCGCCTACGCCACCATCGTCCGGGAGCGCGCCACGCTGCGACGCCTGATCAGCGCCGCCAACGGCATCGTCGAGCGCGCCTTTGCGCCGGAAGGGCTCGACAGCTCCGGGCTGCTGAACCTGGCCGAGCAGGAGCTGTTTCAGATTTCTGAAGGACGGCTCGCCGACAGCGGCCCGCAGCGCGTCGGGCCGATCCTGAAGACCACCGTGGCGAAAGTGCAGGAACTGTTTGGCAGCAGCTCGCGCATCACTGGCGTGTCGACCGGCTTTGCCGATCTCGATACCAAAACGGCTGGCCTGCAGAAGTCTGACCTGATCATCGTTGCTGGCCGGCCGTCCATGGGCAAGACGTCCTTTGCCATGAACCTGGTCGAGCACGCGGTGATGGTCGATTCGGGCCCGGTGATTGTCTTCAGCATGGAGATGGCCTCTGACCAGCTGGTGACGCGCATGATCTCCAGCCTGGGCGGCATCGATCAGACGCGGCTGCGGACCGGCGATCTGAAGGAAGAAGACTGGGACCGGTTTACCGGCGCCGTCAGCCAGCTGAAAGACCGCAAACTCTTTATCGACGACACCCCGGCGCTGACGCCAAACGATCTGCGCACCCGGGCCCGGCGCATCGCCCGGGAACACGGTGCCCTGTCGATGATCATGGTCGACTACCTGCAGCTCATGCGCGGCAGCGGCCAGTCCGATAACCGCACTGGCGAAATCTCGGAAATTTCCCGGTCCCTCAAGGCGATCGCCAAAGAAATGCGTTGCCCGGTGATTGCGCTGTCGCAGCTGAACCGGGCGCTGGAAAACCGCACGGACCGGCGGCCGGTGATGGCAGATCTGCGGGAGTGCGTCACCGGCGACACGCTGGTGACGTTGGCGGATGGGCGGCGCGCCCCGATCGAGACATTGGTGGGACAGACCCCTGAGGTCCTCGCAATGAGCGACGATCAGAAGGTCGTCCCGGCTGCCAGCGACAAAGTTTGGGCCGTGGGTAAACGCGCTGTACACAAAGTCACCACGGCCAGCGGCCGGGTGTTCCGAGCAACAGCCAAACACCGTGTCTATACCGGCACCGGCTGGAACACCGTTGGCGCTCTGGCCGCCGGCGATCGGCTGGCTCTGGGGCGGACACTGCCTGAGCCCCGGGAAACTGTGCACTGGCCCGAGGCGCGGGTCGCGCTGCTCGGACATTTGATTGGTGACGGCAGCTACCTGAAAGGTCAGCCGTTGCGTTACACCACGGCCTGCGAGGACTGCAGCGCCCTGGTGAGCGAAGCTGCGAGCAGCGAGTTCGGGGTGACCGTCAATCGCCACGCCGGCCGGGGCAACTGGCACCAGCTGGTGCTGAGCGGCAACGGCAATCGCTGGCACCCGGCGGGGGTCAACCTGTGGCTGCGGGAACTCGGCATCTTTGATCAACGTTCCCATGACAAACGTGTGCCGGAACCCGTGTTTCAGCTGAGCAACGCCCAGATCGCGATATTCCTGCGGCATCTCTGGGCCACGGACGGTTGCATTCACGTGCGCGAGAAGGGCGGCAGTTCCCGGGTGTACTTCGCGACCTGCGGCGAAGGGCTGGCGCGCGATGTCGCAGCGCTCTTGCTGCGAATCGGCATCGTTGCCCGCATTCGCCAGACGCAACAGCAGCACAGCCTGCTCTACAGTGTTGACGTCTCGGGCGGCGCCGACCAGCTCCGGTTCCTGGACACCGTCGGCGCCTTTGGTCCGCGCGCAGAGCCGGCAGCCAGGCTCCGCGCCCTGCTGCAGCGCCAGGCCGCCAACCCGAACGTCGATACCCTGCCGGTCGCGGTTTTCGATCGCGTCCGGACCGTGATGCGAGATCGCGGTATCAGTACGCGACAGATGGCGGCGCTTCGCGGCACCAGCTACGGCGGCGCGGCCCATTTCAGCTTCGCGCCGTCCCGCGCGACGCTGGCGAACTACGCAGACCTGCTCGAGGACGACACGCTGCAGCGATTCGCGCAGTCGGACCTGTTTTGGGATCGTGTGGTCAGCATCGAGCCGGCGGGCGAAGAGATGGTCTACGACCTGACGGTGCCCGGCCCGGCGAGCTGGCTGGCCGACGGTCTGGTCAGTCACAACTCGGGCGCGATCGAACAGGATGCAGACGTCATCCTCTTTATCTATCGCGACGAGGTCTACAACGAAGAGTCGCCGGACAAAGGCACCGCCGAGATTATCATCGGCAAACAGCGCAACGGCCCGACGGGCACCGTGCGGCTGTCCTTTATCGGCAACCTGACCAAGTTCGGGGATCTCGCGCCCGATCGCTACAACGACTTCATGCAGTAAGGTCGCTTCGTGCCGAAAGCCAAGAAACCGAAAACCGCCTTCGTCTGCACCGACTGCGGCGCTGAACACGCCAAGTGGCAGGGCCAGTGTCAGAGCTGTCAGGAATGGAACACGCTGTCGCAGGTGAACATCGGGCCGATCAAGGAGGCCCGGGTCGGCTTTGCCGGCACCCGCGCCGAGGCCAAGAAGCTCGGCGCCGTGGAGACGGTCGAGACAGCGCGTATCGCCACGACCTTTGGGGAGCTGGATCGGGTGCTGGGCGGCGGCCTGGTACCCGGCTCGGTCGTCCTCATGGGCGGCGATCCTGGCGCGGGCAAGAGCACCTTGCTGTTGCAGGTGTGCACGCGGCTGGCGGAGGCGGGCCAGGGCGTTCTGTACGTGACCGGCGAAGAAAGCCTGTCGCAGCTTGCGCTGCGCGCCCGGCGGCTGGAGCTGCCCGTGGCAGAGCTGGAAGTCGCAGCGGAGACCCGCGGCGAGGTGATCGCGAACCTGGTGCAGAGCGTGAAGCCAGCGATCCTGGTGCTCGACTCCATTCAGGTCATGCAATTGGAATCAGTCGAGTCCACCCCCGGCAGCGTCACCCAGGTGCGCGAGACGGCGGCGTTCTTTACACGCCTTGCGAAGGAAACCGGCACCGTGGTCATTCTGGTGGGGCACGTGACGAAAGAGGGCAGCCTGGCCGGGCCGAAGGTGCTCGAACACATGATCGACTGCTTCATGATGCTCGACAGCCCGGCGGCGAGCCGCTACCGAACGCTGCGCGGGCAAAAGAATCGCTTTGGTGCGGTGAACGAGCTGGGCGTGTTCGCCATGACCGACCTGGGCATGAAAGAGGTCGCCAACCCGTCGGCGATTTTCCTGCAGCGCGGCGAGATCGATGCCCCCGGCAGTCTCGTCACGGTCACCTGGGAAGGCACGCGACCGCTCCTGGTGGAGCTGCAGGCGCTGGTGGACCAGGCGCAATCGGGATACCCCAAGCGCGTCGCTGTCGGTCTCGACCAGCAGCGCCTGGCCATGCATCTGGCGGTGCTGCACCGGCACTGCGGCATTACCCTCGCCGACCAGGACGTCTTTGCCAATGTGGTTGGCGGCGTGCGCATTGCCGAGACCGGCGCGGACCTCGCGACGCTGCTGGCGGTGCTGTCGTCGTTCCGCAACCGCGCCCTGCCCAAGGATCTGATCGTGTTCGGCGAGCTGGGGCTCACCGGCGAGATGCGCCCGGTCGCCAACGGCGAGCAGCGCCTGTCCGAAGCCCGCAAACACGGCTTCAAGCGCGCCATCGTGCCCTTTGCCAATCGCCCCAAGCAGGTGCTGGAGGGTATGGTCGTGCACGGGGTCAAGAACCTGTCCTCGGCGCTGGACGTGGTGGAAGGGTTCTAGCGCCTCTTAACCAACGGAGATCGAGCTTTGAAGAATGCAGTTGTCACCGGAACAAGCACCGGCATCGGTTTGGCGACCAGCCTCCACCTGGCTCGCAATGGCTATCGCGTGTTTGCCGGCATGCGCAACCTGGCGAAAGCCGACGCGCTGCAAACCGCTGCCGCGGCAGAAGAGCTGCCGGTAGCAGTCGTTCAGCTCGATATCTGCGACGGCGATTCTGTTGCCCAGGCCTTCGCCGGGATCCGCGAGCAGGGCGCGGTGGATTTGCTGGTCAACAATGCCGGCATTGGCGGCGCCTCGCCCCTGGAACTCACGCCAGAAGATGAGCATCGCCAGATGTTTGATACCAACTACTTCGGCGCCGTGAGCTGCATCCAGCAGGTACTGGCACCGATGCGAGAGCAAGGCTCCGGCGCTATCGTCAACATCACGTCCGCCGTTGGCCTGCTTGCGACGCCGAATCAGGTCGCCTATTCCGCGTCCAAGTGGGCGCTGGAATGCCTGGGCGAAGCGCTCGCGCACGAGATGGCGGGCTTCGGTGTGCGGGTGGTGAACGTCGAGCCCGGCGTCATCATGACCAACATCTTCGAAAACTCGGCAGAGGCCACGCGCTACGACAAGACTTCGCCCTATCAGCCGATCATGCGTCGCAGCGGCAAGATCTTCGCCGCTGGCTTCAAGCGCGCTGTGCCGCCGGAGGTGGTTGCCGAAGCCATCCTCGAGTCGGTCACCACCGACGACTACCGCTTGCGCTGGCCGGTCGGCCCCGATGCGGAAGGCTTCTACAGCGCCCGGCAAAACATGCGCTCCGAAGACTGGGTCGAGATGGGCAACAACCTGTCTGACACGGAGTACAACGAGCGCTTCAAAGCGATGTTCGGCATCGAGTTGTAGCTGGCCATGGAAGTCATGACCGCGCCCGCGGTCGCCGACGTCCGCGCTGAGGATGCCTTGACCGTGGGCCTGGCGCAGATCGCGCCGGTGTGGGGCGATCGCCGGGCGACGCTGGCCCGGGTTCTGGAAGCGGCTGAACTCGCCGCAGCGCAGGGGTGTCAGCTGGTCAGCTTTGGCGAAGCGCTGGTTCCCGGATACCCGTTCTGGGTCGCCGTGACTGACGGCGCGCGCTTTGATGACCCGGTGCAGAAAGCGCTGTACGCGCATTATCTGGAACAGGGCGTCGTGATTGAGCGCGGCGATCTGGATGCGCTCCGGGCCTGCGCTGCCAAACACCAGATGGCGATTTACCTGGGCTGCATGGAGCGCGCGCCGGACCGTGGCGGCCACAGTCTGTACTGCTCGCTGGTGTACATCGATCAGGCGGGCATCGTGCAGTCCGTGCACCGCAAGCTGCAGCCGACCTTCGAAGAGCGCCTGGTCTGGGCGGCGGGGGACGGCCACGGGCTGCGCACGCACGCGCTGGGGCCTTTTACCGCCGGCGGCCTGAACTGCTGGGAAAACTGGCTGCCGCTGCCGCGCGCGGCGCTTTACGGTCAGGGCGAAGACCTGCATGTGGCGGTCTGGCCAGGCGGCGAGCAGAACACGGCAGACATCACGCGCTTTGTCGCGCGTGAGGGGCGCAGCTATGTGCTGTCGGTGAGCGGGTTGATGCGCATGGAAGACTTTCCGGAGGATGTGCCGCACCGCGACCGGATCG
>CAZXIJ010000009.1:0-39447 GCA_964640725.1 uncultured Pseudomonadales bacterium | reverse complement strand
TGGCAACGTTGGATCATGCGTCGGTGCGGCGGGAACGGCAGAACATGGACGTCGCCGGGCACTACAGCCGGCCGGACGTCACGCAACTGCAGGTCGATCGACGGCGGGTGAGCACCGTTACCTTTCGAGACGCACCGCCGGACTAACGGCGAGGGTTTGGGGCCGGCAAATCAGCCGTTTGGCCGATGCAATGTCTGCCGTTCCTGCATAGTCTAGGCCTTATCGCAGAAACGACAGCTGGCTTTTGTTGAAGCGACTTCAAGCACTCTGGAACGAACCGCGCGCGCCGCAGCCGCGCCTCCGGGCCTGTCGCCTATGGTACTGTTTCTGCAGCTGGGACCGGGGGCGCGATATGCAGTCAACCGTAGAGAGTGATGGCCTGGAACCAGGCCGTCTCAAAGAGATTCCGACCGTCGACTGGCTCGATCTGGAGGCAGATCGCGATCGATTTATGCGCGACCTGCGCTATGCGCTGTCCGAGTGCGGGTTTCTGGTGCTGACCAACGCCCCGGGGCTGGACGATGAGTTCCAGCAGCGCGCTTTCCGCGAGGTGCGCGGCTTCTTCGACGCGCCCATGGACGTGAAGAAGACCGCTCACATCTCAAATACGCCGTACTTTCGCGGCTACACCCTGCCGACCCCGGCGGACCGCGGGCACGGACAGGTCATCGAGAACTTTCAGTACGGCTTCGAGCAAGCGCCGGAATGCGCGCACGACGATGTATCGCAACCGATCCATCGACGACTCTTTCGCGGCCCGAACACCTGGCCCCAAACGGACTCAATGCCTGGCTTCCGGCCACTCATCGAGGAACTGAACCAGACCTATCACCGGCTCACTCACCAGCTCGGCGAACTGATCGTTGAATCCCTGGGCGAAGATCCCGCGGAGTTTCGAAAATACTTTCTCTTTGAAGATCCGGATCTTGCCGCGAGCCTGAACCACAATTTTAGCCTGGACGTGTTTGCGGAGGAGGCGCGGGCGGAAGTTCGCGCGGCCTACGATCGCTTCGACAGCCAGAACGTCGGGGCACATATCGATGGTCCGCCCTTTGTCGCTTTGCTGATCAACGATCGGCCAGGGCTGCAGGTGGTCGCCGGCGAAGGGCAGTGGATGAATGCGCCCGTGACCTGCCGCACGGCAGATGGCGATTACGATGTGCCCGTGATTCCCGGGTCGGTTATCGTCAACACCGGCGGGACCTTGATGCACCTCAGCGAGGGGCGCTATTCCGCAACACTGCACCGCGTGAACACGACCCTGATCCCCAGGGGCGACACCCGGGTATCTATGCCGTACTTCCTGTTGCCGAAGATGGAAGGTGACCTGATTCCCTTCGGCAAGACCGAAGCCGCGGTCGAGGGCGCGGCCGGTTACCGCGCCGGCCGCGATCGCGGGGCCAATGCCTGTGTGAACCGGATGGGCACTTTCCCGCAGGTCACCCGTCGCTGGTGGGTTGAAGAGTTCAAGGCGCTCAGCGAGCAGCAAAGCAAGGAAGTCGAGGCGGAGACGACAGCGGCCTACGAGCTGGCGGCGAAGCGGGGCGAGCGCTACCGACAGAGCGCGAAGGGCTGAGGTTGGAATCCCGATTGCTCTAGCTGTTTGGCGTGTCGCTTTGGGTCAGCCTCCGCCGGACCGGCCGCTTCGCCGTTGCGAGCAGCGATTCCACGTCGATGTTCTGCTGCACATGAGAGGCGAGCTGGTCCAGTGCTGCCTCTACGGCTTCGGCATAGCTCCATCGCTGCGCGACGTCGGCACCCATGCGCGTGAGCCATTGGGCGCGATAGCCGTCACTGGCGAACAGGCCGTGCAGGTAGCAGCCCTCAACCTTGCCCTCCCGGCCGGTCGCGCCTTCCCCGCGATTTTCGAGATGCAGCATGGGCCTGGCGCAGTCAGGACCGACGGTTTCGCCTGTGTGGATTTCGTAGCCGGTTGCGGGGCAACCCGTCAGCGCGCAGTGTCCGGCCGTTGACCGGACTGCCTTGCCGCTGCGCATGGTGGTCGACACATCCAGCAGGCCCAGTCCGGCAGCGCTTCCCGGATTGCCATCCAGCCCCTCAGGATCTGCGATGTGCTGGCCCAGCATCTGGTAGCCCCCGCACAGACCGAGCACTCGACCGCCGCTGCGCACGTGGGCAATCAGGTCGTGGTCCCAGCCCTGGGCCCGCAGGAACGCCAGATCCCCGAGGGTCGATTTGGTACCGAACAGGATGACCACGTCGGTGTCCCGGGGCAGCGACTGTCCCGGCGGTACCCAGCGAAAGTCCACGGCCGGGTCCTGGCGAAGCGGATCGGCATCGTCAAAGTTCGCCATACGCGACAGCATGGGCGCCGCGATGACCAGCCTCGCCCTTACGCCCGGTGTGGGCGAATTTGCCGGCACGGCATCCTCGGCGGGCAGGCGGGCAGCCGCCGGCAACCATGGGATAACGCCGTAGCAAGGCCAGCCGGTGCGTTGCTCGATCGCAGCGACGCCGTTGTCGAACAGGCGGGGGTCGCCCCGGAACTTGTTGACGATGAATCCGGAGATCATGGCCGCGTCCTCCGGTTCGAGCACCGTTTGAGTGCCCACCAGGCTCGCGATGACGCCGCCTTTCTCGATGTCGCCGATCAGCACGACGGGCACGCCGGCGGCCAACGCAAAGCCCATGTTGGCAATGTCGCCATCGCGCAGGTTGATTTCTGCGGGGCTGCCGGCGCCCTCCACGATGACCAGGTCGAACTCTGCCGTCAGGCGCTCGAAGCTCTCCAGCACCGGCTCGAGCAAAGCGCCGCGATCCCGAAAGTAGTCAGAGGCCGCTGCGGTTTCCTGCGCTTTGCCGTGCACCACGACCTGCGCGTGCTGGTCGCTTTGCGGCTTTAGGAGCACCGGGTTGAAGTCTGTGCGCGGCGGGATGCCAGCGGCCTGAGCCTGCAGGGCCTGTGCGCGCCCAATCTCGCCGCCGTCGGGGCAGGCGGCCGCGTTGTTCGACATGTTTTGCGGTTTGAACGGTGCGACGCTCAGGCCGCGTCGCCGGGCAATGCGGCACAGGGCTGCGGTGAGGACGGACTTGCCGACATCGGAGCCCGTGCCCTGCAGCATGATCGCGCGGCCGCAGCTCACAGCGCGTCCAGGATATCGATCTCGGTACCGCGCACTCGAGCGGTGACCCGATAGATCTCAGCGAGGCGGTCTTCGGTCAGTGTTTCTGCCACCGTGCCGCTCGCTTTGATCTCGCCTTGCCGCATCCACAGCAGCCGATCGGCAAAGCGCGCGGCCAGAGCGATGTCGTGCAGCACCACCAGCGCGCCGCCGCCGGCCTGTACGTAGTCCCGAATCAGGTTCATGACTCGAAGCTGGTGATAGGGATCGAGCGCTGCGACGGGCTCATCGGCGATTAACAGCGGAGTTTGCGCGGCCAGGGCGCGGGCAAAATGCACCCGAGCCTGTTCGCCGCCGGAAAGCTGGTCCGTTGCGCGCTGCGCGAAGGGCGCCAGGTCGCAGGCGGCGAGGGCCTCATCGACCGCCTTCGTGTCCAGCGCCCCGAGCCGGCCCACGGCGGCGCCGTGGGCGTAGCGACCCAGCGCGATGACGTCGCGTACCGGTGCCGGCCAGGCCAACGGCCGCTGCTGCGGCAGATAGGCAACGGCGCGCGCCCGTGCCGCGGCCGGCAACGTTTGCGTGGCGACGCCATCGAGGGTGGCGCTGCCTTGGGTCAGAGCAGTCAGCCCCAGGGCAGCGCGCAGCAGGGTGGTTTTGCCGGCGCCGTTCGGGCCCAGGAGCACCACCAGCTCGCCGCCGCTAAACCGGAAGGATGCGTCGCGCACCAGCGCTGCGTCGCCGGCTCGAACCGTCGCCTGGGTGATCACCAGCTCAGTCATGCAGGGCGCGCCGTTGCATGGCGATCCAGACGAAGCAGGGCGCGCCGATCAGAGCAGCCACCACGCCCAGCATCAGCTCGTTCGGAGTGGGGATCAGACGCAGCGCGATGTCGGCGCAAACCAGGATAACCCCGCCGAGCAGCGCCGACGGCACCAGCGTTCGTGCCGGGTCGTAGCGCACCCAGGGCCGCACCAGGTGCGGCGCGACGATGCCGACAAAGCCGACGGCACCGGCCAGCGCAACCGCGCTGCCGGTCGCGAGCCCCGCGCCCAGGATGACCAGCTGACGCTGGCGGCGCAGGTTCAGGCCGATCCCGGCGGCGGCTTCGTCGCCCAGGGTCAGAGCCGATAAGCCCCGGCGGCTGGCGTAGAGCACGAGGAGCCCTGCCAGCATGAGCGGCAGGCACAACGCCAGGTCTGCAAAGCTGCGGTTGGCAACGGTGCCGAGCATCCAGTTGATCATATCCGCCAGGGAGAACGGGTGCGGCGCCAGGTTCATGAGCAGGCTCATGGCGGCGGCGGCAAAGCTCGACAGGCCGACACCGACCAGGATCAGCGTGACCGTTGAGCGAGTGCGAACGGCAGCAGCGGTCAGCAGCGCCGTGGCAACAAGTGCACCCACGGTGGCGGCGACGGGCACGGCCCAGGCGGGCGCCAGCGCTGCGCCGGAAAACAGAACAAGCGTCGCGCCGAGCGCTGCCATGGCGGATACGCCCAGCACGCCCGGCTCGGCCAGCGGGTTGCGCAGCAGCCCCTGCAGCGCCGCGCCGCTGGCGCCGAGCGCGGCCCCGACCGCGAAGGCCGCCAGGGCGCGCGGCAAGCGGATCTGCCAGATGACCACCTGGTTGCCGGCGGCACCGGTACCCGTTAATGCAGCCAGCACGTCGCCGGCAGACATGGGTGTGGTGCCAAGCAAACAAGCACAACCGACCCCCAGCGCGGTGAGTGCCGACAGGCCGATGAGCAACGGGCGCGAGCGATCCATCAGAGCGCGCGCTGCTGTGCCAGCGCCTCGACGGCATCCAGCAGGAACCAGGCGCCGCAGGCGGTCCAGGCACCCGGTAGCTCAACCACCGGCTGGTCCCTCAGCTGTCGCTGGGCAATCGGGTGGCGCGTGGCGCTCCAGTCGCCGCGATGATCGGATTGCGCCTGAAAAAAACCGGCGGCGACGCGCTCCGGCGCATCAAAGGCGAGGCGCTCGAGCGGTAGCGGTTGCCAGCCCCGACGCTCGCTGTAGTTGCGCAGCCCGGCGCTCACAATCAGCTCATGCACCAGGGAGCCGGGACCGCTCGTGACGCCGCCGGGTGTCATGTAGAGCACGCGCGGCGCTGATGGATCGGTGTTTTTGGTTTGAGTGAGCCGGTCAAGGCGCGCCTGCAGGCCCTGCACGAGTTGCGCGCCGGCGGTCGCGGCGCCAAGCTGCGCCGCCGTGTCCTGCACCAGACTCAGCACTTCCGGCAAAGAGTTCGCGCTGCCGATCTGCAGCACCGGCACGCCGGCGCGCTCGAAGAACGCCGAGGCATTGGGCCCGCCTCCGTAAGAGCGGACAACCAGATCCGGCGCTGCGAGCAGTACGTCTTCGGCCCGGGAGCGCACCTGCGGCAAGCCTACGGCTGCATCGCGCATGTAGGAGAACGCGCGGTGCGCGTCCGGCGAGATACCGGCAATCCGAGCTTTCGGCACAAACTTCAGCACGTACTGGTCAGCACAGTAGTCCAGGCTGACCACGCGCAGCGGGGTGGCTGGGACTTCGATCGGCGGCGCGGCACCCGGCCCGCAGCCGGCCAGGCACAGGCCGGTCAGCAGGGCCGCGATGCTGCGTCCGATGGTCACCAGATGCTAGAAGCGGTAGCGCACGCCGACGGTCGCGGACCGGTCCGGCGTGCCGAAGCCGAGGATCTGCTGGTAGTCCGCATCGAACAGATTCTCGATGCGGCCATACAGTTCTACAGTCTGGGTCAGCTGATAGCGCCCGGTCAGGTCGACGCGCGTCCAGCTGTCGAGTTCGGTGCCGTCAGTGTCGTCCTCGCGGCCGTTGTAGCGCACCAGCATGGCGGCAGACCAGCGATCGCTGGGCGCCAGAGCCAGGGTCAGGTCCGCCACGTGCTCGGGCAGGCGGGCCAGGGGTTCGCCATTGCCGTCCTCTGAATCCAGCCAGGTGTAATTCAGGGACGCGGTCAGCGCGTTGGTCAGCCGGTATTCCATGGCGAGCTCGGCGCCCGTGGATTCGACTTCAGCGATGTTCTCGTAGCCGCCGGCTACAAAAGAGAAGTCGATCAGGTCCTCAGTGTCCTGCCGGAACAGGGTCGCGCTGATGCTGGCTCGGTCGCCGCGCCAGTCGATGCCCAGATCAAAGGACTCAGAGGTCTCTGGCACCAGGTTCGGGTTGGGCGCGACCGCGCCGCAGCAAAAGAACGTGGTCTGGAACAGCGTGGGGGCTTTGAAGCCTTCGCCCCAGCTGCCGCGCAGCACGACGGCGTCATTGAGCGCGTAGGCCACGGCCAGCCGCGCCGTGGTCTCGGCGCCAAACTCGTCGTGATCGTCCCGGCGCACTCCCGCGGTCAGGGTCAACGCGTCGCCGGGCGAAAACTCATACAGCAGGAAGGCGCCGTCGATGGTGGTGTCCTGATCGGCGCGCTCGGTCTCCTCGCGCTCGACGCCGAAGGCGAAGCTGTGCGTGCGATCCAGCGCGAGGTTGCCCTGATAGCGGTACAGCTGCCGCTCGCCGCCGGACGAGAAGGCAGAGACGCCGTTGGTAAAGTTTTCGCGCTCGATGTCGCTGTAGCCCACCAGCAACAGGTTGTTCAGACGCCCGTCGAGCAGCGGCAGGCTCAGAGACAGGTTGCCGGTCAGCTCCTGCGTGTTGCTCAGCTCGTCGCCGTCGGCAACGCTGCCCTGGGCGCCAAAGCTGAAGCTGTCGAACTCGTTATCGGCCTCAGTCCACAGCACGTCGGCGGTCAGCTTCGCCTCTGCGGGCAGGTTCAGTCCCAGCCGCAGGGTGTAGGTGTCTGATTCAAAGCCATCTTCTTCCCGGTTGCCGTTGTCTTCGTCCGCTTTCGAGATGCCGTCTGTGTCCTGGCGGGTCGCGGCGAGCCGGAACTCGCCTGTATCGTTGGCTCCGCCGATCGACGCGCCGCCGCGCAGCGTGTCAAAGGATCCGCCTTCGAGGAACAGGTTGCCCGCAAGGCCCGGCTCCGGTTGCCGCGTGGTGATCGACACCACGCCGCCGATCGCATCCGTGCCCCACAGCGTCGACTGCGGGCCGCGCAGAATCTCGATGCGCTCGATGTTGGCGGTGTCCAGCCGCGCGAAATCAAAGCCGCCCCCGGGCGCGCTCGCATCGTTGACCGGCACGCCGTTGATCAGCGTCAGGGTCTGGGCGCTCGAAGCCCCCCGAATGCGCACGGACGCCACGCCGCCAAAGGCGCCGTTCTGGTTCACCGTGACGCCAGGCAGGGACGCGATCGCGTCCACGGCGAAGGAGAAACCCAGGAGTTCCAGGTCTTCGCGCTCGAGCACGCTGATGCTCGTGCCGGTCTCTGCGGCTGTTTGCTGCAGCCGCGATGCCAGGACGATGATCTCGTCCACAGGCTCGGCGGTTTCGGTGGTTGCTGCGCGGGTGGCAGCGGATATGGTCAGGCCGCACAGCGCGGCACTGGCGGCAAAGAGCAAGGGGTAACGCATGGTGAGCTCCCGCGACACCCCGCCGCCCCTGGGGTATCGATGTAACGACTGATGCTGGCCTCATCAAATGATGCAGGCGGCCTGCCCGATGGCTGTCGTTACACAAGAAAGAGCGCGATGTTCGCGCCTTTCTGCCCGCAGGAAACAGATCCCGGCCTCCGGACGAACGACGTGATGGCAGGTCTCCTGGCTCACCGGTCGTTGCTGGCGGCCGCCTTCCCGGATTGCTCCAGTGGCTGCTTGGCCGTTCGCTCGCGGTTGACAGTTGCGGGTTCAGCCGCGGATTTGCACCGCGTTCCCTCTTGGCTGCCTGTTACGGCAGCACCATCGCGGGCGAGTCTCCGGGTTCAGTGCCGGCCTGTCAATTTGCCGCGCTGCCCGCGCCGAGGGTTTTGCGCACCGTCGCCAGAAAGCCCGGCCCGTCGAACCGGTTGTCGGCGTAGTCGTAGCCACGGCGGACGATCAGCAGCCCTTCGCTCGGTTGCAGCAGGATCCACTGCCCGCGATTGCCGATGGCGGCGTGGGCGTCGGCGGGGATGCCCTCAAAGTCTTCCAGTCGCCAGAACTGCGCGCCGTAGCCAAGACCCGGGGTGCCCGGCGCGGCCTGGAGGCGTGGGGTCGGCTGAGTGGTGGCCGGCCGGCGGACGTACTCTGCCCAGCCCTTCGGCAGCAGGCGCTTGCCGTTCCAGACGCCGTCGTTCAAATACAGCAGGCCGAGCCGCGCCAGGTCCCGAGCCGTGGTCCAGACCTGAGAGCTCATGATGAAGTTGCCGTCCCAGTCGGTCTCGGGTCGCGTGCGATGCATGCCGACCGGGTGCAGTAGGGCCTCAAAGGGAAACTTCAGATAGCGCTGGCGACTGCGCAGCCGTTCCCGCAGCGCCAGCATGACCAGCATCGTGTCGTTGTTGGCGTACTGCCAGAGCGTGCCCGGAGGCGCGATCAGCCGGCGCCGGGGAACTTCCTGGGAGACCAGGCCACCGCCGAAGTACACCTCGGGGGTGTTGCTGCCCCGGACGTCGCTGTCCAGCCCGCTGTTCATGTGCAGCAGGTGCTCGATGGTGATGTCCGCCCGGGGATCGCCGCGCCGGTCCCAGGCGTCGATGCTGGACGGGTCTGAGACCTTCAGGATGCCTTTGTGCACTGCCGCACCGATGACCGTCGCGGCCAGGCTCTTGGCCACGGACCAGGTGCGCTGCGAGGTGTCGAGCGTGTAGCCGGGAAGGTAGCGCTCCGCCAGGATCGCGCCGTCCTTGACGATGAGCACCGCGGAGGTGACGCCGCCGAAGGCGCCATCGAAGGCATCGGTCACCGGGTCTGCGAGCCGGGTGCCGAGCTGCAGCTGGCGCTCGCTGAGCGTTGGCAGCGCGTCTCCGGCCGGCCACGGCAGTTCGGCCTGGTCAGGCAGCGCCCGGCGAAAGCGCAGTCTGGGCAGTGTCTCGACATCGTCGACGGTGGCGCCTGGCGGGAGGCTTGCACAGCCCAGGTGTTCGCGCCAGGCCGCCAGGCGCGGCGGCAGGGCGTCGTGGTAGCGCACGCTCACCAGCGCCTGTTCCCGGTCGATCTGCGCCGGCCCGACGACCTTCAGCAGCGGCTGCAGATCGGCGCTGATGTTGGTCAGCTCCTGGGCCTCGATCATGGCGGTGGTCTTGCCGGCATTGAAGGTTGCACTGCAGGTAAACTGCGCTTTGTAGCCCGCCGCCAAGGTCAGCTGGGCGGTTGAGACTTCGGGGGGGGCGGCCGCCGCAGCCAGGGGGGCGCTGGCGAGCAGGCCCGTCAGAACCAGTCCGAGGGTTGTCGCCGGTCGGGGCTGGGAGGCTTTTTTCGTCATGATCGTGTTAGTCACTCATTAAGTTCAGTATCGGATGTGTCGTTCTGGCGCGCGCTGGGCAGCTGGCGCGACCGGGCCATCAATAGCAGCGATTCGATTCTGGCGCGGGCGTCGGGGTTGTCCGTGGACCAGGCGGCCGCGCGTTCCAGCAGCGTTGCAGCGCGGTTCCATTGCCCCTGATTCAGGTAGGCCACCCCCAGCTCCCGAAGCACCGTGTAGCTGGTCGGGATCTGCCGCCGGGCGCTCTCCAGCAGCGGTGTCGCCAGGTCCGGACGCGCGCCGCGCAGCAGCGCCTCGCCGTAGCGAACTTGAGTCTCTGCCAGGTTCGGGGCCAGCTCGTAGGCCTCCCGGGCGTCGGCTGCGATTTGGGCGAGCATGGTCCGGTCGGCGCAGCCGCCGGTCGTCCCTTGCCCGCGACAGGCGGCGAGGTCGATTGCGGCCCGAGCCAACAGCAGTTCGTGGTGCCGCCCGAGCTTCTCGAGGGCGTCGTTCAGGTCCTGCCGGGCCGTGGCTGGGTTACCCAGGGCTGCCCGGGCGCGCGCCGTCAGGGCGATCGTGGCTGGCGTCCGCTCAAGGTCCGTGGCGCTCGGAAACCAGTCCAGCACCGTAGCCGGCGCAACGTCCTCTAACAGGGCGGCGGCGGCTTGCCGGGCCTGGGAAGGGGTCAGCGCCACGGTGGACTCCCCGGGCAGCTCGATGTTGGGTACCGCCAGCTCGAAGGTGTGGTCCTGAGGCCGGTAGGCAGCGAGCGCTCGGTCGACCGCTGAAGTGCTTGTACTGAACGATCGTTCAAAGGCGGAGATCCCTGGCTCGCCGCCATCGTAGGCCCTGAGATAGGCGCTCAGCGCGGCGCGCTGATCCTCAGGACCGAACAGCAGATAGTGCGCCAGCTGCCAGGCCCGACCGTAAAACTGTGGTCCCCGGGTCAGGTCCCGGACCCCCGGCTCGGGCCCGGGCGTGTAGCCCACCAGGTCGGCGACGGTAAGCGGCGCGGTCTCTGGCCGTGCGCGCTGTGCCCGGTCTGTGCGCCGGTAGAGCAAGGCCGCGGCGTTGAGCGGGATCGCGCCGAAGGCCAGGCCTTGCTTGGTCGGCTGCGCCGTCGACAGCAGCTCGGCGATCCCCTCGTCGTACCAGGCCGGGTAGCGGAAGGACGATCCGCTGCGCAGCAGAAAGTGAACGTACTCGTGCAGCATCACGATGTTGCGGCTGCCCAGAACCCGGCCGCGGTCCAGCAGCGTTGCCACAATCCGGTGGTTGCGCAGGCCGGGCATCATGTAGCCGAGCAGCGTGTCGCCGCCGATCAGCGCCCGGGTGGTGCTGCTGCGCAGCAGGAAAATCTGCAGCGGGTGGGGGGGCAGGTCTGCGGCTCGCAGCCCCAGCAGGGCCAGTACCCCGGCGCGAAATCGGGCCAGCTCAAGGCTGGCGGCGCGCAGCTGTGACAGGTTGCCGTTGCTAAAGACGGTGACGCCGGGCGCGTCGACCCGGTACCACTGCCGCAGCCGCAGGGCGCGCAGCTGCCGGGGGCTTAATCGCCCATCGGCGATGCCGCGCAGCGGCTGCGTGGATGCCGTCCCGGGGTTCGCGCTGGTCGTGTCCTTCGTGCCGGGCGCCCCGCTCGCGGCGCCAGCCGGCAGCAGCAGGCCGAGGCACAGCAGCGCTGCGACCCTGGCCCGGCGAGCGGTGCTAGCGCGCCAGCGGCTTGTAGCGCACGCGGGTCGGTGCCGCGTCTTTGCCGGCGTCGCCGAGGCGCTTTTTGCGGTCCTGTTCGTAGTCCGAGAAGTTTCCAGCGAACCACTCCACGTGGCTGTCCCCTTCAAAGGCCAGCATATGGGTTGCGATGCGATCCAGAAACCAGCGGTCGTGGCTGATCACCAGCGCCGTGCCCGGGAAGTTCAGCAGGGCCTCTTCCAGCGCCCGCAGGGTCTCGACGTCCAGATCGTTGGTCGGCTCGTCCAGCAGCAGCACGTTGGCGCCCTGGCGCAGCAGCTTGGCCAGGTGGACGCGGTTGCGCTCCCCGCCGGACAGGTCGCCGACGCGCTTCTGCTGATCGGGTCCCTTGAAGTTGAAGCGGCCCACGTAGGCGCGGCTCGCGACCTCGTACTTGTTGACCTTGATGTAGTCCTGGCCGTCGCTGATCTCTTCCCAAACGTTCTTGCTGCCGTCCAGGGCATCCCGGCTCTGGTCCACGTACGCCAGATCGACGGTCTCGCCGATCTCCACGGCGCCGCTGTCGGGCTGCTCCTGGCCGGTGAGCATCTTGAACAGGGTCGACTTGCCGGCGCCGTTGCCGCCGATGATGCCCACGATCGCGCCGCGGGGGATCTCTGCGGACAGGTCTTCGATCAGCAGCCGGTCCTCAAACCCCTTGCTGACGTTTTTCAGGTGGATGACCTTTTCGCCCAGCCGCTCGCCCACGGGTATGTACAGCTCTGCGGTCTCGTTGCGGGCCTGGGTTTCCTTGGACGTCAGCTCTTCGAAGCGCTGCAGCCGCGCCTTGCTCTTGGCCTGGCGGGCTTTCGGGTTCGAGCGGACCCACTCCAGCTCAGACTTGATGGCCCGGGCCCGGCTCTTGTCCTGGGACGCTTCCTGTTCCAGACGGGTTTCCTTGGCTTCCAGCCAGGTGGAGTAGTTGCCCTCGTAGGGAATGCCGCGGCCGCGGTCCAGTTCCAGGATCCAGCCGGCGACGTTGTCGAGGAAGTAGCGATCGTGCGTGACCGCCACAACGGTGCCGGGGAACTCGGCCAGAAACTGCTCCAGCCAGGCCACGCTCTCGGCGTCCAGGTGGTTGGTCGGTTCGTCGACCAGCAGCATGTCGGGCTTTGACAGCAGCAGGGCACACAGGGCCACCCGGCGCCGTTCGCCACCGGACAGGTTCGCCACCGGCGTGTCCCAGGGCGGCAGTCGCAGGGAGTCGGCGGCGATCTCCAGGGTGCGGTCGATGTCCCAGCCGTCACCGGCGTCTATCTGCGTTTGCAGCTCGCCCTGGCGCTCGAGCAGGGCGTTCATCTCGTCCTCCTCCATGGGCTCGGCAAATTTGTCGGAGATCTCGTTGAACGCCTTGAGCAGGTTCATCATCTCGGCGACGCCCTGCTCGACGTTCTCGCGCACGGTGGCGTCATCGTCCAGCTTCGGCTCCTGGGGCAGGTAGCCGACCCGGATGTCCTTCTGCGCCCGGGCCTCACCGTCGAACTCCTTATCTTCGCCGGCCATGATGCGCAGCAAGCTTGACTTGCCCGACCCGTTGAGCCCGAGCACGCCAATCTTGGCGCCGGGAAAAAAGGACAGGTGGATGTTCTCGAGGATGGTGCGCTTTGGCGGGACCATCTTGGTCACGCCCTGCATGGTGTAAACGTACTGAGCCACGGCAGATACCGGCTGAAAAATCGACCGGCACCCTAGCGAACTTGCCTGGTGGGGGCAACGCGATTGCTGCGTTTGCGGGTGTCCTGCGCTCAGGTTGCAGATGAGCTTTTTTCGGGTCGCTCACCAGTGCAGCCGGTACAATGCGCGCTTCATAGAAAGGACCCGTTCCCATGTTTTCTGCCAGCGACACCATCGACAGCTTTGATCCAGAAATCGCCGCGGCGATCAGCGCCGAGGCCGAGCGCCAGGAGCAGCACATCGAGCTGATCGCGTCAGAAAACTATGCCAGCCCGCGAGTCATGGAGGCTCAGGGCTCGGTGCTGACCAACAAGTACGCCGAGGGCTACCCGGGCAAGCGCTACTACGGCGGCTGCGAGCATGTCGACAAGGTCGAGGTGCTGGCCATCGAGCGGGCCAAAGAACTGTTCGGAGCCCATTACGCGAACGTTCAGCCGCACTCCGGCTCGCAAGCCAACGCGGCGGCTTTTCTGGCTTTGCTCAACGCTGGCGACACGATTCTCGGCATGAGTCTGGCGGACGGTGGCCACCTGACCCACGGCGCGTCTGTGAACTTCTCTGGCAAGGTTTACAACGCGGTGCAGTACGGTCTGGACAACGAGACCGGCGAAGTGGACTACGCCCAGGTTGAAGCGCTGGCGCTCGAGCATCGGCCGCAGCTGATCGTGGCGGGTTTCTCCGCCTACTCACGCACCATGGACTGGCAGCGCTTTCGCGACATCGCCGACCAGATCGATGCCTACCTGCTGGTCGACATGGCCCATGTTGCCGGCCTGGTCGCCGCCGGCCTGTACCCAAGCCCGGTGAACATTGCCGATGTCACCACGTCGACCACGCACAAGACGCTCGGCGGTCCCCGGGGCGGCATCATCCTCGCCCGGGAAAACGCCGAGGTCGAAAAGAAACTGAACTCCGCGCTGTTCCCCGGATCCCAGGGCGGCCCGCTGATGCATGTGATTGCGGCCAAGGCGGTGTGCTTTAAGGAAGCGCTGCTGCCTCAGTTCAAGGACTACCAGGCAAAGGTGATCGCCAACGCGCAGACGATGGCCTGCGAGTTCCAGCGCCGTGGTTACAAGGTGGTCTCTGACGGCACGGATAACCACCTGTTCCTGCTCGACCTGGTCGACAAGGAGATCACCGGCAAGGCAGCGGATGCGGCACTGGGCCGCGCCAACATTACCGTCAACAAGAACGCGGTGCCGAACGATCCGCGCTCGCCCTTTGTCACCAGCGGCCTGCGTATCGGTTCGCCGGCGGTCACACGCCGTGGCTTCGAGGCCGCCGAGTGCGAGCTGCTGACCGGCTGGATGTGCGACGTGCTGGACGACATCGACAACGACAACATGGTGCTGTCCGTCAAACAGAAAGTGATCGAGCTGTGCGCGCGCTTTCCCGTGTATCGGCAAGCCGCGTAGGGGACCCGGCGCAGCGTCGGAAGCACAGCCGTGCACTGCCCGTTCTGCAGCACTGACGACACCAAGGTGATTGACTCCCGGTTGGTTGCTGAAGGCACCGAAGTTCGTCGACGGCGGGAATGCCAGAGCTGCGGCGAGCGCTTTACCACCTTCGAAACGGCAGAGCTCGTCATGCCCCGCATCGTCAAGCGCGACGGCAATCGCGAGCCCTTTGACGAGCACAAGCTGCGCGGCGGGTTGCTCAAGGCGCTGGAGAAGCGCCCGGTGTCCACGGACGACATCGAAGCCTGCCTGAACCAGATCAAGCACGACCTGCGCGCCACCGGCGAGCGTGAGCTGCCGGCCAGCGAGGTGGGCGAGTTTGTCATGAACGCCCTCAAGGCGGTGGACGGGGTGGCCTACGTGCGCTTCGCCTCGGTCTATCGGGACTTTCAGGACATCAGCGAGTTCCAGAAAGCCATCGACGGTCTGGGAACGGGAGCAGGGGCTTCTCCCGGCAGCGGCGATGACGCCGCTGCGGCCGCGGCCGCCGAAGAGTTTGCCCTGCGGCCGCCAGAGCCCGACCCGAAAGGACGCAAGGGGCGATGAGCGAGCCTTTAGACGCCCAGGATTCGGTCGATCGCAAATATCTGCTGGCGGCGATCGAGCTGGCGGAACGCGGCCGCTTTAGCGCCGCGCCAAACCCCTGTGTCGGCGCCATCATCGTCAAGGACGGTGCGGTGCTCGGGCGCGGTTGGCATGAGCGACCGGGCGGACCGCACGCTGAAGCGGCGGCGCTCAACAATGTTCGCGCGACCCTCGGCGCCCAGGGCTTGCCCGTCGAAGCCGTCGCCGAACGGCTGGCTGGCGCCACGGTCTACGTCAGTCTGGAGCCCTGCGCCTTTCAGGGCCGCACCCCGCCCTGCGCGGACGCGCTGGTTGCTGCCCGGGTCGCACGGGTGGTGGGCGCCCTGACCGATCCGCACAGCAAGGTCGGCGGCGCCGGCTACCAGCGGTTGCGGGATGCGGGCATCGAGGTTCGGGCGCTGGAGCTGCCAGAGGCCGAGGCCCTGAACCCCGGCTACCTGAGCCGCATTCGCCAGCAGCGGCCCTTTGTGCGGCTCAAGATTGCCAGCGCCCTGGACGGCCGCACGGCCATGGCCAGCGGCGAGAGCCAGTGGATTACCGGGCCTGCAGCCCGAAAGGACGTGCAGTACTGGCGCGCGCGGAGCGACGCCGTGCTTACCGGGTCGGGTACCGTGCTGGCCGATGATCCGCAGCTGAACGTGCGCGATGCGTCCTACGCCACCAGCGGCACCCTGCGCCAGCCGCTGCGCGTGGTGCTGGATACGGGCGGACGGCTGGCAGCCGCGGCCCGCATCTTTGCCGATCCCGATTCAGCGCTCTGGGTCCATGGGCCCGACGCTGCCCCGGCGGCCGGGGCGGTGCCGACCCTGGCCAGCGCGATCGATGACTCGCCCGCCGATTCGGGGCCGACGTCCCGGGCGGCAATCAATCTGCCAGCACTGCTCGCGCAGCTGGGGGATCGCGGCTGCAACGAGGTGTTGGTGGAAGCCGGGCCGACGCTGATCGGCGCATTTCTGGCTGCGGGTCTCTGGGACGAGGCGCTGGTCTACCTGGCGCCCAAGTGGCTGGGCAGCTCGGCCCGGCCTCAGGCACAGCTGCCGCTGGAGCGCATGGCGCAGGCGATTGAGGCTACAATTGCCGACTGCATTCTGATTGACCGGGACCTGCGCCTGACGCTCAAACCCGAGCGGCCGGGAACCCCTACGAGGTAAACACTGTGATCCAAGGACAAATGCGCGGCGAAGGCAAACGCTTCGCCATCGTTGCCGGCCGCTTTAACGAGTACATCGTCGATTCGCTGGTCAAGGGCGCCCTCGAGACCCTGGCCCGGCACGGCGTCGATGCCGGTGGCGTACCCGTCGTGCAGGTGCCCGGATGCTACGAGCTGCCGCTGGCAGCGAAGAAGCTCGCCAAGGGCGGCGAGTACGACGGCATCATTGCCCTCGGCGCCGTCATCCGCGGCGCGACCCCGCACTTCGACTACGTCGCAGGCAACTGCGCATCGGGCCTGGCCCAGGTGTCCTACGAGTTCGAGCTGCCCGTTGCCTTTGGCGTGCTCACCACCGACACCATCGAGCAAGCCATTGAGCGAGCCGGCACCAAGGCGGGCAACAAGGGCGCAGACGCTGCGCTGACGGCGCTGGAAATGAGCGGGCTGCTCGAGCAGCTATGAAAGTAAACCCCTGGGCCCGCCGGCAGGCCCGCCGGGCGCTGGTGCAGGCTGTCTACCAGTGGCAGATGAGCGGCGCTGACATGAGCCCGGTGCTCAAGGAGTATCTGGGCGGGCAAAGCCTGAAGAAAGCCGACAAGCCGTTCTTCGAAGAGGCGTTCCGGGGCGTCACCAGCCGCGTAGACCGCACCCTGGGCGACGCGGCGCTGCTCGATGAGCCCCTCGACAAGGACATCGCGCCGCTCCTGGACCGCAAGCTGTCGGATCTGGATCAGGTCGAGCGGGCGATCCTGCGGCTGGGTGCCTGGGAGCTGCGCTACCGCATCGAGATCCCCTACCGGGTGGTGCTGGACGAGTACGTCGAGCTCGCCAAGACCTTTGGGGCCGAAGAGAGTCACAAGTACATCAACGCCGTGCTCGACGGCCTGGCCCATTCCCTGCGGCCGGTCGAGGTTGCGGCCCACGCGCCGCCGGCGGGCTCCGGCGGCCCCGGCTAGGTCAGCGATCGTGGCGGAGTTCGACATCATCCGCCGCGTGCTCGACGTTCTGGGCGCGCAAACCGACGGCGAGTGCGTGCGCCTTGGCCCTGGCGATGACGGTGCGCTGACCCGGGGCCGGCTGCGGCAGGACCTGGTGTCGTCCATCGATACGCTCGTTGCCGACGTCCATTTCCCGCGCAAAGCCGATGCGGCCCTCGTGGGCTACCGCGCCATCATGGTGAGCGCCTCGGACCTGGCAGCCATGGGGGCCAAGCCGGCCTTCGCCCTGGTGGCGCTGTCGCTGCCCAGGTCCGATGCCCGCTGGGCCGAGCGCCTGGCGCACGGCATGGCCGAAGCCTGCGGCGAGATCGACCTGCCCATCGCCGGCGGCAACCTGACCCAGGGCGACTACAGCATCTCGGTGAGCGTGCACGGGCATGTGCCGCACGGCTCCGGCCTGCTGCGCAGCGGCGCGCGCAACGGCGATTCCATTTACGTCACCGGATCCCTTGGCGCTGCCTCGGTTGCCCTGAAGATGGGCGAGTTGGAGCGCTGTGTGTACGGCACAGAGCTCGAAGCGGCCCACGCGCGCTACTTTCGACCGCGCGCGCGCATCGAGGCCGGCATGGCGCTGCGCGGCGTTGCCAGCGCGGCCATCGATGTGTCTGACGGCTTGTTGCAGGACATCAGCCATCTCTGCGAAGCCTCGGAGCTGGGCGTGCGCCTGTATAGCGACGCGATCCCGAGATACCCGGACGCCGGCCTGCAGGAAGCCCTGCTGGGCGGCGACGACTACGAGCTGGTGTTTGCCAGCGCGCGAACCCTGCCCGAGCTCGGCGTGCCGGTCGCCTGCATTGGCGAATTCACGGAGCACCGCCGGTTCCTGCTCGACGGGCGCCCGGTCACCCTCGAAGGCTTCGACCATTTTCGATGAACACTGACTTGAATACCGAGGCGCGTCCTGGCCCCCAGCTGTCCCAGCTGCGGGACCCGATGGTGTTGCTGGCCACCGGCTTTGGCAGCGGGCTGCTGCGCCCAGCGCCGGGCACCTGGGGCTCCCTTGCCGGCCTGGGGATCTGGTGGTTTCTGCTGGCACCGCTGTCGCCGGTTAAGCAGGCGATCGTGATCGTGGTGGTGGTCGTCATCGGCTGGCTGGCGGCCCGGCACTGCGAGCGGCGCTACGGCTGGCACGATCCCGGCGCGATTGTGATCGACGAGTTTGCCGGGCTGTGGATTGCCCTGCTCGGATTCGGGCAGCAGCCGCTCTGGGCGCTGCTCGGTTTTGGCCTGTTTCGCCTGTTTGATATCGCCAAGCCCTGGCCCGTGTCCTGGGCCGACCAGGCGCTGCCAGGGGCCTGGGGCGTCATGGTCGACGATCTGCTGGCCGGCGGTTACGCCGCCTTCGTGCTCCAGTTCGCATTCTGGCTGGCGCTTCTCTCCGCTCCGGCGCTGCTTGCTTAGACTGGGCCCATGGCCCGCCTGACTCACATTGCCCGCAGACCTGCCCGGCCCGTTGCCCGCGCGCTCTCGGCCTGCCTGCTGCTGCTGTCCTCGCTGGCCCTTGCCGCGCCGGCCGAAGTGGTGGGCCTGTTCAGCGGCCGCGCGGTCCTGCGCGTGCCCGGCGCTGGGGAAGTGCTGTTTAAGGTCGGCCAGGAAAAGCACGGGATCCGGCTGCTGGCCGCAGATGCGAAGTCGGCCACCGTCGCCTACCAGGGCGAGACCCACCGGCTGGCGCTGTCGGCCCGCATTGCCGGGGCTTTTCAACCGGTCACCCGGCAGCAGGTCACCATCAATGCCGACAGCTACGGCCAGTACTACGTGCGCGGCGCCATCAACGGCCAGTACGTGAATTTCCTGGTGGATACGGGCGCCTCGATCGTCGCCATCAGCTCGGCCATGGCCGACTCCATCGGCATCGACTATCGCCGCGGCGAGCGCGGCCGGGTGCAGACAGCCCAGGGTCTGGCCGATGCGTTTTTCGTGGATCTTGGCCAGGTCACCGTCAGCAGCCTGAAGGCCAATGGCGTCAAAGCCGCGGTGATTCAGGGGGCCTACCCCGTGGACATCCTGCTGGGCATGAGCTTCCTGCGCTCCGTGCGCATGGAAGAAGAGGACGGCGTGCTGCAGCTCAGCCAGGGGCGCTGAGCGGGTTCTGCCGCTAGTGGCTGCGGCGCACCGCGGCCAGCGCCAGGTTCTGCAGCAGTTCGTTCTTGACGCCGGCTCGGGCCAGCATCGGCAGGGCCTCGTCCAGCAGCTCTTCTGCCAGCTCCTGGGACTGCCGCAGCCCGAGCAGCGCCGGGTAAGTACTTTTGCCGGCCTCCGAATCTGATCCTGCGGGTTTGCCCAGCACCTCGGTGGTGGCGGTTTCGTCCAGCACGTCGTCAATGATCTGAAAGGCCAGGCCGATGCGCTGGGCGAACTCCGTGAGCAAAACGTACTGCTCGTCGCTGGCGTTGCCGACGAGCGCGCCAAGCTGCACCGCCGCCGTGATCAGCGCACCGGTTTTGGCGGCGTGCAGGGCCTGCAGCTCGCCCAGGCTGAGGTAAACCCCCTCGGCGGCCATGTCCCGGGCCTGGCCACCGGCCATGCCGGCGGGCCCGGAAGCAGCCGCCAGGACCTGCACGCAGCGCAGCCGGGTAGGGACAGGAATGCCGGGCGCGGCCGCCAGAGTCTCGAAGGCGAGGGACTGCAGGGCGTCGCCGGCCAGGATCGCCGTGGCCTCGCCGTAGCGGATGTGGCAGCTCGGCAGCCCGTGCCGCAGCGCGTCGTCGTCCATGGCGGGCAGGTCGTCGTGAATCAGGGAGTAGGCGTGAATGAACTCCAGCGCGCAGGCCGGCGCCAGGGCGTCTTCGAGCGCTGCGCCGCAACCGGTGGCCGCTGCGCAGGCGAGCAGCGGGCGCAGGCGCTTGCCGTTGCCCAGCGTGGCGTAGCGCATGGCGGCGACCAGCTCCGGGGCGAGGCTCGAGGCGTCGGGCAGGAACCGTTCCAGCGCGCTGTTGATGGTGGCGCGCAGCGCCGGCACGTCGACGCGGTCAGTCGTCATCCAGCGCTTCCAGGTCGAGCGCTTCCAGGGTGCCGTCCTCGGTGAGCGACTGCACCTTCAGTTCCGCGGTCTTCAGGGCCTGCTGGCACTGCCGGGTGAGCTTTACCCCGCGCTCGAAGGCGGCCAGGGAATCGTCCAGGCTCAAATCCCCGCTTTCCATCTGCGCCACCACCGTTTCCAGCTCGGCCAGGGCCTGCTCGAAGGGGATGACGGGGGCGCTGTCGTCCGGCGCCGCAGCTGCTTTACTGGATGTGCGCCGGGGCGTTTTCGGGGCGGATTCGTCGGCCATGGGATCCTGCTGTGGTTGGGCTGCGCGGGCTCGCCGGGCGGCTCTAAGGTGCCCGGGCACCGTAGCGAGGCGGGCCCTGAGCGTCAACGCGAGCAGCCTGCCAGATCCTGTCTAGACTGCAGGTGACAAGTTGCGCTTGAGGAAACTGTGGATCTCGCGACTCTCATCGGTCTGGTCGGGTCTTTCGGCATCGTGATCACTGCCATGCTGCTTGGCGGTAGCCTGAGCATGTTCGTCAATGGCCCGTCGCTGCTGATCGTTTTCGTCGGCACGCTGTTTGTCGTGCTCATGAAATTTTCCCTGGCCCAGTTCCTGGGGGCCATGAAAATCGCCGTGAAAGCCTTCAGCTTCAAACTCATCTCCCCCAACGACCTGATCGAAGAGGTGGTCGAGCTGGCGGACGCTGCGCGCAAGGGCGGCATGCTGGCGCTGGAAGGCAAGGAAGTCTCCAGCAATTTTCTGGAGAAAGGCATTCAGCTGCTGGTGGACGGGCACGACGCCGACGTGGTGCGCAGCCTGCTCAAGAAAGACCTGACGCAAACGCTGCAGCGCCACGAACTGGGCGCCAAGATCTTTACCGCCATGGGCGATGTTGGTCCTGCCATGGGCATGATCGGCACCCTGGTTGGCCTGGTGGCAATGCTCTCGAATATGGACGATCCCAAGTCCATTGGCCCGGCCATGGCGGTGGCCCTGCTGACGACGCTCTACGGCGCCATGTTCGCCAACATGATCGCGCTGCCGGTGGCCGACAAGCTGACCCTGCGGCGCGAAGAGGAAGCGCGGGTGAAAAGCATGGTCGTGGATGCCCTTGTTGCGATACAGGCCGGGCAGAACCCCCGGGTGATCGACTCGATGCTCAAGGTCTACCTGCCCGAGTCCAAACGCGGCGAAGACGATTAGCACGGTGGGCGTAGCCTGCGATGAGTGACGCTGACGACGAAGAGCTAGGCAGCAAAGAAGAAGGCGGCGGTGCCGGCTGGATCATGACCTTTGCGGACTTGATGTCCTTGCTCATGTGCTTCTTTGTGCTGCTGCTGTCCTTCTCGGAAATGGACGTGCTGAAGTTCAAGCGCCTGGCCGGCTCCATGAAGCAGGCCTTTGGTGTGCAGGCGCAGTTCCGGGCCAACGACGTGCCCAAGGGCACCAGTATTATCGCCCAGGAGTTCTCGCCGGGCCGGCCGGACCCGACCCCGCTCAACCAGATCTGGCAGAAGACCGTGGACGAAAGCCGCAGCAGCCTGGACGTGGCTTGCCTCGACACCGGTTCCAGCAACACCGGCGAGTCGGGCGATGCGGAAAAGAAAGTCATCATTGACGACGTGCAGGATCTGGTCGGCGAGACCGAGCAGGACGCGATCGAGCTCGCGACCGCCCTGGCGGAAGAGATTGCCGAGGGCGTGCTCGAGGTCGAGACCAAAGGGCGCCAGATCACCATTCGCATCAAGGAGTACGGCACCTTTGCCTCCGGCACCGCCGAGCTGTCGGCGAACTTTAAGCCGGTGCTCAAGATCATCCGCCAGCAGCTGGAAGACACGGAAGGCAAGATCGTGGTCGAAGGCCATTCCGACAACCAGCCCATCAGCACCGCGCGTTTCCGCTCCAACTGGGCGCTGTCCAGCGCCCGGGCGGTCAGCGTCGCCCACGGGCTGTTTGGCGATGGCGACCTGCCCCAGACGCGCTTTCAGGTGGCGGGCTACGCCGACACCCGGCCGCTGGTCAGCAACGAAAACGGCGCGGGCCGGGCGCGCAATCGCCGGGTCGAAATCCTGATTAATCAAGGCCTGGGGGAAGAGGTCGTCGAGAAGCTGGAGGTGCTCCGGGTCGAAAATCCCGAGGCCTTTGAGCGCACCCGCCAGGAGCTGATCGAGCGCTTTGACCTGAGCCCGGACGAGGTGTTCTAGCGGCCTGTCTGCTAACTCCTTGATTTATATGGCTGGGCCTGCGAGCGCGCAGCAGCCTCTCGGATCTTGTGCAGATCCTTGGGCTAATCTATCCACTTTGTTTACATAGCTGTGAACTAATTTCCTGGGGCCGATGGCATGATTTTGGCCGGAGTTTTTCTGGGGAATGCTGTGCGTCCGGTTCAGGTTTTGTATTTTGTTTTGCTCTGCGGCAGTGCCCATGCTGCACCTATTCAGTTTGAGGACCGGTCCGATCGGCTCGGATTTACTCGCGGAACCGAAACCTGGGGGCTGGCGTGGGGCAATATCAACGGTGACCGGTACCCCGACCTGTATAACCAGGGCCACCGTGATTTCCCGAGAATCTACATCAACACCGGTGATGGCGATTTTCAGGACCTGGCCATGGTGTACGACGTGGCGATGGGCGGCTACCACCTGAACGATACCCAGCACGATGTGCATGCCGGTGGCCTTGGCGATTTCGACAACGACGGTGATGACGACATCATGACCGGCGGCGAGAACGAAGCGTTCATCAATAACGCGGATTCTGGCGGCTTTTTCACGCCGACGACGATCCGGAGCAATCGCGCCTTCGCTATGTGGAACAACCTGGACGGTGATCGCGAACTGGAGAGCGACCGCAGCTGCCCCTCAGGCCACTACCTGATGCTGTTTGACGTGGACGCTGACGGCGACATGGACCGTCTGTGCGGCGATGAAGGCGCGTTTCCCGCAATGGACCCGACCGGCCTGGTGCCGCAGATCAACCAAAGCAACGACGCGGCACTGGGCGACTTCAACAACGATCTGCGAACAGATATTGTGGTGACGCGGGGCACGCTGCGTCCTGCGGGCGCCGCGCGGGTCAACGGCAACAGAATTGAAGCCTGGTTTCGCACAGGTAGCGGGGCGGAGTTTACCTTCGCTGCCGAAGGCGAGGTGACCTACACGATCGACGGCGCCGGCGGCGGTGCTTTCCGGCAGGCCGAAGTGCTCGAACTCGACTCCAACGGCACGAACTCAGGCAGCGCGCGCGGCGTCAGCGTCAGCTACGACAGCGCAGCAGCGCTCTGGCGGGTGCGTGACACCAGCAACCGGCAAGCCTACGTTCGCATCGATACCGCCAATCCCGCCAGCGAGCCGGTGATGACGGGGCTGGAGACCGGCGATATGGCCCTTGGTACCTATCACGGCCAGAATGAGCCCGGAGGCTTTCGCTGGCGCTTTGACAGCGGTCTCGATGTTCCCAAGTTCTGCGTGAGCGTTGTCGCTGCTGATTTCGACAACGACATGGATGTCGATCTTTATATGGCCTGCCGCCAGGGTGTATCGAACCTGGCCAACCGATACTTTGACAACCAGGGCGATGGCACTTTCGTCGAGGTAACAGCGCACGGTGGCGAAGGCCCCGTGGGCAATGGGCTTGAGTTTGGTATCGCTGATTCCGTGGTTGCCGCGGACTACGATGTTGATGGATTTGTCGATCTGACCGTGAGCAACGGTCTGTTGTTCTATCCGGTCAGCTTCGGCGGCCCGGACACGCTCTTGCGCAACGCCGGCAACAGCAATCACTGGATCGAGATTGACCTGCTCGGCACCATTTCTCCCAACGCAGCGATCGGTGCCAAGGTGTACGTGACTGCGGGCGGGGTCACGCAACTCAGAGAGCAATCTGGCAGCTACCATCGTTTTTCTCAAAACCATGCGCGGTTGCACTTCGGACTCGCAGGCAACACAACGGTGAGCGAGGTCCGTGTCGAGTGGCCTTCCGGGCAGGTGGATGTCTACAACGGCATCGCGGCTGACCAGCTGTATGAAGCAACCGAGGCAACCGCTTTTCTGCCAGTCGTGCTCGAGCCGCCAACGTCTTCTACCGTGGCGAGCGGTGAAGAATGTGGCGAACCGCCGTATACCACGACCCTTGGCCCCGCCATGCAGCTGTGGCGTGACTGTGGTACGGACCAATGGACCGTGAAGGTTCAGGGCGGGCTGGCGCGGCTGAGCCCCGGGATCACCCACCAGATGGCGGGCACCATTTCGGCGGACGCGGGCTTCAGTGCGCCCGTGCCTCTTTCTCTGAACGGCGCCGACACGCTCAGCGGTGGTGGCACCACCACGCTGCAGTTCGACATCAACGCCAACGCGGACCTGGGCAATAACAAAGGCTTTACCTTTTCGACCCAGGGCCTGAGCAGTGCCTGCATGGTGCTGGACGCCACGAACATCGAAGTGCTCTACATTGGTAGTGCTGGCAAGCGCATTGAACCGCCCTACGACCTGCTGGGTCTTGCGAGCTGCCAGCCGGACATTGACGCCGATAACGACGGCATCCCGGATTCGGTCGAAACCGCAGCAGATGCCGACGGCGACGGTGTTGCCAACCAGAATGACCTGGACAGCGACAACGACACCATTGCTGACGTGATCGAAGCTGGCCTGGCGGATCTGGACGGCAACTCGTTGGTTGATGTCGCTGCCCTCGAGGGCACTGTAACGGCGCCGCCGGATACGGATAGCGACGGCCTGCCCGACTATCTGGATCGCGAGAGCAGCAACGCGCTCAACGACGGTACGGCCTACGATATCGCGGGCACTGCCAATGCCGTCTTTGACAGCAATGGCGATGGCCAGCTGAGCGTTGCTGACGACAACGCGGGTACCGACGCCGACGGAGATGGTATTGATGACCTGGTAGACCCCAACCCGGGACAACCCGGTGGCGGCGGCAATCGGGTACCCAGCGCTGCGGCACAGAGTCTCAGCACGTCCGTCGAAACCGCTGTTTCCCTGACGCTCACCGGTAGCGATCCCGATGGCGACTCGCTGCAGTTTGCTGTTGGCAGCGGGCCTGCCAACGGCACGCTAAGCGGAACCGCGCCGAATCTGGTTTACACGCCGTCCGCAGGCTTTCAGGGCGACGACGGCTTTGGCTTCACGGTCTTTGACGGGCTTGCGAGCAGCCCTCCGGCTCAGGTCTCAGTTTCGGTTCTAGCCGCAGACACCGATGTGTTTTGCGGTGATCCGGGCCTGACCAATGCGTCTCCTGCGGGCACCTACCTGTGGCTGGACTGTGCCGGTGGCCGGGTCCAGTGGTTCCTGCGCGTTGTCGGTGACCTGGCGCTCGCGCGGCAGGACTACGCGGCGCAGATCGATGTGATCGGTGGCCTGGCGAACGTCACGCCGCAACTGGTGGAAGGCAACGACACCATCGACACCAGCGATCCGAATCGCCTGGTCTACAACCTGATTGTGTTTGGCAATGCGAGAGACGGCCTCGACTTTGAAGTGCCCGCCTCCGCCTGTTTTGTGCCGAGCACGCCGGTGGGTGGTGCTGTCTTCGCTGGCCGGGATCGAACGGCCCTCGTCACTGACACCATCAGCTTCGATAACGGGCAGGCCTGCCCGGAGCCTGTAGATACCGACGGTGATGGATTGACGGACGCCGAAGAGGGCGCGCTCGGTACCAATCCGAACCTGCCCGACACGGACGGTGGTGGCGCTGATGACGGCTTTGAGGTTGCTAACGGCCTCGACCCGCTGGATCCATCAGACGATCCTCAAAGCACCGACCTGTGTGGCCCTATCGAGTTCCAGGCGAGCACAGAACCCGGCGTCTACCTTTGGCAGGACTGTGGTGCGGGGGGCGCTGATGCGCAATGGCAGATGCGGGCCGTCGGTGGCGGTCTGCCATGGCAGGGCTATTTCGGATCCCTCATTGCCAGCGCTCCGCTTGCGAGCACGCCCTTTGATCAGGAGCCGAACGATGTCTTCGACACCACGCCCGGTGACGAGGTGCTCGACTTCGGGCTCTTCGTTGGCGGCAACGGTGTGGACGGATTCGAGGCCATGGTTCCGGTGAGTGCCGACACCTGCTTCGAGATGACCGAGCAGCCCGCCGGCACGTCGGTGTTCGTGGGCGCACAGCGTATGCAGCCTGTCGGAGCCTTCAACCTGACTGACCTTGGCGCTTGCCAACTGGTGCCGCCTGAGCCTGAAGCGCAGTGCGGCGAGCCGGCGGTCAACAACGCCTCCGAGCCTGGCCTCTATCTTTGGCAGGACTGCACGGTGACCGGTCAGCGAGACTGGACGGTCCGGGTCGTAGGCGGCGGGCTGTCCTGGCAGGAATATGCCGGCACGCTGACCGCCGACCAGGTGCTGAACCCCGTCGGCTTCAGCCTGGAAGGCAGCGACACTTTGGATAGCAGTCCTGGAGACGGCGTTGTCGACTACTCGCTGTTTGTGGGTGGCTCTGGCCGCGACGGCTTCGATGTCACTGTGCCTGATACGGCGGTGACCTGCTTGGTCAGCACGAACCTCCCGGCGGGCGCGGGCATCTTCGTCGGCGAAGGCAAGCTGCCGCAAAGCGCACCGTTCAATCTTGAAGACCTGGGTGCCTGTTTGTAGGTCGTGCACGGCACGACGCATTGGTACGTGATGACTGGAGTAGATATGAGTAAGTTGGCTTCGCCCCTGGCGAGACTGCTGGTTGCATTGATTTTCGCCGCTCTGTCACCGCTGGCGTCCGGCGCGGTGGTGATTAGCGAGTTTATGGCGTCCAATGACAGAACCATCACAGATGAAGATGGGGACGACGAAGATTGGCTTGAGCTTCACAATGACGGCCCTGCCGCGGTGGACATCACCGGCTGGTTTCTGACCGACGACAGCGCTGACCTGACCCAGTGGCAGTTGCCTGCCCGCACACTCCCGGCCGGAGGCTACCTGTTGGTCTTTGCTTCCAACAAGGACCGGGCGCCGGTAGCGGGCGAGCTGCACGCCAATTTCAAGCTGTCCGCTGGCGGCGAATATCTGGCTCTAGTCGCTGCTGACGGCACAACGGTGGTTGACGACTACGCGCCGGAGTATCCGCAGCAATTTACCGATGTCGGCTTTGGCGGCGGACTGTACTACCCGGATCCGACACCCGGTGCTGCGAACGGTGCGGGCGTTGATGGCCTTGTGGAAGAGGTGGCCCTGAGCGTCCCCCACGGGTTCTACGACAGCGCCCAGACCGTTGCGCTGACCAGCGCCACAGCAGGCACAACCATCCGCTACACCCTGGACGGCCGAACACCCAGCAGCGCTGCGGGGTGCACCGCGCCCGCCAACGGCGATGCCTGGGGCTGGGAGTACTACGAAGGCACCTGGACGACCTTGCCTGATTTCGATGCGCTGACGCCGGTCGCCGCCGGTACCGCAGACGTCATGTCCATTGAGCCTCGGCAACGGGATAGCAACTACGGGCTGCGGTTCAGCGGCTGCGTCGATGCCAAGGTGGCCGGACTTTATACCTTCGAGGCGTCCTCTGATGACGGCAGCCAGGTCTGGGTCGACGGTGCGCTGGTGGTTGATAATGACGGCATCCATCCCACCCAATCGGTCAGCCAGACGATCTACCTGGAGCGGGGCCTGCACAGGGTGGTTACCACTATGTTCCAGGGCGGTGGCGGCGCTTCCCTGTCGACGAGCTGGAACGCCCCCCATCGCAGCAACGGCTACCTGACCAGCGTCGACAACGGGGTCTTTTATACCGCCGATCCGAATTCCCAGAACGTGATCGAGCTGCCGTTCTTCTCGCCTGCGGATGGCGACTTTCAGTTTGATGCCCTGGCTCAGGGTGTGAGCGGTAGCTCGAATTCTTTCTGGGTGCAGCTCGACAACGGGCCCCTGTGGCAATTTGGGGTCGGGCAGCCGGGTGCCCTGTCGGTCTATCCGGTCACCGACGGCAGCACTGTTGTGCAGGTCTCTCTGCAGGCGGGCGACCATGTGCTGCGCGTTTTCCCCCGGGAAGACGGCGCGAGGTTGGGCTCGATTACCGTCAAGGGCGTCAACTGCGCGGGTGCCTGTGAAAACCAGCTGCTGGAAGCGGAGGCGGGCAACTACGCAGGGATCTGGGTCCCGGCTGGTGTCGCCTCGGAAACGACCTTGGCCGCGCGCTGGCACACTTACAGTGCGCCTCTGAGCATTGACTCGACGACCGCGCTGCGGGCCGTAGCGGTACGCGACAACTACCTGCCCTCGCCAACGGCAACGGCGACCTACCTGTTCCTTGATGACATTGTCGGGCAGTCACCGAACGAAGAGCCGCCGCCTGGCTGGCCGGCCGGCCCCGTGAATGGGCAGGACCTGGACTACGGCATGGACCCGGCCATTGTGGGTCCGGACCCCGCAGCCGTGCGCAGCTCCCTGGCAAGCCTGCCGGCGATTGCCATCAGCACGGATATCGACAACCTGCTCCATCCGGAGATCGGCATCTACACCAATGCCTTCAACAAGGGCCGCTATTGGGAGCGTCCTGCCGCCATCGAGCTGATCGACGGTTCAGGGGCTGAGCAAGGCTTCACGCAAGAGGCGGGTATACGCGTTCGAGGCGGGTTCAGCCGCCGGCCACAGAATCCCAAGCACTCGTTCCGCGCCTTCTTCCGAAGCGCCTATGGCGGTGATCTGGAGTACCCGCTGTTCGGCGACGAGGGTGTCGAGGTATTCCAGAAGATCGACTTCCGCTCGTCCAACAACTACTCCTGGGCCCAGAGCACTGGCAGTGGCGGTGGGCGGAACACGCTGCTTCGGGAGGTCTGGTCCAGGGACACGCAGCGCGATATGGGGCTTGCCCATACGCGCAGCCGGTACTACAACCTCTATATCAACGGGGTCTACTGGGGCGTCTTCATGACCCAGGAGCGCGTATCGGAAGAGTTTGCTGCGAGCTACTTTGGCGGTGACGAAGACGACTACGATGTGGTCAAGCACAACCGCTCTGACGGCTATCGTTTTGAAGCTACCGATGGCACGAACGCCGCTTGGATTGGGCTTTTTGACTACGTGGCGGACCAGAACATCAGCAGCGGTGAGTATGCTGCTATTGACGCCACCGTCGATCTGGAGAACCTGATCGACTACATCATGATCAACGCGTATGAAGGCGACACGGACGGATCGCCAAGCTCCTTCCTGAGTGGTTTCAAGCGCGGCAATAACTGGTACGGCATCCAGGATCGCGTTGGCGACAAAACCAAATGGCGATTTTTTCAGCATGATGGCGAACACGCCCTCGGCGCCAGGCGCAACGCGTCCCTGGAGAACAACCTGCTGGGACCGTATCCGCCCTTCAACGGCCAGCCGAACGAGTTCTTCAACAACGCCTACTTTCATCCTTACTGGCTGCATGCGGCACTGACCAGCAACGCGGAGTATCGCCAGCGGTTTATCGATCATGCCAGCCGGCGGTTCCGCAACGGCGGCGCCCTGACCGACGCTGCGGCTCTGGCGCGGTGGAACGCCCGCAAGGCGCAGATGTCGTCTGCAGTGCTCGCGCACTCGGCGCGCTGGGGAGATTCCAAGCGCAGCACGCCTTTCACGCTCACGGACTGGCAGAACGAAGTCAGCTACGTCGAGAACACTGTTATTCCCGGGCGTTCCGGCACGGTTTACGCGCAGATGGTCGCGCTGGGACTTGCTTCGGAGCTTCCTACAGCACAGGTCTCTGTGCCGTCTGACACCCTGATTGCGCCCGGTACCGAGATTGTCATTGCGGCGCCGCCGGGGACGCAGCTGTATTACACCCTGGACGGCAGTGATCCTCGTCTTGCTGGCGGCGCCATTGCGCCTGGGGCCCAGCTGATTGCGGGCGGTGACAGCATCGTGATCAGCGCCGATGCGACTCTGGTGCTGCGCGCCTATGACGCCGGCAGCTGGGGTCCGGAAACGACCGCGCGCTACACCACCAACGAGATTCCGGTCATCGATGAGGTCGATTCTCAGTTCACAGCCATCAGCGACGTGGTGTCGCTGCAGCTGTCCGCAACGGATGACGACGCGCTGCTGTGGTCGGCGAGCGGGCTGCCGGACGGTCTCGCGATTGATTCTGCCTCTGGCCTGGTGTCCGGCGTGCCCACGCAGCTGGGTAGCTACAGCCCGGTCGTTACGGTGGACGATGGCGACGTTTCCGTTGATGAGACCCTGTCCTGGGAGGTCTTGCCCCCGGCGCCGCTGATCCTGAACGAGTACAACGCCGTCAGTGGCAGCAAGTTCCTGGGTGGTGGCGACGGTACGGCCGCAACGCCGGAAGACAGCCGTCTTGGCCGAATCCAGGGCAACGGCGGCGACTGGTTCGAGCTGGTCGTCACTCAGGATCGCCTTGATATTCGTGGCTGGGAGCTACGGATCGAGGACGATGGAGCTGCGCAGCCGGTGCTGACCTTCAGCGCGGATCCGCTCTGGTCCGACCTGCGCGCAGGCACGATCATTACGGTTGCTGAAGGCGCGATCTTGGCCGCAGACAGCTCCGTTTACGACGAAGATGTGTCCTACGATCCCGCGGCCGACGACTGGTGGATCCACGTTGTAGCGGGCGATGCCGGAAGTGGAAGCTACATCACTGCCACCAATTACGCGGTCAGCAACGACAGCTGGCAGCTGTCGATCGCCGATGCGGGCGGAGCGGTTGTCTTTGGCCCGGCTGGCGAAGGCATCGGGTCCTTCTCGGGTGTCAACTCGGAGGAAGTTGGCAAGCTCGAGGCAAATCCTGGCCCGCTCGTCACCCAGGGCAGCGCTTACGACGACGGCACCTCGTCTACCTTCGGCGCGCCCAACCGGTATGCCGGCGGTACGGCGGAGCAGGACTTCAATACCCTGCGCCCGGTGGTCGATTCAGCGCCGACGCTCACGGTTAGCGACGCCAGCGCGGGTGAAGGCGGCTTCCTGCGCTTCGAGATCGCCCTGTCTGCTCCGGCAAGCCAGGAAGTCAGCTTCGATATCGCGACGGATAGCCTGGATGCGGATCTTTCCGACTACGAGACCAAGGGTGGCGCCCGGTTTATTCCAGCAGGCAACACCTCGATTACGATCTGGGTCGCGACGACTGACGATGCCGAGGCCGAAAGCGATGAGACCGTCAGGCTGACGGTCAGCAATCTGGTTGGCGCACAGCCTGAAGATCTGCAGGGCGAGGGCACGATCATCGATAACGATTCCGGCGGCGCCTTGCCAGCCCTGAGTATCGCCGATGCCAGCACGGTCGAAGGGGGCTTTGCCCGCTTCGTGTTGAGCCTGTCGGCGGCTTCCGCAGTGCCGGTCGACTTTGTGTTGAGCACGACTGGGCAATCCGCGACGGTCGACGCGGACTTCCTGCCGAAAAACGGTGTCCGCTCTATTGCCGCCGGAGAGACCGAGTTTACCGTCTGGGTCTCGACCCTCGACGACTCTGAGTCTGAATCGACAGAGACTTTCCAGCTCGGTATCGAGTCGGCGGTGAACGCAACGGTCGTCAATAGCTCGGCGACAGGCACGATCGTTGACAACGACGGCGGCGCGGTCCTGCCGGCGCTCAGCATTGGTGACGCATCGGCTGTTGAGGGCGGCTTCGTCCGTTTCCCGATCAGCTTGTCCGCTGCCTCGACCTTGCCGGTGTCCTTCGTCGTGAGCACCAGCGACGTCACTGCCAATGTGGGTATCGACTACCAGCCCAAGAGCGGGGTGCGAACCATCGCGGCCGGCGAGACCGAGTTCACCCTGTGGGTTCCCACCATTGACGACAGCGATACGGAGGGCGAGGAAAGCTTTGCCGCGTCGCTGAGTGCGGTCAGTGGCGCCACCCTGGCGGACGGAGAGGCCGTTGGCTCGATCCTGGATAATGAGGGTATCGCTTCGCCGTCGTTGACGATCAGCGATGCGGTGGCGGTGGAAGGCGCGGCGGCGCGGATCATCGTCTCGCTGTCTGCCCCATCTCCTGTCGACACGATCATCGCCATCGAGACCATTGATGAGTCTGCGACAGGCGGTGACGTGGACTATCAGAGCAAAGGCGGTGCCCGGGTCATCCCGGCCGGCAGCACGGAGCTGGTGTTGTGGGTCCCGCTGCGGGAGGATGCCTTGGTAGAAGGGACCGAAACCTTCCGCCTGGAAGTCACCGACGCCGGCGCAGCGACCATCGTCGACGGCTCCAGCATGGTGACCATCACCGACAACGACTGATTGCCGCAAGGCCCGTTGCCCCGGCAGGCAACGGGCCATCGCTTAATTTCAGGGTAAGCCCTGCATCTGTTTCCAGCTTTCATGCATCCACTACAGAATACTGTCCTGTAGCTGGAGTGATGATGGAAGATTCCGTTGAGATTTTGGTCCCGGTTGCCCTGTTCCTGTGTCTTTTTGGCGCCTTCGCCGTGCACCGGCTATTTCGGCACCGTTCCCAGCAGGAAGTGCAAAAGACCCTGCGCCAGGCGCTTGAGAGCGGGGCGACCTTAAGCCCGGAAATGATCGAGTCGCTGATCCCGCCCCCGAGCCCGGATGCCGACCTGCGGCGCGGGGTGATTGCCTTGATGCTGGCCGTTGCCACGACCTGCTTCGCGATCTTTATCGGCGAGGAGGACGCGATCGGGCCGCTGGTCGGCATTGCCTGCTTCCCCTTGTTTCTGAGCTTCGGCTACTTCTGGCTGGCTCGTGGCGCCAAGCGCAGCTGAGATCAGCGATGCGGCGCTCATGGCCGCGGTGCTCGCCAGCCGGGACCTGGCGGCCTTTGGCACGCTCATGGCCCGGCACGAGCAGGCCGTGCGCGCGTTCCTGAAGCAGCTGTGCCGGGGTCAGATCCATCTGGTCGATGACCTGGCTCAGGAAACATTCATCAAGGCTTTCGACAAGCTGCATCAGGCCCGGGATGGCAGTCGCCTGCGGCCCTGGCTGAACGGCATTGCCTATCGGGAGTTTCTGATGGCGCAGCGCGCATCCAGGCGCTACGGCGAAGCCCTGAACGAGCTGGCCCGGGAGCCGGTCGCCCATCGGGAACCGGATCCCGCGGCCCTGGAGCTGGATCGGTTGTTGTCGGTTCTGAGCGCAGCGGAACGAAGCGCCATCGTTCTCAATCACGGCGGCGGCCTGTCGCATCAGGAAGTGGCCCGGGCCCCGCAACAGGAGACGACCCCATGACGAACTCAACGGATCAGCACCATCAGGATCCGCTCGATGATCGCCTCGGGTCGCTGTTTGCCGCCGCGGCGGACATGGTGCCAGCGAGCGAAGCGCTGCTGGCAGGGGTCATGGCACAGCTTGCGGCCAGGGAACGCAGCCGGCGGCGCGTGCTGCGCAGCGCGTTGCTGCTGGGTGCGTTGCTGGCGCTTGGGTCGGCCTGGCTCATGGGATCGTCCTGGCTTGCGTTGCTGGACGGCCTGGGCGGTTGGCTCGGCGGCCTGCCGAGCGCGCGCGAATTGGCCGGCGGGCTCGACCTGATGGGCAGCACGGCGATGGTGGCTGTGACGCCGCTGGTGTTGCTGTTGCTGTGGCCGCTGCTGGCCGACGCCCGGCCTAATTAGCCGGCGGTTCGCGCCAGGGCTTTCTGGCCTCGAACACCGCCAGCCGCGCCGTGAGCTCTGCAACCAGTTCCGGCTCCTGTGCAGCGGCATCGGCGATCGCCTGCTTTTGCGTCTGCACGGCCGCGTCAAAGTCGCCGGCCTCGGCGTAAGCGGCCGCCAGCGTATCCAGGTACCCGGGCTCGCTGACCTTGGCTACCGCCGCGCGCGCGTGGGTGACCGCCAGCGCGCCATCGCGAACACGGTGCACCGGGCTGGTCGCGAGAAACCAGGCGTAGTCATTCAGGGCCCGGGGCGTCTGGTTCCGGGCAGCCTGCGCCAGCCAGTACCCCGCCTGGGCGTGGGCCGCCGGGTCTGCCTGCTGCATCAGCTGCTGTGCGAGCCGGGACATGGCCTGCGGGTGCCCCAGCCGGGCCGCAGCCTTGTAGGACTCCCGGGCCGCAGCGAGATCCCGCGCCGTGCCCAGCCCCACATCCTGCAGATGACCGAGCAGAAACAGCACGTCGGGGGATGAGCGACGCTGGGCAGCCTCGGCCAGCAATCGGTGCGCTGTAGCCGGGTCCTTCGGCACGCCTTCGCCGTTCAGATGAATGTGCGCAAGGGCCAGGATGGCCGGGTCGCTGTGCAGCGCCGCAGCCTGTTCGAGCAACTTCCGGGCAGCTTCTGGATAGGTGGTTTGCGCGGCGTCCAGCTCGCCTTTGCGGAGCATGTAGGCCTTGGCCACCATGGCGCTGGCATCGCCAGCCTCGATGGCCCGGTCGTACCAGTCCAGGGCGGCGACGGGCTCCGGCGGGTCCGCGTCCGGTGCCCGGTAGCTCGCCCCCAGGTGCACCATGGCGGTGACTTCGCCGGCGTCCGCCGCCTGCGCCAGCAGCGCTCGCCCCCGGGCCAGATCCTGCTCGACGCCCAGGCCCTTGATGTAGGCATGCCCGAGATAGAACAGGGCGCGGGTATCTCCCAGTTCGGCGGCGCGGCTGAACAGCGTGATGCCCAGCAGCACGTTGGTCTCGATGCCCAGGCCCTGCGTGTACAGGTTGCCCAGGGCGGCCTGCGCACCACCGTGATCCTCAAAGAACTCCAGAGCCCGGTGAAAGTCCTTGCGCGCCGATACGAACTGCCGCTCCGCCACGAAGCTGAGCCCGCTCAGGTAGTAGGCGTGCGCCCGCTGCTCAGGACTGAGCGCCGGGTGAATGAGCGCCGGCGCCAGGTAACTGCGCGCCAGGGCGAACTGGCCGTCCTGCATCAGCTCGGCAGCCCGGGCTGCCATTTCGCCGGGATTCAGAGAGGCGCTCAGGGCGGACAGCGGCAGCACGGTGAGCGCGAATGTCAGGATGCCAATGTGGGTTGGGTGGCGCATGGAGCGAGGCCGCAGGTCGACCCGGTCCATTTGAGTCAAGCGCGCTGCTGCTGTCAATTGAGCGGGCCGCCGCCCTTGTGTCGCAGGCGCTGGCTCGGCAGAGTCGGTGCTTCCGCAAGTTTATCGGTGCTCCGTCCATGAAGATCAGCGTCGCCACGGGCTTCAGCCATCACACACCTCCGGAATTTATCGCGGGCGCCGCGCAGCTGCTGGAATCGCTGGGTTTTCACGGGATCTGGGTCCCGGAGCATGTGCTGTTCTTTCCGGACTATGCCTCCCGCTACCCGTACTCGGACGACGGCCGTATTCCCGGAGAACCCCAGGGCGTGCTGGACCCGTTCACGGCCCTGACCTTTATCGGCGCGCACACCAAGCAGCTGCGGCTGGGTACCGGCATCTGTCTGGTGCCCCAGCGCCAGCCGGTGTACACCGCAAAGATGGTCGCGGACCTGGACTACCTGTCCGGCGGCCGCGTCGACTTTGGCGTCGGCATTGGCTGGCTGAAGGAAGAGTTCGACGCGCTGCAGATGCCCTTTGCAGACCGGGCGGCAAACACCCGCGAGTACATCGATGCCATGCGCGCGCTCTGGGCTCCTGGCGACAGCGCCTTTGACGGCCCGACGATCAACATTGCCCCCTGTCACTTCAACCCCAAGCCCGTGCAGCAGGGCGACCGCTTTGCCGGGCCGCCCGTTTACTTTGGCGGCGAGTCGAAGCCGGCGCTGCGCCGGGTCGCGGAGCAGGGCGACGGCTGGTACGGATTTAACCTGAACCCGACCAGCGCTGCGGCAAAGCTGGCGGCGCTGGACGGTGCGCTGGCTGCGGCGGGCCGGGCACGCAGCGAGATCCATGTGGCCGTGGGCACGGGCCGCACGGCCCCCGATGCCGCTGCTGCCCGCGCCTTCGCCGACCTGGGCGTGGACCAGCTTGTCGTGCCCCTGGGGGCGGGATCCCTCGATCGCCTGCGGGCGCGTGCCGAACCGCTGGCCGGGCTGATCTCCTAACCGTGCCGCAGCTGCTGCGGCTGCCCTGGTATCACGGCTGGAACATCCTGGCCGTGGCCATGCTGTTCCAGGCCGTCACCTTCGGCATTGGTATCTATTGCTTCACCTTTTTCGTGCAGCCTCTGGCCGCCGAGTTCGAGGTGGGGCGCGGCCGGGTGATGTGGCTGTTCGTCACGCTGCAGATTGTCATGGGTGCGGCCTCGCCCTTTGCCGGCCAGGCCATCGATCGCGTGAACCTGCGGGTGTTGGTGTGCCTGGGCCTGTGCTGCGTTGCGGCGGCGCTGTTTCTGATGGCTCAGGCGACGGCGCTGTGGCAAGTGCAGCTGTGCTTCGGCACGCTCATCGTCGCGTCTTTGCTGCTGGCGGGGCCGCTGGCGGCGCAAACGCTCGCGACCCGCTGGTTTGATCGGCGCCGGGGCCTGGCCCTGGGCCTGTCGACCGTCGGCACTTCCATCGGCGGTTTTGTGGTGCCGTTGATCTTTGCGGCCCTGCTGGAAGGCTATGGCTGGCGCGGCGCCGCCGAGCGCCTGTCGCTGCTGGTACTGGTGCTGGTGCTGCCGCCGGTCTGGTGGCTGGTGCGCAGCTCGCCTGCGGCTTTGGGGCTGGCCGGCGAAGGTGCTGCGCCTGCCGGACCCGTCGGGGCGATGGCGGCTGTGCCGGACTGGCACACGCGATCCATTTTGCGCAGCCGCGCGTTCCAGGTCACCGTGCTCGCGTTTTTGCCGCTGGCCATTGCCTTCGGCGCGGCGCAGCAGAACCTGGGCCCGCTGGCGGCCGACCAGGGGCTTGCGCCCTCGACCGCCGCGACGCTGGTGTCGGTGCTGGCGCTGACCATGGTGGGCGCCAAGATCTGCTACGGCGCGCTGGCGGATCGAGTCGACCATCGCTGGCTGTTTCTAACCGCCGTTGGGCTCTGTGCTGTCGCGTTGCTGCTGCTGGGCGGCGACCTGGGCTACGCGCGCCTGATACTGGTCAGCATGCTCCTGGGCGCCGCCGCTGGCGGCTTCCTGCCGCTCCTTGGCGCCGTGGTGAGTGCGCGCTTTGGGGTGGCTGCCTTTGGCCGGGTGATGGGGCTGGTGGGCCCGTTTACGACCCTGGCGGCGCTCGGCCCCTGGCTTGCCGCGCGGTTGCGCGACAGTACCGGCAGCTACGATGCGGCCTGGCCGATCATGCTCGGGTGTTTGGCCATTGCGGCCGTGGCGATCTACTTCCTGCCAGGGCCTGACAAGGGCCCCGCGAGCCCCTAGCCAGCAACGTCGTTGCTCGATTTCACTGGGCGGTTCTGGTGATCGCGCCGTTTGTGAGCACCCGCAGCTCGTCGCGCAGGGGCCAGGGCGAACTGAGCAGCTGGATCATGCCCACGACCACGATGTCCTCTGCCGGGTCGACCCAGAAGACCGTGCCCGCCGCGCCCCCCCAGCCAAACTCCCCGGCGGATGCGAGGGTGCCGATGGCCTGCGGGCTTTCCAGCACGGAGACGCCCAGGCCAAAGCCGAACCCTTCCGGGTACAGGTTGCCGAGGCGCAGCTGCGGCGCTTCGCCCGTGCCTGCGGCTGGCACCACCAGATGATTGCTTGCCATGTACTCGATGGTTTTGGGCGACAGGATGCGGGCGCCGTCCAGGGTGCCGCCCGCGCGGAGCATTTCGGCGAAGCGCATGTAGTCGCGGGTGGTGGAAAAGAGCCCGACGCCGCCGGCCGGGAAGCTCGCGCCCTCGGGCCCGAGCGCCAGCGCGCTCGATCCAGGCTCGACGACGACCGGCTTGCCGGTCTTCGGGTCCTGAGTCTGGCTGGTGACCAACCGGTCGCGCTTGCTGGCGGCAAGCTTGAAGGCGGTGTCCCGCATGTCCAGCGGCTCGAACAGCCGGGTGCGCAGGAAGGTATCGAAGGGGACACCGGCGGCCCGCTCGACGATCGCGCCCAGCAGCGAGCTCGCGACGCTGTAGGACCAGCGCTCGCCCGGTTGATCGATGAGGGGGATTGCGGCGATGGCCCGGACAAAAGTGTCCAGATCTTTGCTGGCGAACACGTCGGCCTGCCGGATGGCTTCGTCCGAAGGGTGGGGGGTAAAGATGTAGCCAAAGCCTGCCGTGTGCGTCATCAGCTGCTGAATGGTCGGTGCTTTCGCGACCGGGACGAGGCCCTGGTCCGTGTGCACCTGCAGTTCGGCCATCTCGGGCAGCAGGCGCGTGATCGGGTCCGTGAGCTGGAACGCGCCTTCCTCGTAGAGCATGAGCGCGGCGACCGCCGTAATCGGTTTGGTCATGGAGTAGATGCGCCAGATCGCGTCCTCCGGCAGCGGCCGCGCATCGTCGATGCCCATGGTGCCGGTGCGGGTCTCGTGAACGATGCGGCCGCCCCGGTTGACCATGACGTGCATGTTGGGAAAGTGACCGGCGCTCAGGTGGCGCTGCGCGAGCGCGTCGATGCCTTCCAGGCGGTCGGCGGACATGCCCTGGGCGGCAGGCCGCGCATCGCGCAACTCGGCGGCCTGCAGGGGCAGGGAGATGATCAGCAGGGTCAGGGCGATCAGGCGCATCGATGGTTTTTCCGTGTGGACAGTGAAGGCTTTCAGCCTAACAGCCTGGAGCGTGTAGGCTGACGCGATGAAACCCTGTAACGGCTGCGGCAGGTGCTGCGAAGCCGCCGGCAACGGCGGCCTGTCCGCATCGCCCGAAGACATCGAGCACTGGCATCGGGACCGCCCGGACATCGCCCGCTACGCGCGCGGCAGCAAGATCTGGGTAGACCCGGCCACTGGCGAGTATCTGGCCCGATGTCCGTGGCTCGAGTACACCGCCGACGGCAGCATGAGCCGCTGCGGCATCTACTTTGATCGGCCGGAAGACTGTCGCCACTATCCGGTCGAGGTGGGCCAGATGATCCGTGACGATTGCGAGATGCTGGAGGCCAAGGACCGGCGCGATCACGCCGGCGCTCAGCAGCGGCTGGACGTGCTGATGATGGATAGCCGGCCACCGCTGGGGGGGTGGCGCTAGGGTCCAACGGTTGATCGGGCCTTCCATTGATACGATCTTCGGTTTTGTGAATCATTATCGGCCATTCCCGGGAACTTTGCCCCAGCGCACGCCTCTAACTGGGTGATCGGGGGCTGGCTGGACAGCCGTGCTAGACTCCCGCTCCGCCCGCCTGATGGGCCCCGCCGGCTTAACGACCCGGCACGGACCGATCAGAACGCGCGTTACACCTTTGGGGGCGACTTGGCTTCGACGGGGGTAGCAGAGCTTGCGGTGCATGCCGAGAGGGTAGTGACTCTCGTAAAACAATCGCTGTAACTTTTATAGTTGCCAACGACGAAAACTACGCACTAGCGGCCTAAAAACCCCGCTTACGTTGATGACTCGTGTCTGTGAGAGGAAATCAACGGCAACGTTCGCAGAATCGCGTGGATGTCTCGCCCGGGGCTGAAGCGTTAAAACCAATCGGGATCGCAAAGTACACCCTGACCGTTGGGTCGTACCGAGCTAAATTAGTAAACGGACCCTAAGCATGTAGAGCCAATTGCCGAGCGCCAACGGACGCGGGTTCAACTCCCGCCGCCTCCACCAATATCAGGTCCGGCAACGTCCAGGACCGACTCTAGGGCCCGGTAACGCCGGGCTTTTTTGTGGCTGGGCTGTTCGATAGCGTCCGGAATGA
>CAZXIJ010000008.1:117115-153401 GCA_964640725.1 uncultured Pseudomonadales bacterium | reverse complement strand
CAGCGCCAGGGCTTCGCGCTGCTGCAGCGCCAGGGCTTCGCGCTGAAACAGCGCCCGGGCTTCGCGCTGCTGCAGCGCCCGGGCTCTAGCGCGCGGCCAGCGGACGCAGCCGGAGCTGGGCCAGCAACACGGCCGCGGTAAAGCCAAGGGACAGCACCGCAAAGAGCAGCGCCGCGCTGATGCCGCCCTGCCCGACCAGCCAGCTGGAAATGGCCGGACCGCAGGCGGTGCCGCCGGTCGCGCCCAGCAGCAACGCTGAGATGAACGTCGGGGACTCGATGCGGGTGGCCGAAACCGCAAAGCCAATCACCACCTTCAGCAGGGCAAAGTTGGCAAAGCCCCAGGCCGGTACCAGCCACAGCAGCGCGGCGAAGGAGCCCGCCATGGTCACCGCCGCCGCACCGAGAGCCGTGCCCAGGGCAGCAGCCGCCAGCAATCGCCGCTCGCCAAAGCGCAGCACCGCCGCAGCCACAAACAGCTGGGTCGCAAACATGCCGCTCCAGTAGCGACCGATCAGCGCGCCGCCGGCTTCCGGCTCGCTGCCCAGGGACTGGGCGAACTGCGGCAGCCACAGCAACAGGGAACTCTGCCCCAGGGTATAGCCGCCCAGCGCCGCGATGAGCCACCAGGCCCGGGCCGGCCACCGCGGCCGGGCCACCGCCGCTCGTCGGGCCTCGGTGGCGGGCAAGGGCGAGAACGCGAACAGCAGCGCTGCCAGGCCCGCCGCCCCGGCGACCCAGAGGTACACCTGATACCAGGGACCGCTGCTCGCCAGCGCCGTGCTGGCGACGGCGCCCGCTACGATACCGGCCACGCTGAACGCGCCATCGGTCAGGACCAGCAGCGCGGTGCGGCGCTCGGCGCTGAAGGTGGCGGCAATGACATGGGCTGCCCCGGGCAGCCCGAGCCCGCAGAGCGCGCCGACCAGCGCGAGGCGCAAGCCCACGCCGGTCGCGCTGCCAGCCACGGACAGGGAAACGAGCAGCGCGGCAATCGAGAGGTAGACCAGGACCAGCAGCGGGCGCAAGGGCGCCGCAGCGAGCAGCCACAGCGCCGCCACGGCGCCCGCGAAGATGCCCATGGTGAGCCAGCTGAAGCCCGCTGTCGCGGTCGGCACATCGACGCCCAGAAACGCGGCCAGCGGCTGCGAAATGATCCCCATGGGGGCCAGCATTCCGGACATGACCGCGTACGCCAGAAAACAGGCCATAGCTGCTCGCAATTTCGCCATGTCTGCGCCGTGCCGAGGAAGGCCGACAGTATGGGCGGCTTGAGGCGACCGGTCGAACCACGCACACTGCGCGCCGTCCTTTGCAAGGCGAGGAGCCGCCGTGCCGCACCGCATCATCTTTGATACCGATCCGGGCATCGACGACGCCATGGCGTTGTTCTTTGCACACCGATCGCCGGATATCGTGCTGGAAGGCATTACCACCGTGCTCGGCAATCACACCATCGAAGTGGTGACGCGCAATGCGCTGTACCTGACCGAGCGCTTCGCGATTCGGGCGCCCGTGCACCAGGGCGCCAGCACGCCGCTCGTGGTCCCGGCCGGCGATCCGCCAACCTTCGTGCACGGCGAAGACGGGCTCGGCAATATCGAGCCTGCCGCACCTGCAGGCAGCGCCGCTTCCGTCGACGCCGCGCGCTTCATCGTCGACACGGTGAACGCCAGCCCCGGGGAGATTTCCCTGGTGGCAGTGGGCCGCTTGACGAATCTCGCGCTCGCCCTGCGCCTGGATCCTGCCATCGCCAAACGCGTCAAACAGGTCGTCGTCATGGGCGGCGCGCTCGGCAGCAACGAACACACGGGCAACGTCACGCCGGTTGCCGAGGCCAACATTCACGGCGACCCGCACGCCGCAGACGAAGTTGCCAGCGCGCCCTGGCCCATTGCCTGGGTCGGCCTCGACGTCACCATGAACTGCATGCTGCACCGGGATCGCCAGGAACGGCTGCGGGACCAGGGCGGCGAGATTGGCCGTTTCGTCTGGGACATCTCGCGCTTCTACGAGGCGTCCTACTATGACCGACACAAGGTGCCTGGCTTCCCCGTGCACGACAGCTGCGCGATTGCCTACCTCCTGGCGCCGGAACTGTTCACGGTGCAGCAGGGGCCGCTGCGGGTCATTGCCGAGGGGATCAGCCAGGGCCAAACCATCCAGGTGCCCGACGGGCGCACGTTCCCCTACGCGGGATGGGCCGACACGCCCTCCCAGACCGGCTGCCTGGCAGCCGATACCGACGCGGTGCTCGATCTGTACGAGCGCACCCTCATCGGCTGACCTCACAGCGACAGGACACAAGGAGCCAAGCATTGGGCGAAGATAGCGGCGTGCAAAAACTCGATTGGGTGCGCGAGCACATGCCGATCATGGCGGCGCTGGAGGAACGCCTGAAGACCAGCGGCGCGCTGGCCGGGCGCCGGATCGGATTCAGCTCGCACCTGGAGGCCAAGGTCGCGCGCACCATCGAGGCCTTAAGTGAGTGCGGGGCCGAGGTGCTCGTAGTAGCGAGCAACCCCGCGACCACTCAGCCAGACGTCCTCGACTACGTCCGCAGCCTGCGCAACGTGCAGGTGTTCAGCGAGATCGGCGAAGCTGGCGCCCAGCGCGAGGCGAACATCAGGCGCGCGCTGGAGGCGGGCCCGGAGGTCTGCATCGACGACGGTGCCACTCTGTCGGCACTCATGCCCGATGCCGGGCTGCCGGGGGGCTGCGGGGTCTGTGAGCAGACAACGTCCGGCCTGCTCGCCCTGCGCAGGCGCGCGATCGAGTTTCCCGTGTACGCGGTCAACGACACCATCATGAAGAGCCTGTTCGACAATGAGCACGGCACCGGCGAATCGACCCTCAGCAACCTGCTGTCCATGGGCAACATTCAGCTGGCCGGCAAGACGCTGGCGGTCGTCGGGTACGGGCGCTGCGGCGCCGGCATCGCCGGCAAGGCCCAGTCCCTCGGCGCCAGGGTGCTGGTGGTCGAGATCGAGCCCCGACGGGCTCTGGCCGCGCATCTGCGCGGCATGACGGTGCTGCCGCTCGAGCAGGCCTTGTCTCAGGCCGACATCACGGTCACCGCCACCGGTGAGCCCAATGCCATTCCCGCGAGCAGCCTGCCCGCGGTCCGCGATGGTGCCATGCTCGCCAACGTCGGCCACTTCGCCGACGAGATCGAGACCGCGCCGCTGCTCCGGCATGCCCAGGAACAACCCTACCGAGGCATCTCCCGCTGCCGCATGAGCGCGCAGCAAACCATCTACCTGCTGAGCGCCGGAGAAGCCGTCAACCTGGCGGGGGACCTGGCCATGGGCCACCCGGTGGAGATCATTGACGTCACCATGGGGCTGCTGTTCGCGGCGGCTGCGGACCTGCTCGCGCACCGGGATGAACTGAGCGGCGGCGTCCACGTGCTGCCCGAGCGCGTCGACCTGCAAATTGCCGAGCTCAAACTGCAGGCCCTGGGTATCCAGCTGTGCTGAGCGGCTGGCTTAAAATCTAGAAATTCGATCTAAATGGCTGAATTGAATACCATTGTCTTTTCAGCAAGCGCCAAGGAACAGCATGCCGCCCGAGTCTGACGCCGAGACCCTCGACCCCCGAGCGCTGCGCAACTGCTTCGGCAGCTTTGCCACCGGCGTGACCGTTGTCACCTGCATCGCCGCCGACGGGCGGCCGCAAGGCGTCACTGCGAACAGCTTCAGCTCCGTTTCGCTGGCCCCGCCGCTGGTGCAGTGGAGCATCGCCAGGAGTTCGAGTTCGCTCGCGGCGTACCTGGCAGCCTCCGCCTTCGCCATCAACATTCTGACCCGGGAGCAGCAGGACCTCAGCAACCACTTCGCCCGCTCCGAGCCAGACCTGTTCGAAACCGTCGACAGCACCCCTGCGGCCAACGGTGCGCCGCTGCTCCCGGGCGCGCTGGCCCAGATCGAGTGCGACACGGAGCAGGTCATCGAGGCCGGAGACCACCACATCATTCTGGGGAGGGTCACCGCGGCCAGACATGACGCAGGAGCGCCCCTGCTGTTCTTTAGCGGCGGCTACGCCAACCTCGCAGCCCCGGAGCTCTAGCAGCCAGTCACGCTAGCCAAAGCGGTACGGCGCGAGGCTCTCCTGCGCCGCTTTGCGAATGCGGTGCCACTGGTTGCCGCCGTAGTAGGCCAGATCCCCCGGGCGACCGTCGCCGTGACCGTTGTAGTACGACAAGCAGTCTCGCAGCGGTGCCGTGACCTCGTCCGCCTCACGGCAATGGGCCGCGTACTCGGCTTCGGGCTCTGCGGTGATGTCGACCCGGTCAGCGCCCTTCCCGCGCATGGTTTCGAGCATCCACAGCACGTAGTCCGTGTGCGCCTCGATCGCATCGATAAAATTGAAGCTGCCGCCGCCGCCCTGGGGCCCGGACAGAATGAACAGGTTTGGGAAACCCTCGCTGTGTATGCCCAGGAAGGTGCGGGTGCCCGCCTGCTGCCACTTGTCCTGCAGGCTGCGGCCGCCCCGGCCTTTGATCATGTTAAAGGTCGAGGTCGCCATCCACTCAAAGCCCGTGGCGTAGATCAGGACGTCCAGCGGATACTCCTGCCCGCCGTGAACGATGCCCCGTTCGTTGATCTGTTGCACCCCGTAGGGCGCCGTGTCGACCAGCGTCACCTGCGGCTTGTTGAAGGCCGGCAGGTACTCGTCATGAAAGGTCGGCCGCTTGCAGCCATAGGGGTAATAGGGCTTGAGCGCAGCAGCGGTCACCGGATCCTCAACGATGGCATCCACCCGGGCGCGGATCTGCTCCATGATCCGGAAGTTGGTCTGCAGCTGCCGCTCGACCATCTCAGCGGCCGAAAGCGGCGACGCGTGCTGCTTGCGAACCTTAAAGTCCTCGACCCGACCGGCCAGATAGTCATCGTTGGCCTGCATCGCTGTGCGGCCCGCCGATATCCTGGCGAAGCGCTCGCGCCGGGCCCGGGCCCAGCCCGGTTCATTCTGCCACTGCTCGATCTCTTCGGCGGTCGTTTCCCGCTGGTCGCGCACATCGATCGACGACGGCGTGCGCTGAAAGACATGCAGGGACTTCGCCACCTTGGCCAGCTCCGGTACGGCCTGCACCGCCGTGGCGCCGGTGCCGATAATGCCGACCCGACGACCTTCCAACGGCACCCGGTAGTCCCAGCGTGAGGTATGGAAAGACTCGCCCTGAAAGTTCTCCATGCCCTCAATTCGTGCCAGCTTGGGCGTGGTCAGAACGCCGTTGGCCAGAACGACGATGCGCGCGCGCATCGCATCGCCCCGGTCGGTGGTGACCGTCCAACGGCCGCTGTCCTCGTCCCATTCGCTCTGCGTGACCGTCGTGTGGAACAGGCAGCGGTCATAGAAGCCGTAGCGCTCCGCGATGCTCTGGCAGTACTCCATGATCTCGAAGCCCGATGCGAACTTCATGGTCGGGATGTAGCCGGTCTCGTCCAACAGCGGCAGATAGCTGTAAGCCTCGACGTCGCAAGCGACGCCCGGATAGCGGTTCCAGTACCAGGTACCGCCCACGTCTCCGCCCTTTTCGCAGAACCGTACGTCGCGAAACCCCGCGCGCTGCAGTTTGTGCCACAGCAGCAGCCCGGCGAACCCGGCGCCCACCACCACAATTTCGCACTCGTCCGTCAAGGACGCCCGGGGCACCGGGTCTGCGGAATACACGTCTTCCAGATAGCGGCTGAATTCGCCCTCCATGCGCATGTAGTCCGCCGCGCCGCGCCGGGCCTCCTTGAACTCGCGGTAACGCGCCTGCTCATCGGCATCGAAAATCGCCCCAGGGGGCGGCGGGGGCAGGGTCTTCAAAGACTCATCGCTGACCGGGCTGTAGCCGCCCTTGGTGAGCGGAGCGGCGACCGCAGCCGCCCGGGTGTTGAACTGCTTGATCCCGCTTTGGGGATCTGTGGTAATCGCTGCCTCAGCCATGGGTCACTCCGCTCCTGAGCCCCTAATTTCGCACAGGCGGTGCCTGCCCGGCCACCGCCCGCCGGGGACCCGTTGGGAACCCGTTGGGAACCCGTTGGGGATCTGACAGCGGCCAGACCACCGGGGTTCCGGTACAGTCTGCGCCTCGCGGCACGGGAGGACGAACACCGATGACGGCAAAGCGATGGGTCAAGCTGGGCCATATCCTGGGCGCGATCGGGCTGACCGGCGCGCTGCTCGCCCATCTCATCCTGCTCTCCGTTGCCCCGCCGCCCGAGGACCTGGCGGCCTATCATGCGATTCGTGTCGCGATCGACTCGATCGCCCGCTGGCTGCTGCTCCCGTCCCTGACGCTGGTCCTGACCAGCGGCCTTGCCGCGCTGGCTGCCCACGCGCCCTTTCGCGATCAGCGCTGGGTCTGGGCCAAGCTTCTGCTGGGCTTGTCCATGTTCGAAGGCACGCTGGTGTCCGTCCAGGGACCGGCGCAGTACGGCGCTGAAATCACCGCCAAAGCGGTTGCTGGCGAGATCTCCGTCGCCGAGATGATCCCCCTGCTGCCCGACGAGAAGGACGTGCTGTGGCTCGTGCTGACCCTGGCCCTGATCAATGTCATTCTGGCGGTCTGGCGGCCCAGGCTCCGCTTCAAGCGCATGGAGCCTGCCCCGACGGCAACGCCCAGCGGAGAGCAATCATGACCGAAGACGAATACCTTTCTCTGGACGCCGTTGGCATCGCAGGCGCCGTGGCGAGCGGCGCGCTCGAGCCGTCTGAGGTCATGGCAGCGGCGAGCGCCCGAATCGCCCGCTGCAACCCGACCCTCAACGCCGTTGTGCACTCGCTGGAGCAGGAAGCCGCCGCCAACCTCGACAAGCTGCCCGAGGGCCCGCTACGAGGCGTGCCGTTCCTTGTCAAAGACCTGAACCTGGACTGGAACGGCAGCCCCATGACTAGCGGCAGCCGCTTTCTGACAAGCTATCGCAGCACTGAGGATGCGCCCCTGGCGAGCGCTTTCAAACGGGCTGGCCTGGTGGCCATGGGCAAGAGCAACACGCCCGAGTTCGGCATCACCGGCACCACAGAATCTGCGCTGTTCGGCCCGTGCCGTAACCCCTGGGATCCCGAGCGTATCGCCGGTGGTTCCAGCGGCGGTGCCGCAGCGGCGGTCGCGTCCGGCATGGTGCCGGTCGCCCACGCCAGCGACGGCGCTGGCTCGATTCGGATACCCGCAGCCTGCTGCGGGCTGGTCGGACTCATGCCCTCCCGGGGCCGCACGTGCTCGCCCGGCCGCGCCGGCGATGTCCACCACAGCTACAGCCGACACTTTGTGGTGTCGAGAAGCGTTCGCGACAGCGCCGCAATGCTGGACGCGGTCGCCGACACCTCGCCCTACGCACCGCCCCGGGAGCAACGTCCCTTCGCGCAGCGCGAGGCACCGGGGCGGCTGCACATTCGCTGGTCGGCAGCGACCCCGGGCAAGCGCGAAGCGCATCCGGAGATCGCAGCTTGCCTCGAAGGCACCGCGTCGCTGTTGCAGCAGTTAGGCCACCAGGTCACCCAGCAACCGCTTGCAGCTGACTACCGGCGGTTTTACCAGCAGTTCAACGTGATTGGCGCCGCGCAGCTCGCCGCAGACATCGAAGATGACGGTCGCAGTATCGGCCGAGAACCGCAGCCGGGCGACTTCGAGCCGCTCACGGAGCGGAACCTGAGCTACGGCCGCAGCCGCAGCGGCATCAAAGTGGTTCACGCCCTTCGCGAAATGCGCGCCTTCACGCGCGCGATGGATGAGCAATTCAGCGAGTTCGACGTGTTCGTGATGCCGATCCTTGCGCAACCGGTGCCGAAGCTGGGCTATCTCGACCCGGTGGCGCTAACCCCGGAGGACCAGGACCGGCGGTCGGCTGAGGTGTTTCCCTACACGCCGCCGTTCAACGCGACCGGTCAGCCGGCGATCAGCCTGCCCATGGGCACGGACAGCAACGGGCTGCCGATCGGCCTGCAGTTTATCGCCCGCTTCGGACGAGAACATCTGCTCCTCGACCTGGCTGCTCAGCTGGAGCAAGGCCGGCCCTGGCTGCCCGCCAGGCTGCCAGACGGCTTGGGCTAGCGGTCAAAGACGCGCTGCGCGCGGGCCAGCTCGACGCCCTGCTCGTCCGCAAGCACGCGCCGATAGTAGTCTGCCAGGGTCACCTGCCCGGCGCTGGGCGTCGCGTCCGCGTCATAGCGATTCTGCTCCGTGTCCCAGACGAGCATCGACTCAGTCGCGTAGTAGTGTCCGATTCGCGCCAGCTCAGCCTTGTCGGCGAGCGCTGGAAACCATCGAGCCAAAGGCGCCAGCACCGCGATGGCCACGGTAAACAGAGCAACCGGGACCTGTCGGAAGCGCGGCGCCCGATCCAGCTGCTCAAACAGCAGGGCGCCCTGGGCTCTGGGCGTGAGAGCCGGGCCTGGGCCGCCCACGGGCAGCACCTGATTCGCCCGCGCCGGGTCATCGAGACAATCGAGCAGGTACGCCGCAAGCTCGCGGTCATCGATCGGCGCGCACGCCGTCAGCTCGCCGCTGCCGAACACCAGATAGGGTTTGCCCTTGCGAACGCGGTCAATCTGTCCCGATACGGATTTAAAGAACGCGGTCGGCCGAACAATGCTGTAGCGCAGCCCTGATTCCGCCAGGCGCCGTTCAAACTCCAGCTTCGCACGCTGAAAGGCCAGCCTGGGCTTCTGCACGCAGATCGCAGACAGCAGCACGAAACTGCCGCCGCCCCGGCGGCGGGCAATGCTCAGCAGATCGGCGTTGAGCTGGTAGTCCACCTCCCAGGCATCGCTCGCAACCCCGGAGCGGGACGCCACGCAGGACACCACCGCGCCGAAGGCGCGATCGCCCAGGGCACGCTCGAGCGCCTGCTGGCTCATGGTGGGCAGCACCACCACATCCAGGCGCGCGGCCAGCGCCGGCTCCTGGCCCGCCAGTTCCTGGCGAAGGTCCGGGTCCCGCAGCAGGGCGATGACATGCTGCCCGCGCGCGAGCGCCTCGCGCACCACCTGGCGGCCGACCGTTCCGCTGGCGCCTGCGACCAGCAGAGGCTGTTCCGACTCGCTGCTCAGCATCCTGACACGCTCCCCCAAAGGCTGCCAGAATACACCGGTTGCACCGCGCCGCCGCGAGGCTGGCCAACGCGTCCGAGAGCACCGAAGTACCATGCGCAAACGCCCCTCCCACGGCCCCACATCCCGCTGGCAGCGCCTGCGGGGCTGCAGCGCCTGCATGCTGCTGCTGATGCCCTTGTCTGCGCAGGCCGTCGCCGCACCGCTGGCCCGGTGCGCAGCCATTGCCGACGATGGTCAGCGCCTGGCGTGCTACGACGACCTTGCCCGGCAGAGCACGCAGCAAGATCCGGTCGCGGCGCAAACCCCGGTGATCGGGTCAGAGCCCGCTTCGGACCCGGTCGCCGAGTTTGGGCGCAACGCGCAGATGCAGGAGGCGCCGACAGAACCGGAGCCCACCCTGTCCGCTCTCACCGCCAACATTGTCGAAATCGCCAAGCGCCAGCGGGGCGAGCGTCTGTTTTTTCTCGACAACGGCCAAATCTGGGCAGAGACAGAGCGCAAATCCGGCGGCAACTTCCGCAAGGGCACAGCGATCGAGATCCGGCGCGGTCGCTTCGGGGGCTACCGCCTTTTCGGTAGCGGCAACCGCGGCTATCGGGTCGAGCGCTTGAAGTAAGCTCGCTAGCCGGCGCTTCCGGCCGGCTGCGCCGGCGGCAGCTCGAGGTTCGGCGCCGGTCGATGCGTGTCCGCAATCAGCGTGTAGATGCTGGGGAGCACAAACAGGGTAAACAGCGTGCCGATGGCCATGCCCGCCACCAGCACAATGCCGATACTGTTCCGCGCTTCGGCACCGGCGCCACTCACCAGCACCAGGGGAAAGTGGCCCATGATGGTCGCGCCCGCGGTCATGAGTACCGGTCGCAGGCGAGTCGCCGCGGCATCCTTGATGGCGTCCAGCTTGCTGGCGCCCTCTTCCTGCAGCTGCCGGGCAAATTCCACGATCAGGATGCCGTTCTTGGCGATGAGGCCGCTTAGGGTAATAAACCCGATTTGGGTGTAGATGTTGATCGTGGTCCAGCCGACGAAGGTGAACAGCAGCGCCCCTGCCAGCGCCAGGGGCACAGAGCCGAGCAGCACGACCAGGGGGTCCCGCAGGCTGTTGAACTGCACGGCAAGCGCCATGAACACAAAGATCAAGGAGATGCCAAGCACGCCCAGCAAAGTGTTCCCTTCCTGCCGGAGCTGGCGGGACTCGCCGGAATAGTCCACCGCATAGCCGGCCGGCAAGCGCGTCTCCGCCAGGGTATCCATCGTCGCCAGCGCGTCTTCTTTCGTGGTGCCCGGCATGACGCCGCCGCGTATACGGAAAGCGTTCTTCTGCTGAAACTTGCTGAGCACCCGGGGCCCAACGCTCTCTTCCAGCCGGGCAATCGCAGACAACGGCACCAGGTCACCAGCCGGTGTCCTCAGCTTCAGATCCAGCAAGGCGTCCGGGGTCGGCCGTCCGCCCTGCTCGATCATGGGAATCACCCGGTACGCCTTGCCGTTAAGATCGAATCGGTTGACGAAATTGCCGGACAGCATGGCCGCAAGCTGCCGGCTGACGGACTGCAGATCCATGCCCAGATCGGCGACCCGGTCATGGTCCAGCACAAATCGGCCCTCGGGCAAATCGATCAACAGGTCCGTGTCCACGAACAAAAACTTGCCGCTGTCCCGGGCGGCCTGCAGCAGCACTCGCGACACGTCCAGCATCTGCTCCGGCGGATCCGACGACATGACCACAAACTCCATGTCGAAGCGGCCGGCGCTCGGCAGTGCCGAGGGCAGAATCGGGAAAGCCGTCAGGCCCGTCACCTGCGACAGCCGGGCAAAGGCTTCCGGCAGCAGCGCGTGCACAGACTGCGAGCGCTCGCCGTGCCCGACAAACTCCATGCCGCCGAAACCGCCGTTGCCGACCACCATCTGCCACATGCTGTCGGCCCCGGGCAGCTCGTGCATCGCGGCAACCACATCGAACATGTAGCTCTCGCTGTACTCGACCGCCGCTTCCGGCGGCGCGGTGTAGACCACGTTGATGGCGCTCTGGTCCTCGGTCGGCGCCAGCTCGCGCTGGGACAGCAGGAAGAACGGCACGGCCAGCAAGGTGACGAAGATCGCGACGAACAGTACCTGTCCGTTGCGGGACAGCAGGCCATCGAGGAGCAACCGGTAGCGGTCCCGCAGCCGGTCAAAGGCCTGATTGACTCGTCGGGTCACTGGACCTTCCCGGCCATAGGCCGGCGCGACATAGGCGCTCATGATCGGCGACAAGGTCAGGGCGACGACCCCGGACAGCACCACCGCGACCGCCAATGTGAATGCGAACTCTTTGAACAGCACGCCGGTCAGGCCGGACAGAAAGCCGATGGGGGCATAGACTATGGCCAACGTCAGGGTCATCGAGATGATGGGTGCCAGCAGCTGCCGGGAACTGGCCAGGGCGGCCTGCCGGCGGCCGAGCCCTTCGCGCATATGGCGGGCGACGTTCTCGACAACCACGATGGCATCGTCCACCACCAGCCCGACGGAGAGCACAATGGCCAGCACGGTCAGCAGGTTGAAGGAAAACCCCATGACCGCCATGGCCGTCACGGCGCCCAGCAGCGACACGGGAATGGTCACCAGGGGTACGAGCGCGGTCCGGAACGACCCCATGAAGACCACCACCACCAGGCCGACCAGCAGCACAGTCTCGGCCAGCGTGATGAAAATTTCTTTCAGCGCGTCGCGCATGTAGCGCGTCACATCGCTGCCGATGACGATCTTCAGGTCCGCCGGCAAGCCCTGATTCAGGCGCTCGATCACCGGGTACATGGCATCAGCGATCTCGATCTCGTTGGCCCCGGGCAAGGGGTAGATGCCGAGCCAGATCGTCACGTTCTGGTCGAAGCGGCCCAGGGCCTGACTCTCTTCGTGCCCCAGCTCCACCCGCGCTACATCGCGCAGCCGGACCAGCGTCCCGTCAACCTCGCGCACGACCAGCGCCTGAAACTCGTCCACGCTGGTTAAAGATGTGTTGAGCATCAGGTTAACCCGCTGGGCGCGGTTATCCGCCTGGCCCACGGTGGCGATGATGTTGTTGCGTCGCAGCGCCTGCGCGACCTCTTGCGCGCTCACGTTGAACATCGCCAGGCGCTCGGGATCCAGCCAGATGCGCATCGCCGGGGTGCGGCCACCGCCGAGCCAGACTTCCTGCACCCCGGGCACCGAGGACAGCTGCGGCACGACGACGCGCCGCAGCGTGTCGGTCACCTCCGCATGGCTCAGGCGCTCGGGGATGTCCACGCCGAGATACCAGCCGGCGTTGGGACGGTCCGCCCGCCGCACCTGGACCGACGGGTCTTCGGCACCTTCCGGCAACTCGAACCGGATCTGTCCCAGGCGCGTCGACAGCTCCGCCAGCGCCGCGCTGCTGTCTTCGTTGAGCTTCAGATAGACCACCACCTGGCTCAGGCCCGCTGTGGTATTGGATTCCAGGTAGTCAATGCCCGGCACCGTGGCCGCGACCCGCTCAATGGGATCTGTCACAAACCCCTGAACGGTTTCTGCCGAGGCCCCGACGTAAGGGGTCTGAATCTCCAGGCTCGCGCTCTCGATCTGCGGGTACTGCAGCACCGGCAGGTCCAGGGAGACCCGAACGCCGAAGATGACCAGCGCCAGGGAGATGACCAGCGCCAGCACCGGTCGCTGCACGAAGATATCGGTGACCCGGGGAACCCGGGCTGCGGCAGTCAGCGACATACGGGACTCCCAGGACGGCGGCCGGTTGCTCTGGCCATCACGGCGCGCCGTCCCCGGCGAGGTAAGGCACCGCGTTCACCAGCACGCCGTCGCGCAGTTTGAACGCTCCGGTTGCGGCAATGCGATCGCCCGGTGCCAGCCCGGACAGGACGACCACCTCAGTGCCCAGCTGCTCCCCGATCTCGACGTTGCGCAGGACCGCCCGTTCGTCGCCGCCAGCGCCCTCTTCCGCTGGCACCAGAGCAAACACACGGGCGCCAAACGCGTCGCGTCGCACAGCCGTGACGGGCACGACAGCGGCCGGTGCCGCGGTGCCCAGAGGCACGGTCACCCGCACCAGCGCGCCGGGCATCATCGCCAGGGCCGCGCGCTCGACCTCGGCGCGAAACCGAAGGTTGCGGGAGCGCTGGTCTACGGCGGCATCCCGGGCGACCACGCGCCCCGGTACCCACTGCTGCGTATCGGGCGCGGACACCTGAACCCCGTCGCCCACCAGCGGCGCCTGCTGCTGGGGCACGGAAAAGTCGATCCAGAGCACGTCCTCATCGCCGACCAGACGTGTGACCGCGGTGCCCTGAGCCAGATACTGACCAGGCTCGAACTCGTGCAGGCCCGCCGTGCCCGCGAAAGGTGCCAGTACCTGGCGCTTGGCAAGCCGCGCCTTGGTCCGCGCGACCTCGGCAGCGCTCGACTGCCAGGCGGCCTGGGCCCGGTCGAGCACGTCAAGCGCCGCAGCCCCGGTTGCCCGGAGTTTGCGGGCTCGCTCCCGGTCCAGGTCCGCCAGCCGCAGAGCTGCCTCTGCGGCAGCGACCTCTGCCTGCTCTTCCCGGGCATCGAACGCCAGCAGCAGCTGACCGGCCTCGACGCGGGCGGCAGACTCAAAGCCAACGCGCGCGATCACGCCAGCGACCTCGGTCAGCAGCTCGACGGCGCGCACCGCCACGACCTGCCCCGTGACCGAGCTGCTGGGCTGAACCTCCCGTTCGCCGACGATCACGAACTCCACGGCCTCCGCAGGTTCGGGAAAAGACGCGCCGTAGGCGATTGCAGCCTGAATCTGGCCGTACTTGAAGAAGCCCAGGCCAGCGGCGACCAGCAGGCAGACCAGAATGAGCGCAATCCAGGACAATGTACGACTCATCGGGACCTTTCGGGCGAGCTTCGACAGAGCGCAGAATGCCAGTGTCGCCGTGAGCGGGACAGCGTTGCGGTGTCGATACCCATCCCGGCACGTCTGCCCTGATATTGCACTGCACAACGCCCGAAAAGACAGCAACGCCCCATCCTGGTGCAGTATTTGTGTCATATACGGCTGATAGGGTGCGCCGCCGCTGGCACGCCGTTTGCTTACTCTGGAGCGAGCAAGGGGCGACCCGGCCCTCCGACGGCAGGAACGCCGTCGAACCATCTAACCCACGAACACGATGGTCAGCACCATCACGGAGGAAACAATGAGCAGCCCCCTGGCGATCGACTACAGCCTGGACATCTTCGAAGCACCGGAGATCCCCGAAGGTTACCTGGCGGTCAACAACCTGGTCCTGTTCGAACAGTACGAGCCGCAGAACTCAGAACTCGATGACGCGGACGACGACCCCATGTACACCAATCTGTACCTGGTCCCAGCTTAGGGGACCGGTCAGGCTCGGAGCGCGCGGGCGGTCGCTTCGGCCGCCTCCGCCACCGCGGCGATGTCGTTCTCTGTCATCGCTGCGTTAATAAACATGTTGTGGTACGGGTGAAAGTAGATGCCCCGCTGCATCATCCCCGCTGAAAACTCGCTGCCCAGCTTCAGATCACGCTTGCCGTCAGGCTGATCGAACATCACCAGGGGCATCTGCACGGGCCCGGTCTGGCTGATCGGCAGATCAAAGCGCTGCGCAACCGCCGCCAGCCCGCTCCGAAGCTGCTCGCCGAGCGCGACCGTACGTTCCAGATAGTCTGTGTCCCGAATCAGAGCCAGCGTCTGCACTGCGGCCGCCATGGCCGCGCCGGCAAACCAGTAGGAGCCAGTCACGTAGAGCGTGCTGGCCGCCTCCCGGGCCCGGTCGTTGCCCAGCAACGCCGACAGCGGGTGACCGTTGGCAATGGCCTTGCCCCAGCTCGACAGGTCCGGCTCGATGCCCATCCCGTGCCAGCTGCAGTCCCGCGCCATGCGAAAGCCGGCGCGCACATCGTCCACGATCAGCAACGCGTCAAGCTCATCGCACAGGGCGCGCGCCCGGGACGCGTAACCGGGATCCGGCAAGGCCTGGTTGACCAGTACGTCGTGCTTGAACGGTGACGCGAAAATGCCGGCCAGGTCATCGCCGGCGCTCGCCGCGGCATCGGCCAGGCTCTGCTCGTCGTTGTACTGGTAGTAGATCAGGTGCTCCCGGTCTTCCGGCAGCGTGCCAGCCGGCATCGGCGTACACCAACTCGCAGCGCCGTGGTAAGCCCCCTGGGCGACCAGCACCTTCCGTTTGCCGCGATAGGCGCGGGCGGTCATGAGCGCCATGGAGGTCGCATCGGTGCCGTTCTTGCAAAAGATCGCCCAGTCCGCATGCGCGACCATGCTCGTCATTTGCTCAGCCAGGGTCACCATCTGCGCCGTCGGCCCCGTGCCCACGTCTATTTGCCGCAGCTGTTCAACGTAGGCTGCATCGATGGCCTCATGGCCGTAGCCAAAGAGGCTGGGCCCGTAGCCACACATCAAATCGAGATATTGCTTGCCGTCGACATCCCAGAGATAGGCACCCTGGGCCCGGGCAAAAAACTGCGGTGTACCGGGTGGCAGCGTGCGCACGGACTGGTGGCCGTACATGCCGGCGGGAATGACCTTTGCGGCGCGTTCCCGGAGCGCGCGATCTGCCGAGCCTGTCATCAAGTCGCCTGCTTCTGTTTGCGGGGGTTGCTACCATAGGCGTGGCAGAACCGCCGACGCAAGGAACACCCCATGACCGACCTGGAAGCACAGCTGCGCGAGGCGCTGCTGCAGGCCATGCAGGCCATGGCACACAGCGGCCTGAACACAGGCACGGCGGGCAACGCCTCGGTGCGCTGCGAACAGGACCTGTTGATCACTCCGTCAGGCATTCCCGCCGGTGAGCTGGCGCCGGAGCAGATGGTGCGCGTTGATACCCACGGCAACCATCAGGGCACCTGCAAGCCTTCCAGCGAGTGGCGCATGCACAGCGGCATTCTGCAGGCGCGGCCGGACATCAATGCAGTCGTGCACTGTCACTCAAGATTCGCGACCACCCTCGCCTGCGCCCACCGAACCATCCCGCCGCTGCACTACATGACCGCGATCACCGGAGGCGCAGAGATACGCCTGGCACCCTACGCGACTTTTGGCAGCCAGGCGCTGGCTGATCACATCGTGCAGACCCTGGACGGGCGCCTGGGTTGCCTGATGGCCAATCACGGCCAGATCGCTGTGGGCCCAACTGTGGCCCAGGCCATGGCCATCGCCGAAGAAATCGAGACCCAGGCCAGCTGGTACCACGGCACCCTGGCCATCGGCGGGCCCCGGGTACTGAGCGACGACGCTATGGACGAGGTGCTGGCGCAGTTCAAAGGCTACGGCCAGCAGCCATCCGGGTCTGCGCCTTGAGCAGTGTCGCAGCCTTCGACGCCGCGTTTTCGGATCTGAGTGTCGATCAGCTGTACGCCATCCTGGCGCTGCGCAGCGAAATCTTTGTCGTGGAACAGAACTGCGTCTATCAGGATCTGGACGGCCGGGACCGGGAGCCCGGCGCCCGGCACCTGTGGCTCGAGGAGAACGGCCAGGCGGTGGCCGCCCTGCGCCTGCTGCAGGAGTCCCAGGGCCACCGGATCGGCAGGCTCGTCACCGCCCGGCAGGCTCGCGGGCGCGGCCTCGCCGAGCAACTGATTCGCAAGGCCCTGGCCAGCTCTGAGGGGCCCTGGATCCTGTCCGGGCAGCGACACCTGGAGGCCTGGTACGAAGGCTTTGGTTTCTGCCGCCAGGGCGAGGACTACCTGGAGGACGGCATTCCCCACGTCAGCATGCTTCGGCCTGGGTGAGCCCGGGAAACAGGGCCAGGCTGTTGCACCGGGCCTGCTGCAAAAACGCCTCCCGCTCGGTGCCGCGGAAGTCAGCCAGGTACTCGGCGATAAACGGCAGATAGTATGGCGCGTTGGGCTTGCCCCGGTAGGGCACGGGGGTCAGGTAAGGCGAGTCAGTCTCCAGCACGATCTGCGCGTCGGGCGTTGCCGCGACGACCTCGCGAACGTTGTCTGCCTTGTTAAATGTAGAGATGCCGTTAAAGCCGAGCATGAAGCCCTCGCCCAGGCACCACTCAGCCAGCGGCAGGCCCGACGTAAAGCTGTGGATGACGCCCTTACCCGCCAGCCGGCCACTGAAGTTGGCCAGCACCGCCCGCGTGTCTTCATCGGCTTCCCGGGTATGGACGACGATGGGCAGAGCCAGATCAGCAGCGATCTGCAGCTGTCGCTCAAAGGCCTGCAGCTGAGCGGCCCGGGGCGCGTGATCGTAGAAGTAATCCAGCCCGATCTCGCCCACCGCCAGCAGGCGCGGGTTATCGGCCAGCGCCCCTCGTATCTCTGCATCTACGGCATCGCTGTAGCCTTGCGCTTCATGGGGATGGATGCCCTGCGTACCGAACACGTTCCCGTGCTCGGCCACCAGCTTGCGCACGGTCGCAAGATTGTCCGGGCTGACGGCAATCGTCACGATCTGGTCCACGCCGCACTGAGCGGTCCGGTCAAGCACCGCAGCCAGCGCCTCTTCTTCCAGATAGTCGAGATGGCAGTGGGTCTCGATGATTGGCGTGTCGAACACCGGCCACGGCTCGCGCGCTCTTTTTGCCGGTCGCGCCTTCGAATCTTCAGCCATCGCGAACGCCGCGAAATTCGATGCCCGGAAATTCGCCGCTCTCGCGCCACTGCTTCAGATACTGAAAATAGGCCACGGGCCCCATGGGATATCCCGCCGCACGCGTGATGCCCTGCTCCGACTCCCACCCCTTGCCTTCGTTGTTGTAGTACCCGGGGGTGCAATCGGTGGAGCCGATCATCATGGGCGGCGCCTGCTCGAGCAACTTGAGCCAGGCGTCCTGGGCTTCCTGAGAGACTTCGATCTCGGCGTAGCCAGCATCCGCCGCATGGCGAACCAGCCGGGAGATGGTGGTTCCGGCCTCCGTCAGGTTGTGCGGGTAGTTGGAGATCAGGTTTGCGCCCTGGGTGGCCTGCACCAGAAAAAGGTTGGGAAAGCCACGCACATGGGTGCCGTGGAGCGTGCGCATGCCGTCCGCCCAGTACTCAGACAGCTTCAGGCCATCGCGACCCACGGTGTCGTAGCCGTTGCGTCGCTCAAAGGGCGTGCCCACCTCGAAACCGGAGGCGTAGATGATGCAGTCGACCTCGTGCTCAACGCCGGCCACCACCACGCCTTTTTCGGTGATCCGCTCAACGCCCTGCCCGTCCGTATCGAGCAGCTCGCAGGCCGGCTCGTTGTAGGCCTTCAGATAGTCATCGTGAAAGCAGGGGCGCTTGCAGAGCTGCGCGTACCAGGCTTTCAGTTTGTCTGCCGTCTCCGGGTCGCTCACGACCTTGTCGGTGCGCGCGCGAATCTCGGACATCTTCTCGAGATCCGAGTCTTCGTAGGCCGCCATCATGCTGTCCGTGGTCATCTCCTCGGGCTTGAGCTGCATGATCCGAGAGCGGACGCGCTTGGAAAGATCCGTCCAGCCATCCTGGACCAGGTCGTCCTCGGTCGGCTGCCCCGTCTGGTTGGCGGTAAAGTTTTCCAGCCAGCGTTGCTGCCAACCGGGGGTCGCGATGGTTTCGAACCACTCCGGATCGATCGGGTGGTTGCCCCGCTCGTCCACTGACGAAGGCGTACGCTGACAGACGTACAGCTTCTGCGCCGCGCGGGCCAGGTGCGGAATACACTGCACGGAGGTGGCCCCGGTGCCGATGATCGCCACGCGCTTGTCTGCGAGCTTCGCCAACGGCGCGCCCTGCGGGTCGCCGCCGGTGTAGTCGTAATCCCAGCGGCTGGTATGAAAGGAATGGCCCCTGAAGGACGCAATCCCCGGAATGCCCGGCAGCTTCGGCACGTGCAGGGGGCCTGTGCCCATACCCACGTACTGCGCGGTAAAGGCGTCGCCGCGATCGGTCTCGATCAGCCAGCGCTGGCTGTCTTCCTGCCAGCTGAGGTTGCGCACCTGAGTGTGGAACAGCGCGTTGTCGTACAGCCCGAACTGTTTGCCGATACGCTGGCACTGCGCCAGGATCTCTGGCGCGTGCACGTACTTTTCCGACGGCATGTAGCCGGTTTCTTCCAGCAGCGGCAGGTAGACAAAGGCCGCGGTATCGCACTGCGCGCCGGGATAGCGGTTCCAGTACCAGGTCCCGCCAAAGTCGCCACCTTTCTCGACGATGCGGACATCGTGGATCCCCGCCTCTGCCAAACGGGCACCAGTCACCAGGCCAGAGAAGCCGCCGCCGATAAAGGCAAAGGTGACGTGGTCCTGCAGGGGCTCGCGCGCTTGCTGCGGCGTGTAGGGATCCGTCAGATAGTGATCGTACTGATCGGCGATCTCGATGTACTGGTTATTCGCGTCGGCGCGCAGGCGCTTGTCGCGCTCTTCCCGGTACTTGCGGCGCAGCGCTTCCTTGTCGATGGCGCGGCCGGTCTCGGTCGTTGCTTCAGCCATGGTGGGCTCCCGAAATAGTGGTCCCCGGACCTTGACCAGAATGCCGGCGCAAATCAAGGCAGCCTTGCGCCGGCGATCGCTCAGCGCAACAGGAAGCCCCAGCGATAGCTGCGGGCCGAGAGCAGATACGGGGGCTTGACGCTCGGGCTCCATGAGTCGTCGCCGCCCACGCCCATGTGGTGCCCATCCAGGGCCAGATAGGGCTGTGCCGACGCCTCCAGGTCGCTCTGGTGTCGAGCTTCGCGCAGCTGTGCTTCGCCGTAGGGACTCAAGCCAAAATGGAAATTGCCGCGCACCTTGAGCGTCCCCAGATCGAGTTCGGAGACATGGCACCGCAGGCCGTTCTCCGAGGGGAAAACGTACGGCGTGTGCAGCGCGTCCGGCCCCGCCTCCCAACAGCCGTAGTCCGCGCTCCGGAGCCGGTCCGGGTAGTTTTCGTGAGGCCCGCGGCCCTGCCAGCGCACCCGGGCCGGCGTGGCAGCCAGCCGCAGCATCGCGCCGACCCGAGGCAGCGCTGGCACGGCCTCGCTCACCTGCACGGCAATATCGACCGACGCCGAGCCGTCCGCGCCGAAGTGCCAAAGCCACTGCGAGCGCAGCAACACCTCGGCCCCGTGCTGGTACTCGTGCTGGCACAGCAGGCCATCGCCTGCGGGCTCGACCCCTACGCAGCGATGCGCCAGAGCCCAAAGCCCGGCTCGCTCCCAGCGTACGGCCCAGGCGTTCGGGTCCTTCCAGTCTGCCTGGGAAACACCGATGTCGTTGTCGAGAGGGGCGCGCACAAAGTGATCGGTCACGGGCGCGGCGAGCATCGCTTCGCCCGCTTTCTCCCAGGCCAGCAACTGGCCGGTGGCTGCCGACAGGGTCCAGCGGCTAGCCCCTGCAGCGATCGTCCAGCGGTCACCGTCGCGCTGCGGTACTGCCAGTGCCGCGGGGCGCGCCGGAGACGAATCCGCTTCCTGCAGCACAAACTGGTGCCGGGCCAGCTCGTGTCCGGCACTGCACCAGGCTGTCTCCTGGTCGAGGGTCACCCAGAGGTTGAGCCACAGCGCCTGACCCGCGGGGGCCGCGACGGGTCCCGCCAGCAGTTCTATCTGACCCCGCTCCTGCGGCGCCAGCGACAGCGGTTGCTCGCCGCTCGCAAGAACGGCCGCAGGCGTTTCGCAGGACCAATGCAGCCGCTGTCCGTGCGTCGGCTCAAAGCTCGCTTCGTTGTGAATCTCGACGGTCAGCGCCGCCGCATCCAGCAGCTGGAACTGCAGCGGCTGCTGCAGCCGCTTCGCCTCGAGCAGCGTCGGGTGCGGCGACCGGTCCGGAAACACCAGGCCGTTGATGCAGAACTGGCGATCGTTAATCTGGTCTCCGAAGTCGCCGCCGTAGGCCCAGTAGTCCCGGCCATCATCGGTCTGCCGGCGCAGCCCCTGATCGACCCAATCCCAGATGAACCCGCCCTGCAAACGGGGATGGCTGCGAAAGGCATCCCAGTAGTCGCCAAAGTTGCCGAGGCTGTTGCCCATCGCGTGCGCGTACTCGCACAGGATCAAGGGACGCGCTTCGCCGGGCTGCGCCACCCACCGGGTAATCGCGTACTTGGGTTGCTCGCGAAAACCGGACGGCTCGTCTTGATCGACCCGCGCGTACATCGGACAGATAATGTCGGTCACCGGTGTATCTGCCCCGCCACCCTCGTACTGGATCGGACGGCTGGGATCCGTGCGCCGAATCCAGGCATACATCGCATCGTGCGCGGCGCCGTAGCCAGACTCGTTGCCCAGAGACCACAGAATGATGCTCGGGTGGTTACGGTCACGCTGCACCATGCGAGCACCGCGCTCCACAAAGGCGGCGGTCCATTGTTCATCATCGGCCAGGGCACCCATGGGCGTCATGCCGTGCGTCTCGATATTTGCCTCGTCCACGACGTACAGCCCGAGGCGGTCGCACAGGCGATAAAAGCCGGGCTGGTGCGGATAGTGCGAACAGCGCACGGCGTTGAAGTTGTGCTGCTTCATCAGCTTCAAATCCTGCTCGACCCCGGCCAGCGTTTCGGCGTGGCCCCGGTCCGGATCGTGCTCGTGCTTGTTAACGCCGCGAATCAGCAGCGGCTGGCCGTTCAGTCGCAGCTGACCGCCGCTGATCTCGACGGTGCGAAAGCCGACGTCGTAGCCTTCCGCCTCGATCAAGGGACCGTTGTCGCCGTCCAGCAAGGCAAGGGTCAGCCGATAGAGGGCGGGCGATTCTGCGCTCCAGGGACGGACCCTGGGCACCGACAGCGCCAGCTGTGCCCGCTCCCGGTAGCCGCCTTTCTCGTCCACGGGCGCGGTTCCGAAGGGCTGTTCCAGCTCGGCGAGGCGCTGCTCACCGTCATACAGGCAAGCACGCACTGTCTTGCCACGCACGCCCTCACCAATGGCCGTGAGCGCCAGTGTGCCCTGGCCTGAACCGGCGTCAAAGGCCGTCGTGAGCTGCACATCGGTCAGCCGGGCCTCGGGCTTGTGCAGCAGCTGCACGCTGCGGTACAGGCCGCTCAGCCACCACATGTCCTGGCATTCCAGGTAGCTGCCGTCGCTCCAGCGCAGCACGAGCGCCTGCAGGACGTTGTCGCCGGCGCGCAGGTGTTCGCTCAAATCAAACTCGGCGGGCAAACGACTGTCCTGAGAGTAGCCGACGAAGCTGCCGTTGCACCAAAGGTAGAAGGCGCTGTTGACGCCGCCAAAAATGACCCGGGTCTGTCCGCTTTGCCAGCCCACCGGCAGCGTAAATCGGCGCTCGTAGCAGCCCACGGGGTTGTCGTCCGGCACCCGGGGCGGGCGCCGCGGGAAGGGATATTTAACGTTGGTGTAGATCGGGTAATCGTGACCCTGCAGCTGCCAGTTCCCCGGCACCTCAACCTCGCCGGTGGTCCAGGTACCGCCCGGCCATTGCGCGGGCACCTGGCCCGGCGACGAGTACGCAGCGAACCCCCAGGCGCCGTCCAGCGACAGCACAGACGGGCTGGCCAGGTCGTCCCGGGCCCCCTGCTCGTCCCGCCAGCTGGCGAGCGGCGTGTGTGCCGGCAACCGGTTCACGGCGGTGATCGCCGGGGTTTGCCAGAACGAAACAGGAAAGTTGTTTAAAGCCATATCAGCGTGCCTCGGCGTCAATGCGCACCGCCCGGGTGCCGACATTCGTGCCGTCATACAGACTGATCAATGCCTGCGGCATGGCCTCAAGGCCCTCGAGCAAGTCTTCCAACGGTGTCAGCTGTCCGGCTCGAATCCATCGCGCGAGGGTCTGCTCGTGCTCGGTAAACGCCTGCGCGTGGTCGTAAATAAAGAAGCCTTCCATCTTGGAATCCATGAGCGCCAAACGGTAGACGTTGCGAAAGCGATGGTAGTCCGCCGGGTCCTTCAGATACTCGGAAATACGTCCGCAGATCGTAATGCGCGCGCGGCGCCGGATCCGGGCGAGCACCTGATCCAGCAGCTCGCCGCCCACATTGTCGAAGAACACGTCAATACCGTCCGGAAACAGCGCATCGAGTCGCTGCGGGACATCGTCGCGCCGGTAGTCGATCGCGGCGTCGTAGCCCAAACGCTCCGTCAGGACCTTGCTCTTGGCAGGCCCGCCGGCGATGCCAACCACCTGTGCGGCACCAAGGGCCCGGGCAACGAACGCGGCACTGCTGCCAACGCTGCCAGCGGCGCCGGACACCAACACCCGGTCCCCGGCCGCGACCCGGGCAATCTCGCGCATGCCCACCAGCGTCGAGAACCCGTTAAACCCCAGGGCACTGACGCCGTAAGACCAGGGCAAGTCGGGCGCGCCCATGCGGTGCACCAGATAGTACGGGTCATCATCAATCAGCGCGTATTCGCGCCAGCCGAGCTTCGCCGAGACCAGATCTCCGACCTGGTAGTCCGGATGCCGGGACGCCATCACGCGCCCGACGCCCCGGCCATGCATCACGTCGCCGATGTCCAGGTCCCGCTCAAAATCTGTTTCGTTCGTCATGTAGCGCAACATGACGGGCGCAACGCCGAGATACTGCGTTTTCAGCAGCACCTGACCCGGCCCGGGCGCGAGCATCGGGGCATCCTCGAGACGAAAGTCCGCGGGGGAAGCAAGACCGTTCGGGCGTCTCGCCAGCACCCACTGCTTCACGAGGCGGCATCCGCAAAGGCGGTGCTGTGGCGCAGCGCACCGAGCCCGGCTGCGGCGTAGCAACGATCCAGCATTTGCTGCTGCCGCAGGATCCGGGCGCCCTCATTGCGCAGGGGCGCGCCGCTGCGCAACGCCGCCGCCAGATCTGCCAGCTGATAGCTGTAGGTGCTCAGCAGGCTGATCGGCGCCTGGGCGGGCCGAGGACCCTCGCAGGACAGGGTGGCGCCGCGATGCGGTGCGAGCGGGTTGCGAAAGCGAATCTGTCCTTCGCGACCTTCGAGCAACAGATCAATTTCGATGGCCGTGCCCTGCCCCATGGCGGTGTTCAGGGCAGCCCGGCCCGCGGCGCCAAAGGTGAAAGACACCTCGAAGCGCTGATCGACGCCGTACTCGCACAGCGTCGCCGTCGCGCCCTCGACCTGCGCGCGGCCATCTGTCAGCTCGTCTATCCAGTGCAGCGGGTAACAGCCCAGATCCATCATCGCACCGCCCCCCAGGGCCGGTATCGATCGAATGTCCTGGCCGTCCAAGGGCACCGGCGCGCAAAAGGAACCGCTGACCGTCAAGAGCTCGCCGATCGCGCCCTCCCGCAGCCAGCGCAGGCAGGTCTCAAAGGCAGGGTGGTGCCGGTAGTGAAACGCTTCGATGACGCGCCGGCCATTGGCGGCCGCGGCATCGAGCACCGCCTGTGCTTCCCGGGCATTCATGGCAAAGGGTTTCTCGCACAGTACGTCCTTGCCGGCGTTGAGCGCGGCGATGCACCACTGGGCGTGATGGCTGACGGGCAAGGCAACGTAGACCAGGTCAACGTCAGCCGAGTTGACCAACGCCTGATAATCATCGCCGTGGCCAGGAATATGGTGCCGCCGCGCGAACTCGGCGGCTCGCTCACCGTCCCGCGCTGCAACCGCCGTGACCGCAACGGCGGGCACGACCTGAGCCGGATAGATCACAGCTTCCGGCGCGATCTTAGCGGCGCCCAGCAGGCCGATTCGCAGCGGCGTCACGATCCCTGCGCTGCCGGCGCGCGGTCGCGGGACACAAAAGCGCCGTCGCGCGTTTCGCACTCGTGGACCGTGGCCTCGAGCCCGCTGCGGGCCGGGTAGTCGCTCGCAACCGCTGCCTTGACGGCGTCGAGGCGAGCCTCTGGCAACAGCGCGACCACGCAGCCGCCAAAGCCGCCGCCCGTCATGCGGGCACCGCCCTGCGTGCCCAGCTCTGCGGCAACGATCTCGACCAGCGCGTCAACGGCCGGCACGGTAATCTCGAAATCGTCCCGCATGGAAGCATGGGAGGCGCTCATCAGGCCGCTGATCTCGTGCAGCTCGCCGTTTCGCAAAGCGCTTGCGAGGGCCAGGGTCCGATCGTTCTCGGTGATCACGTGCAGCGCCCTTCGCGCCACGAGCGGGTCAAGGCCGGCAGCGCCCGCATCGAGATCGGCGCGCGACAAATCGCGCAGCGCCGGCACGCCAAAGTGCGCGGCCGCCTGTTCGCACTGCGCCCGGCGCACGTCGTATTCCCCATCGACCGCCAGCGCGCGCTGCACATTCGAGTGGATCACCAGCAGCTTGTAGCCCTCCGGCAAGGGCACAGGCTCGCCGGTCAGCGCGCGGCAGTCGATCAGCAATGCGTGATCGCGACGGCCGATGGCAGAGATCAGCTGGTCCATGATGCCGCACTGACAGCCAAAGAAATCGTTCTCGGCAGACTGCCCCACCTGCGCCGCGACAATGCCGTCAATGGCTTCGCCGCTAAGCTCCGTGAGCACAGCAGCCAGGGCAACTTCCAGGGCAGCGGAAGAGCTGAGCCCGGCGCCTTGCGGCACGTTGCCGCTAATGGCGAGGTTCGCCCCAGCCAGCTGGTAACCACGGGCATACAGCGCCTGCACGATGCCGCGTACGTAGTTGCTCCAGGGCACCGCCGGATCGAGCACCATGGGCGCGTCCAGGTCAACGCGCACGCGTGCTTCCCCCCAATCCAGCGCGACCACTTCCAGAACTCGATCGGGCCGGGGCGCGGCTGCCACGGCGGTGTAAAACTGCAGCGCAGCAGGCAGCACGAATCCGTCGTTGTAGTCCGTGTGTTCGCCGATGAGGTTCACGCGCCCGGGCGCAGTGCCGGTAAGGAGCGGCGGCGACCCAAAGGTCCGAACGAAACAGGCCTCGGCGGCCGCCTGCGGTGTGGAGTCAGTCATGGCGCGGTAGGATGCGAAGAGACGACGCGCATTGCAGACCAATGAGTGATGATTTGCAAACAGCCATACCCAAGACAGGACAGGCACCCGGCATTGCAGCGCTGCCGCCGCTGACGGTTGGCGACGAGCGCTACCCGCGCTTTCGCATGACCAGCGCGAGCGGGCTCGTGGCAGATGTCCTGACCCTGGGCGCGACCCTGTCCCAGGTCTGGCTGCCCGGGCAGCGCAGCCTGGTGCCCGTCACCTGCGGGCCCACCGTTGCGGCGCTGCAGGCCGGCAATCCGGCCTACCTCGGCGCGGTCATCGGCCGCTACAGCAATCGTATCGGCGACGGCAGCCTGACGGTGAACGGGCACCACTATCAGTTGAGCCGCAACAGCGACGGACAGCATCTGCACGGCGGTACGCCGGGATTCCATCGCAAGCGTTGGGATGCACAGATCAGCGCCGATGGCTGCGCGCTCCAGCTGTCCTGCCACAGCCCTGCCGGCGAGGCTGGATACCCGGGCGCCGTGGATGCCAGGGCAACTTACCAGCTCCAGGCGGGCATTCTGCGTCTGCGCCTGGAGGCTGAAGTGTCCGGCGCGGCGACGCCAGTCAGCATGACCAGCCACTGTTACTGGCAGCTGGCGGGAGCAGGCAACCCGGCAGCATGCTCCCTCAGCATCCCGGCTGACCGCGTGCTGGAGACAACGCCAGCGCGGATCCCTACCGGGCGGCTGCTGGAAGTTGCGGGCACCGCTTTGGACCTGCGATCGCCGCGAACGCTCAGCCCTGCCGACGATCTGGCGCTCGACCACTGCTACGTGACGCACCGCCAGCTTCCCGGGACCACCGGCAAGGTGCCACGGGTAGCAACGCTGCGCCATGCTGAGTCAGGCCGCACCCTGCACGTTCACAGCACCCAGCCCACCCTGCAGTGCTACAGCGGCGATCAGCTTGACGGCAGCGCCGCCTGCGGCCAGCACCCGGCGCGGGCCGGCTTGTGCCTGGAGCCGCAGCAGTACCCTGATGCGCCGAATCAGCCGGGTTTTCCCGGCGCGATCGTCGCGCCCGGCGAGGTATACCGCCACGACCTGCAGCTTCATTTCAGCTGGCCTGACTGAGCCCGGCGCGCAGTCAACCGCTAGAGCGCAACCGTGCGGTGATGCTGCCAGCCAATGCCGACCAGCGCACCGTCGCGAAAGATGTAGGGCGTGTACTCCGCGTCTGTGAGCCGGCCGTCCGGCTGCCAGCCGCTGCGGTAGTACTGAATCTCTACCAGTGTCTGGCCCTCAAGGTATTTCTCGTCGTGCCGCAGATCGGTATTGGCAAGCTGCGACTGCGTGGGCCCCAGAATCGACCGCACCTCCAGGGGGCTCATACCCAGGGCAACACGCGGCGCGGCGTCCACATAATCGTCGACGGTGGCGCTGTAGTAGCTGCTGTGACAGCCGGCAAAGGTCACCACAATCAGAACGGCAAAGGCAATTTTCAGGGATTTCACAGGGCAAGCTCCGTTACTTCAGAAGAGGTTAAATGGATGGGATCAAGGCGAAAGAACCAGATATCCCGTGGTCCCGAGGACGGTGGCGGCCCAAGCACGTCCGGCGCCACCCACTCGCGCGCCAGGTCTTCCAGGCTGTGCTTCAGCTCAGCGACCGTCTCAGGATCTGTTACGCGCACGGCCCGGCGCTGATAGCGGCGCCCGTCATAGCGAATGACCACCGCCTCGTTGTCCAGCACATCCTGGTGCCAGGTTTTCAGGCGATACACCAGATGCAGTACATGACGCTGCATGCCGCTGAAGCGGCCCCACATGTACCCCAGGTCGCAGGGGATGTAGAGCGCGCCTTCGTGGCGCATAAGCCCAACGTAACGGGATCGCGCCGGTGCCGTCAGCTGCAGCTCGATGGTCGCGCCGTTCTCGAACTCCGGCGCCATCGCAGGGTCGGTGATCAGCGTGCCGCTCCGCAGCGCGCCTCCGGGCAGAAGGTCCGTAAGCGGGCCATCGGCCTGGTACTGAAATCCGCGCAGCGTGACAAAGCCGAGCACCAACAGCGCCAGCAATGTCGCGGCCAGCCGGCCGGGCCAGCGGCGCGGACCTGCCGCCGAGGTCGTATCTTTGGTTTGAGCACTACTCATGATCATCAGGCCTCCCGTTAAAGTTCGCCGTTGCGCCGGCGGCAATACACCGCAGCGGCGAGCAACGCAGCAGAGAGCGCCAGGCCAAGCCAGAGCTCCAGCCGCCCCCAGGGGGCGATGGCCATCGCCCAGGTGACGGAATCTGTTTCCCCCGCGACCGACAGCTGCAGGTACGACACCAGCGCAACCGGTTCCATGTAGGTTTCAAACAGGCCGGCAATGACTGTCGAGTCGAAGGTCAGCCACTCCAGAAAGGCCGCCATCGCCGGCACGCCGATGGCCCAGAGCACGGGCAGCCGGGACACCGCCGCAGACACCAGCAGCAGCCAGCTCCAGATCGGCAGAGACCAGAGCGCCTGGGTCAGGAAGCCAAAGATCCAGCGCGGCAGGTTGCCAATGATTCCGGCCTCCGCAAGGTTGCCGAGCACGCCGGTCCCGCAGTTACAGCTGAGCGTAATCAGCACCACCGTCACCAGCTGCGTTACGAAGATCGCGGCAATGGTCACCAGCGGCGCCAGCAGTACCACCGGCAGCAACTTGCTCAGGACCGCCTGCAGATCGGTCACCGGTTGGGACTTCCAGAACAGCACAGAGCGATCCTGGCGCTCGTCGTAGAGCGCGCCCAGGAGCACGAAGGTGGCGCTGGCGAGATAGAGCATGACAAACGGCAACGCCAGAAAAGCCAGCACGGAAGGCAGGTGCATGGGATCGCCATCGTGCTCCGCTTCGACGGCCAGGCGCCCCAGATCGAAGGTAGACGCGAACAAGCCAAGCGCGATCGCGACGCCCGCCAGCCCAAGGGGTGCCCACAAGAGCGCAGCCCGGTGTTCCAGCCACTCCCGGCGCAGCAGTGCCCGCCAGGCGCTCATCGGTCACCGCCCAGCACGGCAACGAACAGCTCGCTCAGATCCGGGGCCGACTGCGTGACGCCGGGCGGGAGCAACGAAGCGTCGAGACCGTCGTACAGCGCTTCGATACCCTTGAGCGTGCGCCGCAGCTGCAACGGCTGCAGAGCCTGCAGCGCGGGTTCTGCGGCCTCCGGACCGGTGACCTTGGCGAACCGCCGGCTCAAGTCATCGACTCGCGCCTGCAGCACACGGCGTCCCCGGTCGATAAAGGCCACGTCCGTCAGAATATGTTCAATCTCGCCGATCTCGTGGGTCGAGACCAGGATCGACCGCCCCTCTTCGAAATAGTCTTCCAGCAGCGTTTCGTAAAAACGCCGGCGATACAGCAGGTCGAGCCCGAGCGTGGGCTCGTCCAGGACTAACAGGCGCGCCGACGTTGCCATGACCAGGGCCAGATGCAGCTGCACCGTCATGCCCTTCGACAGGGCACCCACCCGGGCGCTGCTCTGCACATCCGTCGCGGCGAGCGTCGCCTGGGCCTGGGCCAGATCAAAGGCCGGGTGCACCCCCGCCACAAACTGCAGCAGGTCGCGCACTTTCATCCACCTTGGGAGCGTCCCCACATCAGCGATATACGCAGTCTGCCGCATAAGCTCGGCTCGCTGGCGGTATGGGTCGAGGCCCAGCACCGACAGCTCGCCGTCGTCCAGGCGGGCCAGACCGGTAATCCCGCGAAACGCGGTGGTTTTGCCAGAACCGTTCGGACCGATCAGGCCCACGATGGCGCCTTCTTCGACCGTCAGGTCAAAGCCATCGAGCGCCGCTGTGCGGCCGTAGTGTTTGGCGAGGCCGCGCGCTGCCACGAGCGTCATGAGTCGTCTCCTGAAGGTAAGGAACCCAGGTCCAGGCCGAGATCGGCAATGCGGGCCCGCAGCAGCGGCCACTCTTCCGTCAGGAACCGGTGCCGTTCCTGGGCCAGCGCGCGATCCCGCGCGCCGTCACTCACGAACATGCCCAGGCCGCGTCGCTTGTGGACCAGGTCTTCGTCGACCAGCAGCTGGTAGGCCTTGGACACGGTCAGCGGGTTGACCCGCATGTCGGCCGCGACCTGGCGCACAGACGGCAGCGCATCGCCTTCGCCAAGGGCGCCAGTCAGGATGCGGCTGATCACCAGCTGCCGGAGCTGCTGGTAAATCGGCTGGCTGTCGTCCCACTGCGTCATGGGCAAACCCTAGGGCGAATTGGTGTATTAGTCAACCAATACACTAAATCGGCCGTCTTTCGGACCGCGACGTGCGGCAGCGCGTCAGGACCGGGCGGGCTCCCAGCCGGCATTCACTGGCCTCATGGACGCTGGCGTGACGGCCTGCTGACCGGGGACATGCGGCGGGTTGCGCGGGTTGCCGATGTGGACACGGACCCGATCGCCGGCGGCCACCGTCATGGGCGATTCGTAAAGGGTTGCTCCGGCAGGCTCACCAGCCAGCTCGACGGCCGACAGCGGCGAACAGCAGTGCCGGGTTCCGAAATCCAGCACCTGCCGCCAGATTTCTGCCCGGGACTCATCCCCCTGCGCCACAGCGTCCGCTTCAGCAGCTTCACAGTGTGTGTAGAAACCGACGCTATGCCCATGTAAACCCTGATGTTCGAGCATGAGATAGGTGGCATACACCGCCCGGCTAACCACGTAGACGATATCGGGGCGAAGACACATGCAGGGGGGCGCTCCGAGTGCTTGGGTCTGGTATCTTAGCGCCCCCCGCGCCCGTAGCTCAGCTGGATAGAGCGCTGCCCTCCGGAGGCAGAGGTCAGAGGTTCGAATCCTCTCGGGCGCGCCAGCTGACCCGCACGGAATGACGACCTTGAGTGAGCCTTCCCGACCGCGGCCCTCCCGCGTTGAGCAAGCCGCTGACCGCGACGAGATCAGACAGCTGAGCGCGCTGTACATGCGGGGGCTGGACCGGCTGGATCGAGACGCCCTGCTCGGCGTGTTCTGGCCCGATGCCTGGCTCGAGTACGGCATCTATCGAGGGGACCCCGCACCCTTTGCAGACTTCTGCATGGACGCCCTGCAAAGCCACGACGCGAACCAGCACCTGCTGGGCCAGATCATCATCGATCTGGACGGCGATGAAGCCTTTGGCGAGGTTTACTATCAGGCCTATCATCGAACCCGCAACGACACCGGCGAGCCCCGGGACCTGCTCATCAGCGGCCGCTACGTCGATCGCTACGAGCGTCGCCGCAACGAGTGGCGCATGGCCTATCGCAGCGAGCTGGTGGACTGGACCCGAGACGATGCCGCGGCCGATGACTGGTTCGAGGGCAGCGCCATGATCCTCGGCGCGCGGCGGCCCGCAGATCCGGTGTACCACCGGGCCGCCATGCGCCGGCCGAAAGATCCGCTGCCGGGCGACCCCCGGGAACCATGATTGCGACCAGGACCGACCCATGACTCAGGAATCGAACACCGCTGACATCCATTTCTTCGACGTGGACGTGCAGGCGTGCCCCTACCCCGCTTATCAACGGCTGCGCGACGAAGCGCCCGTGCACCAGTGCCCGAAAACCGGCATGTATCTGGTCACCCGCTACGACGATGTGCGGGCCGTGCTCACCGACCCGGAGACGTTCAGCAACCGCAACGAAACCCTGTTTGACCCCAGCCAGCCGAACCCGCGGCAGCAGCGCGTGCTCGCGCTGTTTGAAGCGGAAGGCTGGGTCCCCTCCAAAACGCTCGCCGGCCGGGACGATCCCAACCACAAGCAAATGCGCGCCATCTTTAACGAGGCCTTCCGCCCCAAGGTCGTGCAGGGTCTGGACCCGGAAGTCGAGCAGCTCGCCTATCGGCTGATCGACGACTTTCTGGCCGACGGTCATTGCGACTTCGTTCGCCAGTTCGCGATTCCGTTGCCGCTGCTGATTATCGGCCGACAGATGGGGGCGAACCCGGACGACATCTGGAAGATCAAAGGCTGGACCGATGCCTTCTTTCACCGGATCAGCATGATGTTGCCGGAAGACCAGGAACTGGACACCGTGCGTCGGGAAATCGAGGCGCAGCATTACTTCCAGCCGATCTTCGAGCGGCTTCGGAAGCAGCCGGACGACACGCTGCTGAGCGCTCTGGTCAATACCGTCATTGAAGAATGGGGCCGGACCCTGAATGACAACGAGCTGCACGCAGAGATGATGGCTGACACCTTTGTCGGCGGTTCGGAAACCACGACCAACGCCCTGTCTGCCGGCGTCAAGCTGCTGATTGAAAACCCGGACGTGTGGGCGCGCCTGAAAGCCGAGCCCGACAAGATCAAAGTGTTCGCCGAAGAAGTGCTGCGGCTGGAGAGCCCGGTGCAGAGCCTCATGCGGGTCACGACCAAAGACGCAACGCTGTCGGGCATGACGATCCCCGCGAAGAGCCTGGTCAACGTGCGCTACGCGGCTGCCAACCGCGACGAGCGCAAGTTCGACAACCCGGACCAGATTGATCTGGATCGCAAGAGTCCGGGCGCCCATATGGCCTTCGGCAGCGGTGTCCATCACTGTCTGGGCGCGCCCCTGGCACGGCGGGAGCTGATCTGGAGCTTCACGGCGCTGACCGAGAAAATTGACGAGCTCTGGTTTGCGCCGGGCAAGAACGATTTCAGCTACCACCCGCACTATCTGCTGCGTTCGCTCAAGCAGCTGGAGATCGAGTTCAAGCCCGCATGAGCCGACCGCCCGACGGGCAGGCCGCCTGATGCTCATTCCGCACCGCGCCCCGCTCTTCGAAGGCCGTTTTCTGGCTCGCTACGATCGCTTCATTGCCAGCATCGAGCTGGATGGCGAGGTCATTGACGCCCACTGTGTGAACCCTGGCCGGATGGAAGGCCTGGTGCAGCCCGGCGCTCGCGCCTGGGTGTCGAAGGTGCCGCCCGAGAGCAAGCGCAAGCTGCGCTACACGCTGGAGGTTCTCGAAATCGACGGGCGCTGGATCGGCGCCAACACGGTGATTCCAAACGATCTGGCAGAGATCCTCGTTCGGGCTCGCCAGGTCCCGGGGCTCAAGCGCTTCGGCGAGCTGCGGCGCGAAGTTCGCTACGGCGAGAACTCGCGCATCGATATGCTGCTGACGCAGGGCAGCACCCGGCACTACGTCGAGGTCAAGAACTGCCATCTGGTGTACCCCGATGGCGGCGCCTACTTTCCGGACTCCGTGAGCGTGCGGGCCGCCGGACATCTGGCTGAGCTTGCCAAGGTTGCGGGGCAAGGGCACCGGGCCACGGTGCTGTTCGTGGTGCAGCGGGACGATGCCCGGGTGGTGCGCCCGTCCGTCCTGCACGATCCGGCATTCTTCGATGCCGCCCGGGAAGCCGCCGCAGCCGGCGTGCGGTTCCGCGCCGTCAAACTTCAGCCCACCGCCGAGGGCTTTGCCTTTCTGGGCACGATCCCGGTCAGCACGGCCCGCTACGACCCGGCGCGGGTGGCGCCCTTCAAGGCGGCCCTGGACGACACCTCGGGCTGGAAGCGTCGCGGCATGCGCAAACCCGGCACATCCCGATGACCTTGCTCGTTCTGGACTACCTGGGCGTGCTGGTGTTCGCCATGTCCGGCGCGCTGCTCGCCAGCCGCAAACACATGGATGTGTTCGGCTTCGCCGTCCTGGCCATGCTTCCCGCCATCGGCGGCGGCACCCTGCGGGATCTGATACTGGACGTGCCGGTGTTTTGGGTTGTCGACACGGGATATCTGTACCTGACTCTTGGCGCTGCGTTGCTGACCTACTTCAGCTATCAGCACATGGAGCGTTTTACCCGCCCGCTGGCCTGGCTCGACGCGGTAGGGCTGGCGGTATTCTGCGTCGCCGGCACCGCCAAAACGCTGGCGGTCACACACAGCCTGACCGTCGCGGCGATGATGGGCGTCGTGACCGCCGTGGCGGGTGGCATCCTGCGCGACACGGTCGCGAACGAAGTGCCCCTGGTCCTGCGCCAGGAGGTCTACGCCATCGCCGCCTTTGCAGGCGCCCTGAGCTACCTGGGACTGGTTGCCCTGGCCGTTCCCGGCGCTAACTGGATCGCGATCCTGACCGCACTGACCGTGCGCGGGCTGGGCATTGCCCGGGGCTGGTCCCTGCCCCAGGCGCGGTAACCGGCCCGGTCTGGCGCCCTAGTCACCGCGAAACTCCGGGGCGCGCTTCTCGAGAAAGGCCGCACGCCCGTCCCGGGCATCGGCCGTGCTGGTCGCGAGCAGGAACTGGTCTGCGTCCATGTGCATCCCGGCTAGCCGGTCGCGCACTTCCATACGCAGGGGTTGCTCTTCAGACATGGGCTCTCGCAAGTCAGGGAACGAGCGGGCACTGTTCCGCGATTGCGGGATCGGGTCAACGACCGGTCCGTCTGGCACTGGCCGGCGCGGATCGCTAAGCTGCGCCGCAATGCCAGCGGCCCCCGGGTCGCGACCGACCTCTCGCCCCAAGGATCCATAGCCGTGCACCGAACCATTGCTGCCCTCCTGTTACTCGCTGCCTTTGCCTCGATTCCGACACAGGCCGAAACCCTCGCCGAGGCGATCGACAAGGATTACGCCGAGCACCTGGGGCCTTTGTGGGACCACTTCCACCGCAATCCGGAACTGTCCCTGGTCGAGACCAAAACCGCCAAGCGCATGGCACAGGAGCTGCGTGCCGCCGGTTTCAAGGTGACCGAGGGCGTCGGCGGTACCGGCGTGGTCGCCATCCTGAAGAACGGCAAAGGCCCGCGGGTCATGATGCGCGCCGACATGGACGGGCTGCCCGTACAGGAAAAGTCAGGCCTGGAGAACGCCTCCAAAGCGACCCAGAAAGACCCCATCACCGGCACCGTGGTCCCGGTCATGCACGCTTGCGGTCACGACGTGCACATCACCAGCCTGGTCGGAACCGCTCGGCAGATGGCGCGCAAGAAAGACACCTGGGCCGGGACCCTGATGCTGCTCGTGCAGCCCGCCGAGGAACGGGTGCTGGGCGCCCGGGCGATGAAGGATGACCGGCTCTGGCAGCGCTTTGGCAAGCCGGACTTCGCGCTCGCCTTTCATGTCTCCTCGGAGAACGAGGCCGGCAAGATCAACCTGATCGACGGCAGCCCTTACGCGGGCGCGGACACCGTCGACATCATCATTCACGGCATCGGCGCGCACGGGGCAAGCCCCCACACCGGCAAGGACCCGGTCGTGCTGGGCAGCCAGATCGTGCTGGCCCTGCAGACCCTGGTTGCCCGGGAACTGTCACCGCGGGATCCGGGGGTGGTGACCGTCGGTTCGTTCCACGCTGGCAGCAAGCACAACATCATCTCCGACCGAGCGCAGCTGCAGCTGACTGTTCGCAATACCAGCCCGGAGACACGCAAACTCCTGCTTGAGGGAATCGAACGGATTGCGGTGAACATGGGGCGGGTCGCGGGACTGCCCGACGACAAGCTGCCTGAAGTCATCGTGTCTGAAGAAAGCGTGCCGCCGACGGTGAACGACGCCGCGCTTGCGGGCCGGCTGCGCCAGGCGTGGATCTCGAGGATTGGCGACGACGCCGTGGTCAGCGAGCCGACCAAAGGCATGGGCGCTGAAGACTTTCCGTTCTTTACCGTCGAGCCCGCGATTCCCAGCGTTTACTGGGCCATTGGCGGCACGCCAAAGAAAGATCGGGAATGGGCCGAGGCCGGTGGCCCACCGATCCCCTCCCACCACTCGCCCCTGTTCAAGATTTCGCCGGAACCGTCTGTGAAACGTGGCGTCGAGTCGACGGTGGTCGCGCTGCAGACGCTGCTGGCTCCCGGAGAATGAAGCCCCAGCTCATTGCCCTGGACATCGACGGCACCCTGCTGGCCCCGCGGGTCGCGCCAGACTCGCTGCCGGACGCCGCCATCACGGCGGTGGTCAAGGCACACATCAGCGCCGGCACCGTGGTCGTGCTGGCCACTGGTCGCATGTATCCGGGCACCGCGCGCATCGCCCGGCACCTGGGCATCGAGCACCCACTCATCTGTCAGCAGGGCGCATCGATTCACGCGCTGGACGGCAGGCTCACGGCGTCCACGCCGATCGACCCCGCGCTCGCTCTGGCGATCGCCGGCTATGCCCACGATGCAGGGCTGGGGCTGGCCTGGTTCAACGCCGAACGCTACCTGGTGACAGCGCTGAACCCCGCCGCCGAGCACTTTGCTGCCGTGTCGGACGTCACTGCCGAGGTGCACAGCAGCCCGGAGCAATCCGGCCTGGCCCCGCACGGGGTCGACGTCATCAGCTGCGCTGATCGCGGGCCCCGGATTCACCGGGAGCTGGGCGATCGCTTTGGTAGCGATGCCCAGCTGCTGGACTTTGGCACCGTCACAGCCGCCTACGCGCCGGTGGCGACCAAGGGCCAGAGCGTCGCGGCCCTGGCGGACTCCCTCGGCATTGCCGCAGAAGCCGCCGTGGCGATCGGCGACAGCGCCAATGACGCCTCCATGCTCAGCTGGGCAGGACTCGGCGCAACTCCGGAACACTGTGACAGCTACGCCCGTGCCGCCGCCGACC
>CAZXIJ010000008.1:0-117015 GCA_964640725.1 uncultured Pseudomonadales bacterium | reverse complement strand
GGACTCGGCGCAACTCCGGAACACTGTGACAGCTACGCCCGTGCCGCCGCCGACCAGGTGCTGGCAGGGCGAGGCACCGCTGGTGTCGCGCAATTGCTGGAGCAGCTGCTCTAGCGCCTGGCCTGGCGGTTGTCAGCTCGCCCGGTTGCCGGACAGCAGACTCAGCCCGATCTGCTGCACGAACATCAGCAGTGCTGCCCGGGACTCCGCCGGGATTGAGCTGCCCTGCGGCCCCGCGTCTGCGTAGAGCAAACCGATGCTGGTGCGGCCGACCATCACGCGCAGCACCAGGCTGTGGTTTGGGGCACGCCAGGCCGGGCTGCCCATGAGCGTCCAGGGCTTGGCGAGCAATACCGGTTCCGGCTGCTCCAGGGCGTCGTTCAGGAACCGGTTATCGGCCAGGGTCATGGACCGTGGCAGCGTGCCGAACTCGCCGCGCTGATGTTTGATCAGAACGGCTTTGCGGTCTGGCGACAGCAACGCAAAGAACACCCGGGGCAGGCACGCGCCCTCGACAATCCCGTCGATCGCGAGGCGCATGAGCTGATCCAGGGTCACAGGCTGCTGCATCAAGGCTGTCATTGCCGACAGCACCTCGACCTGGCGCGTCGGATTTGTTGTCGGTGCTGTGGGCGCTGGCGCAGACTTTCGATCAGCGGCCATGGGCCGCGGCGTCAGCGTCACGCCAAAGCGGCGCGCAATGTCTGTGGCGTCCTGGGCGGCATGCTGGATCCGCTCAAGGCTTTGCCCGACCGTGCCGCCCAACAGCTCCGCGTGGCGCTTCACGATCGCTGCAGCTTCCGGGTCTTCGCGCAACGATGCGGTTGTGAACGCGGCCCAGCGCGCGCCATCGCCCGCTGCCGCGATCTCAGAGGCCAGAGCGATGCCGGCCACTCGTGGGTCCTCACCGCGCTCCAGCGCCACGTCGCGCAGCAGATCGCCCAGCTGCCACTGGTCGACCAGCACCGCCGTGATATCACGGAGAGAGAACCCTACAAGGGCGCGCTGCTCTTCCGCGGGCAAAGCCATGCCCGGCTGAGAGCGGCTCGCCAGGGTCTCGAGCTCCGGCGTCTCGCTGGACCAGAACACCAGCTCGCCCAACCGTGCCAGCAGACCTGCCAGGAACACCTCGTCAGCACCGTCAAAGCGCGCGCCCTGGGCAATCGCATGGGCCTGGCCAGCGCCGTGAAAAGCCTGCACCAGGGTATCGATCAGCACCTTGCGGCCGGGGGCGTTTTGCGCCTGATCAACGATCGAGAGCGTAATGGCAAGATCCCGCACCGCGTGAAAGCCCAGCAGCACCACAGCACTGTTGATGGTCTGGGCCTTGCGGCCCTGCTGGCAAAACAAAGGGCTGTTCGCCAGCTTCAGAAGCTTGGCGGTCAGCCCTGCATCCCGGCCAATCGCGGTCGCGAGATCCGCCGCCGAAGACCGGGACGAATCGACGATGCTGGCGACGTCGGCCACCGTCGCCGAAAACACGGGGACCTGGGTCGACTCGGCGCGTTCGATCCACGCAGCAACGGGATCACCGCTGGCGTCGGAGGCGGGGTTGCGGGGCGCTGGCGGCTGGCTCGTCATCACTCCTGAGTATAGATAGGGAACCGGGATCGGCCAGCGCGCAGCGCGCGCGGGCTATAGGCAGCTCCTATCGCTGGCCGAGAGAGAAACGATTAGCTTCAATTAAGCCGGCGCAGGTAGGGTTGCCCGGCCAGATCACGCCCCGAGGAGATTCCATGCACAAATCCAGCCTTGCGCTGCTGACCGCCACGACCCTGGTCCTGGCGCTCGCCGGCGCCAGCAGCGCCTTGGCCGACAGCCGCGCCAAGCCCAACCAGTTTTGGTGGCCCGAACAGGTCGACCTGTCGCCCCTGCGCCAGCACAGCCCTCAGTCCAACCCTTTCGGCGAGGCCTTTCGCTACGCCGAAGCTTTCGCTGCCCTGGACCTCGATGCGGTCAAAAAAGACATCGAAGGCATCATGACCACATCGCAGGACTGGTGGCCTGCTGACTACGGGCACTACGGTCCCTTCTTCATCCGCATGGCCTGGCACAGTGCTGGCGTGTACCGAATTGCCGATGGCCGGGGCGGCGCCGCCGGCGGCCAGCAACGTTTTGAGCCCCTCAACAGCTGGCCGGACAACGTCAATCTGGACAAGGCCCGCCGCTTGCTGTGGCCGGTCAAAAAGAAGTACGGCCGGAGCCTGTCCTGGGCAGACCTGATGGTGCTGACCGGCAACGTCGCGCTCGAGTCCATGGGCTTTTCCACCTACGGCTTTGCTGGCGGCCGCGAAGACGACTGGGAGGCCGACCTGGTTTACTGGGGGCCGGAAGAGAAGTTTCTGGATGACGAGCGCTACACCGATGACCGGGAGCTCGCCAAACCCCTGGCCGCGGTCCAGATGGGCCTGATCTACGTCAACCCGGAAGGCCCCAACGGCAACCCGGATCCGCAGCTGGCAGCCAACGATATTCGCGAGACCTTTGGCCGCATGGCCATGAACGATGAGGAAACGGTCGCTCTGATTGCCGGCGGTCATACCTTTGGCAAGGCCCACGGTGCGCGTAAGCCGGAAGGCTGCGTGGGGCCGGCCCCGGCCGGTGCCGAAGTTGAAGAACAGGGCTTCGGCTGGCGCAACAAGTGCGGCAGCGGCAACGGTGCAGACACGGTGAGCAGCGGCCTCGAGGGTGCCTGGTCCGTGAACCCGATCGCCTGGACCAGCCAGTATCTGGATAACCTTTTTGGCTTCGAGTGGGTGCAGACCAAAAGCCCGGCGGGCGCCACGCAGTGGATTCCCGCCGATGGCCAGGCTGCCAACCTGGTGCCCGATGCCCACGACGCCAGCAAGCGCCATGCACCGATCATGTTCACCACAGATCTGTCCCTGAAGGTCGATCCGTCCTATCGCGAAATCGCCCAGCGCTTTCAGCAGGACCCGAAGGCGTTCGAGCTGGCTTTCGCCAAAGCCTGGTACAAGCTGACGCACCGGGACATGGGCCCGGTCACGCGCTATCTGGGATCAGAGGTCCCGGCCCAGGCCCTCATCTGGCAGGACCCGATTCCGGCGGTTGACTACGCACTGATCGACGATGTGCAAGTTGCCGCCTTGAAGGCAAAGATCCTGGACAGCGGGCTGTCGACCGGCGAGCTGGTCCGGACCGCCTGGGCCGCGGCCGCCTCTTTCCGGGCGACGGATCTGCGCGGCGGAGCCAATGGCGCCCGGCTGCGTCTGGACCCGCAACGCAATTGGGCGGTGAACGACCCCAAGGGGCTCCGCAAGGCGCTCAAACGCCTGGAACGGGTGCAGAAGCGATTTAACCGCGGGCTCCCGAGGGGCACCCGGGTCTCCCTCGCCGATGTGATCGTGCTTGGCGGAGCCGCCGCCATTGAGCAAGCCGCCAAAGCTGGCGGCACGACCATCGCGGTGCCCTTCGCCCCGGGTCGCAATGACGCGGACCAGAGCCAGACTGACGCCGCCTCCTTCGCGGTGCTGGAACCGCAGGCCGACGGCTTCCGCAACTTCTACACCGACAGCGCGCAGCAATCGCCGGCGAACGCGCTGGTGGACCGGGCCAATCTGCTGTCCCTGACCGTTCCGGAAATGACCGTCCTGGTTGGCGGTCTGCGCAGCCTTGACGCGAACACTGGCGGCAGCGCCCACGGCGTGTTCACGGACCGCCCCGGCACTTTGAGCAACGACTTTTTCGTCAATCTGCTCGATATGGGTACTGCCTGGTCCAAAGCCGAAGATGCTGAAGGCGTCTATGTCGGCCGTGATCGCAGCACGGGCGACGCCCGCTGGACCGCAACGCCCGTCGATCTGCTTTTCGGATCTCACTCGGAACTCCGGGCGGTGGCCGAGGTCTATGCAGGGGACGACGCGCAAAACATGTTCCTGCGCGACTTCGTCAAGGCCTGGCACAAGGTCATGAACCTGGACCGGTTCGATCGGCCCCAGTCCTAGCGAACCCAACGGTTCCCCCGGCAGCGCCCCGAGCTCCCCTCTCGGGGCGCTGCCTCCTTACTCCCCAAGGCGCGCCTGCCCAGCGGTCAGTCGATCAGGTTCTCGCCGCCGTCTTCCATCTTGTCTGGAACCTGCCAGTAGCGATACTGAGGCACCCAGTCTTCCTCCGTCAGCCCGGCCACACCGAGCAAATTCCAGAGGCTGCAGTACAGATCACCGGGACCAAACTCGCCATGCCCCAGGCGCAGGATGTCGTCGCCGTCCCTTCGGTAGGCCACGGCGCCCGGCATGTTGGTGCTGTCCGGTTTAACCGCCTGCTCTTTGATGTACGCGCCGCCGCCGTGCGAGGCCATGCGAAAACGCCAGCCGCGGCTGCCAGCGAAGGCCTGCTGGGTTTGCGGATCGTCTTTCGAAACCAGCACCACCGACATCGCTGACTCCAGATGCGGCAGAAAACCGTTAAAGCCGTCCGCCCAGAGCGTGCAGTAGCGGCACGCCTGCCCCATGTTGTGAATCACAAGCAGGCGCTCCCTCCCCGCGAACAGCGATGACAGCGTTTGCTCGCCATCCAGCGTCGCAAAGGTGTAGTCCGGCACCGGGGTTCCGGCGATCTGCCGTTTGAGCGTGTTGAGTTCGTTGGTGAGTTCGTACAGCTGCTGCTCGAGCTCGCTGATTCGGCTGTTTGCCATAACAGGTCTCCAGGGGCGGTAACAAGGCGCAGAACGCGATGACTCAGTGGTACTACCCTGCTTCGCGGGGAGCAAGCGTCGCGGTCGCCCGACAGGTCCCAGGGGCCACCGCGATGATCGCGATCAGCTCGGTGACTGGCCGACATCAGCCACCAGACCTGCCGCCTCAATACCTGCCACCGCGCAGCGCTCGTCATTTGGGGACAGATCGCCGGTCACCCCAACAGCGCCCAGGAGTGCGCCGCTGTGATCCCGCACCAGGACGCCGCCAGGCACCGGTATGCAGCCGCCCGGCCAGGCACCTGCGAGGCTGCCCACAAACGCGGGGCGATCGGCGGCCATGGCGGCCAGGGTGCGGCCGCCCACGCCCAGGTTCAGGCACCCGGCAGCCTTGCCCATCGCGATGCCGGGCCGACCGATGGACGCCCGCTCGTCGCGCTTGAGAACCAGCGGGGTGCCACCGGCATCGAGCACGATCACACACAGGGGGTTGAAGTCATTGCGCGCGCCAGCGGCGAGCGTGGTGGCTGCGATCTGATCAGCCTGTTCGAGGGTCAGCATGGTGAATCCTGAGTTCGGTACCGCCAGCCCAGCGCCGGCCGTTCTTCGCTAACATGCCCGCCGGGGAGATCAATGGCCAGCACCAATGGTCATCTACGGGGAAGACCGGCATGACAGCAGAGCACACCTTCGCGTTCAGCTTTACCGAGGCGCAGCAGCAGTTTCGCGACTACCTGCGGCGCTTCCTCGAAGACCACAGCCCGCCCCGCAGAGTGCGCGCGGTCATGGCGACCGATACCGGCTACGACCGGGCGCTCTGGCAGCGCCTTGCCGACGAGTTGTCGCTGCCCGCCCTGTGCATCTCTGAGCAGCACGGCGGCGCCGGCTTCGGCGCCATCGAGCTGGGAATCGCAATGGAAGAGCTGGGACGCGCATTGCTGCCTGCGCCGTTTCTCGCCAGCGCGGTGCTCGGCGCCCGCACCGTGGCCTTGCTGGGCAACGACACTCAACGGGCCGAGCTGCTGCCAGGAATCGCGCAGGGCACGACGATCGCCACGTTGGCCTGGATGGAAAGCCCGGCCCACGACGGGCCGGTCCGCTGCCGCGCGGAAAACGGGCGCCTGTCCGGGCGCAAAGCCTACGTGCTGGACGGAATGTCTGCGGACCTGCTGCTGATCGTCGCGCAGGACTCGCAGGGCCAAGGCGTGTACGCAGTCCGGGCAGATACGCCCGGGCTTGAGCGGCGCAGCCAGCAAACCATCGACCAGACCCGCCGGCTTGCGGAAATTCAGCTGAGCAACGTTGCGGGGGAGCGCCTGGGCACGGTCGATGCCGTTGACCATGCGCTGCAGTCGGTCATGACCTTTGCCTATACCGCGCTCGCCAGCGAGAGCGCTGGCGGCGCGACCCGTCTGTTTGAAGATACGCTCAGCTACCTGCAGCTAAGACACCAGTTCGGCCGCAGCATCGCATCCTTCCAGGCGATCAAGCACCGCATGGCCGACCTGCTGCTGGAGGTGGAACTGGCTCAGTCCGCGGCGCGCTACGCGGCGGAATCGCTCGCGCTCGGCGCGCGAGATGCCGCGTTCAACGCACACCTCGCCAAAGCCGGCACCAGCGATGCCTACGCGCTCGCCGCCCGGGAAAGCGTGCAGCTGCACGGCGGCATCGGCTTTACCTGGGAGCACGACACCCAGCTCTGGTTCAAGCGCGCCAAAGGCAGCGAAGTGCTGCTCGGCGATTCCAGCTGGCATCGGGCCCGGATGATCTCTGAGCTGACCGAGGGGGCCGCCGCATGACCCAGGCCAGCGAGGCAACGGTGCGCGCCGAAGTCCGAGCATGGCTGGCGCAAAACTGGAATCCGGACCGGTCTTTGCTCGAATGGCGGTCGCTGCTCGTCGACAGCGGTTGGGGCATGCCGGACTGGCCCGAGGCCTGGTTCGGGCGCGGCTACCCGTTGCGGCTTGCCCATGCCGTCGAGGACGAGTTCGCCCGCATCGGCGCGGTCGGCGTCGCCAAGGCAGGGATTCGCTTGCTGGCCGGGCTCACGCTTCTGGAGCACGGCAGCGACGACCAGAAATCCACGTTCCTGCGGCCGATCCTGACCGGTGAACACACCTGGTGTCAGCTCTTCAGCGAGCCGGGCAGCGGCAGCGATCTGGCCGGTGCCACCACCCGGGCCACGCGCCACGGTGACCACTGGGTGGTCAATGGCCAAAAGGTCTGGACGACCAGCGCCAACCATGCCGATTGGGGACTGCTGGTCGCCCGCACGGACTGGGACGCGCCCAAGCACCAGGGCCTGAGCTATTTTCTGATCGACATGCACCAGCCTGGGGTCACGGTAAAGCCGTTGCGGCAGATGAACCACCACGCTTCCTTCAATGAGGTCTTTCTCACCGATGCGGTTGTGCAGCCGGAACATCAGGTCGGTCCGCTCGGGGGCGGCTGGCAGGTTGCAATGACCACCCTGGGCCACGAGCGGCGGCGCGCGGACGGCATGCGCAGCGGCGCTGCAAACCACAGCCAGGTCAACCGCGCGGGGCGCATCCACGAAGAGGAGCGTCAGGAAAACGAGACCCTGATGGCGCCGTACACCTGGTACCCGCAGCGGGCGGGCCGCACTGACCTGGCCCTGCCCCGGGCCCGCGAAACCGGGCGCATTGATGACCCGGTGGTCCAGCAGGCCCTGGCCAGGCTGCTGACGCTCTCCCGGGCGGCCGAATGGACGGCGCGGCGCGCCCGCGCCGCCCTGGCCCAGGGGCAACCGCCGGGGCCCGCCGGCTCCCTGGGCAAGCTGGCGGCCAGCCAGGTCGCGCGGGCGGCCGCCGATGTGCACACGCTGATCTCGGGCGCTGACGCCCTGCTCATGGGCGAGGACAGCCCCCGGGAAGGCATCATCGGCGAGATTCTGATGTCGGTGCCCGCGGTCTCTATCGCCGGCGGCACGGACGAGATTCAACGCAATATCATCGCTGAACGCGTGCTGCAGATGCCGAAGGAACCCCGCTTCGACGATGGCCCGTTCAAAGACGTTCCCAAAAACTGAGAGGATGCCCATGACCCAGAGTTACGGAGATGTGCAGGTCACCGACCTTGGCGATTTTGTCGCGCTGGCCGAGATCTGCCGCGCGCCCAACAACTTTTTCGATCTGGACCTGATTCGCTCGCTCGCCGACGCGTTCGATGCCCTCGACCAGGACGCGAGCTGCCGGGTCGTCGTGCTGGCCTCTCAGGGCAAGCACTTCTGCGCCGGCGCCAACTTTGCGTCCGGCGAAGACCGGCAAGCGCGCGGCACGAGCTTTCCGGCCGAGGGCAATCCCCTCTACCAGGAAGCAGTGCGTCTATTCGGCAATCGCAAGCCGGTCATCGCCGCAGTCCAGGGCGCGGCAGTGGGCGGCGGCTTTGGCCTGGCCATGATGGCTGACTTTCGCGTGGCCTGCGCCGAAGCGCGCTTTACCGCCAACTTCGTGAAGCTCGGCTTTACGCCAGGGTTCGGGCTGACTCATACCCTGCCCCGCGTCATTGGCCCGCAGGGCGCCTGCGACCTGTTTTACACCGGCCGCCGCATTGGCGGCGAGGAAGCGCACACGCTCGGCATCGTGGACCGGCTTGTGGAGCAGGAGGCAGTGCGCGACAGCGCTGTGGCCTACGCCAGAGAGATCGCCGAGAACGCCCCCCTGGCACTGCTCTCGCTGCGCAAGCAAATGCGCGGTGACCTTGCCGAAGCCGTCAAGGCCGCCACGGATATCGAAGGCTTCGAGCAGTTCCAGCTCCAGCAGACCAGCGATCACCGGGAAGGCGTCAAAGCGGTGGCGGAACGCCGTCGGGGCAACTTCACCGCCAGCTAGCCTAAGCCAGCACCACGTACTCGGCGAGGCGCTCGCGCACCAGCTCGCGGATGTCTCCCGCCAGGTCCTGGAACAGCCCCCGGGCCGGAGAACGCTGCCGCCATGCCAGCGCATGGTGTCGGAGCATACCGATACCATGCACATCGGTGACCCGCAGGGTGTCGGTGTCGCGGATTTCTGAGGCTACGTAAAGTGCCGGCAAGAAGGCGATGCCCATGCCCATCACCACCATCTGCCGGAGCGTATCGAGGCTCGTGCCTTCATAGTCCCGACGCATCGTGGCACCCAGGCTTTCGCACAGCTCGCTGATCTGCCGGTGATAGAGGTGATGCTCCTCAATGGTGAGCACCTCTTCGCCATACAGGTCGGAACGGTTCACCCGGCGCTTGCGGGCCAGGCGATGATCGCTCGCCATCACCAATTTGAGCGGTTCCCGAAACAGCGGCGCCACTTCCAGCTCTGTTGCCTGGATCGGCTGCGTCGACAGAATCAGATCGTGGTCCGCGTTCTTAAGGTGGCGCTCCAGCACCGCGGGCGCGCCCTCCCGAACATACAGCCGCAAGGTCTCGTAGCGGCGGTGCAGATCCGGCAGCACGTGCGGCAGCAGGTAGGGGCCGAGCGTCGGCGTCACCCCCATGCGATAGGTGCCCCCGCTCTGCCCCGACATGCTCGCCGACACGTCCATAAAGCCCTGCGCGTCCTCTTCGATGCGACGGGCATGAGCGATGAGTTCCCGGGCGGCGGCTGTGGGGCGCGCGCCGGTGCGCGAGCGCTCGAACAAGGTCAGGCCCAGCAGCCGTTCCAGGGCCCCGATCTGGGCTGTCATGGCCGGCTGGCTGACGCCGAGACGATCGGCCGCGCGCCGGAAACTGCCCTGCTCATAGACCGCGGCGAAGCAGGAGATGTGCTTGAGCGTTAGAGAAGATTTGACGTTCATTTCACGGCTGATTTCTCGGACAAGCGAGCTGGATTTCTCATGCAAGGATTTATTGACACATTATCTATCGATAACGACTGTTTATTCTGGGCTATGGCGCTTTAACCCATAAGAAAATCCTATCACAGAAACCGTTTAACTCTGTATTTGTTATCAGTCAGAACGACTTAGGCTAGCTGCATCTGATGGCGAGAGCCGTCGCACGCCCACAATCGAAGAGGTTGTCATGAAAAAAGTCGTCTCCGGCATCGTCCAATTCCAGAAAGAAGATTTTGAGGCCCGCCGCGCGCTGTTCGCGGAGCTGGCGAACGGCCAAAGCCCCGAGGTCCTGCTGGTCACCTGCGCAGATTCGCGAATCGACCCGAACCTGGTCACGCAAACCGAGCCCGGCGACCTCTTCATCTGCCGCAATGCTGGCAACATCGTGCCGCCGCACACGCGTCACGCGGGCGGCGTCACTGCCTCCATCGAGTACGCCGTCGCCGTGCTCGGCGTGCAGGACATCGTGATCTGCGGTCACACCGATTGCGGGGCCATGAAAGGCGCCATGAACCTGGACGCCGTCGCCGATCTGCCGCACGTGCGGGACTGGCTGGACCACAGCCGGGCCGCTGTCGAGACCGTCGATGGCGATGACACCGCAGACGCCGGGGAGCGCCTGCTGCGGGTCACGGAGCAGAACGTCCTGCTGCAGCTGGCGCATCTGCGTACACACCCTGCCGTCGCCAGCCGGCTGGCCAACGGCAAGATCGGCCTGCACGGCTGGGTCTATCACATCGAAACCGGCGACGTGACCTGCTACGACGAGCAATGCGGCGAGTTCACATCACTTGAAGTGCGCTACGCCAGCCTGCTGAGCGCTCGCGAAGAAGCTGCTGTCAGCGGCTAAGCCCCCTTCGCTCGAGAGGACCAACTATCATGAAATTTGATCTATCCAACCTGAAAGGCGATGTGTTTGGCGGGCTGACCGCAGGCATCGTCGCCTTGCCGCTGGCCCTGGCCTTTGGCGAGGCCTCTGGCGCCGGGCCCATGGCCGGCGTATACGGCGCGATCCTGGTGGGGTTCTTTGCCTCGCTGTTTGGCGGCACCGGGTCGCAGATCTCAGGACCGACGGGCCCGATGATTGTGGTCTTCGCCGGCGTGTTCGCCTCGCTCTCTGGTGATTTGAGCCTGATCTTCGCCACGGTCGTCCTGGCTGGCGTGCTGCAGATCGTCTTTGGCGTGATGGGCTTCGGTCAGTACATCCGTCTGGTGCCCTACCCGGTCGTATCCGGCTTCATGAGCGGCATCGGCTGCATCATCATCGCCCTGCAGGCATCGCGACTGTTTGGCCACGAGCCCGAGGGCGGCGGCACAATCCCGGCGCTCATGGAAATTCCCGGCGCTGTCATGGACCCCAACCTGTCCGCGCTGTTTGTGGGCCTGCTGACCCTGGGTATCGTTTTCAAGTGGCCGCCCGCCTGGGGCAAATACGTGCCCGGCGCGCTGGCAGCCCTGGTCATCGGCACCGTCACCAGCCTGTTCATGGCGCAGATGCCGATCCTCGGCAACATCCCCACGGGGCTGCCGTCTTTCATCGTCCCGCACTTCTCGACCGACACCCTGCTGATCGTCCTGGAAGCGGCATTCATCCTGGCACTGCTCGGATCGATCGACAGCCTGCTGACCTCCCTCGTTGCTGACAATATGACCCGCACGCGACACAACTCCAACAAGGAACTGGTCGGCCAGGGCGTTGGCAACATCGCGGCCGGCTTCTTCGGCGGCATTCCGGGCGCCGGCGCCACCATGCGCACCGTCGTCAACATTCGCAGCGGCGGCCAGACGCGCATTTCCGGCATGCTCCACAGCGTCTTGCTGCTGGCCGTTGTCGTTATCCTGGCGCCGTTGGCAGAGCAAATTCCGCACGCGGTGCTCGCCGGCATTCTGGTCAAGGTCGGCTACGACATCATCGACGTGTCCTACCTGAAGCGTGCTCACCAGGGCCCCCGTTGGGATCTGGCCCTGATGGTGCTGGTGCTGGGCTTTACCGTGTTCGTAGACCTGATCACCGCCGTGCTGGCAGGCGTCGTCCTGGCCGCGCTCGCGTTCGTGAAACAGATGGCCGACGCGCAGCTCAAGTCCTTCGCCGCGACCACCGAAATCGAAGACGCCGACGCGCATCCGGACGAGAACGCGATTCTGAGCGCCTACCGCACCCGAATTACCCTGTTCGACTTTGGCGGCCCGTTGAGCTTTGGCGCCGCTGCGGATCTCGGGCATCAGGTCCGGGAGCGCGTCAAAAACAAGGATGCAAGGGCCATCGTGCTCGATTTCAGCCGCGTGCCCTTCATGGATGTATCGGCAGCCCGGGCCGTTGAGACCATCGGTTGCGATTCCAAAGAAGCCGGCAAGCGGGTCTTTATCTCCGGCATGAACGACGAGGTTGGCCGCGTACTTGCGGGACTGAACGCAGACCACTGCCTGCCCGTCGATGCCTACTACGAGTCACGGCTCGACGCGCTGCGCGCCGCCCGCGATCACATCGATCAGCGCCAGCGCGACGACCAGACTGGCGGCATTGCCGGTGTTGCTGCCAGTTAGCAGCAGGCACCACAAACGCCAATGACACGCCAGTGATACGCCACTGACGAAGGGCTATGCCGGGGGAACAAGCCCCCGGCAGCGCCATGAAACCCGGCGCTAACCAGTCTTAGTCTTGCATCGCCGATTCCTTGACCTGCAGGCTGTCATCCAGCTGCTGCCCCGCCGCCAGCACTGCCCTCAGTGCCTCCGGCTGATGTGATCGCCGGATCGTGATGGCGTAGAAACTCTCGAACACGTTTGGCAGCTTCAGATACTCCACCAGCAGGCGCTGCCGAATTTCGTCTCGCACAACGACCGCAGGCAGCACCGCAGCGGCCCAGCTGTCTCGGGCCAATAGCCGCAGCATCGCCATATCGTTCGCCTCAGCCTGAATCTCCGGGACAAACTGGGCCCGGGTACAAAACCCTTCAAAGCTTCGACGGATGTCGTGATCGCGCGTCGGCAGCACCCAGCGCAGGGACTCGTAACCCTGAGGAAAAGGCGTTGCCGGTCGAAGCGAGGCGGGCCCCACGATCGAGACCGGCTGCCGGGCCAGCAAATGGCTCTGCCAGACCTGTTCGTCGGCGCCACGAACATCGGCATTGGTGAGCACCACATCCAGCTGGTGCTGCGCGAGCTGCCCGAGCAGTTCGTCCAGACCGCCGGAATGCATGCTCACCCGCAGCTGTGGCTGCGCCATCAGGGGCATGACCAGGCGGTCGATGAAGTTCCGCGACAGGGTGGACAGCATGCCGATACGCAGCACCTGCGTGTCGAGCGCCATGCCCCGCTCGAACAGATCCTCCAGCGCCTCGCCGCGCGCGAAGATGTCGTTGGCAAACTCCATGACCTGCCGTCCTGCGGCGTTGAGCACCAGATTGCGGCCCTGACGGTCAAACAGCGCCCGGCCGGCCGCGGCCTCGAGCTGTTTGATTTGCGATGACAGGGCGGATTGCGAGACGTGCAGGACCTCTGCCGTCCGCGTCAGGTTGCCTTCCGTCGCCACTCTCCAGAAGTAGTACAGGTGCCGGTAGTTGAGGCGCGCCACGTTGCAAACGCTCCGATTTCGGTTTAGTTCTATTTAACAGAACGTTAACTGCTTTTATATCTATTTTACAGATATTTGGGTCGCCGCAATACTCCCCCCGCTCAAGTAACGGACGCCGCCATGACCCTGCCCCTATCTTTGTCGACGCTGCCGGTATTGATCCCGGCTCTGCACCTGCTGGCGGCTGCCGTCAGCGCCTCCCGCCATCGCTGGCAGCTGGCCTTCTGGCTGAACTCAGCCGCGCTGGGCGCTGCCATGACGAGCTGTATCGCTTTTTTCGTTTTCGGCGCCGACACCGTGGCGACAACGGGCTGGATCAGCAGCGCCCCCGCGAGCTTCCTGCTGGCAGTACTGATCAGCTTTGTCGGCTTGCTGGTGGCCAACTTTTCCCGCAACTACCTGGCGGGCGAAGCCAGGGAGGCGCGCTACGCAACGATGCTGCACATCACCCTCGCCGCGGTGAGCGTTGTGGTGCTGACCGATAACCTGTTGGTCCTGCTCGGCGGCTGGGTTGCCATCAGCCTGACGCTGAACGAGCTGCTGCTGTTCTATCCAGACCGCCCGCGCGCAGCGTTGGCCGCCCATAAAAAATACCTGTTCGCGCGGATCGCTGAACTCGCGGTGTTCGGTGCTGCGCTGCTTCTGTTCCTGGAACACGGCTCCTGGAACATCAGCACGATCATCGCGGCCTATCCGGTTGAGAGCCTGAGCCTCAATCAGCAGGCGGCGGCGCTGCTGATCGCCCTTGCCGCGCTGATCAAGTGCGCACAGTTGCCCATGCACGGCTGGCTGATTCAGGTGGTCGAAGCGCCGACGCCGGTCTCAGCCCTGCTCCACGCTGGCATCATCAACCTCGGGGGCTACCTGCTCATCGCCTTCGGGCCCCTGCTGAGCGCGGCCGCACCGGCTCAGTGGCTGCTGCTGATCGTCGCCGGCCTGACCACGGTAGTCGCGGCGCTGGTCATGGCGACCCGAGTCACCGTCAAGGTCAAACTGGCCTGGTCCACCGCTGCGCAAATGGGCCTGATGCTGGTGGAGTGCGCGCTCGGTCTGTACGAGCTGGCCCTGCTCCATCTGCTGGCGCACGCCTGCTACAAGGCCTGGTTCTTCCTGACTGCCGGGGCAACCGTTGAGCGCTATCTGATTCGGGAAGTCGCCCCGGCCAGCCAGACGTCGCCCGGTCACTGGCTGCTCGCCCTGGCGATCGCCTTGCCCGTCACGATGCTTGCCGCAACTTTGCTCGCGCCGGCTGGCCCGCTCAGCCCCTGGCTGTTGGTTGCGGCGCTGCTGACCGTGCTGCTCGCAGAACGCAGCAGCGTGTCCCATAAAGCACCCTTCCTCGCCGCCGCTGCCCTGGGCACGGTCCTGCTCACGGCGATTCTCGGCCAGAAGGCACTGGTTGCCGGTGGCCTGGCAACCGCTTCGACGTTCGCCCCCAGCAGCTGGCTGTCCCTCGCAGACCTGTGGGTAGCCGCGTTGATTGGCTTGCTCTGCCTCGGATTTGCGCTGCTGAAACGGGCGCCGGACTCGGCTCTCGCCCGGCAGGTCTCCGCCTGGCTGTACGCCGGCCTGTACCTGGACGAGTGGGCAACGCGAACCACCTTGCGGCTGTGGCCTCTGCGGCTGCCCGCCCGTCTGAACCCGAAACAGCTGAGCCCGATCACCCAGGAAGGAGAGTCTTCATGAGCCTCGCAGATCAGGCACCGATCGCAGGAGCCGACAGCGCAATCCGCGCTGCTCTCAAGGAAAGCTGCTCGATGATTGCGCCAACCTGGCCGCTGGATAAGCTGATCGCCGTCAATCCCTTTTGGGAACTGCGCCATCTGCCCGCCGAGGACGTCGCCGCCCGGCTGGCAGCCCTCGGTCGCAGCCGCGCGGTCGCTCCGGCGGCGCTCCACGCCGGCAACGCTGCGCAGCCGATCAGCGACCAGCAGCTGGCCGCAGCCGCCGGCGCTCAGGGCGTGGACACAAGCGCGGGCGAGCTGCGCGAGGCCGCCCGCCGCACCGACGCACCGTCTCACTGGCACAACATCAGCGACCTGCTCGACAGCGAGCGCGATCGGCAGCACGAGATGGCCTGGGGCGATGAGATCATTCATCAGCTGAGCCAGTTCTGCGCGCGGGTGTTTCAGCGTGGCGGCGAGCTCCATGAGGGCGGCGAGCCGGGCCGCCTCTATGACCTGTGGCTGACGGCTCTGCGCATGGACCGGGGGATCCCCATTCTGATGGGCACGCCGCGACTTGCAACGCAGTTCGAAGCGCTGCCGGACACCGCCGAGGAGTTGCTCGAAACCGCCGCCGCTGAGCTGGCGCTGGACGCCGAATCGGCGTCGCTCTACGCCCACGCGCTCCTGCTCGACATCAATGGCTGGGCATCCTGGATCGCCTATCTGGAATGGCAGCAAGCTCTCGCCGGCGGAACGCAAAACCTGATGAGCGACCTGCTGGCCATGCGCATGGCATGGGACCTGGCCATCTGGCGCTACCTGAAAGCCAACGACGAGTTCGCGGCACGGCGCCTGGACCGGCTCTGGAAGCACCAGCTGGCGACCGGCGCGCAGCTGATCACGGAGCATGCGCAACAGCAGCAGGCCGACTGGGCCTGGCAACGCGCCGCAGAGGCAACCTACCAGGCCAACCTGCACCAGCACCTGCGCAGCTGGGTGCGTCCCGAGCAGGAAGAGCGGCCGATGTTGCAGGCCGTCTTCTGCATCGATGTCCGCTCTGAAGTGATGCGCCGACACCTGGAAGCCCAGCACGGCAGGATCCAGACCATCGGGTTTGCCGGATTCTTCGGGCTGCCCATCGCCTACCAGCCAGCCGGCAGCAGCTACCAGCGACCGCAGCTGCCCGGTCTGCTGGCTCCGGGGCTGACCGTCACCGAAACGGCAGACAGCGATGCCCCAGCACGCACCAACGGCAAGGCCCGTTGGGACGCTCTGACGGAGTCGCCCCCCGCCATGTTCGCGCTGGTGGAGGCAACCGGCCCGCTCTATGCCGCCAAGCTGCTCAAAGAAAGCTTCTTCCCCGCACAGGGCAAAAACCCGGTGAACGGTCTGAACATGGGCCGCTCGCTGTCGCTCCAGCGAGACGGGCAGCCTCTGCCTGCTGCAGAGCGCATTACCCTGGCCCACAACATACTCAGTGCCATGGGCCTGACTCGGCAGTTCGCGCCGGTCGTGTTGCTGACCGGTCACGGCAGCTCCAGCCGCAACAACCCGCACGCCGCAGGGCTGGACTGCGGGGCCTGCGGCGGCCAGACCGGAGAGCTGAATGCCCGCGTGCTGGCCAGCCTGCTGAACGACGAGCAGGTCCGGCGCGGGCTGAGCGCCAGGGACATCCGCATCCCTGCAGACACGCGGTTTGTCGCGGCACTGCACGACACCACCACCGACGAGATTCACTGCTACAGCGACGAGCCGCTGCCGCCGCTCGCGTCCCGCTGGCTCGAGGATGCCGGTGCAGCCGCCCGCGCAGAGCGAGCGCCGTCGCTGGACATCAAGCCGGGCTCCCGCCGCAAGACCGATGCAGCGATCCGGCGCCGGGCCCGGGACTGGTCGCAGCTGCGGCCGGAATGGGGCCTTGCAAACAACGCAGCCTTTATCGCCGCGCCGCGCCAGCGCACTCAAGGCTTTGACTTGCAGGGCCGAACTTTTCTGCACGACTACGACTGGCAACAGGATCCGGACTTCAGCATTCTGGAGCTGATCATGACCGCGCCGATGGTGGTCGCTCAGTGGATCAACGCCCAGTACAACGCATCGGTCACGGACAACCAGCGCTACGGTAGCGGCAACAAGCTGCTGCACAACGTTGTGGGCGGCAACATCGGTGTGTTCGAAGGCAACGGCGGCGACCTGCGCATCGGCCTGCCCCACCAGTCGGTCCACAACGGCCGGGACTGGATGCATACACCGCTGCGCCTGAGCGCCTATCTGCAGGCGCCGGCCGAGGCTATCGCGCGGATCTACAAAGCGCACGCTAACGTGGCGCAGCTGGTCGATAACGATTGGCTGTACCTCTTTCGGCTGAGCGACACCGGAGAGCCGATCGAGCGACTGTACCAGGACCAGTGGACCATCGTGCCAGCGGAGCATCGATGAAACTGTTCCACAACATCCTGGTCTACGCCGAGGCCGCCAGCTCCGCCAGCCTGGGGCAAATCGTTGCCCTGGCCGAGCAACAGAACGCGACCCTGAGCGTCTGTGACGTGATCGAATCTCCGCCCGATCTGCCCGGGGCGAAAGACATGGCCAGCAGACTCAAGGCACTGTGCTGGCAGCGGGCCTTCGAGCGGCTCAGAGCCTTGTGCAAGCCTTACATGCAACGCCTCCCGATTGACTACACGATCCTGTCGGGCCAGGCCTTCGTCGCAATTACCGAACAGGTGATTCAGCGAGACTTCGACCTGGTGGTACACGTCAGCGACAAAGGCCCGAGCACCGAGGTCAACGCCACTGGCATGCACCTGGTGCGCAAGTGCCCTTGCGCAGTCTGGACCATGCAGCCGGGCGCCAGCGAACAGCTCGATTCCGTGCTGCTGGCCGTGGATCACAGCCTCACCACACCGCATCCGCAAACCGAGCAGAACACAACCGTGCTGGCGCTCACCGCGGCCTCCCTGGCCGAGAATCTCGGTGCGCAACTGCACATCGTGCATGCCTGGTTACCCTACGCCGAAGAGCTGGAAGAAGACGCTGCCGTGGACCTGGATGGCGAGGAATGGCAGGGCTTCGTCGAGTTGCAACGTCGCAGCCACGAAAGCTGGATGGACACGCTGGTGGCCCGAATCAACGCGGCGTCTCCTGCCCTGACGACTCAGAGCCATCTGCGGCAGGGCCCCGTCACGCGTTGCGTGCCAGACATTGCCCGGGAGACCGGTGCCAGCCTGATCGTCATGGGCACCGTGGGCACCAGCGCGCGGCCCGGGGTGCTGATCGGCACCAGCGCCGAAGCCATCTTGACCGCGTCCGCCTGCCCCATCCTGACCATCAAGCCCAAGGACTTCCGGACGCCGTTGTCCTTTAGCGACGAAATCCTCGCGCCTGCCAGCCACCATCAAACTTCTGACCCAGTGGGAATCCGGACATGAGTTCAACGCAATCGAACCTTCAACATCTCTCGGTCGCCGCCAGCACCAGCAATGGTGCAGTGCAAGTCGGCCAACCCTGCCCGCAGGACGAGCAACGCTGGCCGGAGAGCAGACTGCTGGAGCAACTGCGCTCAGGGCTGCTCCTGACCGATCAGGATTGGCGAGCCCTCGACGAGACCCTGGCCCGGGCTCCAGAGCAGTCCCGAAGCTGGGTACTACTGCAATGCTGCGATCTGGCCCCCCGGGGCAAGGTCTGTCTGGACACTCGGCTCGATGCCCTGCGGCGCCTCGCAAAGTCGGACAGCGCCTTGCTGCGTGCCAACGCCTACCGGGCCCTGGCCGATATGCATCGCAAGGACCTGCGCTTCGAGATGCGCGCCAAGCAGGTCCTGGCTCAGGGACTGGAGACCGAAGCAGGGATCGGCCGCCAACGCCTGATCAAGCTGATGCGGGGCTGCTAGCCCACCGCCGCTGCGCGGTCCGCTGCAAAGGCCAGCAGCGATCGCGCGCTGTCGGCGTAAACGTCCGGCAACATGTCCGGAAATGCCAGGTCCCCTGCGTGCGTCGTGCCGTGCACCGTACGGGCAACAGCGGGGACCCCGGCCGCCAGCAACTGCCGATAGAAGATGAGCCCTTCGTCCCGCAGCGGGTCAAGCTCGTTCACCGAGATCACATGTGGTGGCAGGCCCTGCAGATCGCTGGCGCTGGCCTGCAGCGGCCAGGCCAGGGGATTCCGGCCGTGCTCGGCCGCAGGATCGTAAACCCGCACAAAAGCGCTCATGACTTCGTTGCCGAGCAAATAGCCTTCGTTTTCTCGCAGCGACACCAGCGCGTCCCTGGGTTCTGCATACTCGCCGCTAATGTACGGACAGAACGCGTAGACGCCGTCAATCTGCTCGAGCGCATTGCTCGCCATCGCTTTCATGGTTGTGGCGATCGCGAGATTGCCGCCGCCGGACTCGCCGGAGATCACGATCGCAGAAAGGTCCAGCGCCGCGCGCTGCTCATGCAGCCACCGGGAGGCGCTCAGGCAGTCGTTCAGGCCTGCCGGGAACGGATGGTTTCCGAGGGCGCCCCCGCCGTTGCGAAACTCGACGCCCACGACCACGGCCCCGCGATGGGCCAACTCCGTCCGCCAGCGCTCGAAGCCGGGATCGCTCGCGCGCATGAGCACCATGCCGCCCCCATGGGTATGCAGGATGCCCGGCAGCGGTCCGCGACGCTCCCGGGGCTGATGCACGTACAGCACAATCTCGTTGCCATCGACACCGGAGATTGTCGTGCGGCTGACTTGCACATCCGGGCGCTCCGGCATGGCCTCGCGCTCCATCCCGTGCGTCATTTCCGTGCGTTGCTCAAAGGCCAGGCAGTGCTCGAGCGCCTCTTCGTAGCTGCAGTTTGGATCTGGCGTTTCTGCCTGCGCATCCATCTCTGCAACCATGGCCATCGCCACGGCGAGCCTCGGGTCGAGGCGCGGATCGGTGGCGGCCGTGCGATTCGGATCGCCCAGACGGCCCGGGGCCTGAAACTTACTCACCGGCACCGCCCTCGCCTTCAAGGACCGCGACCTGCGGCTCGACGTCCAGATAGCGCAATGTCGTGAACCCGAAAAACATCTCGTGTTGGGTCTGCAGCCCAAAGTGCACGGGCTGGCTCGGATCCGGATTGCCGCGATTCTGCGCGGAGTTATCCATCGCGCCGCGGGCAATGAGTCGCGTGCCCGCCGGCAGGAAGATCGGTTCAACCAACTGGTAGTTGAACTGCCAGTTAAAGTCGTACTTGGGCACCGACAACAACAGTTCTTCGGTGCCGTCTGGATATGCAGCGCTGTAGTTCATGTACTTACCGCGGTAGTGCATGTGCGGCATCATCGCGTGCAGGTAAGCGTCCCGCTCGATCAGCTGCTCGCCGGTCAGCCGATGCTCGCTTACGTGCGGCGGCACCATAAATCGGCGTTGCGCAGCAACGACCTCTGACATGACATACTTTGGTGGCTTGTCGTGCAGGTAAATGCCAATTTCCGTTTCGTCGACGGTCGCCTTGCCGGAGGTTGTGTAATGCATTTGCAGAAGCAGGTTAGCGCCCTTCTGCAGCAGCCGCCCCCCTTCGGCGCCAAAATCCTCGCCCACCCGGCCCGGGGCAAATCCGCCCACACTCTCGCCGCGGGCGACGGTGTCCCGGCGCCCTTCCCGGCTCCGGTCGGCCGGGCTTTGCACATAGGCAATGACATGGTGCAGCACCTGGCGATCGCCCGGCACAAACTCCATGCCGCGAACCCAGATGTCTTCGTCCAGGTTCAGCTTGAGAGGGATGTAGCGATAGTCCACCAGACCGGTTGCCGGTATCTCCTGTGCGGGAATACGGTAGATCAGGTCTGGCTCACCCATCGTGAACCGTCCGCTTTTCGGAACGATCGCCGTGAGCGGATCCTTGTCGCCGTCCATAGGCGCGCCAGCATCGATCCAGTGAAACAGCTTCTGCTGCTCCTCTGCCGTCAAACCGGCAACATCACGGATCGCTTTGCTGACGTGCTGATCAATCTGCCCCGGCGGCATGCGTCGGGTGGCCACGACCTCTTTGATCATCAGCGCGAAGCCCTGAACCATGCGATGACTGTTCATCGCCCATGGCGCGATACCGCCCTCCTGGTGACAGGCGACGCAGTTGTCTTCAAGGATGGGCACGATGTCCCGGACGTAAGACACCGGCTCGCGCTGATCTCGCAGGCGCCCTGGAAAACGAATCTGTCGCGCGGGCGCCGCCGTGGCCAGGGCTGCCGCGCTGACGGGGGCCGGCTCGCCCCCCAGCAGCGCGTCCAGCGCTGCCCGGACAGCAGGGGCATTCGCCGCCGTCAGAGCCGTACGATGGGTCAGGGTCATCGCCTGCGGGTTGACCACCAGCAGCTCTCCCACCTGGGACAGCGCCAGCGCCTCGGCCACCAGCTGGGCCGAGTCCAGCAGCACGGGGACCGATAGGGATCGACGCTGGGCGTCTGCCGCAAGCTGCGCCCGGGTGGCCCCGGCATGCGCATCGATCAGGAAGAACCGCACCGGCTGGCCCGCGTACGCCTCGCGCAGCCGGGCGAATTGCGCCAGACTGGCGTCAGCCGCCGAGCCACTGCTGCGGTGCGTCATCAGCACCAGGGCAGGCTGGTCACTATAGTAGCTGAGCTGGTGATACCGCCCCTCGTGATCCAGCAGCGCGAAGTCCGCGACCGGCACCGCCGCGGCAGCGCCCGTGAAGGCGATCATGACTGCGCCCAGCCACAGCGCAGCGCCTTGGATACAGGCGCGTGGCTTAACCCGTTTGACCATTTGAGACTCCAGTTCCTTGCACGCAGAAGATAGCACAGACCCCAGCAGCTCCCCTCTTGCCCAAACCGTCGGCGACGCGCTCCTGAAGCACCGCTGGATGCTCGCGCTGCTGACGGTCATTGTGGCCGCAGGCGTGATTTACGGGGCCCGTTACACGGCCCTGGATGCGACGGATAGCGCCATTCTGAGCGACGGCGACCCCTACAAGGCGGAGGTCGACCAGGTGCAAGCCGATTTTCCAGGCAGCCCCAGCGTCCTGTTCGTATTCGAGCACCCCACGGACATTTTCTCCCGGCGAGCGCTCGAGGCGATGGAGGACCTGACCGCGAGCTACACAGAGATCGACGCGGCCCTGGCGGTGGGCTCCCTCATGAACCGGCGGCTGAACGAATCGGACGCCCGGCGCTACGATCGCGACTACCTGTTTCCCGTGCTGGCAACCCTCGACGACGACGACATCGCCGAGATCCGCGCAATCGCGCTGGCCGACGAGGACCTGACCAAAAGCATCCTGGCAGCCAACGGCAAGCTGGCGCTGTCGCAGATCAAGTATCGGCCTGCGGCAGACACGCAGGCGAGTCGCCTTGCCATTGCGCGCACGATCGTCGCGCTCCGAGACCGCCTGCGCGCAGAACACCCGGAGGTCGGCATATACGCGCTCGGCGGCGCGCTGTTTGAGCTCGAAGGCTACGAGGCCCAGCGGCGCGACAACCGCGTGCTCATGCCCCTGGTCATCGGCGCTGCGATCGTCCTGCTGTGGTTCTGCCTGCGCTCCATTGCCTTCGCGCTGGTGCTCTTCGCAGTGTCCTTTACCAGCGTCGGCCTGGCCGTCGGCAGCTACGGCTGGCTCGGTATCGCCTTTAACCAGATCTCCAATCTGGGCCCGATCGTTGTGTTTGTCGTCGCCGTCGCGCACGGCATTCACCTGGTTTCCATCTACGCACAGGGTTTGCACGAAGGCCTCGACAAGGTGGCCGCCATGCGCCACAGCCTCTACATCAATTTGCAGCCGGTAACCCTGGCGACCATCACCACCGCCATCGGCTTTGTCAGCCTGAACTACTGCACCTCTCCCGGCATCTACGGTTTCGGAAACGTGGTGGCGATCGGCGTGCTCTGGGCCTATCTGGTGAGTCTGACCTTGCTGCCGGCAATCATCCTGATTCTGCCAGTCTCGGGGCGGCCCCGGCCCCTGGGTATTCGCGGCTTCGTGGAACTCGTCAAAGGCTGGGTGCGAACACGGGAAAAAGGGCTGTTCTGGAGCTTTACGGCGCTGATCATCGCGACGCTGGCCATGCTGCCGCTGAACAAGATGGACTTCAGCCGCTTGAGCTTCATCGACAAAGAGTCCGATCTGCACCATGTCATGACAGCGCTGGCGGAGCAGATCGGCAACGACCGGTCTTTGGTTTACGGCGTCTACGGCGATGGCTACTACAGCATCACCGAGGCGGAGTTTCTGGCCCAGGTCGACCGCTTCAGCACCTGGCTGGAAACCCAGCCCGAGGCCAGCTTCGTCACCAGCTATGCCGACCTGCTGCGCAGCCTGAACAAGGCCGATCACGATGACGATCCGGCCTGGGACCGCCTGCCCGACGACAAGCTCCAGATCATCGACTACCTGGTGGGCTACCAGCTGGTCCAGGAAATTGAGCCCAGCCTGGAGCCCATCTTCAACAGCGATTACTCGGCGATCCGGCTGATCGTCGGCACCTCCAACCTGACCAACCTGCAGGTCGTGGCCTTCAACGAGCGGATCGAGCGCTGGCTGGCAGACAACCTTGACCCCGCGATCAAGGTACGACACGGCGACAACAGCATTCTGATGGCGCGGCTGAACCGGGCCATCACCATCGAGCTCATGCAAGGTTTCACGCTCAGCCTCGCGCTCATTACCCTGACCTTGATGATCGGCCTTCGCAGCGTGCGCTACGGCCTGATCAGCATCATGCCCAACCTGTTCCCGGCAACCATCGTGTTCGGGCTCTGGGGGCTGTTCCGGGGGGAGATCGGGCCGTACGTGCTGATGCTGTTCTCCATCAGCATCGGCCTGGTTGTGGACGATTCCGTGCATATCCTCAGCAAGTACCTGACCGCCCGGCGCCAGGGGCACAGCCCGAATGACGCGGTCATGTACTCCCTGGACAAAGCGGGATCGGCGATCACGATCACGACCATCTCCCTCGCCGTCGGGACCTTTATCCTGGTCTTCTCGCAGACCATGTACTTCCAGAACGTATCGCTGCTGCTGACGCCAATCATCGTTGTGGCGCTGTTTCTGGATATGCTGTTCCTGCCCCCGTTGCTGCTGCGATTCGAGCGCTGGCTGGCGCCTGGCGATGCAGCGCCGGTCCCCGAGCGAAGCCCGCAGCAGGGTCTACACTGAGTCAGGACCTAACCGCTGTGCCCCTCGCTCATGGCCCCTCTGGCTGAACACCAACTCAAGCTGTATCGCTGGGTCAGCAGCGCCGGGCTGATCGCGATTTGCCTCGGCTACGCCGCCCTGGATCCAAGCTGGATCGCGCAAGCTCCGGCAATACCCTGGCTGCTGGCCGGTTACTTCGCAATCATGATTCCAGGGCTTGCACTGACCTGGCTACAAGGATCGCTGCGCAACGCCACGGGCTGGGTCTGCCTGGTCGCGGGCTACGTGCTCTGCGGCTACTACCTGCTGCGCCTGCAGGCATCGGGCATCGTTTTCGAAGAGGTGGTCACCAACCTGCTGCTGATCAGCCTCGTCAGCACCATGTTCCACGAAATCAGACTGGTGCTGGCCTGGTGCATCGGTGCGCCCCTGATCCTGCTGAGCGCGCTGTGGCTGGTCGATACGCCGAAGTACACCCCGAGCGAGTTCGCACTTCACCTCATCGCCTGCGCCACCATCTGCGTGGCCTTCAAGCTGGTGCAACTGCAAAACCGGGAACGGGAAAGCGCTGCCAACACGCTGAACCGCCTCGTGTTCGAAAACGCCAGGGACGGCTTGTTTTACGTCAACGATCGCACCGGCGAGCTCCTGGCGATGAATCAAAAAATGCTGGCGTTGTTCGAGACCGAATCCGCCGAGACAGCCCGTCGCTGCTGCGAGGCCAGGCTGGCGGGTGTCTCTTCCGGTAGCGGCGATGCCGACGTGACGCTGACCACCGCCCAGGGCAATCAGTTTTACGCTCGGGTCGGCATCTCCAGCCTGGCGGACAACAAGCGCCGCGCTACGCTCTATCGCGTGTCGGACATCTCCGACCTGCACGCGCAGCAGCAACGGCTGGAAGCCGCCCGGGATCTCGCCAACTCCGTGATCGAGCAATCTGCAGATGCACTGGTGTACGGGGACCTGGCCAATTCCGAAGGCCAGGTGGTCAACCAGCGTGCCCGGGAGCTGCTGGACACCGATAGCGACACGGAGGTCGCGCGACTGCTCAAAGAGGCGTTTGTGGACGCGCACCCGGAGATCCAGCCGAGCGAACTCCTGCAACAGGCCCTCGATACCGTCGGCTGGGAGTCCCCGGTGACCGTACGCAGCGCCAGCGGACGGGTGTTCTACGGCAACCTGGCCCTGACCCGTATCCGGGGGATCGGCAACGACAACACCGCCATGGTGCGGCTCGTTGACCTGACCGATATCCGCGAACGGGAACGACAGCTGGAGCGCGCCAAGGAGCAAGCGGAAGCGGCCACGGCGGCCCGCAGCCAGTTCCTCGCGAATATGAGCCACGAGATTCGCACGCCCATGAACGGCGTCATTGGCATGACCTCTCTGCTTCTGAACACAACCCTGGACGAAGAGCAGACCAGCTATGTCGAAACCGTTCGCAGCAGCGGCGAGTCGCTGCTGATCATCATCAACGAGATCCTCGACTTCTCGAAGATCGAAGCAGGCCAGATCGATCTGGAAAAACAGCACTTCGATCTGGAGCGCTGCGCCGCCGACGCCCTGGATGTCATTGCACCCATCGCCGCAAGCAAAAATCTGGAGCTGGTTTTCGACTACCCGCTGGCTGCGCCGCGAACCTTCCTCGGCGACGATCAGCGGCTGCGTCAGGTGCTGGTTAACCTGCTGTCGAACGCGATCAAGTTCACCACCGAAGGCGAGGTCACCCTCGGCATCGCCTTCGAAGGCCCGGCGCAGGCCAAAACAGGCTCTTTAGCTAAGGTCCGGTTCGCCATCTCTGACACGGGCATTGGCATACCCGCAAGCAAGATCGAAGGCCTGTTTGACGCCTTCACGCAGGCCGATGCTTCCACGACCCGTCGCTTTGGCGGGACGGGCCTCGGCCTGTCGATTTGTCGCTCGCTGGTCGAGCTGATGGGCGGCAGCTTCAGCGTGTCCAGCACGCCAGGGGCCGGCTCCTGCTTCTCGTTCGACGTTCAGCTGCAACTGGAAAGCGATGCGGATGAGCAAGCGCAACAGCCTCTGACCAGTACCCGGATTTACGCTGTCGACGACAATCAAACCAACCTGGACGTCCTTGCCGGGCAGCTGAAGTCCATGGGCGCTGCGTGCCGGCAGTTTCGCGATGCCAGCAGTTTTCTGGCCGCTGCCCGTCGCGCTCGGCCAGATCTGGTGATCAGCGATATGGCGATGCCGGATATGGATGGCGTTGCATTGACTCAAGCGCTGCCAGCCCGGAACCGGCCGCCGGTGATCCTGCTGACGTCGCTGGACCAGTCCGACGTGGACCGCTCGCTGTTCGCGGCGGTGGTGCGCAAACCCACCCGCCCCCGCGAGCTGCGGCGCGCGATCCATCGCGCCCTGGGCGGCACCGAGACCGTACGCGTTGACAATCCGGAACAATCGTTGGATCTGAGCGAACTGCGCGGCACCAGCGTACTCCTGGCGGAAGACAATCTGGTGAACCAGGCCGTCGCGCGGCAGATGCTCAAGAAGCTCGAGGTTCTGTGCGACGTCGCCAACAACGGCCGGGAGGCGATCGCGATGCTGGAACAGCGCAGCTACGACATTGTGTTTATGGACGTTCAGATGCCAGAGGTCGACGGCCTGGAAGCAACACGACTGATTCGCCTGCACGATGCGGGACCTCAGCCCTACATCATTGCCATGACTGCCAACGCAAGGCCGGAAGATCGGGAAGAGTGCCTGGCCTCCGGCATGAATGACTTCATCAGCAAGCCAATCCGGCTGCAGGATATTCAAAATGCGCTCCAGCGCGCGCTGGACCCCGTTCAGCAGACAGCCTGACGGCTCGTCTGAGGCTCGCCCCGCCGGCGCAATCGGCGCTCTAGGAACCCGTTGAGGCAGCCGGTACCAGCACAGGCCGCTTCGCGGGGAGCGCCGGCAGGAGCGGCGCAACACGCTCGGACCCCGATACGCAAACCTGATTGCGCCCTGCCCGCTTGGCACGATACATCGCGTGATCCGCAAAGTTCAGAGCCTCTCCCAGGTCATCGGCCCCGGGGGCGACTTCAGCAACCCCGACGCTGATCGTCATGGCGATGCGGTTCGACTCGTACTGCAGCGGGCTCTGCTCGATTGCCTGGCGAACCTTCTCGGCAACGATCACGCCGTTCGGCGCGGATGTGTGCGGCAGCAGGACTGCGAACTCTTCCCCGCCGATGCGGCCCAGCACGTCGCTTTTGCGCAGGTTGTCCAGCAGCGTCTGGACGACGTGACAGATCGCGGCGTCACCGGCCGCGTGCCCAAAGCTGTCGTTGACCCTCTTGAAGTGATCGATGTCCAGGACCAGCAAGGTGCTGGGGGCCTGGCGTCGCTGATCGGTATACAGCAGCTTTCTGCCAATCTCGAAGAACACGCGACGATTGCTGCAGCCGGTCAGCGGGTCCGTCTGCGCCAGGGTCATGAGCTGTCGCCGTTGGCGCTGCACATAGCGAACGAGGGGCCTGAAGATGAACAGCACCTCGAGCAACAGGACGATCAGCAGCGTGGCGAGCAAGCCTGCGGCGATGCGTTCCAGCCGCGCAACCTGAAGCTGTCCGCAAAGCGTCGCACACGCGCATCCAGCGATTGTTGGCCGCCGTAGTAGTGTTGCCGGAGCGCCGCCGCCATCGGGTCGGCGGGCGCCCAGGCCAGAGCGCCTCGCAGCAATCGCTCGTGCCCCTGCAGCAGCTGCGCGACGGCATCTTCCAGTCGCTGCGCCGCTGCGGAGCCCACAGCGCCGTCGTAGTCCGGCAAAGCGGCAACGGACCAGGCGATACGCTGCGTCAACATCCGCTGGCGTCCGGCAACGTTAACGACCTCAGCGCTGCGGTATTGCTGCTCGATGACTCGGCCCTGGGCCCAGTGCGCCGCAATCGCGATCGCTGCCAGCAACAGCAGCGCCGCAGCATAGGACAGCGTGATCCTGCGGTCCCCGTGTTCTACACCGTCCAGTTCTGACATCCGCACCTCGAGCCAACGACGTCCGCAGACGACCTTCAAGGCAGCCAATGTAGGCCGTTTCCCTTTGGGTCGCGTGACCCATTGCGGATCGCTGTCACAAACTGGCCCACAAATTGGGGCTGCAGAGCCACCAGCGTCCAAGCGCGTCAACCTGCTGACGGGCTGCGCGCGGCCAGCGCCCGAATCCCGACGTGCGTCGCCGCGGCCACCACCGGCGCCAGGTCCCGCAGATTGCAGCACCTCGCCGAGCTGGCCATAGTGCCTGCAAGCACTCTTACGGAGCGTCCCGATGAGCCCCGAGCCCTCGCAAGAACCCACCGCCGCGCCTGAGTCAGCGGCGCCAGGATCCCGACGCCATCTGGTCTGGTCAACCATGACCTTGCAACTGAAGCTGGTCGTTGACGGTGCGATTGACGTGATGCTGGGCATCGCCTCGATCGGGGCCATGATGCTGGGGCTCGTGCGCGGCGGGCCCGATCCGGCCCGGTACCTGCGTGAGGTGCTGCAGCTGGGCCGCCGCAGCGAGCGCTGGCTCAACCTGTACGGGGACTACCCAACCGACGGCACCGCCGACGACATGCTGGCACCGGTCCGGGACCAGGCCTTTGCGAGCTACGACGACAGCCCGGTTGCCCGACGCCTCGGGGAACGGGTGACAGAGCACCTGAGCGCCCTCGGCGAACCGCAGCCGCCGGCGAGCGCAGCGCCCCGCGAGCCCTCTGCGCCGGATGCCGAGCCGCCGGAGCGCGCACCGGATTCACGCCAGCCATGACAGTCGCGGGGAATCGTGCCAGCATGTTGTCAAGCTCTTTGAATCTGGAGTTGGCCATGGCGTCAGCAGATCCCGCCGCGACCCTGAAGGAACCCGCAGACCCACACCGTCGGCGCTCGGCCTCATTCAGCCCGGCCGAAGTCCGCGCGCGGCGCAAGCGCGATGTCGCCATCGGTTACCGGCTCCTGGCTGCGCAGCGCTGGGGCGATCTGGGAGACGGCCACATCAGCGCCCGCGATCCCGAGCGCACCGACTGCTTTTGGATGCTGCGCTACGGCGTCTCCTATCATGCGGTGTGCACCAGTGATCTGGTTCTGGTGGGCCCGGACGGCGCGCTGGTCGAAGGCGACGGGGCCGTCAACACGGCCGGCTACTACATTCACCAGCCGATCCTCGCCGCGCGGCCCGATGCGGTGAGCGCCGTACACGTTCACACGGGCTGGGGAACCCCCTTTTCTGCCCGGGCCCGGCTGTTCGAGCCCATCTCCCAGGAGTCCTGCATCTTCTTTGAAGATCACGCCCTGTTCGACGACGAAGAGGTCCAGGTCCAGAGCGTCGAGGCCGGGGCCCGCATTGCCAAGGCCCTGGGCGACAACCGAGCCGTCATCCTTCGCAACCATGGCCTGCTGACCGTGGGCGATAGCCCGGCCGAGGCCGTCGGCAGCTTCGTGCACATGGAGCGCGTTGCTGAAGTCCATATGAAAGTCGCTGACCCCAAACCGATCTCCGCCGAGGCCGCACGCTTTGCCCGGGAAGACCTGGTCAAGTACGGCGTCGGGCGGGTCGCCTTCGCCGCGCTCATTGAGCGCCATATCGGCGACCCGGAGGTCGTCTGTCCATGAGCCATCCCGCGCCTGCCGGCAACGAGATTCCCAGCTGTCACGGTGGCCTTGAGAATCTGGACGAGGAATACGATTACGTTCTCGAAGCCGCCGAGGGACAGATACCCACGGATCTCAGCGGTACCTTCTACCGCAACGGTCCCGGTCGGCAACGCATCGGTGCCGAGCGTTACGGGCACTGGTTTGACGGTGACGGCATGCTGTGCGCGTTTCGCTTCGACGCGGGTCAGGCGCAGTTCCGGAACCGCTACGTCCGCACGCCGAAGTATCTGGCGGAGACTGACGCGCAGGCCATTCGCTTTCGCGGGTTCGGCACGCAGATCCCTGGCGGTTTTCGCAAGAACTTTCTGAAGACGCCGGGCAACCCGGCAAACACGCACACGGCCAGCCACGCCGGCAAGCTGCTCGCCCTCTATGAGGGGGGGCGGCCCTGGGCCGTCGACCCGCGCACCCTGGAAACCGAGGGCGAGTGGGACTACGACGGCAAGCTGGAACCGTCGGCGGTCATGAGCGCGCATGGTCGCCATCACCCGTTCAGCGGCGACTACATCAGTTTCGGCGCTGGCGTCCACGGCGTCGGCCTCAAAGGCCCGAAGCCTTGCCTCAACATCTACCGGATCAACAGCGCGGGCGAGCTGTACAAGCGAGGCCGCATTCCGGTGGACAGCATGCCTTTCTGCCACGACTTCGCGCTCACCGAGCACTACGCCGTCTTTTTTCTGGGCAGCATCGTGTTCGGCAACCCGATCCCGATCCTCCTGGGTGCGAAAACCTTTTCTGATCTGGTGCACTACGACCCCTCGGTCGCCATGCGAGTCCTGGTGGTCGATCTCGCGGACGTCTCCGTTGCCCATCAGTTCGAGACCGACCCGGGCACCGTCATTCACTTCGGCAATGCGTTTGAGGAGAACGGCAAGCTGTTCGTCGACGGCATGTTTGCCAGCGACTTTGATGCCAACGAAACACTGACAGACGTGTTTAATCCTGACGGCCGGTTCAACGGCGGCACCTACAAACGCTACGAGCTGGACCTTGCCGGCGGCCGCATGTCTTGCTGGAACGTCACAGAGACAGAGTCGGAGTTTCCGACCTACAACCCGGCCTGGACCGGACGTCGCAACGCGATGACCTACACCGCCTGCTCGGTGCCCAACGGCGCCAACAGCTTCTTCAACGGGATCGCCCGAATCCCCTGGGATGGCGCCGCCCAGCAGCTGACGCTGCCGCCAGGTACCTATGGCTCAGAACCGGTTTTCGCGCCCCGCAGCGGGGGGTCCGCCGAGGACGACGGCTACCTGCTGGAAGTGGTGTACGACGCATTCAAACACCGCAGCGAACTGCAGATTTACCGGGCCCAAAACCTGAATGACCGGGTGGCCGTGATTCCTCTAACGCATCACTTGCCCCACCAGTTCCACGGTCACTTCCACCCGGCAGCAGCAAGCTGAACGCAGCGACGCACTGATGAAAAAGAGTCTCGCGGCTTTGCTGGGCACCCTGGTGCTCCTGGCGGCTGTTGCTTATTTCGCGGCGCAGCCGTTAATCGTCTGGTACGTCATGCCGCCGGCAACCTTTAACACGGCAGACCAGAGCCTGGCACCGGACTATGCCGACCTGACTCAGTGGGCGGCGCACCCGGCTACGGCCAGCGCAGCAAAGCTGCGCCCAGCGGGGGCCGCGCCGCCGTTGCAAGCGACGGGCCTGGCAACCAGGCCGGCGGTTTTCTACGTGCACCCAACGACCTGGTTCGGTCCCGGCGAGTGGAACGACACGCCCCAGGCAAGCAACCATGCAAAGCAAGGTATCGAAACGATGCTGGCCACCGGCGCCAGCGCCTTCAGCGACTGCTGCGATCTGTACGCCCCACGCTTTCGCCAGGCTCACATTGCGGTGTTCAACCGCAATGCCGGCGCGCACGGTTTCGCGTCCCTGGACCTTGCCTACGAGGACGTTGCCCGCGCCTTCGATGCCTTCCTCGAGGACATCGGCCAGCGACCGTTTCTGCTGGCCGGTCACAGCCAGGGCACCCTGCACCTGCAGCGCCTGCTCTCGGAACGCATCTCCGGCTCGCCGCTGCTGGACCGGATGGCTGTGGCCTATCTGATCGGCTACTGGCTGCCGAGGGATCTGGCCGGACGCAACTTTCCGGACGTGCCGTACTGCACGTCGGCCGCAATGACCGGCTGCATCGTGACCTGGGACAGCTACCGCAGCGACGGGCTTGGGCCTGCCGAGAATTACGAACTGCCAATCTGGTATCGCGACGGCTGGGCGTGGCACAACCGCGCCGCATCGATCTGCATTAACCCGCTCAGTTGGCAACAGGACACGGCCAGGGTCGAGGCCGCCCGAAACCTCGGTGCCTTGCCCACCCTGCCTGCTGGCGGCCAGCTGGATTTTCTGCTCGGCCGGGACCCGGGCGTTCGCTATGAGGCCCTGCCGGAGATCATCGCCGAGCACAGCGGCGCGCAGTGCGACGAAGCCGGCCGGCTGCGGCTGACCGGCCCCGTCCATCCCGCCTTCGAAGACGAAGGCGCCACGCCGGAAGGCAGCATGCATCGCTACGACTGGAACCTGTTCTACATGAATCTGCGAGCAAACATCGGCACCCGTACTGGAGCGGTCTCTGCCGGGCTCTGATCTGTCTCAGCCGGTGGATTGCATGAACTGCTCGATCAGTGCCACCAGGGTTTCCGGCACGTCTTCCTGACAGAAATGGCCGACGCCGCGCAGCGGGACGATCGGCGCGCCGGGAAAAATGTTCGCGAAGTCCGCCCGGGCCCAATCCGGATCGATACCGAAGTCAGCGTCCCCAGACACCAACATGGCGGGCTTGGCACTGACCTTCGGCAGGTTGCCGGTTTTGAGACCGCCCATGGTGTACGGCACAAACCGCCCGTAGTGCACGTCCAGCGGAAACTCAATCGCGCCGATACAGGATTCACGATCCGGAAACGCTGACGCGTAGGCGCGGATCCAGGTCTCGTCCACCGCCGCGCTGTTCTGAAAGCCGATGATTTTCATGACCGACAGCACCGTCGAACCCATCTCCCCCAGAATTCCGCGCAGCGTGCCGGCCTCTTCGTGCTTCTCGATCCACTGGAACCAGGGCGTTTTCTCGGCCGGCGACTCAGCACCGCCGTAGCCAAACAGGGTATTCATCAGAAACACGCGCTTGACCCGCTCCGGATGGCGAATGGTATAGGCACCGGTCATCGGGCCGCCCCAGTCCTGGCACACGAGCGTGATGTCCTGCAAGCCCAGGTCGTCAAAGAGTTTTTCCAGATTCTCGACATGGGTTTGCAGGGTATACACCCGCTCCTGGGGCGTTTCTGACTTGCCAAACCCCATGTGGTCGGGCACCACCACCCGGTAGCGCCGGGCCAGGGGCGGCACGAAATTCCGATACAGGTAGCCCCAGGTCGGCTCGCCGTGCAGACAGACGATGGTCTCTCCGTCCCGGGGCCCCTCGTCGATGTAGTGCTGGCGAAAACCGGCGGCGGTAGAGAACCGGGGCACGAAAGGCCAGGTTCCATCAAAGGTCTCGTCGGCCTCAATCATCGCGTCTCTCCTGCCTTGGGCGAGAACCGTAAAAGTCGGTGAATCGCCCGTCAAGCAAGGTGAGGGGATAGACGAGGGGATGGGTGTGGGAATGGGCCTGGGCGGCGGCAAGCGCGATGGGCTGGAAGGTCAGGTACACTCTGGGCAACGCCGCTTTATCGAACATCGGAGGGCTCCCCATGGCTGAAGCGTACAAAGACCTGAACCCGGAAACCATGACTCGCTCCCCGGGGCTCACCTATCAGGACCTGTTGGATGCAGACTCTCACCCGGTACCCGATGTGCTGCGCATGCAGTCTCCGAAAGACATGGGCACCAACGAGTTCTCGGTAGAGCGCTACACCACCCGCGCCTACCACGAGAAGGAAGTCGCGAACCTCTGGAAGAAGGTCTGGCAGTTCACCTGCCGCGAAGAAGACATCCCCAACCCCGGCGACCACTACCGCTACGACATCGCACATATGTCGTTCCTCGTAGTACGGGCCGAAGACGGCGCCATCAAGTGCTATCCGAACGCCTGCCTGCACCGCGGACGCATGCTCAAGGAGTTCGACGGCAACGCCACAGAACTGCGCTGCCCCTTTCATGGTTTCTGCTGGAAGCTCGACGGCTCGCTCAAAGAGGTACCGGCGCGCTGGGATTTCCCGCAGGTGGAAGACGGTGAGTTTTCCTTGCCCGATATCCCGGTCGCGCAGTGGGCGGGCTTCGTGTTTATCAATCCGGACCAGGATTGCGCGCCCTTTGACGACTTCATCAAGGATCTCGCACCACAGTTCGAGCGCTGGAACCTGGGCGGCTTGTACAAGTCGGCACACGTCGCCAAGGTGATGCCCTGCAACTGGAAAATCGCTCAGGAAGCCTTCTGCGAGGCGTACCACGTCAACGGCACTCACCCGCAAATCCTGCGCAGCCTGGGCGACACCAACAGCCAGGTTGATATCTGGGACAACTGCGCCCGGGTCATTACCCCCGGGGCAACCCACAGCCCGCTGCTGGACTACACCCCGGGCAACGACGACATGCTGCGCACCCTGATGGATATGGACCACGACGCAGAGGTTCCCCAGATCCCCGACGGCGTCAACCCTCGCGCCTTCATGGCCAACCTGTCGCGGCAAAACATGCGGCCCATCGCCGGCGATCGCGTCGATGAGTACTGCGATGCGGAGCTGGTCGACAGCATCGACTACACGCTGTTTCCGAACTTCCATCCCTGGGGCGCCTTCAACGGCATCGTCTATCGCTTCCGCCCGAACGGCGACGATCACCGCAGCGCGATCATGGAGTGCATCCTGCTGGCGCCTTTCGAAGGCGAACGCCCGGCACCGGCGCAGGTGCGTTGGCTGGAGGAAGACGAAGGCTGGTCCAGCGCCCTCGGCTACCTGGGCAAGGTGTTCGATCAGGATGCGTTCAACATGCCGAAGGTTCAGTGGGGCCTGGAAACGACCTACAAGACCGGCGTGGTGCTATCCGGCTACCAGGAAGCGAAAGTACGCTGGATCCATCACAAGCTGACTGAGTGGGTGGGGGAATAGCATGGCCAGCCTGACCCACCCCTTTGACCCTGAAACCCTGTACCAGATGGACGACGACGGCAATATCCGTCTGACCCGCGGGAACAGCGTCGGCGTATTTACTCGCTGGGGCGTGCACCTGTCCGGCGACATTCAGCAAGCAGACCCGCAGCTGTGCAACTGGGTCGGCAATAACCCTGACCCGACGCAGGTGATCAGCCGCCCTGGCCGGAATCAGCCGCCTGCAGATGACTGACAAGCCAGGCGAAAGCGAGGAGGCCCGCACCAAGTCGCTCACCATGACGGTGTTAATGACGCCTGAGCTCGCCAACTTCTCCGGGGCAGTGCACGGCGGCGCCCTGCTGCGGCAGCTCGACCAAGTGGCATACGCCTGCGCATCCCGCTATTGCAAGCAGTACGTGGTCACGCTGTTCATCGACCAGGTGCATTTTCGCAAGCCCGTGGCCGTTGGCGACCTGGTGACCTTCAAGGCCAACGTCAACTTTACCGGCAACACCACCCTCGAAGTCGGCATCCGCACAGAAGCTGCACAGCCCACAGAAGACGTATCGCGGCATGTCATGTCGTGCTACTTCACCATGATGGCGAAAGATGACCACGGGAACGCGGCCGCTGTGCCCCCGCTGAGCATCGACAACGATGTCGAGCGCCGGCTCTTTGAATCCGGCAGGCAGCGGCGCGAGATGCGCCGCGAGCTGCAGGCGAAGAGCAAGACCCTGCACGTCGGCGGGCTGGAGGAGGCACGGCGAGGCCGCTAGGGCCTCGCCCCGGACGATTAGACCGTGACGGCGTTGCCTCGATAGATGCGGCTCAGATAGCGGCTCTCGCTGGGGCTTGGTGCCGACACAGAGCACTGCAGCACTGCATAGACCAGGCGCTCCATCTCCTCGGCCAGCTCCTGCTCGTTACTGGGCTCTTCCGTCCGCGCCCGGCGCGTGAGCTGCACCTGGTTCACGGCCGGCACCGTCGGCAACCGCTCGCCCTCAACGCCCAGGGTGACCGTGAACGCATGCATCGCAGTCTTGATGAACATCGCCAGGGCAAACTCTTCCCGCGTCGAGGCCCGCGAGGTGCCCGGCGTCACCAGCACGATCTGGCACTTTGGATACAGCGCCGCCTTGCGGGCGACCCGAAAGTGATGGGTCAGATGGTCATCAACCAGGTCCGCGAAGGCCTCGTGGGAGAGCACCCGATCCCAATCGCCGTCGCTGTCGCCGGCCAGGGGATTGAGCGGCAGCGTGGTGCACGGCGTGCTCACGACCACATCCAACTGCCCTCGTGCGGCTCGCATCTGCGCCATCCCGTCTTCCAGATCATCACCGGAAGCCAGCGCATGGACCTCGACCCCGGCCGGGGCGTCGATCGCGTGCTGGATCGCAGCGGCCGCGTCCTCTGAACGGGTCAGCACGTTCAGGCTGGCGACGCCGTAGCGCGCGTACCCTTCTGCGATATTGATCATCTCGTCGCGCATCGCGTCGCCGATGAGCAACACGTGCTTGCCTTTCATGCTCGCCAGATCTTCGTCGCCAGGCCGCAACATCAGCTCGCCTTCGGTCACGGAGCGATCAAACTTGAGGCCACCGGAGGGGTGGAAGGTCTCGCCGCTCACGCTGGGGTCTGCCAGGCTGAACACCGTCGACAGGCTGACCTGCTCGTCGGTGGGCATCTTGTGCAGATGCAGGCGATTGAGAATGCCCGACTCGATCTTCTGCGACTCCCGATCGACCGAGGCCTTGTCGTAGAACGGCATGGGCGGCTCGACAAAGCGCTCCATGAACTCCGCCGCCTGCTCGGCGCTGAAGTTGCCGCAGGTCACCAGCCGCTCCGTAAACTTGCCCGCAAGGTCGCGGTTCAAAAGGTAGCGCGAGGCGTTGGCTTCTTTGGAACCTTCGGCCACCTGAACAAACAGTTTGCGCAGGGCATCGGCAGAATCGTTCAGTCGCGACAGCTCCCCGACGTCGTTCTGGGCCAGCCGCAGGATCTGCGCCACGTCGGTGCCATCTTCCAGCGCGGTCATGGAGGCCGCGTGCACCCGGTTCAGCCGGATGTTTTCCAGAATCAGGCGCCCACGCCGGGTAAAGAGCCCGGGCGCATCGGTCTGCCCCCGCAGCCGGGCGCCGTCGACCGGCCCGGGCGCCATGGCGTTGATCCGGATTTCCGGCCCCAGGTGTCGCGAGAGAATCTCGGCGAGCGCTCGCTGCCCGGCCTTGGAAACCGCGTAGTCAGCACGGTTCGGGTAGGCAACAGAGACGTACTTTTCACCGCCGAAGTAGCTGGACACGTTCAGAATCACGCCCGTACCCCGCGCTTTCATGCGCGGCGCAAACTTGCGAATCAGCGAGTAGTTCGAGATCAGGTTGGCCTGCAGCGTGGTGTTCCAGCTGTCGACTTCCATGTCGACGACCATCTCTTCGGCACCGGCAATGCCCGCGTTGTTGATCAGGTAGTCCAACTCTCCGAACAGCTCGATGGTCAGCGCATGCAGGCGCTCAAGCGCCGACTCGTTGCCGACATCAATATCGGCACAGATGTGAATCCGGTCCTCCGGATCGCCGTAGCCAATCTGTCGCAGTTCGGCCACCATCTCATCGCGCGCGGCCTCGAGCTTGGGCTTGCTGCGTGCAGCCAGCAGCACTCGCGCACCGGCCAGGGCCAGATAACGCCCAAGCTGCATGCCGATCCCCAGGCTGCCGCCGGTTATGAGCGCCGTTTTGCCGTGGTGCAATCCCGGCAGCACCCGCTGGATAGACAGCGGCATGGACGACTTGGCCGTCGCGCGCTTGATATGTTCCGGCACCCGCAGATTGATCGCGTCCATCTTGCGCGCGCCGTTATTAAGGGTCGCAGTCCAGTCCGCAGCAAAGGTCAGGTTGTCGGGCTCGCTGTTGTGGTAGCGCACAATCTGGTTCGGTACGCCGCTCCAGCCCGGCAGGCCGCGCTCGGTCAGTTTGGTCTCTTCGTCGCGCCAGATGCGGATCAGCTCTTCGATGGCCGCCCGACGGATATCATTCAGCAGATTGCCCTGACCATCATCCGGATTCGTGATGAAGGTCACGGGCGGCGCATCGTCCGTCAGCTCCGACTCCACCAGATTTCGGATCAGCGCCGAGGCAAAGGCCACAGGCGCGACCACTTCGGTCTCGACAAAGCGCGCCACATCGTCGTCATCGGCGGTGGTTAAGGAATAGCCGTGCGCACCGTTGGGTGTCTCCGGCAGTACGATAACGCCGTCCAGGGAACCAAACTGCCCGGTCACGTAGGCGAAGACACGCTCCACCGACTCCGGGCGCAGCGGGTCCAGCTGCTGCACGTGAATGTCTCGCATGCCGGCACGCTGAACCCGCGCGCTGGCTTGTCCGACCAGGTCCAGAGTCCGGAAGCCGATGAGGACGTTAGCGCCCCGCCCGTGGTTGCGCTCGGCGAAGACCAGCGCTTCGTCAATGTCACGCCCCCCGAGGATCAGAATCGACTTGCCGTGCAGGTCCACCAGCCGATCGTCCGGCCAGGACACCAGCTCTGCTTCGCTCTGCAACGGTACCTTCATACCGTTGGTCACTTCGAAGCCGTGCCCCGTAAACGCTGCGGACTCGCTGGAAGCCAGCCACAGCACGGTTGTGGCCACGTCATCGGGCTTGGGGTAGCGATAGCCCAGAGTGCCCTCATCGTCTGCGCGCTGCACCGTCATGATGTCGCGGAAAGACTGCGAGGTGGTGCCCTCAGGCTGGCCCTGCAGCTCGTCCATGGCCCGGAAGGCCCCGTCAATCCGCTCGGACTCGATCGGCCCGGGATACACGGTGTTAACGCGGATGCCCTTTTCGCCGCCGAGCTCGCGAGCCAGGCCAGCACTCAAGGCATTCAAACCGGACTTGGGTACGACGTAGGGCGTGCGGCCAAAGTACGCGGTGCGAGAGAAAATCGTCGACACGTTAACGATGGACCCGCCGGCAGACATATGCGGCACGGCAGCCCGCGCCATGTGCCAGGGACCGCCCAGCAGATTCATGGACGCATCCAGCATCGTTTCTGTATCGCCAAGCGCTTTGCGAGCCGCGTTGGTGAACGGCACCTCGCGCAGGGTACGCTTGGGACCGGCAGTGCCGGCGTTGTTGATCAACACGTCAATGCCGTCGTAGTGCGCCTTCGCCGCGTCGATCATGCGTCGGCAAGCTGCGGGATCGCCGCAGTCGCCGGCCACCACCACCATGTCGTCGGCGGCAAAGCCCTCGCCGACCAGCTCCTGAACGAATGCGTTGAGCTTGTCCTCGTTGCGGCCGGTCATCACCAGGCGCGCCCCAGCGGCGAGCAGGTGGCGGGAAATGCGGCTGCCGATGTTGCCGGCGGCGCCGGTTAGAACGATTCGCTTGCCGTCGAGCCTGGCGGCTACATGCTGTAACTGGGTCATCGAAGGGTCCCCGCAGATCCGGTATCAATTCTTTCAATGGTTTCGCCGCGCGCTTCGGCGTCGCGAATGGCCCAGGCCCGATACAGCTCGTCCCTGGTTTTCAGCCCCATCCGGGGCAAGGCGTGCACAGCGACGTAGGTCGCGCCGGCGTGACGGTTCTCCCACATCGCCTGATGCGCTTCGGGCAGCTCGGCCATGCTGACGGGCACCGGGGGCACGATGTCGATCATCCCGGCCGCGACCCGCTCCTGCATCTCGGCAAACTCGCGCGCCGTGTTGAGGTGCGTGCCGCGAATTTCTGCCGTCGGCATCAGAATCCGCCGCTGGCGCATCCAGACCTGGGGCGCGTAAAAGCTCAGGCGTTTGCCGCCGACGTCTTCCGCATACACCACCACCCCTGTGTTGGGCTTGACCAGAGCGGTGCTAAGCGCGAGGGAGTCCCGGCCCGCACGTTCGAAAACGACATCGGGCAGACCCCGCCGGTCCAGGTTGCTGCGCAGCAGCGGCGCAACAGCGGAGCCGATGGGTTTTAGAGTCTGGTCCGAGAACCTGCGCACGGCCTCCTTGAACTGGGCCGACGCCTTGAAAGGGTCCGGCAGCGGCGCGAACGGCCCGGGAGCGACAAAGTCATCGCCGAAACGGCGCTGGATCTCCTCGACGCTGACCACGCCGCGGAACTGGCGCCCAAAGCCGAGAGAGGTGACGAACTCACGCTGCGAGATCGTATCTGTCAGCACTGCCACTCGGGCGTTCATGGCACAACCGAGCTCAATGGCCTCGATCGCCACCGGGTCGACGATGCCATCTTCCGCGCCCGGCCCGTAGATCACCAGCAAGGCTCCGCCACCGCGCAGCTTTGCCCGGCGCAGCATGTCTGCGGTAGCCCCCTGGCCGGGCTTGCCCACATAGGAAAAGCGATAGCCGGATGAGGCCCCGAAGAAGGTCAGCACGCCGCCTTCGCCCAGCAGCTGAAACGACCGGCCAAAGGCCTGCTCGCCAGCATGGGATACCACGTAGTCCATGGGGCCCCCGGCATCGGCGTGCACGCTGGCCACATAGTCGTGACCGGCGGCTTCCCACGCGGCCCAGTCTTCTGGCGCGTCAGGGACAGGCGCGAAAATATTGGCCCAGCGAGGGTCTTTGCGATTGACGGGGTGGCCGCCATGCTCGCGCACCCGCTCCGCCCGATCGCTGGAGGACACCATGCCGACCACGTCCAGGCCCGCCTGCCGCGCGCTGCGCAGACACTCAAGCCCGGTGCCGGTGGAAGCGCCCTCGACAAACAGCCGCTTGCCCGGCTCGATGTCCAGCGTGCGGAACAGCGCCCGGTGAATCGTGCCCAGGGTCAGGCCGTAGGATCCCGCCTCTTCGATCGTCAGGCCGGCCAGCTTAGGATGCAGCTGCGGGCCTTGCACTGCCAGGAACTGGGCATGACTGCCGTCGTTCACCTCGTAGCCCTGGATATGAAAGTTGGCGGCCATGGGATCCAGCCCCTGATCGGGCGACACCAGCTCGCTCTGACCCGAGTAGATGGTGACCAGCTGGCCCACCGCCAGGCGTCCTTCCCGGGTCAGCTCTTCGCCCAGCCGAGCAACCAGACCGATACCGCCGGAGCCGGTCACCTGCAGATCATCATCGTCGCGCACGTCGAAGGGCGACACCGGAATCCCCGTTAAGGCCCAGATATCGTTGAAGTTCACCTCGGACGCGAGGATGTAAACGAGCGCCTCGTTTGGCCCGGGCTGGGGCGTCGGGAACACGCGCAAGCGCTCGGAGTCTTGCGGATCTGCGTGCCGCGGCAATCCGGTCGCCGGGTCTTTATCGACGCCCATGCCGTACTGGTAGGTCGGCACCGCCGTGACGCCCGGATAGAAACTCGCGTCAAGCGGCAACAGCTGGCCCTCGGCCTCGAGCTGGTCTCGCACTGCCCGGTCCGGCGTCGTCGGCACCGCCACTGTCTTCACAGGCAAAGGCGCGCTGCGTTTTTCCAGAAAGGCCCGAATGCCCGGTGGCCCGGCAACAGGATCGCACACGGCTTGTGCGAACTGCTCGGCCTCAAAGCCGAGGCCCGCCTGCTGGCCGTGTTCTGCGCCGTGCTGCGTGGCCGCGATGATGCGATCGACCGAGGGGCCGCGGCCGCTATGCCGAAGCTGCTCGATTGCCTGGGCCAGCACCGGCGTCTGAAAAGTCTCTGCGGACAGCGGCAGGGGCACCTCTCGTTGCTCCAGCTCAGCGGCCCAGCGCGCCTGCGCGTCACCAATGGGGCCGCTACCGTTGACAAAGGCTCGCACCAGCGCGACGGCGTGTTCCACCACACTCGCCCGATCTGCGGGCACGATCTCGTCCACAAGACCGAGTGCCGCAGCGTCATCAACAGTGACCGCACGCCCGTCAAGGATCATGCGCAGGCCGGTTTCCATGCCCTGCTCACCGCGGCGGGCAAAGAGCCGGCGCGGCAACCGCTGCGTGCCGCCGTATCCCGGCAGCAGATTAAGGTTGATCTCTGGCTGCCCGAAGCGTGCCCTGGGGCTGGCAACCACGTAGCTGCAGGTCAGCACCAGCTCGTTACCGCCGCCCAGCGCCGGGCCGTTAACGGCTGCGATCACGGGTTTGCCCAGCTGCTCGATGCTGGAAAATGCGGTGTGAGCGGCGTTCGGCGGCGTCTGCGCGCTCGCCAGATCGCCAGCTTCGCCGACCTCCAACAACTCTTTGACGTCAGCGCCGGCCACAAAAGCGTTGCCAGCACCGGTGACGACCACCGCCACCGTTTCCGCCTGCTTGGCAATGTGGCTGACCACGGTATGCAGCTCATCGAGCGTTCGCTCGCTGAGCGCGTTGACCGGCGGGCTGTTGATCGTCACCACGGCGACCTGCGCGCCCGGCGCAATCAGGTGATTCTCGACTCGCAGGTACCGATAGCTCTGCACAATCTGGCGCGCTTCGCTCAGCCGACCAAAAGCTTTCCACTGCGCCACCGTTTCGCGGATCTCGTCGACGACCTCCGGGTTTCGGAGCGTCGACAGATCGCCCAGCGGCTCCTCCAGCAACAGGCCGCGCAGCGTGCGCCGCATGTACTTGCCCGAGCGGGTCTCGGGAAACGCCGAGACCACCAGAAAATCGGAAGGCACGGCGGTCGAGCCTTTCTCCGTCCGCACGAGCCCGCCCAGGCGGGCCAGATCATCGTCCTGCAGGCGGCTGCCAGGTGCCGGTATCACAAAGGCCACGGGGGTCTCGCCCTTCTCTTCGTGGGGCGCACCCACGACCACGACATTGCCCAAAGGGCTGTCCTTGCGAAGCGTCTTGTCCCGCAGGATTGCGCCCTCGATCTCTTCCGTTCCGATACGATGCCCCGAGGCATTGATCACGTCGTCCGAGCGACCGTGCAACGTGTAGCCGCCGCCTTCGTGGGCGCGCGCGTAGTCGCCCTGGGTATAGGCCATGCCATCGGCCCAGCGGTCGAAGTACACCTGCGCGAAGCGATCGATATCGCCGCGCCATTCTGGCTTGCCCAGATTGTCGACATCGCCCCAGATGGTACGCGCCAGATACGCGTAGGGCTGGGCAATAACCAACTCGCCTTTCTCGCCACCTTCAGCTTTGCGCCAGCGCGTGGCTCGGCCGTCGGGGCCGGTCTCTTCGGCAATGCGGACTTCGGCGGCAATCCATGGCATGGGCCAGGTCATCGCATCTGGCGCCAGGGGCTTGAATCCGCCCCAGGGGCAGGAGAACACCATGCCGCCGTGTTCCGTTGCCCAGTAGGAGTTGATGTAGTGGTCGCACACCTGCGCCATCGCGAACTCCTGCACGGAAGGCGAGACCGGCTCGGCGCAGAACGTTGCCGCCTTCAGTCCGGACATGTCGTGCGCCGCCATGTCAGCGGTGCTGGCAGGATCGGTCATGACAGCCTTCAGGAACGTCGAACCGGCTTTAAAGACCGTGACCTTGTGGCGCTCGATCATGGAAGAAAAGCGCCCCGCATGCGGGAAGAGCGGTGATCCCTCGGCCACCAGAGACGTCATGCCGACTGCCAAGGGCGCGGCGATCATGTAGGCCTGCCCGGTGATCCAGCCCGGATCTGCCACGACCCACAGCCGGTCTTCCGGCTGTGCATCGAAAATCGTGCGCATGCTGTGGCTGATGCCTGACAGCCAGCCGCCGTGCACGTGCACCACGCCCTTGGGCTTGCCCGTCGAGCCCGAGGTGTAAATGATAAACAGTGGCCACTCCGGGTCCACAACGACCGGCGCCTGGCTGGCGCAGAGTGCTTGCCACAGCGATCGATCATCCAGCGCCTCGAGGGCACTTTGATCGGCCACCTCAAACCCTGCGCTGCGCGCGTTGTCCAACACCGTTGCCAGGGCCGAGGCCACGCAATCCTGCGACCAGCAGTCTCGTCGGTGCGCAACGATGTCCTGCCCTGAGTACTTGACCACCACCACCCGCTCAACCATGTGGGTCTCGTCCGCCAGCTGCCGGGCGACAGCAGTGCGAATCTCGGCGCTCCGTTCCGCCGCCAGCTGAGTTTCGAGCGCCAGCGCCCGACCCAGCTCGCGCATGATGTCTCCGCGCTCAAGGGTGATCTCACCGCTCAGCGCAGCTTCCACCGCGCCCGCCAACCGCTCGGCCAAGCCCGCTTCATCGTAGCGGCAAAGAACCCGCTGCAGCGCGTCGAGCGCCGTCGGCAGCGGCAAAAAGTTATCAAGGGCCTGATCGCAGTAGCTTTCCTTGTAGGCCACAACTTCGGCGTTGCGGTAGCCGCCATCGGCGGTCACCACCACGCGCGCGCCGGCGTCGTAGATACGATCGGACAGCGTCTTGGCGGAAAACCCCCCAAACACCGGGGTGTAGATGATGCCCAGGCGCTTGGCCGCTTCCGTGTAGAACAGCTGCTCGGGAATGTTCGGCAGGTTGAAAGCGACCCGGTCGCCCTTCTTCAGGCCCAGATCGGCCAGCACCTGCGCGCGCAACACCGTTTCGACCAGCAACTGGCGGTAGCTGAAGGTCGATTCAGAGACCGGGCCACCACGGCCACCGTACTTGGATGGGTCCCAGCGGTCTCCCTCAAAGATGAAGGCCAGGCGGTCCCCGTGCCCGGCCAGTACGTGCCGATCCACTTCGTTGAAGCAGGCGTTGGTGCCCGCACCGCTGAACCAGCGAAAGAACGGCGCTGCGGATGTATCCAGACCCTCGGCCCAGGGCCGCCAGTTCGCGTCGCGCTGCGTGGGCTGCACCGCCTCGCCCGTTGCCGCCGAGAATCCCTGCCAGGCGCCAGCCTGCGCATCGAGGCGCAGCCACGCTCCGCTGTCGGCATCACACCAGTGCAGCTCCTGCGCGGCGATGTCGCCATGGAACCCGCCTGGGTCAGCCAGGGCCCGGGCCCGCTCTGCGGCTTCATGTTCTTCATCTTGCAGGCGACCAAACCCGCCACTGACGCTGCCAATGGTCATAAACGCTGTCCGACCCACCCTCAGTCCGACAGAGTACCTAGCGGCGGCGTGAATGCCACATGAATTTCCTGCTCGTACGGTCCTGAACAAGACAGCAACCAAGTCGGCAACAAGCCGCCGGATGCCCTGCACCGGCCGCAACGCCCCGTTTGGCGGGCAATGCTGCAGTGCACACCGCCGATGTAAGAACTGTGCGGCGACGTGTGAATCCTGCCGGGGATTCATGTAACAAGCCGCCAGGCTATGTTCCGGGTGCCGGAGTCGCTTAGTATCGGGGATCGCTCAAACAACGGTGACCCCGGCGCATGACCAGCAGCTCGACGCCCGCAGCACACGAAAACGACGAGGGAGACCGGCTGTTCCTGATTGCAGAGAGTCTTGCGACAGACTTCTCCCTGTTCGCCGGTCGCGACAATCGCGAGATCGAACGTCACGTCGAGGGACTGCTGTCCTCAGAGGCAATCGCTGAACAGTGCCAGGAACTCACCGGGGTGGATACGGACGAGTACTGCAATCGCACCGTGGCGCCAGCGGAAGCCCAGGATCGGCTCGGGGCTCGACAGGTCATCGCCATGCTGGGCGGCAAAATCGAGACGGAACGCGATGAAGGCGCCCTGTACGCGGCAGAGGTGACGCTACAGTTCGCTGAGGGGCCGCGGACCATTGGCATCCTGGCGCAAGATCGCTCGGTCAGAAACGGCGTCTGGGGCCCGGAGCACCACCTGATCGCAGCCCAAATTGCCGAGCAGTGGAGCCGGCGCAACATGCCCGTGGCGACGCTCATGGATACGCCCGGCGCCGACGCCGAAGAGCAGGCCAACCGCAACAATCAGGCGCACACCATCTCGCGACTGATCGGCACCATGAGCAACATGGATGTGCCGACGATCGGAATCGTGCTCGGGCTGGGCTATTCCGGCGGCGCGATCCCGCTCGCTACCTGCAACCTGTTGCTGTCCGTTCGCGATGGCGTCTTCAACACGATCCAGCCCAAGGGGCTGGCCAGCATCGCCAGAAAGTACGACCTGTCCTGGCAGGAATGCGCGAAGCTGGTCGGAGTTTCCGCCTACGAGCTGTGCCAGCAGGGCAATATCGACGGAGTGATCGACTACTCGCCGTCTGAGCAGGACGTGCCGCCCGACAAGCTGCGCCGCGCGATCATCACCGGTATCGAGAGCATCGAGCAAAGCACCAGCGAGTTCGTTGCTGCAAACCCGTATCTCGTTGAACACTACGGACGCATCGTCGCTCGGCATCTGGCACCGCCAGAGCCCGTCCGGAAAATCGAGTCCGTATCTGAATTTTCGTTCACCAACCGGTCCTCTACCGAATTCATCACGGTGTTTGGCATCGCGTTTCGCTACCTGCGCTATCTCAGCCTGCGTCAGCGACTCAAGTCGACCTCAGTTAAACAGTACGGCCGCCTCGCCGAGGCTGAGGTACCTCGCGGCGACCTGTCCGAGCGCACCGAAGACGAGCGTCGGCGATCGTTCCTGAGCTGGCTGCAGGACCCGGAGAAGTTGGTGTACGACGAGAGCCTCAGCAAATGCTGGCGCCAGTTCATCGACAAGCGCAACGCGGCAGGCGACAGCCGCAGCCGCGTCGCGCAGCTGATTTTCGGTGAGCCGAAACAAGAGTACGAACAGGCACGAACAGCCCTGGTCATTGCCGTCACCACCTATCTCTACAACCGCTGGAAGGGCGAAGCCGCCGGCAACTACAAGGCACTGCTGGAGCATTTGCGCGACCCCGAGGCGGCGCGCCTGCTCCTTCGTGGCGCGCACGTCAGCCAGCCGCGCGCCCTGCTCACGCAACTGCGAAGCGAAGACAGCATTCTCGCGAACTACCTACGGGTGCACTTGAGCACCGGAGGGCGCAACCTCCTGTCGGCTGCTGTGCTCGAGACCCGATCCGAAGCCTATCTCGCCGAACACCTGGCCGTGGAGCTCAACCTGCTCATGACCCTACCGGCAAGCGCTGCAGCGCTGGTGCAGGAAGTGATTGGCGCCCCGCCCACCGCCATGGCCGAGGGCAGCACGGCACAGCAGGGTAACGCGGCCAACATGCAGGCAATCCGCGATGTGCTGCATCAGCGCTACCCAACGCATCTGGCCTCAGCTCACAGCAGCGAGACCGTGAGCCCCGGGGATATCACCATTCTCGACGTGCTGCTGGAACCGGACCTGCAGGAGCCCTTCGCCAGCGCTTGCGCAGACCTGCTGATTTTCGACAGTCTGTACGATCAGTTGATCGCCAGCCTCAATCAAATCGCCGCAGAAGCCAACGCTTCGCGCGCTATCTCCTACGAGACCATGGGTACGCTGCTGGAGCGCTGTCTGGGGATGGCCGCCGACTCCCTGTCCCGGTCCCTGGGCATGGAGGCCCCGGCTCGCAACGAAGCGATGGTCGCCGCGTTGCGCGGCAAGTCCGTCGCCTGGCTCGCCCTGTTACGCAAGCACAGCGAAAAGCGAAAATTCCTGAAAGCGGTCGAAGAGTGGAAGAAAACGGTACACCCGCAGCTGTCTGACACGCTGCTGGTGATCGTGACGGAAGTCCTGGAGCGTCTGATTCCTTCCTACGATGCGGCCCAGGGCGACCCAAAGCGCTACGACGGGCACCTGAACCCCAGCAATATCGGTCGCCGCAAAGACTTCTGGAACCGTCTGACCATCGCCTACCACGACCTGCAGATCGAGCAGGAACTCACGGCCGTGAAGCGCGAGAACAGCTACCAGCCCGAGGCATTCATCGCCCGCTACTTCGAGTCCTTTGACGAGCGCAACGCCGACTTGATCAGCGCCGACCCTGTGTCCTTTCCGGGCTACCGGGTTTCTATCGAGCAAGCCCTGGCCCGAGGGATCACCCCCTGCGGCGTCGTCACCGGCATCGGCCAGTTCAAGGGCAACGATCGCCTGATTCGCTGCGGCGCCATGATCTCGAACGTGGGTTTCCAGGCCGGCGCTTTCGATATGGCGAGCGCCGAAAAGTTCTGCCACCTGCTGGTTGAGTGTGCCCGGGAAAATTTACCAGTGGTCTGCTTCGTATCGTCCGGCGGCATGCAAACGAAAGAAGGCGCCGGGGCGCTATTCTCCATGGCTGTCACAAACGATCGCATCACCCGCTTCGTGCGCGACCTTGGCCTGCCGGTCATCGTCTTCGGGTTCGGTGACTGCACCGGCGGAGCCCAGGCCAGTTTCGTGACGCACCCGCTGGTGCAAAACTACTACTTCAGCGGCACCAACATGCCTTTCGCCGGGCAGATCGTCGTGCCCGCGAACCTGCCCTGCGAAGCGACCCTGTCGAACTACCTCAGCGTTGTGCCGGGCGCCATGCGTGGCCTTATTCAGAACCCCTTCCATAGCGACCTGGACCACCGCCTGCAGTACATCGACCCGTCCATGCCCATCGGCAAAGAGACCGCCGAAGACGTTGTGACGCGCGCCGCCGAGGGCATGTTCAGCGGCAGCCCCAAAGTGCCTGCAAAAGAGTATCTGCCACCGGACCCTGACTCACTGTATCGCCCCATCAAACGCACTCTGATTCATGCCCGAGGCTGCACCGCGGCCAAACTCATTCGCATCGCGCAGGAGCTGGATATCGACGTGGTGCTGGTGCAGTCCGACCCCGACATGGACTCAGTCGCTGTCGATATGCTGGACGATGCGGACCGGGTCGTCTGCATCGGCGGCAACACGTCTGATGAGAGCTACCTCAACGGCCTGTCGGTGGTACGCGTGGCCGAGCACGAGCAGGTCGACTCGCTGCATCCTGGCATTGGTTTTCTGTCGGAAACGAGTCAGTTCGCCGAGCTGTGTCGGGCCCATGGCATCAACTTTATCGGCCCTCCGGTGGCCGCCATGGAAGCCATGGGCAACAAGTCGAACGCCATTTCTACCGCGCGCCGACTCAACGTGCCTGTCGTGCCCGGTAGCCACGGAATTCTTACCGACGTTCAGCGCGCTTCAGAAGTTGCCGACGACATCGGCTATCCGGTGCTGATCAAGGCAGTGCACGGCGGCGGCGGCAAGGGCATTCAGGTGGTGGAGCATCCTGCCCAGTTCTACGATTTGTTTCGCCAGGTGACCGTTGAGGCTCGAAATGCTTTCGGCAACGGCGACGTCTACCTGGAAAAGTTCGTCACCTCTCTGCGCCACATCGAAGTGCAGCTACTGCGAGACACGCGCGGCAACACCAAGATCCTGGGCCTGCGCGACTGCTCCGTGCAGCGCAACAAGCAAAAAGTGATCGAGGAATCGGGCTCTACAGCGCTGCCCGAGCGGCTGGAGCAGGAGGTTTACCGCCACACGGCTGCCATCGCAGAGGACGTCGCCTACGTCGGCGCCGGGACGGTGGAGTTTATCTACGACGTGCGAAACGACGCCGTCTACTTCATGGAAATGAATACCCGGCTGCAGGTCGAACACCCGGTGACCGAGAAGGTCAGCGGCATCAACATCGTTGCCGAGCAGTTCCTGATCGCCAGCGGCGAGTCCATCGCGCATTTGGAACCCGAGCAGAACGGCTACTCGATCGAGGTTCGGGTCACTGCGGAGCGACTGCTGCAGAATGCCGACGGCAAGGTCTCCGTGTTGCCCGATCCCGGTGTCGTGAGCCGCTGTGATTTCCCGCTGAACGACGACATCGACGTGATTCCAGCCATCGCCTCCGGTAAGGAGGTGTCGCCCTTCTACGACTCCCTGGTTGCGCAGATCATCGTGCACGGCAGCGATCGAACTCAGGCCGCCGCGCGCATGATCGAGTATCTGGACACGGTCAGCATTGAAGGTGTCTGCACCAACATCCCGCTGCTCAAGCGCGTTCTGGCAGACGCAACGTTCCTGGGTGGCCGCTACGATACCGGCTACCTGGAGGAGTTTTTCAAAAAGATCGACCTGCCGGAGCTGATCGAAGAGGTTCAGAGCGCGGCAACGCTCGTGGGCGCGGGCCCCAACATCAACGCGCTCAGAATCGAAGGAACAGAGGAAATTCGAGTCGTCGCACCCACGTCGGGCATTTTCTACCTGACGCCATCACCCGGAGAGCCCGATTACGTCTCCATTGGCGAGCGGGTCACAACGAACAGCGTCCTGTGCCAGCTGGAGGCCATGAAACTGTTCACGCCGCTGCGCCTGGCCAGCTTCAACACCGAGAGCCAGGCGGTCTATCCGGACGATCAGGATTACGAGATCGTACGAGTGAACCTCGCCAGCGGCCAGCAGGTGAATGCCGGCGATCTGCTGTTTGTCGTGAAGGCCATGAACCCGGCGGAGCAAACCACCGCCGCGTAGCGCATGCGAGCGACGGGGAGCTGACAGCCGCCGCCGACGGCGTAGCTGTTACCTCAGGCGCAGATGCGCCGGGTTAACGCAGCCTTCGCTGCCGCAGGAGGTAGACAACTGACTCACAGGCTTGGCGCCATGTTCCAGCAGCCACGCCGTGCGGCGGGCGGGCTGACTCTCATGGAGCCATAACCAGCAACCAATCTCTGGCACAGGTACGTAGCGCTCATCGAACTGGCGCTGCACTCGAACTTCGTTCATGCGGAAATCCCCCTTCCCTTTCATTTGCCGGTTTCTGGATCGGCTTGTTATTGCAATCTCGCTACCATCGTCCATATCGTCTAATTGCCTGTCGAGTGTATCGCGAGATCGTCAGCAAGCTGTGAAAGTAAAATGAAACGAAAATGTAGGGCCGCCCTGGGGGACAAGACCGCGGCTGGGTCAAACGGAATTGGCAGGGACCGGCTTACGCCCGGGTTGAAACGAAGCCTCCGCGGGCCCGGGTAAATCGGACCGTCTCAAACTCCACGCCGACGGAGCGCACCGCCTCTTCGCCGGATACGCGCACGACCCGAGCGACAGACTCACAGATCTCACAGACCAGCTTGATGCGCTGACCAAAGTGCAGGGACGCCGGCACCGCGATGGCCATGCCGTTCAGCGATACGTTCTGCATTCGGCCATTGATCGCCGGGGCAGGCCAATGCGTGAAAATTGCCACGGGACCGCAGCGATGCAGGCGCGCCAGGGCACGGGCATCCTGCTCGTCAAAGATCTGTCGGTCCCGCCGCTGCATCGGGCTGCCGCAACGTCCACAGTCCAGGGTCTGATCCCGAGCGTCCCGTGCAGGCTGCCAGCCGCAGAAAGGGCATTGCGCAAGTGTTTCGCGAGCCCCGGGCCGCGCATATAACCCGGAGGCAGGAATTGTCGGGCCCGGCTCCCGTGCGGCTGCCTGGTCCTGCCGCTGTGCATCATAGGCACTACGCCGTGCCGGCTTGCCGAGGGTCGCATAGGCTTCGTTGATCAGGCTCGCCTGGTCTGTGTCGCCGCCCAGGTCCGGGTGCGCGCGCAGCGCCTGCATCAGCGCGCGATAGCTGGCCCGAATAATTTCCTGGGGCGCATCCTCGCTGACGTGCAGGATACGGTAGTAGTCGGTGGCGTCGGTCATGGTCCCTCGCCCGCAGACAAGGGCATGAGTGGGACCTAAGGTAATAAGGCGATGCGCCGAGCGCATTGAAGCGGTTCACCAAACGGGCAACCGCAGCAAGGACGACAGCATTTTGACGCTCAGGCAGCCGAAGGTGACTGATCGCCGTCGGGAATCGGCACCGGGGCCGCCAATACCTGGGCGATTTCCTGCAGCAGCGCATCCCGGTCAATCGGTTTGCTGGCGTAACCGTTCATGCCGATCTGCAGCAGCTTGCGCCGATCATCTACCATCGCGTCAGCGGTGAGCGCGATGATCGGCACTGCCGCCCAGGGCGCCTGCGACGCACGAATCGCCCGGGTGGTTGCGATGCCGTCCATGACCGGCATATGCACATCGCACAGGATCAGATCGAACCGTTGCTGTTCCAACAGTGCCAACGCTTCGACCCCATTTTCTGCCTGCGCGACGGTCCAATCGAGCTTCCGCAAGTGCCCGAGCGCCACTTTGCGGTTGACCAGGTTGTCCTCCACCAGCAAGACCTTCAGGTCGCGGGGCACCGCGGCGGCGAGCACACCAGCCCGCACGGCTGGCGCCTGCGCTTCGGAGCTGGCCCGGACCGCGCCCACAGTCACCGTGAACGTGGTGCCCTGCCCCTGCTGGCTCGCGACAGCCACATCACCGCCCATGAGCTCCGCCAGGCGGCGGGTAATCGCCAGCCCCAGCCCCGTACCGCCGTAGCGTCGCGTGATCGACGAATCCAGCTGCTCGAAGGGTTGGAACAGTTTCGCCTGGTCTGCCGGGCTCATGCCGATGCCCGTGTCTCGCACACTGATTTCAAGGACCGCTTGAACATCGTCAAGGGCTCGAGCTCCGACCCGCACCTGAACGGTACCGGTGTCCGTAAACTTGATCGCGTTAGAGACGAGGTTTGAGGCGCACTGCAGCAGTCGATGAGCGTCGAACTCGAGCAACGGCAGCAGGGCTTCGTCCTGCTCAACCCTGAACGCGAGTCCCTTGTCTGCAGCGATGGGGCGCCAGAGACTCTCGATCTGGCGGCAAAAATCCGCCATCTCCGTCACCTGCGGCGCGATTTCGAGCTTTCCTGCCTCGACCTTGGAAAGATCAATCACATCGTTGAGCACGGACATCAGATTCCTGCCCGCCGCCAGAATCGTCTCGGTTTGCTCGCGCTGCTCCTGATCCAGCTTGCTCTGCGACAGGAAATCGGCCATGCCCAGAATAGCGTTCAGGGGCGTGCGGACCTCGTGGCTGGTGTTTGCGAGGAACTCGGACTTGGCCGCGTCCGCCGCCTCTGCTTTCTGCCTGGCCAGCTCTGCATCGCGGGTCCGTTCTGCGACCCGCTGCTCCAGTTTCTCGCTGTGGGTGGCAAGCTGCCGGTTCAGCTCGCCCTGCTGGGCCAGCATGGCCTGCATGACCTGCGCGCTGGCTAAAAACATGCAGATGAACAGCTGTGTCTCGAGAATCGCCTGGCTATCGATATAGATACTCTGCGAAGCCAGGGTCAGCGCTGCCAGCGCGATACTCATCAGCCCAAGGATGGCAGCCAGGGACGGCGGCCGCACGGCCAGCCAAAACAGCAGGGGCGCGCTCAGAAGCAGGATCTTGCCGCTCTCGGAGAACACCGGCACGGACAGCTGCGCCGCGATCAGCAGGGCTGCCACACCCAGCATGGTCACCGCGAACTCGGAGCTGCGAAGGTCGGCCAAAGCCGGTCGCAATCCCTGCAGGGACCAGGCAAAGAGCAGCGGCGCGACAATCAGGCCACCGGCCACATCCGAGATGGTCCAGCGCAGAATCATGTCCGTGGCAGCAGGACCCGCCAGATCCAGGGTGGCGGCGAAGTACAGGCCACCAGTCAGTCCGGCGATCACACTCTGGGCCAGCACAGCCGGGCCAATCACCCACAGCACGTTGCTTACGGCATGAGCGGGGCCGGGCCGCAGACGGTTTCGGATCAGCAAGGCTGCAAGGCCCGCCGCGACGACATTGACGAAGCTGGCGAAGCTGGTGTCGTAGGGCAGAAACAGCAACCCGAAGGACCAGTGCCCGAGCATGATCGGCACGCTCATGGTCCAGCCGTAGCGCCACATGAGCCACAGCGCGAGCCCCGCTGCGGGCCAGATTGCCACCACCTTGTTGTGGGTCATGCCCAGCACGTCGGCGTAGATCGTGAGGGCCGCCACCGCCAGCGTGGCCAGCAGATACACGCGCAGCGGTGGCCAGCGTGATTCCGTAGAACCCGAGGATGGTCGTTCGTCAGCAAGCATGGCCAGAAGTCAGCGACCGCGGCAGTGGGCGTGCCTTGAGTATAGAAAGGCTGCGGCGATTGCGACCCGGCTGGCAGTTTGCGATCAGGATCGCTACCGTGCCCGCTGACCGACAAGGACCAACCCATGCCCCAGATCGCCGCCAACGACATTACCGTGGAATACGACACCTTCGGCCAGCCCGACCACCCGCCGCTCATCATGATCATGGGCCTGGGGTCCCAGATGACGCGCTGGCACCCGGACCTGTGCGCGTCGCTGGCCAGCAAGGGCCACTACGTCATTCGCTTTGACAATCGCGATGTTGGGCTCTCGACGCATCTGCACAAGGCCGGCCTGCCAGATATGGCGGCGGTGATGGGCGCCATGCTCGAGGGCAAACCCGCCCAGGTGCCCTACGGGCTGGCAGATATGGCCGCCGACATGATTGGCCTGATGGATGCCCTGCAGTTGCCCGCAGCGCATATCTGCGGCGCGTCCCTGGGGGGCATGATCGCGCAGACAGCCGCGCTGGCTTACCCGGACCGTATTCTCAGCATGACCTCAATCATGTCCTCGACGGGCAACCGGGAGCTGCCGCCGGCTACCCCGGAGGCGATGGGGGCACTCATGTCTCCCGGCGCGACGGACCGCGAGGGCGCAGCGCGTCGCACGGCAGAGATCGCCGCGATTATCGGCAGTCCAGCCTATCCGGCCGACCCCGAGGAACTCCGCGAACGCGCCCTCGCGGATTTTGACCGCGCCTCGGATCCGGCCGGGGTCGCCCGGCAAATGGCCGCGGCTGCGACCCAGCCGGACCGGCGCGCCGGGCTGCGCAAACTGTCGCTGCCGGCCCTTGTCATCCACGGCAAAGCCGACCCCCTGGTGCCGGTTGAGGGGGGCATCGACACGCACGAGGCGCTACCGGGATCGCAGCTGATGTTGCTCGAAGGGATGGGCCACGACCTGCCCCGGGCACTGTGGCCGGAGATCGCCGGCGGGATCTCGCAGCTCACCAGGCGCTGACAGCCGGCTCGTCTACACTTCAGGATCGGCTAGCTTTTGGCCCGTAGCCGCCTGAAAGACGGGCAATGTACTGTCTCGAATCCATTCCGAAAAAAAATGCCTGCCTTTGCCTTTGCCTTTGCCTTGCGTTGCTGGCTGCAACGCTGCCTGGCCTCAGCCGGGCAGCGAGCTGGCAGGGTGGCGTAGACCAGATCCTGGAGCGCCTGGCGGAGACAGGGAGCGTCACCGCGGCGCCGGCTGCCGCGACCCAGCTGGGACCAGCCCGGCGCACGCTGCTGGCAATCTTCGACGCCGTGCTGGAGGAAACCCAGGAAGAATTCACGCCTGCCGTGCGGCGCTTTCGCGAGACGCACTTGCCCCTGGCCAGCCCGGCCGAGCGCGACCTGTTCGAGACCTTGTCCCGCTTTGGCCCCGTTTGGCTGGCAGGCGACTACGCGCAAGCGCTCGAGGTGCTGGACACCCGCATGCGAGCCAATGCCGTAGTGACCGACGAGCGCCTGCTCATTGAAGCCCTTCGCGGCGGCCCGCTCTACCGTCTGGGACGCACTGACGCGATGCTGACGGCGGTGCGTCGGGTCGAGCAGCAAATCGACCTGCAGCGAACCGACCCGCTGACGCTGATCGCGCACTACACGCTCAAAGGACTGGCTCTGGGCATCACTGGCGATCTCCAGGGCTTTCTGGAGAGCATTAACGCAGAGCTCGCCCTGCGCGAACGGATCGGCGCGCCGCTGGCTGGCACTCGATGGCTCTTCAATCTGGCTGCAGTGCTGCTTCGCAACGAAGAGCCGCAGCGGGCAGACCGCGCCGCAGACCTGCTCAGGCAGTGGACCGACCGCACCGCCAGCGACGCTGCCCGCTTCTATGCCCGCAGCCTGTGCGCGCAGGTCGCTCGGGCAAACGGCGACAACGACAAAGAAGGGCGCTGCCTGGCGGAGGCGCGCCGCTATGTCCATGCGATCCCGGATCGGGAGGTTTGGCTGGACTGGGCCAGCAGCGAACACGCCCTGCGCAATGCCGATCTGGCGACGGCGCGCAGGCACCTGACGGCTGCTCAGGCTGCGCTTGCGGATTCCGGCGACGAAATTTCCCGGCACCGCATCCGGTCTCTCAGTCTGGATCTGCAGTACGCCGAAGGCGATCAGGCTGGCGCATACCAGGGACTCAAAGCCTACTTCGAGACCCGGGTCGCCCAGCTGGCACAGGACAACAGGGCCGTTGCGCAGGAGCTGCGCAAGATCAACGACGCAGAATCGGAGGCGCTTCGGGAGCGCAACCGGCTGCTCGCCCAAAGCGCGCAGCTGCAGCAGCGGGTGATTGCGCAACAGCGCTGGGCCGTGGGCGCGGTCTTGTCCCTGCTGTTGCTTGCGGCCTGGTTTGCCACGCTGCAGCGCAAAACCAGCCGCCGGCTGGCGCTCGTCAGCGAGCAGGCCGTGGCTGCCAGCGAAGCCAAATCCGAGTTTCTCGCCACCATGAGTCACGAAATACGCACGCCCATGAACGGCGTGCTGGGGATGGCCGAGCTTCTTTCGGATACGGCGCTCGATCAGGAACAGCGCGGGTTCGTCAGCACCATTCACTCCTCGGGGACCGCCCTGCTCTCAGTCATCAACGACGTGCTGGACTTCTCGAAGATCGAGGCCGGAAAGTTGGAACTGGACCCGGTCCCGACATCGATTCCGGACCTTGTGGCAGACATCGCTGCCCTGCTTGCCACCCCGGCCAGCGGCAAAGGCATCGAGCTGCGCAGCCGGATTGACGCCAATGTGCCTGAGCGAGTGCTGGCTGACGGCAACCGGTTGCGCCAGGTCCTGCTGAACTTTGGCAGCAATGCGGTTAAGTTTACCGAGGCCGGTCATGTGCAGATTCAGGTGTCCGCCCGCAACAGCGGTGCAGACACGGTGTTGCGCTTTGCCGTCAGCGACAGCGGCATTGGTATCGCCGCCGACAAGCTCAACAGCATCTTCGCGAAATTTACCCAGGCCGAGAGCTCGACCACACGCCGATTTGGCGGCACCGGCCTGGGCCTGTCCATCAGCAAATCGCTCATCGAGAGCATGGGGGGGCACGTTCAGGTGAGCTCGGAGCCCGGCAAAGGCTCAACGTTCTCCGCCGAGGTGCCCCTGCCGACACTGGCCGGATCAACCGCCGCAGGCGGCGCGGCCCCGAAAGGGCCAGCTCGAGGCGTTGCCGCGCCGGCAACCGCCAGCGAAGGTCTGACGACTTATCGCGGCGATGTGCTGTTGGTAGACGACAACGCCGTAAACCGCAAAGTCGCACGCAAGATGCTCGAGCGGCACGGCCTGCAGGTCGCTGAGGCGGCAGATGGCTTCGAGGCGGTAGACGCGAGCCGTCATCAGAGATACGCGCTGATCTTCATGGACGTCTCGATGCCGGGCCTCGATGGGCCCGGGGCAACTGCGCAGATACGCGAGCAGGAAGCGTCGGCAAAGCTGCCGCCGACTCCGGTGATCGCGCTCACCGCCCACGCCATGACCGGAGATCGCGATCGGTTCATGGCCGCAGGCATGGACGACTATCTGACCAAGCCCCTGGCAATGGACCGGTTGAGCGAGAAGCTGGGACGCTGGCTGGGCTCAGCCGCCAGGCCAGCGCCCAAGCGCTCAGAATCGAAGTAGCACGAACTGTTTGTCGGCTCGCTCGATGAGCGCGTCATCACTGAGCTCAGACGCGTTCCAGGCGGCCAGCCCATCCATGTTCTCCGAGCGGTGGAACAGTAACAGCGCGTCTCCCACCACTTTGAAGCGGGTCGGGTCGATCGCCATCTGGCGCCCGGTCGTCAGGCTGAACGGGCAGATCGGAAAGCGCGGCTGGTACCGGGACGGGTTGCTGTAAAACGTTTCGACCTGCGCCGCAGAGGTGAGGAAATACACCTGGCCTTCGTAAGCCACCGCGTGCTCGCGACTGCCCAGCTCCGCCTTGCCTTGCGCAAAGTAGGAAACCGGGCTGTAGCCGCCAATCTGCGGCGCTGCCTGCTCCGGCACCGGGTCCCGCTCCGGGGCGGCGCTCGCTCCCCCGGCAATCAGCATGAAAAACAGCGCGGCAATCGTTACACGGATCATTTCGACAGTTTCCTCAGGCGGCACAGAACCGGTGCCGGTACGGGTTCAGGTTGCGGCAGCCTGCTCGGCTTCGTTCAACAGTTGATTGGACAGAGACATAAACGCCAGGAGTGCACCATCGGCGCTGATGCGCTCGCGCACAACCAATTCGATGACATCCGTTTGCAGATCGCGGATCGCCTGGGCTCTTGCCGCTCGCGGCTGGTCTCCGTCCCGCTGTTCCAGGAGGCGTTGAAAAAAACGGTCCAGCCGGTCTTTGCGCCGTTGCTGCCGGTAGCGCTGGATCGCCACGCCGGCACTCGCCAAGGCCACCAGCGCAGTCAGCAGGAACGCGAATACCTCGGCATAGCGCTCCAGAAAGCTCGGCTCATTCCGGTCGGCAAACCGTATGGCGCCCGGGTGCGGCGGCAGCGCGTGGGGCACAACTCGTCCGGCGGTCTGGACATCCAGCGCCGCTAGCGGGTAAGCCGCAGCGACCGCCTGGCGCGCCTGGTCGACCAACGTGGCCAGCCGAAACGCCGTGTCGACCGGCAGATCTTCGCGCACGACCAGCTGGTTCGACACCGCCAGGGTGGTGATCCGGGGGCTGTCCATACTCGGGTACAGCTGCCGCGGCAGCATCATAGTGTGAAGCTGCGGATAACGCAGCGCCATGCCTTCGGCAATGCCAGCCCCGGGGTCCGCCGCGGTCGCGTTGCCCGCATTGAAGTCGAACAGGCGGTGCTCCGGCAGACGGCGCAGGGCATCGCCGCTCAGAATTCCGCCAAAGATCATCCAGACTTCCGGCGCCTGGGAGATCGGGTCCGGCAGCAGCGTCAGCGCCCCGTCGGGCAACATGTAGTCCGCCTGCAGGCCCTGCAGCAGCTCGCGCCCGACACTGCCCTCGCCGCCGGCCCAAATCGATCCGCGGGTCAATAGCGTGCGCAGATCCGGCTGGCCCCAGGCCTTGGGGTACAGGATGTGGAGCACGCTGGGATACAAGTCAGAGATCAGGCGCACGCCGGGCACCGGCTTAACCGGCGCCTCGATCAGCGCCGCATCGACGCTGCCCGTACGCAGGGCGACCAGCAGCGCCTGCTGGTTTGGGAACGGGCGCAGCTGCAAGGGCAGATCGGCATCCGCCAGTTCTGCCAGCACTTCGCCCAGGGCGGGGGCCGGTTCCTCCGGATGCACGCCCAGGGTCAGCGCCGCTGCCCCTGGCGCAAGCGCCATAATCAGCAGCCCGGCCAGAAAGAGCCTCGGGTTCACGGCCAAAGCTTGGGAAAAAATTCGTCGGCAGAACGACGATGCTGGAGCGGATCGCTGTTCCAGACCGAGCGGCCATTGGTAAAGCCGTGGTGCTCAAACAGCAGCAGGTCGCCATCTTCCAGCTTGAAGTTCGTGTACTCCGGGCAGGCAAGCCGTCCGAATGAGAGATTGGTTGCGCACCAGCCTTGATAGCGAGGCAGATACCGCGCGGGCTCCGCCTGAAACAGCGCCAGATGCTCGGCGCTACTGAAGCGATAGCTCAGGCCATCGTGCTCCGCAGTGAATGCCTCGTCGCCCGGCAGCGGGCCATCAGGCTGGTGATAGCTGACGAGATCGTAGCCGCCCACCGCGACCCCGTCCGGCGCGCAGGGGTGGGGCTGCGCTTGAGCCCAGGCCGCACTGCCCGTAAGCAGCCCGCAGAGCACGATCGCGAGGGAAAGCAACCGACGGCCAAAGGCCTTGAGAGGGGTCATCAGCAAGTATCCTTGTGAGCAGCTAAGCATTAGTCTGCAGCCATGTCGATCAGTTCCGTGGCCGTGCACGTTCAGGCCTGGGGCAGCAGCGTTGCCTGAACCGCTCCGAAGCCGACCCGGGCACGGCCCGGCGCTTCGCAATGTCCGCGCATGATGACGGTGTCACCGTCTTCGAGGAACGTTCGCGACTCACCGTTGCCAAGATCGATGGGATTCTGGCCGCCGTTGGACAGCTCAAGCAGGGAACCGGCCTGAGCCGGCTCGGGACCTGATTGCGTGCCGCTACCGAACAGATCCCCCGGAGTCAGGTTACAGCCGTTGACGCTGTGATGGGCAACCAGCTGGGCGACGGTCCAATAGGACCAGGCGAAGTTCGATCGGGCCAGCGTCACCGGGGGCATCCCCGCTGCCTGCATGGCCTGCGTCGAGAGTGCCACCTCCAGCTGCAGGTCAACCCCCCCGGCTGCCCGATTCTCTGGGCTGTCGAGGTAAGGCAACGGCTGAGGCTCTTCGGCATCCCGCTCCCAGGGCACCCGGTAGGGCGCGAGCGCCTCCAGGGTCACGATCCAGGGCGAGATGGTGGACGCAAAATTCTTGGCCAGAAAGGGACCCAGAGGCTGGTACTCCCACCCCTGGATATCGCGCGCTGACCAGTCGTTAAGCAGACACAGCCCAAAGACATGAGACTCTGCCTGGTCCATCGATATAGGGCTGCCGAGCCGGTTGCCCGGGCCGATAAAAATGCCGACTTCCAGCTCGTAGTCCATCCGTTGCGCGGCGCCCAGCCGGGGCGCTGTCGCGGCGAGCGCTTTAAGCTGCCCCTGGGGGCGTGGAAAGCTTTGCCCCGACACCCCAATCGACGAGCTGCGGCCGTGGTAGCCAATGGGCACCCAGCGGTAATTCGGCAACAGGGGGTTGTCCGGGCGGAACTGGCGCCCCACGGCAGTTGCGTGGTGAATGGACGTGTAAAAGTCGGTGTAGTCGCCGATGCGTGCCGGGAGCGCGTACTCGACCTCGGCCTGCGGCACCAGCGCCAGCCGCAAAGCGGACTCTGCAGCGGCGCCGCTGCGCAGGTCCCGGGACAACGCCGCACGCAAGGCGCGCCAGTAGCGCGGGCCCAAACCCATGAAGGTGTTCAGGGTATGTTCGGCAGCTGCAGCGACCACCACCAGCTCATCGCCCTGGTAAAGATCGAGGTCAGCCAGAACCGCGAGGTCGATCACCTGATCGCCGATAGCAACACCGCCGCGATAGGCCTCGGCGGAGCCCGCGCGGCGGAAGACGGCAAAGGGCAGGTTTTGGATCGGAAAGTCGCTGCCGGTAGCATTGGCACTGGAGACCCAGCTGGCCAGCGACGGATCGTGCGTGTGGTTCAGCTGTGTCATGCAGATAGCCTCGCACTTCAGGGTCCGGGAGGAAAGGCCTCCCGGCCCGGACGATGCTAGGGTAGGCCGTTGCGCAAGGGTTGCGCAAGGGTTGCGCTGGCAAAGACAGCCAACCATCGACCTGCAAGGAGGTGCCGTGTACCCGGCGTACTGCTCGAAATTTCCGGAACTTGGCTTTTACGGACTGCCCGGCCATACCCGATCGCCCCGCGAGGTTATCCGGCAGGCGCAGGATGCCGAAGCGCTCGGCATCGGCAATGTCATGATTTCCGAACGCGCCGACTACAAGGAAATCAGCGCGATCTGCGGCGCCATTGCGGCGACCACCCACGAAATCTTCATCGGCTCTTCGGCAACCAACTACAACAAGCGCCACCCCACCGTGACAGCATCGATCTGCAGCACGCTGCATCGCCTGTCCGAGGGACGTTTTGCGCTGGGCCTGGCAAAAGGCAATGCTGGCCTGTGGAAGAGCATGAATCTGCCCCACCCCACCTACGCGCGGGAGCGGGAATTTATCGACGTCCTGCGACGGCTGCTGAACGGCGAAACCATCACAGGCTATGAAGGCGAACTCGGCAGCTACCCCAGACTGGCAAACGCGCCCTACCTCGACGACATCGTGCCGGTCCTGTACGTGGGTTTTGGACCGCGCAGCCTCGCCCATGCCGGAGAAGTCTACGATGGCACACACCTGCACACTTTCATGACCGACCAGGCCCTGGCAGAAGCCGTCGCCGCGGTGCGCAGCGGCGAAGAGAAAGCTGGCCGGGCTCCGGGCACGGTCACCAACTGGTCCGTGCTCGCCACCGCCTGCGAGGTCAGGGACGAGGTTTATCTGAAGTACATCGTGGCGCGGCTGGCGACCTATCTGCAGATTCCAGGCTACGGCGACATGCTGGTACAAATTAACGGCTGGGACCCGGAGGTACTGGCGCGCTTCCGCAGCGACCCTGCGGTGCGCGGCGCGGGCGGCCTGATCGACAGCGTCTCGACGCCGTCGGAGCTGGAGGCAATCGCGAAGCTGATACCCGAGGAATGGCGCCCGGCGGCCACCGGCACAGCGCGCGAGTGCGCGCAGCGATGGGTGGATCAGTTTGATGCGGGCGCCGACGGCATCATCATCCACGCCAGCACGCCGGAGGAGTTCGCGCCAGTGCTTGCCGAGTACGAAAAGATCCGGCCAGCGGCGCGCTTTACCGGGCGCACCAATCAGCCTGGCTAAGGTTTAGAACGCGACCCGGCGGGTAAAGCCGCCATCGACAACCAGGTTCTGACCGGTCACCCAGGACGCCCGGGGACTGGCCAGGAAGGCAACGGTATCCGCCACTTCTTCGGGTCGGCCAAAGCGTTTTGCCGGGTGATGATCTCGATTCTGGGCGAAGTACTCGGGGATGCGGTCTTCGATCTTGTTCCAGGAACCGCCCTCGATGTAGATCGGTCCGGGAGACACGCAATTGGCTCGGATGCCCTCCCCCATATACTCCTGGGACAGCTGGGCGACGTAGTTGACCAGAGCGGCCTTGATCGCGCCGTAGCTCAAGCCACCGCCCGGATAGCCGTGATACTCCACCGCGGTGATCGTCGCCATCTGAACAAACGCGCCGCCCCCAGCAGCCCGGAACCCCGGAAGCGCCGCATCGAAGAGCGCGACAGCAGACAGCAGATCAACCTGAAAGTTGGCGTTCCAACCCTCCCGGGAACGGGGAATCCCGCCAAGGGCGCTGGCGTTCGAAACCACGATGTCGACCCCGCCCAGCGCTTCGATGGCCCAGCCCGCCCAGGCTGCCACCGCATCTGCGTCTCCAGCGTCACAGGCGCGGCCAATGATGGTTCCCTGCGTCGACAGCTCCGTTACGGTGTTGGTCAACACGTCAGCATCCCGCGCAAACATTGCAACGTTCGCGCCTTCGGCCAGGAAACGCTCCGCGCAGGCCCTTCCCAGACCACGGGAACCCGCAGAGATCAGCACCCGTTTGCCTGCCAGTTCAAGATTCATCGATCGCTCCTCAGCCTGTTGGTAGCGGCTCTTCGTGGCGCAGTGCATCGGCAATGCTGCCTTCGAGCTCGGTCATGGAAAACGGTTTCTGCAGAAAGGCAAAGTCGCCGTGCGGCGCATCTGAGTATCCGGACATGAGAACCACAGCCAGCGCGGGGTCGCGCTCCTGCAAACGGCTCGCGAGCGCGTAGCCATTGAGCGGCCCGGGCATCACGATATCGGTGATCAACAGGTCTGGCATGCCCTCGCGGTTCACCACCTCGATTGCATCGGCGCCAGAACAGGCGCTGCTGACCTGGTGTCCGGCCTGAGCCAAGGTGCGCTCCAGCATGCATCGAAGTTCTTCGCGATCTTCGACCACCAACGCGCGGACCCGGTTGCCGGGCGCGGGCCGCGGGTGTGCGAGCGATTCGTTCGCCGCTGCGGGAAAAGGCACCAGCGGCAAGGTGATGGACACCGTGGTGCCCCGGCCTTCGCTGGACTCAATGGCCAGGTCGCCCCCGGATTGCCGGGCAAAACCATACACCATCGACAGGCCAAGCCCCGTGCCTTCGCCAAGAGTCTTCGTGGTAAAAAACGGCTCCGTTGCTCTCCTTTGCAGCGGCAGCGCCATGCCGACACCGGAATCGCACACCTGTATCACAGCCTGCTGGCTGGACGCCTTGACTCTGATCAGCAGGCGGCCGCCCTGGGGCATCGCCTCTTTCGCGTTCAGGACCAGATTCAGCAGCGCCGTGGCCAGTTGCCCTTTATCGACCCGAACCGCGCACGGATCGAGCTCCAAGGCGATATCGATCGTTTCGCCAGCAGTGTTGCGAAGGAGCGGCATGGTCTCGCGCAAAAAGTCGTCCAGCCCCAGGGTCACGGGCTCCAGCGGCTGCTTGCGGGCATAAGCCAACAGATCGGCAGTGATGCGTTTGCCCGAGTCCGCCGCCGCCAGGATGCTGTCCAGCATTTCGCTGGCTTGTGCCGTGGGCGGTGTGGCAGCTGGCGTCCGCATGGCTTCTGCCGCCAGGGTGACCACAGTCATCAGGTTGTTGAAATCGTGCGCGACGCCGGCTGACAGCTGCCCAAACACACGCATTTTGTCAGCCTCGGCCAGCTGGTCCAGCAGCTCCCGGCGCTCCACCTCGGCACGCAGTCGCTCCGCCATCTCGTCTTCGAGCGCCCGGGTCCGCTCGTGCACCTGCTGCTCCAGCCGCTCATTGGCCCGGCGCTCGGTCTCGGCAAGGCGCTTTTGCAGGCGCTGTGACTGCAGCACCAGCAACAGCGCAACGAGCATGGCGGCGATGATCCAGCTCTGCCAACGCAGCTTGGCGTCCCGGGCCAGACTCTGTTGAAACTGAGTCTCCCGCTCCTGCACCCGCAGCAGCTCCTGCTCGCGGCGATCGGCTTCGAGCTTGCCACTCAAGGTCGCGATCCGATAACGAAAGCTGGCATCCCAGAGCCGTTGCTGGATGACGCCGGACTGCGCCCGGGCTCGATCTGCGCCGCGCGAATCGCCAGCGACAACCAGGGCTGCCCCCAGGGCCTGGTGTGCGTCCACCAGCAACTGGTCCGGATCATCCTTCGGCACCGACGCGATCACCGAGCGCAACAGCGCAATGGACCGGTCTGTTTCGCCAGCCATGCGCAGCGCCCGGGCATAGGGCACGACCACGAGCTGAATGCGTGGGTGGTTCAGACCGTCTGTGAAATCCTGGCCAGCCTCCTGCAGGACCCGGTCAAAACTGCGCAGCGCGTCCTCCGGACGGTCCAGCGCCAGCTGCGTGAGCCCCAGGCTGGTGTAGGCAAAGGTGCGCGCATCGGGCAGCACCTCTGCCTCGTCTCGGGTAATTGCAGCCAGCAGCGCCTGCTCAGCGGCCACCGCCTCGGTTTGCCCCTGCTGGATTTGAGCCTGCGCGATCATGGAGGCCAAAACGATTCTGCGGGTCGCATACAGATGAATCACCGGCGCCTTCTGAACTTCTGCCAGCAGGGCGAGCGCCTCTGAAGAACGTCCCAGGTAGGTGTAGACCGACGCCAGGTTCGTCTGAACAACCACCTTGAACTCAGGCGAGCCCAGCGCTTTCGAATGTTCCCAGGCAGTCTCCAGATGGGGCAGCGCCATGCGCGGGCGCAGCCGCGTGCTGAAGTAGAGCCCGATCAAGTTGTGCGCAGCCGCGAGCAGCGCGTGATCGCCGATGCGGCCCGCTACCTCTATCGTTGCATTGGCAGCATCCCGGGACAGGTCGTGCGCGCCCAGCCGGTAATGGTAGTAACCCTGAGTGGCAAAGAAGTAGGCCAGGACGAAATCGCTCGACTGCCGAGGCGCGGGCTGGGCCAGGAGCGCGCAGGACTGCTCGGCCTCAGCACGATTCAGGCGATGGTCAAGCTGGCAACGAATCAGCGCTGCGATCATCGCCGACTCTGTATCGGGCTGAACCTGCGCTGCCGCCAGCTCCAACCAGGCTTGCGCGTCTTCCGAGGACTGGTTCAACGCCCGGTCCGCCAACATCAGTTGAGCGCGCACGCGTCGCGCGTCCAGGGCAGCGCTATCTTGCGCACCGATCTCCGCAAGGGCCTCCTGGTCCAGCATCCGCAGCGATTGCCAGTCCTCTGCCGCGGCAAACGCGCGCACCCCAAAAAGGACAAAAACGAGCAGTGAGAGACAGCCTATCCGTCGAGTCATGACCGGACGCGCCCACAGGTGACGGCAGTCAGTCCATTGTAGGCGCATAGCGGCGTAGTACCAACGGCAGCTCGCTCAGGGTTCCAGGCGTCATCGGTACGCTCGCCTCGAACGCAACGGGCCTCGGTAGCAAAAGCATTGACCCACAATGATTCAGGGAGCAATGATCTGAGTCAGATCAGTTTTCCGATCGCCAACCGACCTGCCACACCCGGATCGTCGACACCGGCCCGTCCGGTCGCACGACCGCCTTGCAGGCGACGGCGATCTTTACTAGCTTGGCCGGGCGCCCCCGACGGTCGGGTCCCGTGACGATCTATTCGACTGCGAGAGCATGTTCATGGCCGAAAACCAACCCGACTACAGCACCCTGCGCAGCAATGTGCGCTTTCTCGGCGAGCTGCTCGGCGAGACCGTTTCCGGTGCCGACGGCCCTGAGTTGCTCGAGCTGATCGAGCAGATCCGGAAGCTTTCCCGAGCGGCGCGAGAAGGCGAACCGGGCGCGACCACAGCGATGCTGACGCTGCTGCGCGAGATGGCCGACGACCAGCTGGTGCCGGTCGCTCGGGCGTTCAGCCAGTTCCTGAATCTTGCCAACATCGCAGACGAGTACCACTCCGTGTCCCGGGAGATGGATCCGCTGCTGTCCGCATCGAAGACCCTGAAGAGCGCCATGGCAACGCTTACGAGCGCCGGCCATGAACCCGATGCCGTGCTGCAGGCCGCGTCGAGCCTGAACATCGAGCTGGTACTGACCGCTCACCCGACAGAAATCACCCGCCGCACTGTGATTCACAAGCACGGCGAAATCGCCGCCTGCCTGTCGCAGCTGGAACTGACCGGGCACTCCGAGCAGGAACGCGCTCACATCATTCTGCGGCTGAGAGAGCTGATTGCCCAGATCTGGTACGGCATGGATTTTCGGAGCGCCAAGCCAACCCCCGTCGACGAGGCGCGCTGGGGCTTCGCGGTGGTCGAAGATGCGTTGTGGCAGGGCGTGCCACGGTTCCTGCGCCGGCTGGACCTGGCCCTGGCAGACCTGGGCACTCCCGGCCTGCCTCTCAACGCGGCCCCGGTACGGTTCCTGTCCTGGATGGGCGGCGACCGCGACGGCAATCCAAACGTCACCGCAACGGTGACCCGCGAGGTCCTGCTGCTGGCCCGATGGAAGGCTGTCGACCTGTACCTTGGCGACCTGCGCCGGCTGATCGATGAGCTGTCCATGACGCGCTGCACCCCGGCCCTGCGGGCGCTCAGCAACGACGCCCAAGAGCCCTACCGGGCGGTGTTGCGAGACCTGAGGTCCCTGCTGCGCGACACGCTGGCGAGCATCGAAGGGGAGCTCGACGGCAAGGCACCGGCAACCGGACCGGTACTGGCCGACAGCGCCCAGCTGTTCGAGCCGCTCAAGGCCTGCTACGACTCCCTGATGGCGAGCGGTATGGCGGTCATCGCCCGCGGCGGCCTGCTCGATATGATTCGGCGCGTGCGCTGCTTTGGCGTTCACCTGCTGCCGCTGGACATCCGCCAGGAGAGCGCCCGGCACACTGCTGCGCTGAACGAAATCACTCAGTGGCTGGGGCTGGGCGCCTACGCCGACTGGAGCGAGGATGAGCGGCAACGCTTTCTGCTGCGGGAGCTCGAAAGTCGCCGTCCCTTGCTTCCAGCTCGCTGGCGGGGCAGCGATGATACCAACGAGGTGCTGGACACCTGCCGGGTGGTTGCCGAGCAGCCCCCGGCGGCTCTGGGTGCCTACGTGATCTCCATGGCCCGGCAGGCTTCAGACGTCCTGGCGGTCAGATTGCTGCTGCAGGAGCAAGGCTGCGAATTCAACATCCCGATCGCGCCGCTGTTTGAGACCCTGGACGATCTGGAGAATGCCGAGCCCGTGATTGCGCGGCTGGTCGCCAACGACTGGTATCGCAGCTACATGGCCGGCCGGCAGATGGTCATGATTGGCTACTCAGACTCGGCCAAGGATGCCGGCATGCTGACCGCAGGCTGGGCGCAGTATCGCGCCCAGGAAGGTCTGGTCAGCCTGGCTGGAAAGGAAGGCTTCGAGCTCTGTCTGTTTCACGGCCGCGGCGGCACGATTGGCCGGGGCGGCGCGCCGGCGCGGCAAGCGCTGCTGTCGCAGCCCCCGGGCAGCCTGGCCCACGGGCTCCGGGTCACAGAACAGGGCGAGACCATCCGCGCCAAGCTCGGCAGTACTGCCATCACGACCCAGACCCTGGCGCTGTACGCGAGCGCCATTCTCGAGGCGAACCTGGTCACGCCACCGTCTCCGCCGGCCGCCTGGCGATCTCTGATGGACGAGCTCGCGGCCACGGCCTGCGACCGGTACCGGGGCTGGGTGCGAGACGATCCGGACTTTGTCCGCTACTTCCGCCAGGCCACGCCGGAGCTGGAGCTCGGCGCCCTGCCGCTGGGGTCAAGGCCCGCGCGGCGCAAGACCGACGGCGGGATCGAAAGCCTGCGCGCCATTCCCTGGATTTTTGCCTGGTCTCAGAACCGATTGATGCTGCCGGCGTGGCTGGGCGCGGGGCATGCGTTGGCCAGCGCGGTGGACAACGGTCATCGAGACCTGCTGCTGCAGATGGCCCGGGACTGGCCCTTTTTCGCGACTCGGCTGTCGATGCTGGAAATGGTCTTCGCGAAAGCAGATACGGGCCTGTCGGCGCACTACGACGCGCAGCTGGTCGCGGCGGATTTGCGGCGCATCGGCGCCGAGTTGCGCGCCCAGCTCAAAGCTGATCAGCAAACGGTACTGGCGCTGCTGGGCAAAGACACGCTGCTCGAAGACCAGGCCTGGCTGCGCGCTTCGATCCAGCTGCGCAACATCTACACCGACCCCCTCAACTATCTGCAGGCAGAACTCCTGGAGCGACAGCGCGGCAGCAGCGAGGACCGGTTTTCGGAAGCCATCATGGTCACGATCGCCGGCGTCGCGGCCGGCATGCGCAATACCGGCTAGCTGGGCCCGGCGGGCCGTACGGACTGCCAGCCCAACACATAGTCCCAGCGGTCCGGGTTCAGCCCGTGCGCGTTGCACGCCTTCTGAAAGCTCATGAACTGGGTGACCGACGCGGACGCCTGCGCGGCTTTCGCGCCTTCGGCGTACCAGTCGGTTTCCAGGCACTCGCGCGGCGTCATGCTGGAACAGCCAGCAAGGCCAAAAGAGATCAAAAGAAAACCGGCTGTGAACCGCGAAAGGAATTTCGGAGACTGCTTGAACACCGTTTCAAGACCGCACGACGGGAGTAGCGGCAACGCTAGGCGCTGGCGACGCTCGCGTCTGAGGCAAGGTCATCAGTGCCGGGCAAGCGTTTTCGCAGGCGCGGAAAATGCGCGTGCATCGACGTCCGATCCGGACCTGCGTCTACTAATGGCGGCACTTGTCAGATAAGCTGATTTGATCGACTGACCGCGCAGACGGACAGCGTGCCTGGGGGGCCTTTCGATGAAAAGGCAACGGGGCCGCAGGGCCCAGCTTGCCATCGCAGCCGCGCGGTCCGCCCGCGCGAGACAGAGACTCGGCAGCCTGGTTCTGCTGGCGATCTGCGCGATCGCGTTCAGCAACAACGCCCTGGCCGGTGCGCGGGTAGGACTCGCCAAAGCCGCCAGCGCGGCCGAGTACCTGGGCGAGCAGACCTTTACCAGCCGCGTCACGCTGGTGGTCGAAAACCTCGGGGACGTCCCCCTGACCCGCCTGACGATTCAGGACGATCTGGCCGTCACCTTTGCCGACGCCGAGTCCTTCGACGTGCTCCCTGGCTCCCTGAGCAGCGACCAGCTGCGGATCAATCCGGGCTTTAACGGGCGCGACGACGTCGAGCTGCTCGCAGAGCATGTGCGCCTGGATATCGGCGAGCAAGCGCGGGTGGCGTTCGATGTGCGCTTTCGGGTGCGCGAACGCTGGGGCGTTTTCTACAACACGGCCCATGCGGTGTCCCGGGAATGCGTACCGGACGACTCAACCAACGGCCTCGAGCCAGACCCGGACGGCAACGGCATTCCGGACGAAGATGAGCCGACGCCCATTCCTTACGATGTACCGGGCTCGCCGAGTCCCGGGGTCGCCAAGGCGGCATCGCCGACGGAACACCTGGGCGATCGAACCTTCCGCAACCTCATCACCGTCACGGTTGAGAACTTCGGCGACGAGCCTCTGCGGCAGCTCACCCTGACGGACAATCTGCAGGCCGTGTTCGGCACCGACGTCGAAGCGTTCGAAGTCGAAGCGGGCTCACTGGTCAGCGGCGATCTCACCATCAACCCAGGCTTTAACGGCGACTCGGACCAGGCGCTGCTGGCGGGCCAGGACGCCCTGGCCCCAGGCGGCACCGCCTCGGTGTCCTTCGCAGTGCGCTACCAACCGGTCGCCGATGAAGGCGTATTCGAGAATCAGGTCAGTGCCGGCTGCGCGCTGTGCCTGGCGGATCTTTCCACCGACGGCAGCGACCCGGACCCCGATGGCGACGGCGATCCGCGGGAGCAGTCGCCGACGCCCCTGCCCTATGCGTTGCCGGAAACGTCCGGGCCAAGGCTCGGGCTCGCGAAGGAAGCGAGCGTTGCCACCGCAGTCGAAGGCAACCTGCGTGAGACCGAACTGACGATTCGGGTCCGCAACTTTGGGGACCAGACCGCGACCGCAGTACAGCTCAGCGATCCTCTGGCCGAGACCTTTGCCGCTGCGCTGCCCTTCGAAGTGGTTGCGGGCAGCCTGAGTTCGCCAACGCTGGCGATCAATCCAGGCTTTGACGGGGAGCGCGATGATCGGCTGCTTGCGCCGGGTCAAACCCTGGCGCCTGGCGCAACTGCCCTGGTGCGGTTCCGGGCTCGCTTTACCGTCACCGAGGAGACCGGCGCGGTTTTTAACAGCGCCTTCGCCCGGGACGGCTCGGGGCCGCAGGATCAGTCCACCAACGGATCGGATCCGGACCCGAACGGCGACGGCGTGCCAGACGAGCGCGAGCCCACCCCCATCGAGTACGAGCTGACCACGACCACTGGCACCCCGGTGCCGGGCCTGGCCAAGGCACTACAGAGCCTGCAGGCCCTGGACGATGACCGCTACGAGCTGACGTTCCTGCTCACCGCCGAGAACTTTGGCACCGCCGCAGCGCGCGGGCTGCAGATCAGTGACAGCCTCGCCGACGCTTTTCCGGCGCCGGCGACCTTTAGCATCCAGAGCCTGAGCAGCTCCGCCCTGACCGTGAACCCGGCCTACAACGGGCGCGATGACCGGGAGCTGCTGCAGGGCGTGGACACGCTGGAGGCAGGCGCCAGCGCGACCCTGACCCTGGTGGTGATCCTGCAGTCAGCACCGGCTCGGGCCTACGAGAACCAGGCGGAGCTCACAACCTCAGACACCGAGCGCGATCAGTCCACCGACGGCCCGGATCCGGACCCGGACGGCAACGGGGTCCCGGACGAAAACGAGGTGACGCGGATCGTCGTGCCGGAACGCTCGGCGCCGGCGCTCACGCAGCTGCTGCGGATCGATGTGACGCCGCGACCGCGCGTCACGCGGATCGGCCGGGTGGTCGGCTACACGCTGGAGGTCGCCAACCTGCTGGACCAGCCGCAGACCCGGGTCACCGTTGCCGACACGGCGCCGCTCGGCTTCAGCCCCGATGCCGAGACGGTCGTGCTGGTCCGGGCCGGCCCCGACGGCGTGCTGGAGACAGCTGATGACCTGCGCAGCCCCCTGGCCGCATCTGGAACAACCACCCTGACCTTCGCGCCCTTCGATCTGGCGCCACAGGAAGCCGTGCAGATTCGCTTTGCCAGCCGCGTGACCTCGGCCGCGCGCCTGGGGCCGGCCCCAAACAAGTCCGTGGCGGCGAGCGACATCAGCAGCGAGATCAGCGACAACGCTGTGGTCGATATCATCGCCGACACCCTGTTCGAGACCGCTACCGTGATCGGCAAGGTCTTCCATGACCGGGACGGGAACGGCAAGCAAAACCCGAACGGCAGCGAGGAAGGCGTAGCCGGAGCACGGCTCATCACGCCGGAAGGGCTACGCATCACGACGGACCCGCACGGGCGCTATCACATCGCAGACATCGCGGCGCCGGACCGCTTTGGCGTGCAGTACGTCATCAAGCTCGACGCGAGTTCCATCCCCCTGGACGGCTTGTCGGTGTCAGACCCGCGGCAGATCGTTCGCCTGTCCCCCGGAGGACTGGCCAAGGCGAATTTTGCGGTTCGCTGGAAAGATCGCGAAGGCGAAGACCCCTGCTGCGGGGAGTTCGAGCACCTGGACACGCTCGGGCCATGGCCTGGCAAAAAGAAGCTTGATGTCGCCCTGCGGAACATCGCCAGGGACTCGGAAACCGGCGCCTGGCAGCTCGGGTTTGACGTACGCTCCAACTACTTCGACGTTGCGTCCTGCCTGCAGGTCGCCGTGTTCGAAGGGCAAAGTGACACGCCGGTCGCCGAGGCCCGCAAGTCTTTGCGGCGCACCACCGATCATTTGATCGTCGACCTGGCGCATGGCTTGACGGGCCAGCGCTATCGCTACGCGCTGTACGCGACGCTGGCGGCTGCGAATCCGAAAGCTGGATCGGAGCGCTGCCCGGACCTGTTCACCGGCAGCGGCGAGCCGCTGCGCCGTGCGGACCAGACGCAAGCCCGGCTGTTCGAGCTTCCTGCCGGCGAGCTGACGCTGCCGGCCGTTGACCTGGATTCAAGCCTCGTCGCCGATCGCCTCGCTCTGCCGGCCAACCTGCCGCTGCGCACCGCCCGCCGGCGCGATGGGCGCTACCAGGCGCGGGAGCAGCTGGCGACCAGCACCGCGCGCCTCCTCTCCGAGCTGGCTCACGACTGGCAGGCGCGGGAGGACGTGCACGAAGTCGAGGTCAAGCTGGCGCCGGGCAAAACGGTGGAGGTTGCCGGTTTTGAATCGCCAGCGCAGCTTGGCGGTGCGGTCGGCGCGATCCGGGTCGAGCGCGACAACGACGACTTTGCGGACGGCATGGCGTTTCGTGCTGAGGGCATGCAGGCAGAGCTGACCTGCTGCGATCTGCCGAGCCGGATCGAGACCGTTCTCGACCCGGACAACGCCGTCTACTCCGTCCGCTACACGAACCTGCACCAGACGCCGCTGCAGATCTGCCTGCAACCGGTTCCGGCGAACCTGAACGCCCGTGCCGCGGAGGACATCAAAACCCTGGCGCGGCAGTGCTGGGCCCAGAGCCCCCGAGCTATCCGGACCGTTCGCCCCGGCAACAGCATCGAGTTTTTCGAGGGGCAGTTCCTGGCCAGCGCGCCGGAAGGCGGCCAGCCCTGGCGGGAGCTGCTGTTGCTGGTGCGCGAGCCCCCCGGTCCCCAGGTCGCCGCGCTTGAGGATCCGCGCAACGGCTTCCGCGTGGTTCGCGACAATCTGAGCGGCGAGCTTTGGACGCTGCCTCGCACCTTTGGCCTGTGCGGCGATGTCTCCTCGGAGATCGACATCACCAACCGCATCGGCGTGGCCGCCCAGAAACTGCGCGGCGGTGGCGAGGCGCCGCCGCTCATTGACGAGTCGCTGGTGCAGGACGCATCGCTGCTCGGCAGCAACCAGTACGTCGCCGTGCTCGATTTGAGCCTGGGCGGCTACCAGGCGAGCGGTGCGCTTGAGTCTTTTGCGCGGCGCGTTGGCCTCGACAACGACCTGGTCGCCGCAGGCCGAATCGCCGGTTACTGGCGCGGCAGCCGCTACCTTGGCGAACAGCAGCGCCAGCTGCGCTGGACCCTGCAGATGGACAGCACGAAGGACGAGCTCAGCCGCCTGGGCGACAATCTGACCCGCGAGGATCCACGACGGCTGTTTCGCACGCTCGACAGCGATCGCTACTATCCGACCTACGGCGACGACTCCACCACCATTCTGGAAACCGATTCCCAGGGCGCTTTTTTCGGCCGCATCGAGCTGGACGACAGCTATGCGGGCTGGGGCAATTTCAATGCGAATTTCACGGACACGGAACTCGCCCATTTCAATCGCACGCTGTACGGGCTGAACGCGCAGTACCGCAGCGACGCTCGGACGGGATTCGGCGACCACCGCATGGCGCTGAAAGTGTTCGGCTCCGAAGCGCAGACCGTGTCCGCGCACGAGTCTTTCCTCGCGACGGGCGGTTCCCTGTACTACCTGCAGCAGACCGACATCGTGCTGGGCTCGGAGCAGCTGCGCATCGAAGTCCGGCGCCGGGGATCCCAGCAGCTGGAGGAACGACGGGTGCTGGTTGCCGGCACGGACTACGAGCTGGATCCGCTCCAGGGACGTATTCTGCTGAGTCAGCCGCTGCTGCAATCCGTTCGCGAACGCCGCAACCCGGTGGTGTTCTCCGAAGCCCAGGAGGGCGATCAGGTCTACCTCGCCGTGGACTACGAGTACCTGCCCGCGGCCTTCGGCGCGGACGAGTACGTGTATGGCGTTCGCGGCAGCGCCTGGGTCACCGACCGGCTCCGGATTGGTGGCACGCACGTCCGGGACGAGCAAGGCGCCGGCGACTATCAGCTGTCCGGGGCGGACCTGCATCTCCGCCACACGGACCGGACCTGGCTTTCCGCGGAGTACGCAGACAGCCGTTCCGAGCCAGCCGTAGCACCGCTGGTGTCGCTGGACGGCGGCCTGAGCTTTCGCGGGACCGCGAACGCTGCGACCCAGCGGGGCCGGGGTGCCGGCTACACCGTCGAGGGCCAGATCGAGCTGTCGGACTTCAACTGGGCCTCTGGCCACCTGCGCGGCTGGTACAGCGACCGGGATGCCGGCTACGGCAACAGCCGTTTCGCAGCAAACGGCCAGGTCCGGGATCAGGGCGCCGATCTGGCGCTGCCCCTGGGAAACCTGGGCGAACTGCAGGCCGGCTACCGGCGACTGGAGCAAGGCAGCGGTCGCGACGAGCAGTCCGCCTGGCTGCAGCTGTCGCGGCAATGGCAATGCGAGATCGGCAGCGACTGCTGGACCTTCGACGTCGAAGGTCGCTACGACAGCGTGGCGCGCGGGACGAGCCCCGGCCAGGATCTGCTGACCACCCTGCTGACCACGGCCCGGGAGGGCACCGGCACCGCTGTCGGCGTCCGCCTGGGGCACCGGCTGAGCGAGAGCACGACGGTGTACGGCAGCGTGCAGCAGTCCTTCGCGTCGGATACCGAGTACGCCGACAACGACCGCATTGCGCTGGGCGCCAACCAGCGCCTGAACGATCGGCTCGGCGTCTCGCTGGAGGCCAGCGACGGCGGCCGAGGCAGCGCGCTGTCAGCGGGCGTTGACTACAGCCCGGGGCCGAACTCCCTGTTCAACCTGGCCACGGGCATCGGCGCGGGGGCGACGACCCAGTTCTCGACCCGTTACCAGCTGTCCGATCAGCATGCCGTGTACGGCAGCTACCGGGTCAATCCGGATCGCACGGATGCGCCCCGCAACATCCTGTCGATCGGACAACGTCGCGATCTTGGGGCGCGCAGCCGCATCTACTCTGAATCCCAGTTTGGGGAGCTGGATCGTGAAGCATCCACCGGGCACCTGTTCGGCGTTGATCTGGGCCTGAGTGATACCCTGGTGCTGGCCGGCACGGCCATGGCCAGCCGCGTCGAACGTCCCGAGGGCGATTTCGAGCGCAATGCCTTCAGCCTTGGCATGGTCTACAGCACAGACAACCTGCGCTTGAGCACCCGGGCCGAGCTCCGTGCCGATGACGGCGTCGGCCGCCGCAGCCGGCAATACCTGCTCAGCAACGCCCTCGATCTGCGTGTCCGGGACAGCGGCCGGCTCATCGCCCGGTTCAATGCCGCCCTGCTGGATGACGAACGCACCGATGCCGATCTGGGGCGCTTCGCAGAGCTGAACCTCGGCTACGCCTACCGGCCGGTGAACCAGGACTACCTGAACGGCATGCTCCGCTACGCCTACCTGTACGATGTCGGCACGGAAGGACAAAGCGACGTGCTCGGGGACGAGCAGTCTCACCTGCTGTCTGCAGAGGGTTTTGTCGAAGCGACCCCGCGTGTGCAGCTGGGCGCCAAGGTTGCCGGCCGGCACGGACGCAACCGGGCCGTTCAGGGCAGCGGCCGCTGGGAAGATGTGCGCCTGAGCCTTGCCAGCGCCCGCGTGCTAATCAACCTGACCCGGCCCCGGCGCAAGATCGAGGCGACCGACGAAGATGCCGATCGCAAGCCCCTGCCCTGGCTGCCGAACCAGCTGGAACTGCTCGGCGAGTACCGCTGGCTGCGGGACTGGGAGGGCGAGACGACCCGGCACGGGCTGGTGCTGGGGCTCTACTACCAGATCGACTCCCGGAACTGGAACAGCCCGCTCAGCAACAGCCTGCGCGTTGGCGCCGGCTACAACTTTTCCGGCTTCGACGACAACTTGCGGCGCGACAGCTTCAACGCCAACGGCTGGTTTATCGACATCACTTCGGCATTCTGACGCGATGCCCGTATCTCTGACTATGGAGTAAGGACTGCCCATGAGAATTCTTTACCTGACAGCCAACGCCCAGTTCGCGGAGCCCCCCAAGGACTCCGGGCTGCCCCCCGCTCCGGGCCAGGACTACCCCGCCCTCGACCTGTGGCCAGAGCTCGGCGGGGTCACGAACGTGCTGTTCAATGCGCGCGCCGAGGGCCGCGTTCAGCTGGAGGTGGTACCGGAGGTTCGCCGCAGCGACGTCAGCCGCTACCTCGCTGAGCGACCGATCAACGTGCTGCATTTCAGCGGTCACGGCGAGAAAGACCAGCCCCTCGATGCACGGCCGGACGGCGAGACTGAGCACCGGCTCATTCTCATGGACACCGAGCACGAAGGCATGTTCGGCGAGTACGTCGACAATGACTGGCTGCGGGAACAGCTACAGGGTCAGGGCCTGACCGTGATCGTCTTGAACTGCTGCTGGTCCGCTGGCGTCGCCGAAAAACTCAAGGGCGTTGCTGACTGCGTCATCGGCACCACCATCGCCCTGCGTGAAGACCTGGCCAAAGAATTCTCGACCCTGTTTTATCAGGGCCTCGAAAAAGGCCTGACCCTGAACGAGCTGAGAGAACTGCTCGAGAAAGACAACCGATTCAAAGACCTCTACCATTTCGCTGTCAGCAACCCGGACGCGATGGCGCAAGCGATTGCCCCGATCCCCTACGACGAACGAGATCTGACACCGGCCCGGAAAGCGCTGGGCAGACGCACGGACCTGGCCAGCCTGCGCGCGCAGCTCGATGGCTGGCTCGGCATCGAGAGCTACACGATTGCCATCGCCATCGCGATTGCTGTCGGCGGCTGGTTCCTCATCGATGGCCTGATCAAACCGCTCATTCCATCCTCCTTGCAGTGGCTGGGCGACATGCTGAAATGGCAGCCGGCGGCAGTCATGGCCGGCATCATCGGCAATCCCCTGGGGCGGCTTGCCGCGCAATCCCTGATGCGATCGGGCATCAACCTGACGGACAGGATGCTGAAAGCGCTGGCACTTTGTCCGCCTGCCCAGATCGAGCGGGAACTGACCACCGGTCGCGTGGCCGCGATGTTCGCGTGGATCGAGAAGTGGAAGGGCAAGCCCGAACTCGTGACCTATTCCAGTAAGGGGGGGACTGCCTGATGGCCGTTCAAGACAAGCAGCGCCGGCTCGACAAGCTGTCCGCTCGCGCCCTGGACCACGCCATCAGTCAGGCCTGGGTGAAGCTGCGACGCGCTGACCTGGTGCGGACCTTCTTTCGCTGGGCCATGCCCGCCGTGGGCGTTGCCATAGGCACCTACGGCATTCTGACCAACCTGCCCCCGGAGGAGACCGAGCCCGAAACGGGAACCACCTTCAACACCACGCTGCACCAGAGTGAATCCACTTCGACGGGCGGAGATCTGCCCTACCTGATTCCCTACCCGGTCTACCGGCCCAGACCCGAAGCGCCGCCGGAGGGACATCCGCCCGTCGTTCTCGGCGACCGCAACATCAAGATGGTGACCCAGCTCAATATCCGCTCGGTGCCGGCAAGCAAGATCTGGCACCGAACGGCGTTTGAGCAGGTTGGCGACGAGTTCTGGGCGCTGCCAGACGCCAGTTTCAGACTCACGCTGGCCCCGGGCACTGGCCTGCCCTGTGAGCTGGACCGTTGCGACGCGACGGTCAACGCCAGCTTTTTCGGCCCGAACGAAGCGGCTGCCGAGGGCGCGATCCAGGTCTCCGGCTACCGGGTGTCGACCGCTGCAGCTGCCCTGCGGAATGAGTCCGCGGCGAACTGCATCGCAACATCCGACAACCTGCCCTATCTGCTGTGCGCGCTTCGGGGGCAAGACCCATCAGCCCAGGCCGACGTCTGTCTGTGGCTGCGCCGGGCGCCCAAGGGCGAGTCAGGCAATGAGCAGCTGGCGCTTGAGGTGCGCTGGGAGCGACGCGCCCAGGACCCCGGGCGCAACCGGACCCTGAGACCGCAAGACTGCAAGAGTCCCGTACCGCAACCGCGAAACTGACAGGAGATCACAGGATGAGCAAAGGCCACGCACTGATCATGGGCGTCAACGAAGTTGACCCGATGGGCTACGACGGCAAATGGGACGGCAAGCTGAACTTTTGCGAGAAGGACGCCAAAGGCATTGCCAAGCTCACCGAAAGCCTCGGAATGCACAACGAGGTCCTCCTGACAGCACAGGTCACCAAGGCTGCCCTGGTGGACGGCGTGCGCTCCGCCGCAGCGTCGCTGCAGGCGGGCGATCTGTTCCTGCTGTTCTTCTCCGGGCATGGCAACACGACGCCGGACCTGAGCGGCGACGAGGACAACCGAGGCAATGCACGCGACGAGACGCTTTGTCTGTACGACAACCAGATCCTGGACGACGAGCTCTACGCCCTGTGGCAGGCGTTCGCCCCGGGGGTTCGCATCGTGGTGTTGACGGATGCCTGCCACTCGGGATCAGTGCTCCGGGGCGGCGAAGACGATCTGGTCGCCAAAGGGATGGACCCGAAAGCGGGCAAGATGATCGCCCGCAAGAACCCGGGCTTGTACAACGAGATGCGTGCCGCCCTGCCGCCGGAACAGCCCGTTCGCGCGAGCGTGCTGCAGCTCGCCGGTTGCCGCGAAGACCAGCTTTCCTACGAGAGCCGATCGCTGGCGCACGGACAGTTTACTTCAGCCCTGCTGCGCTGCTGGGCTGCCAACCAGGAGCAAGGCGCGTTCGCAGGCAGCTACGCAGAGCTGTTCGATGCGATGCACAGCCATATGCCGGACACGCAGAAGCCGGTCATGAACCAGCTCGGCGCAGACCCTGACAGCCTGCGCCGGTCAAAAGCGCTCCAGGTCAGCTGACTCAGTGCGGCGCGACGTCCGGCACCCCGGGCTTCGGCGCGACATCGGGCACACCGGGCTTCGGGGCGACGTCGGGCACCCCGGGCTTGGGGGCGACGTCGGGCACGCCCGGCTTCGGCGCGACGTCCGGCACCCCGGGCTTGGGCGCCACATCTGGCACGCCGGGCTTTGGTGTGTCGTTACTGGCCTGCATGGTCATCGCCCCTTAGCTCGATCCCTGTTCGACAGAGTGTGACCCATCAATACCTTCGATAACAACCGGACACCCGCTGCACTGGCAGCTTATGATCAAGCACTGGGGCAGCGCTTGATCGTCTGGCGATTGCGGGTTTCCGCACCGCGCACTTAGACTGAGCGGCAAGCACTTCCAACAGATGTGGGGCAACGGCGTTCGCGCCGTTGCGCGCACGCCATGGCAGGTATCAGCGTCAATCAGATCATCGGGCAGTTCGTCGCAGAGGTTCGCAACCGCAAAGTCTTGCGCGTCGTTGCGATGTACTCGGTGGCGGCCTGGCTGGTCCTGCAGTTCGCCGAGGTCACCTTCGAGCCCTTCGGAATTCCCGACTGGAGCATGCGCGCCCTGGTCATCGCCGCGATCGCCGGCGTTCCGATCGCGTTCATGCTGGCCTGGGTCATTGACATCCGGCCCGAGGGACTCATCTTCGATCTGCCGCTGTGGACCGCCGGCGGCACCCGCAGTCGTCCCCCTCGCCGCTCCGACTGGATCTATGCCGCCCTGCTGGCGGGCTCGCTAAGCTGGGGCGCTTTCCTGGCCGTCGATCTGCTCATGGGCGACCTGATGATGGAGGACCTGGCCGACGCGACCGCTGCGCTCACCGGCGACAACGCAGCCAGCACTGTCGCGCCACCGAACTCGGTGGCGGTGCTGGCCTTCGAGAATTTCGATGGGCGGGCCGAGTCCGACTACTTTGCCGCCGGGCTGGCCGAAGAGATCCTGAACCTGCTGGCGGCCGTACCGCAGCTGCGTGTCGCGGCCCGAACGTCTTCGTTCCGTTTTCGCAACGAGGACGTCGACATTCGCGACGTCGCAGACCGGCTCGGGGTCCGCCATGTGCTGGAAGGCAGTGTCCGCCGCTCCGGCGATACCATGCGAGTCACCGCCCAGCTGATTGACGGCGAGCAGGGCTACCACGACTGGTCCAAGACCTACGACCGCAAGCTGGAAGATATCTTCGCGGTCCAGGAAGAGATCGCAGCGGCAGTGGTCAACGAAATGAGCATCACCCTTGCGATCGAAACCGGCACCCTTGAGAACGCCCGCCCAACGGCCAACGTCGACGCCTATGTGTACTACCTGGAGGGCCGCGGGCGACTGCGCGCCTCGCAGGATGCCGATGTCAACCGCACCGCGGCGACGCTGTTCCGCAACGCTATTGCCATCGATCCGGAATTCGCCCGGGCCTGGTCCGGGCTCTGCCAGGCGCTGCTGCAGGTCTACAGCATTGGCCGGGCAAGCGAGGACTTCGATGCCGCCCGGTCGGCCTGTGACAAGGCCGCAGAGCTCGATCCCGATGTCGGCAGCGAGGTGGCCCTCGCGCTGGGCCAGCTGTACCGGGCGCGGGGCCAATTGGATACGGCCGAGAGCTATCTGCAGCGCTCGATTCACCGGGAGCCGAAGGAGCCTGACGCCTACATCGAGATGGGGCAGATACGCGCCGATCAGAAACGCGAGGAGGAAGCCCTCGCGCTCTTTCAACAGGCCCTGGCCCTGAAGCGTCACTACTGGCGAGCGCATTCGGCGCTGGCCATGCAGTACTTCCGCAGCGCACGCTACGCCGAGTCAGCCCGTGCCTTCGAGCTGGCCACCAGCCTGGCGCCAGATGTTGCCGCAGCCTTCGCGGGCAAAGGCGCGGCCTACGCGATGCTCGGCGACCGCATGCGCTCCCGGCAGGCCTACGACCGCTCCCTTGAGCTCAAGCCCAGCCGCCAGGCCTTTACCAACATGGGCCTGCGCTACTACTACGATGGCCAGTACCGGGACGCAGCGGACATGCAGGAGCGGGCCCTTGCCTACGCGCCCGACGACCACCGGGTCTGGGGACGGCTGGCGGAATCGCTGCGCTTTGTCGGTGGCTCTGCGCGAGCGTCACAGGATGCCTACCGCCGGGCCGCAGCGTTGGCCGAGGCACAGCGACAGGTCAACGACAGAGACTGGGAAACCACGGGGTTGCTGGGTCTTTACTACGCGCACCTGGGCCGATTGCCGGAAGCGCTGGCAGAAGCCCGGGCCGCCGTTGAGCTCAGCGATCGCTCACCAGGATCACTGTACCTTCTGGCCCTGGTGTTGCAGCAGGCCGAGGACACGGTGGGCACCATCAGCGCGCTGGAAGAGGCCGTACGCAAGGACCCAGGCCACAGGGCCATCATTCGCAACGATCCGGACCTGAAGGAACTGGCGCGCAGCGCGGCCTGGACACAGCTTCTGGACACGCCTCCCGAGCGCCGCGCAACGCAGCCCCGGGAGGACCAGGATCAGCCCGGCGGCTAGTCGTCGAAGCAGGTCTGAAGGACCTTGGCCACGCACTCCTCAATACTGAGGTCCGCTGTTGGCAGGGCCAGCTCGGCAGTCTCCGGCGCCTCGTAAGGGCTGTCGATGCCGGTAAAGTGCGGCAGCTCGCCGCGCCGTGCTTTGGCGTAGAGCCCTTTCGGATCACGCTCCTCCGCAACCGACAGCGGCGTATCGAGATAGATCTCGAAAAAGTCCTCCGGCTTGAACAGCGCCCGGGCCATATCCCGCTCGGACCGGAACGGCGAGATGAACGCGGTCAGCACCACCACCCCGGACTCGGCCATGAGCTTGGAAACCTCGGCAATGCGCCGGATGTTTTCAACCCGGTCAGCGTCCGTGAAGCCCAGATCCCGGTTGAGGCCGTGCCGCACGTTGTCGCCATCCAGGATGTAGGTACGAATGCCGCGCTTGTACAGCGCCTGCTCGACCGCATCGGTCAACGTCGACTTGCCGCTGCCGCTCAGACCGGTGAACCACAGCACCTTGCCGCGGTGGCCGTTCAGACGCGTCCGTGCTTCCTGATCAATGGTGATTCGCTGCCGGTGCACGTTGGTGGCCCGTCGCAGGGCGAAGTCCACCATGCCGGCGCCAACGGTCGCGTTCGAGTAGCGATCGACCAGCACGAAGGCTCCCAGGCCCGCGCAGTCGCGGTAGGGCTCAAAGGGGATGGGCTTGTCGATGCTCAGCGTCACCCGGCCAATGTCGTTCAGGCTCAGCGAGCGGCTCGACAGCTCTTCGAGCGTGTTGATGTTGTAGCAGTACTTGATGTCAGTGATGGTGGCGTTGGCACGCATGGTACCGACCTGGATCCAGTAGGAGCGGCCGACAAAGCCCTCGTCCGCATCCATCCACACCAGCGACGTCTCGAACTGGTCCGACACCTCGCACGGATCCGTGGCCGCAACGATCACGTCGCCCCGGCTGGCGTCGACTTCCCGATCCAGGGTGATGGTCACCGCCTGATCGGCGATCGCGGTCTCCATGGGGTCGTTGGCCAGGAAGATATCCTGGATTTTGGCCTCAGCGCCGGCGGGCAGAATCCGCACTGCATCGCCGCGATTCACGGTACCGGCGGTAATGGTGCCGGAGTAGCCGCGAAAATCTGAGTTCGGCCGGTTCACCCACTGCACGGGAAAACGGAAGCCGTGCTCGAGCTCTGCGGCACGAACTTCGACGGTTTCCAGAAAACCCATGAGCGTCGGGCCGCTGTACCAGGGCGTGCGCTGGGACGGCTGGATAACATTGTCGCCATCCAGTGCTGACAGCGGGATCGGCGTGATCGACACGAAGTCCAGCGCCTTGGCGAACTCGCGGTACTCGTCAACGATCTCCTGGTAGCGCTCGCCGTCGAAGTCCACCAGGTCCATCTTGTTCACGGCCAGCACAACGTGGCGAATCCCCAGCATGGAAACGATGAACGAGTGCCGCCGGGTCTGCGTCAGAACGCCCTGAGAGGCATCGATGAGGATCACGGCGACGTCGGCGGTCGAGGCACCGGTGACCATGTTGCGCGTGTACTGCTCGTGTCCGGGCGTGTCGGCAACAATGAACTTGCGATGGTCAGTCGCGAAGAAGCGGTACGCAACGTCGATGGTGATGCCCTGCTCCCGCTCGGCAGCCAGACCGTCGACCAGCAACGCGAAGTCGATATCGCCGCCCTGGGTGCCCTGGCGGCGAGAATCGGTCTTGAGCGCGCTGACCTGGTCTTCGAAGATCATCTGCGCTTCATACAGCATCCGGCCGATGAGCGTGCTCTTGCCGTCGTCGACGCTGCCGCAGGTAATGAACCGCAGCATATCGAGCTTGGCCTGGTTCGCCAGATAAGATTCGATCTTGGCGGCTACGGTGTTGTTCGTGGTGACTTCTGCGATGGCCATTAGAAGTAGCCCTCCTGTTTCTTCTGTTCCATGGAGGCACCCTGGTCGCGGTCAATGGCCCGCCCCTGGCGCTCGCTCACCCGGCTTTCAAGCAGCTCAAGCAAAATGTCGGAAAGGTTGGCCGCCTTGGAATCAAAGGCGCCGGTCAGCGGGTAGCAACCCAGAGAGCGATAGCGAACGTGTTTCAGCTCGACCTGCTCGTCCGGGAACAGCGGCATGCGATCGTCGTCAACAACAATCAGCATGTCGTCGCGGGTAACCACCGGCCGCTCTGCCGAAAAGTACAGCGGCACAATCGGAATCGACTCCCGGTAGATGTACTGCCAGATGTCGAGCTCGGTCCAGTTGGACAGCGGGAACACACGAATGCTCTCGCCCTTGCGCTTGTTGGCGTTGTACAGGTTCCACAGTTCCGGTCGCTGATTTTTCGGATCCCAGCGGTGTGCTTCGTTCCGGAAAGAAAAAACCCGCTCTTTGGCGCGGCTCTTTTCTTCGTCGCGGCGGGCACCGCCAAAAGCGACGTCGAACTTGTGCTCGTCCAGCGCTTGCTTGAGCGCCTGGGTCTTCATGATGTCCGTGTGCAGCGCGCTGCCGTGATCGAAGGGGTTGATGTCCTTCTCAATGCCTTCCGGGTTGATGTGAACGATGAGCTCCATGCCGCTCTCTTTGGCCATCTGGTCACGGAAGTCATAGACCTCCTGGCACTCCCAGCGGGTATCCACGTGCAGCAGCGGAAACGGCGGCGGGCTCGGCGCAAAGGCCTTGCGCGCGAGGTGCAGCATGACGGAGCTGTCTTTGCCGACGGAGTACATAAAGACCGGGTTTTCTGACAGCGCCATCACCTCGCGGATGATGTGCATGCTCTCCGCTTCCAGGCGATCCAGGTGCGTCATGGTGGTTGAGGGGCGATGCTTGCGCTCCCCTTCTGTCCGCAGCTCCATGGCAGCGATGTCGCGATAGGCCATCAGGCCCAGGCGCAGCACGGTCCCGGAGGGCAGCTTCAGGTCGTGGGTGAGCTCCCGGCCCACGAGGGGCCGAAGCGCGCCAACCAGCTTGCCGGTGGGCCAGAGCACAGCGTTCTTGCCGCCAGTCAGCGCATCCAGCAGCGTCAGCCATTCCTGTTCGGACGGCTCTGCCTTGTCCAGGAACAGCCAGCGGCGACCGCCGCGGGCGTCGTTGGCGAACAGGACCTGCTGGCCTTCCGGCGTCTCGTGAACCTGAGCGATCAGGCTCTGCTTGCGCTTGGCGCGGGCCTGCTCGTCGATGGATCGGGCAACGCTGACGCGGCCGGGACGACCCAGCTCATCGGCCAGCTGCTCGAGCTTCATAATGGACGGCAACAGCCCGGACGCGTCCAGGGCTCGCTCCGTGGACCGCTGGGCCTGGTCGAGGGACTGGGTAACCACCGCATGGACCGCCGCGACGTCCCAGACCCGAAGCTGGCCCTGGTCATCGGTGCGGTTGCTGTAAATCTCTTTGGGAAGCGACATAAATTCCTGCTCGTTGGTACACGCGCTGTGGAGCCGATTTAATCTGGCCATGCAGCCAGAGGATCCGCGCGCAAATTCGTATCATCAGAGAATTAATTACGGCCAAATCGAACGAAAACTGTGTGGTATTTCGCAGTTTGGCTAAATTCGAAACGCAGTTTATCAGTTGTCACCCCTCAAAATGCAATGAATAATTATATTTCTGCATTATGCGACAGTACTCGCAATCCAAAACAGGCCCAGAGCAGCAAACACCCGTCATGGCACGTCGGGCCTCGCTCACGCAGCGGTTGGCCAGTTCTGTCCTTGCCTCGTGAAACGGCAGCCCAACAGGTATCTTGTTGCCTCATTTCCTGGGCCGGATCCTGCCGTGCGCTCGAGCTCACTCCTGCTAGCTATCGCCACCACGGCCCTGGTTTGCGCCCTAGGCATCCCCGGCGGCGCCAAGGCTGCAGCGACAGCCAGCACCGGGGACCGAGCGACCGAGGCGGCGCCCAACGTGTTGCTCATTTACGTTGACGATCTTGGGTACGGGGACCTGGGCAGCTACGGCCACCCCACCATCAAAACGCCCGCCCTGGACAAGCTCGCCCGTGAGGGTGTGCGATTGACCCAGTACTACGCGCCATCGGCTCTGTGCTCACCGTCCCGAGCCGGCCTCCTGACCGGTCGCATTCCCTACCGGTCCGGCATCCGCAGCTGGATCCCGCCGGACTCAGGCATCTATTTGAAAGCAGAGGAACACACCCTCGCAGAAGCCCTTCGGGACCAGGGCTACGCCACCGCACTGATTGGCAAATGGCACCTCAACTCGGACCTCGGCAAGGCCGAGGAACCGCAGCCCCAGGACCAGGGTTTTGATCACTTTTACGGCCATAACGCCTACCAGATCCCGACCAACCGCAATCCGATCAATATCTACCGGGGACGGCAGCTGCAGCCTACGCAGGCGGGCTACACCGCCAAGCTGTATGTTGACGAAGCCTTATCCTGGCTCGCCCGGCTCGATGCCAGGCAGCCCTATTTCCTGATGCTCAGCATGGCCGAGCCGCATACGACCATCGAAAACCCGCCAGCGTTCAACAAGCAGTACAGCCAGTTCACGCGCGGCAACGTGGTCCCCATTCCCTCCGGCGGCAACGAGCCGCCCTGGACCCTGCTGGTTCCCAGAGGGCCCGGCGAGTACTACGCAAATATCTCCTGGCTGGATGCGCAGCTTGGACGGCTCCTGCAGCACCTCGAAAAAACCGGAACCTCGCAACGGACCCTGGTGATCTTTGCGAGCGACAACGGCCCGGTCACGGAGCGCTGGCAAGCGTGGCACGAGGTCAACGCCCACGGCAGCACCGGCGGCCTGCGGGGCCGCAAGCACTATCTGTACGAGGGCGGCATTCGAGTCCCGGCCATCGTTCGGCTCCCGGGCGCCATACCCGCCGGGGCCACGATCGACACGCCAATCACCGGGCTGGACTGGTTTCCGACCGTCGCAGAGCTGACCGGCGCCCGGCCCGACGAGCTGCAACCCCTGGACGGCGAGAGCATGCTGGCCGCGCTCCAAGGCGGCAGGTCGCCAGAGCGAACGCTGTTCTGGGCGATGGCAGGCCGTGGGGAACTTGAATTCGCCGTCCGCACTGGGCCCTGGAAAATGCTGCTCGACCGGGACGGCAAGGCCCGAGAGCTCTACCAACTGGAGCAGGACCCGCTGGAGCTCAACAACCGGATCCAGCAGGAACCGCGCACGCGCAAACTGCTGGAAGCGCAGTTTCGGCAAATTCATCGCACGTTGCCCTCGGGCAATGCGCTCGGCTTTGTCGAGTCCTGACCGTCCGGCGGAAGGAAGGTCGCCTGCGAGTCTTAGCCCGCCTTGCGGAACAGGTGGCGCCACAGGGGCAGACGGTCGATGAACAGCTTGCCATCGAGATGTTCCAGCTCGTGCTGAAGGCAAACCGCCTCCATACCCTCCAGCCGAGTGACCACTTCCAGACCGTCGGGATCTTGCGCCGCTACCTCCAGCCGGCTGGCTCGAGCGACTTTGCCGGTCACCCCCGGCACCGATGCACAGGATTCGTCGACAATCGCAAACCCGGAGCTGGCGAGAATGCCGGGGTTGACCAGAACCCGGGGGCTGGCCCGGTCGGCGGACAGGTCCATGACGAGCACGCGCAGCGGATAGCCGATCTGCGGCGCTGCCAGCCCGATGCCATCGGTCGAGGCGAAGGTGTCAAGCAAGTCCTCGAGGATCGACTGGTAGCTCTGGTCGAACTCCGTAACCGGCTCAGATACCTGCCGCAGCCGCGGATCAGGGTCCTGAAGAATCGGGATCACCGCCATCAGCTCGTTACCTCGGCATCGCTCGCTCGGTCAGATCCCAGACGCCGGCGACCCAAACCGAGCAACGGGACCAGCACGAAAACCGTCGCCAGCAGAAACAGAACTTCGAGGGTGTAAACGCTGAAATAGCCCGCGACAACCGCCGACGCCGCAGCCGCCGCGTCGCCCGTCGCCTGCAGATAGCCTGTTACCGCGTCCCGCAGGCCGCCAGCCAGCGCCATCGCCAGGCCGGCCGCAGTCGCCTGCACACCGCCCCAGGCACCGAGAGCGAGCCCGGACTGGTCCTTGGGCGCCTTGGCCATGGTGGCGCATCAGGTTGCGTGCGCGAACACGCCGCCAGCCATACCCAGCAGCAAGTTGCCCAACAGAAACAGCGCCGGCATGCCGACGGGTAGCGCGCCCATAATTGCGGCAAAAGCCGGCAACCCGAGCAGCGTACCGAACAGCGCCACGCGAAAAGGCTGACTGCCACCGGCCACCGCGACGGTCGCGCCGGCAAAGCCGATCAGCCCGCCGCCGGCGATCAGCGCCGTCAGGCGCGTGGTGTCCGCAACGGTCAGATGCAATACCTGACCACCGAAAGGCTCAATGAGAATGTCGGCCATGGCAAATGCCAACGTGCCGCAACCGACGGCCACCAGGGCCCGGACGGTGCCCGGCCCGCGGCAAAGCTCTCCCCAGGCCGCACGGAACGAAGGACGCGGCACAGCAGGATCAGGTCGGCGCGCTCTGCTACGGCTCTCTTGCTTCCACATGGCAATGCCGTTCAACACCATTACGGCCAGAGCGGTGCCCTGCACCACGCCGACCAGACGTCCCGGGCTGAAGACCTGCAGCAGCCAGCCAAACAGCAGCGCGCTCAACAACATGCCCACGAGCAACGCGACATACATGAAACCGACGGCGCGAGCGTGAGATCGTTCCGGCGTCAGGTCGGTCACGAGCGCAAGGCCTGCCGTCTGCACCGTGTGGGCGCCGGCGCCGGCCAGCAGAAACGCGAGCGCCGCAGCGCCGTGACCTACCCACAAGGGTGCTGTGCTGGACTCTCCCAGGCCCGCCAGCACAAGCAGCGCGAAAGGCATGATCGAAAAGCCGCCAAACTGGAGCAACGTGCCCCGCCAGATAAAGGGAATGCGGCGCCAGCCGAGTTCGCTGCGATGCGTGTCCGACCGAAAGCCAATCAGCGCGCGAAACGGAGCTACCAGCAACGGCAGCGCGAGCATGATACCGACCAGCGTCGCGGGCACCTGCAGCTCGACAATCATCACGCGATTGAGCGTGCCGGCAAGCAGAACCAGGGTCATGCCGACAGAAACTTGAAAAAGGGAAAGGCGCAGTAACCGGGGCCAGGTCAGCTCGCCGGTCGTCATATCTGCAAAGGGCAGGAAACGTGGCCCCAGCGCGACCCAGCGTTCTACGAGACGTTGACCAAGGGTGCTCATGCACACGGGCTCCTGCATCGCGCAAGGGTAACGGACGCTACCCTTTCCGGAACGAACGGTAGCCGGTAAACACAGCGCTTACCGGCGATCAATCAACCGCCAAAGAACGCCGGGAACCAGGTGGTGTTAGCCATCACTGATGCGTGGACGATCAAAGAAATTACAGCGACGCCACCCAGAAACAACGGGATACCGAAACCTGGGTTCACAACGAGCCACATACGAGACTGATTCATGGTCTATCTCCTTAGCCGAGCCACGGCGTGAAGAGGTACACCAAAAGGTGCGCCGTCAGTGAAATTACGAAGAACACTCGCGTGCCATCGATGATGTGCTTGTGCAGTTCTTCTGACTCTCCCACGGTCAGGCCTGTAGGCCATACGCGGTCAGCTGCACCTGAATCTGCTGTCATTCAAATTTCTCCCCGGGGTTGGCCAGCTTCAGACCTTCCCTCTGATCAGTGACAAAGACACGGACTACGAACAGCGCCACCTTCCCGCTTTTCCATTCTGGTATGGCGCCCGGGGCACCACACTTCCAATGAGGACACGTTGTTTCACCGGTACGGCAGACCTTAGGCAATGGCCGGCAGGAGTGTCGACATTGATTGTCACTTTTATCTGTCAATGACCTGTGACGCCACAAGCTGACATCGGAGCCTGCGCCGGCCAAAAAAAACGCCGCGCAGACAAGCTGGGCGGCGTTCATGCGACCGGGCCTTTGCCCGCTCGACGGGGTCAGATAATGGTCGGAATCCGGAACAGACGGGACAGCGGCGCTGGCTTGTTGCGCATCACCCCGCTGCCGAACAGCGAGAAGCCCGGCCGGGTCAGCTGCGGAATGCTCTCAAAGGTCGGCCCCCTGAGCAGCACCGGATCCGGTGTGCGCTTGCTGAGCACCGGCAGGCCCAGGGCCGACGACAGCGGCGCCGCCTCGTCCCAACGGGTGATCGGCACGTCTTCTTCGACAAACGGCGCCAGCACGATGGGATCGTGGTGCCCAAGGATCGTTTCCACCGCCAGGCTCTCGCCAAAACGGGCCTGAACGAGCACCAGAGACCGGCCTTCCATCGCCGCGTCAAACAGCGCCTCGGCCTTGTCGGTGTCCAGGTTTCGCAGGTTGAAGCCGAAGGTCATGGCTTGCTGCGGGCTGATGGCGCTATCGGCACCACCGACGGGTGCCTGGGCAAGCAGTTGAACAGAATCAGGGGAAAAGCCCTCTTCGTGCAGTTCTGCAACTGCACTACGGGCCTGGGAATCGCTGGCGAATGCTCGAGCAATGGAATACATGTTCCGCTCCGAACGTGATGAGTCGGAGTTGGCCGACGGGAAAGGAGACAGCTGTGCCCGGGCTGCACGCGTTCAGCCCCGGTACGCTCCGATTCGGCGAACACTTGCCGGGGCGCTAACGCGCCGCAGCAAGTGCAGATTCAAGCGGTGCCAGCTCCCGTCGGCCGCCCTGTATCGCCGTCGCTAATCAGCGTGCCACCGATGGCGGCACACTGTCCAGCGACGGGGCTCTAGAACGACGCGGCGAACTCAACGCCGTAGGTCGCACCCTGGTTGTACCACCCGCGCGTCGTCAGCCCGCCAATACGGCCCACCTTGCGCTCACGCTGATCGGTGATGTTCTGGCCAAAGGCCGTCACCCGGTAACGCTCATCGGCCCAGCTGTAGCTGATGGTCGCGCTCAGATCTTCCAGGCTGTCCAGGGAGCCCAGGGGATCGTTGTCGGCGATCATCTCCACCTCGTCGCGCCAGCGATAGGACAGCATGCCCTGCAGGTCGCCACTGCCGATCGGAATCGTGTAGGTGGTGGTAAGACCCAGGGTGTTCTCCGGCGTGTTGCGAGAGCGCAGGCCTGAGTTGTCAGTGACGATCCCGTCACCGTTGATGTCTGCCGTGAAGTCATCGTACTCGGCGTCGATGTAGCCGTAGGTCGCTCGCACGAACCAGGCCTGGGTGATTTGCGCCTGCAGCTCCAGCTCAACGCCGAACATATCCAGCACCGCAGCGTTACGCACCACCGTGGCGACGTTCGACAGGTCGACCGGGATCAGGATCGACTCCTGCTTGTCCCTGTACTTGCTCAGGAAAATCGAGGGATTGAAGATCACGCGCCCGTCCATCCAGGAGCTCTTCATGCCGAGCTCGTAGCTGTCCACGAACTCCGGGTCGAAGGTCGGGCTCAGGTTGAAGTTCGCCTGGCGACCGAAAAAGCCGCCGCTCTTGAAGCCTTCGCTGTAGGAGCCGAAGAACATGACATCATCGTTCGGCTGGTAGCGAATGCCGACCATGGGCGTGGTAGCGCTCCACTTGTCAGCAAAGAGCTGCGGATCGATCAGCGCCGGGATCGGTTGTCCTGCTGCGGGATCATAGAACGCCCCGCCGTTGCCGCCGACAAAGTCTTTCTCTTCTTCGGTCCAGCGGAAGCCGGCGGTGACCGTCCACTGGTCATTCAGGTGGTAGTCGCCGGAGAAGAACACCGCTCTGGACTCCGTCTCCTGGGACTGGCCGTTGCTGCTGAGCGTCGTGGCCGACAGCGGGACCGGAATCACCCCGATGTTCGACAGCTGATGATGCAGGTCGGCAACGTCCCAGCGCTGCTCGTACTCGACATCCCAGTAGTACAGGCCCGCAACGAACTCGAAGCGGTCGGAGAACTGTGAGGTGACCCGCAGCTCGTGGCTCTGCTGCTTCCAGTCATTGAAGAAACGCATGCGCAGCAGATCGACGGGGGCGCCGTCAAAGTGCTGCAGGTTGTTCTCGTCCATGTCCCGGCTGGTGCCGATGTAGGTCAGCAGGAAGTTCTCGAGGTCCCAGTTCACCGTAGCGATAACCGTGTCGTACTCGTTGTCGCTGTCGTTGCGGCCGTTCGCGGAGTTGCGGTTCGGACCGTCGGTCGAGCTGTTTTCGCAGCCGATGCCGCTCAGCCCGATCAGCTGCAGTGTGCAAGCCAGCTCCCCGACCTGGTTAACGTTGGTGTAGGAGCCCTGATCGCTGTCGTCCAGGAACTTCTCGTAGTGCAGCTTAAAGCTGAAGGCATCGGTCGGCTCCCACAGGGCGGTAAAGCCGTAGTTGCGAATGTCGTCACCGCCCACGTCTTCGTTGATGGTGGTGTTGCGCACGAAGCCGTCGCTCTGAATGCTGGCACCAAAAAGCTTGACGCCCAGCTGCTCGGCAACGATCGGCACGTTCACAACGGCCTTTACGTCCTGCCGGCCGTGGTCGCCTGCGGTCACGTTGATGTCCGCGCCCCACTCCATCGTAACGGGACCGCGAATGACGTTCACGAGCCCGCCGGTGGTGTTCTTGCCGAACAGCGTGCCCTGAGGACCGCGCAGAATCTCGATGCGCTCGATGTCGAAGTTCTGGAGCAACACGCCGCTGGAGGTGCCCAGGAACATGCCGTCCATCATGACGCCGATGGCCGGGTCAAAGCTCTTGTCCGACTCTGAAGAAGAAACGCCGCGGATGCTGATGGCTGCGCCGCTGGCAATACCCGGCGTGCGGCGGATGTAGACATTCGGGGTGAAGTTCTGGACGTCTTCCAGCCGGCGTACGTTCGCCTGCTTCAGCTCTTTGTCGATGGCTGTGACCGATACCGGCACATCCTGAATAGACTCTGATCTTTTCCGGGCTGTCACCACGATCTCTTCGATCGTCACCGCTTCGCCCATGGCGATCGGTGTAAATAAGCTACTCGTCAGGGCCAACGTCAGCGCCAGCACAGCGCCCACCCCTCTTCGTCCAGCAGGCTGGACCTCTGGTTGCTCGGTCATAAGGCTCCCCATTCCCCGTTCATAAATGAAGCAGACGCGCTCAGAACGAGTTTGAACCACGTTCCAAGAATTGCGCTGCCGGCCCATTCTGGTGTCAACCGCTTGTGAAATTCAACGCTTTAGACAAATTCAGCGCATTTTCTGGCCAGAAAAATTCATTTTTATTACCATATTGGCAATTATTGGAGGCGCCTCGATGGCAGTCCCCGGCTTCGATCCGGCCCAGCTCCGGTTCCTGCGCAAAAGCAAGAAAGTCACGGCGGTAGAACTCGCCAGGCGCATGGGTGTCAGTCCGGCCCAGGTTCACCGCCTGGAGAAGGGGCTGCGGAGACTGACAGTAGACAACCTGCTGAGCTACTGCGCCGCACTGGGGGTGAGCGCCAGCAACCTGCTCGTTGCAGAGATCCAGGTGCCTCTGAGCGGTATCATCGACTCGGACTTTCAGGTTCAGCCCCTTCCGGAAGCCGCGGCCGCGCGCACCGTCGCGCCGCCCCTCAGTACCGACATGAGCACGGTCTACGCACTCCGTTGGGCTGCCAGCCGGCGCTTCGCGCCCATGCGCGACCACCTGGTCTACTACCGGCAACTGACCACGGACCGGGTGCCGGAGATCGCCTGGAACAAGCGCTGCCTTGTGGTCCGGGAGGACGGCAGCCGGTGTCTGGGCTGGCCGGTCAAACACGATACCGGCGCGCACATCGACGTCGGCTCCGGGCCCGTGGAATTCGACGTCAAAATCGCCTGGGCTGCGCCGGTGATCGCGGTCATGCCGCCGCATGCGGTGGAAGAACTGGAACGCGCCCGGACCAGCCCTGCAAACGGCACCGCGTCGCTCAAAGCCCGGTGAAGTCAGGCGCTCTCTTGTCCCGAAACGCAGCAAGCGCTTCCCGGTTGGCCGCCCCGCCCATCAGCTCCGCCAGGCCCTTATTCTCCGCTCGAAAGGTTGCCTTGAGCGTCTCGCGCACGGGACCGGCAAGCAGCGACTTGGTCTTCACCAGCGAAGCCAGAGGCAGCGCAGCCAGGGTCTGGGCGCGACTCATCACCTGGGGCATTAGCTCCGCATCCGGGACTGCGGCCATGGCCAGGCCGGCCGCCACACACTCCTGCGCCGACATCCACTCGGAAGACAGCAAAAACCAGCTGGCCTGCTGATGTCCCATCAGCCGCGGAAAGGTCAGGGTGCTCCCCGCCTCGGCCGTCAACCCCAGGGCCGAGAACGGACATCGCAGCCGAGCGCCTTCGGCCATGAAGACCAGATCCCCGAGGCCGCAGATCGTGGCACCAATCCCAGCCCCGACACCGTTGACCGCAATCATGAACGGCTTCGGAAATTCGACAATCGCATCCAGCATCCCGCTCAGGCCATGCTTCGGCGTCGGCGCCGGCTGGCCCATCGCCTTCAGATCGGCACCGGCCGTGAACGCCCGGCCCGCACCAGTCAACACCAAGACCTTGATCGAGTCCGCTTCAGCTGCGCCGGCAAAAGCCTCCGCAAGGTCATCCATCAGCTGACCGTTAAACGCGTTCAGGACTTCAGAACGGTCCATCTCGATCACCCGTACAGCGCCGTGATCCGTCAGATTCAGTGTTTTCACAAAACTCTCCTGCTGCAGTCGCGAACATGTCAGCATCCGGCCTTGCGAAATGCCACCCTTTCAGCCGCGCCAATGACGGATTTGACCACGCTCCCTCCAATACCCGCTGCCGCTCTGGGGTCCGCGCGGGCACGCACCGTCGATGATGTGAACGGGCTGCGCGTACATTTGCTGGAGGCGGGCGAAGCGGACGCGCCCTGCGTGCTCCTGCTGCACGGTTTTCCGGACCTGGCCTGGGGCTGGCGCAAAGTGCTCGAGCCACTGGCGAGTGCCGGCTATCGAGTGCTCGCCCCCGACCTGCGGGGGTACGGCCGCACGACGGGCTGGCCCACCGGCTACCAGACGTCTCTGCGGCCCTTTGGCTATCTGAACCTGTTGAAAGATCTGGTCGTGCTGCTGCACCGGCTGCAAATCAGCCAGGTGCATGGCCTCGTCGGCCACGACTTCGGTTCACCGCTCGCCGCCTGGGCCGCGCTGACTCGCCCGGACCTGTTTGAACGGCTTGTGTTGATGAGCGCGCCCTTCCCCGGCCCGCCAGGATTCAGCGCAGCCAGGGACAGGATGAGCGAGCAGCTGCAAGCGTTGACGCCGCCTCGCAAGCACTACCAGCACTACTACGCCCAGCCGCAGGCGAACACGGAGCTGATGAACAGCCCGCAAGGTCTGCGCCAGCTTCTGCTCGCCTACCTGCACATGAAGTCAGCGGATTGGCCCGGCAATCGCCCGGAGCCTCTGGCCGGCTGGACAGCCAGGGAACTCGCACGCCTGCCCCGCTACTACGTCATGCACGCCGACGAAACCATGGCGCAAACCGTGGCGCCCCACTGCCCTTCATCGCCGGCCGCCTGGCTCACGGCCGAAGCGCTCGACTTTTACGTGAGCGAGTATCAACGCACCGGCTTTCAGGGCGGGCTGAACTGGTATCGCTGCAATTCCGACCCGGTCCTGCGCGCCGAGCTCGCGCTGTACCATCGACGCCGGATCCCGCAGCCCTGCTGGTTTGTCAGCGGCGCCGCCGACTGGGGCAACCACCAGTCTCCGGGCGCTCTGGCGCGCCTGGAAAACGATGCGTGCGAGGACTATCGCGGCACTCACCTGATCGAGGGCGCTGGCCACTGGGTACAGCAGGAACAACCAGAAGCCACCGTGCAGCAACTCCGGGCAGCCATGGCTGCGCCGCTGACACGGCCCTGAGCCAAGCAAGGAAACGCCAGTGTCAGAGTTGACCCCAGGTCCCGAAGAGGCAACCGCAGCGCTGGACCTCGCGAGCGTGGACCAGGTGCTGAGCACCACGCGCTCGGTTCGCCGCAAGCTCGACTTCGAGCGACCGGTACCGCCGGAGCTTCTGTACGAATGCATCAATCTCGCAACGCAGGCGCCCATGGGCATCGGCGGCGAGAGCTGGCGTTTTCTAGTCGTGACCGACCCGCAGGTGAAAGCCCGCATCGCCGACCTGTACCGGGCTGTGATCAAGGATTTTGAGGCTGCCCGACAGCTCAGGATCAAACGCACCCAGAGGGCGCTGATGGACCGCCTCCAGGACATTCCCGCGATGGTGCTGGTGTACAGCACCATCGCTGCGCCGGGACCCGAGCTGGCACGGCAGATCGGCTACTACGGCTCCATCCTGCCAGCCGCCTGGTCCCTGATGCTGGCCATGCGGGCGCGGGGGCTCGGCAGTACCTGGACTTCGCTGCTGGCCAGCCGGCAGGAGGCCTTGCGCGAGCTGCTCGGCGCGCCAGCCGATGCCGTGCTGACGGTGATGTTTCCCGTGGCCTATACCCGGGATGCAGTGCTGAGGCCGGCGCAGCGCCAGGAGGCCCGGTCCGTGACCTTCTGGAACCGCTGGGACAGCCCCGAGCCCTGAAGCGCCGCCCTACTCGCGACAACGCGCCGCTGCTGGACAGCAAATCGGACAACGTACAATACTGGCAAGTCCGCCACCGGCATCTGGAGAACTTCTATGTCTCGCGCTCAACTGATTGAAATGACTAGAAATGATCTTGCCCACGGCAAGGCAGGCACGCAGGACCAGGCGGAATCGATCGTGCGCATCCCGGTCGAGAACTACTACGACCGCTCGCGCTGGGAGCAGGAGATGGCGCTGATCTTTCGCCGCTTGCCGCTGCTCCTGGCAGCCACTGCCGAGCTACCAGAGCCCGGCAGCTACAAAGCCATGGAAGCCGTGGGCGTACAGGTTCTGCTGACGCGCACCCAGGTCGGCGAAGTGCGCGCCTTCGTGAACATGTGCAGCCATCGCGGCGCCCGGTTGATGGACGAAGGCTGCGGCAAGGCCCATCGCTTTACCTGCCCCTACCACGCCTGGACCTACTCGCCGGAAGGCGATCTGGTTGCGATCTACGGTGCCGAGCAGTTTGGGGAGATCGACAAGGGCGAACATGCGCTCACACCGCTGCCTTGCCTCGAGAAAGCCGGGCTGATCTGGGTCACTCTCGACCCGGGTTCAACGCTGGACATCGATCTGTTCCTGTCCGGCTACGACTCGCCGCTGAGCCAGTTCGGCCTGGAAAACTGGCACCATCACTCGACCCAGCGGGTGGAGGGACCCAACTGGAAGATCGCCTACGACGGTTACCTGGACTACTACCATCTGCCGATCTTGCATCGGAATACCTTCGGCACAGAAATCGGCAACAAGGCCAATTACTACAGCTGGGGACCGCATACCCACATGGGAAGGCCGATCGAAGATCCTGCGGGCTACGACGACCGGCCGGAAAGCGAGTGGCCGACGGAGCAATTGCTGGGCGGTGTCTGGACCGTGTTCCCGCATATTTCGATTGCCAACTTTGCGGGCGGCGGCCGCTCGGTCATGGTGTCCCAGCTCTTTCCGGGCAAAACCCCGGAGACGTCGTACACCAATCAGATATTCCTGATGCAGGAATTGCCGTCCACGCCGCAGCAGGAGCAGGAAGCACAGGAGCAGTTCAGATTTCTGGAGCACGTCGTGCAGGACGAAGACTACGCCACAGGGATCGCGCTGCAGAAGAACCTGCCGGTGGGTGCCAAGTCACACGTGCTGTTCGGCAAGAACGAGCGCGGCGGCCAGTACTTCCACCAGTGGGTGGATACGCTGCTGAACACCACCGACGAAGATCTGCCGGCGCTGTTCGAGGCCGGCAAGCCCCCGTCGGCCTGAATCGGCACCTCCCGGCGGCTGCAAGATAGCGCCTCAGAACAAGTCCAGAGTCCGCTGGCCAAAGTTTGCGAGGTTGGGGAACACCAGATCCAGGTCTGCGTCCTGCAGGCCCAGCCAGCTCGAAACAGCCGCGCCGTATTGCTCCATGCCCTGCGCAGGCAACATCCGCCCCCGGCCGATGTCGTCCGGGCCATCCAGGCTGAGGTCCGGCATCGAGCCAACAATCTGCCCCCCCGCAATGCCCCCGCCGACGACAAACTGGTGGCTGCCCCAGCCGTGATCGCTGCCATCGCCATTGCTGGTCAGGGTGCGGCCAAAATCCGAAAGCGTGAAGGACAGCACCTGATCCTCGAGCCCCTGCAGCTGCATCTCGGCCTGAAACTCTGCAATGCCATTGCTCAGGCTCGACACCAGACCCGGAAACACTTCGTTCTGGCGGCTATGGGTATCCCACCCCGGCGCGCTGACAAAGAAAATTTGCCGTGCCATGTTGAGACGGTCGCTGACCGCAATCATTTGCGAGACGGCCCGCATGGATTGGCTGAACCGTGTGGAGGAGAAGGTTGTCTGGGTCGGGCCGAGCTGCTCGAGCTCGGCCCGAATGAGGTTGCCCAGGGAGAGAGATCGCTGCCTGACGTCAGCAAAGGCCTGCTGGAACAGGTGATCGCCTGGCGCCGAGATGTCATCCAGCGCTGCCGCACGCTCCACGTCGAGTGCACCGTTGATGACGGCCGGTCCAGACAAACCCATGGCAAAACTTGAGTCGGCGCCGTCGGCCTGGAGCAGGTTGTAGCCGGCAAAGGACAGGTTCGCCGGCAGCAGCGACGGTAACGCCGACGGCGGCAAAAAGCGGCTGGCTCTGCCGGCCCATCCGCTGCGTCCGGCGTCGAGAGGGCCAAGGCTTTGGATGTAGTCCCGCTGCGTGTTGTGCGAGAACAGCCGGGGCGGCAGCACGGCGCTTCCCGCCAGGTACTCCGCCTTGGTGGTCGGCCGGGTGATGGTGCCAACGTTGGCAACCACCGAGAGCTTTCCCGCTTCGAACAGGCTGTGCATTCCCGACATCTGCGGATGAAACCCGTACAGGTCATCTGCGGCAGAAGCAGGCGTCATGGGCAGCAGGTCCCCGCGCGGTATCGCAAGTGCCTGACGTATACCGGCGTAGCTGGCATGCCCCGCGGCGTCTGCCGGAATCACCATGTTGTGCGAGTCGCTGCCGCCGAAAAGAAAGATGCAAACGAGCGCCTTGAACTCCGGGCCGGGGGCCGCAAGCGCATCGGTCGCGTGCAAGGCAGAAACGAGCCCGGGCACGCTGGCAGCCATCGCGCCGGCCCGGGCCTGTCTGAGAAAATCCCTTCGGCTGCTCATCGATTGCCCTCGCGTGGTATCAGCAAGCTCGTCCCATCCCTGTCGATTTCGCGGTCATGGTCACCGTTCGCTGCCACCGCCGGCTACCGCTGCACTGCATATTCTGGCGTCGAAACGATCAAATACAGAGCTTCCTTGGCTTTCCCGGCGGGATTTGCTGGCGGCAGCGTGTTGACGTAGGCGACGATCCGGTCCCGCTTGCTGTCCGGCAGCGGCGTCGTCAGCAAACGGGATTCCAAATGGCGCACCATCTGTTCCGGGTTCGAGACCAGCGCAATCGCGCTGCCCAGGTCCAGAAAGATCCGGTTCTTGTTTGCCGCAAGGCCATTACTGGGCGTGGGCAAAGACAGGGCAAGCATTCTGAGCTCGTTGTTCATATTTGCAGAGGTGAAGGCGTCCACGATCTGCAGTTCCGGCGACACCAGACCCTGATCCCGTATCACTCCGGGATGGCTGTGGTCGGGCTGGAAAAAGTTGAAGACCGACGGTGCATTGTAGATTTCCTGTCCGAGAAGGAATCCGAGCTCAGAAAACCGCAGCCGGTTCTGCACAGCCCCGGTCGCATCAAAAGCCCGCCAGATCTGCGTGTACCGGAGCACCGGCTCCTTGAGCTTGCCGAATACGGTCGGGGCATCCAAATGACCCAGCAGCGCCTCCGTATCGGTCAAGATTGCTCGCACTACGGCCGCCAGATCCCCCCGAACACCTTGGTAATTGCTGTTGAACACCTGCGCGACGCGTGCCACGTAGGATGGCGAGGGATTGCTGGTCACCAAAAACTGAATGAGCTGCTTGCTGATGAAAGGTCCAACATTCGGATGCGCGAAGATGTTGTCCATGGCCAGCTCAAGATCAGCCTGGGCCGACAAGCCTTCCGGCGAGACCGCGCCGTCGAACAGCGTCTTCTGACCGGTATCGTGAAACGCCTCGACCGGTGCCATGGCGACCCGCTCGCTTTGCGGAGAGTGCGCATTCGATCGGAAGTCGGGCGCTCCCGCATAGGTCCAGCCGGTAAAGACGCGGGCAAACTCCAGGATCTCGCGCTGGCTGTAGCTCGGAATCGCCCGGCCACTTGCATCCAGCACGGGCGTGCCGTCCAGATTGAGTTCGTCCAGGCCGACGCTGAACAGCTGCAAAATTTCTCTGGCGTAATTTTCATCGGGCGAGATATTCGCCACCGGATCGGCTTTTTCGTTCCTGAGCATGCTCAGGTAGGTCCCCATGGTGGGATGCTTGGTGACCGCCTCCAGCAGGTCACGGTAGTTGCCGAGGGCATGCTCGAGCAGCACATCGTGATAGCTGGCCAGCCCCTGAATGCGAGGGCCGACCTGATCGCCCTGCATGGAGACGACCAGAATCTGACTTAAGGCAAAGGCGACTCGCTGCCGGAGCTGGTCGGAACCGTCCACGATCGCCTGGTGCAGCGCATCGCCGAACAGATACCGGGTCAGCTGGAACTGCGCATCGTCAAACAGATGCGACTCCAGGGGGAGCCCGGCGGCAGCCATGCGCGTGCGCAGCGCCGGCAGACGTGGCGAGGCGGGTTGCGCAAGCTGGTCGTCTATCCAGCCGTCGTAGCCAAGAGCCAGCAGTTCGGCAAGGTCTGTCTCCGTCGGGCCGAAGGTCGCCCGTTGCAGGAATCGGAACGCATCGGCGCGACTCATCGGCGCTGCGTCGCGAACGACGACCGTGCCAAGCGCGGGCACCGCTGCAAGCCCGTCGCTGTCGAGCACTTCAAACAGCACCGTGTAGCTGCCCGGCACCCGGGTGTCGATGCTGTGCTGAGCTGTCAATACAGCCGACAGATCGCCGTCTTCGCCGTCGAAAGCGGACGCGCCAAGATCCTCGGCGCCATCGATCCGGGCGTTGAACTCGAGCAGCAGCGGTTGCGCCACGAGCCGAATCACGGGTGGTGCGTTGGCGGTGGACAGCACCTCGACCTGCCGCTCCTGAGGCGGCGCAGACAGGCCCAGGGTGTCCTCCACGCGATAGGTCAGCGTGTATACCCCTGGCACCGAGGTGTCGACCGCGCCTTCGACAGCAACCAGGTGAGAAAGGTCACCGTCCTCCGCATCCAGCGCCGTCGCGCCGGGATCGGTGAAGCTGCGGCCGACACCGACGGTCAGGCGGCTCGGACCGACCAGCGACAGCACTGGCGCGGTGTTCACGGGCGCAAAATCGCCGTCGCAGTTTTCCGGGCGCAGCGTATTCAGGCTAAAGTCGCCGCTCATCGCCTGCTGCGCAGCACCGACACGGACCTCTGCCCCGGAAGGCAGCGCCACCGGCCCAACACATGCCCTCGCGGATTCCGGCAGTACAAAGCTGAAACCGTCGATGCCGTTGCCGCCGGCTTTGAGCGTAAAGTCGATCGCGCTGTCGCCCGGCTGCGCATCGACAACATCTCCGTTCTCGACCCGATCGCCCACAGCAGTGATCGGCACGGAAGCTTTGATGCTGCCAGCGAAGGTCGAGAAAAAGCTACCGCCGCCCGTGATATTCACTTGCCAGCGCGATCCGCTGCCCGAGTAGCTGCAGTCCTGCCAGATAAACAGGCCAAAATCGCGGCCCGCGTCAAAGCCAACGGGGCCGCAGGGGTTGGCTGCGGGAAAATCGTCGTCGGGGTTTTGAGGGTCTGTGCCGGCGGCAACTTCGACGCCATCGTTGGCGCCGCCGCCGTCCGTATCCGCGATCTGAGGGTCCGTGCCCAGTGTCAGCTCTTCGTCGTCGGACAGGCCGTCCCCGTCGCTGTCAACAACCGGCTCACAGGGCCCACCGGTATCCAGGCTCAGATCGGGAGTGACCAGTGGCGTGCGATCGCTGCCCAGATAAACCGGCGTGCCCGCCGGCAGCTCGGGAAAGAAGCAGGTTCCCGGCGTGGCCCGAAACGACAGGCCATCGGTCGCCCGGGCATAGACGATCAGGCTGTAGCTCAGTTCCGCGGCGTTAGGCGTCCGCAGGCGATCGTTGGGCTCCAGCTGAACGGGCGCAACCGCACTGATCGCCCCGCCAAGAAAGCTCGCCTCATATTCCAGCCGCGACGTCGTGTCGCCGCCGGTCACCCGGAGGTTCCAAGTCGCCGGAGCGCCGCAGTCGCTCCACAGAAACGTGCCCTGATCGATGCCGTGGTCGAAGTCAGGGGCACCGCACAGATCGGTGACTGGCAGCTGATCATCCGTCGGGTCCAACGGATCGGTGTTCGCAGCAACTTCAGCGCCGTCAAGGACCCCACCGCCATCGGTATCCGGCACATTCGGATCCGTGCCGAGTGCGGACTCCTGATCATCGCTCAGGCCATCATCATCCGTATCGACAAAAGCCACGCCGCAGGGCAGACCGGTTTGCAGGCTGAGGTCTGAACCCAGCAGCGGCAGCTGGTTGCCGCCAAGATACACGGGCACGCCGGCCGGCAGGTTGGGGGTGAAGCAGCTGTCGCCGGCAGCGCTGAAACTGAAGCCGTCCTGGGCCCCCGCATAGACGATCAGGTTGTAGCTCACCTGATTCGGGTCGCTTTGATCCAGCGTGTCGTTCGGCTCCAGCAAGACGGGCGACACAGCGCCACTGACGCCGCTCACACGGCCCGCGTAGTCCAGCCGTGATGCCGTGGCACCGCCGCTCACGCGAAGCTGCCATCGCCCACTGCCGGCGCAGTCCCGCCACAGAAAGGTACCGGTCTGTACGGCCACCTGAATCTGAGGATCGCCGCAGAAATCGGACTGGCGAAAGCCGTCGTCAGCGGGGTTGAGCGGGTCACGACCGCTGTTCACCTCGCTGCCATCATCCACACCGCCACCGTCTGTGTCGGCCAACTCCGGGTCCGTGCCCAGCAACAGCTCCTGGCTGTCGCTCAAGCCATCGCCGTCGCTATCAGGCTCGTCAACGCAAGGCAGCCCAGTGGCCAGGCGCACGTCCTGGGACGCAAGGACTGTCCGCCCGGCGCCCAGAAAGACAGGAACACTCGGAGGCATTGACGGTGTAAAGCAGGCTCCGCCGGTAGCCGAGAATCTCAGGCCGTCCTGGGCACCCGCGTAGACAATCAAGCGATAGTCCAGATCATCGCCAACACGCTCGACGACGTCGTTGGGCTCCAGCAATTCCGGCACCAGGCCGGAAATATCTCCGCCGGCAAAGTTGCCTGTGTATTCCAGCCGGCCTGGCGTTGTGCCGCCGGAAACGCGCAGATGCCACAGGGCAGGCTGAACATCGCAGGACCGCCAGAGAAACAACCCGACATCTGTCGGCGGGTGCACCCGCGGGTCACCGCAGAACACGTCACTGTTGTCGGCGCTGATCACAAAGGTGATGGTCGCCACCTCGCTGGCCACCAAATCCGGATCGGATACGCGAAAGCTCAGCTCATCCGTGCCCTGATAACCGGGCGCTGGCGTGTAAGTCAGCAGCGGCGCCGTCCCGCTGATCGCGCCGTTGGCGGGCTCGCTGACGATCTCGTAGGTCAGTGCGTCGCCGTCAGGATCGGTGCCCGACAACTGTACGTCGACCGAGCTGTCGCTGACCACGGCCAGCCGCTGGCTAAGAGCGCTCGGCGGCCGATTGTCTGGCATGACCGTGATGGAGATGATGCCGGGCGCGCTGCTGTTCTGGCCGTCAAACGCGACAAAGCTAAACTCGTCCTGCCCCTCAAAACCCGGGGCCGGCAGGTAGACGAGGTCTGGCGCGGCACCGGACAGGGTGCCGTGGGCCGGCTGCTGGAAGACGAAGCTCAGGGGATCGTCCGTGGGGTCGCTACCAGACAGCACGACACTCACGGGCGTATCGGGCATGGTGCTCACCGTCTGCGAGTTCGCCACTGGTGCGCCAGAGTTCACCAGGATACTCACCGTCGCCGTTTCGCTGGCAAGGACGCCGTCGCTGACAGAAAAATCGAAGCTGTCCGTGCCCACGAAACCGGTCGCCGGCGTGTAGGTCAGGTCTGGCGCAACGCCCTCCAGCAGGCCGTGAGCGGGTAGTCCAAGGGTGTAGGTCAGCAGGTCGTCGTCGGGATCCGTGGCAATCAGGGTGATGGCGGTCGCTACGGTCTCTGTGGTGGACAACGCCTGGCTTTCTGCAACCGGGGGCCTGTTCGGCGCGAGGACAGTGATGGTAACCGTTGCCGGCGCGCTGGTGCTGGTCCCGTCATCCGCCCGGTAGCTGAAGCTGTCTGCGCCCAGGTACCCGTTCGGGGGCGCATAGAGTACCCGGTCCGTTGCGGCTCCTGCGGTCACAGTGCCGCCGGCAACACTGACCGCATCGAACTCGTAGATCAGTGCATCGCCGTCCGAGTCCGTGCCTGCAAGCAAGATCTCGGTTGCGGCGTCGGCTTCCGCCTCGACGGTCACAGGCGCGGCCTGCGGCTCTGCAGCGCTGACCGCTGACATGATACCCAGCCAAAGCAAGGCACCCAGGGGGAGTCGACGCAGCGATCCGTGCCACCTTTGAGCCATCCCTGCCATGGGCATTCGGTTCCCACAAACGTCAACGTTGGTGCTCAACTGTAGTGAAAAAACCACAAGATGTATAGCGATGCGCGCAGTTTTGTAGTGAACGGCCCTACTCAGAGGCCAACGCGATCCTGCAGGGACCGTCGTATTCGACCGACAGCGTTTTGATCGCGCGCGCATCGTCTGTCATCACGGTAACCGGCGCAAAGCGAACAGAGACTTTGGCTGTCTTCAGGGCAGGAAATCGCTCTGACTCGCGGCGCGCAGCCACGTAAGCCGCCCAGGGTTCTCCGGCAACGGTCATATCGGGCTCGAGCACGCTCGGAAACCAGCACCCAGTGCTCATCGGCCTGGCTGTAGCGGAAGCTGTCGTTCCCAGGATCTTCGTCATCGTAGAAATTGGTGGTCAGCGACCAGGGCTTGCCACTGCGGGGGCCCAGCAACAGCTGGTAGCTTGCAGGATTGCCTTGCGCAGGATGCGTCAGCAAACAATTCTTCGCATTGGCTTCAAGGGCCCGCGGGGCGCCGGTGTCCAGGGTGGCAGTGCCGCCGGCGGCAAGCGTGGTTCCCGTGGCAGCCATGCTGCCGAGCACCAGGGCCGTGGACGAAAGAACAGAAGGCAACATTCCCATGGCAGCGGATCCCGGTAGGAGTTGGCCCGACCATAACAAGGGATGCCCTAACCTTCTTCCGAGCGTTCGAGCAGTGATTCCCAGCGGGCGTAGGCCCCTTCAAGCTCGGCTGTAACCGCCGCCAGCGCTTCCAGCCCGGCAGCAATGGTGTCCGCGTCCTGCCGGTAAAAATTACCGTCCGCAACTGCCTCCTGATGTGCTGCTTGCCTGGCTTCCAGCGCTTCGATGCGCTCTGGCAGCTCCGACAGCTCACGCTTCTCCTTGTAACCGAACTTCTTGTTCTTTGTCGTCGTCCGCGTTCTGGCTTTGCTGACGGCTGCTGTCGGCGCTGGCGCCTCTGGCGCCACGTTGCGCTGAGCCTGCCAGTCCGTGTAGCCACCCACGTACTCGGCCAGCTGGCCGTCGCCCTCGAACACGATCGTGCTGGTCACCACCGCATCAAGGAACGCACGGTCGTGGCTCACCAGCAGCAGGGTCCCCGCAAACCCCTCAAGCAGCTCCTCCAGCAACTCCAGGGTCTCGACATCCAGATCGTTGGTGGGCTCGTCCAACACCAGAAGGTTTGCTGGCTGCGCAAAGAGCTTGGCCATGAGCAGCCGGTTCTTCTCCCCGCCGGAAAGGCTGCCCACGGGCTGGTTTAACTGCGCCGAGGGGAACAGGAAATCCCCGAGATAACCGACGACGTGACGGTCACGCCCGCCAACGCTGATGGTGTCTGAGCCTTCGCCGACGCTCTGCCGAATCGTCAGCTGGTCATCGAGCCGGGAGCGTTGCTGGTCAAAATAGGCAGTCTGCAGCTGGGTGCCCAGGGTCGCGCTGCCTTCGCTCGGCTCAAGCTCGCCCAGCAGAATGCGCAGGAGCGTGCTCTTGCCCGTGCCATTGGGACCGATGATACCGACGCGATCACCGCGCATGATTCGCGTGCTGAAGTTCCGAATCAGCGGGGTTTCGTAGCCGAACGATACGTCATCAAGCTCTGCGACCAGCGCTCCGGATTGCTTGCCGGTGTCAATGTCCAGCCGCACGTTGCCCTGACGACTGAGGCGCGCCGCGCGCTCGGCGCGCAAAGCCTTCAGTCGCCGCACGCGCCCTTCATTGCGGGTCCGCCGCGCTTTGATGCCTTCGCGAATCCACGCCTCTTCTTTCGCGAGCTGCTGATCAAACTTGCGATTCGTCGTTGCTTCGTCAGCCTCTGCCTTGTCCTTAAGCATGCGATACGTCGCGTAACTTCCGGGGTAGCTGGTCAGATAGCCGCGATCGACTTCGACGATGCGTGTCGCGACGGAGTCCACCAGCGCCCGGTCATGGCTGACAAAGACAACGGTCGTCTCAGTGCTGAGGAGCAGCTGCTGCAGCGCATCGATGCTGGGAATGTCCAGATGATTGGTCGGCTCATCGAGCAGCAGCAGATCGGGCTCTGCCACAAGCGCCTGCGCCAGTAAGGCCCGACGTTGCATGCCGCCCGAGCAATCTGCCATGCGCACGTCCGCTGGTAGCGCCATTCGTTCCAGCACTCGAGTCACGCGCTGTTCCACGTTCCAGCCGCCGCTGGCTTCGATGCCCGCCTCGATCTCCGCCAGCGCCGCCAGCCCCTCGGCAGTGCCCTGCTGCGTGGCCTGGTGATAGCGCTCCAGAAGATCGCCCAGCTCCCCCAGCCCCTGCACCACAGTGTGATAGATGGTGTCCTGGCCGGCTACGGATTCACTCTGGGCAAGGGATGAAACGGTCAGCGTGTCCTGCCGCCAGAACTCGCCGTCATCGAGCCCGATCTGCCCCGCGAGCACTTTCAAAAGCGTCGATTTGCCCGCGCCGTTCCGGCCGACGAGCGCCACTTTCTCGCCCGCCGCCAGCACCAGGGAGGCGCGATCGAGCAGCTTCCGATCGCCGTAGGCAATTTCCGCCTGGGCCAGGCGCAAGAGGTTCACAGGCAATTTGTGCCGCAGGCACGCAGCGCTGGCAATGCGCTGGCTGCACGCCATCGAGTCTTGGACTTCCTTTTCAGCACCGGGATCTGACTGCCTCGCACAACGGGCGCCAATGGTACACTGGCCTCCTCCAGGCCGCCGACACCGCCGGTGATCGCGCCAGCGCCTGCGCTACCCCAACGGATTGCCATGCCGACCGAATCCACCGCCAGCTCTGGCGCCCCCGCAAACGCGGCCGCGAGCTTTGCGACGCTGAACATTTCCCCTGCGCAGGCAGACAATCTGTCGGCGCTCGGCTACAGCGCGATGACGCCGATTCAGGCGCGCAGCCTGCCGATCGTGCTTGCGGGCAAAGACCTGATCGCGCGCGCGAAGACCGGCAGCGGCAAAACGGCGGCCTTCGGTATTGGCTTGCTGGAGCAAATCAATCCGCGCTTCTTCGGCGTCCAGGCGCTCGTTCTTTGCCCGACGCGGGAGCTCGCGGACCAGGTCGGCAAAGAGCTGCGGCGACTTGCCCGGAGCATTCCCAACCTCAAGCTCGTCTCTCTGTGTGGCGGCAAACCCTTCGGCCCCCAGAAAGGTTCCCTGGAGCATGGCGCTCACATTGCCGTCGGCACGCCGGGACGCGTGCTCGACCATCTGCAGAAGCGCACCCTGCGGCTGAACGGACTGAAAACCCTGGTCCTGGACGAAGCGGACCGCATGCTGGATATGGGCTTCTCCGAGGCGATGACCGAGATCATCTCCCACACGCCGCGCAGCCGGCAGACGCTGTTGTTCTCGGCGACCTATCCGGACGAGATTCAGGCCATGAGCCGGGCGATCCAGCGAGAACCGGCCACGGTCACCGTGGAGTCGCAGCACCAGCCCGGCGTGATCGAAGAGCTCTTCTACGAGGTGCGCAAGCACGAACGCAATCGGACCCTGTCAGCGCTGTTCGAGCACTACCAGCCTGCTTCTGCCCTGGTCTTCTGCCAGACCAAAAAGCAGTGCGCCGAAGTCGCCGGGCTGCTGAGCGAGCAGCGTATCGACGCTCTGGCGCTGCACGGCGATCGGGACCAGCGGGAACGCGACGAGGTGCTGGTTCAGTTCAGCAACAACAGCTATCCGGTGTTGGTGGCGACCGACGTCGCCGCCCGCGGGCTGGACGTAAAAGCGCTGCAGGCCGTCATCAATTACGAGCTGCCGCGGGATCCTGAGGTGTACGTGCACCGAATTGGGCGCACCGGGCGAGCCGGCGAACGTGGCACAGCGCTGAGCCTGTTCACCGCGGGCGAGCAACCGCGCCTGAAGGCGATCGAGGGCTATCTGGATCGGCCCTGCATCTGTGACGTGCCCGAAGCTCTCGATCGGGTGCCCGACTTCTCTTTGTCGTCGCCCATGACCACGCTGCAGATCAACGCGGGCCGCAAGCAAAAGCTGCGCCCCGGAGACATCCTTGGCGCCCTGACCGGCGATGCCGGCCTGAGCGGCAGCAGCATCGGCAAGATCGACATCTTTGACCAGAGCAGCTACGTCGCGGTCCAGCGCGATGCGGTTCGAGGTGCGCTCAACTACCTCGCCAACGGCAAAATCAAAGGGCGCGCGATTCGCGCGCGCAAGATTCGCTGACCTCCCGACGGCGCCTCCGGCACCGGTTAACGCTGCTGTTCCTGGTCCTTCGCTGCGGCGCATCGCGTCCGCGAGTGGTTGCTGACGGATGTTGCTGGCCTGAACGCGCAGCTCTCAGGGTAAGATCGGGCCAAATCCCGGCCAGAGCGAGACCGCATGCGCAAGGATTGCACTGACGGATTTCACCCGGGACAACGGCGCGACCTGCGTTGCGCCCGGCAGCCATCGCTGGCCTGCGGGCCGCACACCGAAGCCGGAGGACGTCGCCTTCGCAGTCATGCCCCGCGGCAGTGCCCTGCTGTACCTGGGCTATGTTGCCAGCTGGCTGCGTCCCCTGGAGAACCAGCTGGTGACCAACGAGCCAGCCGACATCCTTGCTCTGCCCCAGGAGGCTCAGACCCTGCTGGATGTGAGTGAAGGGGGCTTTACGGTCTACGCCTGAAGGAACCCGGCGCCTGCGGCTGGTATCCTGCGAACCATGAAAAAACTCGCCCGATGGCTGCTGTGGGCTCTCGCAGCACTCGCAATCCTGATCGTTCTCCTGCTGGGGGTGCTGAAGCTGCGGCCCCAGCTGGCTGTCGGCATCGCCAATGCTGCGCAGGAGGCCGCCGCTATCGAGGCGCCCGGGCTCACCGTCAGCTTCTGGCCGCTCAGCCTGCGCTCGCCCCAGGTCCGGATCACGACCGAGACCCAGGACATCGATATCGCCGATCTCAATGCGCGGTTGGACCCGAGCGCCTGGTGGCGCGATCGCGCGTTCTGGAACGTCGCCATCGAAACGTTGCGCGTGCGGCAAACAGGCGAGCCAACGCCTGCGGAGTCCGGCCCCGTTGCGCTCGTGGACCTGCGCCCGTACCTGACTTTCGAGACGCTGAAAATCGGCGAGCTGGCCATCGAGGGCGACTCTCCCATGCAGCTCAGCTTTACCGCAGAGCAAAGCGAAGACCGGATCGAGCTGACCGCCAGCGCCAATATCCCGTCGCACACCCTGGCGCTCGAAGGGACCGTAACGCCCACCGGGCGGGCGCTGGAGACACGGCTCACCTTTGACGTCGCCCCGGTAGACGACGCTGCGCTGCGGGCCCAGGGCACCTTCGAGGGCACGCTCGAGACGGGCGAGCGGGCGACCCTTGTGGTGGAAGCAGGCGACGCCGTGGTGCTGCTGGGGGAAGACGAGCATCAGCTGTACCTGGAGTCCGGACGCATCGACGCGGGTCCCAGCGCAGCCATCGACGAGCTGCGAGTCACCGACCTGACCGGCCGCTACGAAAACAAACGCTGGTCCGAGCCGCTGCCGCTCGCCATCAGCGGCACTGTTCAGTCACTGAACACGCGGCCCGCTTATGACTTGGACCTTCGCGTCCACCAAACTCAGGTCACCACCAGCGGACGCTACGATCCCGCTGCGAGCAAGCTCAGCGGCGCGCTGAAACTCGAGAGCGACGGCGTGCACCCGGATCTGCCGACCGCCCCCTTCAAGCCGCAGCAGCTGTTCCCGATCAGCACCAGCGCCCGCTACGCAGTCGACGCGATGCTGTTCGCCATCACCGAATGGGTGTTCAAATCTCCGCGCAACAGCTGGACCGGGGCGCTGAGCCTGGGCACGACGCCAACGCTCAGCCTGCAGGGCGCAATCGATGCCGAGGCGCTGTTCGTACCGCTTGTTGCGGGCAGCGATACCGCGCCTGGCGATACCAGCGCCGAGACAACGGCAGCGCCGTCGGCCGAGGCACCGGAGGACGAAACGGCAGCGCAGAGCGAGCGGGTCGCAGCCACCGAAGAGGGCGGCCCGGAAGTCCCCAGAGTTTTTTCCGCAACCCCGGTCGACTGGCAGTGGCTGGATACGGCCGAGGTCGCTCTGACTTTGAATGCTGCACAGCTGACGTTGCAGGACGCACAGTTTGAGGATCTGCGCATCGCGTTGAACAGCACTTCAACCGGCATGGAGCTGGCGCCGCTGTCCGCCGTGTTCGGTGGCGGTGGGTTCAACGGCAGTCTCAAGCTGGAGCGACCAACCAATCAGAGCGAGCCCGGCGTCCGCCCTACCCTGGCCTTCGAGCTGGACGGCGTCGCCATCGAGGCCTTCGGTCTGGTGCCCAAGGAAGAGCTGACCGGCGGCGAGCTGGAAGTGCTGCTGGCGCTGCAGAGCGAAGGTGTCAGCGCCGCTGACCTAGCTTCTGCGCTGGGTGGCCGCATCACTTTCATGGCCGAGGATGCGCGGCTGATGAACGACTTCATCGAGCTCGCCGGCAGCGATCTGGTCATGGAGACTCTGAGCAAGCTCAACCCATTTGTGCGTGAAGACCCCAGCACGGAGCTGGTCTGCGCGCTTGCGCACTTCGACGTCGAAGAAGGGGTGATGACGACCAGCAACAACCTGGTTGTCGAGACCAGCAAGATGGAGATCGTGGGCAACGGCACCGTTGACCTGGGCACTGAAAAGATCGGCCTGACCCTGTCTCCCAATGCCAAGTCTGGTATCGGCATTAACGTCGGCTCACTGGTCAAGTTTCTGAAACTAGGCGGCACCCTGGCCCAACCCAGGCCTACAGCAGACGCGGCAGGTCTCCTCAAAAGCGGGGCCGCGATCGGCGCGGCGCTGTCCACCGGGGGCGTGTCGATACTCGCCGAAGGTCTTGCCAAGCGTGCGCTGAACGCGGGATCCGCCTGCGCCCGATTTCGCCAGCAGCAAGAGGCGCCCGCGGCGCCGCTGCCAGCTGCGCCCTGACCGGCGGTGCGTCGCTAGCGGCGGCCCGGGACGCCGACGACGCCTTCCCGCCGCGGATCTGCACCGCCTTCCAGACGGCCGTCCGGATGGCGAAGCACGATGCTTAGACCAGAATTCTCGCCGCGCGTCGCGTCAGTTTTCTGCCCGTAGGCTTCCAACGCCGCAATGAGCGCCGGCGTGGCCCGGTCCTTTTCGACGCGCACCACATCGCCGCGCGCGACGACGTTGGGCAAAGCTGTGGCTGCCTGCGGCGACAGGCCCCAGTCCAAAATGCCCACCAGGGATTTCGCGGTGTAGGCAATGATGCTGTTGCCGCCAGGCGAACCGGTGGCGAGCAGAAAGCGGCCATCGGCGTCGAGCACGATGGTCGGCGACATGGACGAGCGCGGCCGCTTGCCGCCAGCGACGGCATTGGCGATGGGCCGACCGGCCTCATCTGCGGCCAGGAAAGAGAAATCCGTGAGCTCGTTGTTCAGGAACATGCCGCCGACCATGCGCGTGGATCCGAAAATGCTCTCCACCGTTGCCGTCATAGAGACGACATTGCCGGCATCGTCGACCACCACGAAATGGGTGGTGCCCGCGATATCGAGGGTCGCATCAGCACCGTGGGCCAGCGCCTTGGCATGCGAGTCAAAAGGCCAGGGATCGCCAGGCTGAATCGGTGCCTTGGCGCCCTGCTCCGCCAGGCCCCGCGCCCGTTCCTTGTGGTATTCAGGATTCAGCAACCCCTCGAGCGGGACCTGCACGAACGCGTCATCGGCCACGTAGTAATCCCGATCCGCGTAGGCGCGCCGCTGCGCCTCGGCGAACAGCGCCCAGTTGCCCGGGGTCGCAGCGCCCCCAGGCCCAAAGGTCCCGCCTTGCGCCAGCAGCCCGAGGATCTCTGCAACCGCCACCCAGGATGATGGCGGGGGCGGGCCACAGAGTCGCTTGCCACGGTAGCCAAAGCACAGCGGCGCTCGCTCCAGCGCCTCGTAGGACGCCAGATCGTCCAGGGTCATCGCGCCGGCCCGCGGCGCCTGCGCGACTGCCGCTACGATCGCCTCGGCCAGCGGCCCTTCGTACAGGGCGCGGTGATTCTGTTGCAGCAATCGCAGGGTAGCTGCGTATTTGGGGTTGCGTAGCACATGGCCCGCCGCGAGCGGAGCGCCCTGCGCATCGTGGAAGTAGCGGTACGCGTCGACCGGGCCTTGCGCTGGGTCCTGCGGCAGAAAGCGACCGAACCGCGCCAGCATTCCCGCCAACCGGGGCGTTACCGCAAAGCCTTCCTCCGCCAACGCAATGGCCGGCTCGAGCAGTTCTGCCCAAGACAGACGGCCATGCTGCGCCTGGGCCAGCGCCAACATGTCTACTACCCCGGGCACACCGGTCGACAGCCCGCTGACCTTGGCCGGCAAAAAGCCCATGGGCTTGCCATCGGCCTGAACAAACTGGGCCGGGTCAGCCGCGGCCGGCGCGGTTTCGCGACCGTCAAACACAGTGACCTTGCCCGTGGCCGCGTCCAGATAGGTCATGAACGCCCCGCCGGCGAACCCGGAGCTTTGCGGTTCCACCAGGCTCAAGACGGCTTCGATCGCGACCGCAGCGTCCACGGCAGACCCGCCCGCCTCCAGGATCGCCACCCCGGTTTGCGTGGCTTGCGCGTTCGCGGTGACCACCATTCCGGGGACCGGCGCGGGCACGGCTGCTGCCGGCACTGCCTCGGCGACATCGGCCATCTCGGTGGTGCACGCGACCATTCCGACCAGGGCCAGCGCCAGCAGCCCATCACGCCATTTTGGAAACAACATCGCAGTTCCGTTCTGTGCTTTTCGCCATTCAAACGCGTTTGGCGAACCGGCACAAACCAGCAGCGCGGCGTCCTGGGGGACTGCCTGCTGGCCACCGTCCAATCCTGCTGGCACAGTCAATCTCGACCCCATCAAGGAATACCGCTGTGTCGCGAGCCCTGCGATCGATCCTGTTTCTCGTCACGCTCATGCTTGCCGGTTGCGGCGCTGACAACAAAGCTGAGGTCTCCCTGCCGGCAGATCTGATCCTGCACAACGCCAGGGTCTACACCTTCGACTGGCCTGCGCCGGCAGGTGCCGACGGCCAACCGGCGGCGCAATCCCCGCATACCGACGGCGGCTGGGAGCCTGACGCCAGCGCTGTCGCAGTCCGCGGCGGTCTGATCGTTGCCGTGGGCGGTGACGCAGCAATGCTGGCCCTCGCGGGCCCGCAGACCCGGAAGATTGACCTGCAAGGCCAAACCCTGCTCCCAGGCCTCGCCGACTCGCACACCCATGTGTTCGAGCTGGGCGCCAAGCTCAACACCGTTGACCTGGTCGATGTCGAGACCGAGGCAGAGGCGGTGGCGCTGCTCGCCGCCGCGGCGCAGGAGCAGCGACCCGGGCAATGGGTGCTCGGCCAGGGCTGGGACGAAGGCGCGTGGGCCAACCGCTATCCGAGCAAAACGCTGCTGTCGGCCGCGGTGCCCGATCACCCCGTGGCCCTGAAGAGCCTGCACGGCTTTGCGGTCTGGGTGAATCAGACCGCCCTGGATGAGCTCGGTATCGCTGCAGAGACCGCAGTGCCCGTGGGCGGCGAAATGCGACTCGGCACCGATGGAGAGCCGAACGGGCTCTTCCTCAACCGCGCAACGACTCTGGTAAACGACCGGCTGCCCGCCCGATCGCCCGCGCAGCTTGAAGACGACCTGCTCAAGGCGCTCGAGGACATGGCGCGCAATGGCTACACCACGGTCCACGAGGCCGGCACGCCGGCCGCACACATGGCCGTGCTCGAAAAGCTCGAGGCTGAAGCACGACTGCCGCTGCGCTTTTACGCCATGCTGTCCGTTCGGGATGAAGCGCTGGCAAAGCAGTGGCTTGAGCGCGGCCCGGATACCGATAGCGACTCGATGCTGGTGACGCGATCCGTCAAAGCCTACTACGACGGCGCGCTCGGCTCCCGCGGCGCCCGGCTGCTCGAGGGCTACGCAGACCAGCCCCAGCACCGCGGGATCAGCGGGGATGGCTACGGCTTCAATCAGGCACTCACGCGAGCGCTCATGGACGCCGGCTTTCAGGTCGGCATTCACGCGATCGGCGACGCCGGCAACCGCGAGGTTCTGGACTTTATCGAGGCGGTGCAGCGCGACAGCGGCCGAGTCGGCCGGCACCGCATCGAGCATGCGCAGGTGCTGCACCCGGACGACCTGCCACGTCTGGCGGAACTGGGGGTGGTGGCCTCTATGGAACCGCCCCACGCAGTGGAGGACAAGCGCTGGGCCGAAGACCGCCTTGGCGCGCAGCGCATTCAGGGCGCCTACGCCTGGCGCTCGCTCCTGGCGCAGAACACCGCCCTCACGTTCAATGCCGACAATCCCGGCTCCGACCACAACATCTTTTACGGGCTGCACGCTGCCGTAACTCGCCGCGACAAGGACAAGGCCCCGCCGGGCGGCTGGTACCCCGAACAAGCCGTCACGATGGAAGAGGCGTTGCGCGCCTACACGAGCGGCGCGGCTTTCGCGGCGTTTCGGGAGGCGCAGACAGGCCGCATCGCCCCGGGGCTGTGGGCCGATCTGACGGCAATGGACATCGACCCCCTTGTGGTCGCTGACACTGATCCGGACGGCCTGCTGCGGGGCCAGGTCACCATGACTGTGGTGGGCGGACAGCTGCGGTACCAGGCTCGATCCGACCGCTAGCCCCGCCGGAATGCCTCTTAGCGATCCAGCAACCCGCCGGGCGATGGCCAGCCAACGTCCGGGGTCGCCTGATCAATGTCGACAGCGATCTTCCACTGACCTTGCTCAAAGCGGTAGATCAGCAGTGACCTGCCGGCATCGCTGACGATCGCACCGCTCGAAGGGTCCTGAGCGCGCAGCCAGTATTTGCTGACGATGTGCGCGACCTGTCCGTGGAACTCGATCTGCTCGTACGCCAGCTCGAAGGTCGATTGGCTCTCGCCCTGCGCGAACCGCTCGGCGAAGTAAGCCCGGATCTGCGCCTTGCCGTAGAGCGCCGGCTGATTGTGCAGGGCCACCATCGCGTCGTCGACGTACAGCCGCATCAGCGCGTCCAGGTCTCGGTCCCGATAGTGCTGGCTCCACCGCTCGCCAGTCTGGCGCAGCACAGTCGGGTCCTGACCGCCCCGCGGCTGACTCGCGCAGGACGACAGAATCAGCAGCCCGCCAACGATGAGCCACAGACGGTTGCGCGAGCCCATTGACACCTCTTTCACTTCAAACCGATCGCCAGGGACTGTAACCGCGAGGGCTGGCCTTGGGAAAGCGCTGAAAACGCTGGCTCCTTCAAAGCTGCTTACAAGCCTCTTCGAGCGCAGCACAAACTGGCGCAACGCCGGCCGCAGCGGCCCGATATTCTCAATGCCCGGTGGCTAACACCACCGTGACGAAAAAAGTACCAAAACTCGGGGGAGTTACGGCATGAAGAGATGGATGGTGGGCGCCCTGCTGTGGGCGGTCGCGGCCTGGGTATGGGCGGACGACATCGTTCGCTGGCAAGACGCAGACGGGCAAACACATTTCGGCCACGCCTCAATGGCACCAGAAAGCGCTGAGGAGGTTACGCTCGGACACACCAACGGCATGGACAAGCCCGTCGAGGTGCGATTGAACCGCCGCACCGGCCGGCCCAACTTTATCCGCCTGGGCACCGGTGAGTGGCGCAACAGGGTTGGCTGGCGCGGCCAGCGCGGCCGGGAGCAGCGCCGGGGAAGCCGGCGCTAGCAGTCGCCGCCAAAGGCTAACCGACCGAAACTGACGCGTCCTGATCGCGATCACAGGTTGACCGACGAGATTGCTTCCAGCTCAAGCGCCAGACACACTCCAGCGCTAGAAAAAGGAAGGATGAGCGATGCGCTGGTACCTCTGGGTCGGGCTGGCTGCGGCTATTGGCGCGGCATGGTTGGTGTACGGCATGTCGCAGCGATCGCTCCTTCCGCAGGGCGCTGCGGCACAGTCAGACTTGCGGTCAACGGTGGCTGCACAAGACGAACTGAGCTTCTACCGCCCGGCCAATGCGGTACCCGACAGCGACCACCAGGCCGGCACCAGCAATCTGTACTTCGGTGACCTCCACGTCCACACCAGCCTGTCTTTCGATTCGTACCTGTTCGGCAACCGGCTCGACGCGGATTCTGCCTATCGTTTCGCCAAGGGCGAGCGCCAGCAAATTGGAACCGGGGAGCGAATCGAGCTCGCGCGGCCGCTGGACTTCGCAGCGGTCACGGATCACGCCGAAGGGTTCGGGCGCCAGCTGGCATGCGACCAGCCCGCTCTGAGCGACGCCAGCCGCGAGGCCTGCCAGGCCTTTGAGCAACCGTCCATCAGAACCTTCATGGCGTTGCGGAAAGCTGGCGAAGCGCGCCCGCCTGTTAAAGACCTCGCGATCTACGGCGGCGACCCGGACGTCGCCAGGGGCTACGCGGCGACGACCTGGCAAATCATCAAAGATGCTGCGGAGCGTCACAACCAGCCCGGAACGTTCACAACCTTTGCAGGCTACGAGTACTCCCCGGTGCTTGCTGACCGGGGCAAGCATCACCGAAACGTCATTTTTCGCTCGGCGACCACCCCGGCGCATGCCATATCCGCCTACGATGCCGCATCAGAGATCGATCTGTGGAAGCAGCTTGCCGCCACCTGCACCGCGGAGTGCGAGTTTCTGACGATCCCCCACAACCCGAACAAGACCTGGGGCCTGGCGTTCGCGAGCGAGACCATCGATGGCGTGCCCTATAGCGACGCCGACTGGCAGCTGCGCCAGCGCTTCGAGCCGATCGTCGAGATGTTTCAGATCAAGGGCAATTCCGAGTGCTCTGCAGCCTCCGGGGCTACCGACGAAGAGTGCGGCTTCGAGCAGTATCTGCCGCCCTGCGAGGCGGGCCAGAACACCGGCTGTATCTTCCGGACTTCCATGGCGCGCGATGGCCTGAAGAAAGGGCTCGCCCTGGAGAGCGATCTGGGCTTTAACCCGCTCGCCTTTGGCTTGATTGGTTCGACTGATACGCACAACGCCAACCCCGGGGATGCCGAAGAGTGGGATTTCCGCGGCGCTTCGGGATACGTCAGCTCCCCTGCAGAAAAGCGCCTGTCCCCGGGGCGCCGCAGTCAGCTGAGCAACAATCCAGGGGGGCTGGCTGCCATCTGGGCCAAAGAGAACACGCGCGATGCGCTGTTTGACGCCATGGCCCGCAAAGAGGTGTACGCCACCAGCGGCACCCGGATCCGCCTGCGCGTGTTCGCGGGCTTCGAACTGCCCGCCAACGCCGCGCAGACCGATACGGCAACCCTTTACCAGCTCGGCGTGCCGATGGGCGGCACCCTCGAGGGCCAGGCCGGAACCCTGTCCCTGTTTGCCTGGGCGCTGCAGGACCCGCAGAGCGCACCGCTCGCAAAGATCCAGATCATCAAGGGCTGGATGGCAGACGGGCGGGCCCAGGAAGCCGTGTATGACGTCGCGTGCGGCAACGGGCCTATCGATTCGGTCACCGGTCGCTGCACCGCAGAGAGCGCGCCAGTCGACGTGACCAACTGCCGCTGGAACGCAGACGCCGGCCGCAAGGAACTGAAAGCGCAATGGCAGGACCCGGCCTACGACCCGGACGTCAACGCGTTCTACTACGTTCGCGTGATACAGAACCCTACCTGCCGCTGGACGACGTACGACAGCCTGCGCCTGGGTCGCGAGCCGCCTGCCGGCTACCCTCCCACCATCACGGAAATGGCCTGGGCCTCGCCAATTTGGATCCGGCGCAAAAGCCGCTAAAGGTCGTTGTCGCCCACAGCGCCGGCGCTTTTTGCAGGGAGCTCGTAGAACGCGATGAGGCCGCCGATCTCCCGCGCGTCATCGGTCGCCGCAT
>CAZXIJ010000007.1:120415-161705 GCA_964640725.1 uncultured Pseudomonadales bacterium | reverse complement strand
ATCGCGATGGCCTGACGGACTTCGTTGAGATCCAGTTCAAGGGCACCGACCCGCTCAACCCGGATACTGACGGCGGCGGTACCGATGACGGGGCTGAAGTGGCGGCAGGCACCGACCCCTTGAACCCTGCGGATGACTAGCGCCTGCGCACGCCAGGGAGCGGTCCGGTGAAGCTCGATCAGCTGGAAACCTTCGTGGTGGCCAACCCGCCGCCGCGCCATGGCGGCCGGTACTTCATCTTCCTGCGGGTGACGACTGAGTGCGGGATCACCGGCGTGGGCGAAATCTACAGCGCAACCTTCAGCCCAGAGCTGTGCGCGGCGATGGCGCACGATGTGTTTGTGCGCCACTTCGCGGGCAGCGACCCACACCATATCGAACGGCTCTGGCACCAAACCTACGGGGCGGGGTACACCATGCGCCCGGATGTCACGGTCATGGGCGTGCTCAGTGGGCTGGAGATGGCGTGCTGGGACATCATCGGCAAGGCGGCCGATCAGCCGGTGTACCAGCTGCTGGGCGGCCTGGTGCACGAAAGGCTGCGGAGCTACACCTATCTCTATCCGCCCACGGGCGATGTGTATCCGGACCCGACGCAGCCCAATGTTTACAACGATGCGGACCATGCAGCGGAAGCCGCAGTCTTGGCCGTAGAGCAGGGCTTCACCGCGGTGAAGTTCGATCCGGCAGGCCCCTACACGATTTACGATGGGCATCAGCCGAGCCTGGCAGACCTGGATCGTTCGGAACAGTTTTGCAAAACCATCCGCGCGGCGGTGGGCAATCGTGCCGACCTGTTGTTTGGGACCCACGGGCAATTCACGGTGTCCGGTGCCAAGCGCATGGCCCGGCGCCTGGAAGCCTACGACCCGCTGTGGTTCGAGGAGCCGATACCGCCGGAGAACCCGGCGGATATGGCCGAGGTCGCCCGCTACACAGCGATCCCCGTGGCGACCGGAGAGCGCCTGTGCACCAAGCACGAGTTCGCGCGCGTGCTGGAGGCGGGCGCGGCGTCCATCCTGCAGCTCAATCTGGGTCGAGTGGGCGGCCTGCTCGAGGGCAAGAAGATCGCGGGTATGGCGCAGACCCGTTCAGCCCAGATTGCGCCCCATCTTTACTGCGGGCCTGTGGTGGCTGCTGCCAATATCCAGCTGGCCGCCTGTAGCCCCAACTTTCTGATTCTGGAATCGATCGGGCGCTTCGACGGGCCGTTTATGCAGTTCCTGAAGCAGGAGGTTCGCTGGGAGGCGGGCTACGTGCTGCCGCCGACCGCGCCAGGTCTCGGCGTGGCGCTGGACGATGCCGCGATCGCCGCGCACCTCTACAGCGGAGATGAGCTGCACCTGGGGATGGAAACGCAGCCCCTGCGGTAGACTTGCGCGATCAATTTTCGATACCCACCCAAACCCCAAGGGGAGAGCTTTATGCAGTGGTCTGTCTATCTGTCAGGCGAAATTCATACCGACTGGCGGCAGCAGGTGATTGACGGCGCGCAGGCCCTGGACTTGCCGGTGACATTTACCTCGGCAGTCACAGATCACGCGGCAAGCGATGCCGCCGGCGATCTGCTCGGTGAGGAAAGCAGCGGTTTCTGGCGCGATCACAAGTCGTCCAAGGTCAACGCCATCCGCACCAAGACGCTCCTGGGCGAGTGCGACATTGCCGTCATTCGCTTTGGGGACAAGTACAAGCAGTGGAACGCGGCCTTCGACGCAGGTTTTTGCGCCGCCTTGGGCAAGCCGTACATCACGCTGCACGATGACGACATCATCCATCCGCTCAAGGAAGTCGATGCGGCAGCAATGGCCTGGGCGACGAGCCCGGCGCAGGTGGTCGGTATCCTGAAGTACGTGGTTGGCGCAAGCTAGCGCAGCCCCGCTTTGCAGTTGGCGATCGACAGCCTCATCGTGCCAACATGCACGGAAGGCCCGCGTTCTGTGGGTCCCTGCACTCGAACTGATCGGATGGCCTTGCCTCTATGAAGAACTTGTCTCTGGCGCTTGCTGCTACTTTGCTGTCTTCCGTCTGCCTGCTATCGGGCTGCTCGACCACTTCGGTGTCGGCGGAGCCTGCGCCGGCGACCCAGTCGTCCGCTCCAGCGGCTCCCCGTGAAATCGATGCCTACCTCGCGAAGTATCCCTACATCTACCACCTGGTGCAGAAGAGGCTGTGGAATGAGGCACTGAGGTCGAACTCGACCTACTTTCCACCGACCTACGAGCAGGACGGGTTTACCCACGCAACGGCGAATCCTGATTTTCTGCTGACGATCGGCAACCACTTTTATCGCGAGGTGCCCGGAGACTGGCTTAGCCTGAGAATGTCTGTAGATTCCCTGGCGGCAACGGGGGTGCAAACCATCTTTGAAGGCACCGCGCCAGTCGGCGATACCCAGCCTGACTTTGACGGCGCCGACAGCGAGCTGTTCCCGCACATTCTGGGGGGGATTGACCCCGCGGCGGTGCTGCAGGCGCACGAGGTTTCCCGGGCGGCCGACGGCCGTTTCCTGGGCGTTTCCAAAGTGGTGGGCGACACCACGCTGTACCACATCGTGAGCGAGAAAGAGCTGCAGGCGCTGACCCGCAACAATGTCTACATGCCAGAGTCTGTGGCGCTGGAAGGGTACATCCACTTCTCGCAGCTGCAGCTCATTCTGCCGATTGCGAATGACGCCTACGCCGATCGGGACGTGTTGTATCTGCTGCAGGTGACCTTCAAAGACACCGACGAGGATCTGCGATGGATTGGCGATAACCCGGACTACTACCGCGGCCTGGACTTGGCCATGGTGGACCAGAAGATTCAGTTTGTGCGCGGTGCGAATGGGTTGTGGGCGTTTCCGGAGGGGTTTCGGTAGCGGGCAGGGCCCCCTCAGCCGCAGAGGCCTGTGCAGTGCTCAGCGTGCTCGCCAGCTGTTCGGTAGTGGGGCGGCGTTCGCCGGCTAGGGCGAGCCACCGACGAGAACGACGGCTGCTGGTGATGATCCCGCTGGCGTCGGCGCTCCAGATGCCGAAAGCGCCCCAGTCGCCGGGTCGATAGCGAAGCGCTGCACCGAGTCGTCGTCACCCAGGGTGACGTACGCGAAACGAGTGCTCGCATCGATTGAGAGCGCCGTCGGCGAGCCGCCGGTGGCGACCGCGGTGCCGACCTCTGAGAGTGAGCCGGTGCTCTCGTTGATCCTGTATGTGGTGACGTCGTTCGAGCCGCTGTTGAAAACGTATACGAATCGGCCGTCAGGCGCGACCGTGATGCCAGCGGGGGCTGCACCGACACCGACCGGCGCGGCGATTGATGTCAACGCGCCCGTCGTCAGGTTGATGCTATACGTCGACACGCTGTTCGAGGATCGGTTCGCCACAAAGGCAAACCGCCCGGAGGTGGAGATCGCTGCTGCGACGGGTTCGTCACCGGTGGCGATGGGCGATCCGGTTTGCGTGGGTATGCCCGTTGCCTGATCGATCGAGAATGCAACGATGCCATCCGTCCCAGCCTGGGTGGCGTACAGGAAGTTTCCGGTCGGATGCAGAGTGAGGCTGCTGGGTGTGTCCGCCGTGGTCAGCGTGTCGCTCAGCAGCAGGGAGCCATCGCTCGGGTTGATGCTGTAGCTTGCGAGGCTGTCAGCGCCCTGTTGTGCGGCATATAGAAAGCGCCCCGTTGGATGGGCGGCGATAGACGTCGGGATCCCACTGGTCGTGAGCGCAATGCCGGCGTCGTCCAGCGCGCCGGTCGATCGGTTGATGCCGTAGGTGCTGATCGTGCCATTGGTGGCAGAGCTGCTAAGCACAAATACGAAGCGACCCGTGGTCTCGGAGATCGCTGCGATCGGCGCAGGGGCAGTGTTTGCAAGGCTGCCCAGAGAAGTTTGGGTGCCCTCCGGGTCGAGACTAAACCCGGTGAGGGTCGCGTTGCTCGGGTTAAGAACGTAAGCGAAACGTTGCGCAGCGGACAGCGTAAACCTGAAGGTGCTGGTCGCTGGAACCGGCGGGAACCGTTGTTCCAGCAAGCCGGTCACTGGGTTGACGCTGTAGGCTGTGATCTCGTTCGTGACTGGGTTGGCGAGGTACGCAAAGCGTCCCGTGGGCTCGAAGTGAGCGCCGATCGAGACGTCAGAGAAAAGCCTTGGAGCGATGATCGCGATCGCGCCGGTGACTGGGTCGATAGAGAAGATTTCTATGCCCGCATCATCGCCGCCGAAGATGCCGCTGTTACCTGTGTACGCGAATGTTCCGTAAGGATTGATCGACACGCTGCCCGGGAAGGCAGAGGGGGTCGCCTGGGCGTTTACCCGGGCGGCGGTGCCGCTCGATCCGTCAAAAGTGTGGCTAGTGAGATTGTCGATGCCTAGATCGCCGATTCCCGTCGCCAGAATGAATCGGTCCGTTCGGTCGACCGCGAGATACGGATTTTCCTCGACGAGCTGCGTACCGAGTTCCGTGAGGCTGCCAGAATCTGGATCGATTGAGTACAGGGTAAAGCCAGCAAATACGCTCCGGATCAGGTGGCGACCTGCCTGATCGAAGGTAATGCCTCTGATCGAATCTGTGCTCGCAACGGTGGCGTTCTCGGTCAGAGCGCCAGTGACAGGATCGACACTAAAGAGCGCAATGCGATCGTTCTCGTAAAAGACTCCGTAGGCGAATCGGCCAGAAGGGTGAAAGCGCAGGTTGCTCAGATTTTCGCTCGGCGTGAAATCAGACCCATCGAGGGTTAGCGCGCCTGTCGCCGGATCGATATCGTAGATTCGGACCTTTCGATCTTGTGGCGGGAAGACTCTCGCATTGGTGCCCACATACATGCGTCGGCCCGCCGGATCGATCGTCATGTCGTCAGCGGGGAATGCGAGCGGCATCCTCTCCCTAGCGGTGAGCCGGCCAATGCTATCAATGGTGAACCGCTCAATCGCCGGATCGGAAAAGTCGTAGCTGTAGGCAAATAGCGTGGGTGTGCCGACACAGTTCACAGCGATGTCGGTGATGTTGGCTCCTGCGGTCGCGCCGCTACCATTACTGACGCTGCACTCCGCGTCATCGGGCTGTACGGAAACGGTCACCTCGTAGCTGGCGCCGCCTCTGAGCAGCGTCGGAAACGAGAACGTGTCGTCAGCGAGCAGTTCTATATCGTCGGCGCCGTTTTGCTGCAGGGTGACCGGGCTGGATGCCAGCCCAAGCAGGCTGCCGCCGATTGACAGGGTTGCATTCTGCGGGCTGCAGGCCACGCTGATGGACGTAATGTCTGCGCCATTGATTACGCCAGAGTTGCCGTCGAGGACGCAGTTTTTGCCGAGCGGCGGGGTCGCGACTGCGACGTCGTAAGCAGCCTGGTCGGCCAGGGTAGTGTCGAAGGAAAAAGGGCCCACCGTATCCAGCGTGATTTGTTGTTCACCGCTGTTGAGTTCCAGATCGAGGGTTTCTCCGGCATTGAGTCCGGTGAGCGTTCCGCCAACGGTGTAGCCGATGCATGTAATCGCAATTTCAACATCGGCGCCTTGAACGACGCCGGAGCCGTTCGCAACAGAGCAGGTTTGCGTGGCTGGTTGAGCGGTGATGGTGACCTCATAGCTGTCTCCGTCCACCAGCTGTGCACTGAAACCGGCGTTGCCATTGATGTCGACGACGATGTCGTTCGAGCCATTGAGCATGGCGGTGATCTGCTGGTCTGACTGGAGACCGGTCACGGTAATGGACGCGGTGAATTGGGCGGGCGGTGGCGGAGCGGGTGTTGGGACTGGCGCGCGGCTAGAGCTGCCCCCGCCTCCGCAGCCAGCGATGAGTGCGAGTGTAATGAGTGTGTAAGCGCGCAGGAGGAAGCGAAATACGGTCATAACAGCCGGGTTGTTGCATCGTCACGCGACGTTATCCAATGCCCCTACATAAGAACATGCGAAGTTTGTTGGGCTATTGCACCTCGGGGGATACAGACGCAGGCGCTGATCTTGTGTACGTCCGGGGACTTGGGGGAAATCGTCAGGAAGCCCTTGGGTCGAGGTAACCCATTGATTTCGTGGTAGCTACGGGTGGACTTGAACCACCGACCTCAGCATTATGAATGCCGCGCTCTAACCAGCTGAGCTACGTAGCCACAGATCGTCGAAGGACGCGGATTGTCCGCAGTTGGCCCTTTGGAGTCAATCCGTCTGCGCCGGTTTCCAACGCGTGCTAGCAGTCTGCTCTCAGCACCATGGCGAGCCCGCCGCCGGGCGTGCGGAAGTTGGTGGTCTGGCCCCGGTACAGCCGCGCGCAGGCAAAAATCGCCTCGCCGCCGTACGCAAACACCCGCAGGTCAAATCTCAGCCTGGTCTCATTCTGCTGCACTCGTCGCCGGGGCGGCGGGATCGTCTCCTGGGCGATGTAGGCGCGCGCCTGCAGGCTCTGCCAGGTACCGCGCGTGAGCTTTCTGCCATCGTAGACGGCCTTGCTGCCAAAGCCGTCAACGGGCTTGAAAAAAAGGGACTTGCGGCGTGCCCAGAGATCGTCCGCCTGCTCGGGCTGAACGGGTTGAGCAGCAGGCACCCAGGGCAGGCGTGCGCCGCCTCGAGCCGGTTGTGTTTGAGCCAGCAGCGTCAGGCGTGATTTGTGGGCGTAGATCTGATGGTGCCAGGGCGATGGGCTCACGAGCGTTTCCCGCATCGCGCTCGCCTGTCTCAGAGATCGGCTTTCCGAGCGGCTCAGGGCGAAGTCCGTGCTGCGGTTGTAGACCAGGTCCACCGGTCCCTGGTCATCTGCAAGCAGTCCCGGGCCTCCCGGTGCTGCAGTCAGGGCAGAGAGGGGGGTGATCCGAGCGTGGTAGCCGGCGTCTCGAAGGGCGTCGAGCGCGAGGATCATGTCCGGATACAGAAACTCCTGATCGGGCCTCTCGTCGACAATGGCGATATCCCGCAGCGGCCGCGGGCGGAGCAGCGTCCCTTGAACGCTCTTCCACTCCTGCGCAAAGCTGGCGACGATCGCGCGGGTCGCGGCAGCCGTATCGAAGGGTGCCGCCAGCGCACAGGGCTCGCCCCCGAGGCTGATCTGCCCGGTGGCCACGGCGCGCTGCAGGGCCAGCACGACGAATCCGCCTCCCGCGTTGGTGTTGATCTCGATCAGCTGGGGCCCGTTCGCCGTCAGGTGAAAGTCGTAGGCACGCATCAAACCGCTGCCTGCGGCCGGCGGTGATCCCGGAATCGAATCCGCGGTTTGAGCCAGAGCGCTCAGATAGGGCGCTGACCACAGCTGCTGCTCCATGGTGCGTACGGCGTCCTGGAGCCTTGCCCAATCTTCATCGCCGAGAAATACGGCGGTCTCTGCCAGCAGATTGGGCCGCTCGTCCAGCGTCCGGGCGAGCAGCGGCGCCAGGGCCCGATCCCTCAGCGCGCCGACCAGGCCCGCGCGCAGCTCGGTCCGTTCCAGCGGCAGGCAATCGCACTGTGCGTTCAGGGCCAGCGTGCTCTGTACGCTCATGGGGCGCTGGCTCCACCCTGTGCGGTGAGCGGCGCGCAGATCTCAGTCCGCCCGCAACAGCAATCCGCCATGAGGTAACCCAGCAGCTCGGTCATGGACCGGTAGCTGGCGGAGTAGATCACCTGCCGGCCTTTCCGGGCCTGGGCGAGCAGGCCGGCGGCGACCAGCCGCGCGAGCTGGCCCGTGGCGGTCGGCGGCGCCAGCCCCGCTGCCCGGGCAATCGCCCCGGCCGGGAGACCGTCGGGCCCGGCCTGTATGAGCAGTTTGAGCAAGGCCAGCCGGCCAGGGTGTGCCATGGCGGACAGCTGGCGAACGGCTCGGTCGGCCGCAGCGTTGTCAGGGTTCACGGGCGGTCCCGGCGATTAAAGATTCAATATTTCACGAAATAATGAAATATACAACCTTCGCCGGAAACCGCCGTCTGCTGAAGTCTTACCAGCAATAGCGGCGCGGGCGCGGCAGCTCGCGGTGCGCGAGTGCCTGCCAGGCGGCGGCGCGACCCGCGTCCTCCGGCAGCTCCAGCCAACGACGCAGGAGCCGCTTTTCCGCTTCTGTTTCGGCCATTTCCAGCAGCTTGTCGGCAACAGTTTCCATGGCTGTGCTCCGGTTTTGATGGGTGTGCCTGTGAGTCCCGGGTGGCCCGGCAACCGTTCAACGCTCGTCGTCTTTAAACCACTTCTGCCGCTTCGCCCGTTCATCTGCTGAACCGGCTGCGCCGTGATCGCGCGGGCAGCTGCCTTTGAACCGAATCGCATCGACCTGTGACTCACGCCCACAAGCCACGAGCACGGGATCGGTTCGAGCCTGCGAAGGAGATGACAGTGGTGCGCACTCGCCCCATGCCAGCGGAACCGGCCGACGATGAGCGCGATGCGGCCCTGCTCGCGCGCATCGCGACGGGCGACCAGGACGCTTTGCGGTCGCTGTACGAACGGTACGGCGAGCGGCTCTTTCGCTACGTCCATCGGCTTGTTGGCAACGAATCAAAGGCGGAAGAGGTCACCAACGACGTCATGCTGGAAGTATGGAAAAACGCAGCCCGCTTTGAGGGCCGCTCCCGGGTCTCCACCTGGGTGATTGGCATTGCGCGCTACCGCGCCCTGAACGCTGTGCGCGGCAAGCGGCTGACTGAAGTGGATCTGGACGATGTGCCGGAACCTTCTAACGGCAGCAGCCTGCAGTCAGAACAGGAAACTTTCGAGACCCAGCGCGATCTGCGGCGGCTTCTGAGCCAGGCCCTCAAGACCCTTTCTGTCGAGCATCGCGACGTGGTGGAGCTGACGTTCTTTCACGGTTTCTCCTATCCGGAGATTGCGCGAATTGTCGGCTGCCCCGAAAACACCGTGAAAACCCGGATGTTTCACGCGCGCCGCAAGCTCAAGAAGGCGCTCGGAGAATCCGAATTTGCCCTCGCCATGACCCACGGAGGAACACCGGCATGAATCATCAGCAGGTACAGGAACAGCTGCCCTGGATCAGCAACGAGACCTTGTCGGCCGAGGATTTGCAGGCGGCCCTTGCGCATGCGGAAGATTGCCCTGAGTGTGGCAGCGATTTGGTATTGCTCGCGGCACTTCGCGCCGTCACCGTGCGGCGGTCACCGGACGAGCCGGTCTTTCGGCCGGTACTCATTGATCAGTTCATGGCTGAGCTGCCGCCCCAGGCCGTGGCGCCTGGTACCCAATCCACGGCGCAGCCCTCTGCCGGCGCTGCGCTCTGGGACACGCTCAAGGCCGTGCCGCGCGCGCTTGGGGTGTGGCTCGGCAGCCTGTCTCCGCGTCTTGCCCTGGCGGGCCAGTTCGCGGCCGTCGCTATGGTGGCGGTGCTGGCCACCGTCATGGTGAGCAGCGATACCCGCGATGGCACGCCGACGGAGCGTAGCTACGAAACGGTCTCCGGCACGCTGTCAGGGGATTTCACGGTGGCCTTTGCGCCGGCCGCGAGCGAGGCAGAGATTCGCAACCTGTTGCTCGCCGCCGGTCTGCGACTCGTGGATGGCCCCAGTGCCCTGGGCATCTATCGCATCGCCCGGACCGACGCCCGGACCGACGACCGGGCAGAAGCCCAGCTGCGGGAGCAGTTGATGGCCAGCGGACTGGTGACGTACCTGCAGCCGGTGGTTGCACCGTGACGGCACGTTCCAGGATACGCCGGGGCGAAGTCTCGCTGCTGTGGGTGGCGCTGCTGTGTTTGCCGCTGGCCGTTGCCGCGCAGACGTCCTTGCCCAACGATCCATACCTTCAGGGCAGCGGCAGCTGGGGCCAGGCTTATGCCGATCAGTGGTCCTTACGATTGCTCGAGGCGTACCCCGTAGCGGCGACCGCAAGCATGCGGCCGGTGATTGCGATCATCGACACGGGGCTCGACTTCGAGCACCCGGATCTGGCTGCGAATCAGCTCTGGCGCAACGCGCAGGAAACGCCCAACGGTCGCGATGACGACGGCAACGGCTACGTCGATGATCTGATCGGCTGGAACTTTGCGGATGGCAACGGTTGGCCGGCGGACGAATCCGGCCACGGCACGCACGTGAGCGGGCTGGTTGCTGCCTGCACGGACAATGCCCTGGGAATCGCCGGTCTGGCGCCGCAGGCGGTGCTGATGCCCTTAAAGGTGGCGAGCTATCGGGGCCAGGCCCGGGCCGCAGCAGTCGCCCAGGCGATCGGCTACGCCGTGCAGCAGGGCGCGCACATCATCAACCTGAGCCTGGGGGGCAGCGTCGCGTCGCCGATGGAGCGTGACGCCGTTGCAGCGGCGGTCGCCGCCGGAACCCTGGTGGTGGTCAGCGCCGGCAACGACGGTGCCCCGGCTGACGGCTACGGCTACGCTGCCATCGAGCAGGCGCTGGTGGTGGGTGCCAGCGCGCCCGCCGATCTTCGCGCCGGCTTTTCCAATTTCGGTGCCCGGGTCGATCTGCTGTCCCCCGGCGTCGACCTGTTGTCGCTGCGCGCGGCAGGCACCGACTTTATCGCGCTTAGCCGAGCCGGCGAGCGCCCGGCCGGGACCGCTGTGGTCGGCGACGACGCGGAGTACTACCGGGCATCCGGCACCTCCTTCGCGGCGGCGATCGTGACCGGCGTTGCGGCCCGCGTGCTGTCTGCCCGGCCCGGCCTCGACGGGCCAGCGCTGAAGCGCCTGCTCGTGCAGAGCGCGCAGGACCTGCACGCGCCTGGCGTTGACGCGCTGTCCGGCTACGGCCGCATCGATCTGGTCGCGGCGCTGGCTGCGCCGGCGGATCGCGAGCTTCGCGCACGGATCGAAGCCTTGCGCCTTGCCTACGACGATGAGCGTCTGTGGCTGGTGGTGCATGGCGAAGCGAGCGCCGATGCCCTGGCGGAAAGAGTTCTTTCCCTGCGGTTGCTCCCTGCGGAAGGGAGCGAGGAGGCCGGTGCCGACGAGGCCGCCGCTCCCTGGCAACGGGTGACGCTCGAGAGCGGGCCCGAGGGCGATGCTCAGGAACGCACGCTCGGCCGGCTCGACTTGACCCCCTGGCTGGCGGACGGGTTGGTGCGCGCGGAGCTGCGGCTATTGGTGCGCCATGCCGACGGCAGTGAACGCCTTGCCCATCATGCCTTCGCGTTGCCGGAGGCCGGCTGATGCTTGGGTCGGCGCGATGCCTGGCCTGTACAGTGCTGCTGGGCCTCAGCAGTCTTGCGGTGGCGCAGGACGCAGCGCCTGCGCCAACAAGCGCCCCGGTCGGTCCCTTCGCCGATGTGTGGCAGCAACCGCTTGCCATCGCGCCGCCCGTGCCCCTGCGGTCCGTGCAGCTGCCAGGGCCATCCGGCTCGCAGGCAGACCTTGCGGCGCAGGCCCGGGTCCTTGGGCTCGCGGGCTACCGAGCCCATCGAAAAGGCGGCCAGTGGCTCCTGGACGTGCCCATGGATGACGAGCGTTGGGCACGCTTTCGCGCGGAGCAGTGCGACGCGGGGCGCGGCATCCAATGTCCGGCAAACCCCTGCCATGAAATCGCGAGCCGCGCAGCCAGCGAAGGCCCCAGGCTGCGCCTGGCGGAAGATCCGGCGATTGCGAGCGAGCGGGTCGCAGCGCGGCTTGCCACCCTTCGCGAGACGCAAAGCGACGACCGGTTGCCCCAGTGTCGGGCGCTGCCGCCGATTGCCGGCGCGCGCGGCCTGGATCCTGCGCCGGGGCAGCGCCGCGGTATCAATCTCGACCTTGATCTGCGCTGGCTGACCGAAGACCGTGCGTCGCGCCCGGCTACCCGCGGGCCGGCCGCCAGCGCCTCGCTGCCGGCGGATAGCGACCGTTACCGGCTCCTGGCTGAGAACGCCTGCACGACTGCCGGGATTCCCCTGGACAGTTTGCAGCCCGCGCGGATACCGGGCGTGGCGCTGGCGTTGATCGACTCCGGCTCGATCGATGCGGTCGCCCGGCGCCAGAGCGCGGCCGTGCTCAGCCGGCGTCGCAGCGAGTTGCTCAACGCTGAGCTGGTGTTGCTCGCCGCTGCTGACGCGTTGGCGTTGGTGCAGGGTTTGCAAGGCGACAGCGCCGTGGCGGCCGCGCAACCCGAGTACGTGTACCGCACCAGCGGGGCCGTTGCGCAGGACCCGCTGGCTGCGTTGACCTACGCGCCCGCGAAGATTGACGCGGCGCCGCTGCATCAGATCACGCGGGGCGCCGGGCAGCGCGTGGCTGTCATTGACACGGGTATCGACGGCAGCCATCCAGACCTTGCCGGGCGCGTGACCGAGTCCCTCGACACGACCGGGCAGGGACATGCCCCCGATGCTCACGGCACGGCCGTAGCGGGTGTGCTGGCCGCCGGGCTCGGCAACGGCATTGGCGGGTATGGCGTGGCGCCGGACGTCGAGTTGCTCGCCATTAAGGCCTGCACGCCGGTCAATGCTGGCGGCTTTGCAGCGCGTTGCCGCACCAGCACACTGTTGGCGGCCCTGGATCTGGCTGCGCAGCGCGGCAGCGCGATCGTCAACATGAGCCTGACCGGGCCACCGGACCCGTTGCTGGCGCGCGCGATTGCGCGCCTCGGTTCACAGGGCGTGCTGATTGTCGCCGCCGCTGGCAACGGTGGCCCGCAGGCGCGTCCGGCGTTTCCCGCAGCCCTGCCCGGGGTGCTGGCTGTCACAGCGCTCGACGCTGTAGACCGCAGCTACGGTGACGCTAACCTCGGCCGGTATATTGATCTGGCTGCCCCCGGTGTCGAGCTCCTGACGACTGCGCCCGGCAACGGTTACCCGAGCGTTTCCGGCACTTCCTTTGCCGCAGCGGTCGTCAGCGGCACCGCGGCATTGCTGCGGGCCCTGAACCCGAAGCTCGACGGCCCGGCGCTCCGCGCTGCGTTGCTGGGCAGCGTTCGGGACCTGGGCGATGCGGGGCAGGATGCGGTGTTTGGCCGCGGGCTGCCCAGCGCCTGCGCGGCGGCCGCTCTGCCCGATGCCAGCCTGGCCTGCGCTGGAGGCGACCGGTGAGCTGCCGGTGGCGCCTGGGGGTCGTATTGCTGAGCCTGGGCGCTGTCGCCGGCGCAGCCACCGGCTCGGCAGAGACCGGCGCGGCGCTCGAGCGCAGTGTCGACAAAGGCGATTTTCGCTACAGCGAGCCCGCCGTGCAGCCCAGCACAGAGCTGGATCTGGATGCGGTTCGCCAAGCCATCGCCGAGCGGGCAGCGACCTACTGCGGCACGATCAGTGCGGCTCAGCCGATGGCCTGGGACCCTGCTGCGCAGCAGCCTAAAGCGACGCCTGGCGGCAACGCCGTGGGCAAACTTGTCGGCAGCCTCTTGGGCACGCCGGGCGGTCGTAAGCGACCGAAGCTGGCCCGGGACCCGATCAAGGGACGAGACAAAGCGGCGCTTCGTCATCCCGAACTGAAGGCAGAGCTGCAGCAGGGCGCGCGCTTTGTCGATGACACGCTGGTTGTGAGCACGCGCATCGCGAAAGTGCCTAAGAAAGGCACGCTGCACGCGCAGTTCATAGAAACGCCGGATTGCCGGCGCTTCTGGCCCGTCGCCTGGGAGCCCTACGGGCTCTGGGGCAGCTGGCAGCTGACGGTCAACGTCACACGCACGGAGCGGCGCTACGAGAACGGTCGCCTCACTCGAGAACGCATCGACCGCAGCGGCTGGTCCCGGGAAGGGCGCTTTGCCCTGCCGGAGTCCGTTGGCCTGCTGCGCGCGGTGCGAAGCGGCGCTGCCGGTTCTGCGAGCAGCGGCACCGCGAGCCGCCAGTTGCTCACGCCCGGGGCCGCCTATCTGGCGCACCTGCAGGCGCAGGCGCCCGCTCCGGCGTGGCAGCAGCTGGGTTTTGGCGGCATTCAGGGCGGCGCGCGCAGCGCCGGCGCGCGCTTCGCCCTGGCGCCGGGCGATCTGCCCCCCGGCAGCGTGCTGGTGACGCACCTCACTCGTCCCGGCCAGGACGGCTATCAGACCTTTGGCTTTGCTGCCCGCATTGCCGGCCAGGCCGGCAGCGCGCTGACGCTCGAGCCTGTCGCGGCGCGCCCCACGGCATCCCTGACCCCCGATCGACCTTCAAGGAGAAACCGATGATTGCCAATCGCCCCCTGTCTCTGACTGCCGCGGTGCTGACCGCCGCGCTGGCTGCGCCGCCGGTGCAGGCTGCTGCGAGTTTTCGCAGCGATTTCGGGCTCAGCTATGCCGACGGCGAGCTCTGTCTCGCGAGCGGTGGCTACTCGCCGCCCGAGGATTACACGCCGCCGCCGACCGGCACCCCGGCACCGCCGGTGGCCGATCCGCCAACGGTGACGCCGCCCCCCACCGGAGGGCCCATAGAGTCCCCGGGCTTTGCCGGCAGCGACTGCGTCGACGACTTTGACGGCTTCGAAGTCTCCGGCCAGGTGTTCCTGGGCGAGGTTGACCCGGGGCGCGGCCCGTACCGGCTTGCCCCTTTTCTGGCCCGTGCTTCCAGCGTCGGCGGCAGCTACGGGCGCTTCGAAACCGATGCCAGCGGCGTGGACGTAGACCGCTGGTCACTGTTCGCCCGGCTGGTTACGGATCGAGGCTGGGTTTTCGAGGGTGCGTACGAGACCAGCGAGTTCGATGGTACGGGCTTCGACACGGACCTGGACGAGTATCGGGTTGCTGGCGGCTACTACCTGGCTCAGGACACGCAGCTGCGCTTGTCGTACAGCAACGACGATGCCGATTTTGCCGACAGGGAGCGCTGGGCGATCGACGTGACCCACGTGCAACAGCTCGAGAACGGCATGACCTGGTCTCTGCACGCCCTGTACGGCTTCGTCACCGGCGATGCGGGTCCCTTTGACGACGACGGCAACGACATCCTGCTGTCGGGCCAGTGGTTTTTTCGGGACGACATCGGTGTCGGTGTCGACTTCGAGCTCATTGACCGCGACGCGACCGGCGACCTGTTCGCCTGGGAGATCTTCGGCAATTGGTTCGTGACCGAGAAGGTCTCGCTGAACCTGAGCTATCGCGCTGAGGATTTCGATGATCTGGATGCCGACACCAAGGCGCTGGAATTCGAGGCCCGTTACCGCTTCTGAAAAAAGGAAGGGCGGCTTTGAACCGTCCCGGCGGACCTCGTGACTCAAAGGGTAAGGCAGCGTGACTGCCGTAACCCAAGCTCAGGAGAACGCCATGAAAGCTGCCCCCTTCCAACCCCCTCGGTCCCTCAAGACCGCCGCCAGCCTGCTGCTCGCAGGCCTGCTGACCAGCGGCGCCGCTGTTGCCGAAACGCCGTACGCGGCGTGGTCGGGCAACTCTGATGATGACGTCACGACCGTCGACATCAATGATTCGTTCAAGAAAGGTTCCGACAACCGGCTGACGCAAAGCTGGAACAAAGACATCGACAAGACCACCGTCAGCGATCATCGCGAAGACAACGACATTGACCTGGATTACACCAGCCAATGGAGTCACAGCGAAGACAACGACACCACCACAACCACCACCGAAGACAACGATGTCGACGTCGATTTCCAGATCGCGACGCCGACCATCAAGTCGGACAAGTGGCAGGCCCAGGACGTTGGCCACGAGGGTTCAAGCGCAGCTTACGGCCTGGCCCGCGGGCACGACACGGCGGTTGCCGGCAGCAGGAACCAGGTCAGCGCTGGCAATGACGAGACCTATTTCATGGGTCCGGCCATGGTCAACACGAACGTGAACCAGGTGCCCGTGAACCACGTGATGGTCGGCGGCTCCAATTCGGCGCCGATTGGCCTGTCCAACGTCATGGCTGGCCGCGACATGGGCGACAAAGGCGTGTTTGCGCCGATCGGCAACACCAGTGTTGGAGTTTCCGGCAACGTCGGCCAGCAGTCCGGCTCTGCTGTTGACCAGCGCGGTGCGTCTGACGCCAGCATCGCTGATCCCATCAGCTCTGACATTTCCCGCTAGGCGGGCGTCGTAACCCGGCGGGGGCCCGTGCCCCCGCCATTCCCTGGAGCGATGTCATGCGATACCTGATACAAGCCCTGCTCTTGCTCGCCGCCGCGCAGCCGGCCGCCTTGCTGGCTCAGACGGATGCGGACCGTGCGCTGCTCAAGCGCATCTACCAGGCGCGCATGCAGCTTGAGCGCGACCGGCAGATTGCCGAGAACGAAGCCCGCGCCAACGCGCCCCTGGTGCGCCAGAACAGCAGCGGGTCTGCAGTGTCGGCGAATGCCCCCGGCGTGACCCAGCTCCGACGCGATACGGCGGCTCAACTCGCCCGCTTTGAGCAGAACTTTCGCTGCCTGGACGTTGATGTCGACAACCACGGCGGGAATACGGTCATCGTCTGCGGTGGCAACAGCGGCGACATCAACGCCGAGAACACGACGGCAGGCCGGGATCTGCTGAACCTTGAGGAGTCCCCGCGATGAGCCGCAAACCTTTGCGGAGCACGCAGGCCCTGCGTCGCGAGCTCCGGCTGGCGGTGCTCGCCTTCGGGCTCGCAACCGTCGGCGCCGCCGCGGAAACCCTGTATGTGGGCCCGACGATCCTGCTGAGCGCCGAACAGCGTTTTGATCCGGCCGTGCAGCGCTGGCTTGCCGCGAGCGAGCTGGCCGCCATGCCCCTGGAGAACGGCCAGCGCTTTTACATCGTCCCGAACACCGGCAGCCGCATTGCTGAACAGGCGCAGATCCAGTATCTGGAGCTGCTGATTGCCCGGCGGCGGGCGGAAACTGCAGCAACGGAACGCCCGACCCCTGCAACGGGCCGCAAAGGAGAGATTCGATGAGCAAGCTCTTTCTGACCGCCCTCGTGATTTTGGCCACTCTGCTGGCCAGCGCGTCCGGAGTCGCCGCGCGCAAAGACCTGAAGGACCGTACCGTCTCAGACGCTGATGCCCAGGCGCTGAGCCAGGCCCTGGCGTCGCTGGACTGTCCCCGGCCAAAGCCCCGCGTTGCGATCTACAGCTTCAACGCAACGGGCAAGCTCGCCGCCTTCGAGGGCTATAACGTCGGCGATGGCCTCGCGGCGCAGCTCGCCACGGAGCTGACACGCACCGGATGCTTCATCGTGCTCGACCGCACCGGCCTTGGCAGCCTGCTGCGGGAGCAGGAGTTGACCCTCGCGGGCGTGGTCAGCCGGGAGACCGGCCCGGCGGCCGGCCGGCTGGTCGGGGCGGAAGTGCTGATCAAGGGCACGATCACCGAGTTTGAGCCGAACCAGCGCGGGCGCGGACTGAAGCTCGGCCTGGGTTTGCCGAACGTGCCCTTGGGCGTCCGGATCGGGCGTAACGGCAATCGCGCCCAGGTGGCCCTGGACCTGAGTATTGTCGATGCCACGACGGGCCAGGTGCGCAGCGCCCACCGCGTTGCTGCGAACGCCGTGTCCGGCGGCTGGACCATCGGGCTGGATCACGAGCGCGGCAGCATTGGCGGCGATGCCTTTGCCAAATCGCCCCTCGGGCGAGCGTCTCGCAACGCGCTGGGGCAGGGCATCCTGCACATCGCCGAGAATCTGAGCGGCCTGCCCTGGCGATCGCAGATTGTCGATGCCGTTGGCGAGACGCTGTATCTGAACGCGGGTCTGGCGTCCGGCATTGAAGCCGGCGAGACCTATCGGGTCTCGACCGTCGTCCGCACGCTGGTGGACCCGGGTACCGGCCTGCTGCTCGACCGCGTGGAACAGGTTGTGGGCGAGGTCCGCATCCTGTCTGTCCAGGAACGCTACGCCATCGCCGAGCCGCTGGCCGGCATTCAAGTGCAAAGAGGTGACTATGTCCATCCGTAACAAAATAACGCACGGTCTTGCTGTGCTGGCCTTGATCGCAGCGGCCGGCCCCGGCCATAGCGCGCCGCGCTTTGTCAGCATCAACGGGGTACCGCTCGCGCCGCAGCAGATTCTGCAGCTGGAACGGCAGCTGGGTGGTCGGGTCGAAAGCGGCCACTATCTTGTTCGCGCCGATGGCTGCTGGCTCAACACCACCAGCGGTGTGAGCGGCTGCCTCGGGGGCAGCTCGCACTCGCGTTACGGGAGCGGCAGCCGGAGCGGCACCGGGGACTGGAACCACTGGAGCAATGCTGCCGGCGGCGCCGTGGGCGGTAGTGCCGACGGCTGCATCTACACGACCTTTGGCTGGTCGAACTGCTAGGCCGCGGCCTCTAGCGCTGGCGCAGCGAGAAGGCGAAGGGGCCCAGCTCTGCCGTCGATGCGCCCGCTTGCTGCACGGCCCAGCGAACCGTGACGGGCTCGCCGGTGGCCGCTGTCGCGGCGGCCTGGGCAAGCACCGGTGGAGGCGGTTGCGGCACGGTCCAGCTCGGGCTGACTTGCCAGTCGCTGCGCCACAGCACGCTGCCCTGGGCGTCCAGGAGCAACACCCGATAGCGGGTTCCGCCAGGGCCTTCGGGCCAGATGAGCGCGTCTGGCAGGCGCTCGATGGCGGTGCCGTTGGCCGGTGAGACTTTGATGCTGGCGCGTAGCGCGTCATCTTCCGGCGCAGGGCTTTGCAGCACGGCGAATGCAGCCAGCACGGCCAGGACCGAAGCCGCCAACGCCATCGGCCTGCGCCACCGGCGGGCTGCCGTGGGGGCGGTGTTCGCCGAAGGGTTGGTCGGGGCGGTCGCCGATGCACGAGCTGTTGGCGCCGGTGCTTCCCGCTCGGTCATGGCCCGGGCCGCGGCGAGGATCGCAGCATCGTGTTCTGCAGACGGCGGCGCGCTGCTGCGGCGCAGCGCATCGGCAATGGCCTGGTCTTCGCTGTCGCTCTGGGGCGGGTCCCGTTGATCGGTCATGGGGGATCCTCCGCAGGTTCAACGAGCGACGATTTCAGGCGCGCGAGCGCATACTTCTTGCGACTCAACACCGTGTCCCTGGGGGCACCGACAATCTCGACCATCTCGGCGATCGACGCGCCGCCGGCCCACAGCGCAATGACTTCGCGCTGCGATCGGGGCAGGGCCGCCATGGCTGCCAGCAGCGCGGTCATGCCCTGCGCAGTGGCCAGCATCTGCTGCGGGTCCACCGAGGGGTTGCCGGCGCCGTCAGCAACCTCTGCCTGCTCAAGCACCATGTTGACGTCGACCGGTGCCCGGCGCGCCTGCTCGTGGCGCCGCACGTGCTCGTCCAGGAAGCGGTTGCGCCCGAGTGTGTACAGAAAAGAGCGGAAGCTCGAGCCCGGCTCCGCGCGGTAGCGTTCGGCCTGCGCCAGCTCGATGAGCTTGAGCCAACAGTGCTGGGAGATGTCTTCGGCAATGGCGCGTTGTCCGGTCAGTGACTGCAAAAAGTGCAGAAAGCCCTGCTTGTGCCGCACGAACAGGCTTTCGAAGGCAGCATAGTCCCGCTCCTGCTGAAACTTCAGCATGAGGGCAGCGTCGTCATCGCCGGTGCGCTGGGCAACGGGCGGCAGGGGCGCGGAATCCGGGGACGCCATAACAGGTCGTCATGTCTGAAACGAATGAGCCTTTGATTGTGGTTCAAAGCGACGTCCAGCGCTATGCTCTGGGCAGCAAAGGAGATTGCCCATGGCGGACGAACACGCGGTGCGCTGTACCGAACCCGTGCCTTACATGGCCAGGACGCGCGACTACTACTTGGCTCAGGGCTACTCAAAGTCCTATGAGTGGGCGCAGGCGGACCAGACGCCCTTCGCGGCCCTGCGCAAACCGCTCCCCGAGGCGACGATCGCGCTGATCACGACGGCCAGCCCGATCGCGGATCGATCGCCCGGGGATGGCGTAGGCGCCAGCGGCGGCACCCTGTTGCTGCAGAAGTCCCTGCAGTCTGGCGACGTGAACGACCCGCCGTCTGCGCTCTTTACCGGCGATCTGTCCTGGGACAAGGAAACGACGCACACGGAAGACCTGGGCTCGTACTTTCCCCTGGCAACGTTGCAGGCAATGGTGGCCGATGGCCAGCTGGGCGCCGTGGCGCCGCGTTATCACTGCGTGCCGACGGAATACAGCCAACGGCAGACGATCGACAACGATGCGCGAGCGATACGCGACCGCCTGATCGAAGACGGCGCGGACATCGCCCTGCTGGTGCCGCTCTGACCTGTCTGCCACCAGACCGTGAGTCTGGTCGCCCGCGAGCTCGAAGCCCATGGCATCGCAACAGTCATCATTGGCTCGGCGCTCGATATCCCGGTGCATGCCGGCACGCCGCGCTTCCTGTTCAACGACTTTCCTTTGGGCAACCCGGTCGGCAAGCCGTACGATCGGGTCATGCAGCGACGCGTGGTGGAGCAGGCCCTGGCGCTGCTGCAATCGGCGTCGGGACCGGACACGGTTTGGCAGACGCCCTACGACTGGAGCAAAGACCAGGGTTGGCGTGCGGTCTATGCCCGGGTCGACGATCGCAATCGCGAGCGGCTGAAGGCCATGGGCGATGAACGGCGGGCGAAGCAGGCTGCCCGCAAAGGCTGACTCAGGGCGCGAGCAGCACCTGCTCCTGCAGCAGCACCGGCTTGACAGAATCCATATCGACAAAGGTTCTGGCGTCGTCGGTCTGGTCTTCCAGCATCTGGTCTGAGTTCATGGCGATGACTGCCGCGGCCCGGTCCTCGAAGTACAGCTCTGTGATGGCGTCGTAGGCCGGCGTTGCCCCGTCGTAGGCCTGCGGCAGCGGGTGATACTGCGTGTAGCAGAGCGCACCCACGGTCACCGCCGCAATCGGCCCGTGCTTGTGCCACCAGTGATGTTGAAAGTCTGCTACCGGCAGGCCGTCCATGCGGTGGAAGGGAAAGGTGATTTTGATCCCGTGGCCGACCTGGTGCTGAGGCAGACGCATCACCGTTCGCTCCCACCCCAGCAGTGTCGCAACGGCGGGCTGTTTGCTTTGCAGTGCGTCTTCGATGGTGTCAACCGCAGCCATCGCCAACCGCGCCGGTTCGGTTTGCGCAAAGTAGAGCTCGGCAAGGGCCGCGAAGGGTGGGGGAGTGTCATCCAGCTGCTCCGGCAGCGGCCGGCTCTCGACGTAGCCCAGGATCGCCGGCGCGGTTTTTTGCAGGGCGCTCAAGCGCGCCTCGGCGCCGTTGCCGTCCAGCGGTGACTGCAGAAACAAAGTCATTCGGTACATGGTTGCGGGCCTCCCGGGGCTGAGCTCAGGTTTTGGCGTGTTCCAGCACCAGGTATTCGTTGCTGGCGGCCGTGCCGTTGCCGCTGGGGCGCGTCGCGCCACCAATGGCGTGGAGCTGGTTGCCCAGCATACCTGCGCCAAGGCCGTGGCGCGCCGTGGGCAGGTCGGGCATGGCCTGCCAGCGGTCCGTGTCCAGACGGTAGCGCCAGACGTTCGGAAACACGCCCGCGTTGGGCACGAAGATCTCGCCGCCCATGACCATCAGCGCGCTGTCGTAGACGGCACTCGCGGTGCCCGCCTGCGGCAAGGGCAGGGGCGCGCCCGTGCGCCAGCGATCCTCCGCCGGATCGTAGATTTCCGTGACCGCAAGATTGCCCTGGGCCGTGCGCCCGCCGGTCACCACCAGCTGGCCGTCCAGCCAGCCACCCGTGGCGCTGTTGCGGGCCGTCGGAATCGGTGCTGCGGTCTCCCACTGGCTGGAACCCGGCGCCTGCCGCAGATGCAGGCTGGTCTCGCGATGATCGGATCGCTGGCGGTTGGCTGTGCCTTTCGGGCTTTGCCCGGTGACCAGGTGCACCGCGCCGTCTTGCGCCAGGCTCAGAACGCCTTCAGCCTGAGGCGCTGGCAGCTGGCCGACCGGTGCCCAGTGATCGTCCTGCAGCTCGTGCACGGCATCGCGCATCCGCCACAGGTGGCTGTAGCCGCCGTGAAAACCGCCGACCAGCCGCAGGGCATCGCCGGTCGAAATCAGCGCAGCGTGATGGATGGGCTGGGGCATGCGCGGCAGCTCGCCCCACTGATCGATCGCTGCGTCGTAGGCGAACACCCGGTCGGCAAAGTAGGGAATGCCTAACCGTGTGGCGATACCGCCGGCGACCACGAGCCGATTGCCGTGCACCGCGGGATACAGCTCCTGGGTTGCGATCGGTATTGGCGCGGCGGGCTGCCAGCCTGGGTTGGCCGGCATCCTGCCCGGGGTGGCCTGGTCGGCGCGTGCTGGCGCGGCCTCGCCAGGGATCGGGGTTGCCGCGGCCAGCGCGGCCAGCGTGGCCAGCTGACGCAGGTGTCGCCGGCGGCTCGGGAATCGTGATCGGGCCATGGCGCGCTCCGTCGCCGGCCCGGGGTTGGGGCGAGTCAGTGTGCCTCGACCGTGGGCCAGAAAGTGAATTGTCCGGGCAGAACGTAAATCAGGGCTGCGAGCAGCACAATACCGAGTACCAGGCCGGTACCCGTAAGGGCAACGTTGGCGCGGTGCAGGCGATCGAAGATCTTGTCGCTCTCTCCCGCAGCGGCGTCCCGGGCGTCGTTGATCCGGGGGATCATCGTCCAGGCCACATAGAACACCGTGGTCATGAGCCCGGCCAACGCGGTCAGGAGCAGTGTGTAGGTGCCTGGGAGGGCGCTGAACGGGCCCGCTGCGGCGATAACGCCCAGCGCGAACAGACCCAGTACGATGGCGAATTTGAAGTAGCCCGGCCAGTAGCGGCGCAGCACGAGGCGCGCCTGCCCCTCGTCCAGGGTGCGGGCGAAGAGCACGGGCACCGCGCTGCTGCCGGCGGCCAGAACGCCCCAGCCCGCGGCCAGCAGGCTGATAAACAGGGCCATCAGATAGGCTTCGGTCAGATGATACATGGCAGGTCCGGCAACAGTCTGGCTGCGCATGGTGCGCAGCGGCCTATCAACGACCCGTCAATCCGGTCCTTTCGGCGATGACGAGCAATGTACCCGCCAGCAGCCCGGCCAGATGCGCCCCAGGCGCTGTCGGCCACTGCTGGTCGATGAGTAGCGGGGTGCCCTGCACCAGTTCATAGCTCGCTTTGGCAAACGCCCCCAGCGCGATGAGCACCAAGAACGGTCGCAGCCAGCGCTCGGGTTGGCCCCTGGCCGTTGCCGCGGCATCGACCTCGTTGAGCGCCAGCATGAAGCAACCGTTGAGCACCCCGGATAGCCCGCAGTAGTAGCGGACGTCGGCGAGCAGATAGAACCACAGGGTGACCGCCGCGGCGCCGGTCGCCAGGCCCCGGAGCAACCGGCGTCTGCCGCCCGCGGAGGACTCGATTGCCGCGCCAAGGATCAGCAGCGCAGCGGCGTTCAAGAGCAGATGGGAGGCATCGGTGTGGAGCAGGTGGGCGCTGAGCCAGCGCCAGGCTTCCAGCGATCCATCCTGGCTCAGGACCAACTGCCAGAACGTCAGACCTGGGCCCTGGGTGGTCGTTGCCCCGCTCAGCGGAGCGACCCAGAGCAACAGGGCGCTCGCGCCCAGCAGGCTCACGGTGAGCCACGGAAACTGCTTTCCGGCCGGGCCGGCGCTATGCGCGCAGGTCATTCGCCCTCGGGTGCGTCACCGTTATCGATTGCCGCCCAGGTAGCTACCAAGCTCTAGTCCCAGATACCAGGCGTCGCGATCGTAGCTGTCGAAGGTCAACCTGAGAAATCCGCGCTGATCTTCCGGTTGATAGCTGGCGCCGAGGCCGAAAACAAACTGCACATCGGTTTGCTTTTCGAAGCCGATGAGTCGGTTGTCGCTTTTGTTGTCGATGCTGGCCACCCCTGCCTTCAGGAACAGGTTAAATCTTCGCTCCTGGGGCAACAGGAGGAACCCTGCCATGAGGGCCGGCACTCGGTAGTCGATTTCTGCCTTGCCGACGGCATTGGTGATCGCTGGATTGATGTTGGTGATCCCTGCTTCCCCCAGGTCAGCATAGCTGAGCTCCGCGAACCAGCGCGGCTTGAAGTGCCAGCCGACGCCGAGCTTCCAGCCAAAGGCGGAGTCATCGGTGGTCTGGAAGCCGTTGACCGTGTTTTCCGGATCGACGTGAGAGGCACCGAAGCCGCCGTAAACGTACCAGCAGGGGGTGAATTTGTCTTCGGCGCAGTCGGAGCGCTCGGGGCTCTCGGCGAAGGCGCTTTCCGGGGCTGTGAGTCCAAGGGTCGTGCCGACAAGGACGATCGCGGCCAGGCGAGCTGCTGACGCGGCCAGCTGCTTGCGTTGCCGGAGCAACAGCAGTCCGAGCATTGCGAGCAGGCCCAGTTCTGGCAGGCCGAGGGCGCCGCCGCTGCCCCGGGTTGCGGTCTCCAGTACCGCCCGGGTGACTTGTAGGTAGTCCAAAATGCCGTCTCCGTTTGCATCTGTGTTCTCGTCGCCGTCCTCGGCGCCGTCGTTGTCGCTGTCCCGGTCACGAAAATTAGCATCGCCGTCGTTGTCGGTATCAGTGAGCGTCGCGCCGGCACTGCCGAGGGTCTTGTCTGCAGCGTCACTCCAACCGTTGCGGTTGAAGTCCACGGTGCTGTCAATGCGCCCGTCATTGTCAAGGTCCAGGCCCATGTTTCCGGTCTCGACGATGTCGAACAGCGAGTCGCCATCGGCATCCAAATCGAGAAAGTCCGGAACGCCGTCCGCGTCGGTATCGAGGGCAGCGAAGCTGGCGGGCACGGGGTCGTGCAGCCCGTCGCCATCGCTGTCGGTAAACCCGTCAATACGACCGTCATCGTCGATATCGGCCCGGCCTCGATCTGCTTCCAGCACATCAGCGATTCCGTCGTTGTCGCTGTCCAGGTCGACGAAGTCGGGCACGCCGTCGCCGTCGGTGTCCTGGGTAACGTCGCCGTTAGGCGCTTCGACGGCATCGGGAATACCGTCGTTGTCGGCATCCAGATCCAGATCGTTGGGGATGCCGTCTCCGTCCACGTCATTGTTGGCCCCAAATACCGTTGGCAGCGGGTCTGCGGCGTCAGGGATACCGTCGCCATCGGTGTCGGCGCTATCGTCGATCCGGCCGTCGCCGTTGGCGTCCAACGGAGATCCGGGCGGGAGATCGAATATCCCGTCATTGTTGCTGTCCAGGTCCCGATAGTCGGGGCTGTCGCTGTTGTCTGTGTTGGGCGGGGCCGAGGTGATGTCGCCGTTGTCCTCGAAACCGTCCTCGTTTGCGTCGGCGCCGCCGCCTTCTGCCACGTCCGTCAGCGCGTCGTTGTCGCTGTCGAGATCCCGGTAGTCGGGCACGCCGTCGCTGTCGGTGTCGGTCGGGACGGCGGCATCGTCGATTCCGTCGCCGTTGCCATCGATGCCGCCGGTGAGATCTACATCGTAGCGATCTTCGATGCCGTCGCTGTCGGCATCGTTACCGCTGCGGTCGCTCTCCGTTGCGTCGGCAATACCGTCACCGTCAGTGTCGAGATCCCTATAGCTTGGCGTGCCGTCCCGGTCAGGATCATCAGCACCTTCGATGGCGTCTGGCAAGCCATCGCTGTCGCTGTCCAAATCCAGGAAGTCGGCCAATCCGTCGCCGTCCGTATCGATGTAGGCGTTGTCGTCAATGCCGTTCCCGTCGCCATCGGTGCCGCCGGTTTGATCGACATCGATCGCGTCGTCCAGGCCGTCGCCGTCGGTGTCCGTGCCGAGCAGCGCGACGCTGCCGGTTTGCTCGAGGGCATCGCTGAGACCGTCGTTGTCTGAATCGGTGTCCTGGTAGTCCGGCGTTCCGTCGCCGTCGCTGTCGGTCGGCAGGAGCGGGTTGCCCACTTCGACAATGTCTGGAATGCCATCGTTGTCCGAGTCCGTTTCTGCACCGTCGGGAATACCGTCGCCATCGCTGTCGGCCGTTTCCTCACCGTCGGGGATGCCGTCGCCGTCCGTGTCGCGATTCGCTGGGTCCGTACCGGCCGCGATTTCGTCGCCATCACTGATCCCGTCGCCGTCGCTGTCGCAGGCCGCGGCAGTATCGCTTGGCACGCACGGGTTGGCGGGTTCCGGGTCGTCGGCGTCGGGGCTGCCGTCGCTGTCTGCGTCCTGCGCATCGTCTGCCGGGTCATTCGGGTTATCGCCAGCGGTCACTTCGCTGCCGTCTGGCACGCCGCCATCGTCCGTATCGCTGTCCCGGGGGTCCGTCGAGCCGATGCCGTTCAGAGGCCCGGTCGCACTGACTTCGTTGCCGTCGCGCAGGCCATCACCGTCTGTGTCCGGATTGGTCGGATCGGTTTCGTCCCCCGGGGTGCTGCTGGTGCCAGTACCCCCCAGGAGCCCGATTGCCGTGACTGCGCCATCGCCGTTGGCGTCCTCGACACCGTCCTGGAGGGCATCGTTGTCCGAGTCTGCATCGGTGGGGTCGGTCGTCGTTGCCGGGTCGGCGTCGGCGATAAATGTATTGCCAGCCGGGTCGGTGCCCGCGTACGCCGTGCCGTTGCCGTCCGTGGTGCCGCCGGGGACAGGGGCCGTGGCACCGGTCTCGGTGCCATCGAACAGGCCATCGCTGTCAGTGTCCGCATTGGTGGGGTCGGTTTCATCGCCGGTGCCAGCTTGCCCGTCCAGCCCCTGCGTCTCGGCGCCGTCGCTGAGACCGTCATCATCGCTGTCAGCATCCAGCGGATTGGTATCGCCCGGATTGAAGATGCCGTCGTTGCCGACTTCGCTGCCATCGTCGATGCCATCGTTGTCGCTGTCGGCGTCGTTCGGGTCCGTTCCAAGCGCCAATTCCTGGGCGTTCGACAGACCATCGCGATCGGGGTCGGCGGCGAGGTCGTCACCGCCGTTACCGGCGCCGGGCAGCGTGCCGTCGGCGAGGGCTTCGGTGCCATCTTCGGTGCCGCCGTCGTCCGTGTCGGTGTCCACAGGACTCGTTGGCGTACCACCCAGGGGGCCGCTGCCGGTAGTCTCGACCCCGTCGAGCAGACCGTCACCGTCGGTGTCCGGGTCGTTGGGATCGCTCTCGCCGCTTCCCGGGCTGCCGGTCCCGCCGATGGTGTTCGCCGTTGCACCGTTGCCATCGCTGTCTTCCGTGCCGTCTGTGAGGCCATCGCCGTCGGAGTCCGGGTTGTTCGGGTCCGTTGTGCTGGCGGGGTCGGCATCGGCAGTGAACATACCGGCGCCCGTGTCGGTGCCGGCGTACGGCACAGCGCCGGCGTCGGAGGTGCCGCCCGGGATCGACGTCACGACGCCGCGCTCGGTGCCGTCCTGCAGGCCATCACCGTCGCTGTCGGCGTTGACGGGGCTGGTTTCGTCGCCGGTATTGGTCACGCCGTCCGGGCCGAGCCGTTCTGCACCGTCGCTTAGCCCGTCGTCGTCGGTATCGGCATCGAGCGGGTCGCTATCCGCGGGGTCCAGGCTGCCGTCGTTGCCCAGCTCGTCGCCGTCGTCAATGCCGTCGTTGTCGCTGTCTGCGTCGTTCGGGTCGGTTCCCAGGGCGGCTTCCTGGGTATTCGACAGCCCGTCGTCGTCGGGATCTGCGGCGGCATCATCGCCGCCGTTGCCGGTCGTGGGATTGGTGCCGTCCGTCAAGACCTCGGTGCCGTCCTGCGTCCCGCCGTCGTCGCTATCGGTATCGAGCGGATCAGTGGCGCCCAGCGCGGCCAGAGGCCCAGTGCCGTTGGTTTCGTCGCCGTCGCTCAGCCCGTCGCCGTCGCTGTCTGGGTCCGTTGCGCTGGTTTCACCGCTGCCGGCGGTACCGCTGGTGCCGATCGTATTGATCGCGGCGCCGTCCTGGTTGCTGTCCTCAACGCCGTCCGGCAGCCCGTCGCCGTCCGTGTCCGTCGCCGTGGGGTTTGAGCGGGTGTCCGGGTCGGCGTCGCCAACGAAGCCTGGAGCGGTCCCGTCGTAGGCGGTGCCGTTGCCTTCGGAGAGACCGCCGGGGATGCCGGCGGTTGAAACGCCCGCTTCGATGCCGTCGTTGATGCCGTCGCCGTCGGTGTCCGCGTTCAGTGGGTCGGTGTTGCCAAAGTCAGCGAGGAGGCCGCTGCCGGTGACTTCATCGCCATCGAGCAGGCCGTCGTCATCGCTGTCGGCATCCAGAGGGTCAGTGTCGCCGGCATCGAAACTGTTGTCGGCGCCGAGCTCCGCGCCGTCAGTGAGACCGTCATTATCGCTGTCAGGATCGTTCGGGTCGGTGCCGAGGATCACCTCGTTGGCATCGGTAATGCCGTCGCTATCGCTGTCCTGCAGGTCATCGCCACCGTTCCCTGGCGTCGGATTGGTGCCATCGCTCAAGACCTCAGCGCCGTCCAGCGAGCCGCCATCGTCGGTGTCCGTGTCGAGCGGATCAGTCGCGCCCAGCGCTGCCAGAGGACCGGTACCGTTTGTTTCGTCGCCGTCGTTCAGGCCATCGCCATCGGTATCGGCATTGGCTGCGTCGGTTTCGCCGGCGCCGCTGGTACCAGTGCTGCCGATGAATGGATTGTCTGAACTGCCGTTGCCGTTGGCGTCTTCGACCGCATCGGGCAGACCATCGCCGTCGCTGTCTGCGTTGTTGGGGTCGGTGGTCGTGGCGGGGTCTGCATCGGGCACGAACGGACCTTCCGTGCCCACCGCTGGGCCAGCGCCATCGGGGTCGGGGACCGGCACAATGACGCCAGCTTCCAGCCCGTCGCGCAGCGTGTCGTTGTCGCTGTCCGGGTTTCGGGGGTCCGTCTCGCCGGGGTCCAGGGCACCGTTGCCGTTGCTGTCCTCGGCACCGTCGCTCAGACCGTCGTTGTCCGTATCGGCGTCCAGCGGGTCTGTGTCTCCGGCATCGACGGTCCCGTCGTTGCCGGTTTCAACGCCGTCCGACAGCCCGTCGCCGTCAGAGTCGGCTGCATCCGGGTTCGTGCCCAGGGCGTTTTCCTGGGGGTCGGTCAGACCGTCACCATCGCTGTCGGCGGTGCAGCCCGGAGCGATCGTTGACGGCACACAGGGGTCGTTGCTGTCGTCGTCGCTATCGTCAGGGGTGCCGTCGCCGTCGCTGTCGATGACCAGGTCGACTGCTGTCCGATCGTTTTCGTTCGAGTCACCGCCTGCGCCGGTGCTCTCGTTCGGGCTGCCGTCGCCGTCGGCATCGGGCTCCAGGCCGTCATCGGAAAGGTCCACGATTTGCACAAAGGCACCGGGAAGCTCTGCAGTACCGACGCTCGCCTGAGTGCTGTAGGGGCCGGTGGTCGTACCGAAGTCAATCCGGGCGGTGTAGACGATGCTGGCAACGGCACCGGGAGCGAGGCCGTCGCTGCCCGAGAGCAGAGCCGTATTCGTGCTGCCATCGAACGCAGTTGCTGGCGCGGTAACGCCGGTGAGCACCGGGGTTCCCTGAATCGAGATGCTCGTCACGCCAGGAAAATCGGCGGCGAGGTCATCGAACACCTGAATGTTGGGTGCGGCCGCATCGGTGCTGAGGTTTTCGATGGTCAGGGTGAAGGTGATGTCGTAGGCCGTGGCCGACCCGTTCACGCGTTGCGTGTTCGTTGCGGCTTTGGCCAGGCCCAGATTGATGAAATCGCAATCGAACTGGCTGATCGGGGCAATGCTGCTTTGGCTACCGTTGGCGCCGGCGCTGCCGTTGTAGATGCCGCCCGATGCGCCGGTCCCGCCGATGCCCGCACTGGTGTTGAAGCTGGCGGAGCCGATCGCGGTATCAGAAAGGTAAATGATGCCCGCAGAGCCGCCGCCGCCGCCGCCATCGTTGACGTTCTGGCTGGACCCGCCGTTGCCGCCAGGAACGGCGAAGGCGATACCATCGACCGTTGAGTTGTCGGTATGGATCAAAACCGTGCCGCCGGCGCCAGCGCCGCCCCCGCCTTCTGTCGGTGCGCTGCCCCCGGAGTCGCCGATGGCCGAGATCGTGCCGCCGCCGGTGGTCGTGATGTTGGACGCGCGCACAAAGACGATCCCGCCGCCAGCCTGGCCCGAGCTGACCGTGAGGTCCAGATCGGTCAAGTCGTCGCCGTTGCTGGCGCCGCCACCGCCGCCCATAACGAGTCGGGCCGCTGTCGCAGGAAAGTGCTCCGGGAAGGGCGCCCCGCCCTGGCCCCCGGAATTGGTATTCAGGCCGATGCCTCCGGCGCCGCCGCGGCCGGCGTTGCCACCGCCACCGCCGCCGGCGTCCTCCGGGCCGCCACCGCCGGCACCGGCTGTACCCGGTGCGCCCTGGCCCGAATCCCTGGTGCGGGTCCCATCGTCCGTGCCGGGATACCCGATGGGTCCTGTTTCCTCGCCACCGCTGGCCGCGTTTTCGGCGAGCAGCACGCGGCTGAACAGGCGTTGCGGCGTGCCGGCGATCCCTTCGCCTTTGAAGCCGAAGTTGCCGGCGCCATCGCTGCGGCCGCGAAAAAACTGTCCGCCCCGGAACCCGCGGCCGTCCGCGTTGAAGGAGCCGCCGTCGACTGCAAGCACGTTCCGTACGTTGATCGCCGACACACCGCCCCAGCGCCCATTCCATCGGTCCGAGACCAGTTGGCCGGTGATGGTAAGGTCAGCGAACTGAGGGACTTTGACGACCTGATAGCGCTGGTACCCCGAACTGCCGCTGGTATCGTTACTGTTGACGTAGCTCTCGAGCAGCCCGCCGCTCGCTCCGGCGCCCTCGATCGGAATGTTGTTGCCGGCAATCGGCCCGGTGGCGAGCACGAACTCGTAGGCTCCGGCGCGATAGCTCGCATCGTTGAGCGTGCCTGCTTGCTCCAGCCCGCCAGCGCCGTCGCCGTAGACGCCGACGTTGGTCTGATTGTTGGCGGTGTTGATGGCCGCGCCCTGCATCTGGACGATGAGCAAGACGTCGCCAGCGGAGATCGCGGTGGACAGCCCCGCCTGCAAACTGGAGGCCTGCGCGCCCAGGGCGGCGTCAATAGGAATCTGTGTGGCACCTGCCGCTACCGTGGTGGGCGCGATGCTGGGATCGGGTGCCGCAAAGTAGACATTGACGCGCGTTCCGGCGGCGCTGACGGTGATCTCGCCGTCTGCTCCGGTCGAACAGACCTGGGCGAACAGCCCGGGCGCGACAGTCAGGGCGGCCAGCAGCAGGAGTCCTTGGGCGACTTGGCGGGTTGCGGCGTTCATGGGCGCATCTCTTTTTGACGGGCTCATCCACTGAGCCCACTCGCTGGTGGCTGCGCGGCACCGGGCGCCGCGGCAGAGGTAGCGGCAGACTATAGGGTCACTGCATCTGTGGTCCCTGCTGCTGCTTCCAAAACAGCATCACGTGACAAAGAAGTGACGAATCGGTCTGCATCCGCACCGGAATTCCGGTGTGGCGTAGAACCTATCGCGCGGGCGGGCGGAGAACTGAGATGCAGTTGGCGGTTTTGATCTCTTTAGGCCATTACCCCCAGGGGCGGGTCGCTGCTTCCCGGCGTGTAAAAGTTGCGGATATTGGGCAGCACCTGGTCCAGATCGCCGGCACTGACCCCGAACCAGCGCGCCAGATCGGCAAAGTACAGGTCCGTCGGGGTCGTCGGGGCGTAAACGCCGCGGCCGGTGTCGAGCGGGCTGTTGGGCTGCAGCTCCGGATAGGTGCCGTAGATCTGGCCGCCGTTCACGGCGCCGCCCATGACCAGGTGGTGGCCGCCCCAGCCATGGTCTGAGCCGCGGCCGTTGGAGGTCAGGGTCCGGCCAAAATCCGAGGTCGTGAAGGTTGTGACCGCGTCGAGCAGCCCCAGCTCGGTCAGCGCGCCATGAAACTCGGTCAGCCCCTGGCTGATCATCGGCAGCATGCGGGCCTGATTGTCGAGGACCTCGTCGTGATGATCCCAGCCGCCCACGAGCACAAAGAAGGTTTGCCGGCAGGCCCCCAGTTCGTCCCGGGCGGCAATGACCCGGGCAATTTGCCGCAGCGCGGCGCTGAACGGCCCCTCAGAAAACGTGGTGCCCAGCGCCGGTGCGGCGTCCAGGGCCGACACAAACACGGACTGGGCGTCGATCGCGTCTCGCAAGCGGCCGCGGTAAGTGTTCCGGAACAGGTTGCGCTGCGGCACGGCGAGCAGGTCGTCAACGATGCGCCGCTTGTAGTCGCCGAACTCGCCCGGGTCGTCGTAGCCGGACAGGGTCGGCGCGCCGTTGCCTGCTGAGTCGATGGCGTACTCGCTGGTGAGCAAGCCGCTCTGGAACACGTTGGTACCGCCCAGAGAGATGTTCATGGCGATGCCGTTGGCGAGATTGACGTTGCTCATGCGGTCGGCGATGCGGCCGGCCCAGCCGTCAGCGATACGGTCATTCGGCACGCCGGTCTGCCACTGGGCGATCTGGTCTGCGTGGGAATAGAGCCCGAGCGGCACCCGCGCACCGGCTTCGACGGCCGCGGCATCGACCGGTTCCAGCAAAGTGCCGACGTTGGCCACCACGGCCAGGTCGCCGCGGTTGTAGAGCGCCTGAGTGCCCGCCATGCCCGGGTGCAGGGCATAGCTGCGGCCGTTGGCGGCGAGGCCGTTCAGGGGCAGCAGGTCAGCCTGGGGCAGGGCCAGGTCCGAGCGCAGGCTTTGATATTCGCCGTACTGGTCCGCATCGTTCGGGACCACCATGTTGAAAGAGTCGTTGCCGCCTGCCAGCAGCACGCAGACCAGGGCCCGGTAGTCCGAGAGCGCTGCGGCGCTGGCCTGCCGGGCCAGGCCCAGGCTGAGCGCTGTGCTTGCAAGGGTCGCGCTGGCGACGCCGAGACGGCAGCTGTGAGTCAGGAGTTGGCGGCGGGAGAGCGTGTGTCGCATCAGAGCTCCTAGGCGCGAACCGCGTAGTCAGGGGAAATCAGCAGCAGATAAATGGCGGCGCGCGCCCGCTGGTTGGGGTCGGGAATCTCCCGGGTGGCATCGATGATGGCGGTGCGCGTCTGTGCGCTCAGCTGGCCGTAGGTGAATACCAGATCGATCCGGTCGAGCAAGGCATCCATGTCGCTGGCCAACGCGGCGTAGGGCGTGAAGTCCAGCGTGACCGTTTCGAAAGCATCGCCGGCGTCGGTGACGAAATCGCCGTTGATCGCGAAGTCCACAACGTTGCTCATGTTGACGATGGTCGTGGCGGTGGTGATCTGAAACTCCGGCGCGTTCAGGTTGGCGTCCGCAATCGCGCCGGCGGGGGCGTGATCGGGGGAGAAGAAGTTGAACACGCTGGGCGATGACTGCGGATGCTGGCGCAAGACCTGCTGCAGGAAAAAGCCGTTGTTGAAAATGAAGCCGTCAGCGCTGCGGGGGTCGAAGGCGCGCACCAGATGCGTGTAGCGCACGATCGGCTCCCGCAGCTTGCCCGCGGTCGCGTCGGCCGTAACTGCTTCCGTGTCCAGCAGGATGGCCTTGATCACGGCCCGCAGATCGCCGCGCGTGCCGGTGCCGTTGTTGTTAAAGGTGCCGGCCACGCGCTCGATGTAGCCGGGGCTCGGGTTCGAGGTAACCAGTCGCTGAATCAGCAGCCGGCTCATGAACGGGCCGACGTTGGGATGGTTGAACAGGTTGTCGATGGCGGCATCAATGTCCTGGTCGCCGGTCTGGTTCGTCGGCACGGTCTGGCCGTTGAGCAGCGTTTTCGGGCCGGTGTCGTGGAACGCGTCGAACATGGTCATCGGCGCCCGAAAGTAGGGGTTTTGCTGCCCGAAGGTCGCAGCCGGCCCACCATAGCTGAGCCCGGTGAAGATCTTCGCGAACTCGCGAATCTCGTCGTTGCCGTAGGTCGGGATCGGCTCGAGGCTGCCGTCGCGCTGCAGCGAGCCGTCCAGGTTGAGCTCGAAGAGCCCGATGGAAAACAGCTGCATGACCTCGCGGGCGAAGTTCTCGTCCGGAAAGGTGTTGGCGACCGGGTCGGCCTTGCGGTTGTTGAGATGCGACAGGTACAGGCCCATGGCCGGGTGCAGCGCGACGCTTTTCAGCAGGTCGCGAAAATTGCCGAAGGCGTTGTCGAGCAGCAGGTCGTAGAAGGTCGCGAGCCCGGCGGGAAAGACCGCCAGGGCGTCGATGCCGTCGGCGACCACAAAGATCTCGCTCAGGGCAAAGGCCACTCTTTGCCGCACCGCGTCCGGCGCCGTAAAAGTTCGATGCCACCAGGCCAGCCGCCGGCTGAGGATCAGCATCTCGACGTCTTCGGTGATCTCCGGGTACTCGCCGTTGTCGTAGTTGGCCAGCAGCTCGTCCATCAGGGCCAGGTGCGAGGTTGTTGGCGTGTCGAACTGGGTCTCCAGCCAGGCCTCGGGGCCCATCTCGGCAATGCGGACGATGGCGTCGTAACCCATGCCAAAGGTGCTTTGCGCCGCCAGCCGCGATGCGCCCTGCAGCTCAGCCTGGGTCGGTGTGGCCGGAGCCGGAACGGGAGGAGGCGTCGCCGTGGGCGGCGGCGCTGGGCGATCAGAGGAACCGCCACCACCGCCGCAGGCTGTCAGGGTCGCGCACAGGAGGGCGGCGATTCCGAGCCGCCAGGCGTTTGCAGGTGTTGGCGAGCGATGCTGGGGCATCGAGGTCTCCTTGCGTTCCCGCGGTGCGAGAGAACGCGGGCGTTACCGCAGTCTAGACCGGTCTGTCTGGCGGGTTCTGTGGACTGGATGCGTCGGCGACAGATTCGGATGCATCAGAAACAGTATCAATAGCGGCCGAATCGCCCCCGCGCTGCTCGGCGATCGCCTGTCGCATGGCCTCCAGATCGCGATCGCCATAGCTCTCTTCGAACATCTCCCACAGCGTAATGAACAGCGCCGCGATGAGAGGGCCGATGACCATGCCGGAGATCCCGAACAGGGCGAGACCCCCGAGGGTGGCCAGCAGAATCAGGTAGTCGGGCATCTGGGTATCGCGACCGACCAGGACCGGTCGCAGCAGATTGTCGGCCAGGCCAATGACGAAGACCCCGACCAGCACCAGGATGACGCCGCTGACGATCTCGCCGCCGGCAAACAGCACCGCTGCCGCGGGTCCCCAGACCAGCAGCGCGCCGACCGCGGGCAGCAGCGACAGCACCGCCATCACCACGCCCCAGAGCACCGCGGCCCGGATGTCGAGCAGCGCGAAAGCGACGCCGCCTATGAAACCCTGGACGGCAGCGATCACAAAGGTGCCCTTGACGGTGGCGCGAACCACCGAGGCGAAGCGCTCGAACAGCTGCCGCTCCCGAGCATCCCCCAGCGGCAGGATCTGGACCATGCGCTCAACGATGGCGTGGCCGTCCCGCAAAAAGAAGAACAGCAGGTAGATCATCAGCAGCAGCATCACGAAGAAGCGCAGCGTGTTCTGCCCCACCGCCAGCGCGTTGGAGGCCACGAGCCGCCCGGCGGTCAGGGCCAGATCGGACACCCGGCTGGTGAGCTCGTCAATCTTGAAACCGTGGCCCTCGGCGTACTCCACCACTTCTGGCACCGCGTCCTGAACCCACCGCACCGCCGCCCCGGGATCAATGGTCTGGTTTTCGATCGCAGCGATCAGTTTGACGGCCTCGTTGGTGACCACGATGCCAAGGAGCAGGATCGGCAGAATGAGCGACAGCAGGATCAGCAGGATGGTCAGGAGCGATGCCACGCCGCTGCGATCGCCGAGCATCTCGGCGACGCGATCGCACAGGGGCTCGAACAGGATGGCGAGCGCGATGGCCCAGAACAGCGGCACGATGAAGGCATTGATCACCCCGAGGAAGGCCAGCGTGGCCAGCACCAGCAGGGTGAAGAAAAAGATATGTTCCATGGACCGCATCATGGCGACCATGCTACCGCAACTGTTCAGCTTTGATGGCAGCTGATCTAATGGCCGCATGAGCGAGACCCTCGAACAGCCGCCTGAAGACGCCCTGGCCGAAGCGCTGAACTTCGACAATGCGTTCACCCGCGCCTTGCCCGCGGATCCGGACACCAACCATGGGCGTCGGGAGGTGACCGGCGCGGTCTATGCCCGGGTGCGCCCGGTCGCCGGGGCAGCGCCGCAGACGGTCGCCGTCAGTGCGGCCCTGGGCGAGTCCCTGGGCCTGACGCCGGCGCTGCTGGCGAGCCGGGCCTTCGCCGAGACCTTCACCGGCAACCGCCTTCTGCCGGGCATGGATCCCCACGCCACCGCCTACGCCGGTCACCAGTTCGGCAACTGGGCTGGCCAGCTGGGCGACGGTCGGGCCATCAACCTGGGCGAGGTGCGGGCCCAGGACGGCTCCCTGCAGATGCTGCAGCTCAAGGGGGCCGGCCCGACCCCGTTCTCCCGGACCGCCGACGGGCTGGCCGTGCTGCGCTCTTCCGTGCGGGAGTTCCTGTGCAGCGAGGCCATGTTCCACCTGGGCATCCCGACGACCCGGGCGCTGTCTCTGACCCTGTCCGGCGATCAGGTCCTGCGCGACATGCTGTACGACGGCAACGCCGCCTACGAGCCCGGCGCCGTGGTGTGTCGGGTCGCCCCGACCTTTCTGCGCTTTGGGCACTACCAGCTGCCGGCATCCCGCGGCGACTTGCCGCTACTGCGCACCCTGGCTGACTTCACGATTCGGACGCAGTTTGCGAACCTGCTGGACGGCGATGCGCAGCGCGCAACCCTGGCACCTGAGCATTACGCGGCCTGGTTCGCCGCCGTCGCGCGCTTGACCCTCGACATGGTGCTGGGCTGGGAGCGGGTCGGCTTCGTGCACGGGGTGATGAATACCGACAACATGTCGATCACTGGCCTGACCATCGACTACGGTCCGTATGGTTGGCTCGATGACTTCGATCCTGACTGGACCCCGAACACCACGGACGCCGGGCAACGTCGCTACCGCTTCGGCCAGCAGGCGGCCATTGCCCAGTGGAACCTGTTGCAGCTCGGCAACGCTGTTCTGCCCTTGATCGACGACCCGACGCCCCTGCAGGACACGCTGAGCGATTTTGCTGAGCGCTACCATGCCGAGCGCTGGCACATGCTGGGCGCAAAGCTTGGGCTGGATGTCGTAGGGCCGGACGACGAGCAGCTCATCACGGACCTGCATGAGCTCATGACGGCGAGCGAAGTGGATATGACGCTGCTCTATCAGGGGCTGGCGGATGTCATGCCCGGGCAGTCCGCGGATCAGGCGCTGCAAGCGATCGCCGGCGCGCACTACCCGGCGCCGGTCGGCGCTGACCGACGGCCCGGTGCGACCGCGGCGCCGGACACTGCGGCATGGTCAGAATGGCTCACGCGCTATCAGCTGCGCATCGGCGCCGTTGACGCTGGCGAGCGCGCTGCGCGCATGGCACGCAGCAACCCTTGCTATGTGCTGCGCAACTACCTGGCCCAGCAGGCAATCGATCGCGCGGAGCAGGGCGACTTTGACGGCGTGCGCGAGCTGCAGACTTTGTTGGAGCGGCCCTACGAGGTTCAGCCGGACCAGGCGCCCTGGGCCGCGCTGCGCCCGGACTGGGCGCGGACCCGGGTCGGTTGCTCGCAGCTGTCCTGCAGCTCCTGATCAAGCTGGCCGCGCTCGCGCGCAGCAACAAGCCGTTCAACGGCGGGGAACTGCCACCAGAGAAACGCCGCCGCCAGGCTGACTGTCGGGCCGGCAATCAAAAAATAGGTTGACCAGCCCACGGCGGCGGCGAGCGGTCCGGCCACGGCGGCGGCGATGCTGAAGCCCGCCCGGGTCAAAACAACCTGCGTGGTGTATTCCGTGCCGGCCTGCGTGCGCGAGGTCCATTTCAGGCGGACGGCCTGAAAGCCCACGTCCAGGAAGGACGGCAGGGCCAGGGCATTGAGGGTGATCAGGAATACGATCAGAACGCTGGGCGTGTCCTGAGCGCCGAGCCAGGCCAGCGGCAGAAACGCCAGCAGCACGATCAGCACCGACGCGGCGAGGGTTTTTCGATCGCCGTAGCGGCGCATGAAGCGGGCGGTCAGCGTGGCGCCGATCACCGTGCCGAGCAGGGTGGCGGGGCCCGCAATCAGCGCAACTTCCGTCGCCGAAAAGCCCTTGTCGACCAGCATGGTCGGGTAGAGCGCGACCAGCAGGCCGCCGGCGAAACCGATGATCAGGCACAGCACAAGCACGCGCTGCGCGTCCGGCCGGGCCAGCAATCGCCGGAGCGATGGCCGGCTGTCGGCGCTGGCGGGCCGGGGCGGTTCCTGCCGGACAATCGCCGGCACGGAAAACAGCACGAGCAACACGGCCGCGGTCGACACGGCGACGTTCCAACCCACCTTGCTGTAGATGATGACCAGCACGCCCCAGGCGATGAACATGGCGACGTTGCGACAGATGTCCAGCGCCGCAGCCGCCTGGGGCCGTTCCTGTTCGGTGATGTTCTCGATCATGTACCCGTCGATGGCGATATCCTGGGTCGTCATGATCGTGCTGGTGACGGTGAGCGCGGCGATGATGATCGCGAGGTTGTCGGGCACCGGCTCGAGCTGCGCGAGCAGCAGGTAGGCGACGGCGCCGAAGATCGTGCAGGGCAGGAACCAGCTTTTGCGCATGCCCAGGCGCGGACTGCCGAGCCGGTCGACCATGGGGGCCCACAAGGGCCGCAGCCAGGCCGGTGCGCTGGGCACGGCGAACACCCAGAAGTGGCTCAGGGGCAGGCCCTGCTCCCGAAACACCACGGGCAACATCAACGCGATAAAGGAGATGGGCAGAAAGGAGCCGAGCTGTAGCCCGAGCACCGCGCTGTAGCGGGCCATGGTCGCCCGGTCACCGCGACGCAAGGATTTGAAGACGGCGAACTTGCTCATGGGCTGCTGCGCCTGGCGAGCTTGAGCGCCTCTGCCTGCTCGTCGGCGATCTGCTCAGCCGCTTTGTCCCGCGCCTGTTCGAACAGGGCGCTGGACTGCGCCAGCCAGCGGCTGGGCGGCACGCTCGGCACGACCTTGAATGCCGGTGGGCGGGAGAGTGCCAGCAGCTGCGGCGAGCTCACACGGTCGCTGCTGTTCAGCGCCGGCAGGGCATAGCCTGTCAGAATCAGCAAGGCCACCGGAACGGCCGTCGCCAGGCCCTTGGCTGCCCGCCCCAGGTGCGTTGCGAGGCTGAGCGTGATGTACAGCGCGATTGCGATGAGCGCGGCGGTCGTGGCTGCATCGAGCCAGCGGTAGGCCACGCGGGAGTGCCAGTTAAAACCGACCAGCTGCAGCAGCTCCTCCAGCACGCCAACCAGTGCCACCCCGGCGACGCCGATGCACCAGTGCGGCAAAAAGTTGAATTCGCCCCGGACCAGCTTGTTGATGACGCCCCAGAAGCCGGCCCAGAGCGCCGGCGCCAGCAGGAAGCCGGAGATGCTGCCGAGCAGAACCTGCGGCTCGTAGTCGTCGCCGTAGCCCAGATACTCGATGCCGTGAACGGCCAGAAAGCCGAGCAGCGTCAGCGCCAGCCAAACCGGCGCCTGCTGCAGCCTGGCCTTGAGCTGGTCAGCGGTGCCCGGACGGGCCGCCGGCGCGACCGCGTGATCCTGCCGGTAGATGGCAAGGTCGCAGCGCCCGATCGTTAAGCGGCTGCCTGACTCGATCTGCCGCTGCGTGTGTGCCGGCAGGGTGCGGCCCTCGAGCCTGGTGCCGTTGGTGCTGCCCAGATCCTGCACCCACAGCCGCCCGTCGGCCTGGACGCCGATCGCCAGATGCTCGGCATCGACCGTCGGATCGGGCAGATGCAGGGCGCAGTGCCAGGCGCGCCCGGCAACCAGCGGCGCCTCGCCCAGCACGTGGCGCGTTACCTGGGCGCCGGCCACACCGCTGCCGCGGCCGCTGACCTGGATCGCTATCTCCACCGCAACGCTCCCAGGAAGCGCGCCGAAAAGGCCTCGGCGGTGGCCTGCTCGACACCGGCGAGGGTGTAGTGGGCCGTGAGGATGCGGTCCGCTTCGCTGCGTTCGCCCAGAAACATCACGTCGTGAAGACCGGTCAGACGCGTGTAGCTGCGCACGCAGTAGCTGGCTTTGATGAAGCCGGCGGCGCTGCTGGCCTGGCGTCCAGGCGGCTCTGAAGCAGCGTTAGACAGGGTCCCTGAGACGGGTCCGGTATCCGTCAAAAAGCTGCTGTGGCAGCTGTAGGGCGTGACGTCGTCGATGGTCGCGGAATTGTCTGCCGACAGCATCTGGTTGCCGACTACGCTGTGGAAACGATAGGGCGACAGGTCCAGGGCGATCTCGTTGTCGAAGGAGTAGTGGATCTGCCCGGTGTTCAGTCGCTGGCCCAGGTAAACGCTGTTGCCCGAGGTGCAGCTGGTGCGCTGGCTGCGAACGTTGGCGTCCTTGTCAGCCTCGTTGCTGTTGCCCCAGCACTGAAAGTCATGCCGCATCTCTGCCAGGGCCTGGTGCTCGCCCAGGGGCTTGGTGGGCCAGGGGCGATCCAGCAGATCGGCGTAACGCCCCTGCTGCCAGCGTTTGATCTGCTCGGTGATCTCTTGCTCGTAGCTTGACGTCGGCAGCTGGCGACGGGCCGCGAGCAGCGGCTCGAGCGCCGCGAGGGGAACGAGAAAGCTGAGCTGGCTGCCGGCCGTCGCGACGTTGACGCCCACGACCTCGCCTGCTCCGTTCAGCCCGGGGCCGCCGCTCATGCCCGGGTTCAGGGAGCCCGAGAACAGGATCTGCGGGTCGTAGCTGTGCTCCACCATGCCGTTGTTGGTGCCGAACACCAGGGTGATGCCAAAGTCGTGCGGGTTGCCGAGCGCGTAGATCAGCGCGCCCTTGTTTTGCGGCCGCTCTGCCAGCGGAAAAAACGCCTGCTGGGGCGCCGGATGGCGCAGCACCGCGAGGTCGTTGACCACGTCGAAGTCCAGCAGCTCCAGGCTGCCGCTGTTGCCGTCCTGGTCGAGGTACTCCAGGCGCCGGCTGTCCGGGGCATTGACGTAGCCCGACACCACGTGGAAGTTGGTGACGATCAGGCCGTCGGCGCTGACCTGAAAGCCGCTGCCGATCGAGGATTTGCTCGATGCGCTGCTCGCGACATCGCGAATCTGGAAGATCAGGCCGTACTGATCCGCAAACCGCTCGGTCGCGGGCTGGCTCCAGCTGACGGCTGGCCACAGGCAGATCAGGCAGCAGAGTAGGCGCGGCACGCTCGGATGATCTCTCAGATAGCACGCCAGTATGCGGCGCGCGGCTGTGAACCAGCAGTGAGCCGCGGGCAGGGCAGTGAGATCCGCGTCGCAGGGGCGAAAATGCGGCGAATTCCGGTCAGCCGTGCCCTGTACAGCGCGCGAAGCCAGCAATTGAGACAGTCTTGTTACAGATCCCAGACCCCGGGGGGCGGGGCGGGCCTTAGAATACGCTCGAGTTTAAAGGCCCAGGTCGCCGCCGAAGATGCCCCAGCAATGCGGGCGCAGGAGCGGCAAGCCACAGGAGGATTCGATGGCTAAATTTTTTGATTCCCCAGAGATGCGCGAGGCGATCCGGCGAGTCATCCGCTCGCGGATGGCGCTGAAAGGCGTGGAGTACCGGGAACTGGCGCGCCGGCTCGGCGAGCTGGGCGTTGTACAGCACGAGAGCAACCTGCGATCCAAGGTGAACAACGGTTCTCTCGGCGCGCAGCTGCTGCTCTTCATCCTCATGGCGCTCGACATGGACATGCTGGATTTGCGGGAAGTCGCAGCGCTGGTAGACGAAGTCCGTTCTGTCGCCGACGACAACGATGCCGCGCCGATCGCGCTCGGTGCCGCGAAGGGCTAGCCGGAGACGGCGGCTCGCCGAAGGCGAGACGGCGGCTCGCCGAAGGCGAGACGAGGCCTTCGCAGGTTGGATCAGGTCATCCGGTCTGACCACTTACAGGGTTTGCCTTGAACTCC
>CAZXIJ010000007.1:118404-120315 GCA_964640725.1 uncultured Pseudomonadales bacterium | reverse complement strand
GCAGGTTGGATCAGGTCATCCGGTCTGACCACTTACAGGGTTTGCCTTGAACTCCCCCGGGGCATTCCCTATATATAGGGTTCACTTATTCTTTTGAGGCCTTCCATGGCGCTTGATCCCCGAACTCAGACCCTTCCTGGCGAACGCGCCGGCGGTGGCCTATCCGCCGATGCGGTTCGCGTCCTTCGTAACACCTACGCGCTGCTGGGCATGACCCTCGCGTTCAGTGCAGTCACGGCCTACGTATCGACAGCGATGGGCATCAACCTTCATGGCCTGGGACTGCTGCCGATTCTTGCTATTTTCTTCGGCCTGTCGTTTCTGGTTCATAAGACTGCGGACAGCGGCTGGGGCCTGGTGAGCGTCTTTCTCTTCACCGGTTTCCTTGGCGTGATGATTGCGCCGCTGCTGAGCCGGGTGATCGGCCTGAACAACGGCGGGTCGCTCGTCGCTGCTGCCTTTGCGACCACCGCCGCTGCCTTCGTGGCGATGTCGGCCTTTACGTTGATGACGCGCAAGGACTTCGGCTTCCTGTCCGGGTTCATCGTAGTCGGTATTGTGGTCGCTATCGTCGCCATGATCGCGAACTACTACTTCCTGCATCTGCCGTTCGTAACTCTGGCGATCTCTGCAGGCATCGCGTTGCTGGGTTGCGCAGCGATCCTCTGGCAAACGAGCGCGATCGTGCATGGCGGGGAGCGCAACTACATCCGTGCCACCACGACCTTGTTCGTGTCCTTCTACAACATCTTCTCGTTCCTGCTGCAGATGTTTGGGCTCATGGGCGACGATTAGACGTTCACCGGCCGGCTGGCGATCTCAGGTCGCCAGCCGCGCGTACACCTTGCTGAGCGCCGCCGGCAGCTCGGCGGTTTCGTTGATAATCAGATACTGCTCGCTCGGACACATGCGGCTCAGGTAGTCGTGCCCGGACTGATCGACGGTGATGCAGAACGTGCGGATCCCCGCTGCCTCGGCCTCTTCGATGGCTTTTGCCGTGTCCTGCACCCCGTAGTCGTGATCGCCTCGTACGGGGCCGTAGTCGCTGTCCTGGGGAAAGCCATCGCTCAGCATGATCATCAGCTTCATCGCGTGCCCGGAGGCCAGCAGCTTGTTGGTTGTATGCCGGATCGCCGGGCCCATGCGCGTGCTGCGCCGAGGCTTCATAGCGGCAATGCTGTGCAGCGTGCGCGGCGTGAACGGTGCGCCGATGGCCTTTGCCACGTAGTACTCGACGCACTCCCGGCCGTAGCCGGAAAACCCGTAAATGCCGTACTCGTCGCCCAGATTTTCCAGCGCGGTCGCCATGGCCAGCATGGCCTCGCGCTGCACGTCGATGATGCGACGCTTCGGCTCGGCGGGGGGCGGGATCTCGTCGTAGTCCACATCGAATGGGTCGCGCAGGTTCGCAGCTTCCGTCGGCTCGCTGATGGCGGCTTCCAGGGGCTCGTCGCCGTCGAGCTGCATCGGGTCGTCGGTGGAGGCTGACAGGTCGATCAGAAACGCGCAGCACAGGTCCCGCTGCAAACGGTCCTTGCGGCTGTAGACGCGATCGCTGGGCGTGAGGCCGGCGGCAGCCTCGAGCCGGCTATCGAGCACGGCATTGAAATCCAGCTCGTCGCCATCCTCCAGGGCGCGTTGCCGCACGTATCCCAGAGGTTTGACCTGGCTCAACCGCGCGCGGATCTCGTCGCGCCAGGGCCGAACCCTGGCCGCGAGGGCCTGGCCGTCGGTGTCCGGGTCCGGCACCAGGTCTTCTTCGTACAGACAGCACCAGCGGCTGCGGTAGCGCTGTGCCAAAGCGTCCCACTCGTCGTAGCGATAGCTGCGGGCCAGGGAACGGTCTTGCCCCAGGGCGTGTCGCATGGCGGCGCGCTCCATGGCCAGCCGTCGCTCCAGGGCGTCGGGGTC
>CAZXIJ010000007.1:81296-118304 GCA_964640725.1 uncultured Pseudomonadales bacterium | reverse complement strand
GGCCTGGCCCGGCCGGCGCTTCGCCGCTGCGCAGCCAGTGCCGGTGGGCCGCGGCGAACGTCTGCAGGGTATCGGCCAACGCGACGCCCAGGGACAGCGCAGCTTCTCGCGTAACGCCTTGGGGCAAGGTGTCTTCGAGCGCAGCGCCCGGGCCCTGCGCGCTGGTGGCGTAGTAGGCGGCGTAGTGCCGCAGCAACCCGGGAAAGCGATCGAGCGTCCGGGCATCGAGCCGCATGCGCTCTGCGGTCTCAAACAGGGTCTGATAGAGCCACGGCAGGCGATAGCGCGCGCGCAGCTGCTGCAGGTTGCCGGTGCGGGACGCATCCTCCGGGGGCGCGGTGTCGCCGAGGGCGGCCCCGGTCGCCAGCAGGCGCGGCAGATCGAAGGCGAAGGTGCCGTACAGGCGCTGAGCGACCTGTTGCATGGCCAGCACCCGGTAATCAGCCCGCCGGTTACCGGGCAGCGCTTCTGGCAGGTAGATCGCATCAGCAGACTGCGTCGCGAAGTCAGACAGCGGGACCTGCCCGTCGTAGCTGGCCAGGGGCCGGATGTGCAGGTAGCGGCCAGCCATCGCCTCGACGAACAGGGTGAGTGCCGCTTCGGTGCTGCTGAGCTCGCTCACGAAGTCAGGTACTGCGCTGGCTGCTTCAGGGGAAAATCGCGTCGACGATGTCAGCTACCGCTTCCTGAACCGTGGCATCGTCGGAGATCGCCGTCACGATCGCGGCCTGGGCGGCACGGCGCGGCTCGATGCCGCCCTTGATAAGGCTCGCGGCGTAGATCAGCAGGCGCGTGCTGACGCCCTCTTCGAAGCCGTGCTCCCGCAGGTTGCGAACCTTGGCACCGATGATCGCCAGCCGGTCGGCCAGGGGCGCCGCGATCCCGCTCTCGTGCGCGATGATGGTGGCTTCCTGGTCCTGGGGCGGGTAGTTGAACTCCAGGCTGACAAAGCGCTGCCGGGTGCTGGGCTTGAGATCCTTGAGCACGCTCTGGTAGCCGGGGTTGTAGGAGATGACCAACAGGAAGCTGTCGTCGGCGCTGACCTGCTCGCCCGTCTTCTCGATGGGCAGGATCCGGCGGTGATCTGTCAGCGCGTGAATCAACACCGTGGTGTCCTTGCGGGCCTCCACGATCTCGTCCAGGTAACACAGCCCGCCGCCGCGCACGGCGCGCGTCAGAGGCCCGTCGCTCCAGCGACTTTCGTCGCCCAGCAGCAGGTAGCGGCCCACCAGGTCGGTCGCCGTCAGGTCTTCGTGGCAGGCAATCGTCGTGAGCGCGCTGTCGCCCCGATCGGGGTACAGCTCGTAGGCCATGGCTTCGACAAAGCGGGTTTTGCCACAGCCTGTCGGACCCTTGAGGAGGACGGGCAGGCGGGCTTCGAAGGCCGCCCGAAACACGGCGACTTCGTCACCAATCGGCAGGTAGTATGGTTGCATGAGTGATCAAACTGACGAACTTCTCGATGCTACCACAGCGCTCCTGCCGCCCCTGTTAGGCGCGCTCGACGCGCTCAGCGCGGCCGGCCGGCGACTGCACCCGCAGGATGTCCGAGCCATTGCCCAGGCGCTGCGTCCTTTTCAGGCACCCCTGGCCGAAGGGCGCAACGCCTTTGCCGAGACCGACTGGCCAGAGCACCTCACGGGGTTCCGCGACTGCGGCATGGAGGCTTCGCGGCTGGCACAGCGCGCGCTGTCCGATTTTTCGCAGAGCGCCGGCAAGCAGCAACCGGTCATGGCAGCCTACAAGGCCCTCGGATACCTAAGCCGTGCCCAGGACGCCCTGTATCCGTTGACCCGCATGTTGCCGCCGGTCAGCCGCTTCTTTCTGGACAGCGACTGTCTGCCCGAACCCGGCGATGCAGCGCTGGACGCGCGCGCGCAGCTGCTGTGCGAATCGCCGGAGCTGCCCAATACGGGCGTCATGCATGCCGGCAACGGCGAGAAGGACCGGGGCGGCTTCTCGCTGTACGTGCCCGAGACTATTGCCGAAGGCGACAGCGCGCCGCTGATCGTTGCCCTGCACGGCGGCAGCGGTCATGGCCGCAGCTTTCTGTGGTCCTGGCTGCGTGCAGCGCGCAGCTGCGGTGCAATTCTGCTGGCGCCCACGGCAGCGGGCAGCACCTGGTCGATCGGCGAGCCGGAAGTCGACAGCGGACGGCTGCAGGCCATGCTGGAATTTGTTCGTGAGCGATTCGAGCTGCGCGCGGACCGGATGCTGTTAACCGGCATGTCGGACGGCGGCACTTTTTCCTACCTGGCCGGCCTCGCCAGCGGGGCGCCTTTCAGCCACATTGCGCCGATGGCCGCCAGCTTCCATCCGCTGATCCTGGATATGCTCGACGCCGAGCGCGTGCAGTCCGTGCCTGTGTACCTGCTGCACGGCACCAAAGACTGGATGTTCGACGTCGACGTCGCGCGCACGGCGCAGAAAGCACTCGACGCGGCCGGAGCGAGCGTGACCTATCGCGAGCTCGAAGATCTGTCGCACGCGTTCCCGGCCGGGGAGCTGGGCCCGGTGGTGCGCTGGTTCCTTCAGGACAGCTGATTGGCCCTGGTCGCCCGGGCGTAGGCCGGGCGACTTCGCAGGCGATCGCGGTAGCTTACGAGGGCTGGATCCAGCACGAAGCCGTAGGCGATGGCCCAGCCCAGCACCGTTGCAAGCAACAGGTCCGCGCCGCTGAACCCGTGGTCGAGCAGGAACTCGTTGGCTTTAAGCCGGTTCAGGGCAAAGCCGATCTGTTTTTCGAAACCCTCCCGCGCTGCCGTTACGGCGGCCGGTGCCTCGCCGTAGAGCGCGGTCAGGTCCGCATGCTTGCGCAGCACGTAGAGCGTGTGCGCATCGAGCTCCATGGAGATATAGCTGGCCCATTCGTCGTAGCGGGCACGCGCGATCGGATCCGTTGGCACCAGCTGCAGCGCGTCACCGGCCTTGCCGTAACGCATGCCCAGGTAACTGACGATGGCGGCGCTTTCCGTGAAGACCTGGTCGCCGTCCTCGAGCACCGGGATTTTCTGCTTCGGGTTCAGGCCGGTGAAGTGCTCGGTCTGGGTCTCGCCGGTGCGCGGGCCGATGGGCCGGTGTTCGTAGCGCAGCCCGAGCTCTTCCAGAGCCCAGTAGACTCGCAGGCTGCGGGGCGACCCGGCGCCCCAGACGCGTAGCCCGCTCGCTGGCCCGGCTGCGGACACGGCTAGGGGCGGGGCAGCGGGATTTCGCTGGCTTCGTAGCACACCGCGTCGACGGACTTCGGCGGGTGCGCGGCCATCGCTGCCTGAAACTCGGCCATGTGCGGCGTCAGGAAGTGTGCCTTCAGGGCGTCGGCATCGCGCCAGCGCTCGGTGATACGCATGGCCGCGGGGTCTGAGAGCTCGACGCTGAAGGTGTAGTCCTCGCAGCCGTCTTCGGCACGGCTGGCGGTTTCCATGGTGGCGATGGTCTCGCGCATGGCATCGATGGTGTCGGCGGTCGCGACGATCTTGGCATTGATGACGAGCATGGGCAGGGTCCTCGGTGAGTCGGTGTCAGGTTGCGTCAGCGGTGACGTTGGCTTGCGGCGAGTCTGTGAACAGCTTCGGCTGCAGGGCCGCGTCGCCCACGGCGAAATGCTCGATAGAGAACGCCACGCGATCTTCGACGCTCATGTAGAAATTGTCCTGCTCTTCGATCAGTCGCAGGCGCGGCAACAGCCCGGCGCCGTTGGCAATCTGAATCGACAGGCCCGGACGTGCATTCAGCTCGAGCAGCAACGGGCCGCGGTTGATGTCGAGCACGATGTCGCAGCCCAGGTAGCCGAGCTGTGTGACCTCGTAGCAGCGCGCGGCCAGGACCAGCAGCTGGTGCCAGTTGGGCACCTGCAGTTCCAGCAGCGATGCGCCGGTATCCGGGTGGTGCGTGACCGGCTGGTTGAACTGCACGGCGCCAACGCCCCGGCCCGTGCCGATATCCAGGCCGACCCCGACGGCGCCCTGGTGCAGGTTGGCCTTGCCGTCAGAGCGCTTTGTGGCCAGGCGCAACATGCCCATGATCGGGTAGCCCTGGAACACGATCAGGCGGATATCCGGCACGCCCTCGTGGCTGTAGCTGTCAAAGATCGGGTTGGCGACCACCAGCGTCTCGATGATGGCGACATCCGGTCGGCCCCCAAGAGAGTGCAGGCCGCTCAGGGTGTTTGTCATGTGCCGCTTGACGGCATCCAGGGTGATCCGGGCACCGCTGCTCTTGACGAAGTCCTCGCCGTCCCGGCCTGTGATCACGAGAATGCCTTTGCCGCCGCTGCCGTGCGCGGGCTTGATGACGAAGGTCGGCATGCTGGCGAGCTCGTTCTCGATCCGCTCGATCTCGTGCTGGCTGCGTACCGTGTGCAGCAGCTTGGGCGCGTTCAGCCCGGCCTTGCGGCAGATCAGCTTGGTCTTGAGTTTGTCGTCGACCAGCGGGAAGCGTTCACGGTCGTTGTAGCGGCCGATGTAGGCGCAGTTTCGCTTGTTCATGCCCAGGATGCCGTGCCGGGCCAGGGTGAATGGCGAAATCCAGTTCATCAGTCTTTCAGCACTTGCTTGAAATCAGAAAAGCGCAGGAACTCCATAAGCCGGTAGCCGGTGTAGCGGCCCAGGAGCATGACGATCGCCAGCACGCACAGGTGCAGCTCCGGAAAATTGAACGCCAGATGCTCGATCAGGCGCACGTCCATGAGCAGGTAGGCCAGAATCGAGACCAGCAGGCTGCCGCCGCCCTGCACCAGGACTTCCCGGGGGCCGTCTTCTTCCCACAGGATCGACATGCGCTCGATGGTCCAGGCCAGAATGATCATGGGGAAGAACGAGATGGTCAGCCCGCCAATGAGTCCCAGCTCGTAGCTCAGCACGCTGACCACGGTGATGATGCCGATCACCAGAATCACCAGCGTGGCGATCCGTGCGACCAGCAACAGGTTCAGGTCTGACAGGTAGGAGCGGATCATGAGCCCGATCGCGACCACCAGCAGCAGGCTGGTGACGCCGGGGATCAGCTCGGTCTGCAGGAAGGCGAGCGCGATCAGGATCGGCATGAACGTGCCGGAGGTCTTGATGCCGACCATGAGGCGCATGAACACCACCACCAACGCGCCGACCGGCAGCAGCATGATGAGCTTGAACATGCTCTGCTCGGCAATGGGCAAGCTGTACAGCGAGAGCCGGAACGCATCGCTGTTCTCCCGCGCCACTGTGAGCGCCGACCGGGTCTGGCTGATCATCGAGAAGCTGACCCGGCTGTTGCTGCCGCCGGTCACGTCCATGACCGAGGGCGCCTCGGTCTGCCACAGGTAGAGCTCCCGGTCGCGGCTCACTTCGCCGCTCAGCGGATCCAGCAACAGCCAGCGATCTTTGTCCCAGACCTGCACGAAACGCTGCAGGCTTTGCCTGCGGCGGGCGTCCTCAAGCGCCAGTGCCTGCACCTGCCGCGCCTGCACGCCGGCGGTGCGCAGCAGCTGGTCGAGCAGGGCGGCCGGTTCGTACTGGTCCAGCAACAGCGCCAGGTTCTGGTCCAGGGGCTCGGTGTTCATCGCGCGAATGATCTGCTGCGCAAGGCTCGGGCCATCGGCCGATTGCGGCAGCTGCGTGTCGATCACCTGATCGGCCGCGGTTTCGAAGGGCTCAATCCAGGTCGGCAGCGTCGGCGCGCCGGGCTCGATGTCGGTGGTGACGATGCTCTGATCGCTGCGCAGCTCCAGCTTGTAGAACAGGAACTGCTCGCCGCTGGCACCGCGCTTGCTCCACACTGCGCGGCGCTGCTCGGCGTCTTCGATGCTGTAGCCGAAGCCTGAAGACGCGGTGGTTTCGCTCAGGATCTCGTAGCCGTTCTGCTGCGGCGGCAGGGTCAGCTTGACCTGGCTGGCATCGGCATCGGCTTCGAACTGGATGCGGGCTTCGAGCTGCCAGATGAACTGCTCGTCGCCAGGCGCAAAGGGAATGCCCAGGGCGTTGTGGCGCAGCACGGCGGTGGTGATGCCGCCAATGAACAGCAGAATGATCAGGAACAGGAACGGGCCAATTTTGCGCACAGCGTTATTCGGCCCCGAGCTTGGGTTGCACGAACTTGCGGCTGACATCGACCACCGCAAGGTCGGTCAGAAAATTGCGCCCCAGGTTCATTTGATGGTCCAGGTGAGAGCGGTCGGCGAGGGAGAAGTCGAAGTCATCCTCCGTGCTGCCCACGCGCAGCCGCAGGGACACCACCGGGCGCCGAGTGCCTTCCGGGTCAGCCTGCTGCACCACCCGCACATAGCGTTTGACGGGACGCTCGACGGCGACCGTTTTGCCGTCGATTTCCCACTCGAAGCGGACCCAGTCGGCGCCATCGCGCTCGAACTGCACCAGGTTCTGGGCGTTCACCGAACTGGACTCGGCGCCGGAGTCGATCCGGGCGGTCACGTTAATACCGGGCGGTTGCAGCCACACGTGTTCAAGCTCGCCCAGGAGCATCCGGCCATCGGTGCTCACCACCTGGGTCTCTGCCCGGCAGGCCGTCTGCTCGGGTTGCTGGGCCGTCTTGCAGGCGGCGCTGACGGATGCCGGCAGCCGCTGCAGGCGCTGATCGATGCGCTTGAGAGAGCCGTCCACCTTGGCTTGCTGGCTGGACTGCTGCTCTGACATCGCGCCGAGGCTGCCCTGGGCAGATTCCAGCTCGGTGCGCAGGGCGCCGACTTCCTGGCGCAGCGCGTCCAGCGCCCGCTCCCGCTGCAGGTCTGGCACCGCCTGGCAGCCAGCAGCGCTGAGCCCGATAACGAGAACAATGGACCGCGCTTCGATGCGCATGTGAGGGTCTCCCTGACAATGGCTGCAGTGTCGGTGCGGTTGCTGCGGGGCGGACCGCAGGGACCTGATGGCCCCCGGCAGCCCGGTCACACGAGCAGATGGATCGCCGGCACCCCTGCCCCGAAACAGTGCCTGACGGGTTGGCGCGCACGCTGGGCCGGTCTGCTGCCGACATTCGCTTTGCGCTGTCGGCGGAGAGTCTAAAGTCCTGATTGTCGCCTTGATACTGTATATATGTACAGTTATTCTGATCGGCCCGCTTAGAGTTACGCCATGGAACCTCAGTCTGCCCACTGGCGATCGGTGCCGCGAAGCCAGCTTTGCCAGCAACCGGCAGCGGCACCGGTACTGGGGCCGTGGCTGTGACTTCGCCGGGACCACCGCAGGGCGGCCGGCCGGCGCTGCGGATCAAGGGGCAGGGCGCCCAAAGCAATGCCGATGGGCGCTATCTGCAGCGTCACAGCGAGCTCGACCCGGAGTATCTGGCCCAGGCGCAGGCAGATGGCACAGATCCGGTCAGTTTTCGCGCCGAGCGGACCGTGAACCTGCTCACGCGCAACCGCTCGCCGGACATTCCCTTTGACCGCTCCATCAATCCCTACAAGGGCTGCGAGCATGGCTGCATCTACTGCTTTGCCCGCCCGACGCACGCCTACCTCGATTTGTCACCAGGTGCCGACTTCGAACGCATTATTTACTACAAGACCGACGTCCAGGCCCATCTGCGAACACTCTTTGCCCGGCCTTCCTACGAGTGCGCGCCGATCGCCATGGGCACCAACACAGACCCCTACCAGCCCGGGGAGCGCCGGCTGCGGGTGACCCGGCAGATTCTGCAGACGCTGCTGGACCATCGGCACCCGGTCAGCATCGTCACCAAGGGACAGGCGCTGCTGGATGATCTTGATCTGCTCTCGGCGCTGGCAGAGCTGGGGCTGGTCAAAGTCATGATCAGCGTCACCACTTTGTCCAATGCGCTCAAAGCGCGGCTCGAGCCGCGCACCGCGGGGCCGGCGCGGCGGCTGGCGATGATTGCGGCGCTCAAGGCCGCCGGCGTTCCGGTCGGGGCGATGGTCGCGCCGGTGATTCCGTTCTTGAACGACGAAGAGTTCGAATCGATCGTCGATGCCTGCGTGGACCGGGGTGCCAGCGAACTCAACTACATCCTGCTGCGGCTGCCGCTCGAGGTTGCGCCGCTGTTTGAGGAGTGGCTGCAGCAACAGTACCCGCTGAAGGCAGAGCGGGTGATGGCGGCTGTGCGCGGCGCGCGGGGCGGCAAAGCCTACGATGCCCGCTGGGGGGTGCGCATGCGCGGCGAGGGCCCGATGGCCAGCCTGCTGGCCGCGCGCTTTGACCGCGCCCTGGGCCGGCACGGGTTGCGCGGGGCGCAGTTGTCGCCGTTGCGCCGGGATCTGTTCCGCCAGCGCACCGACAACGCAGCGCCTGCGGTGCTCGCCCGGAACAGCGCTCAGGGCGATCTGTTCGGATCCTGATTGCGTTCTCCTGCCGGCCCGGCGGCGCTACACTGGCGCCCATGAGCGATACCGACCGAAGCTTTGCCTTTACCCATCGCAACCGGCCCTTCGAGCTGCGGGTCACGCCGGCCGGCACCCTGGAGCTTTACCTGGACGGCATCCTGCGCAAAGACCGCCCGGTTGGCGATGTCGAGCCCCAGTATGTCTGGACCAACGTTGAGCTCGAGTGGGAAGAACACCACTATATCGAGGCCCGCTACTGGCGCAGCACCGGGGCCTTGCAGGTCACCGTCAATCGCACGGCGATGCACGAAGTGACGATTTAGCGCTGCGCTGTGACCAGCACCTTGCCCGCGGCCTCGGGGGCCGCAAGCCTGGCAAAAGTCTCTGCCACTTGATCCAGCCCAACCTCTTGTGTCACGAGCGGCGCGATGTCGAAGCGCCCTTCGGCGATGCCTGACAGGGTTTCGGCGAACTCGGCCGGACTGTATCCCAGCACGAACTGAACGTTGAGCTCTTTGTTGATCGCGATCAGCGGGCGGAGCTGGTCCGGCTCCAGGCAAACGCCAACGACCACGATGCGCGCGTCCTGGGGCGCTTGCAGGAACAGGTGGTCGAGCATGCCGGGCACGCCGACACACTCAAAGATCACACAGCCGGAACGGGCTTTGCGCTCAGGCGCTTCCAAAGGGTCGCTGTGCGCCGCGTCAATGACCCGGTCTGCGCCCTGCTGTTCTGCCAGAGCCCGACGGCGGGGAGAGAAATCGCTGGCGATGACCGGGCCAAAGCCTTCGGCCTTGAGCGCAGTGATCACTGCAAGCCCGACCGGACCGCAGCCGACGACGATGGCGGCGTCCTCTTTCTCGAGCCGGGCCTTGCGCACGGCGTGCAGCCCCACGGCCATCGGCTCCGTCAGCGCTGCGTGCCGGGCCGCGAGACCGTTGGGCACCGGCAGCAACAGCTGTTCCGTCAGCAACATCTGCTCGGCGAAGCCGCCGGGGGCTTCGGGGGAGTAGCCCACGGCGGTCAGCGGTTCCCGCAGCAGCATCGGCAGCGCGCAGACCAGGGTGCCGGGCGGGTGGGTGCCTGCGCAGCCCGGGCCGTGATCCAGTACCTCGGCAACGAATTCGTGCCCGAGCACCACTGGCGCGAAGGTGTCCAGCTTGAAAGCGCCGCCGGCAGCCCGGCTGGTCTCGACAAACTGGGTCGTGTGCGCGGCTGCATGCAGATCGGACCCGCAGATGCCGCAGGCGATGCTGCGCACGAGCACTTCTCCGGTGCGAGGTTCCGGCGGCGGGATGTCGTCCACCCAGAGCCGGCCGCGTTCCATCAGTACCGCCCGCATACGGTTCCTCCTTTCACAGGCCCCGAGTATGCTGGGGGCATGTCTGCTGTCGCCAGCCCCATGCAGAAAACCTTTGAGCGGGACGGCTACCTGGTCGTCCGCGGCCTCATTGAACCCGAAAACTGCCGGCAGCTGCGGTCGGAGGTCGAAGCGGCTCTGTCGCCGTTGACGGCGCCGGTCGAATACGAAGCGGACGTGGGCTATCCGGGCGCGCCGCACAGTCGCGGGGCAGCCGGAGGCAACACGCCGCGGCGACTGCTCTACGCCTACGGCCGGCACCCACTCTATCGGGCCCTGGCCACCGGGCCGGCCATCAGCGGTCACCTGAGCCTGCTGACCCGTCAGCACGACTGGATGATGTCCCAGTGTCATCACAACTGTGTCATGACCAAGGCGCCCGGATACTCCAGCGAGACACACTGGCACCAGGACATTCGCTACTGGTCCTTCGACGTGCCGGAGCTGATCTCGGTGTGGGTCGCGCTGGGGGAAGAAAACGCGCGCAACGGAGCGCTGGCAATCATCCCGGGCAGCCACTCCATGGACATCGATCGCGGGCGGCTGGATCGGGACCTGTTTTTGCGGCCAGAGCTGCCGGACAACAGCGCCCTCATTGAGCGGGCGCAAACCGTCGACCTGGCGCCCGGCGATGTGTTGTTTTTTCACTGTCGGGCCTTTCATGCGGCAGGCTGTAACCGCTCGACCAGCACCAAGCTTTCCTGCGTCTTTACCTACCATCGGCAGAGCAATCGGCCGATTCCCGGCACGCGCTCCTCGGCTTTCGAGAGCGTGCCGGTGCCGCCGGTCGCGATGCCGTGAACAAAGGTAAATCCGGTGAGGACGATGCCAGCGCCTTTGCCGAAGCCATGGCCGATGTCGAGCCGCTGCGCAGTGCCGGGCGTGTCACGCTCAGTGTCGCCGAGCGCGAACGGGAGCGGCAGGCGCTCGCCGCGCAGGAGCGTCGGGCTGCAGCGCTCGGCCTGAACAAGCCCGAGGATCTCAATCCCCTGACCCTGGCAGAAGTGCCGCCGGTGGATCCGCACGCGAAGCTGGCATGGCGCCAGGACGGCGTGCAGCTGGCGGTGTTTTCCAAGCTCACGGCAGGCCAGTACGCCATCGATGCGGAGCTCGACCTGCACGGCAAAACCGTCAAGGAGGCGCGCGTTGCGGTGTACGACTTTGTGCAGCGCGCCCGCGCCCGCGGGCAGCGCGCCGCGCTCATCGCCCACGGCCGGGGCGAACGCAGCGTGACCCCAGGACGGCTGAAGAGCTTTCTGGCGCACTGGCTGGAAGCGATGCCCGAGGTGCTCGCGTTCTCCAGCGCCCTGCAGCGACAGGGGGGCACCGGCGCGGTCTACGTCCTGATCAAGAAAAGCCCGCGGCAGAAGGCGCTGAACCGCGAGCAGTACGGTCAGCGCGGGGAGCCGGACGGCGCCGGCTAGCGTTGGGTTAACGCGCTAGATCTCGCCTTTGCCCAGATCCAGACGCCCGCGGGCAATGTTCTGGTAGAGCACGTCCGTGGCGCCTTCTGCCAGGCGCAGGCTGCGCACTTCCCGGTAGAGTTGCGCCAGCGGATGGTCAGCCACTACCGCTTTGCCGCCAACGATCTGAATCGCCGTGTCGACCATCTGCGTCAGGCCCTCGGTCGCTGCAATTTTGCAGGCCATGGCCTCGTTGATGACCGGTGTGCCCTGCGCGGCCTGCCGGGCGGTCCGGTAGAGCATGCTGCGCGCCCCGTAGGCCAGGGTGTACAGCTGCCCGAGGCGTAGCCGGAGCGCCGGAGCGTCACCGCGCCGGCTCCCGTCGCGGGTTGTGCCGGCGAGGTGTTCGGTCAGGTAGCGGTAGGTCCAGCGCATGTGGCCGACGCAGGACGCCGCGATGGCAAGGCGCGTATCGCCAATTTGCCCAAGCGCTTTTGGCAGGCCTTCGCCGGGCGCGCCGATCATGAGCGCTGCCGGGACTTTGACGTCTTCGAAGCGAAAGGCGGCGTGACTGCTGCCGTCCAAAGTGTCGAACACCTGGTCCCGAACGACGCCGGACGCATCGGTATCGATGGGCACCATGACCGGCGCGCCGTCGATTCGCACCAGCGTGTTGATGAAGTCGACGGTGGCGCCGCCGGTCACGTAGGACTTCTGCCCGGTGATGCGCAGCGAATCGCCATCGGAGACGGCGCAGGTGTACCGGGGCGCTTCGTCAGGTTCCGTGATGCCGAAACCGGCGGTTTTCTCGCCGCGGAGCAGGGGGGCCAGATAGCGCTCTGCCAGGATGCCGGTCGCGCCAGCGAGTACGCCCGGGCCAGGGCCAAGCAGACTGCCGGCCATGGGGGCCCGGAGCGCAGCCAGAGTGTCGCGGACGGCGCACAGGGTCAGCTGGTCTGCTTCGGCGCCGCCGTAGGCGACCGGCTGCGTAAGGGTGTAGAGCCCGGCCGCCCGGGACGCAGCGATCGCAGCCTGGCGACGGGCCTGCGGCTCGGTCTGCGTCAAGGCAGGCAGCGTCTCCCGGGCGAGCGTCGCGGCCTGGGCGCACAGTACACGTGTGGCCTCCGGTAGCAGCGCCTGTTCCGGGTCGGTGGCCAGCAGATCACTGGCGTTGATGTCGCTGGCCGCGCTCACAGGGCGGGCCCGATCATCACCACGATCACGACGAACATCAGCAGCATCATCGTGCCCAGGGCGTAGACTACCCAGTTCTCCCGGCGCGCACCGGAATGGATCAGCGCGACGACTTCTTCCTCGCTGCGCGCAGCTGTCGCGCTGGTTAACCGGTAGCGGGTGATGCCGTCGGGCCGGCGGGGCAGCTTGACGAACAGTTCCGGTGTTGCGTCCAGGCGCCGGCTGACTTCGGCCAGGGAGATCCCGGTGGCCCGGGCAAGCTGCGTTGGATGCATGGCGGGCGCGGCGGCGTCCTGAAAGGCGGCATAGAGGTCGAGCAACCGATTCTGCTTGCCCCGGAACCGGAACGACAGAGAAATGAGATTGAACATCGAAAGGCCTCCTCCGGTGCCTATGGTAACGGCTTCGTGCCGGTTGTCGGGGGCCTGCGAAAGCCGGGAAGTGACCGGATCAGAATAGCTGTCGCGCGCCTGTTCTTTATAGGCGACAACTGTCTGTTTGTGGCATGGTTTTCTAGCGATTTCATCGAGTGACAGGTTTATGTCAACTGAACTAAACTCGTCCCGGGAGCAAGGGGGTGCTTGTCTGGCAACACGTCGGGCCGCATCGATCAAAGGCGAACGGCTGCGTCTTGTAGCAAGGCGATGCCTCGTGCCGTCAGCCAGAAGAAGTGAATCGAAGTGCTCATATTGACCCGAAAGCTGGGCGAGACCATCGCCATCGGACACGATATCAAAGTCACGCTGCTCACGATCAACGGCAATCAGGCCCGTATCGGAATCGAAGCGCCGCGCGATGTACCGGTGCATCGTGAAGAGATTTACGAACGCATCAGCAACGAGCAGGCGCAGGCGCAGGCATCGCGCCGGGTCGCCGCGGTGCACCCGGTCCGCTAGCGCCGCCGGGCAAGATAGACCGCGCGTCGCGGTCTGGGCCAACCCTCGATCGTTCTGCCCGGGTCGCTCGCGTCGAGCGCTTCCCGCAGGGATTCGAAACGCATCCAGGGGGTTGAGCGCTGCTCATCGGTGCTGGTATCGCCGACATGAGCGCAGCGAATGTTTGAGAATCCCGCCTCCTGAAGCCACTCTTCGACGGTGTGCTCGTTCGGAACGCACCAGACATTGCGCATGCGTGCATAGCGCCCCTTGTTGGCCGCCGGGAAGATGGTCGCCCCGGCGACCACCAGGGTTTCCAGCAGCAGCCAGCCGCCCGGTGCCAGCTGTGCCCGAAGCTCGGCGAGGTGAGCCGCGGCATCGCGACGATGGTAGAGCACGCCCATGCTGAGCACGCCGTCGAAGCAGCCGGCGGCGCCGCTCGGCAAATCCTCCAGCCGGAGCGGCAGCACCCAGTTTCGATCGCTCGCGGCCCGGCGATTGATGGCCAGGTGTTGCATGCAGAACAGCAGCGTCGGATCGATCCCGACCACGCAGTGCGCGCCGGCGTCGAGCAGGCGCCAGCCGAAGTAGCCGTTGCCGCAGCCCACATCCAGGACTCTGGGTGCGGCCTGTTCGCCCATCAGCTGTCGCAGCTCGGCGTCGATCCGCGCCCATTTCCAGTCCGAGCGCCATTCCGTGTCGATCTCGACGCCGGCATAGCGGAAGGGGCCTTTGCGCCAGGGGTGCAGCGCGTCCAGCAGCTCCGCGGCGGCGGCTTGCGCTGCCGGGTCGAGGGAGCCCGGCAAGGACACCGTGGGCCCGGGGATCAGGGCCGGTGCGCTGGCATCGCCCCTGGGCAGCGCTGCAACCGCTTCGGCCCAGCGGCGGTGGTCGCCGTGCCGGTTGGCTGCGAGCTGCGCCAGGCTATCGACCAGCACCGCCTGCAGGTCAGGCGGAACCGGTACCGTGCCAGCGGCCAGGGCGTCCGCCAGAGCGGTACCGGTCGCCGTCAGGGACGGACGATGAAAGATGCCCAGTTCAGGCATCGGAACCACAGGTCGGTTGTCGCGAAGCCGGCTGCGCGCAGCCGTTCCCGGTGTATGGCCTCCCGGTCAATGCGCATCACACGCTCGAGGGCATTGCGCTTGCCCGAGACCTCCAGCTCGCTGTAGCCGTTGGCGCGTTTGAAATCCAGGTGCAGCGCATCGAAGGCGGCATCGCGCTCGGCGTCGTCCAGGTGAATCTTTTCTGTCAGCAACAGCAGGCCGTCGGGACGCAGCGCAGCGCGAATCCGTTTGAGCAGATCCAGCCGGTCGTCTGGGGCCAGAAACTGCAGCACGTAGTTGAGCAGCACCACGTCGGCGCGCTCGAAGGGCAGGGACTCCAGCTCTGCCTGCTTAAACTGCACGCGCGGATCGGCAATCAGCGACCGCGCGGACTCGAGCATCGGCGCAGAGCTGTCGACGCCGACAATGGTGCACTCGCGGTCGTCCAGCCGCGCCAGGACCGCTGCCGTCGATGCGCCCTGAGAGCAGCCAAGGTCGTAGAGCCGGCCGCCGGCCGGCAAAGCCGCAGCGGCAATCATGCCGCTGATCGGCAACACGGTTTCGTAGCCCGGCACGCTGCGCCGGATCATGTCCGGAAACACGTCGACCACGGCCTGGTTGAACTGAAAATCCACCAGGTGCGGTTGCGGTCGGGCAAACAGTTGGTCTGCCGATCCCTGAGGTTTGGGGGCGGCCCGATCATCGGGCGGCAAGTCACTGGACGTCAACGCAACGATTCCGTCATCTGCTCTGGCTACTGTGCTAGGTTACGGCGATGATCGACAAGATGGTACCGACCGACCCGAATGATCTGACGCACGCTTCTTTGTTCATCAACCGGGAACTGTCCTTGCTGCAGTTTCACCGGCGCGTGCTGGCCCAGGCTCAGGACGAAGAGGTCCCGCTGCTGGAGCGATTGCGCTTCGCGTGCATTGCCAGCTCCGTGCTCGACGAGTTCTTCGAGATCCGCGTGGCTGGGCTCAAACAGCAGGAAGTCTACGGCTCTCAACAGCGCGGCCCCGACAACCTGTCGCCGTCGGAGCAGCTGCGACAGATCTCCGAGACCGCGCACAGCCTGGCGGACGAGCTCTACGACACCTACACGAATCAGCTGCTGCCGGCGCTCGATCTGCATGGCATTCGCCTGCTGCGCGAGCCCGACTGGAACGAGCGGCAGGAACAGTGGATCAAGCGCTACTTCAATCGCGAGCTGACGCCGATCCTGAACCCCATCGGCCTTGATCCTGCGCACCCGTTTCCGCAAACGCTCAACAAGAATCTGCAGTTTATTGTGACCCTGGAAGGCGAAGATGCCTTTGGCCGTCAGAGCGGCAAGGCGGTGCTGCAGGCGCCCCGGTCTCTGCCCCGGGTGGTACAGCTGCCCGAGAGCGTGGCTCAGGGTCCCCATGATTTTGTGCTGCTCACCCGCATCATTTCGGCCCACATCGGCGAGCTGTTCCGGGGCATGACCGTGACCGGTTGCTACCAGTTTCGCGTCACTCGCAACAGTGACCTGTACGTGGACGAAGAAGAGGTGGACGATCTGCTGCGCGCGCTGGAAGGCGAGCTGTCGTCCCGGCACTACGGCGATGCCGTGCGGCTGGAGGTCGGCGCGAACTGTCCTGACGACCTGCTGGCCTTTCTGCGGGCCCAGTTTCGCCTGGGGCCGGAGGACGTGTACAGCTGTGACGGCCCGGTCAATCTGAGCCGGCTGTCAGCAATCCCGGACCTGGTCGAGCGCCCGGATCTGAAGTACCCGACGTTCTCTCCCGGCATTCCAGAGTCCCTTCGCGCCAAGGCGGAAATTTTCGAGGCGATCCGCACCGGCGATGTGCTGTTGCACCATCCCTTTCAGACTTTTGCGCCGTTTATCGATTTTCTGCGCCAGGCCGCCGCCGATGAGAGCGTGCTGTCGATCCGCCAGACGCTGTATCGCACGGGCACCGACTCGGCCGTGGTCGAGGCCCTCGTCGGCGCGGCGCAGAACGGCAAGGAAGTGCTGGTGGTGATCGAGCTGCGGGCGCGCTTCGACGAAGAGGCCAACATCGAGCTTGCAAACCACCTTCAGGGCGCCGGAGCGCAGGTTGTTTACGGCATCGTCGGGCACAAGACCCACGCCAAGATGTGCATGGTGGTGCGCCGGGAGGGCCGGAGCCTGCGGCGCTACGTGCATCTGGGCACCGGCAATTACCACGCCCGCACCGCCCGGCTGTACACCGACTACGGGCTGTTCAGCTGCGAGCCGAGCCTGGGCGAAGACGTGCAGGAAGTCTTTCAACAGCTCACCACCATGGGGCGGGCCAAGCGGCTCCGACGCATGCTGCAGTCGCCCTTCACGCTGCACAAGTCGATGATCGAACACATCGATGCCGAGATCGCCGGGCACGGCGCCGGCAAGCCTGCCTGGATCAAGGCGAAGATGAACTCGCTGGTCGAGCCGCTGATTATTCAGGCCCTGTACCGCGCCTCGCAGGCGGGCGTCCGGGTGGACCTGGTGGTGCGCGGTATCTGCGCCCTGCGGCCGGGCATCAAGGGCATCAGCGACACGATTCGTGTGCGCTCCGTGGTCGGGCGCTTTCTCGAGCACACGCGAGTGTTCGCCTTTGCCAACGGCGGCGATACGAAGGTCTACCTGTCGAGCGCGGACTGGATGGGGCGCAACTTCTTTAACCGCGTCGAGACCTGTTTTCCCTTGCAGGACCCGGCGCTGCGTATCCGCGTGATGGAAGAGTTCGATTTCTACCTGCAGGACAACGCTCAGGCCTGGACCTTGCAAAGCGATGGCAGCTATCGGCGCTTGACGCCCGGCAAGCAGCGCCGGCGCGTTGCCCAGGAGCGCCTGCTGGCGGCGCTCGCCGATGACGGCAGCTTCAGTTAGCAGCACGCCAGGGCGGGCTATGCGTGCTGCTAGCCTTCCTTCAGGTTGAGCGCCACGTTGAAGGCCTGCAGGTAGCTCTGTTCCTGCTTCAGGTCCAGCCGGGTCAGGGGGTGGTTCTGCAGCCAGTCCGACGGCAGCGTCAATGTCAGCTTGTCGTCGTCGGCCTTGAGCGCGACATGGGGCAGAGAGGTGCCCGCCCGGGCGCGGTGCAGGACCACGGCCAGGCGCAGGATGATGGCCAGGCGACTTAAGGTCGCGGCGCTGTCGCCCAGATCGCGAAACTCGTCCCGGGGCAGCTTGCGCCGATGCGCGCGCACCAGCACGGCCACGGAACGCTGGTCCTGGTTGGAAAAGCCCGGCATCTCCATGTGCTGCAGCAGGTAACCGCCGTGCTTGTGATACTGGCTGTGGGCAATGTCCATCCCCACCTCGTGCAGCTGTGCCGCCCAGGCCAGAATTCGCTGGTGCTCGCTATCGGTCAGCGACCAGCTGCCGGCAACCTGGGCGTGCAGCGCAATGGCTTGCTCCCGCACCGCGCGCGCGTGAGCCTCGTCCACATGATAGCGACGCGCGAGGTCTGACACGGTGCGATCCCGGATGTCCTGATTCTGGGCGCGGCCCAGCAGGTCGTGCAGCAATCCCTCCCGCAGGGCGCCCTGGGATGTGTTGAAGTACTGCACCTGCAGGGAGCGCATGATCGCCAGCAGGATCGCCACGCCGCCCGGAAACACCGGCACGCGCTCGGAAGACAGGCCGCTGAGTTTCAGGTTGTCGATGCTGCCCGCCTCGATCATCTGCTCGACGATGGTTTCGAGGTCGCTCAAGTGGATCGCGTCGGCCGGTTGCACGTTCCGATCGGCCAGGGCTGTCGCGACCTGCCGGGCGGCGAGAATCGTGCCTGACGCGCCAATCGCCGATTCCCAATCGGCGTCCTGGTAGCTCTGCTCAATGGGTTCGAGTTCTTGCTGAGCCCGCTCGATGGCGTGATCGAAATGCCGGCGGGTCAGGGCGCCGTCGCCAAAGTGCGCTGCCGACGAGCTGACGCAACCCATATGCAGGCTCTCCACCTGCTCAGCCTCAAAGCGCCGACCGATGATCAGCTCCGTGCTGCCGCCGCCGATGTCGACGACCAGCCGGCGCTCCGTGCCGTCGTCCAGATCGTTGGCCACGCCCACATAGATCAGCCGCGCCTCTTCGGCCCCGGCGATGATCTCGATCTTGTGGCCGAGGGCCGCTTCGGCCCGCTCGATAAAGGCCTCGCTGTTCTTGGCGCGGCGCAGGGTGTTCGTGCCCACGACCCGGACGTTGCCCGGGGCCAGATGGCGCAGGCGCTGGCCAAAGCGCTCCAGGCACTTGAGCGCGCGGGTCATGACCTCGTCGCTCAGCTTGCCTTTGCTGTCGAGGCCAGCCGCGAGGCGGACCATCTCCTTCAGCTTGTCGACGACCTGCAGGCGCTCGCCGCTGTACTGCGCGACGATCAGGTGAAAGCTGTTAGACCCAAGGTCGAGCGCGGCATAGCTCTGGGCCACATTTGCGGGGCTCGCAGCGGAGTTCGCAACCATCCTCTATCGATATCCTGGCGGGCCTGAAGCCCAGGGTTTGCTCAGCAGGCAGAGCGTTCAGGCGGAGTTTAGATCATCCGCCGCCCGCACGTTGAGGGCGCGATAGATGGCGGGCGGGAGCGGGCAGTCGAGCAGCGTCGATACGCCTTGCAGCAGCGCGCCCTCGTCGACGGTGACCAGCTCGTCAGACAGGGCGACTGTTGCGCAGGCTTTGAGCAGTTTGGGTTTCGCCAGCGGCGACAGGCTGCGGAGCTGACCGATGGCCTCGCTCAGCCGGCTGTAGCCCGGGTCCGGGCTGATCACCATGGCGCCGCTGAACGGCAACAGCGCCATGCCAGCATTGAAGGCGAGCTTCTGGGCGCCAGGCATTCGGTTGCCGACGCTGGCGAGCGCCGAGAGCAGTTCGATGCACGGCTTTCGAACCTGCTCCACCCGATCGTAGCGGGCTCGCGGTCGGCGCGGCGACTCGAAATGCGGGCGCAGCTCCTTGATCAGCACGCGGTACAGCACCCATTCGAACAGCTCGACGCGGCTATCTGCCTTGATCAGGCTGATGGCGGTTTCCATCAGCGTCAGGAACTGCTGGCGCGAGCCTTCCTTGAGCGCCGGCACCGCGGCCTGGGCAAGGGACAGGCGGTGCAGGTGATCTTCGTCGCGCAGCAGCCGTTCAATCCGGGCAGTGCGCCGGGCCAGGGCGGGGCTGAAGGCCTGCTCGACGAGCGCGCGCTGGGTTTCCCGGACGCCCGGGTCGCTGGCGAGCAACATGGCGAACACCATCGCCCGCGCGTCGACGGGATCCCGAGCTGCCTGCCGCAGAGCCGTTGCGGTGGTGGCCAGCACGGCCTGGGCAGCGAGCTGGGCATCGTCGTCCGGGTTGCCGATGAGTTCCGGCGTGGCGGCGACCGCGCGCTCTACCACATCGAACTCTGCATCGGCCGCGGCGGCCATGCTGGACACGATCTCCAGTGCGTCGTCGGCTGCTCCCGCAGATGACGCAGGATCGGCGAGGTTGCGATAGCCATCGGCGCGCCGCGGCTCGGGCGGTTCGCTTCGCGTGCGGTCCGTGCCCGGCGCGGTGAACGCGCCGTCCCAGCCCGGCTCCAGCGCGCGAATCCGGTCCGGTAACGGCGGGTGGGTCGCCATGATGCTGCCCAGGAAGTGCGTGACCCCCTGGCCGAACAGCATATGGCTGGCTTCCGCCGCTTGCGGGTGGGTCATGAGGGCGCCCGCAGGCAAGCCGCCGATCTTTTTGAGCGCGTTGGCAATGCCTGGCGGGTTCCGGGTGAACTGCACCGCGGAGCTGTCTGCGAGGTACTCCCGCTGGCGGCTGACCGCAGCCTTGATCAGGTTGCCGAAGAAAGTGCCGCCGTAGCCGATCAGCATCAGGCCGCCGCCCAGGGCCAGAATCGCGCCGCCGCCGTTGCTGCTGCCGCTGCTGCGCCCGCCGCCCCGGCGGCTGCTGCCCCGGAGCAGGATGCGCCCCACCAGCCCCAGGAACAGGATGCCGTGCAGCAACGCGATCAGACGCAGGTTGATGCGGGTGTCGCCGTTCAGCAGGTGGCTGAACTCGTGGGCGACCACGCCCTGCAGCTCTTCGCGGTTGAGCTGGTCGAGGGTGCCCTGGTTAAAGCCGAGCACGGCATCGTCCGGCCCGAAGCCGGCGGCGAAGGCGTTGATGCTCTGTTCCGGAATCAGGTAGACGGGCGGGACCGGCAGGCCCGAGGCAATGGCCATCTCTTCCACCACGTTCAGCAGCCGGCGCTGCTTGCGGTCGCCGGTGGTGCCCGGGATCGGGCTGCCGCCGAGGGCCTCGGCGATGGCTTTGCCGCCATCTCGCAGCCGCAGGTACTTAAAGCCGCAGGCGATGGCGATGGTGGCGACAACGCCGACCGTGACGCTCAGCCAAACGTGGATCGGGATGGTCGCCAGGGTGCTGCCGATGCCCTCATACAGGGTGACCGAGGTCTGGGTCGTCAGCATCACGACGACCGCCACCAGCGCGTTGGTCAACAGCACCAGGGTGACGACCGCGGCCCCGAACAGCAGCACCAGGCGGCCGGTCTTTTTGCGTGCCTGATCCTGCGCCTTGAAAAAGTCCACGAAAGCGCTGTCGAGCCGGGCTAGAAGTCGACCTTGGGCGCGGCCTGGATCTCGGCGCTGTCTTCAAATTCCAGCAGCGTAGCGTCCTGGCTGAAGCCAAACATGGGCGCAAACACGTTTGGCGGGAAGGTCTGCCGATAGGTGTTGAATTCCATAACCTGGTCGTTATACGACTGCCGGGCGAAGGCCACACGGTTTTCCGTGCTGGTCAGCTCTTCGGACAGCTGCATCATGTTCTCGTTGGCCTTCAGGTCCGGGTAGTCCTCGACCACGACGTTTAAGCGCCCCAGCGCGCTGCGCAGGGTGCCCTCGGCAGACTCCAGGGACTTCAGGGCGTCCGGGTCGCCAGGGTTCGCCGCAGCCGCTTCGAGCCCGGCCACGGCCTGATTGCGGGCGTTCACGACGGCTTCGAGGGTTTCCCGCTCGTGCGACAGGTAGCCCTTGGCGACCTCGATCAGGTTGGGGATCAGGTCGTAGCGTCGCTTGAGCTGCACTTCGATCTGCGCAAAGGCGTTCTCGTAGCGGTTTTTGTAGGTCACCAGATTGTTGTAGATGCTGACGATCCAGAAGGCGATCGCGACAACGATGACGAGCAAGACAATAATTTCCATGGGTTCCTCCCGTTGGTCCCTCTAACCGCAAAGCACGCTGCTAGTCCGGCAGGCCGAGCACGCGTTTGGCGATGACGTTGAGCTGCACTTCGCTGGTGCCGCCCTCGATCGAGTTGGCCTTGGAGCGCAGCCACTGTCGCGTGGTCGACAGCTCCCGGGGCTCAAAGGGCTCGCCGTCCCAGCCCAGGGCGCGAGTGCCCATCAGGCTGAGCATCAGCTCGTACTTGTCCTTGTTCTGTTCCGTGCCGTAGAGCTTGAACATGGACGCCAGGTGACCGCTGTTCTGGCCGGCTTTCGCTTCTTCGGCAGCGCGGGCCATGGTCAGTTGGAAAGCCTTGTCGTTCTGGCGATGCTCGATGACACGGTTGCGGGCCACCGGGTCGGCAATGCGGCCGTTCTCTTCGCCCACGTAGTGCTTGGCCAGATCTTCCAGCTTGCGGCCGGCAGAGCCGATGGCACTGTTGCCGCCGATGCCCGAGATCATCTGGCGCTCATGCTGCAGCAGCCGCTTGGCGATGGTCCAGCCCTTGCCGCGCTCGCCGACGAGATTCGTCTTCGGCACTTTGACGTTGTCAAAGAAGGTCTGGCAGAACGGCGACGAGCCGCTGATGAGTTCGATGGGGGACGTGGTGACGCCCTCGGACGCCATGTCGAACAGCAGGAAGCTGATGCCTTCGTGCTTCGGGGCATCGGGCTCCGTGCGCACCAGGCAAAAGATCCAGTCTGCCTGGTCGGCGTAGGAGGTCCAGATCTTTGCGCCGTTGACCTGGAAGTAGTCGCCCTTGTCTTCGGCCTTGGTCTGCAGGCCAGCCAGGTCGCTGCCGTAGTTGGGCTCTGAGTAGCCCTGGCACCAGCGAATCTCCCCCCGGCAAATCGGCGGCAGGTACTCGAGCTTTTGCTCGTGGCTGGCGAATTCCAGCAGCGCCGGGCCCAGCATCCAGATGCCAAAGCTCTGCACCGGCAGGCGGGCGTTGATGCGCCCCATTTCCTGCTGCAGGATCTTGTTCTGGTCAGCGCTCAGCCCGCCGCCGCCGTACTCCGTGGGCCAGCTCGGCACGGTCCAGCCCTTTTCGACCATGCGGTCGAGCCAGATCTTGGACTCCGGGTTCTTGAATTCCTGGGTGCGACCGCCCCAGATCACCTCGTCTTCCGGCGTCGGAGTCCGCATGCTGGGCGGACAGTTGGCTTCGAGCCAGTCGCGGGTTTCCTGGCGAAAGGTATCGAGATTGGTCAAGGCAGTTCCTCCTGTTCAGGGGCCAGTTTACCCCAGCTGTGCCCACAGGTTGTCTGCCGGGCCAGATCCTGTTTCGCTGCAGGCTTAGATTGCAGGAGTGACAAAATGGCGGGATCGATTCTGTTGCCGGCCACGGTGCTGGTGCTGTGGACCCTGGTGATGCTGTTCTGGATGGCCGGGGTTCGGGTGCCCGCAGCCCAGCGCATTGGCGTGGACATCGCCAAGAACACCGGCGGCCGCGCCAGCGACATCGAGCCGCAGCTGCCGCCGGCGGTGACCTGGAAGTCCCACAACCACACGCACCTGCATGAGCAGCCCACGCTGTTCTACGCCACGGTGCTGATTCTGGCGGTGCAGGGCGCGCACACCGAGCTGAATGTGGGCCTGGCCTGGGCCTACGTGGGGCTGCGGATCGCGCACAGCCTGTGGCAGGCGCTCGTGAACAAGGTCAACGTGCGCTTTGCGCTGTTCCTGGCGTCGACCCTGTGCCTGCTGGTCCTGGCCGTAAACGCGCTGCGGGCGACGCTCTAGCTCAAGCCCTCGACCGGCACCGCGGCGCCGTGAATCGGGTCCGCGGCGCCGCTGGCCAGGAACCCGATGACCCGGGCGAGCGCGTCCGGGGTGACCCATTCGTCAAAGTTCGCGTCCGGCATGTCCTGCCGGTTGCGGGCGGTGTCGATGATGCTCGGCATGACGCAGTTGACGTTCACGCCATGGGCCTTGACCTCTTCGGCCAGGGATTCCGTGAGCCGGATAACGACGCTCTTGGACGCGCTGTAGGCGGCCATGTTCGGCGCGCCGCGGAGGCCAGCGCGCGCACCGACGTTGACGACCTTGCCCCGGCCCTGGTTAATCATGAGAGGCATGACCGCCCGGGCCATGTTCAGCACCGACTCGGCGTTCAGCCCCATCATGAAGTTCCAGGTGTCCTGCGAGGTCTCGTGCACGGTCTCGCCCATGGCGAAGCCGCCAGCGATGTTCGCCAGGATATCGATACGCCCGAAGCGCCCGAGCACCGCAGTCACTGCATCTTTGCAGGCCTGGTGATCGGTCAGGTCGCAGGTGTCCGCGTAGTGGCCGTTGTCGATGGCCACCACGTCCAGCTGCGCGATCTTCGCGCCGCCAGCCAGAAAATGGCTGGCCACGGCCTTGCCCAGGGCGCCGGCGGCCCCGGTCACGATGACGACCTGATCCTTGAACTCGCTCATGCCGCGTCTGCCAGGGCTTCCAGCGCGCCCCAGTGCAGATCGCCAAACTGCCCGTTCGGATTGACGGGCTGAATGCAGACGTGGGTCGCCCCGGCATCAAAGTGCTGCTGGATCCGGTCCTTGATTGCCTCGACGGTGCCCCAGGCAAAGGTGGTATCGATAAAGCGATCGCTGCCGCCGTTTTCGAAGTCCTTGTCCTCCAGGCCCATGCGCAGCCAGTTGTTGCGGTAGTTCGGCAGGCCCGAGTAGATGCTGGCAACGGGCCGGGCGAGGGTTCTGGCCTTGTCCGGGTCGCTCTCCAGGATCACTTTTTGCTCGACGCACAGCATGGGCTCGGGGCCCATGATCTTGCGCGCCATGGCGGTGTGTTCCGGGGAGGTGAAGTACGGGTGGGCACCGGCGCAGTGGCTGGCTGCCAGCTCCAGCATCTTCGGGCCCAGAGCGGCAATCACGGTCTTGGGCGGCTCCGAGGGCGGCACGCCCTGATAGGGGGCGGTTTTCATCGCCTCCAGGTAGGTTCGCATGGTCTTGACCGGCGGGCCGTAGTCGAGGCCGCGGACGCCCTCGACGAGCGGCTTGTGGGAGACCCCCATGCCGAGCAGGAAGCGGTTGCCGGACTGCTCGGCCAGGGTGTTCTGCCCGGCCAGGGTCACGCCCGGCTCCCGGTGGTAGATGTTGGCGATGCCCGTCGCCAGGGTCAGGGTGCTGGTGTTGGCCAGCAGCCAGCTGGCGTGGACCAGCGGGTTGCGGCCCACGGTTTCCGGAATCCAGAGCGCCGAGTAGCCGAGCTGCTCGATCCGCTGGGCCGCGGCAGCGGCCTCCTGGGCCGGCAAGCCATCAAAAAAGTACCAAACCCCCAGTTTGCCTAGAGCCATCGCGTGCTTCTCCTACACTGTCTATACGAATCCCCGATCTGCTAAAATGCGCGATTGCCGCGGCGCCCGTTCCCGGCAGGTCTCCCCGCTCTCAAGCTGCTCGCTGCGCATGAACAGATGTTCACGCCGCAGTCTAGCGGCCGTTTGCGGCCGGGAACAACGTTGCCGCCCATTCATTGCCCAAGCAGCCCCCCAGTGACCGACGCCAGTACCAAAACGCCAACAACCGACGAAGACAGCATTCCCAGGGCGGTGACTAACGCCGGCCCCGACGGGGGCGGTACGCCCAGCGTCTGGCAGCTGGCATTTCCGTCAATTCTGGGCAATCTGAGCTACACCATCGTGGGCATGGTCCAGACCAAGTTTGTCGGCGAACTGGGCGCGCAGTCGCTGGCTGCCATTGGCGCCGGGCAGCGGGTGTTTTTTGCCATGCAGGCGATCCTGATGGCCGTCAGCGCCGGCACCACGGCCCTCGTGGCGCGGGCCTGGGGCGCCGGCGACTACCAGGAGGCAAGCCGGGTGACGATGGCCTCGCTGGTGCTGGCCGGCGTGTTCTCGCTGTTGATGACGGTGCTCGGCGCGCTCTTTGCCTACCCGGTCGCGTCGCTGTTTGGGCTGGACCCGGTGACGCTGGAGCTGGCTGCCGACAACATTCGCTGGCTGTCTTTCTTCAACCTGGCCTTTGCGGTCAACTTCATCCTGGCGGCGGCGCTCCGGGCCTCGGGCGATGCCTGGACCCCCCTGTGGATCAGTATCGGGGTCAACGTGCTGAACGTGCCGCTCCTGTACACCCTGGTCTTCGGCAACTTTGGCATGCCGCAGCTTGGCGTTTCCGGGGTCGCGGTGGCGGCGGGCATCGCCTTCACTGTCGGCGCCTTCGTGCTGATCTTTCTGTGGGTTACCCAGCGCTTTCGCGTGAAGCACGTGCGCGGCGGCTGGTGGCGCCGGGTCCGCCTGCGGCGATTGATGGATATCGGCTACCCGGCGGCGATCGAGCAGATCGTGTTCCAGATCGGGTTCTTCGCCTTCCTGATGCTCATTGGCAACTTCTACGGCACCGAAGCCTTCGCCGCCTACAACATCGGCGTGAACATGCTGATGGTCTGTATGACCGTGGGCTTCGGCTTCTCTATTGCCGGCGCCACGCTGGTGGGCCAGTACCTGGGTGCTGGCGATCCGGAGGGCGCGGCCCGCAGCGGTTGGCGAGCGGGCGGCATGGCGATCCTGTCCATGGGCGCCCTCGGGCTGCTGGTGGCCTACTTCGCGCAGGATCTGGCGCTGTTCTTCATTGGCGATGAGCCGCTGACGGTCCGCTACACGGTGCAGTTCACCTATATCCTGGCGGCCATGATGCCGCTGCTGGCGGTGGAGTTCGCCATTGGCGGCTCCCTGCGCGGCGCCGGCGACACCCGGTTCCCGCTGGTAGCCACCTTCCTTGGCCTGATCGGCATGCGCTGTGGTCTCGCGGCCCTCTTCACGTTCTTCGGGCTGCCCGTGGTGTGGGTCTACGGCGCCATCATTGCGGACTACCTGCTCAAAGGCAGTATGCTGATCTGGCGCTTTAAGAGCGGTCGCTGGAAGACCGTGTACTCCAACAAGGAGCTGGGGGCGCAGGGCCAGAACTGACGCGAGGACGCACGGGAGGATGAGCGATGCCGGAAATCCCGGATCTGACCATCTACCAGGAGCAGCTGGAGAGCCGGCTATCCCGCCAACCCCTGCGCGGGCTGCGCATCGCCAGCCCCTTTGTGCTGCGCACCGTATCGCCGGCCCCTGAGCAGTTTGTCGGGCGCTCTCTGCAGCAGGTTCGGCGCCTCGCCAAACAGCTGGTGTTTGACTTTGGCGAAGCGCACTACGCGGTGGTTCACCTGATGATATCCGGGCGCTTCCAGTGGCGCGCCGCGAGCGATCCCCCGGCAGCGATTCCCCGCGGTCGCGGGCTGCTGGCCTTCGATTTCGACCCGGGGACGCTGGTGATGACCGAAGCCAGCAAGAAGAAGCGAGCCTCCCTGCGACTCGTGGCGGGCGAAGATGAACTGGCAGCGCTCAATCCCGGCGGTCTTGAGGTGCGCGAGCTGACGTTGCCGCGGTTCGCTGCACAGCTGCGCGGCAGCAGCCATACGCTGAAGCGCGCGCTGACCGATCAGCGAGTCTTTGCCGGTATCGGCAACGCCTATTCGGACGAGATCCTGCACGATGCCTGTCTGTCCCCCTTCAAGCGTTCCGCCACGCTCAAGGACGAAGAGGTCGAGCAGGTGTTCCGGGCAACCTGCGAGGTTCTGGATCGCTGGACGGCTCTGTTGCGCGACAAGACCGGGGACCGGTTTCCCGGCAAGGTCACGGCCTTTCACGACGAGATGGCCGTACACGGCAAATATCGCCAGCCCTGTCCCCGCTGCGCTGCGCCCGTGCAGCGCATTCAGTATGCCGAGAACGAAGCCAACTACTGCGCGCGCTGCCAGACCGGCGGGCGCTTGCTGGCGGATCGCTCCCTGTCCCGCTTGCTGAAGGACAACTGGCCCAAACGCATTGAAGACCTGGAAGCCTGACAGCTTTTGGGCGTGATTCGGGAAGGAGGCTCTCGTGGGCATCGTGATTCTGTGGCTGATGGTCAGCTACTACGTGCCGGGGTACGGCAACGAGCAAAGTGACGCCATGGCGACGACCAGCGGACGGGTCACCCGGGCGGGCAACCGGTTGCTGTTCAGGCTGTACCTGGCGGCTGAGCTGGCGGTGGTGCTTGGCCTGCTGGGCCTGTTTTTGCTGCCGGCGGCTGCCGTCTCTTAGGGGGCCTGCGCGGCCCGGAGCGCAGTCGATGACAGGTCTTCGCGAAAGACCTGTTCCGGGACCGGGTCGCACAGGCGCTTCAGCGCCGCCGGTAACCTGAGTTCTGACAGATCGCGAAATTCGCCGTCGGCCAGACGGCCGAAGACCATAAACCGGCATCCGAGCTCGCCCATTTCCCGCACGGCCGCGCGCATGGCGCGGTCGCCGCCGTAGTAGCGCCCGGCGCCGATTCTCACGATCGTGTCTGCGCCAACGGCGAAAGTGGTGCCGGGAAACCGGCGGGCCTTCTCGATGAACGTGGGCAGTCTTGTCAGCCACAGCGGGCCGGCGCCGCGGCGCCCGCGAAACGCCAGGGTGCGCTCGCGCAGGGTGCTGTAGTCCAGCGCGGGCTTGTCGACGTTGCTGACCGAAAGCTCGTACGCGCCAGTGCAGCCCAGCTGCCTTTCAGCAACCGCCATCATGGCCTTGTGGCCACGATGCAGAGGGTTGAAGGAACCGGGCAGGAGCAGCGGCGGCGGGTCAGCCTGGGCGCTGTGCAGCGGCACCGCAAGGCTGTCGCCTGCAACCAGCCCGCGCCAGGCCCGGGGGCTGCGGGTGTCGGTGCGGTCGCTGGCGTCAACGGCGGGCGTGTCGACAGACAGTCGCAGGGCTTCAGTCAGGCACTGCCAGATCGCGTCGACGAGCACGCGCTCCTCCCGGGCCCGGGTGCTGCTGAAATCGAAGCGCGCGTCGTAGCTGCGGCTCGCGGTCTGCACCGCCACGTGCGCCCGGTGGGCGCCGCGCTTGCGGCGATTGGTGGCGAGGCTTGCCGTCACCGCCAGGCCGAACAGCGGTGCCTTGCCGTGTTCGGGCTGCAGCTGCTCGGCGCGCTCGTAGGCGCTCATGGCCAGGGCCCGGGCAGTCGCCTGGCTGCAGGCTTGCTCCGGCGGTCCGCCAAGGCGCTCGCTCAGCGCGGCAAAGGCGTAGGGTACCGACACTTCGAGCACGGTCGCGCTGGCGCCCGGCGTGGTCAGCCATTCGGCGATCAGGCCGCTGCCGCCCCCGGTCAGATAGGCCACGCCCTGCCAGGGCGTGGCATGCAGCGCCAGTGCGCGTTGGCTCGCCAAAGGTCTACCCCTGGCTATCGTCTTTCAGAAAATCTTTCACCAGCGCCACAAACTGGTCCAGCTGATCGTGGTGAACCCAGTGTCCGGCCTTCTCGATGTTGACCACCGTGGCGTCCTGGAAGTGTTCGGCGCGGCCGTCCTTGGACGGGTCCGAAGCCCAGGACTCTGTGCCGCGAACCAGCAGGGTCGGGCAGGTGATCTCTGCGTAGAGCTTATACAGCTCCTCAAAGGGAATGCCGATCGGCGGGAACGCCCGCACGTAGTTGTCGAACTTCCAGCTGTAGGTACCGTCTTCGTTCTGGTTCACCCCGTGCACAGTCAGATGTCGCGCCCGTGCCTCGTTCAGGTGCGGGTTTTCCGACTGCATGCGCTGGAAGGCTTCTTCGATGGAGGCGTAGCGACGCGGCAGGCGCCCGGAAATCTTGCGCAGGTCGTCGATCCAGAACCGCAGGCGATCCTTGGTCGGCTGGCTCAGACGTTCCTTGATCATTTGCGGTGGCGGGCCCATGCCCTCGATCGCGACCAGCTTCTTGACTGTATCCGGATAGAGCGCGGTGTAGCTGACAGAGATCGAGCCGCCCAGGGAGTGGCTGATGATGGTCACCGGCGTCATGCGCGTCTGGTGCAGCAGCTGCGCAATGTCGTACACGTAGTCGATCTGGTTGTAGCTGCCGCCGATCATCCACTGGGAGTCGCCATGACCGCGAAGGTCCGGGGCGATGATGTGGTAGTCGTCGCGGAACTGCTCTGCAACCCAGTCCCAGTTGCGGCAGTGGTCGCGGCCGCCGTGCACCAGCAGCATCGGCGGCGCGTCGCGGTTGCCCCAGTCGACGTAGTGCAGGCGCAGGCGCTGGGAGTAGTAGCTGTGTGAAGTGGGGCCTTCCATAGGGGGCTCCGTGAAAAATTGGGCCCGCTATTTAATCGCAGCAGCGAAGATCTGTCGCCCATGGGACCAGGTGCCGTTGACCGACAGTTTGAGCAGGCTGCTGCGTTTCATGGTCAGCGGGTTGCGGGACAGCACGACCAGGTCGGCCAGCTTGCCGACCTCGAGGGTGCCTTTGCGGTCCTCTTCGAAAGCCTGGTATGCGGCGTTGCGCGTGATGGCCAGCAGTGCCTGGTAGGTATCGATTCGCTCGTCCGGGCCCAGGGTCTTGCCGCTCCGGGTCTTGCGGTTTGCCGAGGCCCACAGCAGGCGGATCATGTCCGGCGGCACGATCGGCGCGTCGTTGTGCACCGTAAAGGGGATCTGCCGGTCCGTGGCCGATTGCAGGGGGCTGATTCGCGCACCGCGCACGGGCCCGAGCACCGAGTCCCGGTGCCAATCGCCCCAGAAGTACGTGTGGGTCGCGAAAAACGACGGGATCAGGCCCAGCTGGGCAATGTCGTCGAGCTGGTCGTCCCGCACGGTCTGGGCGTGAATCATGACCGTGCGATGGTCCAGGGCCTGCGTGCTGTCATCGCCGCGCTTCTCGGCGCTGCGCAGCCCGGCGGCCACGGCGTCGATCAGCAGATCGGCGGCAGCGTCGCCGTTGGCGTGGGCGAGCATCGGCACCCGGGCGTTCAGATAGTGGCCAACCATCCGGGTCACTTTTTCGGGCGGGTGGGTCGGGTAGCCGCGATAGCGTTCGTCCTTGCCGTCCGGCGGGACGTGATAGGGCTGGCTGAGGAAAGCAGTCTTGCCCTGCGGCGAGCCGTCCAGCACCAGCTTGACCCCGCCGGCTTTGGCGCGCCCCTGATAGCGGCCCATGTACCAGGCCGCCGGAATCGGCTGCACGTCCTGAACCACGGGAAAGTAGATGACATCTTGCTGCAGCGCATCGGCGCGCGCCGCCGCCTGGATCAGCTCGATGCCGGCGGGCGCCGTGGCGCCATCCTGGACCGTGGTAATGCCGTGGCTGGCGTAAAGCGCGAGCGCATCGCCCAGGGCTTCCAGCGGTTCCTGCTGGCCGGCGCCAAAGGCATAGGGCCGCAGGGCGTAACCGGCGGTCTCTTCCAGCACCCCGTTCGGCTCTTCGCTGCCCGCAAAGCGACGGATGTGGCCGCCGTCCGGATCCGGGGTGTCGCTGTTGATCCCGGCAATCTTGAGGGCTGCGGAGTTGGCTGCCATGAGGTGGCCGGAAACGTGGATCAGCGCGATCGGATGCTCGTTGCTGACCTTGTCGAGGTCGCGACGGGTCGGGTGCCGCTGCTCCCTGAGGAGGGAATCGTCGTAACCGTTGCCGATCACCCAGCTGCCGGCCGGGAGCTCGCGCGAGTCCAGATAGTCCTTTAGCGTGCTGATGAGGGACTTGAGGTTCGTCACCGGGCCTACCGGCGGCGAGGCGACGTTGGCCATGTCGATGGTCGCGGCCTGGAACGTGATGTGCCCGTGGGCGTCGATGAAGCCGGGCAGCAGCGCCTGGTCGCCGAGGGTGATCGTTTGCGTGGTATCGCTTGTCAGCTCGCCGGCCTTCGCCGCCGCGCCCATCCAGCTGATGCGGTCGCCCGTGACTGCGAGGGCCTGCAGCGCTTCTGGTTCAGCCGCTGCTTCGCCTGTCATCGGCAGGATGTGTTTGCCAATAAACAGCCAGTCTGCCGGCTCGTGATGATCGGCGTGGCCGCCGCCCGCCAACAGCGCCAGGGCGGCTCCCAGCAGCGGGCGACCCAGTGTTCTAGCCGCTGCGTTCCTTGCGTACTTGCTCATAGCGTTGCAGTTCCTCTTTAACGGTTGGGGCCAGCAGGTAGAGCCCCAGCAAATTAGGTATCGCGACCACGAACACCAGCGCATCGGACAGGTCGATGACCGCGCCCAGGTCGACGCTGGCGCCCAGCACGACGAAGGCCAGGAAGACCAGCTTGAACGCCACGGAGGCCAGCGGGTGATCGCCAGCCAGATAGCGGAATGCCGTCAGCCCGTAGTAGGACCAGGCGAGCATGGTCGAGAAGGCGAACAGGATCGCGGCGATGGCCAGCGGCACGGGGGTCCAGGACAGAGTGCTGGCGAATGCCCGGGTCGTGAGTTCGATCCCGCTCAGCCCGTCCGCTGCGAGGGTGGGGCTGTACACGGTCGTCGTAATCACCAGCGCCGTCAGCGTGCAGATAACAACGGTGTCGATGAACGGTTCGAGCAAGGCAACGTGGCCTTCCGCCGCCGGATAGGGCGTGCGAGCCGTGGCGTGCGCGATGGACGCGGAGCCAAGGCCGGCTTCGTTGGAGAATACCGCTCGCCGGAAGCCGATAATCATGGCGCCGATGAGCCCGCCGGCGACGCTGTCAGACGCGAAGGCGCCGCTGATGATGGCCTGGACGGCGCCCGGCACGCGGTCGGCGTTCAGCGCCAGTATCAGCAGGGCGAGGATCACGTACAGCAGTGCCATGAAGGGCACCAGCCTGGATGTGGTGGCCGCGATGCTGCGTATGCCGCCGATGATCACAATGCCGACCAGCAGTGCGAGGGCCAGGCCGATGACCCAGGTGCGTTCCGCGAACAGGCCGCCGCTCACGTCGACGAACACGGCTGCTGCCTGGTTGGACTGGAACATGTTGCCGATGCCCAGGCAGCCGATCACCATGGAAGCCGCGTAGAACAGGCCCAGGCCGCGCCCGAGCTTGGGCCAGTTGCGTTCGGCAAGGCCCTGCGAGAGGTAGAACATCGGCCCGCCGGCCACCGTGCCGTCGGCCGCTTCGGCGCGATAGCGCAGGCCAAGGGTGCACTCGGCAAACTTGGTTGCCATGCCCAGGAAGCCAGCGATCAGCAGCCAGAAGGTTGCGCCCGGTCCTCCCAGAGAGATGGCGACGGCCACACCGGCAATGTTGCCGATGCCGACGGTTCCGGCCACCGCGGTGGTCAGTGCCTGAAACTGGGAAATCTCGCCGGGATCGCCGGCGCGGGAGTAGCGGCCCGTGAGCAGCGCCACGCTGTGGGCAAAGCCGCGCAGGTTGATCAGCTTGAGATAGCTGGTAAAGAACAGGCCGCCACAGACCAGCCACAGGACGATGAGCGGCACATCGGTGCCCGCGATCGGTACGGCGTAGAAGATAAAGTCGCTGACCGCGTCGGCGATCGGCCGCATCAGCGCATTGATGGTTTCGTCCACGAGTCAGCGGCCTCAGAGCGTACGCCCGATCAGTTCTTTCATGATTTCGTTGGTGCCGCCGTAGATTCTTTGAACCCTGGCGTCGGCGTACATGCGCGAAATTTCATACTCGTCCATGTAGCCGGCGCCGCCGTGCAGCTGCAGGCAGGTGTCCACGATCTCGCACTGCTTGTCTGTGGTCCAGTACTTCGCCATGGACGCGGTGGCAGCGTCGAGCTTGCCGTCCATGTGCTGCGCCAGGCACTGATCGACAAAAGTTCGGGCAATCAGGGCCTCGGTCTTGGCCTCGGCAAGCTTGAACTTGCTGTTCTGAAAGTCGAGCACCCGCTGGCCGAAGGCTTTGCGTTCCTTGACGAAATCCAGAGTGATCTCGAGCGCGCGCTCCATGGCAACGACGGCCGCCTGGGCGATGTTCAGGCGTTCCTGGGGCAGCTGGGTCATGAGCGCAATGAAGCCCTGGCCCTCGTCGCCAAGCCGGTTGCTGACCGGCACCCGGCAATCTGCAAAGAACAGTTCTGAGGTATCGGCGGCTTTCTGGCCCATTTTCTTGAGGTTGCGGCCGCGCTCGAAGCCCGCCTGGTCTTTTGTTTCGACGACGATCAGCGAGATCCCCTTGCCGCCGGCGTCCGGATCGGTTTTGGCGACGACAATAACCAGGTCGCAATGCTGGCCGTTGGTGATGTAGGTTTTGGAACCGTTGATGACGTACTCGTCACCGTCCTTGATGGCGGTGGTCCGGACCGCCTGCAGGTCCGAGCCGGTGTTGGGCTCGGTCATGGCGATGGCGCCGACCATCTCGCCCGTCGCCATCTTTGGCAACCAGCGTTGCTTCTGTTCTTCATTGCCGTAGTGCAGGAAGTAGGGCGCGACGATGGAGCTGTGTACCTGGTTGCCCCAACCGGTCACGCCGGCGCGATGCATCTCCTCCATGATGACCGTGTCGTGCAGGTAGCTGCCGCCACCGCCGCCGTACTCGGCGGGAATCTCTGCGCAGAGCAGGCCAGCGCTGCCTGCCTTCTGCCAGGCATCGCGATCGACCTCGCCCTGTTCAATCCAGCGTTCGTTGTGCGGCGCGAACTCGGTGCTGAAGAATTTGCGCGCGGTGTCCTGCAGCAGGGTCAGTTCTTCGTTGATCCAGGGAGAGCGATAGTTTTCAAAGAGCATTGGGACTCCGCTATAGCTTGGGCCGGCAGCGCAGGGCGGCGCCGGCCTGGTTTGTATTGAGGGTTCGTGAGCCTGGCGCGGTGTGATTGCGTTTCAGGGCCGTCCTGCGGCCCGGTAGGGCGCAGGGCAGGTGACGATCTGCCCGGTCGTCCCAGCCCGGCAGGTTTCCGGTTGCGAGCTTTGGGCTGTGAGCATGTACAGCAGGTCGCCACCGAGCATGCAGGCAAAGGCGCCCCGGTCGCAGCCATAGCGATGGCTGACCGCACCGCCTTCCAGCACACGCAGGCACTCGTTGGTGGTGGGTGATGCGACCCAGATTCCGCCCGCTTCGTCGAGGCAAATGCCATCCGGCACTGCGCCCTGGGGCAGAGTCGCCCAGGGGCGGCGGCGAGTGAGGTCGCCGTTGGGCTCTATGGCGAACGCCGTCAGCTGGGCACCGAAGGTCTCGGCAACGATCAGGGTTTTCTCGTCCGGCGTAATCACCATGCCGTTGGGGAACTGCAGATCCTCGGCCACCACCCGGACGCTGCCGTCCGGCTCGGCGGCCAGCAGGGCTGTCGCTTTGGGGTCAGCGCCGGCAGCGAGGTCGAACCCGAAGTTGCCAACGTACGCCCGGCCCTGGGCATCGACCACCATGTCGTTGCAGTAGAAGTCGGCCAGGGCGGAAAGGTCGGCGTGCAACGACAGCCCCTTGCCGTCGAAGCGCAGGATGGCCTGGTCGCGCATCGCCACTACCAGCAGGTCGCCGCCGGGCAGCCAGCCGAGGCCGGAAGGCCATGCGGGCACCTCGACCACGGGCATCAAATTGCCCCCGGCGGTGGCCCGGAGCACACGATCGCCGTGCATGTCGGAAAACCAGAGTTGGCCGTCGCGCCAGCGCGGGCCTTCGCCAAAGTGAAGGCCTTCTATCAGTACCTGAGGCTCCAAGTGGATGCCCTGCTGCTCCCGTCGCGGCTAGGCTAGCACGGACCTGAACGGATGGCGGCGCGCTGTCGGACCCCATGGAATTCGGGTATTCTCCGCGCCTTCGACAGGCGGGGATTTGGCCCGTTTGTTGGTTGCTGATTACCGGATAACCGGTATTTTGGGGAAAATAAGCGACGGATGAGCCGTTTGCTTTACAAATATTGGTTACAAGCCGCGCGACCTACGTCCAGGGCAGCCGGTGAACCGACCTTAGGAGACTGACGATGAAACTGATCAAGATTATGGCTGCCCTGATGCTGACCTTCAGCATGGCTGCATGCGAGCAAGCGAAGGACGCTGCTGGCAAAGCTGGCGACGCGGTTTCCAACGCTGCCGACGCCACCGGCGATGCCGTGCGCGGTGCGGCTGATGCCACGGCTGATGCGGCTGGCAATGCAGTAGACAAGGCCGGCGGTATGGCTTCCGACGCCGCTGACGCTGTGTCCGACACCGCGGGCGACGCCTGGGACGGTGCCAAGGATATGGCGGGCAACGCCAAAGACGCCGCTGGCGATATGGTTGACGGCGCCAAAGGCAAAGCATCTGAAATGGCCGACGCGGCTGGCGACATGGCTGACTCTGCGGGCGACAAGCTCAAGGGCATGGCTGATGACGCAGAAGGCGAAGCGGCCAACCAGCTGGACCGCCTGAAGAACTGATTTGACCGGCGCGGCGCGAGCCGCGCCTGCCGAATCGACATCAGGGCTGGCACCTTTACCGGTGCCGGCCTTTTTTGTGCCTGGCGATTGGATCCAGGGCGGCGTTCTGAGCGAAATCCGGGCTTGAGAGGGCCGCCCGGCGCTCACAAACTGCTCGCACGAGTGCCCTGCGCCGGCGGGTCCATTGCGCTATGCTCCGGCCCTCATAAATTTTGGGAATCCAACGAAATGGGTGACGTAGTCATTGTCGACAGTGTCCGGACCGGGCTTGCCAAGTCCTTCCGCGGCAGCTTTAACCTCACGCGCAGCGACGACATGCTCGCGCACTGCATTGATCAGCTGCTGGAGCGCAATCCCAAGGTCGCGCCGGACGAAGTTGAAGACGTCTACGTCGGTGCTGCCAGCCATACCGGCGAGCAGGACGGCAACCTGGCCCGGCTCGCGGTCATGCTGTCAAAGCTGCCCGTCACGGCAGCCGGCGTCACCATCAACCGCTTCTGCTCCTCTGGCCTGCAGTCCATCGCGATGGCTGCGAACCAGATCGCCAGCGGACAGACCCAGGTCGCCATCGCCGGCGGCGTCGACTCTATTTCCATGCGCACCCGCCAGACCGCGGGCGAGGCCGAGCTGAACAAGCGCCTCAAGGAAGAGATGCCGCAGATCTTTATGGCCATGGGCAACACGGCAGAAGTCGTCGCCCGTCGCTACCAGGTCACCCGCGAGGCGCAGGATGCCTACTCGCTGCAGAGCCAGCAGCGCTACGCGGCAGCGGTAGAGGCCGGCAAGATCGCTGAAGAGATCGTGCCCATGAAAGCCACGATGCTGCAGGTCGATAAGGAAAGCGGTGAGAAGAGCCACGTTGACGTCATCGTCGACAAGGACGAGTGCAACCGCCCGAACACGACCATCGAAGGCCTGGCCAAGCTGGCACCGGCCTTTGAAGAAGACGGCAGCGTCACCGCGGGCAACGCGTCGCAGCTCTCTGACGGCGCATCCATGACGCTGGTCATGAGCGCCGAGCGTGCAGCTCAGTTGGGCCTGGAACCGATCGGCATCTACCGCGGCTTCACGGTCGCAGGCTGTGAACCTGACGAGATGGGCATTGGCCCCGTGTTCGCGATTCCGCGGCTGCTCGAAAATGCTGGCCTGAAAAAAGATGACATTGACCTTTGGGAGCTGAACGAAGCCTTCGCATCGCAGTGCCTGTACTGCCGCGACGCGCTCGATATCGATAACGATATCTACAATGTGCTGGGCGGAAGCATCAGTATCGGCCATCCCTTCGGCATGACCGGATCGCGAATGACGGGCACCGTTTTGCGTGAGCTCAAGCGCCGCAACAAGAAGTACGGTGTGGTCACCATGTGCATCGGCGGTGGCCAGGGTGCCGCTGGTTTGTTCGAAGCGGTCTAGCTTTCGGCAAACCTGCCCCGGTAGTGCCTTTCGGCGAGCCTTTCGGCGAGCCTGTCGGCGAGGCTGACGATTGCCGGGGCTCGCAGGCGTAACAAACTGTTACGCCTGCGAAATGGCAGGGAAACAGCGCGCCGCAAGAATGGGCGCTGACGAAATATTCACAGCGGATTGCCAGCGAATTGCCTTTGCGCCAACCCCGTTCACCAGTTTTTGCCTCGGCTATTG
>CAZXIJ010000007.1:0-81196 GCA_964640725.1 uncultured Pseudomonadales bacterium | reverse complement strand
CCGCTGGTTCGGGGGCCGCCAACGCTGCTGCAACGGCGTCCAGGCCTTCGCCGGCCACGGCATCCAGGCCTTCGCCGGCCACGGCGTCCAGGCCTCGTTTCGGCGTCGGCTTTGAGCGCCGCAGCGACGGTCGCCGGGTCGTGCTGGTGCCGCGCATCGTCCAGCTGAGCCCGGCGCTGCCGGCGCCAGCCAATACCGAGCGCGCCGAAGCGCCGCTCGCCGAGCAGGTGGCCGGGCAGCCCGTAGTGGCGTCTGAGGCTCCCGCAAGCAAGCCCTCCCGACTGCCCTGACACGGTGGCCGATCCCCTTGAAGTGGAAGGCGGCTCCCTGCTGGTCGTAGACGACGACCCGGAGTTGGCCGAGCTCACCGTCGCCTACCTGCACAAGCAGGGTTTCGAGGCCACCTCAGTGGGATCGGGCGAAGAGATGGACACCTTTCTGGCGTCTCAGAGCGTCGATCTGGTGGTGCTCGACTTGATGCTGCCCGGCGAGCACGGCCTGTCGATCGCCCGGCGCCTGAAGAGTGAGCGCAACCTTCCCATCATCATTGTATCGGCCCAGGGCGATGACGTGGATCGGATTGTGGGGCTCGAGGTGGGCGCTGACGATTATCTGAGCAAGCCGTTCAACCCCCGGGAGCTGCTGGCTCGCGTGCGCGCGGTGCTGCGCCGGGTTCGGGGCCCGGCCACGGCCAGCGCCCCGCAGCAGCAGTTCGAGTTCGGGGAGTTCCTGTTTGATCTGCCGGCGCATCAGCTCAGCCGCGCCGGAGCAGCAGTGGCGCTGACCTCTGGCGAATTTGATCTGCTCGCGATCCTTGTCGCGCACCCGAACAAGGTGCTGGACCGCGATCGCATCCTCGACCTGCTGACCGGTGCCGAGCGATCGCCGTTTGATCGCAGCATCGATGTGCGGGTGACCCGGCTGCGCGGCAAGATCGAGAAAGACCCGGCTAACCCCATCTTCATCAAGACCATCTGGGGCAAAGGGTATATGTTCTGTCCCGATGGCAACGGCTGACCGCACCGAACAGGCGGAACCACGCGGCAGTCACACTTCGCTGCTGGTCCGCACCAATGTCACCCTTGGCATTGCGGCCGGCGCCATCGTGCTCATCGCCATCATTGCCTTGCTCTACTTTGTGATCGAGCCCATCGCCGACCGGTCTGCGGATGACGAGGCCGCGCTGATGGTGCTGGCCGCCCAGACCTGGGTCGAGCTGCCGCCGGAGGCCCGGCCGGCCTACGAGCTGGAAATGGCGGAAAGTCACGACCTGATCCTCAGCTCCGAAGTCCGCGACCTGCCACCGGTGAGCGACGCCGGCTTTTACCTGCGACGCCTGGAAGAGCGGCTTGCGGACCGGTTGGGCGAAGAGCGTTTGCTGCTGGAAGCCGATGAGCTGGTTTGGGCGAACGTCCCCATGGGCGGCAGCGAGCTGCAGATTGGCCTGTCGCCGCGTTTTCAGGAAGTTCAGACCTTGTACTCGGCGGTGGTCATTATCAGCCTGGGCGCGGCTGTCGTCTTTGTGACGTCGCTCTTCATCGTAGCGCGGGTCACTCGCCCCCTGGTCCTGGCGGCGCAGCGCGCGGAGACCTTTCGCGGAGGCCAGGATTTCGAGCCCTTGCCGGAGCAGGGCCCTCGGGAGCTGGTGTCCCTGGCGCGAAACTTCAACGTGATGGCCCGGGACATTTCTGCGCTGCTGGAAAACCGCACGACGCTGCTGGCCGGGATCTCGCACGATCTGCGCACGCCCTTGGCCCGCATGCGCCTGGCCCTGGAGCTGCTGCCGGAAGACACGGAACCAGCGCTGGTCAGCCGGATGACGCGCAACCTGGTGGCCATGGACCAGCTGATCGGCGACGCGCTGGAGTTTGCCCGGGGCACCCAGGAAGGATCCCAGCCTGTGGATCTGGCCCTGCTCCTGGAGGATTTGCTCAGTGGTTACACTCCGTCCCCGGTCCTTCGAGTCCTGCAGCCGTCATCACCAGGCCTGAAAGCGCCCCCCGGGGCGCTTCGCCGCGTATTCAGCAATATTGTTGGCAATGCGCTCCGCCACGGCGGTACGCCAGAGAGTCCCGAGGGCGGTGCCGGCGTGGTGGTCACCCTGGTGGGCGACTGCGTGGAAGTGACAGATGCCGGCCCGGGCATTCCGCCGGAGCACCAGGCGACAGTGTTCCAACCCTTCTTTCGGCTGGAGTCCTCCCGGAATCGGGCGACCGGCGGCAGCGGTCTGGGGCTGGCGATTGTTGCCCAGCTTTGCCAGATCCATGGCTGGCAGGTCGAGCTGGACTCGCCGCTCACCGAGGCCGGCGGAACGCGGATCTCGGTTCGGCTGGGGCCCCCCTCGGGGCAGCCAAAACCGCGCTAACTGTTTAGAAAATATGGAGAAAATGCGCAGATTCGATTTTTCTCCACCGGTCTCCCGTTTCTCTCAATCGCCTTGAAACAGACAGAAACAAAAGGGCTGGAGAGGGAAATCACCGCGAAACAGCTTTGGAGGATAGTGGACACCGTAGCCGAGAGGTTACGGCTTCTCACGAAGCAATCTCTATCCCCTTGAGACCTCCTAGAGGTCGACTCCAACCGCCGACCACCTCTCCAGGTCGGCGGTTTTCTATGCGCTCGAAAAATATTTCCAATTTTACTTCCCCCGACCCTTCGCCTACCCTTGCCGCCGTTGAGAGGGGACCGGGCCCCCCCGGCGTTCGGCATGACCGCCGAGTGCAGTCCGGGACAGCCACTGCCACGCGTTCGGTCATAGACGGCGCGGGGCACGTCAGTGATACAAGGAGATTTCCAATGACGTCGAGCAAAGTATGGCGTGCCGGGATGGCGGCCAGCATCATGATGGTGCTCGCAGCCTTTGGCGCCAGCGCCTGGGCCGATGACCATTTTGGCGGCCCGAAAGCCGGACAGATCTACATTACGCCGGGTCTGGGCTATATGACCGCCCCAGACGATCTCGGCATTACCGATGAGCAGGTTGGCCCGACAGGCATCATCGGGTTTCCGCTGTCAGAGCGCTTCATTGCTGAAGTGCTGTACGGCCAATACGATTTTGACTACGACCTGGGCGGCGGCGTTGCCGGCAGCGATGACGCCACGGCGTTCTGGGGCAACCTGCTCTACAAGCCGACCCCCGCCTGGGGTGCCTGGCAGTCTTTCCTGCTGCTGGGTGCTGGCCGTAGCGAGTTCAACTTTGACGGCAACGTCAGCGAAGTCGATGACACCCAGGCCAACGTCGGTATTGGCGTCTTTGGCGAGCTGTCCCCGCGCTTCCTGTTGCGCGCGGACCTTCGCGGCGTTTACAGCGACGAAGAAGGCAGCTTCGAGCCCTTCGCGTTTGTCGGTCTGACGACGCTGCTGGGCCGTGTTGATGGCGGCGCGCCGACCGACACGGACGGTGACGGCGTTCCGGATCGCAAGGACAAGTGCCCGAACACGCCGCCGGGCCGGGACGTTAATGCGGAAGGTTGCCAGCTGGATAGCGACGGCGACGGCGTTGTCGACGGCGACGACCAGTGCCCGAACACACCGGCCGGGACCGAAGTCGATGCGCGCGGATGCCCGCCGGATGCGGACACGGACGGCGACGGCGTCATCGACAGCCGTGACCAGTGCCCGGAAACGCCCGCAGGCGTGCAGGTCGACAGCCGCGGCTGCGCCCTGGACGGCGACGGCGATGGCGTGCCGGACTACCGCGACGACTGCCCGGATACGGAAGCCGGCGCCATCGTCGACGACAAGGGCTGCTACGTGCTGCTCGAAGAGGCAGTCACCATCGATATGACGATCGAGTTCGACACCAACTCGGCGGACATCCGCAGTTCCGAGATCCCCGAGATCCGCGATGCGGTGACGTTCCTGCGTCAGTACCCCACCTCGAACGCTGTGATTGAGGGCCACACCGACAACACCGGTGCGGAGTCCTACAACCAGCAGCTGTCCGAGCGTCGGGCCCGAGCCGTGTACAACTACATGGTCAACGAGGCCGGGCTGGCTGCCAGCCGCCTGACCTTTGTCGGCTACGGCGAAAGCCGTCCGATCTCGGACAACAGCACCGGCGAAGGCCGGCAGCGGAACCGCCGTGTATCCGCGGTCGTCTCTGCCAGCCGACAGGTTCGCGCCACCGAGTGACGTGCGCGTCACCTTGTGACGCGACGTCACCCTGTGACGCGTGCAGCGTGCGCTTGAGCGCACGCTGTGCTCCGGTGACGAAACTGCGATAATGGCCGCCGGTGATCCGGCGGCTTTTTTTTGCCTGCGGATCCGATGCCGCGACCTAATCTCACAGCCCAGATGGAGCCCGCCCGCGATGACCATTCGATCCCTCACGCCGACCCTCATGCGCCCCCTGGCGACAGCCCTGCTGCTGCTGGTCCTGGGCGGCTGCGAAACGGCTTACTACAGTGCCTGGGAGAAGGTTGGGGTCTACAAGCGCGACCTGCTGGTCGAACGTGTGGAAGAAGCGCAGGAAGCCCAGGAAGATGCCAAAGAGGAATTCTCTACGGCGCTCGAGCGCTTCAGCGCTGTTGTTAACATTGGCGAGAGCGATCTCAAAAGCACCTACGAAAAGCTCAACGACTCCTTCGAAGACGCCGAAGAGCGCGCCGAAGAAGTGACCGAGCGCATCGACGAGGTCGAAGACGTCTCCGAGGACCTGTTCAAGGAATGGCGCGGCGAAATCGACCAGATCAGCAACGCCAACCTGCGGGGCGCCAGCAGCCGCCAGCTGCGCCAGTCTGAAGCCAAATACGCGGACCTGATTAAGGCCATGCGTCGCGCCGAGTCCCGCATGGAACCCGTACTGGTCGCGTTCCGCGACAACGTATTGTTCCTCAAGCACAACCTGAACGCCCAGGCCATTGCGTCCCTGAAGACTGAGCTGGGCGATATCGAGGCCAACGTCGGATCGCTGATTCGCGAGATGGAAGCCTCCATTGCCGAGTCGCAGGCCTTTATCAAGGACATGGAGCTGCTTGAAGGCTGAGCCGGTGAGCTACGAACACATCCTCTACGCCGTCGAGGGTCCCATGGCCCTCATCACGATCAATCGGCCGGCCAAACACAACGCCATCTCCCTGGCGACGCTCGCCGAGCTGCGGGCCGCCGCCGGGGCTGCTGCGGAGGACGAGGCGGTGCGGGTGATCGCCATCACCGGGGCAGGCGACAAGGCCTTTGCGGCGGGTTCCGATCTGTCGGAAGTCATTGATCGCGACTTTCGCAAGGCCCTGGAACCCATTGTGCAGGGCCTGGCGGACCAGCTTGAACGCACGCCCAAGCCGGTGATCGCCGCCATCAACGGCATCTGCATGGGCGGTGGTCTGGAGGTGGCCCTGGGCTGCGACCTGCGTATCTGCTCGCCGAACGCCCGCTTTGCGACGCCGGAGGGCAAGCTCGGCATTATTCCCGGCGGCGGCGCGACGGCCCGGCTACCGCGGATCGTCGGGCGCGGCTGGGGCATGGAAATGTTGCTGATGGGCGAGGCTATGGACGCCGATCGCGCTCTGCAGATGGGCCTTGTGACCCGCATTGTGCCCCAGGATGAATTGCTCGGCGAAGCGCGCCGCATGGCCGAGCATCTGGCGTCTTTCGCGCCCTTCGTGCCGCGCACCATGAAGGCCATGGTGCACTTCGGCATGGAGGCGAGCCTGGCGGGCGCGTTGATGTTCGAGAAGTACGCGCAGGGTGCTCTGGTGCAGACCGAAGACAAGGTCGAGGGCATCAGCGCCTTTCTCGATAAGCGCGACCCTGAGTTCAAGGGGCGCTAGCGCACCGGTGCCCGCCGGTTGAACGGCTCTCACCCTTCACTGATACTCGATGCAGTATCACGACAGGAGAGGGACCATGGCCGTCGATCGCTTCCCCATTGAAGCCAGCCACATCTTGATGTTCGCCCGTTCCGTGGGCGATCCCAACAGGATCTACGAAGACGCCGACTACGCAAAGACCACGGAGCCGGGCGCGATCATCGCGCCGCCCACGTTTGCGCAGTCCAGCGCGCAGTTTGACCCCGACTACTTTCTGCGACCCAAGATCGGCCAGCCCTGGTTCGGCAGCGGCGGTGAGCCCACAGGCATCCAGAAGAAAGAGGGCGGATCGAGCGGCGGTGGTGGCGGTGGCGGGGGGCTGCACGCCGAGCAGCACTTTGAGTATCACCGGCATGTGTCCCCGGGCGATGTGCTGACCGCCGAGGTCAAACCCGGCAAGACCTGGGAAAAAGAAGGCAAGCGCTCCGGCAAGCTGGTGTTTTCCGAGACTGTCACCGAGTACCGGGACCAGAACGGCGAGCTCGTCATCACGGCCCGGGGCGTTGGTGTCCGCACGGAACGACCGGTGGATCAATAGGAGATCATCATGGCTTTATCTGAATCTGCCCTGGCGGTGGGCGACAGCTACAGTGAGTGCCTGGTCGAAGACCTCAAGCGCACGCAGATCGTCCAGTACGCCGGCGCCAGCGGCGACTATAACCCGTTGCACACGGACGAAGTGTTCACGACCCAGGTTGCCGGCTACCCGTCGGTGTTCGCGCACGGCATGCTCACTATGGGTATGACCGGTGGCATGCTCACCAACTACGTGGGCGATGGCCGGCTCAAAAAGTATGGCGTGCGGTTCACCAAGCAGGTCTGGCCCGGCGATACGCTCAACGCCACGGCGACCGTCGAGAGCATCGAAGACGATGGCGACGACCGCATCGTCAATCTGACCGTTTCGACCACCAACCAGGCCGGTGACGTGGTGCTGTCCGGTTACGCAGCGGCGCGCATCGACCGCTAGGCGCCCGCAGTTTCGATGATCGCTTCCCGCCAGCGCCAGCCCAGCTGGCCGGCGGGTTTTGATTGCAGCCGCTCTTCCAGCAGCTGCAGGGCCCGGTCTTTCTGGCCGGCTTGCCGCGCGGCGTCGATCAGCAGCCAGCTGATGATGTCGCGTTGCGCATTGCTGCCGCCGAAGCGCGCGCAGATGGGGCGGATGCCCTCCAGCTGGTCGGCTGCCGCGGCGTAGTCCGCCCGGGCGTAACTCTCCAGAGCTTGCAGCAGCGGCAAGCCCACCTGGCGGGTTATGAGGGCGCTGCTTGGGCCCAGCGTTGGCGCTGCCAGGACGGCACGCTCGCGCAGGCTGCGCAGCCGGGTCTGGTCATCAACCAGCACAAAGGCCATGCCGGCATGAAAGTCGTTGAATGCGTAGTAGCCGGGCTCGTCGGCCAGCTTGTCTGCCCACAGGCTGGCGATGGCGCCAGCCCGCGCTTGCACGTCAATGCCCAGCAGCTTGAGTCGCAGCAGCATGGCGCTGACATCCAGGAGTTCCAGGCTCGCGTCGCTGATGAGCGGAAGGATCTCGCCGTCGACGATGGCGAGCGCCCCGGCCAGATCGTCTCGCTCAATATGGAACAGCGCCTTGTGCCACCAGTTGTGGCAGGCGAGGCCTCCGCTGCGCCAGTGCGTTGCTGTTTCGGCGAGCCAGGCCTCACCCTCGGCGGCGCGGCCCTGCATCTCCAGCACGTGGGCGACGGCGTGGGTTGCCCAGGCGTCTTGCGGGTCTTTCTCGACCGCTTCCCGCCCCACGGCTTCGGCGCGGTCGAACTCGTTGCACTCCTCCAGACCGAAGGCGTACATGCCCAGCACGTAGGACCGGGCCGGGTCGTCCGCGGGCCAGGCTCGAAGCAGGCGGGCTGGACGGTTGCGCAGGCTCACCGCGTCACCGGTCATGAAGTCCAGGACGTGCGCGGTTTGCAGGGCTGCGATATGGGTCGGGTCTGCGACCAGGACCGCGTCCAGCAGGCGTCCCGCTTCGTCCCAGCGCCCGTCCGTGAGCGCCCGGGCAGCAGCCGTCAGCGCGCGCTGGGCGTCGCTGGCCGACTCTGCCAGCGGCTCTGCAGCCTCGACGCTGCGGCGCGCTTCGCCCAGAAAGCGGCGCTCGGAGCTCAAGGTCAGCGCGCAGGCGCGCAACAGGTGGGCGTCGATGTGGTCCGGTGCCTCAAGCAGCAGCGCATCGCACTCCGCCACCGGGTCCCCAAGGTAAGAGCGGTATGCGAAGCAGGCGCTGTCGTAGCTGTCATGGGCTGAGGCCTGGCTCATCGGGGAGCCTCCGTGCGGCGCCCCTTCAAAGCACAGGGCGGAGCGCTCAGTACAGCAGACCGCTCGGCGCTTTTCGAGCCGCGCCCCAGCCCTGCCATGGGCTGCTACCATCTGCCCGCGCAGCTCAGCAGAGCCTGGCGAACTTCTTCACTCACGGAGCCCCACGGATGTCGCAATCGATTGCAGGAAACAGATTACCGATGCTGGCGCGCGGGCTGCTGATCGCAGCTTGTCTGGCCGTTGCGGGCTGCAGCGAATCCGAGGACGCCGCGGCGCAAGACGACACGGCGCAGCGCGACGAGGGTTCGGGCCGTGCGGCTGTCGCAGCTGAGGCAGACGACGATCTGGAGGCCTGGTTCCTGTCCGCTGAGCGGCCAGTCAATCGGGCCTGCAACGATCCAGACTATCGACCTGGGCAGCCGGACACTTACCCGATGTTGCACTCGCATCTTTACCCGGTGATCCAAGAGCGCCTGCAAGACCTGCTGGCGCAGGTGCAGGCGCTGGCGCCCAAGGTCACCGACGAGGACACCTACGATCTGGAGGCAGACCTCGCGCTCCGGCGGGAAATCAACGTGCTCAATCAGTTGGTGTTTCTCGCCGGCCAGGACCAGGCACCGCTTTACCTGTTGTCGGTTTGCGACATCCCCAACTACGAAGCAGACGAGTGCGCGCTCACTCGACGGATGGCGAGCAGCGCCGCGGTGCTGCAGGACTTCGATCGGGATGGCCCGGCGCTGAGCTATGATGCCCGGTTACTGGCCGATGGCTCGCAGTTCAAGATCCGCATCACGAACCGGGACCTGGACGGCATCGTGCTGAACCGCCTGTCCGGTCCGCAGGGCACGTACACCGGAGAATGGCAGCGCGCCGAAGATGGCACAGAGACTTATTCAGCGCACCGGGCGAATGAACGGTTCAGCTATACGGAAAAGCCGGATTGCTCCGGCGTGGCGCAGGCCCTCCGCATGGATGCTGGCGGTCAGCCCTGGGAGCTGTCCTGGCGCTGGACGTCCGTCCGGCAGCCCGACACGTTTACCGTGCAGTATCAGGAGTGCAAAGTGAACGGGCTCGATGAACGCGAGTGCATTAGCGGCGCGCTGTGACGGATCACTTCCGCCTGCTGCACCTGTCGGATCCGCACTTCGGCTCGGAACGGCCCGTGGTCGTCCGTGCCTTGCAGGCCCTGGCCCAGGCGCTGGAGCCGAGCCTGACCGTGGTCTCGGGCGACTTAACCCAGCGCGCCCGGCCGCATCAGTTTCGCGCGGCAGGCCGCTTTTTCGGAGCGCTGAAAGCGGTCACCGCCGACGCGCCGCAGCTGATCGTTCCCGGCAATCACGATGTGCCGATCCTGAACCTGCTGGCTCGGGTGCGCGCACCCTACGCCCTGTTCTGCGAGACCTTTGGGCCCGATCGGGAGCCGGTTTTCGACGACGTCTCGGTCCTGGTGCTGGGGGTGGATACCAGCACGCCCCGGCGACGAGTGGACGGCGAGGTCACGGAACAGCAACAGCAGCGCGTCAGTGCGGCTCTTGCCAACGCCCGCCCCGAGCAACTGAAGGTGGTGGTCGTGCATCAGCCTGTTGCGGTCCCCGCGGACTCGCAGCGCCAGCGATTGCTGCACGGCGGTCAGGCAGCGGCGCAGGCCTGGGTGCGTGCCGGCGCCGATCTGATTTTGGGCGGACACATTCATCTGCCGTTCGTGCTGCCCGTGAGTGAAGCGGGGGACTCGATGGCCGGGCCCGCCTGGCTGGTCCATGCCGGGACCGCTGTATCCGACCGGCTACGGATGGGGGCGCCCAACTCCGTGAACGAGTTCCGCTATGCCCGGGAGAGCCGGTCTCTGCGATTGCGTCGCTGGGACTTTGACGAGGCGAGCGAGTCGTTTCGGGTTCGAAACGACCAGCCGTTGCCGCTGACTCACTCGTCGCTGGCGGATTGAGCGCTACCAACGCTCCTTCGAGGTGCGCACGTCCAGCTCAAAGGTCCAGGCCCGGGGCTGCTGGCGATAAAGAAACTCAAAGCCGTCGACGATGCCATCCAGATCGATCATGCCCGCATCGCCCAGTTTGGCGGCGTAGTCCGGAAAGCCCTGCTTGATTTTGTCGCCGCCGATGGGGCCGTCGATGACCACGTGGCCGACGTGGATACCGGCCCCGGCGTACTCCTTGGCCATGGCCTGGGCAAGATTACGCAGAGCACCCTTCGAGGCGTTGAAGGCCCCGAAACGCGCCCGGCCTCGGAGAGAGGCGCTGGCGCCGGTAAACAGCAGTGTGCCTTCCGCCGCTGGCTGCATGTGGCGCACTGCGGCGCGCCCGAACAGAAAGCCGCCGACGGGCCCCAGCGCCAGCGCGTGTTCCAGGGTCTCCCGGCTCATGTCGACGATGTGCCCAGGCACGTTGTTGCCAACGTTGTAGATCGCAAGGCTGACCGGGGCCGGTGCGCGGTCGAAGAGCGCGTCCACCGCGGTCTCGTCGGTCGCGTCCGCAACGACCGCCTGCGCGCGGCCCCCCGCTGCCTCAATCGCATCGACCACAGCTTCCAGCTTGGCCGCGGTGCGCCCGGCGACAGTGACCCGGAGCCCAAGCCTGGCCAGGCGTTCGCACAGTTTCGCGCCCAGACCTTCCCGGGGGCCGACGCCCAGCACGACGGCGCTGCGCTCCGCCTGTGTCACGCTCTGGTGCCAAGGTGCTTGCTCAGGTGCTCCGCCGCCAGCAGCAACCCTCGCCGCGCGCTCTGAAAAAACGCCGCCGTGGCCAGAAAGTCATGGATGAGCCCGTCCAGGCATTGATAGGTGGCTTCGCTGCCGGCGTCCCGAAGGGCCTGGGCGTAGGCGGCGCCTTCGTCCCGCAGGGGATCAAACTCGGCAGTCAGGACCAGCGCCGGGGGCAGGTTTGCGAGGTTCGGGGCGAGCAGGGGGCTGGCTGCGGGTTCCCGGCGCGGGGCCTCGTCCGGACAGTAGTGGCCCCAGAACCAGCGCATGGTTTCCGTGTCGAGCAGATAGCCCTCGCCGTTCTCCTGGTAGGAACCGCGGCTCAGGTCGGCGTCGACCACCGGGTACAGCAGCAGCTGGAAATCGATGGCGGGGCCGCCGCGGTCCCGGGCTTGCTGGCTCACCACCGCGGCCAGGTTGCCCCCGGCGCTTTCGCCGCCCACGGCGAGTCTGCCGTTGCCGCCCAGCGCGCTCGCCTGGTCCGCGACCCAGGCGGTGGCGGCCATGCAGTCGTCCGGGGCAGCCGGGTAGGGGTGCTCCGGAGCCAACCGGTAGTCCACAGACACGATGATACAATCGGCAGTCGCCGCCAGATCCCGGCAGGCAGCATCGGCGCAGTCCAGATCGCCGATCACCCAGCCGCCGCCGTGGAAGTACACCAGGATCCCGAACGGGCCCTTGCCGTCAGGCCGGTAGATCCGCAGAGGGATCTCGTTGCCGGCCGGTCCCGGGCAGCTGGCATCGCTGATGCTGCAGCCGGTCAGGTCAGGATTGACCGGACGCATCATCCGGTAGGCCTCCCGAGCCTGGGCAGGCGTCATGTCCCGCATGGCGGGGGCCTCGGCCTGGGCCAGTTCGGCCAGCATGGCCTGATATTCGGGTGCTAGCGGCATGTAACCTCCTTCACAGCGTCTCCCCCACCGTTTTCGCTAGAATTACCGGTAGAATGCGCGACCGGCCGGATTTTGCCAAACCTGGGCCGGCCCAGCGCAGGCAGCCGCCCATGACGGGCCGGCGCCGCACGTCGAGCAGGCTTTGGGCCTGCCGAGTTTATTTCTGCCACTACAGGAGGCCCTATGGCCGCAGAACACAACCGATTGGAAGCCGAGCAGGATGTCGCCGATGCCGCGAAGCAGTTCAACCGGCTGGAAAACACGCTACTGAAGCACCGCACGCTGACCATGTTCGGCGAGGTGAACCAGGACGTGGCCCGACGCCTGGCCGAGCGGCTGCTCGCCATGTCCTACGAGTCGGACGACCCGATCACGCTGTACATCGGCTCGCCCGGTGGCCACGTGGAGTCCGGCGATACCATTTACGACATGATTCAGTTCATCAAGCCCAAAGTCCGCGTGGTCGGCACCGGCTGGGTCGGCAGCATCGCGACGCACATCTTTCTGTCGCCGGAGCGCGAAGATCGGTACTGCCTGCCCAACACGCGGTTTCTGATTCACCAGCCGGCCGGTGGCTTTGGCGGCGACGCCACGGATGTGGAAATCCACGCCAAGGAAATCCTGAAGACGCGGGAGCGGATCAACGGGGTGATCGCGTCGCGTACCGGCCAACCGCTCGAGCGCGTTGCCGAAGACACCGCCCGGGACTACTGGATGAGCGCTGAAGAGGCCGTCGAGTACGGCCTGTGCGGCAGCATCATCAAAGACGCCAGCGAGCTGCCCTAGCGCTGCTGGCCGTTCCCGCTACAGGCCAAGCACCAGCTTGGCCATGATGTTCTTCTGCACCTCGTTGCTGCCCCCGGCGATCGATGAAGCGCGCAAATTGAAGTAGCGCGGGAAAGCCACCACGCCGGCTTCCGGCCCGATGACGGGCACGTTCGACCCGACCTCGCGTGCCTGCGGTTGATGCGCGAGGGCTGCGTGGTCGATGGCCTCTACCGCCAGCTCCGTCAGCCGTTGGCTGGCGTTGGCGCCCAGATTCTTCAGCAACGACGACTCGGGCCCGGGGCTGCCACCGCTGGCCATGGCCGCCATCACCCGGAACTCCAGCGCTGACAGCGCCGCCAGCTGGACCTGGGCTTCCTGCAGCTTCCCCTGAAAGGCCGGATCCTGAGCGAGGCTTTTGCCGTCCGCTCCGGGCGCTGCGTCGGCGAGACGCTTGACGCGCTCCAGAGCGCTCGTCTGGGCGGCGCTGCCGCCGCCGCCGCGCTCAAACTCAAGCAGGTACTTGGCCACGGTCCAGCCCTGGCCGAGATCGCCGACCACGTTGGCCAGCGGCACGCGCACGTCATCGAAAAACACCTGATTGACCTCGTGGGTCCCCGACGCGAAGACGATGGGCTCGACGGTGATGCCAGGCGTGTCCATGTCGAGCAGCACAAACGTGATCCCCTGCTGGGGCTTGCCGCTGTCATCGGTGCGCACCAGCGCGAACATGCGGTTGGCCACGTGGGCGTGAGTCGTCCAGATCTTGGTCCCGTTCAGGCGCAGCGCGTCGCCGTCGACGCTGGCGCGCAGCGCGAGGGACGCAAGGTCTGACCCGGAGCCGGGCTCGCTGTAGCCCTGACACCAGTAGTCGTCTCCAGACAGGATCCCTGGCAGATACTGCGCCTGCTGCGCCGGGGACCCGCAGCCGATGAGCATCGGGCCGCACATGCCAAGCCCCATGGGGGCCAGCGTCGGCGCGCCGGCAAGGGTCGATTCGGTGGTCCAGATATAGCGCTGCAGCAGGTCCCAGCCTGGACCGCCGTGCGCTTCGGGCCAGGCGGGCGCCACCCAGCCCTGCCGGTGCAGGATGCGATGCCAGATGATGTTGTGCTCGTAGTCCAGGAACAGACCGGGGCAGAACCGCTGCGCGTCGCGCAGCTCGTCGGTCAGGGCGCGGTCCAGGAAGCGCCGGACGTCGTCGCGAAAAGCTTCGTGGCGGGCGCTAAGGTCGATATTCATGCGGTGGCCTCGGGTGCGCTCAGCTGGCGGACCGTTGCGGTCAGCGCGGAGACGTGGGGGTCGTTCGCTTCGAGCGCGGACAGGGCCGCGTCGAGCTCGTACAGGTAGTCGCGATTGCTGCCGCTCGGGCCGCTGCTGTCGGCGATCTGCTGGGCCAGCTGGCGGTGTTCGGCATCGCCCAGCCAGGCAAAGTTGCCGGGCATGGCGCGGTATACAACCGCGTGCACGCATCGCCCGCTGCGCAGCGCCACGGACGCGTCCAGCCGCTCGTAGCCGTTCTTTTCCCGGTGATCGAGCCGACGCAGCACCCGTTCTGTGGTGGCCGGATCCATGCGGTAGGCCATGCCCCCACACTGCGCCCCGGGCGCGTCGATCAGGGTCACGACGCGTCCAGGCGCCTGCGGTGTGCCGCGATGATCGTGGCTGCCCTGCCAGAACCGGCGAGCGTAGTCACTCAGGGTGGCAGGCGCCCGCTCGACATATTCGAAATCGGGCCGCCAGATCAGCGAGCCGTACCCGAACAGCCACAGGGGCGTTGCGCCGTTACTCATCATGACCTGCTCCCTGGAACCACCGCTGACCATACCGGCGTGCGTCCACGGCGGCCACCGTGCCGAGGGCGGCTGCTTGGGCGTAGACTGGCTGGCCACTCAGGGGAGCGCACACCATGGCTTACGACTACGAGTTGCTGACCGTCGCGATCGACGGCCGGCTGGCAACCGTCACCATCAGCAACCCGCCGATCAACCTGATCACCTTGCCCCTGGCGCAGGAGCTCGCCGCCCTGGCGCAGGAGCTGCAGGCCGACCCCGATCTGACAGTGGTGCTGGTCAAGAGTGCGGACCCGGATTTCTTTCTGGCGCACTTTGATGTGGAAGCCATTCTCGGCTTTCCGACGGACCTGCCGGCGCAACGGAACCACGAGCTCACCTGGTACCACCAGATGTGCGAGCGCTTCCGAACCATGGACAAGGTCACCATCGCGCAGATCGAAGGGCGCGTCGGCGGCGGCGGCTCCGAGCTGGTCTCAAGCTTTGATATGCGTTTTGGCGTGACCGGCAAGACGGTGGTGTGCCAGATGGAGGTGCCGCTGGGCATTTTGCCTGGCGGCAGCGGCACGCAGCGACTGCCGCGCATGGTGGGCCGGGGCCGCGCCATGGAGATCGTGCTGGGGGGCGATGATCTGGACGCGGTGACGGCCGAGCGCTGGGGTTACCTCAACCGCATCTACGAGGCTGATCAGATCGCCTCGGCGGTCGGTGCCCTCGCACAGCGCATCGCGTCCTTCCCGCCGGAAGCGGTGCGGCTGGCGAAGGAAGCTGTGCTGGGGGCGGATCAGGCTTCTCTCGAGGACGGCCTGCGGGACGAGGCCTACCTGTTCCAGCGTCTGCTGCGCACTGACGGCGCGCAGCGCAATATGCGGCGCTTTCTGGAGAAGGGCGGCCAGACGCGGGAGGGTGAGCTGCGCGTCGGCGCGCTCGGCGGCGAGCTCGACTGAGCGCGATCGCGGGTGCTAGCCGACGGGCAGCAGCACCGCGAGCAGGTAGATCCCGCTGGCGGTCGGGCCAATTCGATGAAGGCGCTTCCCTTGTCCGACAGCGTTGCCACCAGCGGCACTGAGGACTATCTTGAAGGCTGCGGCAAGGCCCGGTTCGGGCCACCGACACGGCATCCTGTGTTTGGGGAGAAAGCACGATGTTGGAGAAGAGTATCTCGGGCGCGAAGTGTCGGCGCAGGCGCTTCTGCCGCTGTACGACGCCCTGATCCAGGATGGGCACGACCCCGCCGCGCTCCCGGCACGGCAACAGTTCCGCGAGCCCGTGGCTCGGCTGCAGTGGGCCGAGGCGCTGCAGATGTTGCGCGAGGCGGAGCGTCGGTTCTCCGACGAAGCCCTCAAAGCCATCGGCCGTGACGGGCTGCGCAGCGGGCGCTTTCGCTGGCGAACGGGCCTCGCCCGGCGGCTGCTGACACCGGAAGACGCCTTTCGCTTTATTGTCTATCCGCACGCCGACGTGGACTTCGCTTGCCTGCTGGCGGCTGTAGAATCAACGCCCGGCGATATTTGCGTCACGGTCCTGGTCGAGGACGGTTACGACGCCAACGAGGCGTTCTTCCTGATCATGCTCGGAGCTGCAGAGGCGTTTCTGGAGAGCCTGTCTCTGGATGGCCTTCAGATCGAGGCAACGCACAGCCGTCACGACATGACCTATCGCGCGCGCTACCAGCCAGCGAATGCGCTCTGGTCACCCTTCGCTCGCTGGGGCAGCAATCTGTTACGTCGGGTGGTCGGTGCGTTTACCTACGACGCAGGCTGCACCGCCCTGTCGAATCGCGCCCTCGCGCTGCGGCAAACCCGGCTTGCGAAGGCGCACACGGAGGCGCAGTTGCGAGCCACACATGCCAGGCTGCAGGACACCCTGGCCCTCGCCGGTGGCCTGTTGCTGGAGTTCGGTCCCGGCAACCGGGTCGAGCACCTGAGTGGCCCGGCAGAGGCCATGACCGGTTTCAGCCCGGCGGCCATCCGGTCTGACCCGGCCGCGCTGTTTGCGCAAAGCTATTCTGCGATTGCGCGCTTTGATCGGCTGGAGCCTTTGCCGTCAGGCACAACGGAGATGAGCTGGCGCCATCGCGACGGCCACCGTTTCGATGTCGTCTGTGCTGTTGAGCATCATGCCGACGAGCGTTGGCGACTGCTGGTGCTGCCGAAGACCGCGATGGCGCAGACGGCTGCCCCCATAGCCCCTGCGGCCCCGGAGCCCATACCTGTCGCTGCTGCGCCGGCACCAGCCCAGGCGGATCCCCACAGTCGCCTCGTGTTTGTCGATGACAGTGCGCTGAGCTGTCGGATCGGCAAAGGCATTCTGGAGCACGCGGGCTACTCGGTGGTTTGCTCGCAGTCCGGCCCGGAAGTTCTCTCCTATCTGGCGACGGCCGATGCGGATGCGGTGATTCTGGATCTGAACATGCCCGAGATGCGGGGCGACGAGGTGTACGACGAGCTGCACGCTCAGGCGCCCGAGCTGCCGGTGATCTTTCTGACTGGCGACGCGCACGACCTGACCCTGCGTTACCCGAACGTGCCCGTGCTGCACAAGCCGTTCCGGGCCAACGAGCTGTTGCGGGCCGTTGCCGGGGTCGGGCTGTGAAACGCTATCGGGTTGACCCGCTGATTCCCCTGCGGGTCCGGCAAGGCCCTGCAGAGTCTTACCGCCGAGCGCGGCTGGTGACCTACGCCACCCTGTTCGCGGTCCTGACCGCGCTGCCCGTTGCCCTGGTGGTGGATATCACCAGCGGCACGCGACCGGCCAGCGGAACCCTGCTCGGCATGATCCCGAGCGCAATGACCCTTGCGGTGCTCTGGCTGAGCGGTTCCTCGAAAGTGGCCGGTCACTACCTGACTGCCAACGTCATGGCTCAGATCCTAATCGACTTTGGCCCGGACAATGCCTACAGCGTGTTGGCGCTGATCGCGCTGCCTTTGATCAGCTGTGCGCTGATCAGCGAGCGGGCGGGCGCCTTCTGGACCCTGGTGGCCTCAGGCTGGGTCGCCTGGTCTTTGTCGGCGACGGCGTGCGGCGCCTGCTCGGCTACGAGCCGGAACAGTTCGTGCGCCGGGAGCTGGTCAGCTATCTGCACCCGGGCGATGCCGAGCCGGTTGGCGCGCGATTGCTGGAACAGCCCGGCGAAGGCTTTCGGCAAGAAGTGCGGCTGCGGCACAACGACGGTCACTGGGTCTGGCTCGAGGCCTACGCCATTCCCTTTGGCGTGCAGTCGGACGGCTGGCTGTTCGCGGCCCGGGACATTTCCGAAGAACGGCGCCAGCGAGAGCGCTGGACCGAAATGCAGAAGTTCGAGAGCGTTGGCGTGCTGGCGGCTGGCGTGGCGCACGATTTCAACAACCTCCTGACGGTGATCCTCGGCTTCGCCGATCTGCTCGAGTCGTCCAACGCCCGCGATGAAATCGTCGCTGCTGCCGATGAGGCCGCCAAGCTCACCCGGCAACTGCTCACCTATGCCCGTCCCGGGGAACGGCACAGCACGGGCGCGGATGCCAACCGGGTGTTGCGCGATATGTTGCCCATGATTCGCAGCCTGATGGGCGAGCCGGTCGACGTGCAGCTGGATCTGTCCGGGGCCCGGGTGCTCGGCGTGCCGCTCAGTGACGGGCAACTGCATCAGATCGTCCTGAACCTGTGCAAGAACGCGCGCGAGGCGATGCCGGATGGCGGCAGCCTGGTGCTGCAGACCGAGCGCACGGAAGTCAGCGACGATATGGACCTGGCGTCGGGGGCCTACGTGAACCTGGTGGTATCCGACACCGGCGTCGGCATGGACGAGGATACCCGGCGCCGGGCGCTCGACCCCTTTTACTCCACCAAACAGCAAACACGCAGCAGCGGGCTCGGGCTGGCGAACGTGTTCAGCATGGTCAGCGCGGCGCGCGGGTTTGTCGGCATCGACAGCCAGCCCGGGGTGGGCACCACGCTGACGCTCACGCTGCCCCTGGCGACCGGTGTCGGCGATCTCAGCGGCAAGAGCAACGCGCCGCGCAGTGCCCATCCGGTACGCGATCGGTCCCTTGCGGACGTGACCGTGCTGGTGGTTGACGACGACAACTCCGTGCGCGCTTTCCTGCATCAGGCGCTGTCCCAGGCCGGCTACTCTGTTGCGGTCTCGAGTAACGGCGCCGAGGCGATGCTGGCCTGCGATATCGTGGCACCGGACATCCTGATCACGGATATTGTCATGCCAGGCACCCGGGGCGATCGGCTGGCTACCCAGCTGTGCGAGCAGTTCCCGGCGCTGCACGTGCTCTACATCTCCGGCAATGCGGCGTTCACCGATGGCTCCCTGGAGCCTACGGCACGTTGCCGCTTTCTGGAAAAACCGTTCCGCGCCGAAGATCTGCTCGGGCAGCTGGTCGATTGGCCAACGCTGCCTGGACCTGTGCAGCCAGACGGCTCCGGCGATGTTCGCCTGGCCACGGGCGGCTAGCTGCCCGCGGGCAGTTTTCTGCCCGGTTCAGTCGATGCGGTTCAGCACTCTGGTGACCGTATCGAAGGTTTCCTGATGCTCGTCGCTGCCCGCATCCAGGAAGGGCGAGAACTGCAGCGTGTCGCCGCTGTGCCGAACCATGAGCCCAGCGGCGAAACAGGCGCGATGGGCCTCGAAGCCCCGAGCTCCTGGCGCATCCGGTCGGGGCGCGATATCAATGGCGCCCATCAGGCCAAAGTTCCGAACGTCGACCACGTGTTTGGCGGTAGCCGTGCTGTGCAGGGCCTCTTCGAAGTCTGCCTCGTGCTGCCGCGCGGCCTGCATCGCGTGCTCGGCATCGTAGGCGTCCAGGCTGGCTAACGCAGCTGCGGCCGCAACGGGATGCCCGGAGTAGGTGTAGCCGTGGAACAGCTCTACGGCGTTTTCCGGGCCCTGCATGTAGGCGTCGTGAATATGCGACGCGACGAGCACCGCGCCCATGGGGATGACCCCGTTGGTCAGCCCCTTGGCGGTGGTGATGATGTCTGGAATCACGTTGAAACGTTGGCAGCCGAAGTACTCGCCGACCCGGCCGAAGGCAGTGATGACTTCGTCGAAGATCAGCAGGATGCCGTGGCGAGTGCAAATCTCCCGGATGCGCTCCAGGTAGCCCAGGGGTGGTACCACCACGCCGCCGGAGCCGGAGACCGGCTCGATCATGACCGCAGCGACGTTCTCCGGGCGGTGAAACTGCACCATTTGCTCCAGCTCGTCTGCCATCTCGGCCCCTAGGGCGGGCTGGCCGCGGCTGAATGCGCTGCGCTGCGGGTCATGGGTAGCGCGCAGGTGGAACACGTTCGGCAACAGGGCGTTGCCGAACATTGTGCGGTTCGCCGGGATGCCGCCCACGGACATGCCGCCAAAGTTGACGCCGTGATAGCCGCGCTGGCGTCCGATCAGCTTGAGCCGCGTGGCATCGCCGCGGCACCGGTGGTAGCCCAGGGCGATTTTTAGCGCGGTGTCTGCCGCCTCGGAACCAGAGTTGGTAAAGAACACCTGGCTGAACCCCTCTGGCGCCTTCTCGACCAGGCGCTCGGCCAGCTCAAAGGCCTTCGGGTGCGAGACCTGAAAGCCGGCGACGTAGTCCAGCTCGCTCACCTGTTGGGCAACGGCGCTGGCAATGCCCGCATGGCAGTGCCCGAGGCCGGTGGTCCACAGCCCGGAGAACGAGTCCAGGATCTGCCGGTCGTCAGTGCTGGTGTAGTAGTGGCCTTGTGCAGCCTTGATCAGCCGCGGTTCTTTTCGAAAGGCCCGATTTGCGGTGAACGGCATCCAGTAAGCGTTCAGGTCGAGTTGGTCGGCCATGGCGGCACCTTCACGGCGGAGCCCGGAGGCCCAAAGCGCAGACGTTAGGAGTCTCGCTGGTGCGGGTCAAGGCGGGCTCTCCCCGGCTAGGGGATTTCCCGGATGGCCAGATCGCGTAAGCTGGCCGAGTCTCGGTATTCCACCGGGCCCGCGCGCTTCGCGGGATCTGTCTGTCCAGGAGGTCTTCTATGGCGAAAGCCCAGGTTGTCAGTGCCGCTCAGGAAGCAGAGGTTGCCGGCGAGGTCGATGTGCTCGTTGTTGGCGCCGGTATCTCCGGTATCGATGCGGCGTATCACCTGCAAACCTACTGTCCTGGCAAGACCTTCGTGTTGCTCGAGAATCAGGCCGAGTTTGGCGGCACCTGGCGGACCCATCGCTATCCCGGCATTCGCTCGGACAGCGATCTGTATACCTTCGGCTATCGCTGGAAGCCCTGGATGAGCGCGCCGATTGCCACGGCGGAAGAGATCCTGAAGTACCTGGACGAGGTGCTCGACGAACAGGACCTGCGGCGCCACATTCGCTATCGAACCGCGGTTGAACGTGCCAGCTGGGACAGCGGGGCGCAGCGCTGGACAGTCACCGTGCGCGATGGCAATAGCGGTCGCGAGACCGTTTGGCGAACGAAGTTCCTGTGGATGTGCCAGGGCTATTACCGCCACGACGAAGGCTACACACCGGAGTGGCCGGGCTTCGCGGACTTCCAGGGGCGGGTGGTTCACCCGCAGACCTGGCCCGAGGATCTGGACTACAGCAACCAGCGCGTGCTGGTGATCGGTTCCGGGGCCACGGCCGCGACGGTGGTTCCGGCCATGGCCAGGACCGCAGCACACGTCACCATGCTGCAGCGCTCGCCGACCTACTTCTCTGCTGCCCCCAACCGCAACGAGACCGCAGACATGCTGCGCGAGCTGGAGGTGCCCGAGGAGTGGGTCCACGAAATTACGCGGCGCAAGATCCTGGCGGACCAGGAACAGCTCACCCGGCGTTCCTTTGAAGAGCCGGAGGTGCTGCGCGAAGAACTGAAGGCGATAGCGCTCGAGTATCTTGGCGAGGATTTTGACTTCGCGGCTCACTTCGAGCCCAGCTATCGGCCCTGGCAGCAGCGCCTGGCGTTTCTGCCGGACGGCGACCTGTTCGTCGGGCTGCGCGAGGGGCAGGCGTCCGTGGTCACAGGCGAGATCGATCGCTTCGTCGCGAACGGCGTGCGCCTGAAATCTGGCGAAGTGCTCGAAGCAGATCTGGTCGTCACGGCGACCGGCTTTGAGCTGTCCGTGCTGGGCGACATCGCGTTCGAGGTTGACGGCGATGTGGTGGACTTTGCCGAGACGGTCACCTGGCGCGGCATGATGTTCTCGGGAGTCCCGAATATGGCCTGGGTGTTTGGCTACTTCCGGGCCAGCTGGACCCTGCGGGCCGATCTGATCAGCGAGTTGCTGTGTCGGATGTTTGCGCAGATGGACGAGCGGGGCGAGGCGGTGGTCACACCGGTGCTGAGCGATGCCGAGGCCGGCCTGCCGCGCCAGCCCTGGATTGATCCCGACAACTTCAACCCCGGCTACCTGACCCGCAGCCTGCACCTGCTGCCGAGCCAGCTGGCATCAGGTCCCTGGCAGTTCACCCAGGACTACTGGCGCGACAAGGACGAATTCCCGGTCGCTGATCTGCGCGATGGTTCCCTGCGTTACGACGCCGCGGTCGATGAGGCCCGGGCGGCAGCCCGCAGCAGCTGACGGGCAAGGCGCCGAGCCGGTGAAGGATCAGAACTTCGTTTCGTAGCGCATGCCGACGGTGACTTCACCAAAGCTCATGTCTTCCAGGCCAGCGATGCCGCGGTAGTCTGCGAAGGCCGCGAAGCCCCTGATGAACTGCGCGTGGGCGCCGACAGACCAGACGACGTAGCTGTCGTCCGGGTTTTCCGTCCGTACCCGGAACGGCGTCGTCGCGCTGATGCCGTTGTCGAACGGGTCGTTGGCCAACCGCACTCGGGCGGTCTCGACGTTGTCTTTGGTTTCCTTGACGTAGTCGAGGCGTGCGTAGGGCACCAGCACGCCCCAGCGGGGCGTCAGGGTAAAGGAGGCATGGAGCCCGGCGTTCAGGGTCAGCGAACGGACATTGGTGTCCGGCAGGGCCAGATTCAGGCCAGCTGCCCCGCGTTCGTCGTAGCTGTCGATGGCGATGTCGGCGTAGTTGGCGCCCAGGTGTGGGCCGAAGACCCAGCGCCCGCGGCTGAAGTCCCAGCCGGTACCGAGCCCGGCCGTGAACTGATCGCTGTCCGTGCTGCCTCGAGCGCTGCGATTCACGGGGCCGCCAGCGTCCTGGTAGACAATGCGGCGGTCCGTTTCGACATCGCTGAGGCCGTAGCTGGCCAGCGCGTCGACATAGAAGCTGTTGCCTTGAAAGTAGCTGCCGATCAGCGACAGGGACCAGGCGTCGATCTCAATGCCACCGCCCGCATCGAAGTCCGCGTCCACCGAGTTGTAGCCGAGTGCGGCCCCGACGACAAAGTTGTCCCGAATCCGGTAGTCCGTGCCCAGGGTCAAGCTGATGGTGTCGTAGTCGAAGCCCGGGATGCCGTTGCCCTCGTCACGATCGCCAAAGTTGATTCGACCGTCGCTGAAGAAGCCCCAGCGGTCCAGGTCCTCGCCGACCAGTTCCTCTATCGCGGCCTGCAGTTCTTCTCCGGAAATTTCGACGTCTTCAGACTCGACGTTGAAGTTGCGCAGGTCGATTCTGGTGCCGCCGTTGCGCAAACCGTTCAAGCGCCGCGACAGGTTGCCGTGCTGAATGGTGGTGAAGTTGAGTAACCGCTGGAAGGTGCCAAAGACCTCGTCGGGGCTGATCTGGTCGAGAGCGTTTGCCACCTGGGCATCGGAGTTGGCGCCGTTGCGAATACCGCCGCAACGCAGATCCAGATCGATCTGCGCGGCGCTCGGCGCGCCGAGGGCCTCAATCTGTGGGCAGACTTCGTCCAGATACCCGGCCAGGGAGCGCTGGCCGCCGTTGAGAAGTCCGATGCCGCCGATGTCGACCGAGAGAAAGTTGATCGAACCGATGGTGTTGGTGCCCTCGGTGCGAACGACGTACTCAAAGTCGGGGCCGATCCCCACGTTCGTGAACAGCACCCCGGGGTCCTGGCTGTAGCTGCCGGTGGCGGTCAGCACATCGAAGTTCTGGCCCGCGGGGTTGAACCCGCCCAGCACTTCGACCGTGACATCGCCGCTATTCAGGCTGACGTTGCCATCAACGTTCAGCACGTCGAACTCGCCCGGCTGGTTGCCGGCGATCTCGAAGGCGATCGTTCCACCGTCCAGCACCAGGTCGCCCACGATGTTGAGGGTGCCGGGGGAGTTTCCTGGCGCGAGCTGGGCGCCGTTATTCAAAATCACGCTGCTGGCTTCGAAGAAGCCGCCATCACCGCTGATCAGGCCGCCGCCGCTCACGTTGATCGTACCGGGGGTGCGAAAAACTGCGCTGTTGCTGACACTGACAACCGTGTCGATGACGACGTCGTCGGTGACGGCAAAGAGGCTGCCCTGATCGGTCAGGGTGACGCTGTTGGTGGTGCTGGAGCCACCCAGGAAGCTTTGCCCGGTACCGTTGACCGTGCCACCGTTGCTGATGCTCAGGCTCTGGTCGCGCCCGAAGCCCAGGTTGATCTCGTTGGGCGTTGTCAGCGCGCCACCGTCGAGCGTGATCTCGGCATAACCTTCCAGGTCCAGCAGGTCAGCCAGCCCCCCCGTAAAGATCAGCAGCCGGTCGGCGCTGATGGTGCCGTCGCCGTTCAGTACCCCGCGCTCGCCGATGCCGATGGCTTCGGCGTTCAACACGCCGGTGCCGCTGACAGTGACGCGTCCGGTTTGGGTCGTTGTCGGGAGGGTGGTATCGCCTTGAGAGATAATCACCGCGCCATCGACATTGATCGCGCCGCCGTCGTTGATCTCAATCACGCCGTTGCCGGTGGTGGCGCCGGCCACCAGAAAGCCCTGGTTCGGGCTGCTGCCGGCAATGTTCAACTCGCCGCCGTTGGCGACCGTCAGCAGGCCTTCGCCGTCGCCGATCTCGCCAAAAGCTTCCAGCGCGACTGCGACGATGCCGAAATCGCCCTGAACGTTGACCTGGCTGCCGGCGCCGTCGATGGTCAGAGTGCCCTGGGAATTGCCGCCCCGGGCCAGGTTGATGAACGCGTCAGCGCCGTTGCCGGTCACGTTCAGGACAGCGCCGTCGAGCACGTCTACAGTTCCGATGCCGTCTTCGACCCCGGTAGCTGACAGCCCGATGGCCAGGAAGGCAGAGTCTGAGCTGCTCGCGCTCACCACCGTGCCAGCCCCCTGTATCGTGAGGCTACCGCTGGCATTGAGGCCATTGAACGCCTCGCCCACACTGATACCGTCGCCGCGAAAGCCGAGGACACCGCTGGCATCCTGCACGGTGAGGGTCGCCCCATTTTGCACGGTCAGGTCCGCGGTGCCGCCGCGGCCGACCCTCAGGCGGGTCTCGCCGCTGTTGTTGGGCCGATCGATGATCACTGTGGCGTCGTCGATCAGCGCCGTGGTCGTGCCGCCGTTCTCGCCCAGGTGGATCCCCCCGCCGAAGATGCCCGAATCGAAACCGCCACCGATGTTGACCAGGGCGCTGTCGGTCACGCTGAGGCTGGAGGTGCCGCCGGCCCCTTCGGAGAACTGCAGTTCGTCGCCGACGTTGATGACGGAACCGGCCCCGCTGATGCTGACGCTGCCGCGATTGCCGATCTGAACCTGGTTGACATTAATGATGCCGGCGTTGTTGATATCTACAGCACCGGTCTGCGACGAGTTGGTCGCGGTCGGGTTCGACACGGTCAGGAAGCCGTCGATGTTGATAGTGGCGCCCGTAGAAACGTCCAGCAGCCCGTCGCCCGTCCCCTGAGCGACGCTGAAGAAGCCGTTGCCCGCAGTCAGTCCCTGCACGTTTACGACCGCGTTGTCCGAGGCGATGAAGCGTCCAACACCGTCGCCAACCTCGCCGCCAAAGTCTGAGCCGACGGAGATAACCCCGGCCGGGCCCGTGACGTTCAGCGTGGAGCCGGTTCCGGAGATGTTGATGATGCCGGTGCTGTTGCCCCCGCGCGCCAGGTTGATCCCGGAGTTGCCGCCGGTGCCGGTAATGTCGAATACCGCGCCGTTGGTGATGTTGATGGTGCCGCTTGCAGTTTCGATGCCGGTACCGGAGATACCGGCCGCGAGTACTCCAATGTCCGCGGTGTTGATGGTCAGTGTCGAGCCGGCGCCATCCAGGTTCAGGACGCCTACCGCGTTCTGTCCGCTCTGAGCCTCCCCCACCGTGATGCCGTCACCCACGACCCCGACGACCCCGGACAGGTCCTGGACTGTGACGTCGGCACCATTGGTGATGTTGAACGTGCCGTTGCCGCCCCGGCCGATGGTCAGGCGCGCCTCGGCAAAGTCGCTGTTGCGGTCAACGACGACCGTGGCGTTGTCGATGGTCGCGACGCCGACGCCGTCGTCAGAACCCACCAACAGCTCGCTGCCGGTCAGCCCGCGATCCGCGCCGCCGCCGATGGTGAGCAGGGCGCCGTCGAGCAGGTCCAGAGTGCCGTCAGCGGTGGCGCCGGCACCGATGCTGATCTCGTCGCCCAGGGCCAGCGTGCTGCCGGCGCCTTCGATCAACAGGCTATGGATGTCTTCGGTGCGGATGGCGTCGACGGTCAGCGACGTGCCGCCATCAATGTTCAGAAAAGCGGTGTTCGCGCCCAGCAGCCGGAGGCCATTGCCGGGCGCTATCACGACGTCGTTGGCAGTACTGTTGAAGCCCGTAATCACCGTTTCGGTGTCCAGGTCGATCTCGACCACGTTGTCGACGGTAATGTCCGCCCGGCTCGCGGCGCTCAGAAACAGCGAGCCGCCGATCGTCCAGAACAGCAGCCTGCGGGTCTTGCTGTTGCTGGTGCAGCGGGGTTGTTCCATGTTTCGCAAAATTCTGTCGTGGCCTTTCGGGTGACTCGTCATGAGGTGTCTCTCTCTTGGTCGTCTTGCGGGTTCTTGTTGTCTATGAGCGTCGTCGGGCTTAGCTGCGCATCCACAGCAGCAGGCCGGCCAGAATGATCGTGGCGACCCCGAGCGCTGCGATCAGCGGCCAGGAGGTCGCTTTTACCGGTTTGGACAACCCCGTAGTCTCAGGCGCCGCCCCGCTGTTAGTTGCGGGTAGAGCAATCGCACACTGAACGGCGCCGAAGGCAATGCTGTCGCCGGAGTTGAGGTAGCTGACATTGGCCTGCTGCCCGTTGACGAATGTGCGGTTTTTGGAAAACTGGTCCGCCAGCTTCCAGCGGCCGTTGGTGACAGACAGCACTGCTTGCTCGGCGGATACGTTTTCGTCCCTGAAGCACAGGTCTGCGCCGTCGTCGCTGCCGATGCGCCACTCCCGGTTGTCGCCTTCGAGCTCGATGGTCTCTCCGCTGCGCGTGCCGCTCCGGACATGCAGCAGCGGCCGGTCGCTGCTCTCGATGCTGGCCGAGCTCATGCCCGCGCGAATCTCCGCCAATTCTTCCGGAGACAGGGGTCGGGTCCCCTGGCCGTCGTCTTCCTGCTGCCAGCTTCGCGGCGCCGCGGCAGGGGCAACGGCGGCCGGCGTGGGGCTCTTGTGCTCTGGCGTTGGGGGCGGTGTTGGGGTTGCTGCAGGCTGTGGCGGGCGGACCACGGTGGCCTGCCCATCCGGGGGCCTCAGCATGGTTGCCTGATCGTCAGCCAGCCGCGTTTGCAGGGTCCAGCGGGCGACGTCAAACCGTAGCTGATCTCCTGGTTGCAACGGCCGCGGCGCTTCGATGCGCTCGTCATTGACGAAGGTACCGTTGGCGGATCCCAGGTCCTCCAGCCAGGGCTCGTTGCCCTGCAGGTACAGCTTGGCGTGTTGCCTCGATGGATGCCCCTCGGTAAGTACGAGGTCGTTGTCCGGGCTGCGGCCGATCGAGATCGAGTTGGCGATTGGCAGCTCCTGACCGTCTTTGTCAGCGCAAAGGTAGAAGTCACTCATGAAGGCGACACCTCCGGGGTAGAAATTGCGGGTCCGGTGCACTGTCCGGCTGCCGGTTGGATCGTAGTAAGGGCCATGGGCTAACCGAACAGCGCCCAGCTGCCAACAGCGGCAGCGAACAACAGAATCCCGACGCCAATAACCGTGCCGTTGCCGTATCTGGAGTAGCGCAGCATCATGATGGTGACGTTGTCGCGACAGGTTCCTGCTTTGGCGGCGGTGAGCAGGGCATCCTTGGCGATCTCGATGGAGCTGCTGCGAGACAGGATGTCGGCGATCTGGTCATCGGTCAGCTCGTCGGTCAGGCCATCACTGCACAGCAGGAACCAGTCCTTGTGCTGCAGAGCTGCATCGGCACGGTCGGGCTTCGGTTCGTAGACGCCAAGGGTCTGGGTCACAACGTTTTTTTGCGGGTGGCTCTGGGCCTGGTCGGCGCTAATCTCTCCGCTATCGATGAGGGCCTGAACGAGCGAGTGGTCTCGAGACAGGCGGGTCAGTTCGCCGCTGCGCCAGACATACGCCCGGGAATCGCCGACCCACACCAGCTCGTAGTGGGCCGAGTTAACCTGCAGGGCAACGACCGTCGAGCCCATGCCTGCTAGCGCCGAATCGGCAGCGACCGCGTCCAGAATTGCGCTGTGAGCCGATCGAACGCGGTCGCTCAGCCGCTGCGTCAGCCCTTCCTGCAACAGGGTCTCCCGCACGATGCCGCTGGCGATTTCCCCGGCAGCGTGACCGCCCATGCCATCAGCGACGAAGAACAAGCCGCTGCGCATGTTCCAGCCGTAAGTGTCTTCGTTCACAGTGTATTTGTTTCCTGCGTCGCTTATCGCTGTTGCCTTAATCATCGAGCCGCTCCGAGAGCTGCCGGGCAGCCCGGGCGAAAGCCCGGCTGCCGTAACGTGTGTCGTTGATGACTTGCTGGAACAGGCTGTTGATCTGAGGTGCGAGCTGCTCGGTATCGCCCAGCTGCAGGCTAAGGGTGTCGATGGCGAGCATGATTTGCGCTGCATCGCTGTAGTCCAGGCTACCGTTCCGGGCAGCTCGCGAAAGCAGCCCGGAACGGATCTCGGCGAGCTGTTGGCGCGTGGGTGCCAGACTGAGCCACTGCTTGCTCAGCGCTGTGAGCTGTTTTTGCAGAACCGCCACTGCCCGTTGCAGATTGCGCCCTTGCTGAGCGTCCGTAAGCAGAGTAGCCACCGCGGCCCGGTAGGCCGACGCGCGATCAGGTGCGAGAACTGCGACGGCTTCTCCAAGGAGCTGGAAGTGCGAGTCCCGTAACCGCAGACGCCCCGGCAGTGTGACCTGTTGTCCACCGTAGTTGTCGTCATTCATGGGGTGATGGCAACTGTGACAATCGTGTACGGCGAACTCTGGCCACAGCTGGTCCCCCGACGGGGCATGGCCGTACCGCGCGATGAGCCCAAGGTCAGCCCGAGCCGCTGCGAGCTGGCCATGCAGCCACAGCAGCCCGGGCTTCTCGCCCTGCGGCTTGCGGGCCCGGTAGTCCGCATCGGCACGATGGTGCACCGGCTGGTTCTGGCTGAAGGCGTCCAGCTCAAAAATCAGCCGTGGGTGGCCGGCGCTCAACAGGCGGTGATTGGCGAAACGATTGTCGTCGCCGATGTGGCAACCCACGCAGACCGCTGCGCGAATAGCTGGATCTGCGAGCTGTGTCATTCCCCGGCCGCGTTCTGCGGCGCTGCTGACGTTCTGGTCTCGATGGCTGACCAGCCACTCGCCAGCGGGTCCGTGGCAGGCCTCGCAGCTGACCCCGTCCGAGGTTCGGAAGCGGGCGCCACGCTGCAGTTCTGCCGTGGGGGTGCTGTGGCAACCCAGGCAGGTTGGGCTGGTATGCGCCGCGCTCAGGCCGAGGGTGGTTGCAATTTGCCGGGCCTGCGCTGTCAGCAGTGTTTGGTAGGCCCGGGCGTGGCGGCTCTCAACGGACCAGGTGCGGTGTTCGTTGCGTAGTACCGTAGAGCGCAGTTCCGGGGCCACCTTGCCATGGCAATTGCCGCTGCCGCAGCTGGCAGCGCCAACGAAGGTGGGCTCGGCAGTCGCCGGGAGCGAAACGCTCGCGGCGATCAGGAGCGCCGCTCGCACGCAGAGGGTTGGCAGTGTGGCAGTCACTGGTCAATGCTCGCTGACTGGAGCGACAGGGGGCTGGAGGGGGGCAGCAGGCTGTGTTCCTGACGGTGAAAGTCATGGCAGCTGACGCATTCCATGCCGACCTTGCCGTGGTCGTCCAGGTTGCCGTGGCATTGCTGGCAACTGGCGATAGACGGCAGCAGCAGGTCGGATGCCTGGGTCGAGCGGCGGGCTTTGTGGCAGCTCTCGCAGGCGGCGTCGCCGGCCGTGTCGGGCAAGGTGGCGTGCGAGCGATGATCAAAGCGCGCGCGGGGCAGAAAATCCTGAGCAAGCCTGACCGGCATAACCTGATAGCGGGTATGCAGATCGTCGCCCTCCAAATCGGTCACGGCGTGACAGGTCGCGCAGCCGCCATCGGCGAACTGTTGCTCTGCTTCCCGTCGGGTAAAGAACTGGGCACATTCGAAGGCTGTGCCTGTACAGGCCGGAGCGGGCGGGCTGCGGTCCGGTATGCGTCGGCGCGTACGCGCTTTGACGTCGGTCCGCTCGTCTACAAGCTGGCGCAGGAAGTGGCCTTCCATGGCAAGAATCACTTCTGCGGGTTCTCCGTGCGGCAACAGCGCGCCGGGATTGGTTGGGTCGAAGGCCAGGCTATGACAGCCCTGGCAGTGCTGCTCCATGCGCACGGGGCTGAAATGCGCGGAGTCCGATCCCGGCTCATGGCAACTGCCGCACTGGAGCTCGCCACCGCTGTCCAGGCGTGCCACTTTGTCGACGTTCAGGTGCAGGGCGTGGGAGAAGGACAGCTGGCTGTTCTCTTTCGCGTCAGCCAGGGCCACTCGCTGGGCACGCCAATCAACTGCGACTCCGCCCGGGGTCGCGCTGGCTACGGGCTGCAGCAGAGTTGGCGAGAACTCGGGATGTTCCCCAGTGCCAAACCCCTGAACGGCGGCCAGGTCGGCGGCAACTCCCTCATCGTGACAATCAGTACACTGCGCGCTGTTGCTCAGGACCAGGTGCGCGGGCTCGTTGTGTTCCTGGTGGCAAGTCGCACAGCGTTGCGCGCCGGACTCCGCGCCGTGGAAAGTGCCTGCACCTGCGGTCAGCGGCCGGGGTTGACCGCTGCTGTCGAGCAAGTGGTCGGACACCGCGTGACAGGTGAGGCATTGCGTATCGGGCACGCGCTCGAACAGTTTGACGTGGCAGGCTCCGCAGTCATCGCCGATCACCAGTTGGTGGGCTTCGTGCAGGGGCCCGCTGGACCACATGCGGACACTCGGCAGCCACTCTGCTGCCAGGCTCTGAGGCGCGGTCTTGGCGTTGAACAGGGGTATTGCCAGGGCGATCGCGGCGATCAGAATGGCGAGGGTCCAGGCGGCGCTGCGGCTGCTCAGCCAGGTCGCTGTCAGGTCCGTGCGGTAGGCGCGCTCGAACAGTGCCGGATCAGCCTGCTCGTTGTACGCCACTTCGAATGCCGCGTCGAAGCCCGAAGGCGGTGCGATCACCCGCAGCCGATTGCCCTCGACGTTGACCTCGTCTCCAGGGTTTAGGAACGCCTGGCGCGTTGCTTTGCCAGCGATCGTCACGCTGACGCCGCGCGCACAGCGCAGCTCGATCTGCTGGCCGTTGCTCGCGAGGGTGAAATGTTCCGCTGCGATGCGCTCGCCCAACCACAGCACGTCGCAGTGCGCGCCCGCGCCAACCCGGAGGGTCGCTGCGCTCAAGGGCGTATCGAGAAACTCCTGATTGCCCTGGTTGGCCAGCCTTTGTCTGATCAGTATCTGCAACGCACTATCTCCCTACCAGTACAGGAACACAGTGAGCACGTGCACCAGTACGGCAACGACGAGCGCAACAGCGCAGGGCACGTGCAGGTACAGCCACAGGCGCATGCGGCCCTGATAGCGAATGTCCATGCGAATGCGTCGCAGCAGCACCTGTCGGCGACTGAGCATGGTGATCACGGACTGCAGCGTTGCTGTTTCGTCCGTGCGGTTGGTTCGGGGCACCCGGTGACTGACGTCGTCGATGATGGGTTGCTGGTCGATGTTGGCGACGGTCCCGGTAGCTGCCACATAGGTCGAACGGTCTGCGCCCCACAGCTGGGCGATGAGTCCGCCCCCAAGCTGCGTGTTGCGGATGCTGGAGGCCACGGGCTCGCCAACCTCCGGGACGCAGTCGGCCGCCAGCTTCAGGCCCTCACGGTTCAGCTCGTGGAGCTCTGCGAACAGGTTGGCGCGAGGGTTGCCGGCGCGCGTGTCTGCCAGCGTGGCCGGATAGCGCAGATAGGCGTTCAGCCCGTAGATGCCGGTGACGACCACGATCCAGAGCAGGGCGTAACCCAGCGTGTGAACGTTCCAGCCCAGCTGGAAGCCGGTATGAAGCGTCACCGTGACAAGCGCTGCGACGCCCAGGTAAACGTGCGCCGAAACCCAGCCCTTCACGGTTCCCAGGGTCGCGCGATAGGATCGTTTCCGAATCCCCAGGCTGATCAGCAGGAGAATGAGCAACGCGCCCAGGCTGCCGAGCAGGTACCCCTGCCAGGTGCTGCCGCTCGGGGCCGGCAGCTCTGCGTGGGTCAGGTAGACGCCTGCCGCGGCCAGAACCAGCGCCAGGGCAACCCAGAGATAGCGCTGGCGCTCGTGCTTGAGAACGTTGCTGTACATCAGGATTCCACCAGGTTCAGATAGTCTTCAGGCGCGATACGCAGCGCTGCGCCGGTGGGGCAGGCCCGCACACAGGCAGGCCCGCCGGCCTGGCCAATACAGGCATCGCACTTCATCGCTTTTTTCGGCGCTGCGCTCTCCGTTGCCTGGGAGCGGTCTTCCCCTGGACCGCTGCCATTGCCAAAGAGCATCCAACGGAGCAGGCCTGGCTTTTTCGGGGCCGGTTCCACCATTCGGATGACGTCGTAGGGGCAGTTTGTCTCGCAGTTGCCGCAACCGATGCATGTTTCCGTATCGATGAACACCTCGCCGCTCGTCGCGCGGTGAATGGCGTTGGGCGGGCAGTCCTTCATGCAGTGCGGCTGCTCGCAGTGCCGGCAGGCGATCGGGATGTGGATGCCGGCGAACGCTTTGCCGGCGTTGCGGTCGAGCCGTGAGGTGCCGTCGTGAGTCTCTGCACAGGCATCCTCGCAGTTGTCGCAGCCGATGCAGAGCGCTTCGTTGATCACCAGCACATCGGTCGCCTCGCCCAACCCCTGATCCATGAGAAATTCCATAGCCGGCGTCGCCTCGGGCCGGGACTGAGTGCGGCTGTGCGCCTTGACCTTTTCGCTGGCGGCTTGCTGTAGCGCCTCGATATGCGCCTGATCGTCCCCCAGCAACTCCAGAAACAGCGCTCGATCGACTTCGATGGTCTCTGCGGAGACAGCGGCAACCGCCGTCTCGCGCCGTTCGCTATCGCCCATGAGCCCAAGCTCGCCGAGTTTCGCTCCGGATCGAAACTCGCCCAATGCGATGGTGGTGCCGTCCTGTTCCCGGCGCAGCAGGACCGCGCCGCTGCGCAGCAGGAACAGGCTCTCGGCACGCTCGCCCTGGGTGTAGATTTGCGTGCCAGGTCGATGGCGCTGCAGCGGAGCGCGCTCGGCGAGGGGCAGCAGGTCGCGGAGCGCAGCCGTGGGCGCGAAGTGGCGCCGCAGCTCTCGCGCGATAAACAGCGCATCGACGCCGCTGCGGATGCTTTCGTTTGAACTCATCAGCTTGAGCATGGTGCGCCGGGGCACTTCGATAACGATACAGCTGGGACCGGCGATGGCCGTGGTATCCCGGGCCCGCCCGGAAATGAGGGAGCTTTCGCCAAACAGGTCGCCTCGTTCCAGTGTCTCGCTGACGCTGGTGCCGTCCAGCTTGACCTCGCCGTCGACCATGACGAAGCACGAGGTACCGAACTCGCCCCGGGTAAACAGGGCATCGCCCTGCGCGATGAGTCGGGGCATGCGAGGACGATGCGGGCGTTCGGCGAGCTCAGCCGCGAGGGCCTGACTTTTGCCGGCGGCCTCGTCGTAGAGCGGGCCTGCCGGATAGGACACCAGCATATTGCTTTCGATGACCAGCTCGCGGAACTGCAGCGAGGTGAGCTGGCTGAACAGCGGGATTCGCTGCTGCAGAGCCTGCAGCACCCGATCCGGTTCCAGCTCGTAGGGCAACAAGCGAAACTGGTAGTCCAGCAGGGGGAAGTCAGCGGGTTTGAGTTCGTGGCCGTGGATGTATTCAACGACGTCGTAGCCCTGATTCAGCGCTTGCTTAATGAGCGGAAAGCCGCCCAGGCTGCCGATGATGTACAGGCCGGGCACGTTGCTCTCGTAGCGTCCGGACAGTTCCGGAATGGCGCCGGGTTCGGCCGACGGAAACTCAACGCCCGTGCTCTCGACGAACGCGCGCGGCGGGACGCCGCCGAGGCGGGCGATAACACGGTGGCACGGGATTTCGCGTTCACCCTCGGGCGTCAGCAGCGTTACCGTAAGCGGCAGGGCACCCTTAGCTGCCGGCTCAATGCCTTTGACGGTTGCGTTGTAGGCGCAGTCCAGGCCGATGCCCGGATCGCTAATTGCCCGCAGAGCTGCGGTGAGATTTGCCTCCTTCGCACGGCTGAACTCTTCGCGCCGGTTGACGATCAGCACCTGGTTTTGCGTCGCAAGGGCCAGGGCATTCTCTATGGCTGCGTCGCCGGCCCCGATCACCAGGATCGTTTCGTCCTCGTAAGCTGCCGGGTCTTCGAGCGTGTAGGAGACTTCCGGCAGGTTCTCGCCAGGACACCCCAGCCGCCGCGGATTGCCTGCCATCCCGATGGCCAGCACCACGTTCTCGGCGAGGATGGCGCCGCCATCACTTAGCTCAAGGCGCAGGGCATCGGCATCGCGATCGACGGCCCGGACTTCAGTATTGAGGCTCAGGTTCAGCCCGGCACTCAAAATGCCTTGCTGCCAGCCTTCGAGCACGTTCTCCCGAGTGCTGGCGGCGAACGGCAGATCGCAGCGCAGATCGAGGAAACCGGGCTCTGCCATCACGTGTTTGCCTTTCTGATACTGCTGCATCGTCCTGGCGTGGGCGCTGAAACCTTCCAGCAAAATGTAGGAGGGCTGTTGTCGGCCTGCTTGCTGATCCAGCGCTGCCGCCCGTGCAGCGGCGCTCAGTCCGGCTGGGCCAGCGCCGACGATAGCGATGTGGTAACGATCAGTCACAGCCTGGACTCCTGCAGGTCAGAACTTGCGGCGCAGTTCAAAGCGAATACCCGAACCGTCCGGGGCGTTGTCGTTCCAGGCGTGAAATGCGTCCGCCCGAAAAATCCAGGCCGGGGTCAGGGGCTCCTGGAAGCGCACCTGCACGGCGTACTGGTCCCCGGCAACGCGCGTGCGCTTGTCGCTCTGGGTCTGCACGGTCGCGACCTCGACCACGATCTGACGGTTCAGCGAGAACAGGTACTCGATACCGATCGCACCGCCGAAGGTGTTGTTGGCGGAGTCGTCCAGCGCCGTTGGCCCTCCCATGGCGTCGCCCTCGAAGTTGATGCCGGTATTTTTGAGCAGGCCCTCAATCCGGGCGAGGGGCACGGGGGTGTCCGAGCCGTAGAAAAAATTGAAGTACGGGATCAACGTGCTGGGTTTGCTGGTGATGAGCGAGTTCTCGATCAGCAGGGCGTAGCCGTCCGCGGTCTGGCTGAACCCGGCTCCCGGGTCCTGGCCAAAATTGCCGACCAGCCGAATGCTGTTGGAGATGTGGCCGAAATAGCGCTTGGTGAAGCCGATCATGACGTTGTGGTAGCTCTGATCGCCGTCGGATTTGCGCCGATCGTCGATGTAGCCCCAGCCTGCTTCCAGATAGCCCCGCTGCACGTCCATGAAGGTGGTCAGCGCGTAAAGGTTGGCAGCCTTGTCGTCCCGCTGGCCGTTGTCCTTGACGATTGCTCGTGTGTCGACGTCATTGAAGGCTGCAAAGAAGGTGACATCGAAATTGGTGATGTCGAGCTTGGGGCTGTTTTTGGCAACCGTGGATACGGCAAAGCCATCGAACGCCTCTTCGACCCAGATGCCGTTCTGCAGAAACAGAGGAATGCGTCCGACGGCGAAGGGCAGATCAAACTTGCTGTATTCGTTCCGGAAGCCGCCAAGAATCGCCCCGACATCACCCTCGAAGAACAGGGTCTCGATATCGAAATTGTCGACTACATCGGTGCCGGTGTCGTCGCCAACAAACTGGTGCCGCGAGAACTGCGCCCCGTCATCCAAGGGGCGGACGAAGAGGTGCAGGCGCTCCGTCGATGTCAGTTTCCAGTCGATATCCAGATTCAGCCGGGAAACGACCGCAGCGTTGGATTGGCCGCCGACATCGGTGTAGGCGACAGCGGTACGCAGGTCGCCGTAGGCCAGCACCTGGTTGCGGCCCAGGTTTTTCTCGCCGAAGAAGCTGTGGGTGCTGCCCAGGGCGCCCTCTGAGTACTGCGGGTAGCCCCACTCGATCACCGGGCGCGGCGTTTCGACAGCGCGCTTGCCGCCGTACACGGCCAGCTGTGCCTCGTAGTCGTATTCCAGATCGTCGTAGCTGGGGTCGCTCTTGAAAACCTCCCGGTTAAATTCGACTCGCCGGGCCAGCGGGTCGATACGGTAATCCTTGTTGTGAATCTCGTGTTCCGAGCCGGCATCGCGCAGTTCCAGAACTTCCTCGGCCAGGGCCTCCGGCCTGCGGAGCACGCCGTTCTGTTCAGTCTCCTGCGTCTGCGTCTGCGCCTCTGCCGGCGGCTCTGGTTCCGGTTCTGGGGGGCGACGGGTAATCGCAGCGCCGCTCTGCAGGCTGGCGCAGGTCAGGAGAACGCCGATGATTGTGTAGGCTGATTGCTTCATCACTGCACCTCAAATTCGACGGCGTAGGGGTGGATATCGATCATCCACTCGTTGATTCGCTTCTCCATGTCTTCCGTGGCACCAACGAATTTCATGAAGTAGATGGGTTCGGCACGGCTGCGGAAACGTGCCTCAAGCCGGTAGGTGCCTGGCTTCTGCATGAGCTTCGCAGGTACCTTGTACCGTGCGTCCCGATAGCCCAGCGGCGGGATGGACCGTCCTTCCATCCGGACAAAGGGCGGGTGATTCATGACGGTGGTGGGCACGTTGGCGGGGCGCAGGAAAGGCAGCTGGTCGACATCGAAGTTGACCGGCAGATACATCTCCCGATCGGTACCTTTGATGTTGGTGGTCAGGAATTTGGTCTGCAAATTGAACAGCTGATCATCGTGCGCCAGGGTGCCGGCGCGCACATCGAAGGAGTGCAGGTCGGCCATGTCGCCGTTGCTGTCGACGTAACCGGACTCCCAGACGGTCTTGCCGTTCGGATCAACCAGGGCCACGTTCAACCAGATTTCCGGCTGAGCGCCGAGGGATCCGGACGGCACGTTATGGCCGCGATCCACGTTGGTCACCCGGTAGCGGAACTTGAGAGGCTTGCCGGCCTGGAGCGTATCTTTGTTGAAGAAGGGCCCGTCCAGACGCATGCCGTTCTCCATAACCGCCTGCCGATCGCGCTTCTTGAACTCCAACAGCCGTTCGTTCTGACTGATGATCGTGCGCGCAAACTCGCGGTTAACCCGGTCCTTGAACGCCTCGGGAAAGTCCGGACCGCTCTCCGGGTTGCTGGCGAGGCTGGCTTCGAACTCTGGCTTGCCCCAGTCCGCCTCGTGGTCGAAGCTCAGCCATTCCTGAATGCTCCAGCGAGCGCTGCGGGGATTGAAGGGGAAGATTCCCGGGTGGGCGATGGGATAGCCGGGCCCGTAGAAAGCATGGTTAGAGTGGCGCTGTTTGCCATCTCCGACCGGTTGGCCGTTGACGATCGCGATGTGGCCCTGAGCGTAGCCGGAAGCCTCGCCGGGCACTTTTCCCATATGGCAATCCTGGCAGGTGATGCCCTCGCGAAACGCGGGGGAGTCCCGATACTGCTCCCAGACCACTTCGAGCTTGATGCCCAGGTTGACCGCGACCTGGTGACAGGACACGCAGAACTCGGATTTGCCCAGCTGGTCGAACTGGATGTAGCCGTTGTGGATCGGCGTGCCTTGCTCATCGGCAGTCTGGGCAATGTTGTAGTCTTCCTTGTTGCTCAGAACTTCGGCCATGCTGCTGCTGCGGCCGGTGTTGTACACCGGTTCGTAAATGGAGCCGGGCGTGATCTCCCGCTCGCCGTTGACCTTGGTGAACTCCTGCGAGACCCGGTGACAGGTGATGCAGGTCACGCCTTCCCGGGCGATCGGTGAGCGTTCCCAGAGCGGCGCTTCGCGTTTTTCGCCCAGCTGCGTGCCAACCTGTTGGTGACAGCGCACGCAAAAGGAGCCAATGGTCCCGGAGCTGAGATCGTTGATGGCCTGTTCAAACTTGTGAAACATCGGCGAAATGGATGCGTAGGCGTGATTGGATGACGACCACTCCTGAAAGATGCGCTGGTGACACTGGCCGCAGGCGGCGGCAGACGGGTACACGGTGTCCTTGAAGACGGCCAGGTGAGGGTCGTCGTCATGGCCGCCCCCGGGGCTTGCAAGGCCGATAGCCGGGAGCATTCCGGCAAGGGTGCTGAGCGCGAGGGCCGCCAGCCATCGGCGACGTGGGACTCTTGGTTTCCGGATCATCTAGTTGTCTCCTGCCAGTGCCGTGATCTGCCCGAACTGCTGTTTGAGCCGCTGTGCGTTGAAGCTGGACTCGCTGTCGATGAGGGCGTACAGGCGGTCAAGCTGCGCTTGCCACCCCGCTGCTTTGCTGACGGTGGCGAAACTGCCGGCCATGGCGACCGCGGTAACGGCCTGCTCGGCGGCGGTGTAATCGCTGAACGCGCCCTGATTGCCCAGGCGCAGCAGGCTCGCCAGCAGGCCGTCCATACTTTGCGTGCTGGGCTGAGTGACGCTCGTGGCGTCGGCGACTGCACCGACCACTTCAAGGGCTCGGCGACTGGCGGTCAGGAGCTGGCTGCGCCCCTTGCTGGCCGCCTGTTGGAGTGCCTGTGTGCTGCTCTCCAGCGCCGCAGCACTGGCCGGAGCCAGGGCCTCTGCCAGTGCCTGAACCATCAGCAGGTGAGCCGTCTGCGGCCGCGGCGTGCCGGTGCTGATGCGGTTCCCACTGGTCAGAGTGCCGTCCATGGGTTGGTGGCACACGGCACATTCGAACAGCGAAAATTCCGGGGTCGGGTGCTCCGGCTGGCTCAGGTGGCTGCTCAGCTGCCGCAGGGCCGTGCTGGCCGCGTACAGCTGGCCCGATCGCCACAGATCGAAGCTACTGGTTCCTGGTTTGCGGGCCTGATAGTCCGCATCGATCCGAAAATGCGCAGGCTGCGACAGGGTGTAGGTGTCCAGCTCGAAGACCAGTCGCGGGTGCCCTGCGGCGATCATGCTGTGGTCGACGCTGCGCTCGGCGTTGCTTTGGTGACAGCTCAGGCACAGGTGAGCCCGGGCGTCAGCCTCGTGCGTGGGATACATGCCCGCACGGACGTTCTCGGCGCGCGTCGCCCAGCCTCTGGAGTGGGTGCCCACCCAGCCCTTGGCGCCGCCGTGGCAGGCTTCGCAGCCCACGCCGTCGGCCAGGGCGAAGTTCTTTCCCTGGCGTGTCGCGGGCACGTTGTCGCTGTGGCAGGCAAGGCACCGCGGCGCCCGCTGCGGGTCGCTGATCTGGAGCGCTCTGGCGATGGCCTGGGCCGTTTTGCTGCGGAGCGTCGTGTAGGCCTGGGCGTGGCTGTCCCGGCGTTGCCAGGTTCGAAACTCGTTTTGCAGCACCATGGACGTGGCCCAGGGTTTGGCCGACGCGTGGCAGTCGCTGTCGCCGCAGGTGGCTGTGCCCAGGTGCACGCTGTCGCCATCTGCAGGCAGCGGCGGAAAGCGGGTCTCTGCTTGCGCAGCTGCCGCCAGGACGAGTGTGGCGACAAGGATCAGAAACCCTGCTGCCGATCTGTGCACAACGATGCGGCCCTGGCCGCATCGGACGCAACGATTCGTTTTGCGAGTTTGCTGTAGCACTCTCAGCCCCTTTATCTCGAACTGCGCCAGCGACAATCGCGGGCAAAGTTCGGCTCCCACTCATTAGTACGGAAGGGCGGCGGAAACTGGGTCATCGGAATGACAGAGCAGGCCAGAAAATGATGTTTTGCTGTTGCCGACGATTTATGGATTTGATTTATCGGGCCATCCGGTGCTCGAATGGTCAGCGCATTCGAGGTCATCTGAACGGTCAGTCGCCGTGAGTGAACCTGTCATGACGTCTCTGGAAAAGAGAAATAGCAGTAGAAAAACGAGGCAAATCAGAGCGAACGTGACAAGTAAACAAACCAGAACAGATGAGAAGGGCCAGCCCATTCAGGACGGCGGTACCTTTGTTCGGAGCGGCGATATGCCTTCGGAGGGCGCTGCGTCGCCATTGGTGCCGGACGAACAGACTTACATCCGGCCCACAAATGAGTCCCAGGCCGATGTGGCAACACAGGTTGTCGATGCCGATGGCGGGCTGGTGGAGCCTCGTCCCATACCGTTCGAGGAATCGGGAGATCTTGCCGCCGGGGCGATCGTCAAGGACCGCTTTGTAATCGAGGGGCTGCTGGGACGCGGCGGAATGGGTGTGGTGTACCGGGCACGGGATCTCCGCAAGGAAGAAACCCAGGACCGGGACCCCTACGTTGCGTTAAAGGTGCTGGGGGAGTCTTTTCGCCGGGACCAGCGCATGGTCATCGCCATGCAGCGCGAGGCGCGCAAGGCCCAAACGTTGGCGCACCCAACGATCGCCACGGTCTATGACTTTGACCGAGACGGCGATCTGGTGTTTCTCACCATGGAGATGCTCCAGGGCGATCCGCTCGATGAGTTCATCAAGAAGCATCCGCAAGGGGTCGGTGTGGACCAGGCCCGAAATATTATCCGCGGGCTGTGTCTGGGTTTGTCCTATGCCCACAACAAAAACATCATTCACAGCGATTTCAAGCCCGGCAATGTGTTCCTGACCGCTGACAACCGCACCAAGATCCTCGACTTCGGTATCGCCCGAGCGGCACCGGTCTCGAACCTGGACGAGGACTCTCAGCAAACCCAGTTTGATGCGGGCACCCTCGGTGCCTTAACCCCTGCGTACGCGTCCTGCGAGATGTTTGAGGGCAAAGAGCCGCACCCGGCTGATGATGTGTACGCGCTCGCGGTGGTGAGCTACCAGTTGCTGACAGGCAGACACCCGTTCGACTTTAAGCCGGCATACAAGGCACGCAGCGAACAGCTGGCCCCGGAGCCGATTCGTACACTGAAGCGTCGGGAATGGCGAGCCATTGAGCGGGGCCTGGCCTTTGATCGGGATGCGCGCAGCGGTCATGCGTCAGCTTTCCTAAAGGATTTCGAGGGCTCGCCGCGCATCCGCTTGACGCTCGCAGCCGTTGCGACCGCGCTGGCACTTACGACCGGCTACCTGGTTTACGAAGAATCGCGCAAGGTCATCGACAACCGGCCGGAGGTGTCCTTCGCAAGCCTGCCGGAACCGGTGCAGCGTGATTTCGAGCAGCGGCTGCAGGAGGGCCACGAGCTGCGCAGCTTCAGCGACTACGCATCGGCGCTGCGCCAGTACCAGGAAGCCTATTTGCTGCACCCCAAGAATCCCCGGGCTGTTCGCGCCCTCGAAGATCTGTTCGCGCATCTGGATGAGCTGACGCGCAATGACCCCGCGGCGGAACAGCGCCAGATCATCGCCGAGAATCTGGCGGCGCTCCGGGCTGTAGATCCGTTCCTGGCGAACCGCCCGGCGCTAAAAGCCCTGGCGGCGCGCCTCGCGCCGGCGCCGTAATTCTGATGACCAGGAGGTCCGCATGAATCCGCTTTACTACGCCGTAGGCGTCGCGCTGCTGGTGGCGTTACTGGTGCCGTCACCGGAGGTCCAGGCAGCCTCCCGGAAACAGGTGCGCGAGCTCAAGCGCGCCCTTGCCGAGCAGCGGGCGACGGAAGGCATGACCGATCTGGCAGACCTTCACGTGGTGGACTGCCTGTTGCCCGGCCAGGTTCGGCGGCTCGGAAACCGGACCTACCTGAGCCCGCGTCGCCCGACTCGCACCACGGCTGCTGACTGTCGATTGCGTGGCGGCGAGTATGTGGCCTACGACCGCGCGAACTACAGCACGGCGCTTAAAGTCTGGATGGACTCCGCGGAAGCGGGCGATGCCGACGCGCAGGCGAACGTCGGCGAAATTTTCGAGAAAGGGCTGGGCGGAGCCCCAAACTACGAAGCCGCCCTCATCTGGTATCGCAAGGCCGCGGCGCAGGGCAACACGCGCGCGCAGTTCAATCTGGGGACGCTCTACGAGCAGGGCCTGGGCGTGCCGCGGGATTCCGTTGCAGCGCTGAACTGGTACCGCCAGGCCTGGGGGCTCGGGCAGGACGATGTGATGTTCGCATCGGCGGCAGCGCGCGAGCAGGAAAATCTCGCTCGCAAGCTGCAGGCCCAGATTGACAAAAAGGATCGGCAGATTCGGGCTCTGGAAAAGCAGCTTGGGGCCTTGCGCGATTCCCTCGGCGAAGCTTCTGCCGCCAACGCGGAGGCGCTTGAACAGGTCGCGACGCTCGAGTCGCTTGTCGACAACCTGCGGACCGAACAGCAGGCCCAGCAGCTGCAGCTCAATGGTCTGCCGGTCGCGGTCCGGGAGCGGGTTGCCGACGCGAGCCCGGCTGAGCCAGCAGCGCCCCGAGAGACCCAGGCAGCTTCCGGCGGTGGCACCGTACTGGCGCTCCGGGAGCCCGGGCAGAGCGATCAGACGAGGCTGCAGCGTCCGGAAGCGGAGTCGCGCAACTATCGAAACCTGAAGCTTGGCAACTACTACGCGCTGCTGATCGGGAACGCTGACTACGATCGCATGGAGGCGCTGCAGACCCCGCTGAATGATGTGTCCAGGGCTCAGCGCATTCTGGAAGACAAGTACGGCTTTACCGTGTTCACGCTCCAGGACGGCAACAATGTGGCAATGATGCAGGCGATCAACGACCTGTCAGAGATCCTGACCGATGACGATAACCTGCTGCTGTTCTATGCCGGTCACGGCAGCCGACTGAGTGCGGGCGGGGCCGAAAATGGCTACTGGCTGCCGCGTAACGCCGAGCTGCCGCCGCGCAACACCTACTGGGTACCCAACGAGTTCGTGACTGGCCACCTGTCGCGACTCAAGGCCCGCCGCGTGCTGGTGGTCGCTGACTCCTGCTACGCCGGGCTGCTGTCTGGGGAGCCCAGCATGTTGCTGCTGGGCGACAACGCTCCGGAATACTCAAATCTGAAGTTTCTGGAATTCAAGTTGAAGAATCGCTCCAGGTTGCTGTTAGCCTCTGGCGGTGATCGTCCGGTTCTGGACAGCGGCGGCGAAGGTCACTCGGTGTTTGCGCGCGCCTTCCTGGACGAGCTGGATAGCAACGATCGGCTGCTGGCGAGTCCTGAGCTGTTCCTGAAGATACGAGACCGGGTCACTCGTGGCGCCGAAGCTGCTGGTTTCAGCCAGAGGCCTGAGCTGAAAAGCATCAAAGCCGCCGGCCACGAGGTCGGGGACTTCTTCTTCGTGCCGAAAACCTGAAGCCGGCCTGCCATCGGTTTGTCGCTGGCGCTAGTCGCTCGCGAGAACGGTGGTCTGCGCTGACTGCAGCGCCTCGATGCGAATGATCAAAGGGTCGCCGCCAGGGTAGAAGTGCACCCGGTCGCCGTCTTTGAGCGGGGCCACATCGATCTTCTTGCCGTTCAGTTCGCTGCCGTTGGCACTGCCCAGGTCCCGCAGCTGCCACTGGCCGTCGGTGTACTCGATACGGGCATGCCGGCGGGATATTTTTTCGTCCACCAACTGCAGCGCGCAGGTCTCTACCCGGCCGATGTCGAAATCCCTCACGAACCGCTGCTCGACGTCGCGCCAGCGGGCTGACACGGCTGGCACCTGGTCCGCATTGGCCAGCACCGTCTCTTGTTCGGTAATGCGTATAGGCCCGGCGTCGCGCTCGATGCCGCGTTCATTGAATTCGTACACCCAGGCGCAGAGCGCGACGATGGGCGTCGCCGCAAATGCTGTGATCACAAGGTAGCGTACGGTCCAGTCCGGCAGGCCGATGGCCGGCAGGATCTCGGCGCCACCGGCAGACAGGCCCCAGGCGGCGACCAGGTACACGCTGGTGACCTGAAACACTTTGCGGCGCCGCAGCTCTGCCAGCAGGTGCTGCAGCCGTTCGGGAAAGGGCCGGCGGCTCATGGCGCCAGGCTACCGGGTGCCCGCCGGAGGCGTGTTCAGGCGCGCGACCTCGGCCATGGTGGCAATCGCCTCGGCGTTGCCGGTAATGGTCAAGCCGGTGATGCCCGCGGTCTCCCAGGCTTTGAAGCGCTCGGCGATGCGCTCGCGAGGGCCGATCAGCGCGCCTTCGTCGACGAACTCGTCCGGCACGGCGGCGATGGCCTCGTCCTTGCGCTTGGCCAGAAACAGTTCCTGGATGCGGTCTGCGGCCTCGCCGTAGCCACGGCGAATCATCATTTCCTTGTGGAAATTCTTGCTCTTGTGCCCCATGCCGCCCACGTACAGCGCGATGCCAGGCTTTAGCCGGTCCAGGGCGCCGCGAACGTCGCCGGTGACCTGGACCTGAGTCATGGCTTGCCGCTCGAACGCGCTCGCCTCCTTGCCCGCCTTCTCCAGGCCCTGGGAGATCCAGTCCTGGTAGTGGTGTGCACTCTCCGGCACATAGCCCAGGGGCAGCCAGCCGTCGGCAATTTCGGCGGTGAGCCGCACCGTCGATTCCATACCGGTGCCCAGAAAGATCGGGATATCGGGATTCATGTGCAGGATCGACTTCAGGGGTTTGCCGATACCCATGGCGCCCTCGCCGCGAAAGGGCAGAGAGATTTCCTTGCCGTCGTGGGTGACCGGTTCTTCCCGCCGCCAGATTTTCTTCATGATCGAGACGTAGTCTTTGATGCGGTAGTACGGCTTGCCCCAGGGCTGCCCGTACCAGCCTTCAACAATCTGCGGGCCCGAGACCCCAATACCGCAAACGACCCGGCCGCCGCCGGCAAGCTGGTCCAGGGTTGCCATGGCCATCGCGGCGTTGGCCGGCGTACGTCCCGCCAGCTGCAGTACCGCGGTGCCGAGCCGGATGCGGTCCGTGTGCGCGGCGATGTAGGCGAGCGGGGTGATGGCGTCGGAGCCGTAGGCCTCGGCGGTCCAGACAGAATCGTAGCCCAGGGACTCGGCCAGCTTGACGTCGTCGATCGGCACTCGCAGGTTGGCCCCGCTGTAGCCCAGCATCAGTCCAAGTTTCATGGTGTCGTCCTCCCCAAACGGCTTGTTGCAGGAGAAGCTTACACCAGCAATCCCGGTGACCGGTCGCCCGGGTCAGGCACGCTCGGCCAGGTCGCGCATCGCCTGGTCTGTGGTGAAGTAGTGGCTGCCGGACAGTGCATCCAGGAAGCGCGTCTCGTGCAACTTGGCCAGCGGCGGTCCCTTGACGTCGGCCAGGTGCAGCTTGACGCCCCGGCCAGCCAGCTGGTCGTTCACCCGGTACAGCATTTCCAGCCCGGAGATGTCGATGCTGTTGATCGCGCTGCACACCAGCAGCAGATTTTTCGTGCCGCGGCGCCGCTCGATGATCTTCAGCAGTTTGTTTTCGACCCGGTCGGCATTGGCAAAGTACAGGTTCTCGTCGATCCGCACAGCAACCGTGTGGCTGAAGGTCTCGACGTCGTAGCGGTTGATGGCCTTGAACTGCTCGGTGCCCGGCATGCGGCCGACCTGGACGATGTGCGGACGGCTGGACTGGCGCACGAAGAATGCGACAGACAGGGCGACACCGGTGAGCAGGCCGACTTCGACGCTGAACGCCAGCACGGTCACGAGGGTGACCGCCTGGGTAATCACGTCTTCCCGGTGAAAGCGCCACTGCTCCGGCAAGTGTTTGACGTCGATCAGCCCGATCACCGACACGATGATGATGGCCGCCAGCGCGGAGTGTGGCAGTTTGGCGAACGCCGGGGTGATGAACAGCAGGGTGATGACGATGACCACCATGCAGATCAGCGCGCTGATCTGGGTCTTGGCGCCCGTCTGGTAGTTGACGCTGGAGCGCGTGAAGCTGCCGGCGACCGGGTATGCCCCGGTAAAGGCAGCGCCGATGTTGGCTGCGCCCAGCGCGATCAACTCCTGGTGGCTGTTGATTCGGGTCCGCTCGCGGCTCGCGAGGGTCGCGCCCACGGAGTAGCTCTCGATGTAGGCCACGAAAGCGATCAGGGCCGACACCGGGGCCAGGTCCAGCCACAGCGCCAGGTCGAAGGGCGGCACGGTCAGCGCCGGCAGCCCGCTGGGGACCGCGCCGACCGTCGCCACGTCGTAGTTGCCGTCAAGATTGCCGGCCCAGACCGACAGGCCGGCCAGCAGTACGACGACGATCGGTCCTGCCTTGGAGATCGGGTGATCGTCCGCAATGCGCGGAAACACCAGCCGCGCGACCGGTACGGCGGCGTACTGCACGGCGAACATGCCGAAGATCGCGGCGAGCCCGATGCCCACGGTGGCCGGGTTCAGGTCCAGCAGCTGGCGAGACAGATCGGTCAGCCGGTCGATCATGCTGGCATTGCCCGGCGGCGCCGGCAGGCCGAGGAAGGCGTGCAGCTGGCTGACCACGATGAGCACCGCGGCGGCGTTGACGAACCCGGTAATCACCGCGTGGCTGATGAGGTTCGCGAGCCCGCCCATCTGCGACAGGCGCAGGATCCACAGGAACAGCCCGGCCTGCAGGGACAGCACGGTGGTGATGCCCAGATAAGCATTGCTGTACAGCGGCGCATACTGGCCCACGGCGCTGGCCACCATCAGGGCGGCAATGGCGACGGGGCCGACGATCAGGTGCCGGGAGGAGCCGAGCATGGCGTAGATCACCATCGGCACCAGGCAGGCATAGAGCCCGGCCTGGGCCGGCAGGCCCGCCAGGAACGCGTAGGCGATGGCCTGCGGCACGGTAATCACGCCCAGGATGAGCCCGGCGACGACGTCGTGGCTGAAGTGCTCGCGCTCGTAGCGCGCGACCGTATCCACGATGGGCAGATAGCTGCGCCAGTTTTTGACTTTGGGCTGAAAACGCACGGTGGGCGGGGCGTGTGTCGGATGGTGGCCGGCTATTGTATCGTCAGGGCTCCGCCAGCGGGGTAACAGGTGACGCATTTGATTCGTGATGACTGGCTGAAGCTGACAACGGAGCCGATCCTGGAACCGGATCTGCCCATCTGCGATCCGCACCACCACCTTTGGGACCACCCGGGCAGCCGCTACCTGCTCGATGAGCTGCTGGCTGACACGGGCAGCGGGCACAATGTCGTGAGCACGGTATTTGTGGAGTGCGCGAGCATGTACCGCAGCGCCGGTCCGGAATCTTTGCGATCCCTGGGCGAAACCGAGTTCGTCAACGGGGTCGCAGCCATGGCGGCCAGCGGTGTCTACGGTCCGATCCGGGCCTGTGCAGGCATCGTGAGCTTTGCGGACCTGACCCTGGGCCGAGCGGTGGGCGAAGTGCTTGATGCGCACCTGGCGGCAAGCCCCCGCTTTCGCGGGATCCGGCACGCTGCGGGGTGGGACGCGGACGAGGCGGTTCGGAACTCCCACACCAACCCGCCCGCCGGGCTGCTGGGCCGGGGGGACTTTCGCGAGGGTTTTGCGGAGCTGGCGCCGCGGGGTCTGAGCTTCGACGCCTGGCTCTATCACCCGCAAATTGCCGAGCTGACGGACCTCGCCCGGGCGTTTCCGGACACCACCATCATCTTCGACCACTTTGGTGGCCCCCTGGGCATCGGGCCCTATGCCGGGCAGCAGGATGCGCTCTTTGCCCAGTGGCGGCAGGACGTCACAGAACTGGCGCGGTGTCCCAATGTGGTCGCCAAGCTCGGTGGCATCGTCATGGCGGTGAACGGCTTTGACTTTCACAAACAGGCACAGCCCCCCGGCTCGGAAGCGATTGCGGCCGTGACCGGACGCTACCATCGCCACGCAATCGAGGCGTTCGGTGCGGATCGCTGCATGTTCGAGAGCAACTTTCCCGTCGACAAGGTGAGCAGCAGCTACGCGGTCCTGTGGAACGCATTCAAGCGAATCGCTGCAGACGCTTCCCCCGCAGACAAGGCCGCCCTGTTTCACGATACGGCGCACCGGGTGTACCGGCTGGCGTCTGCCCCATGACCGTCGCTGCCCGTTTGACCCTGTGCTGCATTGGTCTGGCCCTGACCGCCGGCGCGAATGCCCGCGACATCGGCAGTGTGGACACCAAGTTCAATCTGCTCAGCCCGGACGACAGCATCAATGTCGAGGCCTTCGAAGACCCCAAAATCGACGGGGTGGTGTGTTACCTGTCAAAAGCCCAAAAGGGCGGCTACCTTGGCGCTGCGGGCCTGGCAGAGGATACCTCTGACGCGTCGATTGCCTGCCGGCAGGTCGGCCCGATCAAGGTGCTGGAACCCTTTAAGGAGGGAGAGCGGGTCTTTCGGGAGCGCCGGTCCATCGTGTTCAAGTCCCTGAAGGTCGTGCGCTTTTGCGACGAGAAGCACAACGCCATGGTCTACCTCGCATTCAGCGAGAAGGTCATTGAAGGCTCTCCGAAGAACAGCGTCAGCGCAGTGCCGGTGCTGCCCTGGCCTGAGCAGAGAGCTGAGCAGAGAGCTGAGCAGAGAGCTGAGCAGAGAGCTGAGCAGAGAGCTGAGCAGGGAGCTGAACAGGCAGCGCCGCTGGCGCAGTGTCGCTACGAATCCTAAACTGGACCGGTCTGACACCACAGGATGAGCCATGATTGCCCAAAGTCACGAACGTGCGCGCCGCGTGCTGCTGCTGGTTATTGCGCTGGGCAGTGCTGCTTGCCTGCCTGCCTTCGCGGCCGAAGGGCTGTCCACCCCGGCTCCGGCTGATGCGCAGGTGTACTTCATCACGCCCGGCAACGGGGCTACCGTGGGCGAGAGCTTTGCCGTGCGCTTTGGCCTGCGCGGTATGGGGGTCGCGCCGGCGGGCGTTGAGATTGCCAACACCGGCCATCACCACCTGCTGATCGATGGTCCGCAGGTCGATCTATCGTTGCCGCTGCCGGCCTCGGAACAGGTGATCCACTTTGGCAAAGGCCAGACCGAGACCGTCGTGAATCTGCCGCCCGGCACGCACACCCTGCAGCTGGTGCTTGGCAATCACCTGCATGTACCGCACACCCCGCCGGTCCGCTCGGAAACGATTCGGGTGACCGTGGCAGTGGATAGCAAGTAGCAGCAGCGCGCGCCTGGACAGGCGCGCCGACGGCAGGCAGCGCTAGTCGTAAAACGCGGGCGCCTTCTGCAGCTGCTCGGCGAAGGCACGGTTGTGCTCGAGCCACAGGGTAGCGCCGGTGTCCTTCAGCAGCGCCTCGACCTTGTCCATGGACGCGAGGCTCGCGACTGGGTCGGTGTTGAACAACGGCACGGCGCGCAGCACCCGGCTTTCCGCAAAGTGGTACAGGTCGCCAGACAACACGATCGGGCCCGTGTTGCGCAGGTCCAGCCAGAGCACCTGGTGCCCGGGCGTGTGTCCGGGCGCTGCAATCAGGCGTACCCGGCCATCGCCAAACACGTCGTGATCGCCCTCGAGCAAAGTGGTTTCGCTGTCCCGCAGGGCTTCGTAGAGCTCGGGCGTAAAGACCTCGAATTTTTCCGGCGCGCCGAACGCGGCCTCGTACTCGGGCCTCTGAATCAGCAGCCTGGAGCGCGCGAAGCGGTTCGCGCTGCCGACGTGATCGAAGTGGCTGTGCGAGTAGGCGATCAGGTCAATGTCTCGTGGCCGCAGCTGCAGATCACCGAGCTGGTCGTTCAGGCTGCGCGCGTAGCGCATATATGAGCCCGGGCTGTACTCGACGTCGCCGGCGCCGATGACGTTCTCCGGCAAGCCCAGATCAAAGAGCAGGCGACCCTGCGGGTGATCGATCAGGTAGCAGGGCACGAACAGCTTGCGGACCGGGGTCTGGGCATTGCTCAGACCGAACGCAGCGACATCTTCCAGCTCGATCTCGCCGCAGTCGAACACATACAGGCGCAGATCGGTCTGCGGGCTGTTGGACGGGGTGTTGCAGGCAGCAAGCAACAGGCTGAGAGCGAACAGGCTGGTCAGGGCGCGCATGGGTTCCTCCGGGTGGCTCAGGCCGTGGCGCGGCCCACCGCGCCATCCTACACTGCCCCTTCGACGAATCGGAGCAGCGCATGGCCCTTCAAGTGATTGGTGCCGGGTTCGGCAGGACGGGTACCCTGTCCCTGAAATTTGCCCTCGAAAAGCTGGGGCTGGCGCCCTGTTACCACATGATCGAAGTCGTTCAGCATCCGGAGCACATCGAGGTCTGGGAGGCCCTGCAGCGTGGCATCGCGCCAGACTGGGAGCAGCTATTTGACGGTTATCAGGCGTCGGTGGACTTTCCCAGTGCCCGTTTTTGGGAAGCGCAGCTCGCGCAGTATCCCGATGCCAAGGTCGTTCTGTCCCTGCGGGACGGCGAGGCCTGGCATCGCAGCGTGATGAACACGATCTATCCGTCTTCTGTTGCCGGCCGCAAGAGCAGTGATCCCGGTGCGCGGCGCCACAGCGAGATGGCCTTTAGCGTGATCTGGGACGGGGTTTTTGGCGGGCGGGTAGAAGACGCACAGCACGCGATCGCCTGTTTTGATGCCCACAACCAGCACGTGCTCGATACGGTGCCGGCAGAGCAGCTGCTGGTCTATCGCCCGGGAGATGGCTGGGAGCCGCTCTGCGCGTTTCTGGGCGTGCCGGTCCTAGATGAGCCGTACCCGCGGGTGAACTCTACGGAAGACTTTCAGAAAATCTGGAGCCGGGATAAAGGTTGAGGTGCCATTGCCTTACGCGGGCAGCTGCCGGGACAGGGTCTCGATTGCCTCGCGCTCGTAGCCTGCATGCAGGCGCTCCTGCCGCTCCAGCGCGACGATTTCCGCCAGGCTAAACCAGCCCAGTTCGAGCAGCTCGTTCTTGTCGAAGCGTGCGATATCCTGTTGCCACGGCGCGGCGATCACTTTGTGCCAGCGATGCTTGTAGCGATAGTCGCCGATCTCTGACGGGTCCTGCACGTCGATGTGCAGCTCTTCCTTCAGCTCTCGCAGTGCCGCCCGCATCGGGTCCTCGCGCCACTCGATGCGGCCCCCGGGCAGCCCCCAGCGCTTGACCCGCCGGCGCCACATGCTGCCGTGGATGGCGAGCAGGTATTCGAGGTCTGCATCGTGCCTGCCGGTCGGCAGGGTGCTCTTCACGCGCGGCCGGTACAGGACGCACCGCGCCGTCTGAAATCGTCGGCGACTCACTCTTTGGGCGCGGGCAGAATCCAGCGCAGATAGCCGTAGCCCATACCCGCAGCGAACAGCGAGCCGACCAGGATGCCGAGTCTCTCGTCAAAGGCCCGGGTTGCTGCACTGCCATCGAACGCCAGGGAGCCGATGAACAGACTCATGGTGAAGCCGACACCGCAGAGAATCGCCGCCCCGTAAAGCTCCCGCAGGCGGACGCCGTCAGGCAGCTGGGCAATGCCGATCTTCAGGGCCAGCCAGCCGAAACCGAAGACACCGATCTGCTTGCCGATGAGCAGCCCGAGGACGATGCCCAGCGGTACCGGATGCAGCAGGTAGTCGAGGGAGAACCCTGACAAATCCAGGCCGGCGTTCGCAAAAGCGAAGATTGGCAGGATCCCGAACGCCACGGCGGTATGCAGGTCGTGCTCCAGCGCCTTGAGCGGCGAGCCCGGGTTGCCTTTGACCTTGATGGGGATGAACTGGGCGAGCACGACGCCGGCCAGGGTCGCATGAATCCCTGACTTCAGGACCGCGAACCACATGACCGTGCCGATGAGCAGGTAGGGCGTGAGTTCGCCCGTGCCGCGGCGATTGAGCCACAGGAGCACCGGCAGGCAGGCCAGCGCGGTGCCCAGGGCGGTCAGCGACACGCTCTCGGTATAGAACAGCGCGATGATGACGATGGCCCCCAGGTCGTCAAAGATCGCGACGGTGACCAGGAAAATTTTCAGCCCCAGGGGCACGCGGTCCCCGAGTACGGCAAGGACGGCCAGCGCGAAGGCGATGTCGGTGGCCGCCGGGATGGCCCAGCCCTGCAGGGCAACGGGATCTCCCTGGTTCATGGCGAAGTAGATCGCCGCAGGCACAGCAGCGCCGCCAACAGCGGCAAAGGCGGGCAGTGCCACGGTGCGGACATCGCGCAGCTCGCCCTCCAGCACCTCGCGCTTGATCTCGAGGCCAATCAGGAAGAAGAAGATCGCCATCAAGCCGTCGTTCACCCACAGCAGCAGTGGCTTGTCGATGCCGGCACCGCCGATGGTCACCGCGACCGGCAGCTCGAGCAGCAGGTTGTACCAGGGTGCCAGCGGGGTGTTCGCGACGACCATGGCCAGCACCGCGGCGCCGATCAGCAGGATGCCGCTGGCTGACTCAAGGGCCAGGAATTCCTTCAGGGATGCCAGTAGCCGGTCAGGTACAGGTAAGGGGCTGCTCACTGTTTGCTCGCGTCGTCGTGCTGTTCCGGAACGGGGCCTGCTTCAGGCGGCTCGGGGCTTTCACCCGCCCGGCTGGTATTGACGGTCGCATCGAAGGCTTGCCGCATCAGGTTTAGCGGGTTCAGATCGTTGAGCTTGCGCATGCGCGCCCGGAACTGATCCTGATGATCGAGAAACGTCAGAATGCTCTGCTCGATGTATCGCGAGACCAGGCCGCCCATGCGGTCGCCGTAAAAGCGGATGATCTGCTCGATCGCGCGGTTGGTCAGAATCGGCTCGTGCCCCTGGGCTTCCTGCTCTGACAGAATCTGCAGCAGGACCGCGCGCGTCAGGTCTTTTCCATCCCGCGAGTCTTCGACAATGATGCTCTCACCGCGCACGATGATCTTGCGCACGTCTTCGACCGTGACGTAGCGGCTGGCCGTGGTGTCGTAGAGGCGGCGGTTGGGGTACTTCTTGAGCTGGTGCATCAGCCGTGCGCGAACTGGGGTGACGGATAGAGCAGCGGCCGCAGCGGTCGCGACCGATCGAAGCGGGCCCAGGCGCCTTGCGCCTGCGCCAGCCGATCGGCGATCGCGAGCAGGATGACCGGGTGGGCGGCCATGCCCACGTGGCTGCCGTAGACTTCGATGTTGTCGGTGTTGGCGCGATCCCGCTCAATGCAGGTGTGCCACGCCACGACACCGTCATAGCGGCTGTAGATTGCGGTGCAAGGCACCGGCGGCGCATCCAGCGGGTCGCCGCTGAGCAGCAGTTCGCGCATTTCCTGGCTGGATACCCCCGTGCTTTGCTCGAACAGCTGCTGGACCAGTGGGTTGCTGCTGCCGCCTTCGCTCATGCCGAAGGGGCTGCCCAGGGTGATGACCTGTCGGACCCGGTCCGGATGTGCCCGCGCCAGCTCACGGGCGAACACGCCGCCCAGACTCTGGCCGACCAGGGAAATGGGCTCGCCCGCGGCGTCGGAGCGGCGCAGGAAGGTTTCTGCCAGCTGCTGCTGCACGGCCGGCTTGCCGAGGTTTCGGCCCAGGCCCCAGCCGTCGGCTCGATAGCCGTGCTGGTTGAGATAGCGACGCAGGAGCCGGGTCGAAAGATCGCTGGCCATGAACCCCGGCAGGGCCATGACGGTGTGCCCGTCGCCGCGGGGCGCGTTCAGGAGCCATGGCAAGGCGGAGGCAACGCTCACCACTTCGGCGGCGGCGCGGGAGGGCTCGGTCATGGAGTAGAGCCATGGGGGCGGCTGGGATCGATGGGCCGCGACGTCGAGTTCAATATGTTGCATTGCAACAGTGTGGCGGTTGGTTTCGGGAGGGTCAATCGTGCGTGTTGTCATCCTGTGGTCATGTTGAAAGTTCAGGCTCGCGCCCCGAAATGGTGCACTGCCGGCGCTCGCCTCGCTCTGTTAGTGCGTTTTTTTGGGGCGAAGTCTGCCGAATCGCGCCCCTGGGCCGGGAAATCGCGCGTTGCGCCTCAGTCGCAGGGTGGCACGAGGCTTGCTGGCTCTTGAGAAAGGGATCGACCGATGCATCGGCCCGGCCGACCCGCTGAGGAGAATTTTGGCAAGTAGACTGGTTTTCACCCGCGGTTTACGGCGCCTTTCGTTCCATAGCGCGCCCTGCGGTGTCGATCAGGCTCATTCAACGCTTTTTGAAGACACACTGACGCTCTGGCTCGGACGACGAAGAGCGCCATCAAACGACGACTCGTCAAGGATGTTTCATGTACCAGCTGAACCCGACCGACGCCAGCTTCCTGCACATGGAGACCGATCGCAGCCCCATGCACGTGGGCGCTGTCCAGATCGTCGAGCTGCCCGAGGGCCAGACCGAAGATGAGTTCATCGAAGGCCTGCGAGCGCTGTTCCTGGAACGCATTGACCAGGTGCCTTACCTGACGAACCGGCTGCAGGAGACTCCCCTCGGGCTGGACGAGCCGGTCTGGGTGCGCGCCGAGTCCATCGATATGACCCGGCACATCTACCGCGTGGACGTGCCCGCTCCGGGCGGCATGCGCGAGATTGAGCAAACCGTTGCCGAGATTCACGAGCAGCCAATGGACCGGGCGCACCCGATGTGGGAGTACGCGGTACTTTGCGGGCTGCCCAACCGGCGGGTGGCCTATTTTGCGCGTCAGCACCACGCCTGTATCGACGGCATGGCCGCGCAGGCCACGACGGCGCTGCTGGCTGACACGGAGCCCGACCCGCGCAGCCGCGAGCTGCCGACACCGCCGGCGCGCAACCATGAAGGCGATTACAGCAAGGGTGACCTGCTGGCGAATGCCTCGTCCCACATCGTTAAAAGTTCAGTCGATGCCATGGCGGCCGGTCTCGATGTGTTGAATGCGCTGGGCCGGCTGGCGGCCCGCGCGATCAATCCCGCAGCGGGCTTTGGCGCGACCTTCGAGTCGGCGCCTCGTACCCGCTTCAACCGGCCAGTATCGGCCGCGCGCAGCTACGCCATGGGCGAAATGCCGCTGGCCGACGTCAAGGCGATCGCCAAAGCGACCAACGCCACAGTGAACGATGTGTTCCTCGCGATCTGCGGTGGGGCCCTCAGGCGCTACTTCGACCGCACCGGCGAGACTCCTGCTCGCTCCATGCTCGCCGGCTGCCCGGTCTCGCTGCGCTCCTCGACATCTGATCTGGGCAGCAACGCCGTCGGCATGATGAAGGTCAGCCTCGGCACGGACCTGCAGGACCCGGCCGTGCGCCTGGCCCACGTCAAGGCCTCTGCCGCGATTGCCAAGGGTGTCATGGCAGACAGCGCCGAGCTGCTGAGCGCGCCGACGCCGGCTGTGCCCGGCCTGCCGCTCGTGGCGCGTTCTCTGGCCGCGATGAACGAGCGTCTCGGCGCCGCGCACTGGGCGCAGCCGCCGATCAACCTGATCGTTTCCAACGTTCCAGGCCCTCGGGAACAGCTGTACTCAAACGGCGGCCGGATGCTGACGCACTACCCGGTGTCGATCCCGGCCCACGGCAACGGCGTCAACCTGACGGTCCAGAGCTACGTCGACGGCATGTATTTTGCCGTGACCGGCTGCGCGGAAGCGCTGCCGGATGCCGATAACCTGCGGGATGACATGCTCGCGGCCTTCGCCGACCTCTGCGCCCTGCTGCCTTCCTCAGTGGTTGCGATTGGCCCTTCGAAGGAGGTTCCCGAGGACGTCGTCGACAGTGCCAACGAGGGCGAAGGTGCGCAGCCGGACGAAGATTCCGGAAGGAAAGTTGCGTAAATAGGGTCCCTGGGCCAGCACTCAAAATAATTGTTGCATTGCACAATGGTGCGGTGCACAATGCATTTGTGCGCTGCAGCATCGCCTGACAAACAGGCAGCGGAGGCGCTCACCGGCGGCGCTGGAAACAGCAGCCCCGGACACCAGAAATGACCTTTCAGCTCGACACAACGAGTCAGGAGAACACCATGAGCATGATCGAACGCCAAATGAAGCTCGGCCGCGAGCTGTTTGAACTGAACACCAGCACCGTCCGCCGCCTGTTCGAGACGCAAGCCGAAGGCGTGCGCCAGTACTTCGAAACCAACCAGGCCTTTGCCAAGCGCCTGCCGGAAGTACGTGACGTGTCCAGCTTCGTCGAGCTGCAGCGCGACTACAGCCAGACCCTGTGGAGCGAAGCCCAGAGCAACCTGCGCACCAACGGCACGATCCTGCGGGACGCAGCCCAGCACACGGGTTCTGCGATCAAGGAAGCCTGGAGCGGCACCGTTGACGCAGCCAAAGACGCGATGGAAGACGTCGCGGACAGCGTCAAGGCCGCTTAATCGCGCCAGCGCCTGAAGCGAGCCGTTGTCAAAGGCGGCTCGCTTCATCGACACTGTAAAACTCGCTCCTGGCGAGTTTTTTTATACCTGGACTTTGGCCTGCCCCCTCAGGCCGCAGCCGTTCTTCGGGAGGATGCGCGGTGTTACAGCAACTGAGCACTCTGGACGCGAGCTTCGCGTTCATGGAAACCAAAGCCTCGCCGATGCACATCGGCTCGCTCTACGTGTACGACCGGACCGGTCCCCATGCCTCAGGGCTGACCGAGGAAGAGGTGCTGCGGTTCTACGAAGAGCGGCTGCACCTGTGGTCCTTTTCGCGCCAAAGGCTGGTGCGGGTGCCGATGGATCTGGACTACCCGTACTGGATCGAAGACGGCGAATTTGACCTGGAGTACCACGTCCGGCGGATCGGACTGCCGAGCCCGGGCGACTGGGCCACGCTGGAGCAGGTCGCAGCACGAATATTCTCGCGCCCGCTGGACCTGACTCGTCCCCTGTGGGAGGTCTACGTGATCGAGGGCGTGCGCGTGCCTGGCGTGGTGGAAGACGGTTTTGCGGTGCTGACCAAGACGCACCATGCCGCTGTCGACGGGACCTCGGGCATGCACATGATGGCGACGCTGCACGACACGGACCCGGTTGCGCAACCGGTGCCTCGAGCCGAGCGCGCCTGGCGTCCGGACCCGCGTCCCAGCGACGCGGAACTGATGATGCGCAGCGGCGTGAACAATGCCATGCAGCCCCTGCGTTTTGCTCAGGCTTTGGGCCGCAACCTCCAGGGCCTGGCGGCTGGTGCAGCCGGCGCGGGCGCGAACGCGATGGGCACAGGCATCATGGGGACCCTCGGCAAGACGGGGGAACGGATGTCCCGGGGACTCGATTCGGTCACCCAGCAGGGTATGCGCGTTGTGCCCGGCACCCGCTTCAACGGCACGATCAGCGGCCACCGGGTCATCGGCGCTCATACAGTCGCGCTCAAGGACTTCAAAGCGCCCCGGTCAGCGGTTGAAGGCGCCACGGTGAATGACGTTATTCTCGCGATCTGCGGCGGCGGCATCGGTCGCTACCTGTCAGCCAAAGCGGAGCTGCCCGGCGACTCGCTGGTCGCCATGGCACCGGTGAACGTCCGCAAGCCGGGTGACATGCGCGCGGGCAACCAGGTTTCGGCGCTGTTTGTGCCGATCGGCACTGAGATTGCCGATCCGATCGAGCGGCTGACAGCGGTCCAGGCGGCCACCAGTGTCAGCAAGGCCGTCACCAACGCCGTCGGTGCGCGGGCCATGACAGACTTCAGCCAGTTCGTTCCCGCCGTCACGGCAGCGCTGGCCGGGCGGCTATCCTCGGCGATGGCCCAGGTGCCCAACCCGCCGTTTAATGTCAGCATCACCAACGTGCCAGGGCCACAGGAGCCGATCTACAGCATGGGGTGCGAACTCAAAGCCCAAATCGGCCTGGGACCCATTACCCACGGCATGGGTCTGATCATGCCGGTCACCAGCTACTGCGGCGAGATCACCATCGGCTTTACCTCCTGCCGGGACATGATTCCGGACCCCGAGTTTTTTGTGGAGTGTCTGGCCGGGAGCGCGGACGAGCTGTTTGCAGCGTCCGCGCCAGAAGCGGCGTCGCCGGCCGCAAAAGCGGAAACGCTGCCGCCGCAGAAGACGAAAAAGTCTGGCAGCAAGAAAAAGCGCCAGAGCAACAAAGAGGACTGATCATGCCCCGACCCGTTGCGTTGATCACTGGCGCTTCGTCCGGCATTGGCCGGGAACTGGCCATGATATTTGCGCGCCAGGGCTACGATCTGGTCGTGGCAGCACGCCGCGAAAGCAAGCTCGAAGCGCTGGCAGCAGATATTGCCGCGCAGGAAGGCGCGGCCTGCTCCGTGCAGGTGGTCGGGGTGGACCTGGGCAAGGCCAAGGGCCCGCGCCGTCTGCTGTCCGAGGTGGCGGACCGCGGCATCGAGATCGATGTGCTGGTGAATAACGCAGGCCTTGCGGACTCCGGGGCTTTCGCGCACATGAGCCGGGCCCGCGCGCTGGATATCGTGAATCTGAACGTGCGGGCGCTCACGGAGCTGACCCTGGGGCTGCTGCCGGGCATGGTTGCGCGGGGTCACGGACGAGTTCTGAACGTCGGCTCGATTGTTGCTTTCCAGCCTGTTCCCAGCATGGCGGTGTACAGTGCCAGCAAGGCCTACGTGCTCTCGCTGACGGAAAGCCTGTCAGAGGAGCTGCGCAATACCGGTGTGACCGTATCGGCGCTGTGTCCGGGCTTGACGAGCACAGAAATGACCGACGATATCGCCGTGGTTTCGGAAGTACCGGAGATCTTTGTGGGGGAGGCCCGCGATGTCGCTGAGCAGGGTTACCGCGCCTGCATGCGCGGCGAGGTGATTATTATTCCGGGCCTGCTGAACCAGGCCTTTGTCGGCTGGACGCAAGCGCAGCCGCGCTGGTCCTATCGCATGTTGTCAGGCATCGCTGCACGCTTTGCCGCTATGGGAGGACGATCATGAGCGCAGACGCCAACTCACCGAACACGGGTGCCGCCGGGGCAAAGACCTTCGCCGGCGAGCACGACGCGGGCCATAAGGGCTACAAGCAGCGCACCCAGGGCGTGCCTATGAACGCCGCCCTGGGCGTTGACCGGGAATCCTTTGCGGAGACCTGGCGCTCGCTGTTTAACACCGCCGTGAGTCAGCCGCGGGCGCTGTTCGAAAGTGCCTGGTCCCTGCAGCGAGAACTGCTCGACATCGCCCTGGGCACGAGCGATCTGGCACCGGACCCCAAGGACGGGCGCTTTAGCGATGACGCCTGGTCGCACAACGCGGTCTATCGCCGCCTGGGTCAAGCCTATCTGGCCTGGACCCGGAGCCTGGACGCGTGGCTGGCGCAGAGCGGGCTGACGGGCATCGACCACTCCCGGGCGCGCTTTGTGTTGGATGCGCTCAAGGAAGTGCTGGCACCCATGAACACCCTGCCGGGCAACCCCGGGGCCATGCGGCAGCTGGCGGAGACGCGCGGGCGCAGCGCGGTCGACGGTATCAAGAATTTCCTGGACGACCGCCGCTACAACCACGGCTACCCGGCCGTGGCTGATCGCGACGGCTTTGTGGTTGGGCGAGATGTCGCGGCGAGCGAGGGCTCGGTGATCTTCCGCAGCGAACTCCTGGAGCTGATGCAGTACCAGCCCAAAACGGAAAACGTCAGCGCCGAGCCGCTGCTGTACGTGTTCAGCCAGGTCAATCGCTTCTACCTGGGCGATCTGACGCCCGACCGGAGCCTGTTCCAGCACTTGCTCGATGCCGGCATCCCGGTCTTTGCCGTCAGCTGGCGGAACCCGACGGCGGCGCAGCGGGACTGGAATCTGGGCAGCTACGCCGAGGGCCTGATCGAGGCCATGGGCGCGATCCGAACGGTGATTGGCGACCGCAAAATTAATCTGATGGGTCTTTGTGCGGGCGGCCTGGTTACCGCTGTGGCCGCCGGCGTCCTGCGCAAGCGCAAGGTGGATTGGATTAACTCCCTGTCGCTGTTCGTCAACGTGCTCGACCAGCGGCCGGAAGACAGCGATTTTGGCCTGTTCGTATCCGAGCGCTCGATCTCGGCGCAAAAGGAACGTGTGCAGTCCAAGGGCATCTACGACGAGAAAGACGTGTTCGAGATGTTTGCCATGTTGCGTTGGGAAGACAACATCATGAGTTTCCTGCGGCGCAATTACCTGATGGGCGAAGCGCCGCTCAAGCATCCGCTGCTGTTCTGGTCGATGGATTACACGCGGGTGCCGGCCGGCCTGCACACCGACTTTTTGGACCTGTCCTTGAACAACCGGATCGCCAAGAAGGAATTTCGGGCCCTGGGCAAGCGACTGGACCTGTCCAAGATCACCTACCCGGTCTATCTGATGGCCGGCTCGACGGACCACATCACGCCCTGGAAAGCCTGTTATCGCAGCACTCGACTGTTCGGCGGGGATGTACGCTTCGTGCTGACTAACCAGAACCACACGCAGACCATCTGCGCGCGCACCGATAACAAGCACCTGAAGTACTGGGTGGCAGATCAGTTGCCGGCAACGGCCGATGAGTGGGCGCCAGTGGCGCAGGAGCATCCAGGATCCTGGGTGCATGACTGGATCGACTGGCTGCATGAGTTGTCGCCGGAACAGGTGCCCGCACCGAAGACGCTCGGATCGGAGGCCTTTCCGCCGATCGAAGCGGCGCCAGGCCGCTACGTGCTGGGTTAGCGGGCTGCCCTGCGCGCGGCTGGTCAAGCACCGGCGACCGGAGTAGGGTCTTTCCCTGGGGCAACGCAAGGGGAGGCGTCATGGCCACATACATCATGCTTAGCACGTTGACGGACGAAGGCCGCAAAACGCTCAAGGAGCGGCCGGAGCGCCTGAAAGAGGTCAACAAGGAACTCGAGAAGATGGGCGCGCGCGTGGTCTCTCAGCACGCGGTACTCGGCGCCTACGACTTCGTGAACGTCATCGAGGCGCCCAGCAACGAAGTCATGGCGCGAATCTCTATGGACCTCGGCTCTCGGGGCACCATCAAGATCACCACACTCCCCGCGATGGCGATCGACGCTTTCATGGAGCTCATGGCTGCTGCGCCGCCGCGCAAAGACGGCGGGGAGACGGACGGCTAGCGCGCATGGCTGCCTTTGTGATGCTGCTGCGCTACAACACCAGCGGCATCAGAATGTTGAACGATGCCCCGGAGAAGATCGCTGCCATTCACGACAGCATCGAGCGCTGGGAGTGCAAGGTGCTGCAGAGTTACCACCTGCTGGGCGAGTACGATCATTGCCTGGTTGTCGACGCGCCCGACAACTTCAAAGCCTATCGGGCCTCCCTGGGGGAGGAGCTGAGCGCGACGGCGCAAACAGAGATCATGCCGGCGATCGATCTGCCGATGTTCGAGCGGCTCATGTCACAGAGCATCGAGACCGGTGGACCGCATCGTTGGCAAATCCAGCCCTGGGCAAGGTTCGCCCGCTGGGCGATGCGTCCGTACGCCTACGGGCAGTACGCGCGAAAGTACTTTCAGCCGCTGACGGTGACCGGCCAGGAGAACCTGAACGGTTTTCAGGGGCCCTGCATCGTCGTCGCCAACCACTCCAGCCACCTGGATCAGTACGCGCTCTTTCCCGCCTTGCCGGAGCGTATCAAGAGCAACCTTTACTTCGGTGCGGCGGCGGACCGCTGGTTCCTCAAAGGTCGCAAGGAGTGGCGGCTGCAGCCCTGGTACCAGTCTCTGGTGATGGGCCTGTACCCGATCGCGCGGGGTGGGGGTAGCCGGACCCTTGAGTATCCGCGCTGGCTGCTCAAGCAAGGCTGCAACCTCATGCTCTTTCCGGAAGGCACGCGTTCCCGCGGCAAGCAGCTGGCCACCTTCAAGTACGGGGTGGCGATCATGGCGCTGGAAGCGAACGTGCCGGTAGTGCCGGTGTACCTGGGCGGGTTGAAGGCCCTGCGGCCCCCCGGCAAGCGGGAGATCAAGCCCGGGCCGGCCTGCGCACATGTCTTGCCACCCATGCATTTTGCACCGGGCACTGCGGTGCCGGATGCGACGCGCCAGCTGTACGAGGCCATGAATGCCGTGCACCAGCGGGTGCTGAAAGACGGTCTGGCCGCTGCGCCGGGCAGCTGACCGGGCGCTCCGGCGTCAGTTGCTGACTGCGCCTCCGCCGTTACGGCATCACCGTTACGACGCCGCCGCTGCCGCGCTGTCCAGCCAGCCGATCAGATCGCTGACCACCTCGTCCCGATTGGTTTCGTTGAACAGCTCATGGCGTCCGCCGGGATAGATGCGTGTGACAGGCTTCAGTCCTGCCGCCCGGTATGCGCTCAGCATCCGGTCCAGATTCTTCTGCTCGTCGTGCACCGGATCATCTGAGCCCGAAAACACGTACAGCGGCAGGTCGGCGGGAACAGTGCGCAGATTGCCTGGACGGGTGGCCTCCCGCGCGCCGTTGAACAGCCGGGCGAGGCTGGCGGTGCACAGCACGAAGCCGCACAGCTCGTCGTCGACGTAGCGCTGCATTTCTGTCGCATCCCGGGTCAGCCACTCGAAGCCGGTGGCCGACGGGTTGTCGAAGGCGTCGTTGGCCTTGCCGAAAACCAGCTTCTGCAGCACCGGGCTCGGGTTGCCGCCGCCCAGGCGAAGCCGCTCGAACTGCGCGATGCCGACGGAGATCAGAGTCATGATCGGCTGGCCGAACCCCGGCGACCCGGACAGGGCGACAGCGTCCAGCAGGTAGCCGTGGCGGTAGATAAACTGCTGCGCGAGCATTGCGCCCATGCTGTGTCCGAGCAGCACCGTCGGCAGCCGGGGGTGCTCGCGCTGCGCGAGCTCCACCAGGTTGCGCATATCGGTGATGCATTTGGACCAGCCGTCTTCGCCCATATCGCCGGGGGCCAGGGGGTCTGCGGTGCGGCCGTGGCCGCGGTGATCCTTGCCATAGACCTGATAGCCTGCCGCGCTGAGCTGCGCTGCGACGCGGTCATAGCGCCGGATGTGTTCGCCCATGCCGTGGGCGATCACCACGATGGCCTTGGCTGCGGGAGCCTGCGGTGGCCGGGGCCAGCGAATGCCGTAGATACCGAGGCCGTCGTCGCCGCGCAGGATGAGTTCCTGCGGTGCCTGCATCTCATTCATGGGGGAAGGGTCGCCGTTGCTCTGGAGGGTCAATGCAGGCTGCCGGTGGCCAGCAGTCTGGAAACCGCCTGGCCAACGCCCGCCTCGTCGTTGCGGCCGGTCACAACGGTGGCTGCTGCCTTGACCGCCGGTTCTGCCTGGCCCATGGCAACGGCGGCGCCTGCCGCCGAGAACATGGCCAGGTCGTTTTCGGCGTCGCCAAAGGCAATGACCGTTGCCGGATCAATTTGCAGGCCTTTGCAGGCATTGCGCAGGGCTTCGCCCTTGGTGGCCGTTTTGCCGGTGATGGTGATGATCAATTTACCGGTCGGGCCGACGCTGTCGAAGATGTTGACCTGGTCGGCCCAGGCGCTTTCGAGTTCGCCGCGAATGATCTCGATGGCTTTGCCGCCCTGGATCGCCGCGATCCTGGGCAGCCCGGCCTCGGCGACGCTCAGGGCCGGAACCCACTGCATTTCGTCGCTCATGCCCGATCGGTCTGGCTCGCCATCGAGCTTCAGGAGCACTTTGTCCGACACTGTGACGGTCGCGATACAGCGCGTGTCGTTGCAGATGTCGTACAGGGCTTGCGTAAAGCCCTCCGGCAGGCGCTCGTCAAACCAGTCCTGGCCGGAGGCGCGGTCATGCACCTGGGCCCCGGAGCAGGCGATGACCGGGTCGGCAATGCCGATCTCGTCGGCCACCCGAAAGGCCATTTCCTTCCAGCGGGCGGTCGCGATGAGTACCTTCAGGCCGGCATCCCTTGCGGCCTGCAGCGCCTCGACGTTCGCCGGCGGGATGGTTTCGCCGACGAGCAGGGTGCCGTCCAGATCAATAGCCAATGCGGTGTAGTTCATTTCGGTAGTATTGGCGATGCGCCGCTGAAAAAGAAGATCTCGCCTGTCATGCTGCAAATCGAAGCGCTACAGAAAACCTATCCCAACGGCGTTCACGCCCTGAAGGATCTGAGCCTGACGGTGCCTCAGGGCATGTTCGGTCTGCTGGGCCCTAACGGGGCTGGCAAATCGTCCCTCATGCGCACAATCGCCACCCTGCAGACGCCCGATAGCGGCACCATTCGGCTGGGCGATCTGGACGTGCTCGCCGAGCCGACCGCGCTGCGTCAGCGGCTGGGGTACCTGCCGCAGGAGTTCGGGAGCTACCCGCGCACGTCGCCGTGGGTGATGCTGAACCATCTGGCCGTGCTCAAGGGCCTGCGCAGCCGCAGTGAGCGGACTGGCCAGATCGAAGCGCTGCTCAAGCAGACCAACCTGTGGGACGTGCGGCGCAAGAGCATCGACACATTTTCCGGCGGCATGCGCCAGCGCTTCGGCATTGCCCAGGCGTTGCTCGGCGCGCCGGAGCTGATCATCGTTGACGAGCCGACCGCCGGGCTCGACCCGGCGGAGCGCCGTCGTTTTCACAACCTGCTCGCAGAGATCGGCGAGTCGGTGATCGTGATCCTGAGCACGCATATCGTCGATGACGTGGCGGACCTTTGCCCGCGTATGGCAATCATGGGCGCAGGCCGGATTCTGCTCGAGGGCGCGCCTCTGGAACTGGTGCAAGCCCTCGAGGGGCGGCTCTACAGCCGGCTGTGCAGCCACGAACAGGCCCGCGATTTCAGCGCCCGGTTGCCCGTGCTCTCCACCCGCATGGTCGCCGGGCGTAGCGAGGTCCGGGTGGTGGCCGACGGCCCGCCGGAGGACGGCTTCACGGCAGTCGCGCCAACCGTTGAAGATCTGTACTTCCATACCTTGAGCGCCAGCACCGGTGCCGTGGCTGCGGTCGCCGGCTGATGGGCGAGATCATCCGCTTCGAGTGTCGCTACCAGCTGCGCTCGCCGCTGTTCTGGTCCATGGCCGCGCTCTTCTTCCTGTTGGCCTTCTTTGCCATGGCCAGCGAGGACGTCAGCGTTGGCGGAATTGCCGCCAACGTGAACTTCAACGGCAGCTACGCCATCATCCAGACACAGTACGTCTTCTCGCTGCTGATCATGTTCGCCGGCATTGCTTTCGTGGCCGGGGCGATTACCCGGGATTTTGAGAGCCGCACCGCGGAGCTGCTGTTCGCCAGCGGCGTGTCCGAGCGGTCCTTCTATTTCGGGCGTTTCGTCGGGGGAATGCTGTTCTGCGTGCTCGTGTTCGTGATCGCAATGTTCGGCACGCTGGTCGGATCCTTTATGCCCTGGCTCGACCCGGAGCGCGTCGGGCCTTTCCTGCCGGGCGCCTACGGCTACAGCTTGCTGGTCGTGATCCTGCCGAACGCCTTGCTCGTGAGCTGCTTGTTCTACGTGGTTGCGGCCCTGTCGCGATCCATGCTCTGGGCCTACGTCGCAGCCCTGGGTTTCCTGGTGCTGTATGTCGTGCTGTCGACGATTGCCGATCCCGAAGACCTGAAGCGGCTGGCGCCGCTGGATCCCTTCGGCATGGCGCCCTTTGCCGAGCAAACGCGCTACTGGACCGCCTTTGAACGGAACGAAAAAATTCCGCAGGTCGACGGGCTGGTGCTGCTGGGGCGCTTGCTCTGGATGGGCATCGCCCTGGCGGCTTTACTGCTCGGCGCCTGGCGATTCCGCTTCCGCCTGGGCAGCGCGAGCGCAAAGCCGGGCAAAAAGGCGGCTGGCCTCGCGCCCGATGCCGCGCCTGCGCATCTGGCGCTGCCGCAGGCCGAGCCGCTCCTGCGGGGCAACGCGCTGCCAACCCTTGGGCTTGGCACAACCTGGGTGCAGCTGCGCTCGCAGGTGCTGATGGATGTACGCGGCATTTTGCGCAGCACGCCGTTTTACGTGCTGATGGCGTTCGGCCTGTTCAATACTGTTGGCGGAGTGCTCGGAACTCTGGAGATGGCCTACGGCACACCGGTGTATCCGGTCACTCGGCTATTGCTGAACGCCATCGCCGGCTCCTTTTCGCTGGTGCTGCTGCTGGTGCTGATTTACTACGCCGGCGAGCTGGTTCATCGGGAGCGCCAGTACGGCCTCAAGCAGATCGTTGATGCCACGCCGTACCCCAGCGGCATCATGGTGGTCGCCAAGGTGCTGGCTCTGTGGTTTGTGCTTTTTGCCATGCTGGCAGTAGTGATGCTGACCGCCATGATCATTCAGCTGGCGCACGGCTATACGAACCTTGAGCCGGGTCTCTACCTCCGCGGCCTGTTCGGCGTCATTGCCATGGACTTCCTGCTGCTGGCGCTGCTGAGCGTTGTTATCCAGGTTCTCGCGCCCAACAAGTTTCTGGGCATGATGCTGGTGCTGTTCGCGTTTATCGCCCTTCAGTTCCTGTCCAGCGTGGGCTTCGAGCACTACCTGTACCAGTTTGGCGTTCCCGGAGCGCCGTACTCCGACATGAACGGCTACGGCCACTACGTACAGCCGCTGCTCAGCTTCAGCGCCTACTGGCTGCTTTGGGGCGGTCTGTTGATCGTGCTCGGGCACCTGCTGTTCGTGCGCGGCGTAGACGGACGCTGGCGCGAGCGTCTGCGCGCAGCGCGCGCCCGGCTGACCCCGGCTACCGTCGCGGTGGCAGCCACGCTGCTGGCCTCGGTGGCCGCTCTGGGCAGCTATATCTTCTACAACACCAACGTGTTGAACGACTACGTGACTCAGGACGAGCGAGAAGCGCTGGATGCGCGCTACGAGCAGGACTGGGCAGCGCTGCGAGAACTGGACAGCCCGCAGTTGACCGCGCTGGATGTGACCGTCGATTTGTTCCCCGCGAAGCGGTCGCTGCGCAGCCGGGGCCAGGCGACCTTGGTGAATCGCTCCGGCGCCGCTTTGCCGGAGCTGATCCTGACCCTGGCGCGGCCTCTCACCGTCGATTCCATGACCGTTGCGGGCACCGCGCTGTCGCTGGTCGACGAAGACCAGAATGTCTGGCGCTATCGGCCAGCAGAACCGGTCGCGCCCGATGCTGTGCTGTCCCTGCAATGGGACCTGCGCTGGGACAACCCCGGCTTCCCGAACAGCGGGGCGACCAACCGCCTGGCCGCAAACGGCACCTTTGTGAACAACGCCGAGATCATGCCGATACCCGGCTACGACTACGGGCGCGAGCTGCAGGACAACGCCGTGCGCCGCGAACACGATTTGCCGCCGGTTGCCCGGCTGCCGGCCCTCGATGACGAGCGTTGGCGCAATTTCAACTTTTTCTCGGTCGCCAATCGCGCGGACTTTCGGGCGGTGGTCAGCACCGAGGCGGACCAGATTGCCATAGCGCCCGGGTATCTCACGCGCGAATGGCGTGAGGGTGAGCGACGCTTCTTCGAGTACGAGATGGACAAACCCATCTGGCCCTTCGTCTCCTTTACGTCGGCACGCTACGAGGTCGTTAAGGAAGACTGGGAAGGCCAGTCTCTGGAGGTCTACTACCATCGCGACCACCACTGGAATGTGCCCACGATGCTGCGCAGTTCCCGGGACTCGCTGCGTTACTTTTCCGAAGTGTTCTCGCCCTACCAGCATCGCCAGTTCCGGATCATCGAATTTCCGAGCTACGAGAGCTTTGCTCAGTCCTTTCCGAACACGATTCCCTACTCGGAAGCGATCGGCTTTATCGCTGACCTGTCGGACGAAGACGACGTCGACTTCGTGTACTACGTGACGGCGCACGAAGCGGCGCATCAGTGGTGGGGACACCAGTTTTCGCCGGCCCGGGTGCAGGGCTCCGCGGTGCTGTCGGAAACGCTGTCCCAGTACTCGGCGCTGATGGTGATGGAGCGTGCCTACGGTGAGCCGATGATGCGCCGGTTCCTCAAGCGCGAGCTGGATCGCTATCTGCGTGGCCGGGGCGGCGAACTGATCGAGGAGCTGCCCCTGAAGCTGGCGGAAAACCAGCCCTATATCCACTATCGCAAGGGCAGCCTGGTGATGTACGACGTCAAGCAGATGCTTGGCGAGGACGCAGTCAACCGGGCGCTTCGAGGTCTGATTGATAAGTTCGCCTATCAAGGCCCGCCGTTCCCCAGGACCGTCGATCTGATCGCGGCGCTGAAGGCCGAAGCCGATGTCGCGCAGCAAGCTCGCATCACAGACCTGTTCGAGAAAATCACGATCTTCGATTTGTCGGTGGCGGATGCCTCCGTCGCGCCGGAAGGCAGTGGCTTTCGCGTGACCGTCGAGGTCGATGCCGCCAAGTTTTACGCCGACGGCGAAGGGCGGGAGCAAGAGGCGCCGCTGTCAGAAACGGTGCGCATCGGGCTGTTTCCGGCTCGCCCGGACGACCTCGGCGAGCGGGATCTGCCGCCGCCGCTGTTGCTGGAGTCGCGGGCACTGCGCAGCGGCCGTCAAACCCTGTCCTTCCTGGTGCCCGAGGCTCCGGTCTGGGTAGGCGTTGACCCGTACGTCTATCGCGTTGACCGCAACCCCGAAGACAACCTGAAACGGATCGACGGCTAGCCCTTGTCCATTGCCCAGATTGGCACGGCCGCGGGCTTGCGCAGATACAGACCGCCGCCCAGGGACTGAAAGGGCTGGCTCAGGCGCCGGCGATACCAGCTGGCCGGACGCAGATGCTGCTGGCGATCCGTGCGTTCAAAGTCAGCGATCTCCCGGTCTTCCTCGGTGATCAGCCCCAGGCAGGCGACGCCCCGGGTCAGCCGCGCGATGTTGCGCAGCGCCTCGCCGCAGGCGTCCGGCTCCAGGTAGGACAGCACGTCGAAACATACCACCAGATCGAAAGGCTCGTCGTCGTAGTCCACAACGGAACCCTGGTGCCATCCGTAGCGCTGGCACAGATAGTCGCTGACCTCGACACCCACCAGTTCGGCCCTGGGGTGGTTGCGGCCCAGGGCGCGCAGCAGCCGGCCGAGGCCGCAGCCCAGGTCGAGGATGCGGCCGACCGGCAGCTCCAGATAGTTCAGATAGGCGCTGATGAAGGCGGCATGGCGGCGGGCGCTGGCAACGGTGCCGGCGCGGGTTTCCGGAGATTCGTAAAAGCGTCGGTAGTACGCCGCGTCAAAGCGCTCGCGCATGGTGTTCTGCTTATGGTATTCAAAGGACTGAAGGCTAACAGCACGGCGCCCGCAAGGGCATGCCAACGGCCCGATGACCGGGGCAGGGGGACGGATATGATTCAAGCAGAAGCCGGCGTGATCCCGGCGGAACTGCTCGACGAGCTACGCCAGGAGCTTGGCGCCGATGCTGTGCTCACCGGCGATGACGTGCACGAACGCTCGGCGGGAATCTGGCGCAAGGACACCATCGCGGCCGGGGCCATCGTGCGTCCGCGCAGCACCGAGCAGGTCGCGCTGGTTCTTAAGGCCTGCCATGCCGCGGGCCAGCCGGTGGTGACCCATGGCGGGCTGACGGGGCTGGTAAAGGGCGCTCTGACGGCGCCGAACGAACTGGTGCTGTCCATGGAACGCATGAATCGCATTGAGGCCATACACCCGGTCGACCGAACCGCCGTGGTGCAGGCCGGAGTACTGCTGCAGCACCTGCAGGAAGCTGCCGACGCCGAAGGATTGCTGTATCCCCTCGATCTGGGAGCCCGGGGCAGCTGCACCGTGGGCGGCAACATCGCGACCAACGCCGGCGGCAACCGGGTCATCCGCTACGGTATGACGCGCGACATGGTGCTGGGTCTGGAAGCGGTGCTGGCCGACGGCACCATCGTGTCGTCCATGAACCAGATGATCAAGAACAACGCAGGCTACGATCTCAAGCAGCTGTTCATCGGCACCGAGGGCAGCCTTGGCATCGTGACCCGCGCGGTGCTGCGGTTGCGGGAAAAGCCCGGCAACCAGGCGACGCTGTTTGCAGCCCTGGAAAGCTTCGATGACCTGGGGCGCTTTCTGAAACATATGGACGCGGCGCTCAGCGGCACGCTGAGCGCCGTCGAAGTCATGTGGCAAAATTTCTACACCCTGGTCACGACGCCGCCGGCGCCGGGCCAGCCGCCCCTGCCGCAGACCTATCCCTACTACGTGCTGGTCGAGGCTTTGGGGGCGACGGACGCAGTGGTCGAAGCGGCGCTGGCCAGCGCGCTCGAAGAAGGCCTGATTGCCGATGCAGTGCTGGCCCAAAGCGAGGCCCAGCGCCTCGGTCTGTGGGCACTGCGCGACGATGTCGAGCAGTGCTTTCAGTACGCCCCGACTTTCACCTTTGACGTGTCCCTGCGCATCACCCATATGCAGAGTTACGTCGACGAGGTGAACGCGCGCCTGGCGGCAAGCTACGAGGCGCCGCGCAACTTTACCTTCGGTCACATGGGAGATGGCAACCTGCACTTCGTCGTGGCGGTCGGTGAAGGCGGGCCGGCGCATCGAGCGGCGGTAGAACGGTGCGTTTACGAGCCGCTGGCGGCGATCGGCGGCTCGGTGTCTGCCGAGCACGGTGTCGGGCTGGAGAAAAAGCCCTGGCTGGGCATCTCGCGCAGCACCGAAGAGCTGGCGCTCATGGGCACGCTGAAGCGGGCGCTCGATCCTCAGGGGCTGCTCAACCCCGGCAAAATATTCGACGTGATCGCTTGAGCGACGAGTTCGCGAGCGGCTGGCCCTACGCCAGCCTGGCCGAGACCCGCGCGGTCGTGGTCAACGGCGGCAGTACGGCCCGGGCACTGACGGAGCGCTATCTGCAGCGGATCGACGCGCTGCAACCCACACTGCGACCCTATGCCCGGGCGCGGCACGAGAGGGCACTGGCGGAAGCCGACGCACTAGACAAGCTGCAGGCGAGCGGCGCGGCGCTGGGCCCGCTGCACGGCGTGCCCGTGGCGGTGAAGGACCTGCTGTACCTCGAGGGGGAGCGGACCGCGAGCGGCACGGTGGTCATGGCGGATTTCCGGCCGGGCTACACTGCGACGGTCGTGCACCGGTTGCGTGCCGCCGGCGCCGTGATCATCGGCCAGACGCAGCTGACTGAGGGGGCTTTCGGATTGCACCACCCGCAGCTTGTCGCGCCGCGCAACCCCTGGGCCACCGATTACTGGCCCGGGGTTTCGTCCTCGGGGTCCGGAGTCGCGGTCGCCGCGGGTATGGCTGTGGCAGCTCTGGGCACCGATACGGGCGGCAGCATTCGCTTTCCCGCGGCGTGCTGTGGCCTGGTTGGGCTGAAGCCAACCTACGGCCGCGTCAGCGTTCACGGCGCCTGGGCGCTTGGCCCGACTCTCGACCACATCGGGCCGATCACGCGCAGCGTTGCGGATGCGGCCACGGTACTGGAAGTGCTGGCCGGAGCGGACCCGAAGGATGCGGGCTGTCTTCCCGAGCCCGCGCCGCGCTACAGCCGCCTGGCGGGCGCGAAGGATCTGTCCGGCTGGCGTATCGGCTACGATCCGGACTACGCCACCCGGGGTGTCGATGCGCAGGTCACGGAGCGGTTGAGGGCGGTGCGCGAACTGCTGCTCTCGCTGGGGGCTCAGCTGGTGCCGATCATGGTGCCCGACAGCGCCCGCGAGCTGGTCGCGGCCTGGAGCGAAAGCTGTGGCTACGAGTGTGCCCAGGTGCACGCCGAGCTGTTCCAGGCCCGGGCAGACGACTACGGGCCGGCGCTGCGCTCTCTGATTCAGATCGGTCAACACACCTCGAAGGCACGCTATGAGGCCCTGGAGCGCGTGCGGCGGCAGTTTCGCGACGCCCTGGAAACCGCCTTCGGGTCCATGGACCTGCTGCTGACGCCCACGCTGCCGCGCACGGTGCCGACCGTCGCCGTGGCCGAAGGCGCAGCGGTGGATGATCGTGGCCGGGCGGACTACCTCACCTTCACCGCGCCCTTTGACTTTAGCGGGCACCCGACGCTCACGCTCCCGGCCGGGGTGGAGCGTCAGTCGTCGCCGGCGGGGCAGGCGCTGCCCTGTTCCGTGCAGCTGATTGCCGCACAGCGCCGCGAAGACCAGCTGATCGTCGCCGGGCAGTGCATCGAGACAGCGCTCAATGCGGCCTTTGGTGCGCTCTACCGCGATGACCTGTTGCCGCCAGCGGCTGTAGCCTCTGCGGACGCTCTCTGAATCCGATTGTGAGGCGACCAGCGACGCGCTAGATTGGCTGACGTCGCTATCGCAGGCAGCCCCTATGACCGCAAGCAATCCACGCGCGCAGCAGCACACCGGGATCCGGGGCCTGCATCACGTCGGGCTGTCTGTTACAGACCTCGCCGCCGCCCGAGCGTTTTACCAGGGCGTCATGCCGCTGCAGACCGTCAGCGAACCCTTTGCGCTTACGCAGGAAGGCCGGCCGCCGGGCGCGGCACCGCTCGCCAGCGCAACGCTGTTGCGGGGGCCGAACGCCTATCTCGCCCTGCAGCAGTTTCCGGCCGCAGTCGCCGGGCCAGCGCAGCCCATGCCGGTTTCCGGTCCCGGGGTGACCCATGTGTGCTATCAGTGCCCGGTCACGCACGACCTCTATGCCCGCGCTCGAGCGCAGCAAGCGCAACCGGTCAGCCGGGGTGATGCGCCGGTCGACCTGGCGGGCCGGGGCGTCTATTACGCCTACCTCAGGGATCCGAGCCAGCTGATGTTCGAGCTGGAGCAGTTGGACGCGCCGCATTTCGACGGCGATTTCTGGGTCGCGCACGTCGCGCTGGTCAGCCCGGATATCGAGGCCCTGGTCGCGTTTTACGAGAAGCTGCTCGGGTGCACCACTTACAACACCACGGATCTGCTCCGCGGCAGCCGCGCCGACCGGGTCACCGGGATCGATCAGGTGGCGATCCGCGCCGCCTGGTTCAATGTGGGCAACATGGTGTTCGAGCTGTGGCAGTACCTGAATCCCATCACGCCCGAGGTGGGCGCTCCGGTGCCCTACGAGCGGGTGGGCTACAACAAGTTCGTGTTTGAGGTGGCAGACCTTGATACAGAGTGCGCGCGGCTGGCTGCGGCCGGCGTGAGCGACCTGTCTGAACCGGTGCACAGCCCGCAGGGGCGCATGGTCTTTGGCCGCGACCCGGATCAGAACCTGTACGGGCTCATGGAGCTGGCGAAGGGCTCGACGCTGTCGCTCGATTGCATGCCGTCGATTACCTGGATGTAGCGCGTGCCAGAAACTCCCGCATGGTCCTGTTGACCTGCTCCGGGCGCTGCAGCATCGACCAGTGACCCACCTGCGGCAGGCGCTCGACCTGTAGCCGGTCGCTTTGCGCTGCCAGCCGGTCGATAAATTCAGGCTCGAACGTGCCGTCATCTTCGCCCCAGAACAGCAGCCCCGGCACGCGCAAGCGGGTGCCTCGGACAGGCCAGTAGCCCGCATCGGTAATCTGGTCGGGCTCCGGAATGTTGGCCCGGTACCAGTTGATGCCGCCATCGATGGCCCCGGGCGTGGTGAGCGCTTGCCGGATGTGCTCGTCGTCTGCAGCGGTGAACTGGGGCAGGGCGCGCAGCGGCTCGTAGGCTCGCTGCCATACCGCCAGCCCGTGGTCCCGGGTCATGGCCTGATGATGCTTGCCGCTGCGCATGCTGTACATGTACGACGAGCGCTCGCGCTGCGCAGCGCTGGCCCGCAACAGGTCGAGCAGGATGTTGTACGGCGGCGCATTCATGACGATGACGGCGTCCAGCCGTTCCGGCCAGGCCTCGGCAAAGCTCCAGGCCAGGGCGCCGCCCCAGTCGTGGCCGACGAGCACGAACGAGCGATCTCCGGCGACCTGCCGGGCCAGCCCGTCGAGCTGGGACGCCAGCTGGTCAATGCGGTACGGCGCAAGGGACTCGGGCTTGGACGACTGGCCGGCGCCGAGCGCGTCGACGGCAACCACATGGTAGTCGTTTGCGAAGGCCTCGAACTGCAGGCGAAAGCTGCGGCCGCAGGACGGGAAGCCGTGGCAGAACAGCATCAAGGGCCGCGCACCGGGGCCCTGCTCGAAACCGGCCTCGGTGTAGTGCAGGCGAATGTCGTCCTGCTCGCAGGTGCCCTGACGCTGTGCGGTCATTTCGCGGCAGGCTGCTGCGCGATCAGCTCGTCGCGCAGCTTCTCCGGTGTGAGCGCCTTGGCGCGATCGCGGGCTACCAGCTCCGGCGGCACGTACCAGTGCAGCTGGTCGCCGTGGTAGGCGTCCCAGACGCAGGCGGCGACGGTTTCGGGCCCGAGGGTCCGGGAGGCATCCGTGCGGCCGGCGTTGCGCTCCGGTACGTTGTTCAGAGCACGCTCTTCGCCTTTGACATAGCGTTTGCTCTCCCACAGCGGCGTCGCGATGATGCCGGGGGAGACGTCGGCGGCCCGGGCGCCAAACCGCGCGAGCTCGACGCTCATGGCTTCCGTCAGCCCCTTGACCGCGTACTTGGTCGCCGCGTAGGTGGCCATGCCCGGGGTGCCGAAGGTTGCTGCAGAAGATGACGTCGAAAAGCACAGGGCGTTGGGCGTCGTTTTCAGGTACGGAATGGCGGCGTGAATGCCGTTCAGCACGCCGATCAGGTTGATGTTGACCGTGGCGACCACGGTGTCGAAGGGGACCTCGTCCAGGTAGCCGCCCACGGCGATGCCGGCGTTGTTGAACATGAGGTCAAGGCGACTGCCAGATGCCGCGGCGAAGGTCGCCATGGCCACGTCGAAGGCGGCCTTGTCGGTGACGTCGAGCTGGCCGATGACACAGCGCTTGCCGAGCGTGCTCTGTAGCGCCGCGAGTGCATCGCTGTTCAGGTCAAAGCAGCCGACCAGCCAGCCTTTGCTGTGAAACAGCTCGGCGGTCGCGCGACCGATGCCGCTGGCGGCGCCGGTGATAAAAATGGCTTTGTCAGGGTCCGTCATCGGTACTCCGGGCGTTCAGCAGGCTCGACAGCGCAACAGTATAGATGCCTGCCTTCAGATGTCTTCGGGCTTCTTGTGTTTGGCCGTGGCGAATGGCACGGTGCTCGCTGCTGGTCGCGCGCGGAACAGTCTCGGCGGGTGTAGCTCAATGGTAGAGCCTCTGCTTCCCAAGCAGATGACGTGGGTTCGATTCCCATCACCCGCTCCACGCGCACGTCAAGCGGATCGGCTTGCCGTGCGGGCAGCGGTTCCGGGGTCTTCGGATGTCTGCGGAGGGTCTCATGGGTGGGCTAAAACAGCTTGTTCCCCCGGCACTGCGGCCTCTGGCCCGTCGAGTGGCCGCGAGGCTGCGCCGACCTCGGCCCCGGCAAAGGCTTACAGCGGCGCAGCTCGAGCGCTTTCCAGGCTTAAAATGCATCGTTTCTTACAACGAGTACGGCGCTTACTTCGGCGATTTTCTGCCCGCCCTGTCCTCCGGCTGCGCGCCCGGCGCCAGGATCTGGGCCTTTGAGCCGAACCCCGAAAACTACCGCTGCGCGCGCGTCACCCTCGAGCTCAACGGCATCTCGAACGTGACCCTGGCGAACGCGGGGCTGGGTGCGCAGGCCGAGCTGCTGGGGATCCTGACGGCCGACGAACAGGGGCTGCCCCTGGGCGGTGCCAGCCGCATCGTGCAGGACGACGACGCGGCCGGGAGCGCCGCATAGGCGATTCGTGTGCTGCCCATCGACGAAGCGGTGCCGGCAGATCGGCAGGTCTCGATCCTGCAGCTGGATGTCGAGGGCCATGAGCAGCCGGCGCTGGCGGGCGCCCTGGCAACCATCCGGCGCTGTCGGCCCATTATCATTCTCGAGGTGCTGCCGGAATCGAACCTGATAGACGGCAGCTGGTTTCGCGACCAGGTGCTGGCGCTGGGCTATCGCAAGACCGGCGACCTGCATGCGAACATGGTGTTTGAAGCCGAGGATGTTGCCCCATGAGCGTACTGGATCACTTTCGCCTGGACGGTCGCGTTGCGGTCGTGACCGGGTCCGGGCAAGGCATTGGCCGGGGCATTGCCTGGGCGCTCGCGGACGCTGGCGCGCGGGTGGTGATCAATGCCCGACGCATCGATGACCTGGCAGAAACGGCTGCGGGCATCCGTGCCCGGGGCAGCGAGGCGCTGGTGGTCGATGGCGACATCCGCGATTTTTCCGAAACGCTGGCGGCCCGGGCCGTGGACGAGTTTGGCGGGCTGGATATCTGGGTCAACAACGTCGGCGGATCCGACGAGAAGGATGTTCACGCTTTGGTGGATACCCCGGACGAGACCTTCCGATCCCAGCTCGAGCTGAATCTGACCAGTGCTTTTCAGGGCTGCAAGGCCGCGGCAGGGCGCATGGCGCGCGGCGGCGCCATCGTCAATATCACCAGCGGCGCTGGTACCCGTGGCTCGCCCATGACCGGGCCCTACGCAGCGGCCAAGGCGGGCCTGATCAACCTCACGCAAACCCTGGCCCTGGAACTGGCAGAGCGGGGCATTCGCGTTAACGCCGTTTCCCCGGGCCCGGTGGTGACCGAAGCTTATCGGGCAGTACTCGGGATTGAAGACAAACTGGATGAGCTGGCCCGCACAATCCCCCTGGGACGTACGGGCACGCCAGACGACATCGCAGCGATGGTGTTGCTGCTGTGCTCGCCGGCCGGTGCATGGATTACCGGCGAACATCATCTGGTCGCCGGGGGCCGAACGCAGCGCAGTTACCAGTACCAGTCCAAGGAACCTGCGAGCTAAAACAGCTCCTGCAGGAGCGCATCGCACTCCATGCTCTCGAGCGCCGCCAGCGAGCGGGTCAGCATGGTGCGACCCAGCTCAACGCCGCGTGCGTTGCCGGTATCCAGCGTCCCGCACACCGCGACAGGCGTGATCATGGTCGCCATCAGGTTCAGGCGATAGTCGCGCAGACACTCGTCGAAGCTGTAGTTTGTGACGCCCGCGCCCGTCAGCGTGTCGTAGTAGCCGCGCAGCTCGGCGCGCTCCACGGCGCCGCGCAGCTCTGGCCCGCAGCTCTGCGCGCTGAAATAGGCGATGTCGTGGGGGCCCTTGCCGCCACCGCTGTTCTGCCAGTCCACCGCAACGATGTCCGTGCCATCGCTGGTTTCAGGCAGCAGCATGTTGTCGATGCGGTAGTCACCGTGAATAAAGGTTTGCGGCCCCGCCATGGCGAGCTCGAAAATCTCGACAAAATGCTCGCCGATCTGCCGTATGGTCTGCTCCAGGGTGCCGCTGAACAGATGCCCGAACTGGGCCAGCGTGGGCTCGATGCTGGGCAGATAGATCGCGTCGCGCCGGAACAGGTTGCTGTCAGGCGTGCTGTGATAGCGCATCCACGGATACTGCGCCAGCTGGCCCCAGTGCCGGGCGTGCAGCTCCGCCGCTCGCTGGAACGCTCGAGCCATCAGGGCCCGGTCGCAGCCCCGGAGCTGGTCCCCGGGGGGTGCTTCGCGCAGGTCTTCCAGCACCAGCAGAAAGTCCTGGCTGTCCGGTTCCAGGAACGCAAACAGGCGCTCGGGCACGGCGATCGGGCAGCCGTCTGCCAGATGCTGGTAGAAGTTCAGCTCGTTGGCGTAGTAGTTCAGACCTTTGGCGATCTCGGCGTTCGGCGTCTCGGCGACGTACTTGAACACCACGAACCGCTCGCTGCCGTCCGCCAGGGTCAGGATCGCCCGGGCGATAGAGGACATCAGGCCGACACCTTCGCCCATCGGCTCCTGGGCCACGGCAACAATCGGCTGGCGAAACTGTTCAGCGAGCAGTTCGTGCGCTAGCGCGGCGTCGAACTGCGCAGCGCGGGAGATGGCGGGGCGAGTAGCCATCTATGCACTCTACCCTCAGCGCCTGGCAGTTGCAGCTCTACTTCAGTCTTCGATCAAGGCGCCGATCCTTACCGGCGCGCCCATGGCATCAACCAGCAGTGTGCGCTCGCCAATGCGCACGGGCACGCAGGCATCCGGGTCATCAACCTCGTCCGCTTCGCACAGAGCGATGGTGCTGTTGTCGACGTCGATGTCGGTGATTGCGCCCTCGAGCCTCGAGACCCGGGCATCGTCCTGGGATTCGATGACGCTTACGAACACGACGGGCCGAAAGCGCCAGCTGCCACCGCCGCCTCAGCCGCTCCCGGACAGGATCAGCAGCAGCGTCGCGAATACGGTGGTGGATTTCAGGAGAGATTGAATTGCATGATCTTAATGTCCGCAATAGGGTCAAAAGGTTGCCGCGCTAGCGGCTGGCCGCGTAGCTGTTGTCGACGTACTGCAGGTGGGCTCGGGCCAGATCGAGATCGTTCTCAAGGTCCGGCAACTCGTTCTGGAGCCGGTCCCGCTCGTCCAGCAAGGACTTGACGTTGGCCACCAGGTCGATGCGTTCCTTCGGGGTGAGCGTGGGGTCGATCTGGGCGCTGGCCTGATCGATGAGCGCCTGGCCGATGTTCTCGATGCGGCGCTCGTGACGATTGATGCGTTGTTCCAGCTGCGCGACGTCCTGGCGCGCTGCAAAGATCGCGCGGCCGTCGTCGTAGGCGACGCGAAAGGGCTGCGCTTGCGATGCCGGGCAGACATTGCGGTAGGGGCGGCCGCTGATGCCCTGATCAAAGCCCTGCTCGGGCTGGCAGAAGCGGGCGATGCCCTCGGCCCAGCCGTCCCGGTAGCGCTCGGAGTCAGGCACGATGCCGTGGCGGCCGCAGGCATCCTGGTGGGTGAGGACGCGGCTGACGTCGGCACCGCTCTGGCCGTCGCGGTAGCCCACGCTGTACCAGTCTCCGGCCGTACACTGATGGGCCGAGAGGCTGCGGTTGGCGCAGCCGGTCAGGGTCAGCATCAAGGCTGCGAGCACGAACAGGTAAAGACGCATGACAAGTCGCTCCGGGAAGGAATGCATCATCGTAAAGCGCGACCGTGAGCGGGAGCGGGGCATAGCGCACAACTTGCTGCATTGCGCAGGAGGCATGACATGACAATTGATCTCACGGGGCAGGTCGCTCTGGTGACCGGTGCCAACCGGGGCATTGGGCGGCAGCTCGCAATCGACCTGGCCCGGGCCGGAGCGTTTGTTGCCTTGTCGGCTCGGCAGCTCGACACGCTGGGGCCGCTGGCTGCGCGTATTCGCGACGAGGGCGGGCGCTGCGATGCCGTTGCCCTGGACGTCACGCAGGCAGAATCGGTGCAGGCTGCGGTGGCAACGGTCCTTGCGCGGCACGGACAGATCGATCTGCTCGTCAACAATGCCGGCATTGGCGCCGGCTCGCGCTATCCCTGGGACCTGCCGGTCGATGAGTGGTGGGCGGTTCAGGAGGTCAACGTGCGGGGCACCTACCTCTGCACCCAGGCGGTCATGCGGCACATGACCGAACGTCGCGCCGGTCGAATCATCGATATCGGCAGTCTGGTGGGCGCGAACCCCAACCCCGGTGCCGCGCCCTACGCGGTCAGCAAGGCAGCGCTGTTTCGCTGGAACTCCTGCGTCGCTGCAGCGGCGGCTGAGTTCGGCGTGGCGGTGTTCATTGTCAGCCCGGGCCTGGTCGCGACCGACATGACGAACCAGCCCCAGTTCGCCGATATTCCAGCGGACCAGTGGGTGCCCATCGAAAAGAGCGGGGCACTGGTGGTGGGCCTGGCCTCCGGTAAGGCCGACGCGCTATCGGGCCGGTTCATTCATGCGGAAGATGACCTGGACGCGCTGATCGCGGCGGCGGACACCATCGTTGCCAACAATCTGCTGACCCTCGGCATGCAGTCCTTGTCAGAAGGCTAGAGCGGTCTTCAGAACCAGTTGAACTCGTCGTCCTCGCTCGGCGCTTCGTCCTCGTCGCGGTCGTCGTCATCGTCGTCTTCAAGTTCGATGGCGTCGATGGCGGCGATGATCTTGCGGCGCAGCTTGCGAAACTCGGCGTCGCTGATCGCATCTTCGTCCCGGGCTTTCTGCAGATCCATGAGCTGCTGACCGAGCGATACGGTGCCCAGATGGAGCTTGGTGGCCTGGGACTCGTTAAAGCAGCCGCCGCTCAGCAGGAGCGTTCCGGCCAGCAGCAGGACGGCGAAAGGGCGGGAGTTAGCAGTTGCAGTCATGGCAGCACTCAAGACGATGGTTGCCTAAAGAGTACCGGAAACAGCCGGCAGAGCCAGCGCCGACCGGCCCGCGCTGGCGGGCCTCGCAGCCCGGGCGCTGGCCGGGAACCGGTCCTTAGCCCTGCGGGTGATGCCGGCTCAGCATCGCGGTGATGGTTGCTTGCTGGGCCGGGGTCAGCTGGGCTTCGAAGTCGCGCCAGGCGGCGCGCAGCTCGCCCGCGGTTCCTGCGGAACGGTCCAGAAAAGCCTCCATCGTCGCCAGACCCTGGTCGACCGAGTGGCTTTCTGCACCGGCCAGCTCCAGGCACAACGTCTGGGTGTCTTCGCGCCAGCGATTGCCGATGGCGAGCAGCGGCTCGAGCGCTCCCTCCTGCGTGGCGTCCAGATCGAGGTAGGTCGTCGCGATCGCGCCGGCCAGCCGTGAATGATCACGGCCCAGCCGCTCGCAGCGATCCGCCAGGGTGCCGCCGTGTCGGCCCGCGCCGAGGGTCTCCGGGTTGTTGCCCTTGGTAACGGCGCGTAACAGGCCCCAGGCGTTGCAACGTTCTGTTACAGAAGGCCCGCTTTCGGAGCCAAAGCCAGGCCGCGTCCTTCGTATACTGGCGGCATGAATTCTGTTGCTGCCCCCGATCCGCCCGTCAGCGTGCTGCTGGTCGACGATGACCTGGACATCCGTGAGCTGGTCAGCGCCTACCTCCGGGAGCACGGGGTCGATGCGGTGACGGCCGGCGATGGCACCGCCATGTACCGGGCCTTGAAGCAGCGCCAGTTCGACCTGATATTGCTCGACATCATGTTCCCCGGGGACGACGGCCTGACCCTGTGCGCTCAGGTACGGGAGCGGGCGCCGGTGATCCTGCTGACGGCGCTGGCCGAAGAGAGCGACCGGGTACTGGGCCTGGAACTCGGGGCCGACGATTACCTGACCAAGCCCTTCAGCAACCGCGAGCTGCTGGCGCGCATTCGGGCCGTGTTGCGGCGCGGCGGCCAGCATCTGCCAGTGCACCGCAGCGAGCCGGGCGAGGGTTACCGCTTTGAAGGCTGGACCCTGTCGCTGCGGAAACGGGAGCTGCGACAGGCTGACGGCACGCTGGTGAGCCTGACCGGCGGCGAGTTCGATCTGCTACTCGCCTTTGCGCGACATCCAGGGCGCGTGCTTGATCGGGACGAGTTGCTGGAGCTGACCAAAGGTCGTCGGGCCCAGGCTTTTGATCGCGCCGTCGACGTGCAGCTCAGCCGGTTGCGCAAGAAACTCGGCAGCGGTGACTGGATTCGCACGGTGCGCGGTGGCGTCTACCTTTTCGCAGTGGCGGTGAGCCATGAGTAGTGCCCTGGGCAATCGTTTGTCGCGCTTGCGGGAGTCGCCGCTCTTTACTCGGCTGGCCTGGGGCCTGGGGCCTGGGGCCTGGGGCCTGGGGCCTGGGGCCTGGGCATAGCCTTCGTTGCCCTGCACTTGCTCTATGGCGCGCGGGCGGCGCACGACCGGTTGCTGTCCAACGCCGAAGTTTTTGCCCTGGGCGCCATCGAGCGCGCGCAGACCCTGGCTGAGGTGGTGCAGTACGATCCGGCGCTGCTGGAGCGCCTGTCGACCGAAGACTTTCGCGTTGCCATCACCCCGGCGCTGCCCCGGCAACCGGCGGAAGGCTGGCAGCACAGCGCTGAGGTGGAACAGGCGGTCCGTGCGCTGCTAGCGCGCGGCGGCAGCGACGCACAGATCGCGGGGCTGTGGTTTGAATCGAAGCGGGAGGGGCAGCGACATCGTTCCCCACGCCTGGTCATCGTGTTGCCTCAGGGCGACCAGTGGCTGCAGGTCAGGGTGCTCATGCGTATAGACAGCTGGCGCAATCCCCCCGCAGGCGCGCTGGGCACCGCGGTCTTTGCGTTGCTGATCTTCGGGGCCGTGCTCTGGGGAACCCGACGGGTAACGCGGTTCCTGCCGCGCTTTGCCGAAGCGGCAGAACGCGTCGGCCGAGGCCAGGGCGGTGGCCCCCTGGCGATCGAAGGCCCGCGCGAGGTTCGCCGGGCCGCCCGGGCCTTTAACGATATGCAGGCCCGCGTCGCCGATCACGTGGCAGAGCGCAGCACCATGATGGCGGCTTTCTCGCACGATCTGCGAACGCTGGCGACCCGCCTTGCGCTGCGCGGCAGGGCTGCGCCGTTGACGGCCACAATGCGGACATCGGCAGACCTTGCTGACTGGAAAGTCCATGGGCAACCGGTGGCCCTGCAGCGGGCCTTTGCCAACCTGATCGACAACGCGATCGCCTATGGCGGGGACGTCTGGCTGCGGCTGGGGCAGGAGCCGGGCGCAGAGGGGCAGCCGGGCATTGCCGTCTCCGTGTGCGATCCAGGGC
>CAZXIJ010000006.1:157126-169425 GCA_964640725.1 uncultured Pseudomonadales bacterium | reverse complement strand
GCAGGCAAGCGCTCTTCGATCATGCCGCGCACCCAGCGCGCCAGCGTCGGCGACCGGCCACCGGTAGAGATCGCGACCAGCAATGGATTGCGATCAACGATGCTGGGGAAGATCGCACTGCACCGCGGCGTATCGTCCACCACGTTAAGCCAAAGCTGCTGTGCTTCGCAGCGCTCCGCCAGCTCGGCGTTCAGCGCCACATCGCCCGTGGCGGCAACGACCAGCCAGACGCCGTCCAGATCTTCCGGCACAAAACCGCGCTGCGCGACATCGATGCCCGCCTCCCGAGCCCGGTCGGCCACTGCCGCAGAGACCGCAAGCGCCACGATGCGCACGGTTGCCTGCGCACGCAGCAAGCTGTCGAGCTTGCGCTCGGCCACCTCGCCGGCGCCAATCAGCAGGACCGGACGCCCGCGCAGATCCAGAAACAGCGGCAGCTGGTCCATCGCTACAGCGCGGCTGGATCAATGGTGTCGAGCCCGTTCAGATAGGGCTGCAGCGCTGCCGGAACCTGGATGCAGCCGTCGCCGTCCTGATAGTTTTCCAGCACCGCAACCAGCGTCCGGCCTACTGCCAGCGCCGAGCCGTTGAGCGTGTGCAGCAGCGACGGCTTGCCCCCCGACGGCCGGTAGCGCGCCAGCAGGCGGCGGGCCTGAAAGTCCAGGAAGTTGCTGCAGGACGAGATCTCCCGATACTGCTGCTGCCCTGGCAACCACACCTCCAGGTCGTAGGTTTTGGCGGACGCAAAGCTAAGGTCACCGCCGCAAAGCACGACTCGACGATAGGGCAGCTCCAGCGCCTCGAGGATGCTCTCAGCATCGGCCGTCAGCGTCTCGAGCACATCCCAGGACTGCTCCGGGTGACAGGCCTGGACCAGCTCGACCTTCTCGAACTGGTGCTGGCGAATGATGCCCCGGGTATCGCGGCCATAGCTGCCGGCCTCGCTGCGGAAACAGGGCGAGTGGCAAACAAACTTCAGCGGCAGTTCCGCTTCGTCGACGATGGCCCCGCGCAACAGATTGGTAACCGGTACCTCGGCCGTCGGCGCGAGGTAGTAACCGGCATCGCCATCGATACGAAACAGGTCCTCTTCCATCTTTGGCAACTGGCCCGTGCCGTACAGGGAGTCGGCATTAACGATGTAGGGAACGTAGACCTCCTGGTAGCCGTGCTGCTGCGTGTGATGATCCAGCATGAACTGCGTCAGCGCGCGCTGTAGCCTCGCAAAAACGCCGCGCATCACCACGAAGCGGCTGCCGGTAATCGTTGCTGCGGACTCAAAGTCCAGCCCGCCGCCCGCGCCCAGGTCCACATGGTCCCGGGGCTCAAAATTCTGCGCCGTTGGCTCGCGCCAGTGCTTGAGGGTCACGTTGTCGGACTCGCTCAGACCTTGCGGCACGGACTCGTGCGGCAAGTTGGGGATGCCTGCGAGCAGCGCGTCGAGCGCGCTCTGGTTCGCGTCGAAGGCGGTCTTCGCGGCATCCAGGTCCGCGCCGAGCTGTTCGATGCCTGCCATGATGTCCGCAACGTCTTCGCCCGCGGCCTTGGCTTTGCCGATCGCCTTGGAGCGGGTCTTGCGCTCGTTCTGCAGCGCCTCGGTGCGGCTCTGCAGGGTGCGGCGCTCGGTCTCGAGCGTCTCGTACTGGGCGAGCGGAAACTCGAAGCCTTTCCGCGCCAGCGCCTGGGCGACCGCCTGCGGGTCTTCTCTGAGTTGTTTGTTGTCCAGCATCGAATTCAGTCCGTCTGAGAAACAGGCAGGGCTGGCGCAAGCGCCGTGCCCAGTAAGTGTCCGGCAATGACCGCGAGCAGCCCAAGGGCCAGGGAGCCGACCGCCAGGGCAACGAGGGCCAGCCAACGGCGCGCCTCCAGCAGCCACAGCAGCTCGATGGCGAGGGTCGAAAAGGTCGTGAACCCCCCCAGGAACCCGACCACCAGCAGCCAGCGGCCCCATTGGGCAAACCAGGGCTGCTCCTGCAGCGCCGCCCAGCACAGCCCGATCAGGAAAGCGCCGAGCACGTTGATGAGCAGCGTCGCGTAGTGCCCGGCGGCCAGCCAGTAACTCACCGCTGCGCGCAGCATCGCGCCGCAGGCACCGCCGAGCGCCACGTACAGCCAGACCAACGCGCTCATGACCCGTCCGGCGCCGGCAGATCAGCGTCCTGGTCCAGGGCCTTAAGCCGCTGCAGCCGCGCCGCAATCCGGGCTTCTGCGCCCTGCGTCGTGGGTTCATAGAAGGTCTGCGGCGGAAAATCGTCGGGCCAGTAAGACTCGCCGGCCGCGTAGCTGTCCGGTTCATCGTGGGCGTAACGATAGCCTTGCCCGTGGCCGAGGGATTTGGCCAGCTTGCTGGGCGCGTTGCGCAGCCGCTCCGGCACCGGCGCGGATCCGGTCTCCGCCACCAGTGCGCGTGCTGCCTTAAAGGCCAGGTACGCCGCATTGCTCTTGGGACAGGCCGCAAGATAGGTCACCGCCTGCGCCAGCGCGAGCTCGCCCTCCGCCGCGCCCAGACGCTCGTACGCGTCCCACGCGGCAAGGCACAGCGACAGCGCCCGGGGCTCTGCGAGACCGATGTCTTCGCTCGCCATGCGCGTGATGCGCCGCGCAAGGTAGCTGGGATCGCAGCCGCCATCGAGCATCCTGGCCAGCCAGTACAGCGCAGCGTCCGGCGCGCTGCCGCGGACTGCCTTGTGCAGGGCCGAGATCTGGTCGTAAAACGCATCGCCGCCCTTGTCGAAGCGACGCAGCCGGGACCCGGAGGCCTCGCGCACAACCTGCTCATCGATCACACCTTCGGCCAGCTGCGCAGACACGTCCAGCAGGTTCAGCAGCGCCCGGGCGTCGCCATCGGCAAGGGCAATCAGCAGCGCGCGCCCGTTGTCGGCCAGGGTCGCCCCTTCGAGCAGCGGCAGCGCCCGGTCCGCCAGCAACGACAGGTCCGTCTCTGCCAGCGGCTTCAGAACGTAGACCCGCAGCCGCGAGAGCAAAGCTGCGTTGACTTCGAAGCTGGGGTTTTCTGTGGTCGCGCCAATCAGCGTCAGCGTGCCGTTCTCGACGTGCGGCAGGAGTGCGTCCTGCTGTGCCTTGTTAAAGCGATGGATCTCGTCTACGAACAGCACGAAGGCCCGCCCTTGCGCCTGCTCAGCTTGAGCCCGGACGACCGCCTCCCGCAGGTCCTTGACGCCGGCCAGCACTGCCGAGAGCGTGTGCCAGGTCCCCTGTGCGCCGTCGGCCAGCACCCTGGCCAGGGTTGTCTTGCCGCATCCCGGCGGGCCCCAGAGGATCATGGAATGCACGCGGCCGCTGTCGAGCATGCGCGCGAGCGGCTTGCCGGGCCCGACCAGATGTTGCTGCCCGGCCACGTCGGCCAGCTGCTGCGGGCGCAATCGTGCCGCGAGGGGCAGGTTCGCGTCCTTGGGCGAGAGCGGGCGGGACGGTGCGCTGCCCGGGGGCGCCAGTTCGAAGCCCGGCGCGCGCGGGTCAGCCTTCGATGACGTCGACATCCTCAGGCAGGTCCAGGCTGAAAACCGCGGAGTCTAGCACTCCGGTTCCCGGGACCTGTCGAAACTTGAGCGTGGTGTACTGGCCCAGCTGATCAAAGATCAGCATCTGCGCCAGGGCCGAGCCCTGAAAGTGCAGCCGGACCTCCTGGAACAACGACTCCGAGCCCAGGGGGGTGATCAGGAAGACTTCTTCCTCATCGGCATCGCCCGGCGGCAGGTGCACCACCGCGTAGTGCTCGCTCAGGGAAAGTTTCTCATCGGTCAACAGCGCGATGGGGGTATCCTGCAGCGCTTCGTCCATGGGCTTGATGAGCACCTGCGCCAGATCTGGATCGTAGATCCTGAGGCGGTCCTGATCGGCAACAATGATCTGCGGATATGGCGCGTCCACCTGCCAGCGCAGCCGCGGCCGATCCAGTACCAGCTCGCCGGTAGACTCTTCGACGATCTCGCCCCGGGCCCCCTCCACAAACTGGGCGAAGTGCGCCTGGAACACGCCCAGGCCCAGCAGGCGATCCGTGAGCATCTGCCGAGCACGATCCGCCTCGCTGGGTGCAGCGCTCCGCGTCGCATCGGTTGGCAACGCGCTTTCGGCATGCACAGGCAGGGCGATAAGCCCGGCCAGGGCAAACAGCCACACGACACCCGCAATGGAGCGCCTGCGGCCAGGGCTGGCGAGTAATGTTCGATTCATAGCGTGTCCTGCAATCCGTCCGGCGCTCCGGCGATACCGCGCGCCAGCCGCTAACCGTCGCGGTTGGGCACCAGAACTTCGCGGCCGCCGCTGGCGCTCATTTCGCTGACAACACCGGCAGCTTCCATAGCCTCGATCAGGCGCGCTGCGCGGTTGTAGCCAATGCGCAATTTGCGCTGCACAGAGGAGATGGACGCCCGACGGCTTTCCAGCACGAATTGCACAGCTTCGTCGTACAGCGCGTCGTCCTGCTCAGCGCCGCCTCCCTCATTAGACTCCAAAGGCAGGAATGGTTCATCGGCGCCGCCGGTCAGAATATCGTCGATGTAGTCCGGCTTGCCCCGCTGCTTCCAGTCGCTCACCACCCGATGAACCTCGTCATCGGAAACGAAGGCGCCGTGAACACGTACCGGCATCGCTGTGCCCGGGGGCAGGTAGAGCATGTCGCCGTGACCAAGCAGCTGCTCCGCACCGCCCTGGTCCAGAATGGTTCGGGAATCGATTTTGGAGGACACCTGGAAGCCCATCCGGGTCGGGATGTTGGCTTTGATCAGACCGGTGATGACGTCTACCGAGGGGCGCTGGGTCGCGAGCACCAGGTGAATGCCGGCAGCCCGGGCCTTTTGCGCAATCCGGGCAATCAGCGTTTCGACCTTCTTGCCAACGATCATCATCATGTCGGCAAATTCATCGATCACGACCACGACCAGGGGCAACTTCGTCAGCTCCGGCGCCGATTCAGCCATGTCGTCCGGCCACAGCGGATCGACGCGCGGCTCGCCGTTCGCCGCGGCTTCGGCGATAACGCGGTTAAAGCCCGCCACATTTCGAACGCCCATGGCCGCCATCAGCTTGTACCGGCGCTCCATCTCGCCAACGCACCAGTTCAGCGCGTGGGCGGCTTCTTTCATGTCCGTCACCACGGGGGTCAGCAGGTGCGGAATGCCCTCGTACACGGACAGCTCCAGCATCTTCGGGTCGACGAGAATCAGACGCACGTCTTCCGGGCCGGACTTGTACAGCATGCTCAGCAGCATGGCGTTCACGCCAACTGATTTGCCCGAGCCGGTGGTGCCGGCAACGAGCAGGTGCGGCATTTTGCTGATGTCGGCCACCATCGGCGCGCCGGCGATATCGCTGCCAAGCGCCAGGGTCAGCGGCGATGGATGGTTCTGGAACACGTCGCTGGCGAGCACCTCCTTCAACCGCACCATCTCGCGATGCTCGTTGGGAATCTCAATGCCGATCACGGATTTGCCCGGGATAATTTCGACGATGCGCACGCTGATGACCGCCAGCGAGCGCGCGAGGTCTTTGGCCAGCGCGCTGATGCGCTGAACCTTGACGCCTGCCGCGGGTTGCAGCTCGAAGCGGGTGACCACCGGCCCCGGTTGCACGGACACTACCTCCGCAGAGATGTTGAAGTCCGCCAGCTTCAGCTCCAGCAGCTTGGACATGGCCTCGAGCGATTCGCGGGAAAACCCTTTGTCCGGCTCGACCGCTTTGGCGTCCAGCAGCTCCAGGGAGGGTAGCGGGCCGTCGGGACCCACAAACAAAGGCGTCTGAGCCTTGGGCGCCGGCGCCTGTTTGGCGCGCGGCTTGAGCAGCGGCGCGCTGCGCTGGTTATCGGCTGCCGCTTCGGCTTGCCCGGGGGCCGGCGCGGCAGGCGGCACGGCAATCAACGGCGCGGTGCGCTGCTCACGGCTTCGCGCGGCGGCCTGTTCCTCGGCTGCCGCCCGGCGCGAGGCGACGCGTTCTGCTTGCTCCCGCCGAGCCTGCAACCGCAGCCGCAGGCGATCACGCTGACGATCAGCCCAGTGGCCGACCGACGCGGCACGCCGGTGCAGCCAGCCGCCGATGCGCTCGGCAACAGCCAGCCAGGAGAGTCCGGAGGCGGCCTGCACGCCGGTCAACACCGCGGTGAGCGCGATCAAGGTCAGTCCCACCACGCCGAACACCGGGACGCCGATGCTGACCAGCCAGGTCCCGAGGATCCCGCCGACTCCGGCGGGCAGCGCCAGCGGCGCGCGGAAATGCATGGCGCTCAACACACAGAGCCCCAGCAGCACGGCGAGCAGGCCCAGGGCGCGAATCGCCAGAACGGCCCCCGTCAGGGCGACCCGCTCGGCTCGAAAGAACCAGATCCCTGCCGCCACCATGACGATCGGCAGACCGAGCGCGACGCGGCCAAACAGAAAGAAACTGAGATCCGCGAACCAGGCACCGCTGGTGCCCACCCAGTTGGCCACGTTGCCGCGGACGCCAGCGAAGCTGAAGGCGGAATCTGACGGCGAATAGGTGCCAATGGCGAGCAGCGCAAAGACTGCCAGGGCCAGCATGGCGATGAGCCCGATTTCTCGGGTGGGGAGGACGCGGGTTGTCACTGGGGCGAGCGATCCTTGGCAAGCATGCGGCGGAGTGTAGCCACTCCGGGGCAGCGTTGACAAACATCCATGAAGATCAACCTGTTAGAGCAAGGTCCTGATGCTCAAGGGAGACTTAGACCCGGGGACGCGGTAGCATCGGAGCGAGCCCTATCAAGCCTGCCAAAGGAGCTGATCCATGCGTCCGGACAAGAAGAAAATCGTCGATGAGCAGTGGGACGACGCCCGGATTGACGAGTTTTTGGCAAAAGCCCCCATGGGGGACGAGCCGGCACAGTACAGCGTGCTGCTGAACGCCTACCGCAGCATGCGGCTGGAAGACTTCGAGCGGTTCCTGCCCCGGTACCTCGCTACCGGCGGCGACCTCAATGCCCGCAGCAGCCAGGGTCGAACGCTGGCGGAGGAAGCATCCCGGCATCGGCACGGCCAAGCTTTCGCCCAGGTGCTGCGTAGCCAGAGCCCCTGACCCAGTGGCCGATCGCGGCCCGGCCCTGCCCTGGCTGCCGGCGCAGCCCGTCGCCTTTCCGCCCCCAAGCCAGGCCTGGTCCAGCCCCGATGGCCTGCTCGCGGCCGGCGGTGCCCTGACCGAACCCTGGCTCCTGGCGGCCTATCGGCAGGGCATCTTTCCGTGGTTCGACGATGACGACGGCCCCATTCTCTGGTGGTCCCCGGGCGTGCGGGCCGGCCTCGTGCCCGGCACGATGCATCGGTCGCGCCGGCTGCGCCGCAGCATGCGCAAGAACGCAGAACGCTGGCACGCGAGCGCCGACCAGGCCTTCGATGCCGTGGTTGCCGGCTGCGCCGCACCGCGCAGCTACAGCCGGGAGACCTGGATTACTCCGAACATGGCCAGCGCCTACAGCGGGCTGCATCGCGCCGGCCACGCACACTCGATCGAGATCTGGCAGGACAGCAGCCTGATCGGCGGCATTTACGGCGTTGCGATCGGCCAGGTGTTCTGCGGAGAGTCCATGTTCGGCACCCTGTCCAACGCATCGAAAGTGGCGTTCTGCGTGCTGCAGGCCTGGCTGGCAGTCCGCAACTTCGCCTGGCTGGATGTTCAGATGCCGACCGCCCACCTGGAGAGCCTGGGTGCTCGTGCGCTACCGCGGGCAAGCTTCCTGGATATCCTGGCGGAACACGCTCAGGCCGAAACGGACCCCCGCCCCTGGGTCCTCCCGTCGCAACTGGCTACACTTCAGCCATGAAGGACGAACTCAGCCGCAGCCAGTTTTTCGTGACGCCGCCGCATCCGTGCAGCTACCTCGACAACCGGGAAGCCACCACCCTGTTCCTCGACCCTCGCGAGGTGGTCAGTGCCGAACAGTACCAGCTGCTCACAGAAAACGGCTTTCGGCGCAGCGGCAGCCATCTGTACCGGCCACACTGCCGCCGGTGCCAGGCCTGCATCGCCACCCGGATTCCGGTCCAGTACTTCGCGCCCCGCCGCCGGCACCGTCGGGTGCGCAAGCGCAATGCCGACCTGGTGACGACGGTGGAACCGGCGCGCTTTACAGACAGGCACTACGCGCTGTACGAGCGCTACGTGGCCGAGCGACACAGCGACGGCGACATGCATCCGGCCAGTGCCGATCAGTTTCGCTCCTTTCTGCTGGGCAGCTGGGCCGAGAGCCTGTTCATCTGCAGCTACCGTCAGGAAGAGCTGGTGGCAGTGGCTGTCACAGACCGGCAGCCCCGCGGGCTGTCCGCCATTTATACCTTTTACGACCCAGCGCTCGAGGATCGCAGCCTCGGGGTCTTCTCGATTCTTGAACAGCTGCGGCTGTGCAACCGCTGGGCCCTGCCCCACCTGTATCTGGGGTATTGGATCCGCGACAGCCCGAAGATGAGTTACAAGCTGGACTACCGGCCGATCCAGGTCCTTACGGATACGGGCTGGACAACCCTCGAGTAGCGCCAAAGCTCCCGGCCCGGGCAATGGCCAGCGCTTTGCCTTTGCAAAATGCGTCAGGCAGAATGCCGCGTCCGCCCTCAGGGCACCAACGAGAAACACGCGCCGAAACCGTCCGCGCTGCGCCCAAGGCTGCAGCAAATATCGACAGTATCGGCATGGCCAGTGGCCTATGGCGAAAGAAGAACAAATTGAAATGGACGGCACCGTGGTCGACACGTTGCCCAATACGATGTTTCGGGTCGAGCTGGAAAACGGTCACGTGGTGACCGCGCACATTTCCGGCAAGATGCGAAAGAACTACATCCGCATCCTTACCGGCGACAAGGTCCGGGTTGAGCTCACGCCCTACGACCTGAGCAAGGGCCGCATTACGTTTCGGAAGTAACGTCGCTTACGTCTCCGACGTAAGCGCTGCCTCTGTCGGCTCCATGACGAGCGACAGACCGCCATCCTTGACGGTGACACGGACGGTGCCGCCGCCTTTGGCCAGATCGCCAAAGAGCAGATCTTCAGCCAGCTCCCGCTTGATCTTCTCCTGAATCAAACGCTGCATAGGCCGAGCACCCATTTTCTCGTCGTAGCCTTCGCTGGCGAGCCACTCTCGCGCTTCCTCGTCGACATCAAGCAAGACCTTCTTGTCGTCCAGCTGTTGCTGCAGTTCCGTGAGGAACTTGTCGACCACCGTCTTGATCACGTCGATCTTGAGCGGCTCAAACTGCACGACCGCGTCCAGGCGGTTGCGGAACTCCGGGGTAAACAGCTTCTTGATGGCCTCCATGCCGTCGGAGCGATTGTCCTGCTCCGTGAAGCCGATGGATGTGCGGCTGATGTCCGCAGCGCCGGCGTTGGTCGTCATAATCAGCACGACATTGCGGAAATCGGCTTTCCGGCCGTTGTTGTCCGTCAGCGTGCCGTGGTCCATGACCTGCAGCAACAGGTTGAAGACTTCCGGATGGGCCTTCTCGATCTCGTCCAGCAGCACCACGCTGTGCGGATGCTTGGTCACGGCTTCTGTGAGCAGCCCGCCCTGGTCAAAGCCGACATAGCCCGGGGGCGCGCCGATCAGCCGGGACACCGTATGCCGCTCCATGTACTCGGACATGTCATAGCGCAGCAGCTCGACGCCCATGATGTTGGCAAGCTGGCGACAGACCTCGGTCTTGCCGACCCCAGTGGGGCCAGCGAAGAGGAAACTGCCAGTCGGCTTGTCGCCGGACTTGAGCCCCGCCCGGGACAGCTTGATGGCGGAAGACAGCTGGTCGATGGCCTCGTCCTGCCCAAACACCACCATCTTCAGCTTCCGGTCCAGATCCCGCAGCGCTTCCTTGTCAGAGCTCGTGACCTGGCTGGAAGGAATGCGGGCGATCTTCGCGACAACTTGCTCGATGTCGCTGGCGCCAATGCTCTTCTTGCGGCGGCTGGGCGGCTGCAGCAGCTGCGCAGCGCCCGCCTCGTCGACCACATCGATCGCCTTGTCCGGCATGAACCGGTCGTTGATGTATTTGGCGGCAAGTTCCGAGGCGGTACGCAGAGCCCGGTCGGTGTAACGCAGATTGTAGTGTTCTTCGAAGCGTGTCTTCAGCCCTTTGAGGATTCGGTAGGTGTCGTCGATGTCGGGCTCGTTCACGTCGACCTTCTGGAAGCGCCGGGACAGGGCACGGTCCTTGTCAAAGATGCCGCGGTATTCCTGATAGGTGGTGCTGCCCATGCACTTGATCTCGCCGGACGTGAGCAGCGGCTTGAGCAGATTGGACGCATCCATCACGCCGCCGGATGCAGCGCCTGCACCGATGATGGTGTGGATCTCGTCGATAAAGAGAATTGAGCCCTCTTCTTTCTTGAGCTCGCCAAGGACCGCCTTGAAGCGCTTCTCGAAATCGCCCCGGTATTTGGTACCGGCGAGCAGCGCGCCCAGGTCCAGCGAATAGATGTTGCAGTCGGCCACGACCTCGGGCACCTGACCATCAACGATGCGCTTGGCCAGGCCTTCGGCGATGGCGGTCTTGCCCACGCCGGACTCGCCCACGAGCAGCGGATTGTTCTTGCGCCGACGGCACAGGACCTGCACCACCCGTTCGACTTCTTCCTCTCGACCGACCAGCGGATCGATGCGGCCATTGCGGGCCTGCTCATTCAGGTTCGTTGCGAAGGACTCCAGCGCGCTCTGCTGTGGCGCGTTGCCTTCGCCGCCCTCTTCTTCACCAGTGCTGGCAGGCTCACTGGCCTCGCCCGGGCCAAAGACCTTGGAGATTCCGTGGGCGATGTAGTTGACAACATCGATGCGTGCCACGTTCTGCTGCTTCAGGAAGAACACGGCCTGGCTTTCCTGCTCGCTGAAGATCGCGACCAGCACATTGCCACCGGTGACTTCCTTGCGGCCGGAAGACTGCACATGGAACACCGCGCGCTGCAGCACCCGCTGGAAGCCCAGAGTCGGCTGCGTTTCGCGATCGCTTTCGCCGGCCGGAATCAGGGGCGTCGTGGAGTCAATGAACTCGCTCAGCTCCGTGCGCAAGCGGTCCACATCGGCACCGACCTTCTGCAGCACATCCAGGGCAACGGTGTTGTCCAGCAGCGCCAGGAGCAGATGCTCGACGGTCATGAATTCGTGACGCTTCGCCTTCGCCTCGCGAAAGGCGTCATTCAGCGTCGCTTCGAGATCCTTGCTCAGCATGCGTGATGGTTCCTGCCTAGTCGGTCATTTCGGTCGTGGACATGAGCGGGTGGTTGTTCTCCTGCGCGTACAGGTTGACCTGCTCTGATTTTGTTTCTGCCAGATCTTTCGGATAGATCCCGCACACGGCGCTACCCGCGGTGTGGATCTGCAGCATGATCTGCGTCGCCTTTTCCCGGTTCATGCCAAAGAAGTTTTCGAGGATATGCACCACGAACTCCATTGGCGTGTAGTCATCGTTCAGCACAATGACTTTGAACATGGCAGGACGTTTCAGTTCCGGTTTGGCTTCCGCCGTCGCCAGGCCACTGTCGTGGTCAGGCAGATCGGGGCTTTCGTCGTCGTCGTCGTTCGCACAGCGCACAGTTGTTGTGGGTAACCCGTATTCCATTTCCGTAGTGTATGCCGAACCCTCACGCTTTCAATGTGAAGGCGCCGACACCGCGCGCCCTGCCTCCCCGATATAGGGCCTGGCGGCGCAAACTCAAGGGCCCCGAGCGGTCGGGCTCCACAATGCGGGCGTGAACCGGTAGCATTACCGCGGATGCCAGAATCTCAGGCAAGGGACGGAGCTGCCGGAGAAGGGGCTGAAACGGCCGAAAGGCCAATCACAAGCCCCTGAGCCCCTGGTACTGACGGTCACGCAAGTGACCGGCTCAGGGATATCGGCGATTTTCAGCCGGGCCGCACCTCTTTTTGAGAGGCTTCGGACGGGCAGCGAGAGAGGAAGGAGGGCAGTCGCAGTGGCGACCGGAAAAGTAAAGTGGTTTAACAATGCCAAGGGTTACGGATTTATCCTGCCCGACGCTGGCGAAGGCGACCTGTTCGCCCACTACTCGTCGATTCAGATGGAGGGCTACCGAACCCTCAAAGCAGGCCAGGAGGTGTCCTTCGATATCGTCGAAGGCCCCAAGGGCAACCATGCGGTAAACATCAACTACGCGAGCATGGCAACGCCGGTTGACGTGGATCTCGGGACCGAGACCCAGGCGGATCTCGAAGAGGACGAGCTGGGCGAAGAGCTCAAGAATCTGCCCCAGGACCTGCCAGAATCCATGACCCGCGGCGCCGAGGGGGCCGCGCGACCCCAACAAACCCCAGCAGACCCGCGCGCCCGCCGGGCGTGTCTGGC
>CAZXIJ010000006.1:133948-157116 GCA_964640725.1 uncultured Pseudomonadales bacterium | reverse complement strand
CCCCCCCCCCCCCCCCCCCCCCCCCCCCCCCCCCCCCCCCCCCCCCCCCCCCGCTACCGCAACTACCGCAAGCAGACCGGCGCGCCAGAGGAGCTTCTCTGACGCAGCCAGGCTGTCGCTACATCTTCTCGATCATCGCCGCGCCAAAGGCAGAGCAGCTGAGCAGCGTTGCGCTGTCCATCAGGCGCTCAAAGTCATAGGTGACTTTCTTCTCGCCGATCGCACCCTCGATGCCCTTGACGATCAGGTCTGCGGCTTCGCGCCAGCCCATGTGCCGCAGCATCATTTCCGCCGACAGAATCAGCGAGCCCGGGTTGACCTTGTCCTGGCCGGCATACTTCGGGGCTGTGCCGTGGGTGGCCTCAAACAGCGCGATCGCATCGCCAATGTTGGCGCCGGGTGCAATGCCGATGCCGCCCACCTGGGCCGCCAGGGCGTCTGACAGGTAGTCGCCGTTGAGGTTCATCGTCGCGATTACGTCGTACTCGTCCGGACGCGTCAGCACCTGCTGCAGCATCGCATCGGCAATCACATCCTTGATCACGATGGTCTTGCCACCGGTCTTGATCTCGTGCCAGGGGCCACCGTCCAGCGGGGTAGCGCCAAATTCCTGGACCGCCAGCTCGTAGCCCCAGTCTTTGAAGGCGCCTTCGGTGAACTTCATGATGTTGCCCTTGTGGACAAAGGTCACTGAGCTCCGGCCCTCATCGATTGCGTACTGGATCGCCTTGCGGATCAACCGCTTGCTGCCTTCCTCGGAGATGGGTTTGATGCCAACGCCGCACTGCTCCGTGAAGCGGATCTTGTGCACGCCAAGATTGTCCCGGAGGTAGGCGAGCAGCTGGTCGGCCTCTTTGGTGCCGGCCTCCCACTCAACGCCCGCGTAGATGTCTTCCGTGTTCTCGCGAAAGATCACCATGTCGGTCTTTTGCGGCGCGAGCACAGGGCTCGGCACCCCGGTGAACCAGCGTACAGGACGCTGGCAGACGTACAGGTCGAGCTCCTGGCGGAGCGCAACATTCAGCGAGCGGATGCCCCCGCCCACGGGGGTGGTCATCGGGCCCTTGATGCCGACAATGAACTCTTCCATGGCTGTCAGGGTTTCCTTCGGCAGCCACTCGTCCTCGCCGTACACCTCCAGAGATTTCTCGCCAGAGTAGATTTCCATCCAGTGGATCTTGCGATCGCCGCCGTAGGCTTTGGCCACCGCGGCGTCCACAACATCGATCATGACCGGGGTGATATCGACCCCAATGCCATCGCCTTCGATGAACGGAATGATGGGGTTATTGGGGATATTGAGGCTCTTGTCGGCGTTAACCGTAATCTTGTCGCCGTCCTGGGGCACCTTAATGTGCTGATACGCCATGAATTACTCCGTTCTCAAGGGCTATGGGGTGAGCGGCGCGGGATTATAGAGGACCTACCTGACGGCCGAAAGACGATCTGCCGCTGTTAGCCCCCAGAATCGTCCCACCCCCCCCGGCGGGCCGCATCGGCCGCCGTGGATTCGACCCAAACGGCCTCCCCGGCCCCCGTATCGCCGTGGCGACGCGCTTCCCGCTTCCAGATCACGGCATCGGTCTTGAGGTAGTCCATCAGAAACTCGCAGGCGGCGAAGGCCTCGGCCCGATGCCCGCTGGCGACCTGCACGAACACGATCTGGTCGCCGCCGCCCAGTTGCCCGACCCGGTGAATCACGGTGACATCCAGCAGCGACCAGCGCCCCAGTGCCTGGGCAACGACCGCAGCAATCGATTGCTCGGTCATGCCCGGATAGTGTTCCAGCAGCAGTTCGGTCACCGCCGCATCATCGTGCCGATCGCGCACCAGCCCTGTAAAGCTCGCGACGGCCCCGACGCGTCCGCCCTGCCGCTCCCTGGCCCGCGCCAGCTCCGTGGCGACATCAAAGTCTGCGGCCTGCACGGCGATTCGAACCGCTGGCGCGCTCATCCCCCGGTCACTGGCGGCAGAAAAGCCAGCTCATCGCCTGCCGCAAAGGCCCCTGGGGTTGCGGCCAGCGCCTGGTTGACCGCCAGCCGAACATTCGGCGCGTTCAGTCGCGCTGCCAGCTCCGGCCGGCTGAGCTGCTCTGTAACGGCCAATACGAGCCCGGCCCGGCCTGCCTCCGGCTCGATGTTCAGGGCCAGGCTGTCGACGCCGGCAATCTCCCGAAGCTCTGCAAAAAACAGGACCCGCACGGGGACCTCAGCGCTCATCGCGCTGCCAGTCACCGGACTTGCCGCCCTGCTTGCTGAGGAGGCGCACGCCGTTAATGGTCATGGCGCGATCGACGGCCTTGCACATATCGTAAAGCGTCAGAGCCGCGATGCTGGCTGCGGTGAGCGCCTCCATCTCGACTCCGGTCTGACCATTGACCCGCGCCAGCGTCTTAATCCGCACGCCATCGGCCAGGAACTCGAAATCCACGGTGACCTTGGTCAGGGCCAGGGGATGGCACAGCGGCACCAGGTCGCTGCAGCGCTTGGCGCCCTGAATGCCGGCAATCCTGGCCGCCGCAAGCACATCGCCCTTGGGCAGGCCGTCTTCCCGCAGCAGCGCCAACGTCTGCGGTGCCATGAGAATCTGCGCCTCGGCCACGGCCGTTCGGGTGGTCACCGCCTTGCCGGAAACGTCCACCATGTGCGCCTGGCCCTGCGCGTCCAGATGAGTGAGCTTTGTCATGAGGCGATTATACGGCCATCGCTCGCGGGGGTTCCTCATTTCCGCTAGCATTTGCGCATGCCGTACCCCCCTGTTTCAGCTGCCCCCCACGTTGTGGTCGGGCTATCCGGCGGCGTGGATTCCGCCGTTGCCGCCCTGCGCCTGCTGGAGGCGGGTTATCGGGTGACCGGACTGTTCATGAAGAACTGGGACGAGGACGACGGCAGCGACGACTGTACTGCCGAGGCGGATCTGGCCGATGCCCGGCAGGTGGCGGAACAGCTCTCAATTCCGCTCAAGGTGGCCAACTTCGCCGCCGAGTACTGGGACAATGTGTTTACCGAATTTTTGCGGGAGTACCGCGCCGGGCGCACCCCGAACCCCGACGTGCTCTGCAATCGCGAGATCAAGTTCCGCTATTTCGCAGACTACGCGAGCCTCCTTGGCGCGGACTGGATCGCGACCGGGCACTACGCCCGGATCACGCACGAGGCAGGCACAACGCGCCTGCTGCAGGCGGCCGATGGCAACAAGGACCAGACGTATTTTCTGCAGGGCGTCTCGCTCGCCCAGCTGGAACGGGTGCTGTTTCCCCTGGGCGCCCTGAGCAAGCCGCAGGTGCGCGACATTGCCCGGCAGGCTGGCTTTGCCAATCATCGCAAAAAGGACAGCACCGGCATCTGTTTCATCGGCGAGCGACGTTTTCAGGCGTTCCTCGCGCGCTACCTGCCGGGCCAACCAGGCACCATTGTTGCTGACGACGGCCAACCAGTCGGCCAGCATCCTGGCGCGCACCTGTTCACCGTGGGCCAGCGCCAGGGGCTGGGTATTGGCGGCGTTGCCGGCCGCAATGAAGCCCCCTGGTTCGTTGCCGCCAAGTGCCTGGCGCGCAACGAGCTGATCGTCACGCAAAACCCGAAGGCGCTCGACAGCCGCTGGCTGACCGCGACGGAAAGCAACTGGCTGCTGCCCGAGGTCCCCGCCCTGCCCCTGCGCGTGCTGGCCCGCATCCGCCATCGCCAGGCGCTTGCGCCCTGCACGATCGAGCACAGCACTGAAGGCGAGCGCTCCGACCTGAACGTCCGCTTCGACACGCCCATGCGCGCGGTAAACCCCGGGCAATACATTGCTTTCTACTCGGCGACGCCCGGCGACGACCAATGCCTGGGCGGCGCCCTGATCGACGATTGCGAGCCCTGGCCGGTACGCCAGGCACAGGCCGCGGCTTGAGCCGTCTACGCCGAGCGCGGAGCAGCGCATGAGACATGACCTGTCGAGCTGGCCACGCACTCTGCAGGGCGGCATTGCCCTGGCGGCTCTGTTTAGTGCCGCGCAACGCGTCCACGAGATTGCCAACGGTCGTTCTGGCCGGATCAGCGATGAGGCGCTGGACAAGATGCTGCGCGCAGCGAGCATCGAGCGGCAGCCCGATGACTGGAATGCGCTGCTGCCGGAACCGGCACTGCTGCTGGCGCCGCTGGAAAGAGCGGTCGAACTGCTTCGCGGCCGCAACCCGGAGCGCCAGATCCTCATGTACGTCCTGCAGCTCATCATGCTGGCAGAGCGCCTGCAGCAGCAGCATGCCATTCGCACGCCCCTGGAAACGCTGCTCGACCGCTGCGACAGCGCCGCGCCGGAAGCCCTGGCGGACATCTACCAGGCCACCATCAGCAAACTGGGCCATCGCATCCAGGTCACCGGCCATCCGCAAACCCTCAACGACCCCGCTGTCGCCGCCCAGATCCGCGCCTTGCTGCTGGCAGGCGTGCGTTTTGCCTGGCTCTGGCGCAGCCTCGGCGGCCGACGCCGGCATCTGGTGCTCGGCCGACGCCGAATCATCAATACCCTGGCCTCCGTGCAAGGACAACTGCAATGACCAACCGTCTGGACCCTCCGGCTCTGGATCCTCTCAGCGCCGTCAGCGCGGTGGACGGGCGCTATGCCGGCCGCACCGCGGCACTTCGCGACCTCGCCAGCGAAAGTGCACTGATGCGTTATCGCGTTGAGGTCGAAGTGCAGTGGCTGCTGGCCCTGGCCAGCGAGCCAGGCATCCAGGAGCTGCCGCCGCTAACGGAAGCGCAGCGCACTGCCCTGCTCACGCGCACCGCCGCCTTTGGTGATGCCGACGCCCGGCGGATCAAGGAGACGGAGCGCACAACTAACCACGACGTCAAAGCCGTGGAGTACTTTGTTAAAGACATGCTCCGGGAGATCGACGGGCTCGCCGCTCACACCGAGTTCGTCCACTTCGCCTGCACCTCCGAAGACATCAACAGCTGTGCCTACGCCATGATGCTGAGCGCCGTCCGGTCCCGCAGCCTCGACCCCGGCTACGCGCGTATCGCCGAACAGCTCGATGACTTCGCTCTGCGCTGGGCCGAGCTGCCTATGTTGTCCCGCACCCACGGGCAACCGGCATCCCCCACGACCCTGGGCAAAGAGCTGCGCAATGTTCATGCGCGGCTGCAACGCCAGCGCCAGCAGCTCGACGCTGTGCCGGTCATGGCGAAGCTGTCCGGTGCCGTGGGCAACTACAACGCTCACCAGGCCGCCTATCCCGAGGTCGATTGGCCGGCCCTGGGCGCGCGCTGCCTCGCCGCGCTGGGCATCGAGCAAAACCCGCTGACCACGCAGATCGAGCCCCACGACTACATCGCCGAGCTCGCGCACTGCCTGACCCGGGCCAACCAGATCCTGATCGACCTGAGCCGCGACCTGTGGTCTTACATCGCCATCGAGTACTTTCGGCAGCAGGCGGTGCCCGGCGAGACCGGCTCCTCGACCATGCCGCACAAGGTCAACCCCATCGACTTCGAGAACGCCGAGGGCAATTTTGGCATCGCCAACGCGCTGCTCGGCCATCTCGCCGAGAAGCTGCCCGTCTCCCGCTGGCAGCGCGACCTGTCTGACTCGACGGTGCTGCGCAGCATTGGCACCGCGGCCGCTCACTGCGTCATTGCGCTGACCTCTCTGGACAAGGGTCTGGGCAAGCTGGAGGTCAACGAAACCCGCCTGGCGGCAGACCTCGACCACAACTGGGAGGTCCTGGGCGAGGCCGTGCAAACCGTCATGCGCCGCTACGGCCTTGACCAGCCCTACGAGCGCCTCAAGGCCGCCACCCGCGGCAAGAAGCTCGACCGGGCCGGCTATCAGACCCTGCTCCACGCGCTCGACCTGCCCCCGGCGGCTCGCGCCCAGCTGGCCGACCTCACGCCCGCCAGCTACCTGGGACTCGCGACCAAGCTGTCGCGGCCAGCCTGACGATGTCCGTTCACGTCTTGCCCGCGCCCTGGGATGACCGCGCCGAAGCGCTGCGTGCCCTGCGCCGGGAGGTTTTCGTGATCGAGCAGCAGGTGCCCGAGGCGCTGGAATGGGACGGCACGGATCACGAATGCGCGCACTTTATGGCTCTGGACAGCACGGGCCAGATGCTGGGCTGCGCCCGGCTCACGCCGGCAGGCCAGATTGGCCGCATGGCCGTGCTCAGCGCCCATCGCGGGCGCGGCATCGGCGCCCGGTTGCTCGAAGAAGCCGTCAGCGCGGCGGCGGACCAGGGCCATGACCGAGTGTTTCTGCACGCGCAGCAGCACGCCGAGGCCTTCTACCGGCGCGCGGGCTTTCTGCCCGAGGGCGAGCCTTACGAGGAGGCCGGAATCGCCCATATCACCATGACCCGGCAACTGCCGGTGTCCTTTCAGGCGCCGGAGCTTCCCGCAGCCTCAAAGGCGACGCCCCACCCTGCGGACAGTCGGATCGAGGCGGCCGCCAAGGCCCGCAAGCAGACGCTGCCCGCCGCGCCCTTTGCCAGCGAGGGCGAAGCCCGCGCAGCCCTGCTGTCCGCGATCAAGGAACCGCGGCGACATCTGGCGCTGCTGTCCCCGGAGCTCGATCCGGCCCTGTTCGACTCCGAGGCGCTGTGCGAGGCCTTGTCCGCCTTCGTCCGAAGCAGCCCTGGCACGCAGCTTCGAATCCTGATTTACAGCTCGAAACGCGCCGTCGAATCCAGCCACCGCTTGCTGGCCCTGGCCCGGCGGCTGGATGACCGCATCCTGCTCGCCAAGGTCCCGGAAGAGCACGCGCGGGACGAGCGCAGCTTTCTCGTCTGGGACAACGAGGGCTACTGGCTGCAACCGGGCAGGGATACCTATGACGGGCTCAGCAACGGTCACGACCCGGTGATGGCGGGCCGGCTGCGCGAGCGCTTCGACTACCTCTGGGAGCGGTCCGCCCCGGACCCTGAACTGCGCCAGCTCAAGCTCTGACCCGTGAGCGGCATCGCCATCCCTATGGCTTACGCTGCCGACGCGACGCAGGCCTTCGCACCGCTGGCGCACCGGCCCGGCGCAGTGCTGCTGCACAGCGCCGACCGCAGGACCCGTTTCGGGCGTTTCGACATCATGAGCGCAGCACCGGCAGAGACGATCGCCCAAGATGCACAGGCCCCCGGGCCCCGGGGCGCTTTGCCGGTCGACCTGTCGGCGCAGCTGGCCGGCCATTTTGGCGCGCCGCCGGCACAATCGTCGCCGACACCGCAGGCTCCGTTTCGCTACGGTTTCCTGGGTTACCTGGGCTACCCCCTGCACCAGCAGCTGGAAACCCACAGGCCGGCCCCCGCGGCGCCAGACCGTTTGCCGCCCCTGTGGGGCGGCCTGTACCGCTGGTCCCTGGTCACCGACCATCGCCAGGGAACCACAACGCTGCACGCCGCCGACGCAGCGGCTGCTGATCAGGGCCGGGCGCTGCTGAGCAGCAGCACGCCAGCAACGCCGGCCGACAGCGATCAGCCGGGCCCGTTTCGCAGCAGCATGCCGGCGGGGCACTATCGGGACGCGTTCGAGCGCATCGCGCAGTACATTCGCGCCGGCGACTGCTACCAGATCAACTTCGCACGCCACTACCAGGCACCGTTCGGCGGCGATGCCTGGGGCCTGTATCAGCGCTGGCTGAAAAGCCAGGCCGCGCCGTTCAGCGCTTTCCTGCGCGTGGGCCCGGAGCAGGCCGTGTTGTCCCTGTCGCCGGAGCGCTTTGTGAGCCGGCGCGGCCAGCGGGTCACTGTGAGCCCGATCAAAGGCACCGTCGCGCGCCGGCAGCGGCCAGAGCGAGATGCCCTGGCCCAGCTGTCGCTATTGCGCAGCGCCAAGGATCGCGCGGAAAACCTGATGATCGTCGACTTGCTGCGCAACGACCTCGGACGCCTTGCCCGCCAGGGTTCGGTCATGGTCACCCACCTGTGTGAGCCCGTCGCCTTCGCCAACGTGCACCACCTTGTCAGCACCGTGGAGGCGGCGTTGCGCCCGGAGCAAACGACGAGCGAACTTCTGGGCGCCCTGTTCCCTTGCGGATCCGTGACCGGCGCGCCAAAGATCCGGGCGATGGACATCATCAATGAGCTGGAACCCGTTGGCCGGTCCGTGTACTGCGGCGCTGTGGGCTACATCGATGCCAGCGGGGATTGCGATTTCAACGTCGCGATACGCACGGCTGCCATCGACCAGGGCCAGGTTCATCTATGGGGGGGCGGCGGCATCGTAGCCGACTCTCAGCCGGCCCGGGAGCGCGAAGAAATCGCCTCAAAAATCGGTCGGCTGCTGGGAACGCGCTAGCTTCGCTGTCGCTTCAGGCGTCGGCGCCCAGCGCGGCGGAGGCCTTGCTCAGGGCCTCCTGCAGGGACTGGTAGTCTGCCGCCGCGGCCAGCTCCGGATACTCCGCGCGAATGCTCGCCGGCGCATCAAACCAGCAGCCGAAGTCTGCGGTCTGCAGCATCGACAGATCGTTGTAGGAGTCGCCGGCCGCAAGCACCCGATAGGTCAAGCTCTGAAAGGCCAGTACGGAATGGCGCTTGGGGTCTTCCTGACGCAGGCGGTAGCCAACGATCCGATCGTCCTCGACCACCAGCTGGTGGCACAGCAACAGCGGCCAGCCCAGCTTTGCCATGAGCGGTGCCGCAAAGGGGTAAAAGGTATCCGACAGGATCGCGACCTGAAAACGCGGCCGCGCCCATGCCAGAAAATCGGCGGCGCCAGGCAGCGGCGCAAGGGTACCGATCACGTCCTGGATCAGGCTCAACCGAACGTCATGCTCAGCCATGGTCCGCAGACGCATTTGCATGAGGTCATCGTAGACGGGAATATCCCGGGTCGTTTGCTGCAGCGCTTCGATGCCGGTGCGCTGCGCAACCGCCTGCCAGATCTCCGGGATCAGCACGCCTTCCAGGTCGAGACAGAGAATTTGCATATCAGAGTTCCTGTGGCCGCAGCCGTTGTTCAGCTAGCGCAGCGGCAGTTCGATATCGGCGAACAGCCGGTCCCGCTCGTTGCGGGTACTGCAGGCCACAGCCGCATCAACCAGGTCCCGATCCAGATGCGGCGCAAACGCCTCGATGAACTCGTACATATACTTGCGAAGAAAAGTGCCTCGGCGAAAGCCGATGTGCGTGACGCTGGACTGAAACAGTGCGGAAGCATCGATGGTGACCAGGTCATCGTCGGTGCGCTCGTCATAGGCCATCTTGGCAATGATTCCAACCCCGAGCCCGAGGCGCACATAGGTCTTGATGACATCGGTATCGGTCGCGGTAAACACCACGTTGGCTTTCAGGCCCGCGGCATCGAAAGCCTCGTCGAGTTTGGAGCGTCCGGTGAAGCCGAACACGTAGGTGACGATGGGTTCCTGCGCGAGCTCTGACAGGGTCAGGCTGGTGCGCTGCGCGAGGGGGTGATCGCGCGGCATGACAACTGCGCGCTCCCACCGGTAGCAGGGCATCATGACCAGGTCGTTAAACAGGTCCATGCCCTCCGTCGCGATCGCAAAGTCGACGCTGCCAGTCGCCGCCAGCTCGGCAATCTGGTTGGGCGTGCCCTGATTCATGTTCAGCACCACGTCCGGATAGCGCTTGCGAAACTCCCGAATGATCGGCGGCAACGCGTAGCGCGCCTGCGTGTGCGTCGTGGCAATGGTGAGCGCGCCCTGGGTCTCATCGCTGTACTCCTGGGCGATCTGCTTGATGTCCTGGGATTTGCGCAGGATATCGCCCGCCATCTCGATGATGACCTGACCGACCTCGGTCACGTGCGTCAGGTGCTTGCCGCTGCGGGCAAAAATTTCGACACCGAGCTCGTCTTCCAGCAAGCGGATTTGCTTGCTGATGCCTGGCTGCGAAGTGAACAGACTCTGCGCTGTCGCCGAGACATTCAAATCGTGATGCGCAACTTCCCAGATATAGCGCAGCTGCTGAAGTTTCATGGCTTGCGGTGCCGTCGGTCAGTCGGCTGCAGTATACCCACAGACCCGGCCTCCGCCCGCTCCTTCGCCAGACTGTTGTCGCTGACCGGCTGATTGATGACACCGTGCGGCACATGCCCGGTCGTCACTACAGATGCCGCTCGCTCGCAGTGTGTCGCCTGATCGTCAAAAAACACATCGGCCCGGAACGCTTTCAGGAAGGCGGTCTTGTCCATGCCCCCGAGGAACAGCGACTCGTCCAGGCGCACGTCCCAGGCGCGCAGAGTTCGAATCACGCGCTCGTGCGCCGGGGCGCTGCGTGCCGTCACCAGGGCCGTGCGAATGGGACACTCGCCGGGCGCAAACTCCTGCTGCAGGCCGTGCAGCGCACTGAGCAGCCCCTTGAAGGGGCCGCCCGCCAGCGGCTCGTGCGCCGTCTGGGCTTCCCGGGCCGCGAAGGCCTCCAATCCTTTCTCCTGATAGACCCGCTCGGACTCGTCAGAAAACAGCACGCTGTCACCGTCGAAGGCCAGGCGCAGCATGCCCTGGTCGTCGGCCTCGGGCAGACCGGCAGGGCTGCCCCGATGGGGCAACAGCGTGGCTGCGGCGACCTGATGCTCCAGCGCATGCAGCACATCATCGGCATGGGTCGACAGAAACAGATCGCAGCCGAAGGCGTTGATGTACTTGTAGGGGTGGTCGCCGCCGCTGAAGGCAGCCCGGGTGATCCTCAGACCGTGGGCGGCGATGGCGTTGAAGATGCGCAGGCCTGTGTCCGCGGAGTTTCTCGACAGAAGAATGATTTCTATTCGAGGTTTTTCGAGCAGATCATTGATTTTTAATAGCTTCTTTACGAAGCCGTATCCTTCACCCGGTTCCAGCGGAGCATCTTCATGGGCAATCTGGAAACGTCGGTAGGCTTCGAGCCCCTCTTCTTCATAGACCCGGTTGCTGTCATCCAGATCAAACAGCGCACGGGAAGAAATGGCGACGGTCAGGGGCGGTTGCGACATCAGGCATCCAGGTCGGGAATCAACTGACTTTCCAGCCGGGCCATCATATCCTTGAGCTTCAGCTTGCGCTTCTTGAGCCGCTGAATGCGCATCAAATCAAGATGGTTCGTTGCCTGCAGGTGGGCCACGACTTCATCCAGATCCCGATGCTCGAGCTTGATCTGCTCCAGCCAGCGCTTGATTTCGTCCTGCTCCACGATCGCTCGTCACACCTGTTCCCGAACCGGCCATGATAACGCGCTTGAGGCCCTGACATGCTGCAGAAAATCCTCCTCCTTGCGGCCATCGCCGGCGCCACCTGGTGGTATCTGCGGCTGCGCGCAGCCGCGCAAAGCCCCGCGGGCACGAACGGTGCAATGACCGTCGCTCAGGCGGCCGCGGTACTGGGTATCAGTCCCGGGGCCGACGAGGCCGAGATCGTTGCAGCCCATCGCCGGCTGATCACCGCCAACCACCCCGACAAGGGCGGCACAGACTACCTGGCACAGCAGATCAACGAAGCCCGCGCGGTGCTGACCCGCGCGGCCCGGCAGCGCAGCTGAACCGCAGCTGACTGAACAGCGGATTGCGCGGCTGACAACGCGCCAAAACCATCGAAATGTGACCGGTGCCCGGCGAAACAGGCTGTTTGCCTGTTAACCTGTTCCCATGTCAGCAGCAGTACCCCAAGCTGACCGCAGAACAAACAATCGTCTCGCCTGCAATGGACTCGCAGTCACGCTTCGCGTCCGCGGTCAATGGTTCAATCGCCCAGCAAGGGCCCTGGATTTCAGCCGGGAGAGCATCGCCCTGCTCTGGCCCCAGGCGCTCGTCAAAGACCGGCAGGTGTTTTTGAACCTTGCCCTGGGCGCACATGTCGTCGAAGACCTGGTCGGCGTGGTGCACAACTGCACCCCGCACGAAGAAGGCTACCGGCTGGGCATTCTGTTTCGTATCGAGTCGAAGTTGCAGCTGGACGCGCCGCTGATCCGGCAGCTCGTTGAGCGCATGTACCGTCAGTCTCAGGGCCCGCAGATCGAACTGGCAACCGCCTGATTAACTGCCCGGGGCTCGGAACAGCGTCTCGGCATCCTGCATCAGTACCAGGTAGCGACGCACCCAGTTGTCCAGCAGCAAAAAGGCCTGTTCATCCATCTCGAACCGGGTGCTCACGTCTTTCAACAGGCACTCCTCTTCGATTTCGAAGGCGCCGTCAGCGTAGCTCAGCATGAGCAGGTTGATGACCGCAATGCAGCGTGCCCGCCGCTCCCCGAACACCTGCTCGATGCCTTCCAGCTCGAGATACTCCGGTACCTCGGCATCGTCGAGGGCCATCTCCCGCCGGAAGGCTGCGATCATGCCTTCTTCGTTCGGATCGAGCAGCCCGTCGGACACCACAACGTTGTAGGCCAGCCCCAATAGCGCCCGGCGCTGCAGGTCGTCCAGTTCGGCGAGCCACATCGGGAAGCCGCGCCTAGACGAGCGTGTAGATGATGCTGGTGACCATAATCATGATGCTCAGCCAGCCAAGTCCAATAAAGCCCTTCATAACCAGGCTTTGCTCAAAAAAATCTTCAATCAGGTGCCACATGCTCACAGATCCGGTTGGGTGTCTTGCCGCGGGGTGTTCCGCCTTGCCCGTATTGTAGCGCGATCGCGTGCTTTCGGGATGAAAGGCGGCGCGCTTCCGCCAACCCTCAAGGCCGGTTAGACTCGCCCCATGACGACGCGCAACCACAGCTGCTGGCTTACCGGGATGGTTCCGGCCCTGCCCCTGTGGTTTTACTTTACCCCCCCGTAAGCGCGGCTTGGCAATGCCAGGCAGCGCCAGCCGCTGCCTCGACAGGACCCCGTGAGGCAGCGCCCACGGGGTTTTTTGTGGCTGCAATTCGAAGCACCGGAGCGCAGACAGGCAGGAGTCTAGACAGATGCACCCGACCGACAATCTCAACATCAGTGGCACTCGCCCGCTGCTCACCCCAGCGGCTCTCAAGGACCGGCTGCCGCAGAGCCCCCAGGCCGCGCGCTCTGTGGCACAGGCAAGGGATGCGATCAATGCGATTCTGGAACGGCGCGATCGCCGGCTGATCATCGTCGTGGGTCCCTGCTCGATCCACGATGCCGACGCCGCCCGGGAATACGCGCAGCGGCTGTCGAAGCTGCAGGCCCAGGTGGGAGACAGCCTGCTGCTGGTCATGCGGGCATACTTCGAGAAGCCCCGCACCACGACCGGCTGGAAAGGGCTGATCAATGACCCGCGGCTGGACGACACCTTTGCCATCGAAGATGGCCTGATGCTGGCCCGTCGGCTGCTACTGGACCTGTGCGAGCTCGGCCTGCCTTTGGCGACAGAAGCCCTGGACCCGATCACGCCCCAGTACCTGCAGGACCTGATCAGCTGGTCCGCGATCGGCGCTCGCACGACGGAGTCGCAAACGCATCGGGAAATGGCGTCCGGCCTGTCCTGCGCCGTGGGCTTCAAGAACGGCACGGACGGCAGCCTGGATGTGGCCGTCAACGCCCTGCAGTCCGCTGCCAGCCCGCACCGGTTTCTGGGCATCGACCAGCACGGCCAGGTCGCCGTGATCGAGACCCGGGGCAACCCGCGCGCCCACGTGGTGCTGCGCGGCGGCAGCCAGGGCCCGAACTACCACGAAGACCAGATTCGCGGATGCGAAACGGCGCTGGAGGCGATCGGTGCGATGCCCAACATCATGGTCGACTGCAGCCACGCCAACTCGGAAAAACAGCACGAGCGCCAGCTCGCGGTCGCGCGCGCAGTGGGCGAACAGATCGTGCAGGGCAGCCGGTCGATTATCGGCCTGATGCTGGAAAGCCACCTTCACGGCGGCCGCCAGAACCTGGGGGAAGGCAGGCTGCGGCACGGGGTCTCCATCACCGATGCCTGCGTAAGCTGGGAGCAGACGGAATCGCTGCTGCAGGAACTGGCCGAGCGGCTCCGGCAGCCTCTGGCCGATCGCGCCCGGCAGGCTGCCTGAGGCGCTGTGCTCAATCAGGACTGGTAGTAGGCCTGGGTCGCGTCTGAGTGGTCCGTGGCGTCACGGATCGCTGTCAGCTCCGGGACCTGCTCCAGCAACGAGACTTCAACGCTGTTCTTGAGGGTAATGTCGACCGCCGCGCAGCCCTGGCAGCCGCCACCAAACTGCAGCACAGCGACTTTGTCATCGGTGATTTCGACCAGGCTGACCATGCCGCCGTGGGCCGCAAGGCCAGGATTGATCTCGTTGTACAGCACGTAATTGATGCGATCTTCCAGCGGCGCGTCCGGGCCAACGCTGGGCACCCGGGCATTGGGCGCTTTGATCGTCAGCTGCCCGCCCATGCGGTCTTCCTGATAGTCCACCTGGGCATCAACCAGGTAGGCCTCGCTGCGCCCCTCGAACCAGGCGGTAAAGCCTTCGTACTGGGTGGGGACATCGCCTTCCTGCTCCTCTCCGGGACGGCAGTAGGCAATGCAGGTTTCGGCCTGCGGCGTGCCTGGCTGGGCGACAAAGATGCGAATGCCCACGTCGCCTTCCTGCTTGCCCAGCAGATCTTGCAGATACGTCTGGGCGCTGGCGGAGATTTCGATCATGTACGCGCTCTAATTCCGACTGTTTCGGTCGGGAATTCTAGCAGGACGGGTCGATCGACCCAACTCGCCCCCGGGCGCGCGCCCATGAGCGTGCCTCAACTGTCCTTGCGGCGTCTTCAAGGTCCGGTCCGCACAAACCCATAAACTGAGCCCTCCCCCCTTTCGAACCCATCCAGCGAGGACCGCTGCGTCATGACCGTATCTGCCGCCCGGCAAACCCCCAACGCCCAGCAGACGCTGCAAGAAACCCTGGGCCAGCAAATCGTGCTCCTGGACGGCGCTTACGGCACGCTCCTGCAGCGGGAGCGCCTGGCAGAAGAGGACTATCGCGGCGAGCGCTTCGCCGCCCACAACATGCCCCTGAAGGGCAACCACGACGCGCTCTGTCTGACCCAGCCTGAACTCGTCAAGCACTGTCACGCCCGTTACCTCGCCGTGGGCGCCCAGATCATCAAAACCAACAGCTTTACCGCAACTGCGGTCGGCCAGGCCGACTACGGGCTCGAGAGCGAGGTGGAAGCGCTGAACCACGCCGCTGCACGGATCGCCCGGGAGGCCTGCAACGAGCACGGCGGCACCCTGCCCCGCTACGTTGCCGGCGTGCTCGGCCCCACCAACCGGACCGCGAGCATGTCGCCGGACGTCAACGACCCGGCATTCCGCAATATCCACTTCGATGAGCTGGTGACGCAATACAGTGTCGCCGTTGCCGCACTGCTGGCCGGCGGTGCCGACCTCATCCTCATCGAGACCGTGTTTGACACGCTGAACGCCAAAGCGGCCATCGTTGCCGTCAAGAATCAGGAACGGGTTCGGGGGCAGCGCATCCCCCTCATGCTGTCGGGCACCATTACTGACGCCAGCGGCCGAACGCTCAGCGGACAGACCACAGAGGCGTTCTGGCACAGCCTGGCGCACGCAAGGCCCCTCTCGGTCGGTCTGAACTGTGCGCTGGGCGCGACCCAGCTGCGGCCCTACGTCGAAGCCCTGCACCGCAGCGCCGAGGTCGCTGTCAGCGCGCACCCGAACGCCGGGCTCCCGAACGCCTTTGGCGAATACGACCAGACGCCCGATGAAATGGCGGCCATCCTGAAAGAGTTCGCCGGCGCCGGGCTCGTGAACATTCTCGGCGGTTGCTGCGGCACGACCCCGGAACACATCGCGGCGATAGCCGACGCGGTGGCCGACATGGCGCCGCGCCAGCTGCCACAGCCGGATCGAGCCATGGTGCTCACCGGGCTCGAGCCCCTGCGGGTCACCGACGAGAGCCTGTTCGTTAACGTCGGCGAGCGCACCAATGTCACGGGCAGCGCCCGTTTCGCCCGGCTTATCCGGGAACGGGACTACGCCGAGGCGCTGGCCGTGGCGCGGCAACAGGTCGACAACGGCGCGCAGATCATCGACATCAACATGGACGAAGGGCTGCTCGACAGCGAGGCGGCGATGGTGCACTTCCTGCATCTGCTGGCCAGCGAGCCCGATATCAGTCGCGTTCCCGTCATGATCGACTCCAGCAAATGGCCGGTGATCGAAGCCGGGCTGAAGTGCGTGCAGGGCAAAGGCGTCGTGAACTCGCTGAGCCTGAAGGAAGGGGAAGGCCCGTTCCTGGAACTGGCCCGAACCTGCCTGAACTACGGGGCTGCGGTGGTCATCATGGCCTTTGACGAAGACGGCCAGGCCGATACCTTCGAGCGCAAGACCGAAATCTGCGAGCGGGCTTACCGGCTGCTGACAGAAACCGTCGGCTTTCCGCCGGAAGACATCATCTTCGACCCCAACATCTTCGCGATCGGCACCGGCATCGACGAGCATCGCAACTACGCCGTCGATTTCATCGAGGCCTGTCGCTGGATTCGGGAGAACCTGCCCGGGGCCAAGATTTCCGGCGGCGTCAGCAACGTGTCTTTTTCCTTTCGGGGCAACAACCCGATTCGCGAAGCCATCCACACGGTCTTTCTGTATCACGCGATCCAGGCCGGACTCAGCATGGGCATTGTCAACGCCGGCCAGCTCGGCATCTACGAGCAGATTCCTGCGGCGCTGCGGGAACGGGTCGAGGATCTGGTGCTGAACCGTCGCCCGGATGCGACAGAGCGACTGCTGGAGATCGCCGGCGACTACAGCGGCCAGGCTCGAACCGGCAAGGCCGTCGATGACAGCTGGCGCCAGCTGGACGTTCGTGGCCGGCTCGAGCACGCGCTGGTGCACGGGCTGAACAAGCACATCGTTGAGGACACGGAGGAAGCCCGGCAGGCGGCCGATCGGCCGATCCACGTCATCGAAGGCCCGCTCATGGACGGCATGAACGTCGTCGGCGACCTGTTCGGCGCCGGCAAGATGTTCCTGCCGCAGGTCGTCAAGAGCGCGCGCGTTATGAAGCAGGCCGTGGGACACCTGATACCGTTCATCGAGGCAGAGAAAGGCGACAAGCCCGAAAGCAAGGGCAAAATCGTCATGGCGACGGTCAAAGGCGACGTTCACGACATCGGCAAAAACATCGTTGGCGTGGTGCTTCAGTGCAACAACTACGAAGTCATCGACCTGGGCGTGATGGTGCCGCTGGAGAAGATTCTGGACACGGCCCAGGCCGAGAACGCCGACGTGATTGGCCTGTCAGGGCTGATCACGCCTTCCCTGGACGAGATGGTATACGTGGCCGAAGAGATGCAGCGCCGCGGCATGAACACGCCGCTCCTGATCGGCGGCGCGACCACTTCGAAGGCCCACACGGCCGCCCGGATCGCGCCGGCCTACGGCAATGCGCCGATCGTGTACGTTCCGGACGCGTCTCGGAGCGTGAGCGTGACCAGCACCCTGCTGTCGGACGAGCAACGCGATGCCTTCGCTGCGGAAGTCGCCGCTGAGTACGACGTGATTCGCGAGCGGACCGAGGCCCGGGCGCAGAACCGAAGCTACCTGACCCTGGCACAGGCCCGGGCCAATCAGCCCGTCATCCCCTTCGATCGCGAGCACGCGCCCGTGGCGCCGGCACAGCCGGGCATCACCCCCATCGAGGTTCCGCTGGCGACGCTGGTATCTCTGATCGACTGGACGCCCTTCTTCATGACCTGGGAACTGGCGGGCAAGTACCCGCAGATCCTGGAGGACGATGTCGTGGGCGAAAGCGCCCGGGACCTGTTCGCGGACGCTCAGCAGATGCTGCAGCGGCTGGTGGACGGTGGCCGGCTAAAGGCGCGGGGCGTGGTCGGAATCTGGCCCTGCAACCGCGACGGCGACGACCTGCTGGTCTACACCGACGACAGCCGGCAGACCGTGCAGACGCGGCTGCACCATCTGCGTCAACAGCGCATCAAACCGGAAGGCGAACCGAATCTGTGCCTGGCGGACTACATTGCCGAGGCCCCGGTAGCCGACTATGTGGGTGGCTTCGCGGTCACCTCCGGGGATGGCATCGATGCGATCCTGGCCGAGTACCCGGACGACGACTACAGCCAGATCATGATCAAAGCGCTGGCAGACCGCTTGGCCGAGGCGTTTGCGGAGTACGCGCATCAGCGGGTGCGCAAGGAGCTGTGGGGCTACGCGAGCCATGAGGACCTGGACAACAATGCGTTGATTGCCGAGAAGTACCAGGGGATCCGGCCAGCGCCAGGGTATCCGGCCTGTCCGGAACATAGCGAGAAGGTGACGCTGTTCGAGCTGTTGGATGCCACGCGACACACAGGCATCACCCTGACCGACCAGTTTGCGATGGCACCGGCAGCGGCGGTCAGTGGCTGGTACTTCGCCCACCCGCAAGCGCGCTACTTTGGTCTCGGCCCGATCGACTCAGATCAGTGCCTGGACTACGCCGATCGAAAAGGCATTTCGTCGGAGCACGCCGGGGTACTGCTCAGGCCAAGCCTGAACCGGTAACGGTGCAGGGCCGCAGCGGCTAGAAGTCGAAGGACCAGCCCGAGGCAAAGTGCACGGCGAACAGCACCAGGGCGGCGAACATCACGACGATCGTCTTGGCATCGGCGCGGCTGTCGGCCTCGGATTCCTGTTCCTGCTCGGCAGTTCGGGGGGCCGCGTTCTGATCGTGGGTCGCGCTCATGGTGACGGTCTCGTGTCCAGGCTGGAGGGTGCGGCGCGGAGTCTACTGACTCCGCGCGAAAGGCACAACGAAACAGGCCACGGTTTCGCGTAAGTTGTTCTAACCATAGACAAATTTTTAGGTTTTCCGCCATTTTGGAGGGTGCTAAGGTCCGCGCCCTGCGCCCAACGTCCCGGATTGCCATGTATCAGTACGACGCGCTCGACCGCCAGATTGTCCAGGAGCGGGTCGAGCAATATCGCGACCAGACCCAACGCTATCTGGACGGCCAGCTGAGCGAGAACGAATTTCTGCAGCTGCGCCTGCGCAACGGCCTCTACATCCAGCGCCTGGCACCGATGCTGCGCGTCGCCGTGCCCTACGGCACGCTCAACAGCACCCAGCTGCGCAAGCTTGCGCATATCGCCCGGCACTACGATCGCGGCTACGGTCACCTGAGCACCCGCCAGAACATGCAGTTCAACTGGCCGGAGCTGCAGGAAGTGCCGGACATCCTGGCCGAGCTCGCCGACGTTTCCATGCACGCTATCCAAACCAGCGGCAACTGCATCCGCAATGTGACGACCGATGAATTTGCCGGTGTGGCTGACGACGAAACGGTGGATCCGCGGCCCTACTGCGAGCTGATTCGCCAGTGGTCCACCTCGCACCCGGAGTTCGACTGGCTGCCTCGGAAGTTCAAAATTGCCGTCACCGGCGCAGCACAGGACCGCGCCGCGGTCGAGGTGCACGATATCGGCCTGCGAGTTGCACGGGACAAGGCCGGCCAGATCACCTTCGACGTGCTCGCCGGCGGTGGGTTGGGGCGCACACCGGTGGTGGGCACGCTCATCCGCGCTGCCCTGCCCGTCGCAGACCTGCTGACCTACCTCGAAGCCATCATGCGGGTCTACAACCGCTACGGCCGTCGCGACAACAAATACAAGGCCCGCATCAAGATCCTGGTCCGGGCCCTGGGTGCCGATGTGTTCACAGAGCAGGTCGAGGCGGAGTGGGCGCTCCTGCAGGGCAGTGCCAGTACCCTGACCGGAGACGAGATCGCGCGCGTAGAAGCGTACTTCCAACCGCCCGCCTACGCCGATGTCACCGACGCCACCGACCAGCTGGCCTCGCAGCGGCTCGCTCATCCGGGCTTCGAGCGGTTCATGCGCCACAATGTCCGCGCCCACCGGCAGCCCGGCTACGCAGCGGTCGTGCTGTCGACCAAGGCCACTGGCGTGCCGCCGGGCGACATTTCCGACGAACAGATGGACGCCGTCGCAGACTGGGCGGAGGCCTTTGGCCACGGCGAGATCCGCATCAGCCACAAACAGAACTTCGTGCTGCCGGATGTACGGCAGGACGCGCTCCTGGCGCTCTGGCAGGCCGCCGAGCAGGCCGGCCTCGGCACCCCCAACGCTCGCCTGCTGAACGACATGATCTGCTGCCCGGGCGGCGACTACTGCTCCCTGGCGAACGCCAAATCCATCCCCGTGGCAGAAGCCATCCAATCGCGCTTCGAGGACTACCAGCAGCAGTACGAGCTGGGGCCTGTGCAGCTGAACATCAGCGGCTGCATGAACGCCTGCGGCCATCACCATGTGGGCCATATCGGCATTCTCGGGGTCGACAAGAAGGGCAAGGAGTTCTACCAGGTGTCGATCGGCGGCAGCTCTGCCAGCGGCGCGACGCTGGGCAAGATCGTCGGCCCCTCTTTCGAGCGCGCTCAGGTTGTGTCGGTGATCGAGACGATCCTCGACACCTACCTGGGGGCCCGCAGCGAGGGCGAGACATTCCTTGAGTGCTACCGACGAATTGGCATCGAACCTTTCAAGGAGCCGCTGTATGCCGACGCTGCTTGATCTGAACAGCGGCCAGGCCGCCGCTGCGGGTGCCGACAACCCGTTTCCGATCGTGACTGTCGATGCGGAGCCCGAGACCGTCGACCTGAGCGCGCCGGGCATCGCCATCGATTTTCCCGCGTTCAACGACGGCCGCGGCCTGTCCCTGGCGGTCCTGCTGCGGGAGCGACACGGCTACCGGGGCGAGCTTCGAGCCTGTGGCGACATCATCCCGGACCTGCTGCACTACCTGCAGCGCTGCCGTTTCGACAGCGCCGTATTGCCCGAGCGATTCAGCGCCACGCAAATCGAGGCCGCATTCAGCCCGCACAGCGATTACTATCAGGCCAGCGCAGGGCAACCGGAGCCGGCTTTCCGCCGAACGAGACGCGGTGCATGAACCAGGCATTATTCAGTCTTTCTTTCTGATCTTCAGCGGCGCCGCCGTTCTGGCGGCAGCCGCCCTGTTCACGCGCCAGCCATTCCTCATCGCCTACATCGCCCTGGGGCTACTCCTGGGGCCGCACGGGCTGGGCTGGGTCAAAGACCAGGCACTGCTGGACGAGATCGCCGAGATCGGCATCATCTTCCTGCTGTTCCTGGTAGGGCTGGACCTGCGGCCCTCGCGCCTGAAGAACATGCTCGGGCAGTCCCTGCTCACCGGGCTGATCACCACCCTTGCGTTCTTTGCGATCGGCGCCGGCGTCATGCTGGCCTTTGGGTTTACCGTGGCAGAAGCGCTGATTACGGGCGTCGCGGTCTCTTTCAGCTCCACCATTATGGGCATCAAGCTGCTGCCGACCACGGTGCTGCACCATCGCCACATTGGCGAGATGGTGGTCAGCCTGCTGCTGGTTCAGGACCTGCTGGCCATCATCGCGTTGCTGGTACTGGCCGGGGTCGCTGGCGGCGATGCCGTTGAGGGCGCCGCCGGCAGCTCTCTGGGCGGCCGTCTGGGCGTCGCTCTTGGCACCTTGCCGTTGCTTGGCCTGGCTGCGTGGGCAGGCGTGCGCTGGGTACTGGTGCCGCTGCTCAAGCGCTTTGATGCCTTCACGGAATTTGTGTTCCTGCTGGCCATCGGCTGGTGCCTGGGCCTGGCCAGCGCGGCCCAGGCGGCGGGCCTGTCTTTGGAAATCGGCGCCCTGATCGCCGGCGTGACCCTGGCGGCGACGCCCGTCGCAGGCTACATCGTCGACAACTTAAGGCCGTTGCGAGATTTCTTCCTGGTGCTGTTCTTCTTTGGCGTCGGCGCCGGGCTCAACGGCGCCCTGGTGCTGGAAGTGTGGATGCCCACCCTGCTGCTCGGCGGCCTGCTGGTACTGGCCAAGCCGCCGACCTTTGCGCTTACGCTGCTGGCCCAGAAAGAGAGCCGGGCCGCCGCCTGGGAAGTGGGCACCCGGCTGGGCCAGGCATCGGAGTTTTCGCTGCTGGTCAGCTACGTCGCGGGCAGCGCCCTGCTCCTGAGCGTCGAAGCGGCTCACGTGATTCAGGGCGCGACGGTGCTGACGCTGGTATTCAACACCTACCTGGTGATCTTCCGCTATCCGAGCCCGATCGCGCCGTCGGCCCGGCTGCGCCGCGACTGAGCCCCTACTCCCCCTGGACCATCACCAGCCCGCGGCCCACCATGTTGCCGCCCAGGATGCGATCGATGGCAGCGTCCAGGTCGTCGAGCTGCAGTTCAGTAACGGTCTGTTCAAGGTCCAGGGACCACTCGCCGGCCAGCCGGTTCCAGATCCGCTCTTTTTCAGTCAGCGGCAGCTGCACCGAGTCGATGCCCAGCAGATTCACATGGCGCAGAATGAAGGGCAGCACGGTGGCATGGATCGCCGGCGACTCCACCAGCCCACAGGCGGCCAGGCTGCCGCCGTAGCGAAGGGTTTTCAGGCCCGTCACCAGCGTGTCGCCGCCGACCGTGTCGACAACGCCTGCGTAGGTTTCTTTCAGCATCGGCTTGTCGATGCCAAAACGAGCGCCGTCGCGATCGACAATCGAGGTTGCGCCCAGCGCCTTCAGATAGGCGTGCTGCTCCGCCTTGCCGGACGCCGCGACGACCTCGTATCCCAGCTGCGCCAACAGGCGCACGGCAACGCTGCCGACGCCGCCGGTTGCGCCCGTGACCAGCACGGGGCCCTGCCCGGGCGCCAGGCCTGCGGCGAGGAGCTTGTCGACACAGAGCGCGGCGGTAAATCCGGCCGTGCCGAGCACCATGGCGCTGCGCAGCGTTAACCCGTCCGGCAGCGCGACGACCCAACCGGCAGGCACGCGAATCCGCTCGGCGAATCCGCCAGCGGTCCCCATGCCCAGGTCAAAGCCAATCACCACCACCGATTGCCCGGGCGCGAAGGCAGGGTCGCTGCTCTCTACCACCACCCCGGACGCGTCGATGCCGGGCGTGTGCGGAAAGTTGCGCGTGACGCCGGGGTTGCCGGTCGCAGACAAAGCATCCTTGTAGTTCAGGGACGAGTAGCGAACGTCGATCAGCACATCGCCGTCCGGCAGATCGGTGACCGAGCGGCGAACCACGTCACGCTCAAAACCGTCGTCGGTTCGCCGTACCTGAAAGGCAGAAAAATCGCTCATGAACGCAGCTCCAGAGAAGTCAGGGCAGAAGTCGTCGTCGCATCGTGGGCCGAGCGCGGCAGACCGCCGTTGCGCCGAAACCAGCGCTGGGGCAACGCCGTCAGCGCGCTCTCAGCTCGGGCCAGCAGCTTGTCGAGGGGCTTGCGATCTTCGCGCCAGCGCAGCTTGAATACGTCGCGCTCCGCGCAGGCCGCCATCAGGTAGTCGTCGCTGGTCAGGATCTCGTCCACCAGCCC
>CAZXIJ010000006.1:76551-133848 GCA_964640725.1 uncultured Pseudomonadales bacterium | reverse complement strand
TCCAGGTCGCCGTTAAAATCGAGCAGGAACAGCCGTGGCCGCCCGGGCAACACGTCAGTCGCGCCCCCCGGGGCTGCTTTGATCGCGTCCGTTGCCGCCTTCGAATCAGCCTTGCTGGCGGCCTTTTCAGCCTTTGTTTCGGCTTTGAGCAGCTGCTTGTAGCCGGCCTTGTCCAGCATCATGCTGCGCAGCAGGTCCTGATGGTCGTCGAATTGGTCGTTCACCTTGAGAGCGCTGAGGTGTCCCTGTGCCGGCTGGCTGCGGCGGGTACTTAGCCCCGCCAGGGCCCCAAGGAGCAGCAACGCGACGCCCCCAAGCGTGACGGCCTGCGCCAGAAACAACAGATACTGATAGAGATAGCTCATGTGCTGTCCAGATTTTTCCCAAGGGTAGCCACTGCGTTCTGAGGGGTCTACAGTCCCCGGCGATCTTCGCCAGGGAGCCCTGCTTGAACATCGCTGCTCACGACCGCAACAGCCTGCAGGCGACGCTCGAAGCCCACCTGAATCCGGCCCTGTTTGGCCAGTTTGACGGCTGCGTGCTGCTGCGCTGCACCCTGCCCCCCGCCGGCGCTTCGCAAACCCACGAGCTGCTGGCGTTGACGCCGCACCCGGAGCTGGATCTGGCCTTCGAGCTCGCTGCAGGGGCCTTTTACTGGCGTCATCGGGAGCCCGCCGACGCGGTCTTCTACTTTGAAGACATCGCGACTGCTCGCGCGCTGTTGCTCGGCCAGGATGACGTCATGGCCGCGTTCTCAGCCGGACGGGTCCGCGCCAGTGGCTACCTGACCTGGGTCGGGCCGGTGTTCGGGCTCTTTCGGGGCGCGGGCCGGGACGCCAACACCCCGTAGAATCTTCCTAGCGCCGAACCTTCCGGCAGAAGTCGTCGATCAGCCAGCGGGAAATGGCGGCGGGCGGCGGAATCTGCGGCAGATCGTCAACGCCAAACCAGTCCGCCTCGGAGATTTCCTGATCCTGCAGCACCAGGTCGCCACCAGCGTAGTCCGCGTGAAAACCGAGCATCAGCGAGTTCGGGAAAGGCCAGCTCTGGCTGCCGAGATAGCGCAGATTGGTCACGTCTACCCCGACTTCTTCCTTGACCTCCCGATGGACGGTCTGCTCGATGGACTCGCCCGGCTCCACGAAGCCCGCGAGGGTGCTGAACATGCCCTGCGGCCAGGCCGCGTTGCGCGCCAGCAGCATTTCTTCGCCGCGCACCACCAGAACGATAATGCTCGGGGACAGCCTTGGATAGGCCACAAAGCCGCAGTCCCCGCATTGCCGAGCGCGATCATGATGGTGGTCCTGCATGGTGGCGCCGCAGCGGCCGCAGTACTGATTGCTGCGAAACCAGTCAAGGATCTGGGCAGACCGGCCGGCCAGGCTGAACAGATCTGGCTCGACCCGGCCCAGCCAGGATCGCAGGTCGCCGGCGCTAACGCCGGCAGGTTTGCTCCCGCTTGCGCGCACCGCGAAGCACGCTGCGCCGTCGTACAAGCCCAGAAAATGCTCGTACTCCACCTCGATTTCCAGCCAGCGAAACGTGTCGGCATCCAGCGGCCGCAGGACGCCCTGATCTTCCTGCCCCAGCAGCCGGCCGTCGAGCCAGACAAAGTAGCAGCGTGCCTCTGGCAACGGCTCGGGCGCGTGTTCCAGGGACAGAAATCGGTTCGGGGCAATCGGCCAGGACATCGAAAAAGCTCTTGCAAAGGACGGCGCGGAATGTATCACGTTCACGGGTTTGTTCCTGCGGCGCGGTATTCTGACTACACTACAGGGATCGGGCCCTGCCTTCGCAAGTGGTAAGCAGCCAGGTCCCGATCCAAATTTCAGCCCCAGACGACGAGCAGAGATTCATGACGACCTCCACCCAGCAAAACTTGCTGCTTGCCCTTTGGCAGAATTTTCTTGGCCAGGCCCCAGACTGGTACAAGGTCACCATCGTGACCTTCCTGCTGATGAACCCGCTGTTGATGGTGACTGTCGGACCCTTCGTCACCGGCTGGATCCTGGTCCTGCAGTTCATCTTCACCCTGGCGATGGCGCTCAAGTGCTACCCGCTCCAGCCCGGAGGCCTGCTGGCCATCGAAGCGGTGATCATTGGCATGACCTCTGCCGAAACCATCCGCCACGAGGTGTTTGGAAGTTTTCCGGTCATCCTGCTGCTGATGTTCATGGTTGCCGGCATCTACTTCATGAAAGAGCTGCTGCTGTTCACCTTCACCAAAATCCTGCTGGGCGTGCGGTCCAAGGTCATCATCTCGTTCCTGTTCAGCATCGTGGCCGCGCTGCTGTCGGCATTCCTGGACGCCCTGACGGTCACCGCAGTCATCATCAGCGTTGCCGTCGGCTTCTACTCGGTCTACCACAAGGTGGCCTCCGGCAAGGGCTTTCAGGACGACCACGAACATGGGGCGGACGATGGTGTTGAAGATCTGCACCGCTCTGACCTGGACGAGTTCCGCGCGTTCCTGCGCAGCCTGCTCATGCACGGCGCTGTCGGCACGGCCCTGGGCGGCGTTTGCACCACCGTGGGCGAGCCGCAAAACCTGTTGATTGCCAACCGGGCCGGCTGGGAGTTTGTCGAGTTCTTTACGAACATGGCGCCAGTCACCATGCCGGTGCTGGTGATTGGGCTGCTGACCTGCATTTTGCTGGAACTGACGCGTTCCTTCGGCTACGGCGCGCAGCTGCCCAACAAGGTGCGCGAGATCCTGGAAGCGTACGACGCCGAAACGGCTGCCGGGCGCACCACCCGCGATCGGGCCAGGCTGGTCGTTCAGGCCGTCGCCGCGGTCGCCCTGGTCTTTGCCCTCGCCTTTCACGTCGCCGAAGTTGGCCTCATTGGGCTCATGGTGATCGTGATCCAGACCGCATTCAACGGCGTGATCGAAGAGCATCAGCTGGGCAAAGCCTTCGAAGAAGCCTTGCCCTTCACGGCCCTGCTGGTGGTGTTCTTCGGCATCGTTGCGGTGATCCACGACCAGCATCTGTTCGCGCCCGTCATTGAGTACGTGCTGTCTCTGGACCTGGAAGTTCAGCCTGGCATGTTCTACATCGCCAACGGCTTGCTGTCGGCGATCAGCGATAACGTCTTTGTCGCAACGGTTTACATCAACGAAGTCAAAGCAGCGCTGGACAGCGGCCGCATCGGCCGGGAGCAGTTCGACCTGCTCGCCGTGGCCATCAACACGGGCACCAACATACCGAGCGTCGCAACTCCGAACGGCCAGGCCGCATTCCTGTTTCTGCTGACCTCGTCCGTCGCGCCCCTCGTGCGTTTGTCCTACGGCAAAATGGTCGCGATGGCGTTTCCCTATACCATCACCATGGGGATCACCGGCTTTCTTGCGGTGCGCTACCTGCTCTGAGGTTCAGGCCGGATCCCGCCACACGGAGGTGCCGGCTCGCTCGTCCAACCGGGCAAGATAGGTTTCGTGGGCGGCCTGCTCCGCCGCTGAGGGCGCAATAACCGCCAGCGACGCCGGGGCTTCCCAGCCTTGCTGTTCGGCTGTCTCGGCCGCGTCCTCTTCTGCCGCACCGAACAGCGCGGTCTGGCCGCCGGTCATCAGCAGATACACATCAGCCAGAATTTCCGCATCCAGCAGCGCGCCGTGCAGGGTGCGGCTCGAGTTGTCGACTTCGTAGCGTCGGCACAGGGCATCCAGGCTGTTGCGCTGTCCGGGATGCTTGTCTCTGGCCATGACCAGCGAATCGGTAACACCGCACAGCCTTTCCAGCCGCCGACGTCTCTGGTCGCCAAAGTGGGTCTCGATGCAAGGCACTTGCGTACGGTCCAGCAAGGACAGCTCGCTGTTCAGGAACGCCATGTCGAACGGCGCGTTGTGGATGACCAGGTCGGCACCCGCGACGAAGTCCAGGAAGGCCTCGGCGACGTCAGCAAACAGCGGCTTGTCGGCCAGAAACTCCAGACTGATTCCGTGAACTTCCTGGGCGCCTTCATCAATTGGCCGTTCCGGGTTGAGGTACTGATGATAGTGGCGGCCGGTCAGCCGTCTGTTAACGATCTCAACCGCACCGATTTCGATGATCCGATGGCCCTGCTCGACCTCGAGCCCGGTGGTTTCCGTATCCAGCACAATCTGGCGCACAGCTTCAGCCCCCCGCCTGCATGATGTCGATGGCGTCGTTGGCACCCTGGTCGACTCGCTCGTTATCAGGATGCCCGCTGTGGCCTTTGACCCACAGCCACTCGACGTCGTGGCGAGCCGCCTGTTCGTCCAGCGCCTGCCACAGATCCTGATTCTTCACCGGCTTGCGCCCGGCAGTCCGCCAGCCGTTTTTCTTCCAGTTCGCCATCCACAGGGTGACGCCCTGGCGAACATACTGCGAGTCGGTGGTGAGGCGAACGGTCTGCGATCCCTTCAGGGCTTTCAGACCTTCGATGGCCGCGGCCAGCTCCATGCGGTTGTTGGTGGTGTGGGGCTCGGCACCGGAAACCAGCTTCTCGGAACCGCCGGCCCGCAGCAGCGCGCACCAGCCGCCAGGACCGGGGTTGCCGCGACAGGCACCGTCGGTATAAACCTCAACGATCTTGCTCAACACGCCTCCAGGTAGAGAGTTTCGGGTAGGCCACGGGAGCCAAAGGTTGCCGGGCCAAATGGGCGCGACGCTGCCGCCGGATCGCCGCGCCCTGCTGCTTCGTGGCACTCACGAGATAGCTGCTGCCAAGCGGCAAGCCCCGGGCCACCAGCCAGTGTCCGGCACGCTGCGCCACCTGGTGCCGCGGCAAGGCAAAGCCTGCGTAGCGCACCTCACCTGACAGCTCAAAGCCCAACAACGCCAGCCAATCAAGGAGCCTTCCTAACCGGATGGGCACGATGCCTCTCTCCTGCGCGCCCAGCCAGCACTGCGGACGCGCCTTCATGGCCGACAAGCCCCATCCACTGTAAGGGTTAAAGCCGCTGATCAGCAGCCGGCCGCCCGGCTCGATCACGCGAGCAACTTCACGAATCAGTTCCCGCGGGTCCTTCGCGCAGTCAAGAATGTGGTGCAGCATGACCGCGCTGACCGCGCCTTTGGCCAAGGGCAAGGCTTGTGGATCGCTGCAAAAACTGGCTAGATCCGGGCTGGGACACGTACCCGGAATGGCGGCATAAAAACGGTTTCGAACCATGCACCGCCTCACAAATTCCGTGGAGGGGTTGTGGCAGCCTAGCCACAACAAAGTATCGCCATGAAAGCGGCGAACTTCAGTTGAAATGACAGGCGCTTGCTCGGCAAAAAGCCGTACCCCTGCAGGGCTGTGCCACCAGGACGTCAACCTATGGGCTGCACGATTCTTAACGGCAACAGGCGCGCTCTCATCCGAGGGCGACGCGAGTCTGTCTGCGGGACCCCGCGGGTCCGATCTTTCTTTGCGCATGATCCTGGAGCCTCCTTTGACGCCCGGGTTTGCTCCCCCAGTCGCCGGTCTGCGCATTGTGGGCCGGGAGCCGGGCGGCAGCAAGGAATGGCGCGACCAGGCAAGCTCCTCATCGTCGCTCTGCTCGCGCTGGTCGCCAGCAGCTGTCAGCAGCCGCCGCGATTCACCGCCTCAGCGCAACACGCAAGCGCGGCGCTGGGTGCCGTTGATCGCATTGCCGCACGGGCAAGCACATCCCCCCCTGAGACCTCGTCGCCGGCCTTGCTGCCGGCATCGGCTCGTCCTGCCAGCAAGGCTGCCACCCCCGATCCGGCAAACACAGCGGCGACGACAGCCAGCTCTGCGAGCGCCGCGATTCCGGGCGAGCCGGTTGGCGAGCCGCACAAGGCTCCGGCAACCGCTGTGACCGCAGCAGGAGAGACGACCCAGGATCCGGCAGCAATGCCGCAGTGGACCGAAGCCCTGCAGGGCAACCTGTGGGCGGTGATGAGGAACAGCTTTGCGCTGGAGCATCATCTGGAGGACCCGTCGGTTCAGGCTGAGATCCGCTGGTTCAAGCGCCATCCCAACTACTTCGCGCAGCGCGCCCGGGCCTTCGCGACCTACATGCCCTACGTGCTGCAGGAACTCCACGCTTACGGCATTCCCGGCGAGCTGGCCCTGATGCCGGTGATCGAAAGCGCCCTGGACCCCTACGCGTTTTCGCCCGGGGGCGCCGCCGGGCTTTGGCAGTTCATCGACATGACCGCTGAGCGTTTCGGGCTCGAACGCAACTGGTGGTATGACGGTCGCAGAGATGTCATCGCATCAACGGATGCGGCCATTTCCTACCTCAGCTTCCTGCACCAGAGCTTTGATGACTGGCTGCTGGTCATGGCAGGCTACAACGCCGGCGAAGGCAGCGTGCGCCGCGCCGTGCGCAAATCCAAAGCAAAGGGTGCCAAGGCCAGACCAGACTTCTTTGCGCTGCCGCTTCCCCAGGAGACCCGCCAGTATGTGCCGCGAATCCTGGCCTACGCCGCGGTCATTGCCGAACCGGAACGCTACGGCGTCACCCTGCCGAAGCTGGCCTTTGAGCCTGGCTTCAGCACCCTGGAGCTACCGGCACAGTTCGACTTGATGAAGGTTTCCGAGCTGCTCGGCCTGTCTCTGGAAGAACTGTACCGGTGGAATCCTTCCTTCAACCAGTGGGCGACCCCCGCAGCGGGACCTCATCGGCTGATTCTGCCCCCGGGCACGGATCTCGTTGCCGCGGCAGAGCAGTTTCAGGGGATCCCGGAAAAAGAGCGCATGGGCTGGAAGATCGTTACGGTCAAGCGCGGCGACAGCCTCAGCACCCTGGCACACCGCAACGGCACCCGGAGCGCAGCCATCCGCAAGATCAATCGGCTCAAGAGCGACATGATTCGCGAAGGCCAGCAGCTCTACATCCCGAAGTCCAAGCAAGCCGCAACCAGCTATCCGATCGCCCGGCTCCATGGCGATCGCACCCACACCGTGCGCGCCGGCGACAGCCTCTGGAAGCTGGCCCGCAAGCACGAGGTCAGCATCTCGCAGCTGGTGCGCTGGAACGAACTGAACCCCAAAGCGCCGCTACGTGTCGGGCAGACGCTGCATGTCGGCAAGACCAGCCGCAGCGTCATGCGGAAAGTGCGCTACCGGGTTCGCAGCGGCGACTCCCTGTCGCGAATCGCTGCCAAGTTCAATGTTCGAACCGCCGATATCGCCAGCTGGAACGGCCTGGATCAGGCAAAGTACCTGAAACCCGGGCAGCGCTTGACGCTGCATGTCAACGTCGCCAAAGGCGCACCAGCGACGAGCGCTGTCGGCCTCTGATTCCGTCATTTCGGCCGGCCAGCAGCCCTTCGCCGATCAGGCACTAGATGCCGTCAGGCTTGTAGACGTCGGCGTCGTCTTCGATCGACAGGTACAGCGAGCTGAAGTCCAACCGCGAAGCCCGGTTGGCGACAAAGCGACCCAGGCTGCTGCGCTCCGCTTCGCTCAGGGCGCTCCAGTCGCCGGCACGCACAGCCGTGACAGTAACCAGCGCGCGAACGCCCTCGGGCAGATCTGCGGCACCGGAGGAGCGACCTTCGGCCCCGGGCGCGGCCAGCTGAAAGGCTTCGGCAATCACCGCGTTGGGCACCTCGCTGGCGCCAGCCCGGGCAACGTTTGGGTGCGTTTCCCACCGTCCGCCAATCTGGTCCGCGACAACGCTGACCGAAGTTGAGGGATCGCTGAGCGCCGCTTGTGCAGCCGTGAAGGCCTCATCGAGTGCCGCCGCCGCCCGTTCCTGAGTCAGCTGCGCGAGAATCTCGCTACGCACATCGGCCAGGGGCCGGGGCTCCGGATCGTACCGTTGCTGCAAACGCACAACCGCCACCCGGCCATCGGCGAGGGTCACTGCCGGGCTGTTCTCGCCATCGTCCAGCACCTTCGATTCAAACAGCGCGCCCCGGGCCGCGGCATCAGCAAACAGGCCTTCGCCGCTGTCGCGGGTCACCCCTGCAAGGGTCGCGATCGACAGCCCCAGCTCAGCAGCCGGTACCGCCAGGGAATCGGGGTTTTCGAACGCCAGCTGATCGAGGGTGCGGACCCGCTCATCAAAGAGGATTCGTGCCTGATCGAGCCGGAGCTGGGCCTCGATGTCGTCACGGCGCTCCGCCAGCGTTGGCAGGGGGCGAGACTCAATGCCCTCAAGCCTGATCAGGTGGTAGCCAAATTCGGTCTTTACCGGGTCGCTGATCGCCCCGGGCGCATCGAGAGCCCACAGGGCCTCTTCGAAGGCAGGGTCAAATACGCCCCGGCCGACGGGACCCAGAGAGCCGCCCTGAAGCCTGGAGCCCGGATCTTCCGATACGCTGCCGGCCAGCTCCGCAAAGTCTGCGCCGTCTTGCACCTGTTGCGCCAGAGCTTGGATTTCGGCAGCGGCCGCCGCCTCGTCCCGCTCGTCGGTCACTCGGAGCAGGATGTGAGAACTGTTGCGCAGCTCCCGGTTGTCTGCAGCGGCTTCGTTGTCAGCCTCGTACACTGCCAGAATCTCGTCCTCGTCAATCGTGATGGACGGGTCGTCCACCAGGTCCTGGGAGGCCATGACAATAGCCTCGGCGTCGGCCCGAAGCTCGGTCATGAAGGCCGCGCCGTTGTCCTCGTAGTACTGGGCAACATCCTCCTCAGACACCTCCACCGCCTCGGCAAAGCTTTTGGGATCGAAGGGCAGGTACGCGATGTCCCGAGTCTGGTTCAGAAACCGGGCCGCGGTTCGCAGCTCCCACTCCGGCGCCACCGCCGTCTCTGTGACAGCGCTGCTGAACTGGTCGAGGCTGAGGGATCGCTCGATCTCTGCCCGGAAGGTCTGCGGGCTGAAGCCGGACAGCCGCACCACGCGGCGATAGGTATCCGGATCAAAGCGTCCTTCCAGCTGGAAGTTCGGATTGCTGCGGATGGTGTCGTCGATCTGCTCATCGGACGCCTGCATGCCGATGTCGCGAGCTTTCTGCGTCAGCAGTTCCTGACCGATCAGACGGGTGAGCACCTGCCCCTGGATCGCCGCTGGATCAATGAGGCTGGAATCGAAATTCTCGCCAAACTGGGCGGCCAGCCGCTGCTGCTCGCGCTGCGTTTCCGAGGCCAGCTGCCCCTGAGTGATGTCGACGCCATTCACCGATGCGACTTCCGGGTCAGTCACCGCAAACAGGTTGAAGCCCCCAAAGCCAAACACCGCCAGCACGGTGATCAGTGCGATCACAATGATCTTGAAGCCGAGACCCTGGGCCTGGTCCCGCATTTTCTGCAGCATCATGGGCGAATAGGTTCCTGAGAATGCAAAGCGCCCCGCTCGTGACCGCGACAGGGCCGGTCAGGCGGGGCGATGGTTGATGTTTGATGGCGCCGTGAGGCGCCGGTGCGCGCTATGAGCCGCGCGAAGCCGGTGCGAGCGGCCTGAGCCGCCCGCGAAGCTCGATCAGCCGTTCAGCGCGTCTTTCAGCGCCTTGCCGGGCTTGAAAGCCGGCACTTTGGCAGCACTGATCTGAATCGCCTCACCGGTTTGGGGATTGCGGCCTGTACGCGCCGCGCGTTCACGCACCACGAAGGTGCCGAACCCGACCAGGGCGACGGGGTCTGCGTCCTTCAGCGACTTGGTGATGGCCTCAAGGGCTGCATCCAGCGCCCGCGTCGCGGCTGCTTTGGAAATGTCCGCTTCTTCCGCGATGTGATCAACGAGTTCCGTCTTGTTCAAGAGTGATACCTCAATAGCCTGAATGATGTTGCCGTACCCTCACGCCAACGGCGCTGGCGGCAACGGAGAGCCTTATACCAACGGCGTTATTCGGCTGCAAGGGAGAGAAATCAATAGCGCGCAGGTTAGTGTGCACTAACAGAGGCGCCATCGCCGTCGTCGCCGTCCTTTCGGCGGGCCGGTTTGGCCACCGTGTCGTTCAGCAGGGCCTTCGGCATGGACTCCAGCGCAATTTCCAGCGCCTCGTCCACCCAGCGTACCGGATGAATCGTTAGACTCTCTTTAATATTGTCCGGTATCTCCTTCAAATCCCTCTCATTTTCTGACGGGATCACCACATGCTTGATGCCTCCGCGGCTGGCCGCCAGGAGCTTCTCCTTGAGCCCGCCGATCGGCAGAACCTGCCCGCGAAGGGTCACTTCGCCGGTCATCGCAACGTCGGCCCGTACCGGGATCTGGGCCAGTACAGAGACCAGCGCTGTGCACATTCCGATACCGGCGCTGGGCCCATCTTTGGGCGTCGCGCCTTCGGGAACATGCACGTGTACGTCGAGGGTTTCATGAAAGTCCGCATCGATGCCCAGGCTCTGGGCACGGCTGCGAACGAAGGTCAGCGCCGCCTGGATGGACTCCTGCATGACGTCGCCAAGGGAACCGGTCTTGGTCTGCCGGCCCTTGCCGGGCACCGCGACCGCCTCGATATTGAGCAGCTCGCCGCCCACCTGCGTCCAGGCGAGGCCTGTGACGATCCCGATCTGGTTCTCTTCCTCCGCCAGGCCGAAGCTGTGCTTGCGCACCCCCAGATACTGTTCCACGTCGTCTGCCGTCAGCGCTTTGGCCGGCTTGCTCTTGCCTGCTTTCTTGCCTTTGGCAGCCTTGCTGCTCGGGCTCTCCTGCAACGCCGCCTGGGTAACGATCTTGCGGGCCAGCTTCGCGATCTCGCGCTCCAGGCCCCGCACACCGGCTTCCTTGGTATAGAAGCGGATGACGTGCAGCAGCGCCTCGTCCTCGATATCGAACTCGCTAGCCTTTAGGCCAGCCACTTCGCGCTGCTTGGGCACCAGGTAGCGCTTCGCGATGTTCTGCTTCTCGTCCTCCGTATAGCCGGGCAGACGAATGACTTCCATGCGATCGAGCAGCGGCGCCGGGATATTCATGCTGTTGCTGGTACAGATAAAGAACACGTCTGACAGGTCGCAATCGACCTCGAGGTAGTGGTCGTTAAACGTGCTGTTCTGCTCCGGATCCAGCACTTCGAGCAGAGCGCTGGCGGGGTCGCCGCGAAAATCCATGCCCATCTTGTCGATTTCATCCAGCAGGAACAGCGGGTTTCGAACCTTGGCCTTGGACAGCTTCTGGATGATCTTGCCCGGCATGGAGCCGATGTAGGTTCGGCGGTGGCCACGGATCTCGGCCTCGTCGCGCACGCCGCCGAGCGCCATGCGAATAAAGCTGCGGTTCGTTGCCCGGGCAATGCTCTCGCCCAGAGAGGTCTTGCCGACGCCCGGCGGCCCCACCAGGCACAGCACGCTGCCCCGCACTTTCTTGACCCGGCTCTGCACGGCCAGGTACTCGATGATGCGCTCCTTGACCTCTTCCAGCCCGTAGTGATCGGCGTCGAGGATCTCCTGCGCCTGGGCAAGATCACGGCGGACCCGGCTCTTTTTCTTCCAGGGCACACCGATGATCCAGTCGAGGTAGCTGCGCACCACGGTGGCTTCCGCCGACATGGGGGACATCATCTTCAGCTTGTTCAGCTCCGCACTGGCCTTGTCCTGCGCGTCTTTGGGCATGCCCGCATCTTCGATACGCTGCGCCAGCTCCTCCATCTCGTTCGGCGTGTCTTCCATATCGCCGAGCTCGGACTGGATCGCCTTCATCTGCTCGTTCAGATAGTACTCGCGCTGGCTGCGCTCCATCTGCTTCTTGACCCGCCCGCGAATGCGGCGCTCCATCTGCAGCACTTCCAGATGCGCATCGATCAGATCCATCACCGTCTCGATACGCGCTTTCAGGTCCGCCGCTTCGAGCACTGCCTGCTTGTCTTCGATCTTGAGGGTCATTTGCGCGGCAATCGTATCTGCCAGACGGGCTGGGTCATCGATGCTGGAGAGCGATGACAGGACCTCTGCCGGTACCTTCTTGGAGCCGTCGACGTAGCGCTCGAACTGAGTCATGAGCGCTTTCACGGATGCTTCGACCTGCGCTCCGGCAACTTCCGGTTCCGGCAGGGGCAACGCGTCCGCCTCGATAAACTCGCCGCTGAAATCCAGCGCGTGCACGGCCGCACGGTGCCCGCCTTCGACCAGGACTTTGACGGTATCGTCAGGCAGCTTCAGCAGCTGCAGAATCGTCGCCACGGTGCCGACCTGAAACAGGTCGTCCGGCCCCGGCTCTTCGACCAGGGCATCACGCTTGGCCAGCAGCAGCACCTGCTTGTCGGCCGCCATGGCGGCCTCCAGCGCCGCGATCGAGCTGGCGGTGCCGACAAACAGCGGGTGGACGCCGTGCGGGTAAATCACCATGTCGCGCAGGGGCAGCGTCGGGATGGCAGTTTGAAGTTCGGTCTTGGTCATGACACCTCAGGTGTTCGCGCGCCACTGCAGGCGCCACCGGCTAAGCATACGGCAGCGGCCATGAAGGCAACGCGGTTACAGAGTAAAGAATGGACTGCCCGCGTCGGATGACGCAGGCGCGGGCAGGACCTGTGGCGGGCGGGCGTGCCCCTACTCCTGCGGCGAGGCCGTTTTCTCGACGTTCTCGTAGATCAACATGGGCTCAGACTCGCCCTTGATCACGCTTTCGTCGATGACCACCTTGCTGACCGCATCCGTAGACGGCAGGTCGTACATAGTAGACAGCAGCACGGCCTCGAGGATCGAACGCAGGCCACGAGCACCGGTCTTGCGCTCCATCGCCTTGTGGGCCACCGCCTGCAGAGCATCGTCCCGGAAGTCGACCTCGACCCCTTCCATTTCGAACAGCTTGGTGTACTGCTTGGTGAGGGAGTTCTTCGGCTCGGTCAGGATCTGAATGAGCGCATCGCTATCGAGCTCTTCGAGCGTGGCAACAACGGGCAAGCGACCGACAAATTCCGGGATCAGACCGTATTTGATCAAGTCCTCCGGCTCTACCTGGCGCAGCGTCTCGCCAATAGTCAGCCGATCTTCCTCACCCTTGACCTGGGCACCAAATCCGATGCCGGACTTGTCAGACCGCTCCTGAATAACCTTGTCGAGGCCCGCAAAGGCGCCGCCACAGATAAACAGGATATTGCTCGTATCGACCTGCAGGAACTCCTGCTGAGGATGCTTGCGCCCCCCCTGCGGAGGTACCGAGGCGACCGTGCCTTCGATGAGCTTCAGCAAGGCTTGCTGCACGCCTTCGCCGCTGACGTCGCGGGTGATCGACGGGTTGTCCGACTTGCGGCTGATCTTGTCGATCTCGTCAATGTAGACGATGCCAACCTGAGCCCGCTCGACGTCGTACTCGCACTTCTGCAGCAGCTTCTGGATGATGTTTTCGACGTCTTCGCCAACGTAGCCTGCTTCTGTGAGCGTCGTTGCGTCGGCAATCGTAAAGGGCACATCCAGCAGGCGCGCCAGCGTTTCAGCCAGCAGCGTCTTGCCGCTGCCGGTGGGGCCGATCAGCAGGATGTTCGACTTGGACAGCTCGACGTCGTCTTTCTTGCCGGTGTAGTTGAGGCGCTTGTAGTGGTTGTATACGGCCACCGACAGCACTTTTTTGGCGTGTTCCTGACCAATCACGTACTGGTCAAGAATGCCGTTGATTTCCTGAGGCACGGGCAGGCGGTCTTTTTCCGTCGCCTTCGCGGAGTCCGTGACTTCTTCCCGGATGATGTCGTTGCAGAGCTCAACACACTCATCACAGATGAAGACCGATGGGCCCGCAATCAACTTGCGAACCTCGTGCTGGCTCTTCCCGCAGAACGAACAGTAAAGCAGCTTTCCTGACTCGTCCCCTTGTTTGCTGTCGTCCGACATTCAATCCTCGACTTCGTGCGCCTTTCCGGCCGCCGTTGTCACAGTTTACCGCGGATGCTGGATCCGCACCTAATTGCGCTCGCGCATTCCCGACCCTGGCCGGGAACGCAAACTCGCTAGCCTGTTGCTGATACGGCCGCGACCGGTTTCCGGGGCGTCTGTACCGTGTCCACCATACCGTAGTCTAACGCCTCGTCGGGGCTCATCCAGTAATCACGATCCGAGTCCTGTGCGATGCGTTCCACAGATTGGCCAGTGTGCTGGGACAAAATGGCGTTGAGCCGTTCGCGCATGAGCAGGATTTCCTTGGCCTGGATTTCCAGATCTGCGGCAACCCCGCGCGCACCGCCCATAGACGGCTGATGAATCATCATGCGGGAGTTTGGCAGCGCATAGCGCTTGCCGGCTGTTCCGGCAGCCAACAGGAACGAACCCATGCTGGCGGCCTGGCCAATGCACATGGTGCTGACATCCGGCCGCACGAACTGCATCGTGTCGTAAATGGACATGCCCGCTGTCACCGACCCGCCAGGCGAGTTGATGTAAAGGTGGATGTCTTTATCCGGGTTTTCGGATTCCAGATAGAGCAGCTGTGCAACGACCAGGTTGGCGACCTGATCCTCGACCGGTCCGACCATAAAGACAATCCGGTCTTTCAGCAGCCGGGAGTAGATATCGAAGGCCCGCTCGCCGCGAGCCGACTGCTCGACCACCATGGGCACCATACCCAGAGCCTGGGTTTCCGGTTGCGCGCTCATGGTTGCGTAAAAATCTTTGAAAGTGCTGGTCATGGGTTCCTTTGCCTCACCATTGGGGACGTTGGGGGGCCGCTGGCGGCCACCCGGCCGCTGCGACCGGGGCAACGCTGATCCGTCAGCTTGCCATGATCGGGGTCACGCGGGCGTCTGCGGTCAGTGTATCTGATTCTGCTGAATACAGGGTTCAGATCACGTCACAGCTTGCCGGCCCGCTCGTCTGCCGAACGCCGGCCTGCGGGCGCTACTCAGCTTCGCTCTCGGCCTCAGCAGGCTCGTCAGCGGCTTCAGGCTGCGGCAGTGCCTTGCCTTCAATCACGTCCTGATAGCTCGCAGCCAGGGGCGCTACCGAGCCCTGTTCCAGCAGCCAGTCGACGACCTGATCTTCGACCACGGCCATCTCGATCTGGTTCAACTGCTCCGGGTTGCTGTAGTAGTACTGAATCACCTGGTCAGGCTCGGCGTACTGGGAGGCCATGGTCTGCAGGCGCTCCCGGACCTTGTCCTCGTCTGCCTTGATCTCTCGGGACTGCACGATCTCGTTCATGACCAGACCAAGCTTCACCCGCCGCTCAGCCTGCTCGGTAAAGAGCTCGTCCGGCAGGTTCAGATCGGCGGCGTTCGCGCCCTGGGGCATCTGAAACTGCTGCATCATCTGGCCCTTGAGCTGCTCGATCTCGCTCTTCACCAACGCTGAGGGCAGCTGCACCTCGTGAGTGTCCGCCAGCTGGTCCATGACCTGCTGCTTGACCTGCGTCTGCACCGCCTCATCAAGCTGCCGCTGCATGTTCTCGCGCACCTGAGCCTCGAAGTCGGCAAGCTCGCCGCTCTCGACATCGAAGCGCTTGAAAAACTCCTCGTCGAGCTCAGGCAGCTGCGCTGCTTCGATCTTTTTGACAGTGACCGCGAACTGCACCGTCTGGCCCGCCAGGTCCGGCGACTGGTAGTCCTCCGGGAAGGTGGCATCGAAACTGAGCTCCGCGCCCGGCTCGGCGCCAACGACGGCCTTGTCGAAGTCTTCGATCATCTGCCCTGCGCCCACTTCGAAGCTCATATCTTCGCCAGTGCCGCCCTCGAAAGGCTCGCCGTCCCGGGTACCGCGGAAGTCGACGGTGACCTTGTCACCCGCAGCGACAGCGCGCTCGACGGTCTCGAAGGTTTTGCGCTGCTCCCGCAGACGCTCGATCATGCTGTCGAGATCCTCGCGGCCGATCTCGGCCTCCGGGCGCTTGACCGCAAGGCTCGCAAAGTCCGCCAGCACGACGTTCGGGAACACCTCGAAGGTGGCGGTAAACTCGAAATCGATACCCGGATCCATCTTCACGACTTCCAGGCTGGGGTTGCCCGCCGGTGACAGGGACTCCTGCTGCACCGCCTCGATAAAGGTGTTCTGCATCGTCTCGCCGGCAACTTCGCCGCGCACCGAGGGTCCGAAGCGGCGCCGGACTTCTTTCATGGGCACTTTGCCGGGCCGAAAGCCAGGCAAACGAACCTGGGTCGCCGCCTTGTTGAGCCGCGAAGTAATGTCGGCCTCGAACTGCTCCGAAGGCACGACAATCGTCAGCCGTCGCTCGAGGTTGCCAGTAGTTTCAATGGAAATTTTCATGGATAGCATGCACCGGGCCGAGGAATCGCCCGTTTGTCTGTATTAAAGAAAAAGTGGGGTGGACGACGGGGCTCGAACCCGCGACCACCGGGATCACAACCCGGGGCTCTACCAACTGAGCTACGTCCACCATATCGACCTGGCACGCCCGGAAGGACTCGAACCTTCAACCGTCGGCTTAGAAGGCCGATGCTCTATCCGGTTGAGCTACGGGCGCAAACACCGCCGGACCGCAAGCTGGCAGGAGCGACCAGAGCCGCCACGCCAGCACTACGAGTGTACTGGTCGGGGTAGAGAGATTCGAACTCCCGACATCCTGCTCCCAAAGCAGGCGCGCTACCAGACTGCGCTATACCCCGACAGGTAAGCGGCGCGATCATACTGACGGGGCCTGAACGGGTCAATTGAGCCCGCTCACCGGCCCGACGCCGCACCCGGGCGCCGTGAGCAGGTACACTGCGCGCCTTTCAGCGGCAGAGCTCGATTCATCGATGGCGGCGCAGATTCTGAACGGCAACCGGATTGCCCGGCGCGAGCGGGCGCTGATCGCCCAGCAGGTGCGCGAACGCGTCGAAGCCGGCCACAGGCCCCCAGGGCTGGCCGTGGTGCTGGTGGGCGAAGACCCGGCCTCCGAGATCTACGTCCAGCACAAGCGCAATGACTGCCAGGAAGTCGGCTTTCTGTCCCTGCTGGAGCGCCTGCCCGCAAATACCAGCCAGGCACGCCTGCATGAGGCCATCGCGACGCTCAACGAGCGCCCGGACATTGACGGCATCCTGGTTCAGTCGCCCCTGCCCCCCCAGCTGGATGAACAGCAGATCGTCGAGCTCATCGACCCGGCCAAGGATGTCGACGGCTTTCACCCCTACAACCTCGGGCGGCTGGCCGTCCGGGCGCCGGCTCTGCGCCCCTGCACCAGCAAAGGGGTCATGACCTTGCTCGAGGAAACCGGCATCCGGATCCGCGGCCTGGGCGCGACCATCGTGGGGGCGTCCAATCACGTCGGCCGCCCCATGGGGCTGGAACTGCTCCTCGCCGGCTGTACCGTCACCACCGCGCACAAGTTCACGCAGGACCTCGGGCGCCACGTGCGGGACGCGGACCTGGTGGTTGCCGCTGCCGGCAAGCCGGGCCTCGTACCAGGCGAGTGGATCAAGCCCGGCGCCATCGTCATCGACGTCGGCATCACCCGGGGCAGCGACGGCAAGCTGCACGGCGATGTCGGCTTTGAAGCTGCCCGAGCCCGCGCCTCCTGGATCACCCCGGTGCCCGGCGGCGTGGGCCCCATGACCCGTATCGGGCTCCTGCAGAACACCCTCGAGGTTGCCCTCGGTTCGGACACCTGACCCCGGAGCCTTAGCCATGAGCCCCGACCTTCGCCAGCCGAGCCTGTGTGTCTCGGACCTGCATCTGGAATCGCCCGACGACGACCGCTTTCTCGCGCTCGCGGCGCTGCTGCAGGCGGCTGCCGCGCGCCGCTACAACCTGCTGCTCCTGGGCGACTTGTGTGAAGTCTGGATCGGCGACGACGACGACGGTCCCCTGGCGAATGCGTTTCGCGAGCTGCTGGCCAGCCTGGCCGAACAAACCTTCGTCGGCCTGATGCACGGCAATCGCGACTTCCTGTACGGCGACGCCCTGGCCTGCGCCACGGGGATCGAGCTGCTCCCCGACCCCTGGCTGTTAGGGGAGCAAGTGCTGCTCGCTCACGGCGATGCGCTGTGCACAGACGACACCGCCTACCAGCAGGTTCGCTCGATGTTCCGCTCGCCCGCCTGGCAGCAAGATATCCTGAGCCAGTCCTTGCCGGCCCGACGCGAGTTCGCTGCGCAGCTGCGCGCACAGAGCCGCAGCGCCAACGCCAACAAGGCAGCCAACATCATGGACGTCAACGCGCCGGCGAGCGCCGCTGCCGTTGCGGACGCCGGGGCCCAGGTCTTGCTGCACGGCCACACCCACCGGCCAGGCATCCACTCGCCGCCCGGCTACCGGCGGGTCGTGCTCGGGGACTGGCAGGAGGTCGGCTGGGCAGCTCTGATCGCGCCGCAAGGCGAGGGCCCGCCGCGGCTGCAGCTGGGTTGTCAGGCCGTGACCGTGCTCGTCAACGACCCGGAAGCGCTGCTGGCGGCGCTGGGCGGGCCGCTGTGAAATCGAAGCTGCGTGGACGGCTGCACGATCGCAGCCTGATCGAGCGCCAGCAGCGCGCTAACCCGGGCATCAAAGAGGTCGCGAGTTAAGCCCGCCTCCTCCGCCTGGCCCCGCGCCAGGTCAAGATACAGCTCAAAGTGCCGGGCTTCCGAAGCCAACAGGCGCAGATAGAAGTCTCGCAGCGCGCCTTCCAGTCGTGGCGCCAGGCGGCTAAAGCGCTCGCAGGAGCGCGCTTCGACAATCGCACAGACGATCAAAGTATCGATCAGCTTGAGCGGCTCGCGATGGGTGACGCCAGCTCGCAAAGCCCCGGCATAGCTGCTGGCGCTGACGACCTCATAGGTCATGCCCAGCTCCTGCATAAGCGCCAGCACCTGCTCGAAGTGCCGGAGTTCTTCCCGCGCCAGGCGCGACAGCCCCGCCAGCACAGACACCGGCAGCTGATAGCGATAGCACAGCGACAGCGCAGTGCTGGCCGCCTTCTTCTCGCAGTTCGCGTGGTCGCTCAGCAGCGCTGGCAGATTGCGCGTTGCCGCGTCCAGCCAGGCATCCGGGGTCGGACACAGCAGAAACGAATCGATCGCCTGCATGGCGTCGGCAAGGCTGGCGCTGACCTGCGGCATGCTAGTCAACGCTCACTTTAAAACTGCGCTCGTACGCCGCCTTGGACCGCGCCAGGAACTCGGCCTCGACCGCGGCACCAACCGCCACGGCCAGCTCGGCCACGGAGCCCCCGGCAAAAGTCGTCCGGGGGCGCAGCGCTTCGCCGGCCTGCAGCAGCGCCAGCACGGGCTCGACCGCTGCAGGCCCCCGCAGGGCCCGATAGAGTGCCTGCTCGAGCCCTGGCGCAGCATCATCTTCGAGCCCGACAGCGGCCGCGCAGGCAGCCCGATCCAGGATCATCAGTTGCTGATTGAGCGCCCCGGCCACAAGCGTGGCCAGCCGGTTCTCAATTTGCGCTCGCTGCGCCTCGTCGTAACTGTTCCAGCCGAACACTTCATGGGAAAAGCGTTTGCAGCCGAAACAGACCAGATCACCGTAGGTGGTCGAGCAAATGCCGACGCAGGGCGTGCGGCGGCGCACCAGGGACGATCGGCTGGAGACAGTGTCCTGCTCGCTCACGCAGCGGGTTCCTCGACAGGGTTACTGGGGCGCGCTGCGCTCGCCGAGCTTTCCGGCAAACCGCATACGCATCGCAAGCCGGCGCAGCTGGGCAATGGCTCGGCTGCTGGCCTGCGCGTCATTGCCCGGATTGTACAGCGCCGCCGTGAGGGTATCGATAAGGTCCGTCAGGTCCCGGTCCGCCAGCGACAGGCTGTCGCCGACCCGCTGCAGGAAACCCGCCGGCGTCTCCTCCGGGCGCCGCTGCAGCCCCTGGTGGGCGCTGGTTTCGCAAAAGCGCTCAAAGGCCCGCAGCAACGGGTCGCGTTTTCTCGGCCGCTGGCGCCAAAACAGCAGCAGGCTCACCAGCGCCAGACTAAGGGCCCCGCCGGCGAGCATGGCCAGGCCGATGCGCGTGGGCGACAGGGTGCCGAGCAGCTTCTGCAACAGCCCGCGCTGCTGCCCTTCGTCAAAGCCAACGACCCAGAGGTTCCAGCGGTGTTCCAGGGAGTCGGCAAACTGCAGCACGCTCGCGAGCAGGCCCTCCTGCCCCAGGCGGGCATTCGCAAACAGTGACAGCGCGCTGCGCTCCGTCGCCGAGAGCGCTGCGCTCAGCCCCTGCTCCACCCGCTGCGGCGCAACCGCTGCGGTCGGGTCCAGGCGCTGCCAGCCCTGCCCTTCGAGCCAGACCTCGACCCAGGCGTGCGCATCGTACTGCCGCACCTCAAGGTGCCCGGTAATGGGATTCGCCGTGCCGCCCTGATAGCCGCCGACCATGCGCGCCGGAATCCGGGCGCTGCGCAGGATGAACACCAGAGCACCGGCGTAGTGGGTACAGAAACCCGCTTGCGTGCCGAACCAGAAAGCATCGATGCTGTTGGCCTCGGGCAGCTGCGGCGGGCTGAGCGTGTAGCGAAAAGGCTGCTCGCGAATCTGCGCCAGGGCCCAGTCAATCAAAGCCTGGGGATCCCGGCCGAGCGCCTCAAAACGGCTGCGGCTGAGCGCCCGCAAGCGCTCGCTCTCGCCGGCCGGGAGCGCGATCGCTTCGTCGGCCAGCCACGGATGCAGCTCATTTGCTTCCAGCTGCGTCTCGGGATCGCTCAGCACCCGGTAGCGCTCGAGGGACATCACCGGCTCTTTGCTGCGCAGCCCCCGGTACGCCGTTCGCTGGATCGCGTTTTCTGTTCGCAGCGGCGTGTCGAGGGCCACCAGCCACTGCTGCGCCGTCGGCTCGAGAAACACCTGATACCCGACGCTGCCTGGGCCCGGCTCAGCGGCGCGGGCGACCCTTGCCAGGTGCGCGCCGTGCTGCCAACGCAGGTCCGCCAGGCGCTGCGCACGGCTGCTGCGCTGCGGCGCGCTCCAGGCCCCTTCCTGAAGTTCCGTGTAGACCATTGCCCGAAAGTACAGGTCAGACTGGCGCGGGAAGCGATCCGTAAAGGCCACCCGGAAGGCCAGCTCATCAGAACGGGTCAGCTGCGCAACATCCCCTGGCTTCATCCGCTCGCTGATGCCGGTCTTGGCGCCGGTCGGCAACGGCATGGACCACAGGGGCGCAATGCGCGGAAAGAACATAAACAACACCAGGGTCAGCGGCAGCGCCTGAGCGATCAGCACCGTCGCCGTACGCAGCGACAGGCCAGGCCTAACCTCCGAATGCACCTGATTGAGGCCGATCATTGACGCGGTCACGACGATCGTCGCCATGACCTGGTAAATCGCCAGGGGCAATGCCTGGCTGAACAGAAACGCGGTCGCGATGACGAAGTAGCAGAGAAAAATCACGAGATAGGCATCACGCCGATGCTTCATCTCCAACAGCTTCAGCGCAAAGGCCACCAGCAACAGCGCTGTCGCCGATTCGAGAGAAACGCCGCTGGCGCTGCTCAGCGCCACGCCCAGCAAGGCAAGACCCACCAGCAACGCTTTCACCTTGCGGTCCGGGTAGCTCCAGCGCCCCCGATGAACCTGTGTGCGCCAGATTCCGCAAACCAGCGCCACGCCCATAATCCAGAGGGACTGGTGCCACATATGCGGCAGCAACACGACCAGTTGCCCAACCATCAGCAGGGCGAGCGCGTTGCGGGGAATCTGGTTGGCCAGGCCCGTGCGGGCGACGGCCGTGCGCACGCTCATTCGCGCCGGCTCCCAAACAGTGCGAGCTCGCGCAGCACGGCTTCCAGGTGCGCCTCACCGGTGTTCGCGGCAAAGTTCCGCGGGCCGATTCGAGCCCCAAACTCGCGTCCTTCCCGGGTCGCAGTCAGAGCCAGGCCCGCAAGGCGGCTCAGGCGCTCTTCGAGATCGCCCGGCAGGTCGTCCAGGTCAAAGCCGAGCCGGGGCTCCACGTAGCTGGCGTAGTTCTTTACCACCAGGTCGTCACTCTTGGCGTAGCTGCGCCACAGGATGTGCCGCACCGGGTCCCCGGGCTGGTAAGTGCGCAGGTCGGCAAAGTCATCGCTGCCGGCGGGGTCGACCAGGGTGCCTTCCTGCCGGCGACTGTGCCGGCGCTGGGGGTACGGCGCGAAGATCGGTTTCGGATAGACCAGTCCTGCTGCGTTCAGGTCGACCCAGGTCCAGGCCCGCAGCAGGCCCAGCGGATAGTGCGTCTCGATCAACAGGCGGCCGGGATGCAGATAGCCCCGGCGCTTTGCGCGCACGTAGATCTGGACCACATCGCTTTCTGCCTCGTACAGCGTGGCCCACTGCCGAACCGTGTCGGGCCAGCCCAGCTGCACGCCTTCCCGGCGACTGGTCGCCGGCCGGCTCACCCGCACGCTAAAGGGCATGTCTTCGCCAACAAATGCGCTTCGCTGCTCTACCAGTTCCAGCCGCAACCCGGACAGGTTGCGAAAGGTGTACAGAATCGTCACGAGAAACAGGCTGCCCAGCAGGAACGCCATGCCGTAGACCAGGCTTGCCTGGTAGTTAATCGCGCCGAGCGTCAGCAGCACCAGCAGCAGCGAAAACCCGAAGCCGGTACGCGTGGGGAAAATGAAGATGTTGCGCTGGCTGAGCGTGATGGTCGGGCTGGGCGGGATTCGGGCTTCCAGCCAACGGCTGAAGCGCCGCGCCGCGGCGCCTTCGACCCCCGCGGCATCGATCGCCGGGGCGCTCACACGCTCGTCTCCGGAGGCGGATGCTGACGCCGGCGCGGTCGCGCTGGCGGGTTTAACCGACGACATCGACACTGGTCAGCAACCGCTGCGCCAGTGCCGCACCGCCATGCCCCGCGAAATCTGCGGCTTCCCGCAGCCGGTGCTCGACCACGCAGGGCAGTACCGCCTGCACATCTTCAGGCACGACGTGATCGCGCGCATGCAGGAACGCCCAGGCTTTGGCCGCCTGCAGCAGAGCCAGGCTGCCGCGGGGCGACAACCCGTAGGCAAACTCCTGGGACCTGCGGCTGTGATCAACAATTCGCTGCACGTAATCGAGCAACAAGTCCGAAGCGGACACGGCGTCAACGCTGCGCTGCAGTGCGGTCAGCTCCGCGAGGGTGAGCACCGGATCGAGGGTGGCCAGCCGCGCGCGGCGATCGCCGCCCCGCAGGAGCTCGCGCTCGACTTCGGGCTCCGGGTAACCCAGCTCAATACGCATCAGAAAGCGATCAAGTTGCGACTCCGGAAGCGGAAAGGTGCCGGACTGGCTGGAAGGATTCTGGGTGGCTATCACGAAAAAGGGTTCCGGCAAGGGCCGGGACTGCCCTTCCGCTGTCACCTGGCGCTCTTCCATCGCCTCCAGCAAAGCGCTCTGGCTTTTCGGCGTTGCACGATTGATCTCGTCGGCGAGCACCAGCTGTGCAAACAGTGGCCCCTCGACAAACCGGAAAGACCCGGTCTCCCGGTCGAAGATCGAAGCGCCGAGAATGTCTGCCGGCAAAACGTCGGAGGTAAACTGAACCCGGTTGTAGCTCAGGCCCAGAACTTTGGCGAGCGCGTGCGACAGCAGCGTCTTGCCCATCCCTGGCAGATCCTCGATGAGCAGATGGCCTCGGGCCAGCAAGCAGGCGACGGCCAGCTTCACCTTGTGGCTCTTGCCGAGCAGAATATCGTCCAGGGCGTCGGTCAAGGCCCGCAGCTGTTGTTGCTGCGCCCGGCCTGAGACCCGCAGCGCCTCAGGCGTGGTTGTGGAGCTCGATGACGGACTGATCGGGGTTGGCTTCGCTGGCGTCGGATTCAAGGCTTTGCTTCATGTCATCGTTCCGTTCGAACGATAGCTGCCGCAGATAACCAGCGTCTATGTCGCCGGTCACGTAATCCCCGTCGAAAACGCTGCACTCGAACCGGTCGATCCCGGGATTGCCCTCTTTCGCGGCCAGCACCAGGTCAGACAAACGCTGGTAAACCAGCCAGTCGGCACCAATCAGTTCGGCGACCTCTGCCTCGGAACGCCCGTGGGCGATCAGTTCGCTGGCGGCCGGCATATCGATGCCGTAGACATTCGGATGACGCACCGCCGGTGCTGCTGAGGCCACAAACACTTTGCGCGCGCCGGCCTCCCGGGCCATCTGCACAATTTGCTTGCTTGTTGTGCCGCGCACGATGGAATCGTCTACAAGCAACACGTTTTTGCCCTTGAATTCCAGCCCGACCACGTTGAGCTTTTGCCGCACGGATTTCCGGCGCTCTTTCTGCCCCGGCATGATGAACGTGCGCCCGATGTAGCGGTTTTTGACGAACCCCTCCCGGAACTTGACGCCCAGACGATGGGCCAGCGGCAACGCCGCTGTGCGCCCGGTATCTGGCAGCGGCACGACGACGTCGATGTCGTGCTCGCCGTCGGGATAGCGAGACAGAATCTGTTCCGCGAGGTATTCGCCCATCCGCAGGCGACACTTGTAGACGGACACCTGATCGATGATCGAGTCAGGCCGCGCCAGATACACCTGCTCGAAAATGCACGGCGTTAACGCGACCGGCTCCGCGCAGCTGGCCCGATGCAGCTGCCCGTCGTTGCTGATGAAGACAGCCTCGCCGGGCGCGACATCCCCCAGCAACTCGTACCCCAGGATATCGAGCGCCGCGCTCTCGGACGCGATCATGTAGGCATCGCCGGTAAGGTCGCGTCGGCGCCCGTACACCAACGGGCGGATGCCGTGCGGATCCCGAAACGCCAGCACGCCAGCGCCGATGACCATGGCCACCACCGCGTAAGCGCCTTCGCAGCGCGCGTGCACGGCGCGCACCGCTGCAAAAATCTCGTCCGGGCCCGGGCGATGGGCCCGCAGGCGCTGCAGTTCGTGTGCAAATACGTTCAGCAGCACTTCGCTGTCGCTATTGGTATTGACGTGCCGCAGGTCCTCGCGAAACACATCGGCTTGCAGCTGCCGGGCATTGGTCAGATTGCCGTTGTGTGCCAGCACGATCCCGTACGGGCTGTTCACGTACATCGGCTGGGCTTCTGCCGAGCTGGCGCTGCCTGCGGTCGGGTAGCGCACATGACCGATGCCGACGTTGCCGGTGAGCCGCGCCATGTGGTGCGCCTGGAATACATCCCGGACCAGACCGTTGGCTTTGCGCAGCTGCAGGCGCGCACCGTCACTGGTGACCATGCCTGCGGCATCCTGGCCGCGGTGCTGCAGCACCGTCAGCGCGTCGTAAATTTCCTGATTGACGTTCTCGCTCGAGACGAGCCCCACGATCCCGCACATATCAGCGCTGCCTCCTGGTGATCTGCGTCCTCATGGCGAGCCCCTCAGGGCACCGCCCCCGGTTCGCCCAGCTGATCGGCCACCTGGCCATTAAGATCGACGACGACGTCCCGGGCATAGCCCATGAAAGACAGCACGTCTTCTTCGAAGGCCATGAACTCGGGAATGAGCGTGCTGTTCTGCCACCACTGAGTGTTCTCGGCAAAGCCCCGAAGCGCAATCAGCGCCACGATACACACCATGACCCCGCGCAGGCTGCCAAACAGAAAGCCCAGAAAGCGGTCCGTGCTCGACAACCCGGTGGATTCGAGCAGCTTGCCAAGCAGCCACTGCACGATTGAACTGACCACCAGGGTCAGCACGAAGATCGTGACGAACAGGACGACCCGGGCGACGGTGAAGCCGCCAAAGGTGTCGGCGTAGTTCTCTGCCAGCCGCGGCGAGATGTACATGGCCAGCAAGAATGCGGCCAGCCATGACACCAGCGACAGGGTTTCCTTTACCAGGCCGCGAAACAGGCCCATCACCGCCGACAGAAGGATCACGATCAGCAAGAGAACGTCTGGAGTCTGCATCAAATCACCATCGCGACTAACCGGGCATCGAGCTCGAACTGCTGCGCGATCCGGGCCCGGGCACTGTCCGCGTCCCCTTCGCTCAGATAGGGTCCGACAGCCACCCGGGTGCGAACCTGATCGCGCACGCTGACATCGCTCAGAAAAGCCTCAAAGCCTTCGTCACGCAGCGACTTGCGCAGGGCAACGGCGTTGTCGCGGCGAGAGAAGCTGCCGACCTGAACCGCCCACACCGCAGTGCTGGCGCTGACCGGCTCGAGCGATGGCTGCGCGAGCTTCGGTTGCTCCCGGGCGGGCGCGCGCGCAGGCTCCGGGGCCGGAACAGGCGATGCGTTTTCTGCCTCGGCGGCCGCAGCTTCCCGGTCCGGCACCGCTGCGGCTTCAAACAGGTTGTCGTCCGCGCGGCTCCGCAGCGCCTTCGCCTGTTCAGCAACGGCCTCAAGATCTGTAAACGCCTCCGGCGGCGCGACGACCGGTTCAGCGCCGCTGCGCTCCGGCATAGGCTCCAGGGGCGGTGCTTCAAGGCCAGCACCGTCAAACAGCATGGGGCCCACAATGGCCGCCAGGGCCAGCAGGAACAGCGCTCCGGTAACGCGGTAACGCTTGAGAATATCGGCTTCAGGCATGAACGACGTGCAGTGGCAAAACGCGTTCCGGCGGGGGTCGTCGGAGTGGCTGCACTGTGGATAGGAATGGCACGCAGGTCAAGTCTCGTGACGGGTTGCCAGGCCCAGCGCAGCGCGAGCTGCGCTCACCACGGCAAAGGCCCCGAACACCAGAACGGGCGCCTGCGGCGCGCTCAAGGCCGCCGCAACCCGCAGCGCCTGATCCAGATCGGCCGCTTGCGATAGCCGCAAGCCTGCTGGCTCAGGGCCGCCCACCGCGTCCTGCTGCCCTTGGCCGGAAAGCCGGCCCGCGAGCTGCGCCGTCGTCAGCCCCCGCGGCCCGGCGGTCTCGGTGGACACCAGCACCCAGTGCCGAACCAGCGGCTGCAGCTGCGCCACGACGGCCGGGGGATCCTTGTCGTCGAGGCTGCCGAACACGGCCACGCAGCCGGGCTCCAGGAGCTGGCCGGGCAGCCACTCGGCGAGGCTGCGGGCGGCCAGGGCATTGTGGCCGACGTCCAGCAGCCAGCGCCGGCCGAACGCCTGCACCGCCTCCCGCCGCCCCGGCAGCGCCAGCGTCTGCGCCCACAGGGCCAGGTCCACCGGCTGCGCCCGATCCGCCTGCAGCAGCGGCCAGGCCGCAGCCAGGGCAAGTGCGCAGTTGTTGCTCACAAAGGAGCCTGCCGGGAGCTGCGGGCTTTCCCAGCGCTCCGCCGGGCAGCGCACCTGCCAGTGTCCGGCCGCTTCTTCCAGCACCAGCTCGTCGTCAACGCGCAGCGGCTCAAGGGCCAGCGCTGCCGCCGCGTCCAGCACGCTCTGCGGCATGTCACGGCCCAGGCATACCCGCTGCCGGGGTCGCAGGATCCCGGCCTTCTCGGCACCAATGGCCGAGCGGGTAGCGCCCAGGTAGGCCTGATGATCAAGGCCGATGCTGGTGATGATCGTCGTGTCGGCATCAAGCAGGTTAAAGGCATCGAGACGCCCGCCGAGCCCGATTTCCAGAAGGACCACATCCAGCTCGGCCGCTGCGAAGCAATGCAGCGCCGCAAGGGCGGCGTACTCGAAGTAGGTCAGCGGCACGTCTTCGCGGTGCGCCTCAACGGCCGCAAAGGCGCGGCTGATTGCTGCAGCCGGCGCCAGGGTGCCATCCAGGCGAATGCGTTCTTCAAAGCGCTCGATATGGGGAGACAGGGTCGCGCCGACTCGATAACCGGCCGCGCGCAGCACAGACTCCAGGGCCGCCACGGTGCTGCCTTTGCCGTTCGTCCCGGCAACGGTAATGACATGCCAGCGCTCCGGCAGCGCCGGCATGCGCGAGGCGACTGAGCGCAGCCGATCAAGCCCCAGAGCAATGGTGCTGGGATGCACCTGGTCTATATATTCGAGCCAGCGTGACAGCGGGCTGTCGGCAGTCGGCGCTCGGACCGCGTCAGCCGGCAAGGCTATCCAGCGCCTCGCGAATCTCTGCGACCAGTGCAGCTGCCGATTCGGCGCGCTCAGCGATCGCCAGTGCAGCCGCCTCGATCCTGTCTTCGCCGTCACCCTCTTCCGGAAAATCGGCGCCCAGAATGTCGACCAGCGCGCTGCCCACCACGACCCCGTCTGCGCCTGCGGCTACCGCCTTCGCGGTCTCGCCGTTCTTGATGCCGAACCCGACCATGACCGGCAGGTCCGTGCGCGCCTTCACTCCGGCAACCGCCTCGCGGACGGCCTCCGGCTGGACATTGCCCGCTCCAGTGGTGCCCTTCAGCGACACGTAGTAAACGAAGCCTCCGCAGCGCTCCAGGATCCTGGTCTGCCGCTCCGGCGTGGTCGTCGGCGCGATCAGATAGATGAGATCGAGCCCGGCGGCGCCGAGCGCCTGCTGGAGGGACTGCCCTTCTTCCGGCGGCAGGTTGACCATGATCAGCCCATCGACACCAGCGGCCTTGGCCGCTTCGGCAAACTCGATCTCGCCAAAGCGCAGCACCGAGTTCAGATAGCCCATAAGCACGATGGGGGTCGCGTCGTCCTGCTCGCGAAAGGCCTGGACCAGTTCCAGAGTGCCACGCAGAGTCATGCCCTGCGCCAACGCGCGTTCCGACGCTCGCTGTATCGCCGGGCCCTCGGCCTCCGGGTCCGAAAACGGGACGCCCAGCTCGATGACGTCCGCCCCGGCGGCAACCATGGCATGGAGGGCTGGCACCGTCGCCTCAACCCTGGGGTCGCCGGCAGTAAGGAAGCAAACAAGCGCTTTGCGCTCGATGCTCGAGAGTTCGGTCAGGCGCCGCCGCAGTCGATTGGCCATGGCTCAGCTCAACTCCACGCCGTCGAGCTGGGCAACGGTCTGGATATCCTTGTCGCCGCGCCCGGAAAGGTTCATCACCAGAATGCTGTCGCGGTCCATGTTCGGCGCCGCTTTCATCACCCAGCCAAGGGCATGTGCCGATTCCAGGGCCGGAATGATGCCTTCGGTGCGGCACAGCAGGCGAAAGCCCTCCATGCATTCGTCATCGGTAATGGCCGTGTACTCGGCACGCCCGAGGTCTTTCAGGAACGCGTGCTCGGGCCCGACGCCGGGATAATCCAGCCCCGCAGAGATCGAGTGCGTGCCGATAATCTGGCCATCGTCATCTTCCATCAGGTAAGTCCGGTTGCCGTGCAGCACTCCGACCCGGCCGGCGTTCAGAGGGGCCGCATGACGCCCCGACTCGATCCCGTCGCCGCCGGCTTCGACGCCGACCAGCCGCACTGACTTGTCGTCAATGAAAGGATGAAACAGCCCAATCGCGTTGGAGCCGCCCCCGACGCAGGCCACCAGCACATCGGGTAACCGGCCACACTGAGCCAGACACTGGCTGCGGGCCTCGTTGCCGATCACCGATTGAAAGTCGCGCACCATCATGGGAAATGGATGCGGGCCGGCAACGGTGCCGATGATGTAGTGGGTATTGTCGACGTTCGTCACCCAGTCGCGCATGGCTTCGTTGAGCGCGTCTTTCAAGGTCCGGGTGCCGGAGTTAACCGCCACCACCTCGGCGCCCAGGAGCTTCATGCGATAGACGTTCAGGCTTTGCCGCTCGATGTCTTCGGCGCCCATGTAGACCACGCACTCAAGGCCCAGACGCGCGGCGACCGTTGCCGTGGCGACGCCGTGCTGTCCGGCCCCGGTCTCGGCAATGACGCGGGGCTTGTTCATGCGTTTGGCCAGCAGCGCCTGGCCGATGCAGTTGTTGACCTTGTGCGCGCCGGTGTGGTTCAGGTCTTCGCGCTTGAGGTAGATCTGCGCACCGCCCAGCACCTGGGACAGCTCGGTGGCGTGATAGAGCGGTGTCGGGCGACCGACGTAGTGCGTCAGATCGTCCCGCAGCTCAGCCTGGAACACGGGGTCTTGCTGAGCAAACTGATACAGCTCCGCGAGCTCGTCGAGCGCGTGGGTCAGGGTCTCCGCGACGAAGCGGCCCCCGTGCTGCCCGAAGTGCCCGGTGGAATCCGGGAAGGCGTAGATTTCCTGCTCTGACATGACGGTGTCCGGGTGACTGAAGCGCGCTATCTTACCGGCTCTGTGCCAATTCTTCGTCAGCCTGTCGAACTGCCGCAACGAACGCGCGGATTCGTGCCGGGTCCTTGCGGCCGCGCACCCGACCCTCGGCGCCGCTGCTCACATCCACCCAGTCGGGCCGCAGCTCGACGATCGCCGCGCCGACGTTCTCCGGTGTCAGCCCCCCAGCCAGAAACCACTGGCCGCCAGCGCCCGCCGCGCGTTTTCGGGCCGCCGCGTCGGGCCACAAGGACCAGTCGAACCGTTCGCCGGTGCCGCCAAAGCCTTCCTTAGAGACCGCGTCAACGAGCCAGCCGCGAGCATTCGGAAAGTTTCGAGCCGCAGCAACAACACCGCTACTGGCCGGAAGTGCTTTGAGATACGGCAGGTCCCAGCGATCGCAGGCAGCATGCGGCTCGTCGCCATGAAACTGCAGCCAATCCAGCCGCACGGCCTCCAGCACGGTGCCAATCAACGCGTCCGACGCGTTCGCGAACAGGCCTACCAGCGGTGCGCGCCCGGTCGCCATGGTCGCAATCTCTGCCGCACGGTTCAGCGCCAGCTCCCGCGGGCTGCCCGGCACAAAGTTCAGGCCCAACGCCTGAACACCGGCGTCCAGAGCCGCCTGTGCGTTCGCGACGCTGTCCAGACCGCAAATTTTGATACCGGTGGTCACCGCGAGCCCGTCCCGCATTCCAGCAAAGGGCGCGAGTTTAGCCCCGGCACGGTGACGCGGCTACGGGGGTATACGGCGCCGCGGCAGACGGCACCGCTAAAATTCCGTCAAGGTGCCCATGGGGGTGAGCAGCGGCGCGGGCTCGCCGGCGGGAAACGCAGCAGCCGCTGGGCCAGGGTAGCCAACCTGCACCAGATACAGCCCCTGGGGCGGCGCGGTGGCGCCCAGTACCGTGCGATCGCGGCCAGCCAGCAGTTGCACCAGCGCTGCCCGGTCCAGCCGGCCGCTGCCAACATCATGCAGCGCCCGGGCCATGTTCCGAACCATATGCAGCAGGAACGCATTGGCGGTCACGTCCAGCACTATCAAGGGGCCGTGCCGGGAGACGGTCAGCCGGTGCACGCACCGCCACGGAGTGCTGGACTGGCAGCCGGCCGCCCGAAAGGCAGAAAAATCCTGCTCGCCGAGCAGCGCCTGACCGGCTTCGTGCATGCGATCCGCGGCGAGCGGGCTGGTCATCCAGCACTGGCGATAGAGCAAGGGCCGGGCCACGGGCTGATCGGCAAACAAATACTGGTAGCGCCGGTTCAGAGCCCCGAAACGGGCGTGAAAGCTTGTGTCCACGACCCGGGCCCAGCGGACCTGCACCGTCGGAGGCAGCAAGGCGTTGACGCCCAGGGTCCAGGCGCGCAATGGCCGCTCGGCGTCGCAATCAAAGTGCACCACCTGAGCGGTGGCGTGCACGCCCGCATCGGTGCGACCGGCAGCGTGGGTTGTGATCGGCAGGGCAGCAACCTGGCTCAGGGCGCTCTCAAGCGCGCCCTGCGCCGTCGGCACGCTGGCCTGTCGTTGCCAGCCGTGAAACGCGCTGCCGTCGTAGGCGACGCCGAGGGCAATCCGCGGCATCGCCGCTAGATGGTCTCGAGCAGCTCTTGCGCCTGACGCTGCTGAGCTTCGCTGCCTTCTGTCAGAACTTCATTGAGGATATCCCGGGCACCGTCTTCGTCCCCCATGTCGATGTAGGCTTTCGCCAGATCGAGCTTGGTAGATGTGCCGTCTTCCGGGTCTGCAAAATCGAACTCGTCGTCGACGTCGAAGTCGCCGGCGCTGGTATCACCGTCGTCCGCCAGCAGCGCGTCAAGATCAAGGTCGTCTTCCAGCGCGGCTGCGGCCGGAGTCTCGGCCTGGGACGACGCCTGGTCAGCAACCTGCACAGGGGCTTCTGCAGTTTCGAAGGTACCGGTCGCCACGTCCCGGTCCGGATCGAAATCCATGCCGAGATCGCCACCGAGCTCGTCTCCGGCACCGGTTTCGCCGTTTGTGGCCGACGCCGGATCGTTGGCCGTGAACGGCTGGTCGTCGATATCCAGATCGAGGTCCAGATCGATGGCGGCGTCCTCTACAGGCTGCGCCGTGGAATCCAGCCCGTCCAGCTCCAGCTCGAACTCGTCCGCGCCCTCTGACAGACCGATCTCGCCGAGCGCATCGATGCTCTCGGCTGCTTCGCTGGCCTCTGGCACGGCATCTTCAAACGCGTCGGACTCAACGGTTTCTGCGTCCTGGCCGTCACCGTCCAGCGACAATCCGTCCAGCGCTTCGCTGGCATCGTCCACCTCGCTCGAAGGCTCGGGCTCGAGCTCATCCAGGGCAACGGCTTCGTCCAGCTCGAGGCGACCGCGCAGCTCGTCCGCCGCGGCAATGAGTTCTGCATCATCGCAGCGCGTCGACAGCTCCGCGTACTCGCTGTCGAAGGCTTCCTGATCGTTCGTCTCTGCGTACAGCTCAAGCAGCTTGCAGCGCACGTCGTGCCGATCCGGATCCGCGGACAATGCGCCAGTCAACAGGTTCACTGCCTGGGGGTAGCGGCCGTAGGCGATGTAGATCTCTGATTCGCCGATCACATCGCCGATCTGACCGCCTTCGTGGTCGCCGTCAGCACTGCCGGCATCCGAGTCGTCATCGAAGCCAGCGAAGGGGTTGCCTTCTTCAGCCTCAACGTCGTCCATGCCGAAGTCATCGGCGCCGGACTCGTCTGTGCTGTCTGCCGCAATGTCCCATTCGCTGTCCGCCAGATCGTCTTCCAGCTTAGCGACCGCTGTTTCCGCCGCTTCCGGCAACGACGCAGTCTCGTCGTCAAAGGACTCGTTCAGAGACGGCTCGGCCCGGGCAGCCACAGCCAGCTCGGCCTCGGTCTGCGCGTCGTAGAAGTCCGCTTCGGCCTGAGCCCGGCGCCGGCGGCCCATGATCAGCCCGATCACGGAGAGCAACACCAAAGCACCTGCGGCGCCACCGAGCACCAGCGGCGATTGCCACCATGCTGCATCGGCTGCACGACTGGAGACGCTTTGGTTTTGCGCTCGCTGAGCAGACAGTTCCTTCATCGTCTCGCGCATTTCGTTGATCTGCTTCTGCAGTTCCGCGAGTTCCTGGTCCTTCACTTCCAGCTGGCGGTCCTTGACCGAAAGCTGGTCGCCAAGCAGTTCACGCTCGCGATCCCGCTCGAGCGTCATGGCCTCGAGTTCCCGGGAGAGCCGATCGACCTCTTCCGCTGACGCGGCGTCGCCGTTGGCACCGGGATCCACGCCGCCCTGCGCGCTGTCGCCGGCCTCGGCCACGATGCGCAGCTGGCCATCGGAACCGGTCGCTGTTTGCTTCACCGAAGCTGCAGGCTGGGTCGCATCGACCTGGGCCTTGAGCTCCGGCTGGGTCGCATCCCCGGCGAGCTGCGTTTCCGGCAGCGCCCGGCCTGTGCGCCAGGCTTTGTTCTCACGAACGACCCGCTGCGCTGCGTCGGCAACGTCCAGCGCCCGGGCTTCGGCCGCGGTCGGCGTGCGTAGCACGTAACCGGCTTTCAGCAGGTTGACGTTGTCGTTGATGAAGGCTTCGGGGTTTTTGCGCTTGATCGCCAGCATGTTCTGCTCGACGCTCACATCGGTGGCGGGCAGCGTCTCTGAAGCGATCTGCCAGAGCGTATCGTTGCGCGTGGTTGTGCCGTAGGTGCCGTCACCGCTGGTGCGGGCACTGGGCGCACGGTTGCCCGCGCGGGCGGCCTGGCGCGGCGCCGGCAGGTTGACCTGGCCACGATCGATCGTGCCTGAAGCCGGTCCGGCAACGCTTTCGCGCGCGGGCGCCACGACTTCCGGCGCCGCGGCCTGGGTGAAGGTCGGTGGGTCGAGCAGCACGGTGAACTCCTTGAGGAGTCGGCCGCTGGGCCACAGGACTTCGACCAGGAAGTTCAGGTAGGGCTCGGAGATCGGCTGCGTGCTGCTGGCCCGAATCACCGGCCGGCCACCCGCAGACTCCACTTCGAATTTGAGAGTCGTCAGGAAGAAGAAGCGCTCAACGCCGACGCGCTCGAAGTCCTCGGCACTCGCGAGCGAGACCCGAATCTCCGCACCTTCCAACCCTGCCGTATCGAATAGCTCGATTTTCCCGTCGAAACGTTCGTTCAGAGCGGATTGCAGGTCCAGCGCACCGAGCCCAAGGGCCCAGCTGCTCTGGCTCAAGCCGGCAAATACCAGCAAGCCGCACAGTCGCAACGCCGTGCGCAAACGCGGCCTTGCGCGCCGTGATGTCGTCATAGAGATTCCCCTTGTTCGACGCTGGTCCCTTTGCATCTGTCTTTCGCTGCCCTGTTCCTGCTGCAGTTCCGCTGCTTTCGCAGCAGGCGCCGATTGCCGACGCACCATGAACGCTAACGGTAAACCAGGCGCGGACTGCAAAGCTTGCAGTAAGTACCAATTATGGCAGTAATTCGGGCCTTGGACAGGTCAGGCGCCTACAGCGGCCATGGATTCAGCCGTCAAGCAGCCCCTGGGCGACCAGCGCTTCGGCGATCTGCACACTGTTCAGCGCCGCGCCCTTACGGACATTGTCAGCAACCACCCAGAGGTTGAGACCGGACTGATGTGAAATATCTTGCCGGACGCGCCCGACGAACACCGGGTCCGCCTTGGCCGCATGCTCCACAGCGGTCGGGTAGTCCTCGGCGTCCGCCATCAGCTCGACGCCCGGGGCCTCACGGAGCCAGATACACGCCTGTGCCGCTGTGACCGGTGTCTCAAGCTCCAGATGCACCGCCTCTGAATGCCCGTAGAACACCGGGATGCGAACGCAGGTTGGATTGACCGGCATATCGGGCACTTCGAGGATTTTGCGGGTCTCCCACACCATCTTCATTTCTTCCCGGGTATAGCCGTTGTCCTGGAAACGGTCGATCTGCGGCACCGCGTTGAAGGCGATCTGACGCGGCAGCGCATCCACCCGCACTTCCTTCATGTTCAGCAGCGCCGCCGTTTGCGCCGCCAACTCCTCAACCCCGCTGGTGCCCGCGCCAGAGACAGCCTGGTAGGTCGCCACATTGATGCGTCGAATAGCGACCTGATCGTGAATAGGCTTGAGGGCCAGCATCAGCTGAATCGTCGAGCAGTTGGGGTTGGCAATGATGTTGCGCGCCCGAAACTCCCGCAGACGGTGGGCGTTGACCTCCGGCACGATAAGCGGCACGTCATCGTCGTAGCGGAACTCCGAGGTGTTGTCGATCACCACGCAACCAGCAGCTGCAGCCCGGGGCGCGAACTCGGCAGACAGGCTGCCGCCGGCCGAGAACAGGCCGATGTCCGTCTGGCTGAAGTCGAACTGGTCCAGGCGCTGCACGGTGATGTTGCGGCCGCGAAACGGCAGTCGTTTGCCCTCACTGCGCTCGCTGGCCAGCAGCGCCAGCTCGGCCACGGGAAAGTCCCGTTGCTCCAGAATCTCGCGCATGGCCTCGCCGACCGCGCCGGTGGCGCCGGCGATGGCAACCCGGTATCCGTCACTCATCGACCCAGCTCCTGTTCCAGGGCCGCCAGTACCGCTTCGGTCATGGCATCGGTACTGATCGGCTCATCGCCCGGTTCTGCGATATCGGGCGTTCGCAAGCCCGCTGCCAGGGTTTGATTCACTGCCTGCTCGATCGCGTCCGCGGCGGCCGGCAGCCCCAGGCTGTAGCGGCACATCATGCCCACCGAGAGGATGGTTGCGAGGGGGTTGGCCTTGTTCTGGCCGGCGATGTCTGGCGCCGTACCGTGCACGGGCTCGTACATGCCCTGCGCGGACTGGTTCAGGCTCGCCGAGGGCAGCATGCCCAGGGAACCGGTCAGCATGGCAGCCACATCAGACAGAATGTCGCCGAACATGTTGCCGGTCACAATCACGTCGAACTGCTTGGGGGCCCGAACCAGCTGCATGGCCGCGTTGTCGACGTACATGTGGCTCAGTTCCACATCGGGATAGGACGCCGCCAGATCGCTGACGACTTCGCGCCAGAGCGCGGTGGCTTCGAGCACGTTGGCCTTGTCGACACTGCACAGGCGCTTGCCGCGCTTTTGCGCCAGCTCGAAGGCGACCCGGGCAATGCGTTCGATCTCTCGCTCACTGTAGATATAGGTGTTGAAGCCGACCCGCTCGCCGTTCCGCTCTTCGACCCCCCGGGGCTCCCCAAAGTAGATGCCGCCGGTCAGTTCCCGCACGATCAGAATGTCGAGGTCGGCCACCAGCTCCGCCTTGAGGGAGGACGCAGACTTCAGCGCATCGGCCAGCAACGCCGGGCGCAAATTGGCAAACAGGTCGAGGCCGCTGCGCAGCTTCAAAAGGCCGCGCTCGGGACGCTGCGCGGTGGGCAGCTCGTCCCACTTTGGCCCGCCAACGGCGCCAAGCAGGACCGCATCGGCCGCCTTTGCCTGCGCCAGCACGGCGTCGGTCAGGGGCTCGCTCGCGGCATCGATTGATGCCCCGCCGACCAGGCCATCGACCCGATCCAGGGCAACGCCGTGATGCTCGCAGGCACGGGTGAGCACCTGCCAGGCCGGCTCGACCACCTCCGGGCCAATGCCGTCCCCGGGAAGGACCAGAATCTGCTTGCTGCTCATGATGCGTTGCCTCCCTCGGCATAGAGCCACGGCCGGCGCTTGGCGTAGCCCGCTTCGAAGTCCCGAATCTGCTGGGCGTCCTGCAGGGTGAGCTGGACATCGTCAAGGCCACGGAGCAGCTTCTGCTTGCGCTGCGGATCGATTTCGAAGCCATAGCTTGCGCCGCCGATCACGCTCACGGTTTGCGCCTGCAGGTCGACATCGATGCGGGTGTCTGGATCCGCCTGGACCTGCTCGAAGAGCGCCGCGACCTGGGCCTCGGGCAGCACCACCGGCAGCAGCCCGTTCTTGAAACAGTTGTTGTGAAAGATATCGGCGAAGCTCGGCGCTATGACGCAGTCAAAGCCAAACTCGAGCAGCGCCCAGACGGCATGCTCACGGCTGGAACCGCAGCCGAAGTTGTCCCGCGCCAGCAAAATGCTCGCGCCCTGATACTGGGGCTGGTTGAGCACGAAGTCGCGGTTCAGGGCGCGTTCGTTCGGCGTCATGCCCAGCTGGCCTTCGTCCTGAAAACGCCAGCCGTCAAACAGATAGTCGCCAAACCCGGTACGTCGGATCGACTTGAGAAACTGCTTTGGAATGATCTGGTCGGTGTCGACATTGGCCCGATCCAGCGGTGCCGCCTGGCCTTCGATTTTGCTGACTGCCTTCATACCCAATCCCTCACATCAACAAAGTGTCCGGCAACCGCCGCTGCCGCCGCCATGGCCGGACTCACCAGGTGGGTGCGGCCTCCGTGGCCCTGCCGGCCTTCAAAATTGCGATTCGAAGTCGAGGCGCAGTGCTCGCCGCTCTCGAGCCGGTCAGGATTCATCGCCAGGCACATCGAGCAACCGGCAGCCCGCCACTCGAAGCCGGCGTCAACAAAAATTTGCGCCAACCCTTCCTGCTCGGCCTGTGCCTTGACCAGCCCGGAGCCGGGCACGATCAGGACCTGTTTGACGGAGCTGGCCTTCTTGCGCCCTTTTACCACCGCCGCAGCGGCCCGGAGGTCTTCGATTCGAGCGTTGGTGCAGGAACCGATAAAGACCCGATCCAGCTTGATATCCGTCACCGGCTGGCCTTCTGCCAGCCCCATATAGGCCAGCGCCAGCCGATAGCTTTCGGCCGCGACCGGGTCGTCGACCTGCGCCAGCACCGGGGTATGCTCATCGATTCCGCAGACCATTTCCGGAGAGGTGCCCCAGCTGACCTGCGGGGCAATCTGGGCGGCATCGAGCGTCAGCTGCGTATCGAAAGCCGCGTCCGGATCGCTCACCAGGGTGCGCCAGTATGCGACCGCCTCGTCCAGCAGGGCACCGGTGGGCGCCATCGGCCGTCCGGTCACATACTCCAGCGTACGATCGTCCACAGCAATCAAGCCCGCCCGGGCGCCCGCCTCTATCGACATGTTGCAGACGGTCATCCGTCCTTCCATGGTCAGCGCCTCGATCGCGCTGCCCCGATACTCGATGGTGTGACCGGTCGCCCCGGCGGTGCCTGTGCGGCCGATCACAGCCAGCACCAGGTCCTTGCCACTGACGCCAGCGCCCAGCTGGCCATCAACGCGCACCTCGAAATTGCGCGCCTTGCTCTGCGGCAGGCACTGCGTGGCCAGCACGTGCTCGACTTCGGAGGTGCCAATGCCCTGCGCCAGCGCCGCGAAGGCGCCGTGCGTTGACGTGTGAGAGTCGCCGCAGACGATGGTCATGCCGGGCAGCGTGGCGCCCTGCTCCGGGCCCATGACGTGCACGATGCCCTGGCGCACATCGGTCATGCCGATCTGCCGGATCCCGTAGTCCGTGCAGTTTCGGTCGAGGGTTTCGACCTGTTCCCGGGCAATGGGATCTTCGATGCCCTGGATCCCGGCAGCGCGGTTTTCCGTGGGCACGTTGTGATCGGGCGTCGCGAGATTGGCGGCGAGCCGCCAGGGCAACCGCTTGGCGAGCGCCAGGCCTTCGAAGGCCTGGGGAGAGGTGACCTCGTGCAGCAGCTGCCGATCGATGTAAATCAGCGACTGGCCGTCCTCCCGGTCGCCCACGTAGTGGTCCTGCCAGATCTTGTCGTAAAGGGTCTGCGCCATGGGTCGCTCCAGGTCATTCGCGGCGCAGTCTAGGAGTCTGCTTGGAATAACGCAAAGTCATATTTTTTATGTTTATCATTCTATTTTGGAATTTATAGGTCCCGGTCAGCACCATGAACGATCGCGAAATCAGCGCCTTTCAGGCCGTCGCCGATGCGGGCTCCTTTACCGAGGCCGCGGCCGCGCTGCGGCTCACTCAACCCGCCATCAGCAAGCGCATTGCCGCCCTGGAGGCACGGCTGGGCACGCCGCTGTTCGATCGGGTCGGCCGGCAGGTCACCCTGACCGCCGCCGGCACCCTGTTCCAGGCTGAATCGCGCAAGGTCGTGGCCGCGATGGCCGATCTGGAACGCGCCGTCGCGAACCTCGCCAGCGCGCCGGTGGGCACCCTGACCATGGCGACCTCGCACCACATCGGGCTGCACCGGCTGGCGCCGGTCCTGAAGTCCCTGAACCGCGACTACCCGGACATCGCCCTTGACCTTCGCTTCGAGGATTCCGAGGACGCTGCAGACGCCGTGGCCCGGGGCGAGGTGGAACTGGCCGTGGTGACCCTGGACCCGAAGGGCTACACCGTGCTGGAGGCGCAGCCCATCTGGCACGACCCGCTGACGATCATGGTCGCCCGGGATCATCCGTTAGCCGGTGAAGCACCGACGGCGCCAGCCGCCCTGCTGGCCCACAACGCGATTCTGCCGGGCGAGAAGACCTACACCGGCCGGCTGGTGCTGGAGCTGTTCGCGGCGGCGAGGCTCGATCTGAAGCCACACCTGACCACCAACTATCTGGAAACGATTGCCATGCTGGTGAGCGCAGGCCTGGGCTGGAGCATGCTGCCCCAGACCATGCTCGGCGACCGCGTGGCCCTGCCGCTGGCCGCCAGCGCCGAACGTATGCTCGGGATCGTGACCAACCCCCGACGCGTCCGCTCGATGCCAGCCCGGGTCTTCGAAACCGTGCTGCGCGGCTTCGCCGATGAGGACCTGCTGAGCCCTTGATGCAGCGGCGCGAATACCCGCGCTAGCTTTCGGCAGCATCCAGCCAGTCCGGGCGCATCGCCCGCTGGCGCAGCAGATGGTCCATCAGCACCAGCGCAACCATCGCCTCAGCAATGGGCACGGCCCGGATCCCGACACAGGGATCGTGCCGGCCCTTGGTGACGACCTCGACTTCGGCACCGGAGCGATCGACCGATTTGCCCGGCGTCGTCAGGCTGGACGTCGGCTTGAGCGCGATGTGGCAGAGCAGATCCTGCCCGGTGCTGATACCGCCCAGGGTGCCTCCCGCATGGTTGGACTGAAAGCCGTCAGCACGCATCTCGTCGCGATGCTCCGTGCCGCGCTGGCGCGCAACTTCGAAGCCATCGCCAATGGCGACGGCCTTGACGGCGTTGATCCCCATGAGCCCGTGGGCGAGATCAGCGTCGAGCTTGGCGAACACCGGTTCCCCCAGACCAACAGGCACCCCGCTGGCCACGACCGTCAGCGCGGCGCCTACGGAATCGCCGTCCTTGCGCACCTCGTCGATCAGCGCGGCCACGGCCTCGACCTGGCCCGGATCCGCGCAGAAGAACGGGTTATCGCCCCGGGCGTCAAGGTCATGCCCGGCGAGCGACAGGGGCCCGATCTGCGACAGGTAACCGTCAATGCGCACGCCGTGCTCCGCCGCCAGATACTTGCGCGCGATGGCGCCTGCAGCCACCCGCATGACGGTTTCCCGAGCCGAGGACCGGCCGCCGCCACGGTAATCGCGGATGCCGTACTTGCGGTCGTAGGTAAAATCCGCATGGGCCGGACGGTACTGATCCTTGATCGCCCCGTAGTCCTTGCTCTTCTGATCCGTGTTCCGAACTAACAAGCCGATAGACGTACCGGTGGTTTGCCCCTCGAAAACCCCGGAGAGAATCTCAACCTCGTCGGCCTCCCGGCGCTGCGTGGTGTAGCGCGACTGGCCTGGCTTACGCCGGTCCAGATCCACCTGCAAATCTTCAGCCGACAGCGGCAGGCCGGGGGGACAGCCGTCCACCACCGCGCCCAGCGCCGGCCCATGGCTCTCGCCAAAGGTCGACACGCGGAATAGCTGTCCGAAACTGTTGCCCGCCATGCGCTCGTCCAGTGCTCTGTGCAGTGGCGGCGGAGTATGCGAAGGGGCTGCGAGCGGCGCAAGCGCGGGGCTGGCGCCGAGGTTGCGCTGCCGGGCGGGTGCGCCGTCAGGAAGGCGCAGCGTGCGCCGGCCCGGGCAGCGCAAACAGCCCCGCGTCTGCCCCGTCATCGTCCAGCCAGTGCAGGGGAAGTTCAGGCCGGGCGCGACGCAGAGCCGCAGCCGAATGCCCCACCTCGCCAAGGAACAGGCCGTGCGGCGCGAGCAAGCCGGGCAGCGCATCCAGCACCGGCAGCATGATGTCGAGGCCGTCCATGCCCGCTGCGAGCGCGAACGCCGGCTCCGCCTGATACTCCCGCGGCAGGCTCGCCATGTCGCGGGCGTTGACATAGGGCGGATTGCAAAGCACGAGGTCAAAGCCCTGAACGGCGGCCAGCGCGGCCACACCGTCCATCTGCAGCAGCTGGGTTCGACCCGCAAGGCCATGGCGCGCCACATTACGCTGCGCCAAAGCCAGGGCCGCGGGGTCAAGATCCGTCAGCCAAAGCTGTGCATCGGGATAAGCGAGGGCGGTGACGATGCCGATGCACCCGCTCCCGGTGCACAGGTCGAGTACCCGCCGCGGCGGCGCCGGGATCCAACGATCACTGTGCTGCGCCAGCCAGTACGCGATGGGCGACCGGGGCACCAGCACGCCCCGCTCAATGAAAAAAGGCAGCCCCAGGTAGGGCCATTCGCCCAGCAGATAGGCCAGGGGCTCCCGGTCCGCAATGCGCCGCTCCGCCAGCGCTGCAATTCGGTCTGCTTCGATCGCCGTGAGGACTCGACCCAGGGATGCCTGGTCGTCGCTGGCCTGGGTGACGGCCAGGACCAGTGCCACGGCCTCGTCCCAGGCACTGGCAGTGCCGTGCCCGTAGTACAGCTGCGCCTGCTCGAAGCTCTGCGCCGTCGCCTGAACCGCCTGTTCCAGGGTCATCGCGCCCGCCAAATTCTCAGTCGATCCGCGGCAGTACAAGCACCAGCCGTGACACATCGCCTACGCCGCTGGGCGCCAGAGGGCCGGCACCGAAAGCTTCCAGACGCGGGCCGCCAGGTTGGGACAGCGCATCCGCTGCGGTCTGCGCACACTTCTGCGAGGCTGTGACAAGCGCCGCCACGGCTGCGCTGTCGTCCCGCAGCTCGGGCTGCCGGGAGCGCCGGGTTTCCGGCGCCGGCAGGCGATCCCGCGCATACAGATGACACACCACGTAGAGCGCCGGCACCTCCAGGGCGACAAGTCGCATGCCCAGAGCCTGCAGGGACTGCCGCTCCGCGTCCGTCAGGGATCCGTCGGGCGCAGGCCACAGCTGCGGCACCCGGTAACGGCCCAGGCGTCGCAGATCGCCCAGGCGATCGGGGATTGCCGCGAGATTGACCGGCGTCTGCGGCCGGTAGATCACGTGATGGGCATAGACACGGCGATTGCCTCGACGCACCAGATAGACGGCGACCAGCTCATCGCCAAACTGAGCCGCAAAATAACGCTGATCGGCATCCGGACCGTACAAAATCGAAGTCGAGAAAATCGCGTTCGCCCACTCGTTGCTGCGGCCGCAATCGCGGCCGGCGCACTGGTACAGAATCTGACCGCTCAGCAGCTGGGCGTAGTGGGCTTCCAGCTTGTCCAGCGTCACGGATCGGGGCAGCTGATAGGTCCGCACACTCACCGCGCCCTGGAAGGTCCGGGAATCGCCGATGCGCACTTCGCGCCGCTTGCGCTCTACCGGGCCGAGGGCGAGGGTCTGCAGGCCACCTTCGACTTCCTGACCGTCAACGAGCCAGGCCCCGGGAAATCGCGGCAGCAGCGTCTGGTCCGGGAGCGCGATCTCGTCCTCTGGGGTGGCACTGTTCGCCGGCGCGCTGGCCAGCAGGCCCAGCAGCAACGCGGCAAGCCACCGCGTGATGACCGCGCTCATGCCGCGCCCTCCGGGGCGCTGGCCGGCCACTTGGAAGGCGGCACGAAAGCGACATCTTCGCCCTCTGCGCCGGTCATGAGGGCGCCGACCACCTGCGCCAGATCCTGTCCTTCGTCGACGATCTGGTGCAGGCCCTCGACCAGCGGCATGTAAACCCCCAGCTTGATGCTCTGAGCGCGCACCACCCGCAGGGTGTTGACGCCCTCGGCCAGCTTGCCCAGGGACTCGACCGCCTGATCCAGGGTCATGCCCTGTCCCAGCTTCTCGCCAAGCTGGAAATTGCGGCTCAGCGGCGATGTGCAGGTCACCAGCAGATCGCCGACTCCAGCCAGGCCCAGAAAGGTCAGCGGGCTCGCGCCCAGGGACACAGACAGGCGCCCCATCTCCGCCAGCGCTCGGGTAATCAGCATGCCCACGGTGTTCTGGCCGACACCCATGGCGCTGGCGATCCCGCAGATGATGGCGTAGATGTTCTTCAGTGCGCCGCCCAGCTCAACGCCGTACACATCGCTGTTGGCGTAGACGCGCAGGGTCGGGCTCTTGAGCGCCAGCTGCACCTGCTGACAGAGCCAGCCGCTTTGGCTCGCAATCACAGTCCCGGCGAACTGCCCTTGCGCAATCTCCTTGGCCAGGTTCGGACCACTCAGAGCGCCGACCGGGTGGCCGGGCGCAGCCTCCCGAAGGATGTCGCTCATGAGTTTGAAGCTTTCGCCCTCAATGCCTTTGGTCAGGCTGACCAGGCCAGCCTCCGGCTCCAGGTGCGCGGCCAACGCCTCGCTGACGCTGCGGAAGGCGCTGCTCGGCACGCTGACAAACAGCAGCTCACTACCCTTGGCGGCTTCGGCCAGCTCGCCGGTCACAGCGATGGACGGCGCCAGGGGAAAGCCAGGCAGATAGCGCCGGTTTTCGCCGTGCGCGAGCGTATCGGCCACCTGCTCGGGGTCACGCATCCACAGGGATGTCGGGTGGCCGTTGCCCCCGACGATGTTCGCTATGGCGGTACCGAAGTTGCCGCCGCCGATGATGCCCACTTTCATGGGCCTCACTCTAGCTTCCCAGCAGCTCCAGCAGCAATCGATTCAGCCGTTTCACGTAACCGGCTGAATCCTTGAGCGTCGAGCCGTCGGCGAGCGCGGCCTGATCGAAGAGCACCAGCAGCAGGTCCGAGAAGCGATCCTCGTCGGTTTCCTGATCCAGCCGCTGCACCAGCTGGTGCTCGGGGTTGTACTCGAAGATCGGCTTGCTCTCGGGCATGGCCTGACCGCTGGCCTCCATGATCCGGCGCATCTGCGCGCCCATGGCGTTGTCTTCCAGCACCAGGCAGGCCGGCGAGTCCTTGAGACGCTTGGAGACGCGCACCGCTTCGACCCGGTCGCCCAGCGCGGTGCTCATGCGCTCAGTCAGCGGGTCATCATCCTTGCTGTCTTCGTCCTTGTCGTCCGCTGCTTCGCCGGGCAATGTCAGGTCGCCGCGCATGACGTCCTGGAACTGCTTGCCGTCGAATTCCGTGAGCGAGCCCATCATCCATTCGTCGATGCGATCGTGCAGGAGCAGCACTTCGATCCCGCGCTCGCGAAAGACTTCCAGGTGCGGGCTGTCCTTCGCGTTCTCGTAGCTGTCGGCCACCAGGTAGTAGATCTTGTCCTGGCCATCGATCATGGATTCGCAGTAGGCCGCGAGAGAGCGGCTCTGAACATTGCTGTCCGCGGTGCTGGAGCTGAATCGCAGCAGCCCGGCGATCGCTTCGCGATTGGCAAAGTCTTCGCCGGCGCCTTCCTTCAGAACTTCGCCGAACTCGTCCCAGAAGCCCTGGTAGGCCTCCGCATCGTCTTTGCCCAGCTTGTCGAGCATGGTCAGCACGCGCTTGGTGAGCGCGTTCTTGATACTGGTGACCCGCTCGTCCTGCTGCAGGATTTCCCGGGACACATTCAGGGGCAGATCATTCGAGTCGACCACGCCTTTGACGAAGCGCAGATACAGAGGCAGGAACTGCTCGGCCTCGTCCATGATGAATACGCGCTGCACATACAGCTTGAGGCCCCGGGGGGCTTCGCGATTCCACATATCAAAGGGCGCGCGCTTGGGCAGGTACAGCAGACTCGTGTACTCGAGCTTGCCCTCTACCCTGTTGTGGCTCCAGGACAGCGGGTCTTCGAAGTCGTGGCTCAGGTGCTTGTAGAACGACTGATACTCATCGTCCTTCACATCGCTCCGGGGGCGGGTCCAAAGCGCCTTGGCACTGTTGACAGCCTCCCACGGGAGCTCCGCGGTTGCCTCTTGGGCTTCGTCATCGTCTTGCGCACCGGCCGGCGCTGGCTCAGCGCGCATCTGCACCGGCACGCCGATGTGGTCCGAGTAGCGGGTCACGACGCTGCGCAGCCGGTAGCTGTCCGCAAACTCGGCAGCGTCTTCCTTCAGATGCAGGATCACATCACTGCCCCGCCCTTCCCGTTCAGCAGCTTCGATCTGAAACTCGTCTTCGCCCCGGGAACGCCAGCGTGTCGCCGGTCCGTCCGCAGCACGGGTCACCACCTCAACTTCGTCAGCAACGATAAAGGCGCTGTAGAAACCAACCCCGAACTGGCCGATCAGTGCAGAATCCTGTTTTTGATCGCCCGTGAGCTGCGACAGGAACTCGGCGGTGCCGCTGCGAGCGATGGTGCCCAGGTTAGCAATGACCTCGTCCCGGGTCATGCCGATGCCGTTGTCGCTGATGGTCAGCGTGCGGGCTTCCTGGTCAAAATCGATGCGAATCAGACCATCTTCCACCGATCCGGCCTGGCCGTCAGACACGGCCTGGAAGCGAAGCTTGTCGATCGCGTCCGATGCGTTGGAGATGAGCTCCCGCAGGAAGATCTCCCGGTTCGAGTACAGGGAGTGAATCATCAGCTTCAGCAGCTGCTTGGCTTCCGTCTGGAAGCCAAAAGTCTCGGCGGTCTGGGGTTCGGCCATGCGAGGGTCCTTCCGGTTAAACGCTGGCCGCTATATGGGCATGCTGGCGAAGGATTCAAGCCCCTGGAGGGTCCGGGGGCAACAGATCGGGCTGGGGCCGGCCCCCAGCCTCAGGATCCGGGGTCTACCAGCCGGTGATCTCGGCCAGCGCGTCGCCGATCTCAGCCAGGCTCCGCACTGTGCGCACGCCGGCATCGCCCAGGGCAGCAAACTTTTCGTCGGCCGTGCCTTTGCCGCCCGCGATAATCGCCCCGGCATGTCCCATACGCTTGCCCGCAGGGGCCGTCACCCCGGCGATGTAGCTCACCACCGGCTTGGAGACGTGCGCCTTGATGAACTCGGCGGCTTCTTCTTCCGCTGTGCCGCCGATCTCGCCGACCATCACAATGGCCTCAGTCTTCGGATCTGCTTCAAAAAGCGCCAGTATATCTTTGAAATGGCTGCCCGGAATGGGGTCGCCGCCGATGCCGACACAGGTGCTCTGGCCAAAGCCGCGGTCGGTCGTCTGCTTGACCGCCTCGTAGGTCAGGGTGCCCGAGCGGGACACGATCCCGACCTTGCCGGGCAGGTGAATGTCGCCGGGCATGATGCCGATCTTGCACTCGCCGGGGGTAATCACTCCCGGGCAGTTGGGGCCGATCAACCGGGCTCCGGTGGTCTCGAGCTTGGCCTTGACCGCCAGCATGTCCAGGGTCGGAATGCCCTCAGTGATGCAGACGATGAGCTCGATCCCCGCGTTCAGGGCCTCGAGGATGGAATCTTTGCAGAACGGCGCTGGTACGTAGATCACCGTGGCCGTCGCCCCGGTCTGCGCGACCGCGTCCGCCACCGTATCGAAGACCGGCAGGTTCAGGTGCGTGGTGCCGCCTTTGCCCGGCGTCACGCCGCCGACCAGCTGCGTGCCGTAGGCAATCGCCTGCTCGCTGTGCAGCGTGCCCTGAGAGCCGGTAAAGCCCTGGCAGATCACTTTGGTGTTCTTGTCGATAAGGACGCTCATGCCTGACCTCCTGCGGCTGCAACGGCTTTTTCGGCAGCGTCCGTCAGACTGTCTGCTGCGATGATGTTGAGACCGCTTTCGGCCAGGCGCTCGCTGCCGAGCTTGGAGTTGTTGCCCTCGAAGCGCACCACGACTGGCACCTCGACGCCCACCTCCTGCACGGCGCCGATGATGCCGTCGGCAATGGTGGCGCAGCTGACGATGCCGCCAAAGATGTTGATCAGCACGGCCTGCACCGCGTCGTCAGACAGGATGATTTTGAACGCTTCGGAAACCGCTTCCTTGGTCGCGCCGCCGCCCACATCCAGGAAGTTGGCGGGGTTGCCGCCGTGAATCTTGACCAGGTCCATAGTACCCATGGCGAGCCCGGCACCGTTGACCATACAGCCGATGTTGCCGTCGAGCGCCACGTAGTTGAGGTTGTACTCAGCCGCCTGTGCTTCGCGCTCGTCTTCCTGGCTCGGATCTTCCATCGCCGCGACCTGCTTTTGCCGGTACAGCGCATTGCCGTCGATGGTGAGCTTGGCATCCAGGCAATGGATGTCGCCGGCGGTGGTGACCACCAGCGGGTTGATTTCCAGCAAGGCGCAGTCGCGTTCCATGAACAGCTTCGCAAGGCCCATGAACACGTTCGCGAACTGTTTGACCTGCTTGTCGTTCAGCCCCAGCTTGAAGCCGAGCTCCCGGCCCTGGTACGGCTGCGGGCCGACGAAGGGGTCGATGGTCGCGCGCAGGATCTTCTCCGGCGTCTCTTCCGCCACCTTCTCGATCTCGACGCCGCCCTCGGTCGAGGCCATGAACACCACCCGTCGGGTGCCGCGATCGATGACCGCGCCCAGGTACAGTTCGCGGTCGATGTCCGTGCAGCTCTCGACGTAGATCTTGCTGACCGGCTGGCCGTCGGCGTCCGTCTGAATTGTCACGAGACGCTTGCCAATCCACTGATCGGCAAAGGCCCGCACCTCGTCCAGGGTGTCTGCCAGCTTAACGCCGCCAGCCTTGCCGCGCCCGCCGGCGTGGACCTGAACTTTGACCACCCAGCGGTCACCGCCAATCTTTTGCGCAGCTGCTACCGCTTCATCCGCCGTGTCGACCGCATAGCCGGTGGATACCGGCAATCCGTAGTCGGCGAACAGGCTCTTGGCCTGATATTCGTGTAGGTTCATACCTGTCCCGTCGGTTCTATTGAAACGTTAAGTCGTGTGCTCGTCATTGGCCGGCCCGGCTAGCGACGTTTGCGATTCACCATGTGGATCGCGTGTCCGGAGACGCCCAGGGCGGCCTCGTGCACAGCCTCCGACAGGGTCGGATGGCCGTACATGGTCAGGCCCAGATCTTCCGCGCTGCCATCAAATTCCATGGCAATCACCGCCTGGGCAATCAGCTCAGAAGCCTGAGACCCGAAGATATGCACGCCCAGGATCCGGTCCGTCTCCGCATCGGCGACGATTTTAACGCTGCCTTCCGTATGGTTCGCGGCCATCGCCCGGCCACTGGCGGCGAAGGGAAAGCTGCCGACATTGACCGCAACGCCCTCGGCCTTCAGTTCCTGCTCAGTCTTGCCGACCCAGGCCACCTCCGGGAGCGTGTAGATGACCGACGGTACGCAGTCGTAGTTGACCAACGGTTTGTGCCCGGCGATGCGCTCGGCAACCATGACACCTTCTTCCGTGCCCTTGTGAGCCAGCATGGGGCCCCGCACTACGTCGCCAATGGCGTAGATGTTGGCCGCTTCGGTCTGGCAGGTCTCGTTGACGATCAGGAAGCCGCGCTCGTCCAGCTTGACACCGCTGTCTGCTGCGAACAGATCTTCCGTGTAGGGCTTGCGGCCCACCGCGACGATCAGCTTGTCGAAGGTCTCGGTCTTGGCGCCGTCGTCGGTCTCGTAGGTGACTTCAACGGTGCGCGATGCGCCCTTGCCTTTCACCTTGGATCCGGTGACCCGGGCGCCGAGCCGGATATCCAGACCCTGCTTTCGAAAGCTCTTGAGCGCGTCCTTGGCAATCTTGTCGTCCGCCATCGGCAGGAAATCGGTCAGCGCTTCGAGCACCACAACCTCGCTGCCCAGACGGTTCCAGACGCTGCCCAGCTCCAGCCCGATCACCCCGGCCCCGATCACGCCCAGGCGCTTGGGGGCTGCCTGAAACTCCAGCGCGCCGGTGGAATCGACGATGACATCGTCAGTGAGCGGCGTCGGCGGAATTTCTACCGGCACCGAGCCCGGCGCCAGAATGACGTGCTCTGCCGCAAGCGTGGCGACTTTGCCGTCATGGCTCGTGAACTCAACCTGGCGTCCGGCCAGCAAACGCCCGGTGCCCGCCAGGCCGTCCACGCCGTTGCCTTTGAACAGCGCGGCGATCCCGCCCGTGAGTCCTTTAACGACCTCGTCCTTGCGCTCGATCATCTTCGGCACGTCGGCTTCGACACTGCCGACGTTGATGCCGATATGGCTGAACCCGTGCTGCGCGTCGTGAAACTTGTGGGAGGCGTCCAGCAGCGTCTTCGAAGGAATGCAGCCCCAGTTCAGACAGGTGCCGCCGAAGGCTGGCTTGCCGTCCTTGCCGATAAGTTTGTCAATGCAGGCCGTCGCCAGGCCAAGCTGCGCTGCGCGAATCGCAGCAGCATAGCCTGCGGGCCCCGCGCCGATCACAATCACGTCGTAACTGTCTTTCATAGCTAGATTTCCAGAAGTATGCGGGCCGGATCTTCGAGCAGGGACTTGATGGCAACCAGGAACTGGACTGCCTCCTTGCCATCGATCAGACGATGATCGTAAGACAACGCCAGGTACATCATCGGCCGGATGACGATCTCGCCGTCCACCACCATCGGCCGTTCCTGAATCTTGTGCATGCCCAGGATCGCCGTTTGCGGCGGGTTGAGAATCGGGGTCGACAGCATGGAGCCGAAAATGCCGCCGTTGCTGATCGTAAAGGTGCCGCCGGTCATCTCTTCGATGCCGAGCTTGCCGTCCCGGGCTTTGACGCCGTACTCGCCGATGCGGTCTTCCACCTGCGCCAGGCTCAGCGCATCGGCGTCCCGAACGATCGGCACCACCAGCCCACGATCGGTGCTGACGGCAACACCGATATCGTAGTAGCCATGGTAGACCACATCGTTGCCGTCAATGGAGGCGTTCACCGCCGGGAACTTTTTGAGCGCTTCGACGCTGGCCCGCACAAAGAACGACATGAAGCCCAGCTTGGTGCCGTTGTGCGTTGCCTGAAAATCGCTCTGATAGCGTTTGCGCATGGTCATAATCGGCTGCATGTCCACCTCGTTAAAGGTGGTGAGCATCGCGGCGTTTTGCTGCGCCTCGACCAGCCGTTTGGCGATGCTCGCCCGCAGCCGGGTCATGGGTACCCGCCGCTCGACGCGCTCACCGTTGCCGAGGGTGCTGTCGGCGTCGTCCACCGGTGCTGCAGCGCTCGCGGCAGGCCCGGCTTCTGCTGCGGCGACCACGTCCTGTTTGGTAATGCGACCGCCCTTGCCCGAGCCGGCTACGCTCGCCAGATCGATACCCTTTTCTTCGGCGGCCTTGCGGGCCGAGGGGCTGGCGGAAACATCTTCTGCTTCTTCCGGCTCAGAAGATGCTGTTGCAGGCTCGGGGGCGCTGGCCGCTGCGCCGGCGTCCGAGGCGCCGCTGGCGCCCTCGGTGAACTCGCCGATCACGGTCTCTGACTCGACGGTCTCGCCAGCGTCCACAATGATCTTGGTCAGCACGCCGTCGGCCTGGGCCAAAACTTCGAGAATGACCTTGTCGGTCTCCACCTCGACCAGCAGCTCATCACGAGCGACGGCATCGCCCGGCTGCTTGTGCCACTCGGCAATGGTTCCCTCGCTGATGGATTCGGGGAACGGCGGTGCTTTGATGTCCATGGGAGGCAGTTGTCCTTATAACTGATCGAAGGGGCTAACCGAACAGCGCATCGTTCACGAGCTGGCTTTGCCGCTCGTTGTGCGTGCCCGCATAGCCACCGGCAGGCGCCGCGAAGGGCGGCCGGCCAGCATAGTCCAGGTAGATATCTTCTTTGTGCTCGAGAATGACTCGGCGCATGTGGTGCTGGCTGGAATACCAGGCGCCCTGATTCATCGGCTCTTCCTGGCACCACACGGTCTGCTCCAGCGCCGTGTACGGTTTGAGGACTGCCGCCAGCTGCTCTTCCGGGAACGGATAGAGCTGCTCCATGCGCACGATCGCCACGTTCGTCGCGCCTTCTTCCCGCCGGCGCTCCAGCAACTCGTAGTAGACCTTGCCGCTGCACAGAACCATGCGGGTGACCCCTGCCGGGTCGATATCGTCCAATTCCGGCAGTACGCACTGGAACCCGCCATCACTGAACTCATCCAGCGTCGACACCGCGAGCTTGTGCCGGAGCAGGCTCTTCGGCGTCAGCGCGATCAGGGGAATCCGCGTCGGGCGAATCGCCTGGCGACGCAGCATATGGAAGACCTGCGCTGGGGTGGTGGGCACGCAAATCTGCATGTTGTGCTGGGCGCAGAGCTGCAAAAAGCGCTCCAGGCGCGCCGAGGAGTGCTCGGGCCCTGCCCCTTCGTAGCCGTGCGGCAAGAGCAGGGTCAGCCCGCACAGCCGCTGCCACTTGGCCTCGCCGCTGCTGATGAACTGGTCAATGACGACCTGAGCGCCGTTCGCGAAATCGCCAAATTGGGCCTCCCAGATCACCAGCGCGCTCGGCGCCGTGGTGGCGTAGCCGTATTCGAAACCAAGCACTGCCTCTTCCGACAGCAAGGAATCGTAAATGTCGAAGGTGGTGTCGTCGCGCAGGTGATTGAGCGGGATGTGCCGGTTGCCGGTCTTCTGATCGAAGTAGCACGCATGACGATGGCTGAAGGTGCCAACGCCGACATCCTGCCCGGTCAGCCGCACCGGGTGGCCTTCTTCGAGCAGGCTGGCGTAGGCCATGATCTCGGCAAAGCCCCAGTTGGCGGGCTCTTCGCCGGCGGCCATCTTGCGCCGGTCGGCCACGATCTTCTTGACCTGCCGGTGCAGCTCGAAGTCCTCGGGCGTGCCTTCCATGTGCTTCGTGAGCTCGGCGATCTTTGCCTTGGACACCCGCGTGTCAGCCGGTGCCGTCCACTCGTGATTCAGATAGGGATTCCAGTCGACGAACAGCTTGGTGTCAGGCTCGTGCACGATGCTGAGCGCAACGCTGCCGCCGTTGTCGAGGGTCGAGCGATAGCGCTCCGCCAATTCCGTCGCGCCACCTTTGCTGACGATGTCTTCAGCAACCAGGCGATCCACGTACAGCGACCAGGTGGTCGGGTGCTTGCGAATCTTCTGGTACATGAGCGGCTGGGTCTTGGCCGGCTCTTCGGCCTCGTTGTGTCCGCGCCGCCGGTAGCCGATGAGGTCGATGACCACGTCCTTGCGGAACTGCATGCGGTAGTCGACCGCCAGCTGCGCGACAAAGAGTACCGCCTCTGGATCGTCGGCATTGACGTGAAAGATGGGCGACTGGACCATTTTGGCAACCTCGGTGCAGTACTCGGTGCTGCGCGCGTCGATTTGCCGATGGGTCGTGAAGCCGATCTGGTTATTGATAATGATGTGGATCGTGCCGCCGGTGCGAAAGCCCCGGGTCTGTGACATCTGGAACGTTTCCATGACCACGCCCTGGCCTGCGAATGCCGCATCGCCATGCATGATGATCGGCACCACGCGCTGGTTGTCGTAGTCGCGACGGCGATCCTGCCGGGCCCGAACGGAGCCTTCGACCACCGGCGCGACAATCTCCAGGTGCGAAGGATTGAAGGCCAACGCAAGGTGCATCTCGCCGCCTTCCGTCATGACGTTGCTCGAGAAGCCCTGGTGGTACTTCACGTCGCCAGTGGTGGCGTGCTGGCCCTCCGGCGTCTTGCCGTCGAACTCGTCAAACAGGTCCCAGGGGTTCTTGCCGAAGATATTGACCAGCACGTTGAGCCGGCCGCGGTGCGCCATGCCAATCACGGTCTCGAGCACGTCGTGGCTGCCGAGGCGCCGCAGCGTTTCGTGCAGCATGGGAATCAGGCTCTCGCAGCCTTCCAGGCCAAAGCGCTTGGTGCCCGGGTAGCGACCCTGAAGATACTTTTCAAGGCCCTCGGCAGCAGTGAGCCGTTCGAGGATCGTGCCGCGCTCTGCCGGTGAGAAGTCCGGCTGGCCCCGGGGCCGCTCCAGCCGGTCCTGCACCCATTGCTGCTCGGCGGCGTCGACAATGTGCATGTACTCGGCGCCGATGTTGCCGCAGTACGTCTGCTCCAGGGCATCGATCAGATCCGACAGCTTGGCTGTCTCCTGGCCGTAAACGAAGGGCCGGGTCTGAAACACGGTATCGAGGTCGGCGGCAGACAGGCCGTGGTAGGCCAGATCCAGCACCGGCATCGCCGGACGCTCCATCATGCCCAAAGGGTCGAGGTTGGCCTTCTTGTGGCCGCGGTGCCGATAAGCGGAAATCAGCTCCACGACGCGCATTTGCTTGCGCTCGTGGGTGCTCTCGATGAGCGTGCTGACGCGCTCCGGGCGTGCCTTCAGGCGATTGCGGCCCAACCGCCCAAAATGCTCGATGACCCCGGTGTGGGAGATATCGTGCCCGGCGGTCCCTTCGACCCGCGGCAGGGCCTCAAACTGGGCGTGCCACTGGTCGGGCACAGACTCCGGGTCTTCCAGCCAGGCCTCGTACAGCGCCTCAATATAGGCGCTGTTGGTCCCAGCCATATGGGAAGAGCGGAGCATGCGCTCCATGAAGGATTCGGCGTTGGCGCCCTGTTCGGGGCCAGAGTCAGTCTCTGCCATGGAATTAACGCGTTTCCTGTCGCGATTCGCTGCGGCGCATTGTAGAGAAGATTAGCAGCGCGCACAGCACGCGCACGGCCCAGGACACCGGGTTTCGGACCGGAAAGCGCCAAAACGGGGAACTCCGCACGGTCCCGAACGCCCTGGCAAGCGTTCGCGCCGGGCCCGAGGCGCTCTCGGGGCTGTCAGGTGCCCTGCTGCACCAGCATCGTGCGGATCTTGCCGATGGCCCGGGTGGGGTTCAGGCCCTTCGGGCAAACACTGACGCAGTTCATGATGCCCCGGCAGCGGAATACGCTGAAGGGATCGTCGAGCTTCGACAGCCGCTCGGCGGTCGCAGTGTCCCGGCTGTCAGCCAGGAACCGGTAGGCCTGGAGCAGGCCCGCGGGACCGATGAACTTGTCGGGGTTCCACCAGAAGGACGGGCAGCTGGTGGAGCAGCAGGCGCACAGAATGCACTCGTACAGACCATCCAGCTCGGCACGATCTTCCGGAGTCTGCAGCCGCTCCTGGGCCGGGGCTGGCTTGTCATTTTGCAGATACGGGTCGATCTTCTCGTACTGCTTGTAGAACTGGGTCATGTCGACCACCAGGTCTCGAATGACCGGCAGGCCGGGGAGCGGTCGCAGCACCAGCTTGCCGCGCTTGGCCACTTCCGAGACCGGCGTGATGCAGGCCAGCCCATTGCGGCCGTTCATATTGATGCCGTCGCTGCCGCAAACGCCTTCCCGGCAGGACCGGCGGTAGGCGAGCGAAGGGTCTTCGGTCTTCATCAGTTCGAGCACGTCGAGAACCATCAGGTCCTTGCCTTCCGGCAGGTCGACGTTGACGTTGATCATCTTCGGAGCGTTGTCCGCATCCGGGTTATAGCGATAGACGCTGACTTGCATAGCGAACTGTCCTAGTACTTCCGTTCCATGGGTTGAAAGGTATCGACCGTTGCCGGCTCGAAGTTCACGTCACGCTTGCCGACGCGCTTTTCTTCGGGGAAGTACATGCTGTGGCACAGCCAGTTCTCATCGTCCCGGGTCTGGTAGTCGTCGCGCGCGTGGGCCCCGCGGCTTTCCTTGCGGACTTCTGCTGCGATCGCAGTGGCTTCCGCTACCTCGAGCAGGTTGTCGAGTTCCAGCGCTTCCAGACGCGCCGTATTGAAGGCGTTTGACTTGTCTGCCAGATGCGCGTTGCCGATGCGTTCGCGCAGCTCCGCAAGCTTGGCAACGCCCGTCACCATATGTTCTTCCGTGCGGAACACGCCAAAGCTGTTCTGCATGGTGGTCTGCAGCTCTTTCTTGAGCGCCGATACGGACTCGCCCCCGGCGGACTCGTTCCAGCGAGCCAGACGGGCCATGGCACCCTCAATATCGGAATCCGAGGCATCCCGGAACTCAACGCCCTGACGCATCACTTCTTCGATGTGCAATCCGGCCGCGCGCCCAAAGACCACCAGGTCCAGCAGCGAGTTGCCGCCCAGGCGGTTGGCGCCGTGCACAGAGACACAGGCCGCTTCGCCGGCCGCGTAGAAGCCCTCGATCAGCCCATCGGTGCCGTTGGCGTCCTGCGTGATGGCCTGGCCCGTGACCCCGGTCGGGATGCCGCCCATCATGTAATGGCAGGTCGGCACAACGGGAATGGGTTCCTTTACGGGGTCCGCGTGGGCGAAGGTGCGGGATAGCTCGAGAATCCCGGGCAGACGGCTGTTCAGTACCTCTTCGCCCAGGTGGTCGAGCTTCAGCATGACATGGTCGCCGTCCGGCCCGCAGCCGCGTCCCTCAAGGATCTCGATGACCATGGAGCGTGCCACAACGTCGCGCCCTGCGAGGTCCTTGGCGGTCGGCGCGTACCGCTCCATGAAGCGCTCGCCGTCCTTGTTGATGAGGTACCCGCCCTCGCCCCGGCAGCCTTCGGTGACGAGGGTGCCGGCACCGTGGATGCCGGTGGGATGGAACTGCCACATTTCCATGTCCTGCACCGGGAAGCCGGCGCGCAGGGACATGCCGATACCGTCACCGGTGTTCATCAGGGCATTGGTGGTGCTGGCGTAGATGCGCCCGGCGCCGCCGGTGGCGAAGACCGTCGCCTTGGAGCTGATATAGCAGACCTCGCCGGTTTCGACCTCGATGGCCACGACGCCGACCACGACGCCGTCCTGGTTTTTCACCAGATCGACGGCGAACCACTCGTTCAGGAAGGTCGTGTTGGCGCGAACGTTCGCCTGATACAGCGTGTGCAGCAGCGCATGGCCCGTGCGGTCAGCCGCCGCGCAGGTCCGGGCCGCCTGCCCGCCCTTGCCGAAATCCTTGCTCTGCCCGCCGAAGGGCCGCTGGTAAATCCGGCCAGCTTCAGTGCGCGAGAACGGCAGCCCCATGTGCTCGAGCTCGAAAACCGCCTGCGGGCCTTCGCTACACATGTACTCGATCGCGTCCTGGTCGCCGATGTAGTCGGAGCCTTTGACGGTGTCGTACATGTGCCAGCGCCAATCGTCATCGGGATCATCGCTGGCGATTGCGCAGGTGATACCGCCCTGGGCAGACACCGTGTGGGAACGGGTCGGGAATACCTTGGTAATGACGGCGGTCTTCAGCCCGCTTTGGGCCAGCTGCAGCGAGGCGCGCATGCCGGCACCACCGCCGCCAACGATCACCCCGTCGAACTCCATTTTTCTGATTCTAGCCATGACTCAATACGTCCTGTCGAATTCTCTCAATCGGCGTCTAGCGCCAGATGACCTGCAGTGCCCAGGCGATGTAGATAAAGATCACCAGCAGGCACACCGCCTGAAACAGCAGCCGCAGCGTCGTTGCGCTGCCGCCCACATGCGCCTCGCGCAGGTAATCGGTGCCGATGGTCCACATGCCGATCCAGGCGTGCGCCGCCAGCGCCAGCACCGCCAGCGTGCTGAACAGCTGCATGGACGTGCTCGTAAAGTAGCGCACCAGCACCTCGTGAGTGACGTCGCCGGTCACCAGGAAGAACCCCAGAACACACAGCGTGTAGAGCGCGAGAATCGCCGCGCTGACCCGCTGCACCACAAAATCTGACAGGCCTGAACGGGTCAGGCTGGTGACGTTGGTTACCATAGCCAAACTCCCAGGGCGACGACGATGACGCCGGTAATCACAAACACCGCGATCGACTCGTATTTAGCCGCTTCGACGGTATCTCCGATGTGAAAATCGAGCAGCATGTGCTTCAGCCCCGCGACCAGGTGATAGGTCAGCGCGGCCAGCAGCACCAGCAACCCCAGCTTGCTCAGGGGCGCAGCGAGCATTGCCCGGGCTTCCTCGAAGCCGGCCGGCGATGTGAGCGCCAGATCCAGCAGGTAGAGCAGCGCCAGGAGTGCGAAAAACAGGAATGCCCCCGTTAGCCGGTGGGTGATCGAGGCCATCGCCGCAAAGGGCCAGGCGAAGTGGAATATATTCAGGTAAACCGGGCGGTTACTCTTCATGCAGAACTCTTCATGCTGGATTCGTCGTTTCGAAGCCCACCGGCGATGCCGATGCCCTGGACCCGCCCACACAACGCGAATGAGTCTCAGGTAACCACGGCAACGCGTTCATTTCCGGCGCGTTCGGGCGGCGAGATTCTAATCGGGGAAACGCGGGAATGCTACGAAAGCGGCATGCGGCCGGTCACAGCCCGGTCCAATGGTGCGGCCTGGCCACACCCGTCGTCTTCGTCATGGGACAAAGGTGCGCCAGGACGCCGATCCGGGCGAGATCAATTGACATCGATGAGGGTCAACCCTAGGCTCCAACCACGCTGCAAATCGAGCCCCCGGGGTGAGGTTGTGCCCGGCTTTCGCCGCTCTGGCTGCGTCACTACGCACCAAAATGAAGCGAGCGGAGCCCCCCGGCGACGAACGAAGGCCTGATCACGCCCTCGACCGCCAGAACAGGCATCAGCTGCTGAAGAATATTGGTCCTCGCGCGTCAGAGTTCTGACGGCGTCTGCCCGCGCAGCGCCCGATTGTCGGAGTGCCAGGACCCCAAGAAGGTATAGAGGGAAGATAGATGGGGCACGAGTCGAAGCGTACGGCGAAGCTGACGATTGAAGGCGACGATCGCGAATTTGAGCTGCCAGTGTATGAAGCTGCCGAGGGCCCACCTGTGGTGGACGTCAGCTCGCTGGTGTCCAAGGGCTACTTCACCTATGACCCGGGCTTTGTCTCCACCGCAGCCTGCGATTCCGATATTACCTACATCGATGGCGATCAGGGCATTTTGCTGCACCGCGGCTACCCGATCGATCAGCTCGCTGCCCAGTCTGA
>CAZXIJ010000006.1:42721-76451 GCA_964640725.1 uncultured Pseudomonadales bacterium | reverse complement strand
GCCGATCACGAGCAGAACGCGTCGACCTCGACGGTCCGCCTGGCCGGGTCGACCGGTGCCAACCCGTTCGCCTGCGTGGCGTCCGGCATTGCGGCGCTATGGGGCCCGTCGCATGGCGGCGCCAACGAAGCCGTGCTGAACATGCTCGACGAGATTGGCGATCCCAAGAACATCGACAAGTTCGTCAAGAAGGCAAAGGACAAGGACGATCCATTCCGCCTGATGGGCTTCGGTCACCGGGTTTACAAAAACTACGACCCTCGAGCCAAGGTCATGCAGCAGACCTGCAAGGAAGTGCTCGAAGAGCTGGGCGTGGACGACAGCCCCATGCTCAAAATGGCGCAGCGCCTGGAACAGATCGCGCTCGAGGACGAGTACTTCGTCGAGCGCAAGCTGTACCCGAACGTCGACTTCTACTCCGGCATCATCTTGTCTGCGATCGGCATCCCCAAGGACCTGTTTACAGTGATCTTCGCCACCGGTCGCACGCCGGGCTGGATCGCTCAGTGGAACGAGATGATCAGCGCGCCCTACAAAATCGGCCGCCCGCGCCAGCTCTACATGGGCGCGCAGTCGCGTGACTACGTGCCGCTGGCTAAACGCTAAGTCGCCGGCGGGTCGAACCGCCGCACCAGGCTGGACGTGTCATCGCGGCCCCCGCCGCGCTGCTGCAGATCGCCGTAAAACTGGTCCACCAGTGCCGTCACCGGCAGCGCAGCACCGTTGGCCTTCGCAGCCGCAAGGGCAATTCCCAGGTCCTTGCGCATCCAGTCCACGGCAAAGCCGAAATCGAAGCGCCGCTCATGCATGGTTTGCGCCCGGTTGTCGAGTTGCCAGGACTGAGCAGCACCCGCCCCGATCACGTCGATGACCGAAGCCAGGTCCAGGCCGGCTTTCTCGGCAAACTGCACGCCTTCAGCAAGCCCCTGCAGCAGCCCGGCGATGCACACCTGATTCACCATTTTGCAGAGCTGGCCGGCACCGACACTGCCCATGCGCCGAACCCGCTCGCCGTAGGCACCCAGCACGGGCACGGCGCGCCCAAAGTGTTCCGTCGCACCGCCACACATGATCGTCAGCCGGCCCGCTTGCGCCCCGGCCTGGCCGCCGGACACGGGGGCGTCGACGAAGCCAATGCCGACCGCTGCCGCCGCGCGATCGAGCTCGACCGCCAGCTCTGCTGACGCGGTCGTGTGGTCGATCAGCAGCCCGCCTGGATCCAGCGTTTCGAGGACACCGCCGGCGCCGAGGGTCACCGCGCGGACATCGTCGTCATTGCCCACACACAGACAGACGATCTCGGCCTGTTCCGCCGCTGCCGCCGGCGTCGCCGCAATCGCGGCTCGGGCCCGCTGTTCGGCCGGCAGGGTGCTGCGCCATTGCTCCGCGCGACCCGGCGTGCGGTTGTAAACCGTGACCTGATGCCCGGCCGCGATCAGATGACCGGCCATCGGAGCACCCATGACCCCCAGACCGACAAAAGCGAGACGCCGGGACAAAGCTGGCCCGGCGTCAGAATTGGATTCACTCACGATGGCTCCGAAAGCAGTTGGAGCCTGGGGTTTTAGACGATCACGGCCTCTTTTGAAAACCCTTCTTCGGCCATCATGGCGCGCAGGGTCTTCAGCGCTTCAACCTGAATCTGCCGCACCCGCTCCCGGGTCAGGCCAATCGCCTTGCCCACTTCTTCCAGGGTCGCCACATCGTGCCCTCGCAGGCCGAAACGCCGCAACACAACTTCCAGGGACTTTTCCGGCAACGAATCGAGCCAGGTGCCGAGATGATCGTGCAGCTGGTCCGACTGCAGCATCTGCCAGGGATCCAGCGTGTTTTCGTCTTCGACCACGTCCCAGGCGCCCCGCTCCGGCTCCAGGGCGCTGATCTCCGTGCAGTGAATGCCGTCGGCCAGCTCCAGCAAATCGCGCACGCCTTCCACCGGCTTGTCGAGCAGCGTGGCGATTTCTTCCGGCGTCGGTTCGTGATCCAGCTTTTGCGACAGCTCCCGCGCGGCGCGCAGGTGCGTGTTCAGTTCTTTGGCGATATGAATCGGCAAGCGAATCGTCTTGGCCTGATTCATGAGCCCGCGCTCGACCGCCTGGCGAATCCACCAGGTGGCGTAGGTCGAAAAGCGAAAGCCTTTCTTCGGATCAAATTTTTCGACGGCGCGGATCAGGCCAAGATTGCCCTCTTCGATCAGGTCCAGCAGGGGCAAGCCCCGGTTCAGGTACTTGCGCGCAATCTTCACGACCAGTCGCAGGTTGGCCTCGATCATTTTGCCGCGCGCCGCCATATCGCCGTTCTGGACCAGGGTCGCCAGGGCTTTTTCCTCGTCGGCCGTCAGCAGGCTCGCAGCGCCGATCTCCGCCAGGTACATATCGGTGGCGTCGCCGGTCTCCGAGATGCTCCGCCGCTGCGTCACCGCCTTGGGCAGCGGCTTCGCCAACGGCTTTGCCAGCGCTTTCGCCGGGGTTTTCGAGGTCGTCGTGGCTGCCTGTGCATGCATATCGGTTGTCCTTTCTGACATGGCGCGGTTCAGATCGAGTTGGCGCTGGGGTTTGGCGCGGCGCTGCCCACGCGGGCGAACCCGCTCAAGGCCAGCACCTGCTCCGAATCAAAGGGTTTCTTGAGCAGGGTTTCCGCCCCTGCGGCGTTCATCCGGTGGGCGAGCTCGTCGCTGTAGTGACCGGTCATGCCGATCACCCGAATCTGGTTGGTCAGCGGGTCGGCTTTGAGCCGCTCACAGACCTCGATGCCGTCGAGGCCGGGCATCATGATGTCGAGCAGCACCACCCGGGGCTCAAACTGCTGCACCAGCCGACCGGCTTCAAAGCCGTCATAAGCGCTCGCGACTTCGATGCCTTCGCATTCGGTCTCAAACAGCACCCGCAAAAAATCGTTGAACTGACGGTTGTCGTCGACGACCAGCAGCCGCTCCTGCGCTGCGAAGGGCGAGCGCATGCCCCGGCTGGCGGCAAAGCGCACCAGCGCATCCCGGCTGTAGCGCCGGTGCCCGCCGGCGGTCGTTTCGGCTTCGAGCAGCCCTTTCTGCGACCACTGGCGAACCGTGACCGGCGAAACGCTGAACAGGGCAGCGACTTCGTTCGGGGTGAGATGCGTTCGGTCTGTGGACTGGCTCATAATGAAAGCTCGGTGTGCTTGCGCCCCTTGGGTCGGCCCTTGAGGTCGCGGTCGCTGTCTGGCGTTGCCATCGACTCCATCGAAAAAAGCGTTTCAATCGAATTGATAGAGACGTTAATCGGTTTAATCGGTTACGACTAATCGGAATTATCTATCAATTGACTGAATCTAGATCGAATCATCAATCAAAGGTCGCGGCTCGCCCGGGAAGTCCGATTGCCGCAGTGGATCGCGTCCTGTCAGCGCCGGAAGTTGAGGCCCTGTGCGCGGCCCACGGCCGTACCCGGGTCAAGGCGGCGATACAGGCACTGCAGGCCGGAGGCCGGAGTGCCCCGTCACCGCCCCCGTGGCTCGCACACCCGGACGCCTACGCCGAGCCGTTGCAGCAAGCGCTGCAAGGCCGGGGCTATCAGGCAGTCTACAACCTGACCGGCACCCTCATTCACACCAACCTGGGCCGGTCGCCGCTGCCCGAAGCCAGCTGGGATGCCGTGAAGCCACTTGTTACCGGCGCAACCAACCTGGAATTCGATCTACGCTCGGGCAAGCGCGGGTACCGGGAACGAACAGTGACCGATCGTATCTGCACGCTCACCGGCGCCGAGGCAGCAACGGTCGTCAACAACACCGCAGCCGCTCTGGTACTGGTCCTGAACACGCTCGCGCTGGGCCGGGAAGTACCCGTATCGCGGGGCGAACTGATCGAGATCGGCGGCAGCTTTCGGCTGCCCGATCTCATGCGGCAAGCCGGCTGCGTGCTGCGCGAAGTGGGGACCACCAACCGCACCCACGAACGGGATTACGCCAGCGCCATCGGCGCCGACACGGCCATGCTGCTCAAGGTGCATCCCAGCAACTACGCCGTGGAGGGCTTTACCAGCACTGTAACGCTTGGCGCCCTGGCTGCCCTGGCAACCGAACACGGCTTGCCCCTGTGCGAAGACCTGGGCAGCGGTGCGTTGCTCGACTTAACGCGCTTCGGCCTGCCCGCAGAGCCTCTGCCCGGGCAGTCTTTGCGCGCCGGCGCCAATCTCGTGCTGTTTTCCGGCGACAAGCTGCTCGGCGGTCCCCAGGCCGGCTTTATCGTCGGCGACGCAGCGCTCATCCGACAGCTCGATGCCAACCCGCTCAAACGTGCGCTGCGGCTCGACAAGGTCGCATTGACACTGCTGGACCACGTGCTGGCCTGCTATGAGGACCCGGAGCAGATTGCCCGGACGCTGCCGATTTTTCGAATGTTCAGCCTGGACGAACAGACGCTTCGCAGCCGCGGCGAAACGCTGTTGCCAGCCCTGCAGGCCTGGGCCCCGGAATGCACGGTCGCTCTCGTTGCCAGCGAATGCCAGGTGGGCAGTGGTGCTCTGCCCAGCAGCCGCTTGCCGAGCATCGCGTTGCGCCTGACCCACCCCAAGAGCCGGGTCCTCACAGACCGGCAGGCTGCCCTCCGGGCACTGCCCACACCCGTGATTGCCCGGCTGCAGCAGGACGCCTTGTGGCTCGACCTGCGCGGCGCGGACCCCATCGCGGCGCTGGCGGCGCAACTGCGGGACGCGGCGCCATGATCATCGCCCTCGCCGGCCATGTCGATCACGGCAAGACCGCGCTGATCCAGGCGCTCACGGGCATCAACACCGACCGGCTGCCACAGGAGCAGGCCCGGGGCCTGACCATCGATCTTGGCTTTGCCTATCAGCCGCGCGATACCGGTCCGGCCCTGGGGTTCGTTGACGTACCAGGACACGAGCGTTTTGTGCACAACATGGTGGCTGGCATCAACCGGTCCCAGGTGGCTCTGCTGGTGGTTGCAGCCGACGACGGTGTGATGCCGCAGACGCAGGAACACCTGGCCATCATGACGCTGCTCGGCATTGAGCGCGGGGTCATTGCGATCAACAAAGTGGATCGGGTTGAGTCAGCGCGTATCGACGCTGTGGAAGCGCAAATCCGCGAGCTGTGCCAGGGGAGCTTTCTGGCCGAGGCCTGCTGCCACCGCGTCTCCGCGCTGACCGGCGCGGGTGTGCCGGCGCTCAGAGATGCCCTCGAGACGCTGAGCGCGGCGCATGCTGACCCGCAGACGAACAAAGATGTACACGCTCGCTTTGCCGTAGACCGCGCTTTTTCGCTCAAAGGAGTCGGTACCGTTGCCACCGGCATGCTGGTCGCGGGCGAGCTTGCCATCGACGACGAACTGCGTTTGTTTCCCGGCGGCCAGAGCGTTCGAGTCCGCAGCCTGCGGGCGAACGATCACAAGGCCAAGCGTGCCGGCGTCGGCGATCGGATCGCCGTGAACCTGAGCGGCATCGAGCGCTCGCAGATTCAGCGCGGCCACTGGCTGCACGGCGGTACCGGCGCCGGGACCCAGAACGTGCATATCACCCTGCAGCGCCGACCGGGCTACCGGGGCAAGCTGAAGGCCTGGCAACGCGTCCACGTCTACCACGGCACCACGCACGTCGAAGCCCGGCTGGCGCTGATCGACGTCGAGGGTCTTGAGAACGAGGGCCAGTCAGTGCTGGCGGAGTTGCTTTGCGACGCGCCGCTGCTGGCCGCCCACGGCGACCGGCTGATCCTGCGCGAGCACGGGCTGGACGACACCATCGGCGGCGGCACGGTGCTGTCGGTCAGCCGATCTGAGCTGAAACGGCGTTCGGCCGCGCACATCGACTGGCTTGGGCATCGAGCCCAGGCCAGGCATGCGGCGCAGGCCCTGGCAACAGAGCTGAGCAGCAGTGTGGTCAACCTGACGCGGCTGGCGCAAGACTTCGACCTGGCGGCGACCGCTGTCGACGCCCTGGCCCAGGACGGCGAACTGCACCGGTTGCCGGCCGGTCTCGCGGTTGCCAAGGCTCGGTGGGCAGCAGCGCTGGCGCAGGCCCAAGGCATCGTGAAGCACCTGGGCAGTTCCCAGGCCACGGGCCGGATCTCGGCCGCCGAGCTCTGCCCGGATGCAAGCGCGCCGCTTCGCGCCGCGGTCCTGCAGTACCTGGTTGCTGACGGCGCGCTGCAACGTTCCGGCGACCAGTTTCAGCTGGCGCAGACGGCCACGGTACTCGCGCCGGCCGAGGCTGCGTTGCTCGACAAGCTCAAGCCGGGCCTGGCGATAATGCCGCCACCGAGCCTGGGTGATCTGGGCAAGGAAATCGGCTTGCCGGCTGACCAGCTTCGACGGCAGATCGGGCCGCTGGTGACCAAGGGCGCGCTGCTTCGCTTTGGCGACAACCGGCTCCTGCTGCCGGACCAGTTCAAGCAACTCGCCGAGCTCGCACGCCGGCTCAGCGAAGACAGCGGCCCATTCACCGTGCGGGCCTTTCGCGACGCCTCAGGCCTGGGCCGCAATCTGGCGATCGATGTGCTCGAGCACATGGACAGCGGTGGCTATACCCGCAGGCAGGAGAACGTCCGGCACGTCGTGGGCGACCTCAGTCGCCTGCTCCGGGGCTGAGCCCCCACCGGCAAGGCCGCTGTGCCATAATCCCCGGCGCCATTCCAGGCAGAGCAAACGACTGTGAATCAGCGTACGGCCAGACTATGGGGCGTATCCAGGGGCGCACTGGCCCTTGGCCGCAAGCAGCTCGGCGAGCAATTGCCGCTGACCGTCCTGTTCGGGGCTGTCGGCGCCACCCTTGCAGACCTGGGCCAGCACCTGCTCATCGCACCCGTGCCGATGCTGGCCCTGTGGGTCTGCCTCAATGCTGCCGTTGCGGCTCTCGCCGTGGCTGGAATACGCCGCGCCCCCCGGCGCCCAAACCGATGGGCCCTGCTCGCCTACCTCTACTTCGCCGGCATCATCATGATCGGCATCGCCGTCTATCAGCGCGACAGCAACCTCACGCATTTCGCGATCCTGAATGCTGCCGCCCTTTTTCTGATCGCCGATCGCCGCTACCTGCTGGCGACCCAGCTGGGCGGCGCGATGATGCTGCTCGCCGCCCTGCCGGCACTGCACGCGCTGAGCGGCTGGCACTCAGGCCTGCTGACCTGCGCGGTGATCTGGGCCATCGGCATTGCGATACACCGCAACCGGATCGCTGTTTGGGAGGAAACCCAGAACACCCGGGCAGCGCTGCGCCGAGAGTCTGTGCAGCGTCGAAAGGCCGAGGCCCTGTCGCTCCTCGCCGGCAAGCGCGAGAAGCTGGGCACGCTCGCCGGCACGGTCGCGCACGATTTCAACAACCACCTCACGGTGATTCGAGGGGCCCTGGAACTGGCTGAGGACCCATCCATGTCTGCGACGCATCGGGCCCGGGCGTTGCAGATGGCGCTTGAGAGCACGGAGCAGGCACAGGGACAGTGTCGCAGCTTGCTGCAGGAGGTCCGCGGGCAGACCGTCGCGTTGCAGCCGGTGAATCTATGCGATCTGGCCTCGCAGGCCCTGCGCCACGCCCAGGCGATCGCCGATCCGGGCATCAAGCTGGTACTGGACCCCGGACCGGATGCCCCGGTCGTCATGGGCGATCCAGAGCGACTGCGACAGGCCGTCATCAACCTCATCGTCAACGGCGCCGAAGCGGCGCGAAGCCAGGTACAGGTCCGGGTCTTTCGGGATCAGCGCGGCGATCGTACCCTGGCCGGAGTCAGCGTCGCCGATGACGGCACCGGGATTCCCGAAGTGTTGCGCGACCGGCTGTTCGATGCGCACATCACCACCAAGACCGGTGGCAGTGGCCTGGGTCTTGCCAGCGTTGCCCACACGGCCCGGTCCCACGGCGGAGAAATCGCCGTTGAGAGCAGTGGCGCTGGGGCGCGCTTCAACCTGTTGTTCCCGGCCAGCGACAACGTGTCCGGGCTGCAGCAGGCGCCGACGGAGAACGACGACCGCCTCTCAGAGGCTGATATCGCGAGCATCGATCCGCTGTTCGCGAATGTGTTCGACCAACTCCCTCACCTGGTATTTCTCAAGGACAAGCGCAACAACCACCTGCGAGTCAATCTGGCCGTGGCAAACCTGCGCGCCCTTGACCGGCGAGCGCTTGAGAATCGGCCGTCAAAGGACACGCATCCGGACGAAGCCGACGCCTACTACCGGGACGACCTGGAGGTCATCGACAGCGGCAAAGCCAAGCTGGGAATCATCGAGCCCATTGAAGTCAGTCCCGGCAAGAAGGCGCAGTACTGCACGGACAAGCACCCCTGGTATGCAGCGAACGGTTCCCTGCTGGGGATTCTCGTGATCTGCCGCCCCGTCAGCGGCATCGCTGCCGGCACAGACGCAGACGACCGCGCCCCTCAGGACTCGCGCTTTGCGGCGACGCACAGCGTCCCTGACAAGAACACTGGGGGCAAGCTGGCGCTGCGCGCCTAGCCGGCAAACAAACGCCGCAGGTGCGGATTCAACATTCGGCCCTGCGGGTCGATCTCCGCTCTTAGCGCCTGAAAGTCCCGAAAGTGCGGGTACAAGGCTGACAGTTCCTTTGCCCCGAGGGAGTGCACCTTGCCCCAGTGCGGCCGGCCCCCGTAGTCGCGAAAAATGCGTTCTATTCGGGCGAAGTACGGGCGATAGTCTCGACCGGCCTGACGATGAATTGAGATCGCGACGTGGGCATCGCTGCCGCTGCTCATACTCAGCCAGCTGTCGTCGCCTGCGACAGTTCGCACCTCGAGCGGAAAGCCAACATCAATCTGTTCTTTCTCGATGGTGCGCAGCACTTCGCGCACGCAATCCGGGCCCGCCGCCAGCTCCACGGCGTACTCCATCTCGTTAAAGCGATCGTTCCGGATGTTGGTCAAAATCCGGTGCGATTCATCCACCGCCTCAGCGGGCTCGGACTGCGAGATCAGCCCGTTGATCATCGCCTTGCGTTCGGGAATCGGCACGCTCTCCAGCGCCGCGAGCAGGTTGCCAAAGGCGGCTTCCTCTTCCGGGCTTTCCGGCGGGTTATGGATGGGAGCATCGGTTTCGTCAATCGCAAGGGTCATGCTGTAGTCAGAGTGCACAAAGGGAAACAGCTCATAGTGACGATGCTGCGCGGCCTGCTCGAGAAAGCCGTCCAGCGCCTCGTCCATCGTTGCGACCCGGGTCAGGGCCCGCAGCCGATAGCGGGGCCTCGTTCTCAAGGTCACCTGCGTGACGATTCCGAGCGCGCCGAGGCTGACCCGCGCCGCGTCGAACAGCTCAGGCTCGGAGTCTCGGCTCAGCGCTCGGACCGCACCGTCCGGCGTCACCAGACGCATCGCGATGACATCATGGGACAGGCAACGCAGCTTTAGCCCGGTGCCGTGCGTCGCCGTGGCGATCGCGCCGGCAAGCGTCTGCCGATCGATATCAGGCAGGTTGTCCAGGGCACGTCCCTGCCGCAGCAATGCGGGACCAACATCGCTCAAGCGCGTGCCGGCACCAAAGGTCACCTGCCCCGATGGCGCGTCAAAGGACGCCATGCCCGCAAGCTGATCGATCACCACCAGATGGCCGTCCGTTGGAACCAGGGGGCTGAAGGAGTGCCCGGACCCGACCGGGCGCAGCAGGCCACTGCTCCCCGCCAGGAACGACGCCAGCTCGTCTTCTGAGTCCGGCGCAAAACGGGCCGCGGGCTGGCACCGGAGCGCGCCCGACCAGTTGCGCCAGGGCAGAACCGGGCCAGGCGCTGGGGTCGCAGCGGACAGCTGCCAGGGCACAAGGGTCGCCGCAGATCCCAGCAGCAGGCTTCGGCGCGTCAGTCGGTTCACTCCAATTCCCCCTGGGCCAGGCCCGCCATGAACTCGATCATCGACACGAAATCGTCCGCTTCGCAGGACATGCAGTACCCCAGGGGCGGCATGCGGTTGTAGCCTTCGACGGTATGGCGCAGCAGTGCCGCCCGGCCCTTGGCCAGTCTGGGCTGCCAGGCGGCCGTGTCGTCGACCCTCGGCGCGCCCGCGACGCCGCTGGCATGGCACAGCGCGCAGCTGGCCGACCAGCGCTGCATCACTCGCTCAGACGGCACAGCGGTCGCAGGCGCTGGTGCCTCGCTGGCGGTCGCCTCAGGCGACCTCTGAGGTGCAGAGCAAGCGGCAAGCAGCAAGAACATCAGCCCCACGGCACAGCAGCGGAAGTCGAAGGAAAGGAGGCGCATCGGGTTGATCTCCTGCGGCTCAGCTGCTCTGCGAAAACACGGGCCATTGGCCGACCCACTCGCCGTCCTGCAGGGCCAACAGGTCTCCGAACTGAAGCATGACATGCTCGCTCTGGGTCGGTCGCAGGAACAGGTAGTCGTCTACGGTCAGATCAACGGATCGGGACGCCAGCAGCGGTTGCTGGTTAGTGCTGTGATACAGCCAATCCTGCAGGCCGGCGGGAGACACCGGCTTCGCCTTCCAGTAGCCCCCGTAGATAAAGTAGAGCTGCGCGGTGTTGGGGTCCCACAGCGGCAACAGGCGCTCCATCATGCCGTTGTCTCCGGGCAGGCGCAGCTGCTCGTAGCGCTTGAGCACCGGTGCTGCGATAAACAGCGCCGGTTGATGGTCCGCCAGATGCTGCGTATCGAAGTCCGACGGCTGAACGATTGCAGACCCTGCGGACAGGTCGTTCAATAGCCGGTCGTTCCGGTACAGCTTGACCGTGTGGCTGCCCGCCCCGTTCAGAGTCAGCTTGCCGAGATCAACGCCCTGACCTTTCGCCTGAGCCAGGTGTGCTTCGTAGGTCTGCATGACGGCCTGCATGGCCGGGTGTTCGAAGCTGTCGGCAACGCCGGTCAGGTGGGGCTCGTAGCCCATGTAGCCCGCCAGGGACAGGTGCTCCGGGTTGGCCAGAATGCTGCGTACCGCGGCGGCGCTGGCCTCGATATCGTTAAAGCCGCCCCGGTGCAGCCCGACGTCCAGTTCAAGGCTCACCTGCAGCCTGATGCCGGCACCTCGGGCAAAGGCCAGGTACTGGGCCAGGCGCTCGGGCGTGTCGATGAGCCACTGCAGCTGCCTTGCAGGGTCAAACCCGTTGCCCGGCAACCTGCGGTAAAACGTCCGCACCGCTGACACGGGCATGGGCTTGCCCATCAGCACGTCGCTGTCCGGCAGAGCCTGGGCGACGGCGGACAGAAAGGGCTGGTGAAAGACCATGAGCGCCCGGGTGCGTGCCTGGCGCATCACATGTTCCAGGAGCGGCAGCGATGGCAGCGACTTCACAACGATCCGGTAGGTCTTGCCGTCCGCAATCGTGTCCGTGATCGAAGCGATGTTCTGATTGATACGGTCCAGGTCCAGTACCATCGCGGGATGCCCTGGGCCGCTATCCCGCAGCAGCGCATTGAGCTGCGCAAAGTAAGGATCGTGCGGCGCGCCCTGATCGCGGGGTTTCTTGATCCACGCAGCGCCAGCGCCGGCAGCCGCCAACGCGGCGGAACCCCAAAGCACGGATCTTCGTTTCATCGCTCGCCCCCCGCATCGGGCCCGACATTCCTTTAAATGAGCTCAGGTTCCGGTTTGATACGCTGTTGCAAGCGCCGGTTAGCTCAACTTGGCAACCAGGTCCTGCTGCAGCCGCCGGCAAGTCACCAGGTAAATCACACCGGCCAGCGCAAAGATCGTCACCGTGACCAGTATCGCGTTGCGCAAGCCCTCGGCACTGGCTGCTGCACATACGCCCGCCTTGTCCGGGCCCAGAGTCGCGAGCAAGTCTGCAGCCGAGCCCTTGCACAGCAAGGTGGTCAGCTCGCTGGCAAAGCCGGAAGCTGCCAGCGCCTCGCCCATGAAGTGGTCGCTCAGGAACCCGACAAACAGCGGCCCAAGCCCGTAGCCGATCATGTTGACGACGAACAGAAACAGGGCCACGGCCGTTGCCCGGGACCGCGCATTGGCGACCCCCTGGGCGATGGTGTACTGCGAGCCGAGATAGCCGTAGTGCACAAAGGCGCCCAGAATCAGCGCGCCGACAGAGATCGGAATGCTCATGGAGGTGAACGCAACCCAGTAACAGGGCACGCAAATGATCAGGCCCCAGCCGGGCAGCCAGGCCACGGCGTTGGGATAGCGGGCGCTCAGCTTTTCTGTCAGGACCCCCGAAGTGAATGCGCCAAGCGCCGCAAAGAGACCAACGGGCACCAGGATCTGCAGCGCGATATCTGTGAGCGGCAGCTCGAAGGCGCGCTGATAGTAGGCCGCCTGAAAACTGGTGTAGCCATAGCCGACAAAAGCCACAGTGGCCGCAGCGGCCATGTTGAGCCAGAAGCTGACCTTCGGAAACAGTTCCCGCAGCGTATCGGACAGCCCGGTCTTTTCCGGCACCACCGACCCGGGCGGATCGGAGTAACCGCGCGGCGGCTCTTTGACCGTCAACAGAAAAACCAGCCCAATGAAGATGCCGGGAACACCCAGGGCAATAAACGCCGTGCGCCAGGAGAACATTTCTGCCAGCGGCCCGCCGAAGGCCGCCGCGAAAACGCCGCCCAGGGTCACGCCCATGGCATAGGTGCCCATGGCTCTAGCGCGGCTTTTGGGAACGAAGTAGTCCGCAATGAGCGAGTTCGCCGGCGGCGTCAGCGCCGCTTCCCCCACCCCGACCCCAACGCGAAAGAGCAACAACGCCAGGAAGCTGCCCGCCAGGCCGCAGAGCGCGGTCATCACCGACCACAGAATCACGCCGGCCGCAATAATCCGAACCCGATTGGCGCGCTCGGACAACCGCGCGATCGGGATGCCGAGCAGCGTGTACATGAAGGCGAAGCCAAAGCCGGAGAGCAGGCCGAACTGCCAGTCCTGCAGTTTGAATTCTTCGATGATCGGCTGGGCCAGGATCTGCACCAGCACCCGATCGACGAAGTTCAGGGTGTACAGCACGGTCAGGGAGACCAGTACGTAAGTTCGATACCCGCTGGAACCGAAGGAGGTGCCTGTGTGTGTCGCTGGCGCGACGCCAGGCAATACCGTGCTCATACTTCGTCCGACCGGTGCAAACCACCGTTTATACAGGCCGCCGGCGTCCGGGGATAGGCCTAAGCGCGGGCCAATTAGCACCAACAATTCTGTGCCGCGATGCTAAGCTCGCCCGTGGAAGAGTATCGCCTCCGGTGGGGTGCGCGGCCTTCAAAGCCGTTGGGGTGGGGCAACCTGCCTGGTGGGTTCGACTCCTGCCTCTTCCGCCAGACAAAGCAAGGATAACGGGGGAGTCGGAGTTTGCTGCGCAAACTCCACGGCTCGGTGGCCCGCCGAGATGCTGCCTCGTCCGCAACATCTCGCACGCGCATATCGTTAGAGCCAGCACCGCTTGCGACCGCCCACTCCCCTGCGGGAACATGGCGCGATGACAGCATCGACCTTCCACCACCGCCAGCCGTTTGCCCTGAAATGCGGCGCCCTGCCTGACTTCGTGCTCGCCTACGAAAGCTGGGGCAAGCTCAACAGCGCGCGGGACAACGCCGTGCTGCTATTTACCGGCCTGTCGCCATCGGCGCATGCCGCTTCTTCGCCGGCGGACCCGAGCGCTGGCTGGTGGGAAGACATGCTCGGGCCTGACAAGCCCATCGACACCAACGGCTACTTCGTCATTTGTGTCAATTCCCTTGGGAGCTGCTTTGGCAGCACCGGCCCGGCATCGCCGCACCCCGACGACGGCGCGCCCTGGCGGCTGCGCTTTCCGGTCTTGACGCTGGAAGACATTGCCAACACCGGCGCACTGCTGCTGGACGAGCTGAACATCGAGCAGCTGCATACCGTCATCGGCGCTTCTATGGGCGGCATGACAGCGCTGGCGTTCGCCTTGCAACATCCGCAGCGTGCCCGGGGCCTGGTCTCCATCTCCTCAGCCGCGCGCAGCCTGCCCTTTTCGATCGCGCTGCGCTCCCTGCAGCGCGAGCTGATCTGGACCGACGCCTCCTGGGAAGAAGGCCACTACCCCATGGATCAACCGCCGCGCAACGGCATGCGGCTCGCGCGCAAGCTCGGCATGATCACCTATCGCTCGGCCAAGGAATGGGACCTGCGCTTTGGCCGGGAACGCGCGACCTCCGATGCCCATCAAGGCCACGCTTTTGGGATCGACTTCGAGGTCGAGTCCTATCTGGAGGCTCACGCCAAGCGCTTCATTGGCGCCTTCGATCCAAACTGCTATCTGTATCTCAGCCGCGCCATGGACCTGTTTGACGCCACCGATCACGGCGGCACGCTCAGCGCGGCCATGGCCCGGGTCCAATGCGAACGCGCCATGATCATCGGCGTTGAGACGGACCTGCTGTTCCCGCTATCGCAGCAGCAGGAACTGGCCGAGGCGTTGGAGCTCAAGATCCCCGAGGTTCGTTTTCATCCCCTGGCGTCCTTGCAGGGCCACGACTCGTTCCTGGTCGATATGGATCGCTTCCGCCCGCCGGTCGCCGACTTTTTCGCCTGAGTGATCGGCTCCGGCAACCCGGCGCGATCGGCTCAGACAATCTGCCAATCACCGCTTTCGGTAACCGCGCCGATATCCGATGCCGCCGCGCAGCCCGCGGCCCGCAACGCTGCCAGGCAGTCTTGCGCGCGCGCCTCCGGCACCGCGGCGAGCAGCCCGCCAGCAGTTTGCGGATCGCAGGCAAGGTCCAGGCGCCAGTCTTGCGCAGTGGCCAGGGAAACGCCTGCAGCGTCGCTGAATCGGGCCAGCACAGACCGGTTGGCCGCGTGCAGGCTGCTGCGCACCGGGCCCTCAAGCAGCGTCTGAACCCCGTCCAGGGCCGGAAACTGCTGACGGTCCAGCACCAGGCCCAGCCCGTCGTCCGCCATCTCTGCCAGGTGGCCGAGCAGGCCGAACCCGGTAATGTCCGTCGCAGCCTGAGCATCGTGCGCCAGCAGGACCTCCAGCGCCGCTCGGCTGGACTGGTCCATCTCGTCCAGGGTGGCCTGCACCACGCGGGTTGGCACCGCATCGCGCATGGCCGCCGCGAGAATCACGCCGGTGCCCAGCCCCCGGGTCAAGATCAATCGTGCACCCGGTGCCATACCGCGCTTGCTCAGCAGCCGCGCCCCCGGCGCGCCGAGAATCGTCAGGCCCAGCGCCATGGTTGGCCCCTCGGCGCTGTGGCCGCCGGCGAGCACAGCGCCATGCTCTGCCAGCACTTCGGTCACTCCGGCCAGCATCGCGGACAGGTCGCGTTCCAGTAGCGCCGGTCCCATGGCCGGCAGGGTGGCCAGCGCCAGCACAGCCGTTGGCTGACCGCCCATGGCCAGTACGTCACCGAGCGCATGCAGGCAGGCAATCCGGCCGAAGCGATAGGGGTCATCGATAAAGGCGCTGAAGCCGTCCACGGTCGCCAGGACTTCCGGCGCGCTTGGTCCGAACTGCAGCCGCGCAGCGTCATCGCCCACACCGGCAACCAACGACGGATGGGTCTGCGGCGGCAGCCTGCCCAGGACCCGGGCAAGGGTCGCTGCAGGGATTTTGCCGCCGCAGCCGCCGCAGCGCATCGGGTCGGGCAACTCGCCCTGCAGAGTAGCATCCAGCTCCGGCGGTGGCAGGGGTTCGGGCATCCGCGGCAAAGCCTGAAATCGCGTCATGAAGCGGCGATCAATCGCGTCCTTGAGCCGCCAGACCCAACCCCCACGAGCGGTCAGGGGCCCACGAGCGGCCAGCGCCTGACCGGGACCGGTCCGCAGAATCGCCAGCGCCTGGCGCTGCGCGCGGTAGCGCTTCAGAGGCAGTCGCGTCCAGCTGCGGCGCAGGTTTTCGTAGAGCACCGGGCCAGCTCTGACTGCATAGACGCCGGACTTGGGCCGCGGCTGGCCTTCCAGGTGGGCCACGTCGCCGGCGGCAAAAACGAAGCTGTGGGACAGCGCCCGCAGGTGCTCGTCTACACGCACGAAGCCGTCCTCGTCGAACAGCAAGCCGGAGTCGGCCAGCCAGGTGGGTGCCTGAACGCCGGTCACGTCAAAGTAGTGCTCGGCCTGCAGACACTCTCCCGCTTCGGTCTGCGCGCCGGAGGGACTCCAGCTGGCGACCGGATCGCCCTCCAGCAGCGCGATCTTCTGCCGGCCCAGCTGCAGCCGGACCTGCGCCCGGGCGCGGTCGTTAAAGCCCGGCAGCAGGGTTCTGCCCACCAGTGCCAGCCCGACCGATGCCGGCACCGCCTGCCGCATGGCGAAGGCCAGCTCCACCGCCCCGGCACCTGCGCCCATGAGCAGGATGCGATCGTCGGGCGAGAGGGTTTCGAGGCACTGCTGCCAGGCAGGCAGGAATCGGCCGATCGGCTTGACGCGCACGATGTCGCTCGCCGCAGCCCCGGCGCCCAGGGCGCCGGGGCTCGCGCCGGTGTTCAAAGACAGGGCGTCAAAACTCAAGGCCGGTCTGCCCGCAAGGGTGAGAACACGGGCTTCGAGATCCATGGCGGTGACTTCATCGCACAGCAGGCGCGCGCCGGCGAAGCGACACAGCGGCCCCAGATCGATGTGCATCTCGTCGGCGCTGTAGGCGCCGGCAAGGTGCCCAGGCAACATGCCGGAGTAAGGGGTGTGCGGTTCGCGCGCAATGACGGTGACGCGGACGCCAGGCATGGGCTGCATGCCGAGCTTGCGCAGGACCTGGACGTGGGCGTGGCCACCGCCGATCAGCACCAGATCGCGCACGGGCGCGTAAGCGGGCTGACCTGAACGGGCCGAGGCAGAATCGTTAATGGGATCGCTCAATCAGAAGTTCAGGGCAACGTCAGTCGTCAAAATCGAGATAGTCCAGATCGTCTCGCAGGCGCCGGGCTTCACGGCGTTCCTCCAGCGCCCGACGAATGGACTGCTCGCGGCCCGTACACTGACCGGCAAGCTGATCAAGGTCAACGGTGTCAGCGTCATCGTCCATCAGGTCGCCGTCGTCCAGTGCCACATCGAGCTCGGCATCTGACGCGGTACCGAGATCCGGTTCTGCCTCGAACGCCGCCTCATCATCGCGCCCGGCCAGATCCTGGTCCATGGCACCAGCCTCGGGTGCCAGGGCACCAGCCTCGGGTGCCTGCGGATCGTTCGAGGCCTGCACACCCTGCGCTGAGCTGCTGCCAGTGGATTCCGGTTTCGCCAACGCCCTGTCCTGTCGTTGTTGCTGCGATTGCCGCCCGAGCGCGACGCCCGTCAACTGCGGTTTTAGGACTGTGGAGAATGCCTGTCAAGGGTCAGCTCGCGCAGATTTTGCAGTACCTTAGCCCTGCGCCGCTGCTCACGAGACCCCATGACAAACCTTGACCGCCTGGACCGGGCCATTCTTCACCGCCTGCAGAACGATGCGAGCCAGACCAATGCCGAACTGGCGGAACAGGTCGGGCTGTCGACGAACGCCTGCTGGCGTCGTGTGAAACGCCTGGAGGAGGACGGCATCATCCAGAACCGGGTCGCGCTGCTGGATCGCAAGGCTCTCGGCCTGCCGGTCACGGTCTTCGTCTCGGTGCAGGCCAAGGAACACACCGATACCTGGCTGACCCAGTTCGCTGCGGCCGTCGCTGCGGTGCCAGAAGTCATGGAGTTCTATCGCCTCAGCGGCGACGTCGACTACCTGTTGAAGGTGGTGGTGCGCGACATCGCCGACTACGACCGGGTCTACAAGCAGCTGATCGCCCTGTCGCCGCTGAGCGATGTGTCTTCTTCCTTTGCCATGGAGTGCATAAAGTCCACGACCGCCCTGCCCTTGCCCGGCTAGCGCGGACAGAGCTTGTCAGTGCCCCGGGCCCGCGCCATCCTGTGCGCCGTCCTGAGGGGGGAGACACACTTTGGAATTGCTGACACTGGAAAACCTGCTGACCTTGCTGATGCTGGTCATGCTGCAGGCCGTCCTGGGCTTCGACAACCTGCTCTATATTTCGCTGGAATCCAAGCGGGCACCGAAAGAAAAGCAACAGATGGTGCGCCGGCTCGGTATCGGCATCGCCGTACTATTGCGCATCGTGCTGCTGTTTCTGCTGGTACGGCTCATCAGCCTGTTTCAGGAATCCTGGTTCAAGGTTGACCTGGGGGACTGGTTCAGCGCGGACTTCACGCTGCACTCGCTGATCGTGCTGGTGGGCGGCGTGTTCATTCTGTACACCGCCACCAAAGAGGTGCTGCACATGATGACGCTGGAGGAAGAAGCCCATAACGACGGCGGCCAGAAGTCTGCCGCTATGGTCATTGCAACGATCGTAATCATGAACGCGGTGTTCTCGATCGATTCAATTCTGAGCGCGATGGCACTCACAGATGTGTTCGTGGTCATGGCCATCGCCATTGTGATCGGCGGGATACTGATGATCTGGCTTGCGGACCGGGTCTCAGGCTTCCTGCAGCGCAACCGCATGTACGAGGTGCTGGGCCTGTTCATTCTGTTCGTGGTGGGCATCATGCTGCTCACGGACGGCGCGCACCTGGCCCACATGACCATCATGGGCGAACCCATCTACGCCATGACCAAAACCACCTTTTACTTCGTGATCTTCGTCTTGGTGCTCACGGACCTGGTGCAGACGCGCTACCAGAAGAAGCTGCAGCTGGCCAAACAGCGCCTGGATCAGGCGCTCTAGGGTTCAGGGCCCCGTCGGCGGACCGGGGTCGAGCAGGTTGATCGTGGCCCCGGGCTGCGGCAGGAAGGCCCGCGTACCGGCTTCGCTGCGCAGCCGAGCAGCCAGGGCTTCCCCCTGATCCGGATTGCCGTGCACCAGATAGACCGTTGGCCGGCTATCGGAGCCGCGGTACCAGCGCAGCAGATCGTCCTGCCCGCCATGGGCAGACAGCCCGCCGAGCGTGTGCATACTCGCCGCGACCGGCACCGTCTGGCCGTGAATGCGGACCTCGTCGGCACCGTCAATGAGCCGCCGACCCAGGGAATGCCCAGGCTGGTATCCCGTAAAGAGCACGCGCGTATCCCGGCGTCCGAGGCGCTGCTTGAGGTGGTGCAACATGCGCCCGCCGTTCAGCATGCCGCTGCCGGCAATCACAATGGCCCGGTCCCGGACCTGGTTGATCGCCTTCGACTGATCGCTGCTCTGGCTCAGATGCAGGTTATCGAGAATCGGCATCGGATCCACGGTGCGCTTGAGTCGCGTGGCTTCTTCGTCGTACAGGTGCGGGTAATCCCAGTAGATGTGACTGGTCTTGATCGCCAGGGGGCTGTCGAGAAAAACCTTCCAGCGCGCCAGGCCCCACTCCTCGAAATGCTTGCCCAGCTGATAGAGGATTTCCTGGCTGCGCCCAACGGCAAAGGCCGGGATCAACAGCACGCCGCCTTCCTGAGCGGTGTCGCGCACGATCCGCCCGAGCTCTTTGACCGTTTCGTCCCGGTCCCGATGGTTGCGTCCGCCGTAGGTGTGCTCCAGCAGCAGCGCATCGGCTGCCCCGAAGGATGCCGGATCGTTCAGGATCGGTGTGTCGTATTGCCCCAGGTCGCCGCTGAAGACCAGGTTCGCGGTGTCCTTGCCCTCCCGCAGCGCGAGCTGCACGACGCAGGAGCCCATGATGTGTCCAGCGTCAGCGAACGACACGTCGATGCCCGGCGCCACTTCCTGCGATTGCCCGTAGCGCAGGCCACGAAGCTGCGAGGCAGCGCGCTTGGCGTCCTCGCGCTCGTAGAGCGGCTCGGCCATGGGGTCTCGGGGGTCCCGGCGCGCGGCGCGGCGCGCGCGGCTGGCAGCCAGGTTGGCGGAGTCAGCGAGCAGGATCTCGGCAAGGTCACAGGTGGCATTGTGCGCGTAGATCGGGCCGCGATAGCCGCGGCGAACGAGCAGCGGCAAGCGGCCGGAGTGATCGATGTGCGCGTGACTGAGCACCACCGCATCAATGGACTTGGCGTCGAAAGGAAAAGGTTCGCGGTTCCGGGCTTCGCTATCGCGGCCGCCCTGAATCAGCCCGCAATCAAGCAGTACCCGTTGACCGTTGCATTCCAGGATGTGGCAGGAGCCGGTGACCTCGCCCGCTGCGCCGAAGAACTGTAAGCGCATCAGGCCGCTGGGCGATCCGTGGCACGGCGACCGCCGCCTCCGGCGCGACGCTCTTCGACGTGCCAGGGCTGCCCGGGAAGGCCCGCGTCAGCGTCGCGGCGGGGCTCGTCCCGTCGATCGCCGTGATGCCGATAGCGGCACTGGCATTGCGCGGGCTTACTGCAGTCGTTGAGCGGCAACGACGGTGCTTCCAGAGACAGAAAACGTTCTGTGCCACAGGCCCGGGCAGCCTCGCAGGCGCTGGCTCTGGCGCGTATGGAAACTGCTTGGTAACGACCTGCCATGGTCCCCTCGATCATTCGCTGGCCCTGTCGAGCCGGCCAGAACTAGCCGGCGCCCGATGGCGACCGCGCGCGACCGTCCAATTTGAGTCGCGCGTATGACCGCCCCGCAGACAAAAGTCTTGTCGGACGATCTCCCCATCTCAATGATACCGACTTCCGGGTTGCGCCGAAAGAATGCGACAACGCAGAATGTAAACACTTATGGGAGTGAGGGGAAAACCCGTTGACAGTTAAGGCTGATCCGTCGATTTACAGCTATCTCAAGGAGGGCTGGGCAGCCCTCACCGGCCCTGGGGGCGATTTCGAAGTCACCACCACCCAGGTGCGCGGGGTACCGATTCGCACCTTCGCGAGCGCACCGCCCAGCATGCGGGAAATCTGGCTCAGCTCGGCCCAGTTTCCGGACCGGGACTACCTGGTCTACCAGGATGAACGCTGGACCTACGCCCAGGCCCACGCCGAGGTCGCCGCGCTCGCGAGCTGGCTCACCGCCCAGGGCATCGGCCCCGGGGACCGGGTGGCTCTCGCTCTTCGCAACTACCCGGAATGGCTGCTGGCCTATTGGGCAACGCTGTCCGTCGGCGCCGCCGTTGTTGGCATGAATGCCTGGTGGGTCGGTCCGGAAATGGTGTACGGCCTGAATGACGCCAAGCCGAAAGCCATGTTCGCCGACAAGGAGCGCCTGGAGCGCATCCTCCCCCACAGGAATGAATTTGACGCCGTGCCCGTGGTGGCGGTGCGCTGCGATGCATCTGTGTACCCGGACGCCGTGGCCTATGACGACATCAAAAGCAGCGCCGGTGCTCTGCCGGATATCGCGATCGATCCAGACAGCGATGCCTGCATCTTCTACACCTCTGGCACCACGGGCCGCCCGAAGGGTGCTCAGCTCACCCACCGGGGCTGCGTGTCAAACCTGATGAACATGGGTTTCAACGCCGCCCTCAGCGCTTATGTGGCAGAGCAGATGGGGCAGGAGCTGCCGGATCCGGAATCCCTGCCGCAGCCAGCTGCACTTATCACGACACCGCTGTTCCACGTGACAGCCAACAACTGCGTCGCCCACCCGATCACCGCCAACGGCGGGAAGCTGATCTGCACCTATCGCTGGGACGCCGGAGAGGCGCTGAAGCTGATTGAGGCGGAAAAAGTGACCGCCATGACCGGCGTGCCCGTCATGGCTCGTGAGCTGCTCGCGCACCCGGACTTTGCCAGCACCGATACCTCGACGCTGCAGACCCTGGGCGGTGGCGGCGCTCAGCTGCAGCCCGACCTGGTGGCAAAGATCGATGAGTCTGTTGCAGCGCGACCCAACACCGGCTACGGCATGACGGAAACCTGCGGCATCATCACCGCGATCTCCGGCGACTTCTTCGTCGACAAACCCGACAGCGCTGGGCCCGCTATGCCCGTGTTCGAAGCCAAAGTCGTCGACAGCGACGGCAATGCCCTGCCGAGCGGTGAGCTGGGCGAGCTATGGGTTCGGGGCGCGCCAGTGATCAAGGGCTACCTGAACCGCGAAGACGCAACCGCGGAGTCCATCACTGACGGCTGGCTGCACACCGGCGACATCGGCCGTATCGACGAGAACGGCTTCATCTTCATTGTCGACCGGCTGAAAGACATGGTGCTGCGCGGCGGCGAGAACGTGTACTGCGCCGAAGTGGAAAGCACGATCTTCGACCACGATGCCGTGGCGGAGTGCACGGTGTTCGGCGTGCCGGACGATCGTCTGGGGGAAGAAGTGGGCGCCGCCGTGGTCGTCAAGCCCGGCGTGACGGTGACCGCTGATGCGCTGCGCGATCACTGCGGCGCGCAGATGGCGCGGCACAAGATTCCGCGGTACATCTGGCTACGGGACGAGCCCTTGCCCAGAAACGCATCTGGCAAATTCCTGAAGCGTGAACTCAGAGAGTCGCTCAACCCGGCGGAAGCGAGCTAAGCGCAGCACAGACCGGGGCGACGCAGCTCGCCCCGGCTTCTGCCGGGCCTCGCCTAAAAGACCAGCCGCAGCACGCTCTCTGCCACACAGGCAGGCTTCTCGGAACCTTTCAGCTCGCAGGTCAGCTCGTTGACGACTTCGAGCATGTTGCCCTTGGCCTCGACGGACTTAATGCAGCCGCGGGTACGGATGTGCGCGCCTACGGGTACCGGTGACGGAAAGCGAACGCGGTTCCAGCCGTAGTTGATACCGAGTTTTACCCCCTCGAGCGGCGGGATGCCCACATCAGCGCCCCCGGGCAGAAAGCTCAGAATCGACATGGTCAGCTGGCCGTGGGCAATGGGCGCGCCGAAAGGCCCGGCCTTGGCACGTTCCGGATCGATGTGAATCCACTGGTGATCCATCGTCGCGTCCGCGAAGGTGTTGATCCGGTCCTGAGTCATCTCGAACCAGTCGGTGGGCTCGCCGGGGTTATCGATCTTTCCGGCCAGCGTGTCCTTGGCAGCATCGAGTGCAGCGTTCGTCATCGTCGTTCTCCTTGTTGAGAGGGGTCAGTGAAAAATTCGGTGGGTATCAGGACCACGCATCAATGCGCAGCTGGCCCTTCAGCTCCAGCTCGGCGAGCCAGGACTGCGCCGCCGGCGCGCCCCGGCCGGGCTCTGCGTCGCGATACAGTTTCATCAGCGCCTGACGCACGCCTTCAAGCATGTACTGGGCATCGCCACAGATGTAGATGATGGCACCGTCCTGAATGGCCGGCCACAGCGCCTCGCGTTCGGCCAGCAACCGGTCCTGAACGTAACGGCAGTCGCTGCCTTCCAACCGGGAGTAAGCCGGCAGGAGCGTGACCGCCCCCGCAGCCTGAGCGGCTTCGAATTCGTCGCCGTAGAGCAGGTCCTGATCAGGGTGGCGGCAGCCAAATAGCAACCAGGAGGGTGCCAGCGCCTCGCCGGCCTGCCCCATGGCCACCCGGTCCTGCACAAAGCCCCGGAACGGCGCCACGCCGGTGCCGGCTCCGATCATGATGTGTGCCTGGCCCGCCGCCGGCGGCACGAAGTTCGAGTCCACAGCCCGCACCCGCGCCAACAGCGTTTCTCCGGCCGCTGTGCGCTCGATCAGAGTTGAGGCGGCCCCTTCGTGCAAACCGGTGCCCGACAGGGCCGGCTCGCGCAGCACGCTTACGGTGATGTCGACGGCGTCCGGCAAAACGCTGGGCGCCGAGGCAATGGAGTAGTAGCGCGGGTGCAACTCCGGCAACAGGTCCAGAAACTCGGCCAGCGGCAGCTCGCAGCTGGGCAGGCGCTCGAGCACATCAAGCAGGCTCAGAGCTTTGAGTCGAACTTCTGCCTCGAAGCGATCTTCGTCGCTCAGCCAGCCTTCCAGCAGGTTATGGTCCGGCGGGCAGCTGACCACTTCGAGCAGCATTTTCAGCTGGCGCCGGGTCACCGGCTCGGCCAGGGCCAGCCAGTGCCGCAAAAGATCGCCGACGGCGACCGGCTCGCCCAGGGGCAGCGCGCTGCTGTCGCCGTAGTTGGCGGCCAGCACCAACTGCTGGTCCGCTGTCAGGCCGTAACGAGCAAGCGCACGGGCCACCAGGGCCGGCGGGTTTTCCGGCATCACCAGCAGGTGATCGCCCGTCTTGTAGCTGACACCGGCCGGCAGCTTCAGCTGCAGGTGGCGCTTGCTGCCAAAGGCTTCCGGGTCTCGCACCAGCTCGTGCTGCTCCTGCACCATCATGGGCAGCAAGTCGTGGCTCGCGGCAACGCGGCTCTTGAGTTCCGTGCCAGCGACCAACGTCACATTCAATCGAGGCCCCAGATCCGCTGCGGCGCGCGGGGTCAGCCCGAGCTCCGCGGCGAGGCCGGTCCACAGATCTGCGAAATAGCGATCGATCTGGCCGTAAAAATCGCCAGCGGCATCCGCTTCGCCGCGCGCCAGCAGCCGCTGGGCGCCGGCCTGGGCAAGCCCATCGTCAATCACTCTGGGAATGCGCTGGTAGGTGCTGGCCCAGTCCCTGTTGCCCAGGCCGACCACGGCGTAACGCACACCGCTCAAATCGTCCGGTCCATTTTCGATCCAGTCAACGAACGCCGCGGCGTTGTCCGGGGCTTTGCCGTTGTAGGACGCGGTGGCGATCAGCACGATGCCCTCCGTCGGCAACGCGCCGACGCCTTCGTCCAGGGGCTTGAGCTGGGCGGCAAAGCCTTGCGCCTCGCCCTCTTCCAGCAAGCGCCGGGCAACCTGTTCGGCCGTCCCCATGTTCGATCCGAACAACACCAGGAGCGGGGTCTGGTGGTTCTGGTCGAGGTTCGCGCCCTCCTGCTGGCCAGCGACGCTGGCCACAGCGGCCTGGTCGCTGCTGACCTGGGCCCGGTCCTCGTCTGACCGCGCCCGGACGCGAATGCGAAAGCCCTCGGCCTTGAGGGTCAGGCTCTCCCGAATGTCCAGCTGGTAGTTCAGATGATCAACCAGGCGGAAGCGCTGCAGAATCATCCCGATCGCCAGCACGGATTCCTGCAGCGCGAATTGCCGGCCAATGCAGGCCCGCTGGCCATTGCCAAAAGGCTTGAAAGCGTTGGGCGGTCGTTCTGCCTCTGCCTCCGGGCTGAAGTGCGTTGGATCGAAGAGCTCCGGGTTATCGCCCCAGATTTGCCGGTCCCGATGCAGCGCCCCCACCAGCACCATGATCGGCTGCCGCGCCTTGAGCGCGTAGCGGCCATCCAGCACCGTGTCCTGCAGCGGCATGACGGTAAAGGCCGGTGCCGGCGGATACAGCCGCAATGCCTCATTCAGGATTTGTCGCAGGTACCGCAACTGCCCGATCTGCGCGAGCGTCGGCGGCACCGAAGGGTCGGCGCCAAGCACCGCGTCGACTTCTGCGTAGGCCCGGGCAAGTACCGCGGGATGCTTGAGCATGTAATAGGTCGCGAAGGACAGCAGCCCGCTGGTGGTTTCGTGGCCCGCGATCAGAAAGGTGATGATCTGATAGCGGATGTTCTCGTCCGACAGCGATTCGCCCGTTTCCGGATCAACGCCGCTCAACATCAGGCTCAGCAGGTCCCGGTCGCTCGAGCTGGTGCCTGCCGCCTTGCGCTCGGCAATGACCTGGTCAACGACCGACTTGAGGTTATCGACGTGCGCCTCGTAGCGCCGCTGCCGGCCCCGATTGAGCCGGGTCATGATCGGCAGGTCGATGGCCCGGGCCAGCGACTCCTGCAGCGCAACGAGCATACTGGTCACGAACGGGTGCGGCTCGCTGCGGGTGAAAGACCCGAAGCGAAAGTCGAAGCCGCACAGACCGATGGTCTCGAGCGTCAGCCGGACCATATCGTCCGGCACATCGATATCGTCGTTAGGCCCGAGCGCCGCCCAGCGACCGATGAGCTGCTCGGCAATCTCGAGCATCATGGGGAAATAGTTCGCCATGGCGCCCATGCTGAAGGCCGGCATGAGCAGGTTGTGGGCCTTTTGCCAGTTCGGCTCCGTGGTGTGCGCGGTAAACAGGCCGTCGTAGGCGATATCGCGGATGTTGTAGAGCGCGCCGCTGACCTTTTTGTCAAAGCGCGTCTCGTCGCAGACCTCGTCCACCAGCCGCTGACTCGAGACCACCACCAGCTGACCGCCGGGAAAATCCATGGCAAAGATTTCGCCCATATCCCGGGCGATCCCCAGGATTGACTGGACCGGCTGGTCCCGGTCGACCAGGCGCAGATGTCCGAGTACCGGGATATCGCCCTCGGGTTTTGGGATTGGCAAGAGGTTGAGGGAGTCAGTCAATTTCGTAACACGCCAGATAATTTATATAGATATCAGATATTTGCAGGTTTTTCTTCCTGCAGATTCAATTCTTGAGCCCTCCATATTTTCTCCGATGCTCCCGCAGACTCAAAGCGCATCCTGACACTATGAAACGCAATCGCCACAGCCTGCAGGCCCGCACCCTGCCCGCCCTATTCGGGCTGGCGCTGATGCTCGCCGGCGGGACGGCAACGGCAAACCCCGAGCTCATCGCGGCCAGCTCCGCTCAGGCCATTCCCGCGGGGAACCCGCCGCCACAGTGGAGCCTGAGCAAACGCTACGCCCTGGGGGTCGTGCGCTACCAGCTGGACCACGATACCCGCCTGATGGGCTGGCAGCTGAGCGACCGGTGGTACTTCGGCCGGCAAAAAGGTCTCGACTCCGGCCTGACCCTGGTCTGGCAGCGCAGCGCCAATCAGGTCAGCCTCTCCAAGGATGGCCTGCGTCTGACGCGCCGCTTCTAGACTGCCGCCGGCAAGAGTACGCTAAGGGCTTCACGGGGTTACAGCAGAGCCGCAGCCATGGCAGACGACCAGCGTCCGGACCGCGACGATCCACCAACGGCAACGAACGCGCCAGGCGCAGCCGGCACCACCCGCCGCTCCTTCGTACATCGCTCAGCGGCTGTCAGTCTGGGCGCGCCGTTGCTGCCCATGGGCGCGAACGCCGCAGCATCGGCGGTGCCGCAACCGGCCCGGGTCAGGACATACCGCACCCTGGGCAAAACCGGGCTGAAGATCGCTGACATCAGCTTCGGCTCCAGCCGCCTGCGCATTGGCGAAGAGGCGGTCGTCCAGCACGCGCTCGACGCCGGGGTGAACTACTTCGACACCGCCGAAAGCTACACCGACGGCGATTCCGAGATCGTTCTCGGCAACGCCCTCAAAGGCAAGCGCGACCAGGTCATTCTGGCCTCAAAGCAGTTCTCCGGCCGTAACAGCACGCAAGGCCAGATGATGAAGGACCTCGAAGGGTCCCTGCGCCGGCTGCAGACCGATCACATCGAGATCTACTTCAACCACGCGGTCAACGACGTGGCGCGTATGCAGAACGACGACTGGTACGAGTTCATCGCCAAGGCCAAGGCCCAGGGCAAGATTCAGTTCACCGGCATCTCGGGGCACGCCGGACGGCTGGTCGAAAATCTGGACTACGTGATCGACAACAAGCTTGTAGACGTCGTGCTGGTCGGCTACAACTTTGGCCAGGACCCCAAGTTTTACGAATCGATCACGCGATCTTTCGACTTCGTGGCCACCCAGCCCGACCTGCCCCGGGTGCTGGACAAGGCGCATGCAGCCGGCATTGGCGTCATCGCCATGAAAACACTCATGGGCGCGCGGCTGAACGACCTGCGACAGCTGGAAGAAGCCGGCAACAGCTTCTCGCAGGCGGCTTTCCGCTGGACCCTCAGCAACCCGGCGGTGGATGCGCTGATCGTCTCCATGACCAACGCCACGCAGATTGACGAGTATCTGGGCGCCAGCGGCGCCACGGCTCTGGCCGCGAACGACCTGAACCTGCTGCGCGAATACGCGGTGCGCAACGGCGCCAGCTACTGCAAGCACGCCTGCGACAGCTGCAACAGTGCCTGCCCCTACGGGGTGGATATCGCCGAGGTACTGCGCACCCGCATGTATGCCGTCGATTACCAGGACCTCGATTTTGCGCGCCGGGAATACGCCGCCCTGCCTGCCAACGCGTCGCCCTGCTTAAGCTGCAATGGTGAGCCCTGTCAGAGCGCCTGCCCGCACGGGCTGGCCGTCGACCTGCTTTGTGCGCCCACCCACCGCATGTTGGCCTGAGCCGGACCCGTTGCCCAAAGCGCTGTATTACGACTGTTTCTCTGGCATCAGCGGCGACATGCATCTGGGCGCCCTGCTTGACCTGGGCGTGCCCGATGACTGGCTGCGAGCACAGCTGGCACGGCTGAAGCTGCCGGACGAGTTTGAGCTGTCCCAGGTCCCCGATCGCCGCAAAGGCATCGCCGGCATTCGCGCCACGGTGCACATCGATCCTCAGGTCAAGAAGCCGCACCGACACCTGTCGCAAATTGCCGAGCTGATCCACAGCGCAGGCCTGGAAGCCAGCGTGGAAGAGCGAGCCATCGCGGTGTTTCGCACCCTCGCGGGTGCCGAAGCTGCCGTGCATGGGCAAGATATCGAGCAGGTGCACTTTCACGAAGTGGGCGCAACAGACGCCATCGTCGACATCGTTGGCGGCGTCCTGGGGCTGCATTACCTCGAGCCAGAGCGCATTTTCTGCGGCCCGGTCGAAGTAGGCAGCGGCACCGTGCGCTGCGATCACGGCCTGCTGCCGGTCCCGGCACCCGCCACAGCACGGTTACTGCAGGACGTGCCCTGCCATTACGGCCGCGTGGACGGCGAGGCCACCACGCCCACTGGCGCTGCGCTGCTGAAGACCCTTGTGACCGACTTCGCCTTGCCGGACGCGTTCGTCGCCGAGCGCTGGGGTCACGGCGTCGGCCAGAAAGACTTTGCCGTGGCCAACGTGTTGCGCGTTGCTCTGGGCACCACGGAGCCCGCATCCGTCTCTGCCTGGGACATGGAAGAAAACATCGCGCTCGCAGCAGACCTGGACGATCTGTCTCCGGAAGCCTGTGAGCCGCTACTGGAGGCCCTCTGGGCCGCCGGCGTGCTGGACGTGCAGATTACGCCGACCGCCATGAAGAAGCAGCGCCCGGGCTTCAGGCTCAGCGCGCTGCTGCAGCCCGAGCTTCAGGATCAGGTGCTGGCAACGCTGTTTGAGCACTCGTCCACCATCGGCGCGCGCACGCATCGGGTCTCGAAGTGGATGCTGCCCCGGCGTGAGGTCGAAGTTGCCACACCCGTGGGCACGGTGCGCGCCAAGATTGTCACGCTGCCCGACGGTACGGAGCGGCACAAAGTCGAGCACGACGATATCCGTGCCTGCAGCACCCCTGAGCGCGGCTACCTGCGCACCCGCGCGATCGTCGAGCGGGCTGTTACCGACTGGCTGGCCGGGCAATCGTGAGAGACGTGCTGGAAGCGCTGGCCAAAGGCGAGCTGAGCGTCGACGCGGCCATGGAAGCGCTGGCAGCCAATGAATCAACTGCCGCACTGTCCGGAGCCAGCCCCGGGGAAGGCCCGGCCGCCAGCGGTACCCTCGACCTGGGCCACACCACCCTGGATCTGGCGCGCAGCGCCCGCACGGGCGATCCCGAAGTCGTGTTCGCCCAGGGCAAAACCCGCGCGCAGGTGGCCGACATCGCGCGCGCTTTCGCTGGTTCTGGCGAGCCGCTGCTCATGACCCGGCTGTCAGCGGCGAAGGCAGAAGCCGTCCAGGCGGTGCTGCCAGACGCCAGCTACTCTGCAGCGGCCCGGTTGCTGAGCTGGCGCGGTCAGGCGCCGAGCAGCGAGCACGGCATCGCGATCGTCGCCGCCGGCACCTCGGATTTCGCGGTGGCAGAAGAGGCCCGGCTGACCTGCGCGTTCTACGGCCAGCAAACGCTGGCCATCAACGACGTCGGCGTTGCCGGCATTCACCGGCTGTTTGCGCGGCTGCCAGAAATCCGCTCGGCCCGCGTCGTCATCGTCGTTGCCGGCATGGAAGGCGCCCTGCCCAGCGTCGTCGGCGGTCTGGTGAGTGCGCCAGTGATCGCCGTGCCGACCAGCGTCGGCTACGGCGCGGCCTTTGGCGGCCTGGCAGCGCTCCTGGGCATGCTCAACACCTGCGCCTCGGGCGTGAGTGTGGTCAACATCGATAACGGCTTCGGGGCCGGCTATCTGGCGACCCTCATCAATCGGCTGTAGCATCAAATGATGTCACCCGCCCCGCTCAGCCCGGCCCTCGCCGGCAAGTACCAGTCGCTGCAGGCCGCCATCGCGCAGCACCAGCGCGTGGTGGTGGCGTTTTCCGGGGGCATCGACAGTTCCCTGGTGGCTTACGTGGCAGGCGCGGTGCTCGGCGAGAACGCCGTAGCCGTGACCTCGGGCTCCGCCAGTCTCAAACGCAGTGACCTGGCTCTGGCAGAACAGCTGGCCGGGGACTGGGGGCTGCGGCATCGGGTCATCTACACCGACGAGCTGTCCAAAGCGGCGTATCGGGCCAACCCGGTCAACCGTTGCTTCCACTGCAAGACCTCGCTCTACGAAGCGCTTACGGCCATCGCTGCCGACGAGCAGATCGACACGATACTGAACGGCACCAACACGGACGATCTGGGCGATCACCGCCCAGGGCTGCAGGCTGCGGCCAACTACTCGGTGCGCGCGCCGCTGGCCGACTGCGGCTTTGACAAGGCCGACATTCGCTCGCTGGCCGAACACCTGGGTCTGGAAAACGCACAGAAGCCCCAGTCAGCCTGCCTGTCCAGCCGCTTCCCCTACGGCACAGCCATCGACGCCGCCAAGCTGGCCCAGGTCGAAGGCGCGGAGGCCTTCCTGGCTTCCCTCGGGTTTACTCAGTTTCGCGTGCGCCATCATCAGGAACTGGCACGGCTGGAGCTGTTGCCGGAAGAGTTCGCCCTGGCGGCAGAGCACGGGCCGGCCATTACCCAGGCGCTTACAGCGCTTGGCTACCGCTTTGTCACCCTGGACCTTCGGGGCTTTCGCAGCGGCTCCCTGAACGAGGGGCTAAGCGACGCGCAGCGCGTGCAGGCAAACGCCAGCGGCAAGATCGCTGCGGTACAGATTTACAGCGACGCCAGCTAGACGCGCGCCGCCTTCTTGAGGAACGACCCTTGATTGAACGCATCCCCTTTGGTCGAACCGGACATGACAGCAGCCGCATCCTGTTTGGCGCTGCAGCTCTGGGCGGCATGAGCCAGGCTCGCGCTGATGCCACGCTGACGCTGCTGCCGGAGTTCGGTATCAACCACATCGACACCGCTGCCAAGTACGGCGATTCGGAGCTGCGCCTGAAGGATTTTCTGGCCAGCCACCGTGCTGAATACTTCCTGGCTACGAAGACCGATCAGCGTGGCGGCGCCGAGGCCCGGGCCCAGCTCGAAGCCTCGCTGGAGCGCATGGGCGTGGCGCAGGTCGATTTGATCCAGCTGCACAATCTGGCCCGGCCCGATGAGTGGGCGCGCGCCTTCGCCGACGACGGGGTCGTGCCAGCGCTCGTGCAAGCCCGCAACGAAGGCCTGGTAAAGCACATTGGCGTGACCGGCCACGGCACCTACATTGCCGAGCGGCATCTGCAGAGCCTGGGGCGCTTCGACTTCGCCAGCGTTCTGCTGCCCTACAGCTATTCGATGATGGCGAACCCCCAGTACGCCGCCGATTTCGAGGCGCTGTATGCGCATTGCCAGCAGCACGGCGTGGCCATGCAGACCATCAAGGCCATCGCCCAGCGGCGCTGGACGGACGCGGACAAGGACCGCCGGTTCAGCTGGTACAAGCCCCTGCGCGATCCGGCAGCGATTCAACGCGCCGTGAACCACGTGTTCGCGCGGCCCGGTCTCTTTCTGAACAGCACCAGCGATGCCACGCTGCTGCGCACGGTCTTCGAAGCCGCGGCAGCAGCCGGACCCGTCGACAGCGCTGCGCTCGCCGCTGACCACGAAGCCCACGGCATCGAAGCTCTGTTCGTGCGCGACGTCTCTGACGACGTGCTGCTCGACACACCGTAGGCGCGCGCACCAACTCATCACACAGGGGAACATCATGGGAGCACTCGAAGGAAAGGTTGCGCTGGTCACCGGCGCCGGTGGCGGTCTCGGCCGCAGTCACGCGCTGCTGCTGGCGCAAGAAGGTGCCAGCGTCGTCGTCAACGATCTGGGCGGCACCCGCGACGGCAGCGGCTCAGGCTCTGCCATGGCCGATCAGGTCGTCGCCGAGATCAAGGCCGCGGGCGGCAACGCCGTTGCCGACTACGGCTCCGTCACGGATCCGGCGGCCGCCAAGGCCATGGTCCAGAAAGCCGTCGACACCTTCGGCAAGATCGACATCTGCATCAACAACGCCGGCATCCTGCGGGACAAGTCCTTTAAGAACATGACCGACGAGCAGTGGGACCTGGTGGTCGAAGTGCACCTGCGTGGCAGCTACCTGGTCACCAAAGCCAGCTGGGACCAGATGATTGAGCAAGGCCACGGCGGCCGCATCGTCAACACCAGCTCCACCTCCGGCCTGATCGGCAACTTTGGCCAGGCCAACTACGGCGCTGCCAAGGCCGGCATCGCGGGCATGACCCGGGTGCTCGCCCTGGAAGGCCGCAAGTACGGCATCACAGTGAACACGCTGGCTCCAGCGGCCTTTTCCCGTATGACCGAAGACATCATGCCGGACGGCACAGAAGAAGCCCTGGGGCCGGAGAAGGTCTCGCCCGTTGTGGTCTGGCTGTGTACGGACGACGCCGAGAAGGTCACTGGCCGGCAGTTTGCCGTGGGCGGAAACCGGGTCTCGCTGCTGTCCTGGCAAGTCGATGTGATCACCCAGAAGAGCGGCAAGGAAGACGCCTACACCGTTGCCGAGATCGGCGCGGCCATGGCCGCCAGCCAGCCGAGCTGGCCGAAACTCCTCAAACCGCTGGAAGTCTGATGATGCGCGACCGCATGGCCGCGATTGTCGGCATCCACGAGTATCCGGAACGAGATGTCGAAGGCCGGGTTAACCCGCTGCAGATCAAGGCGGCCAGCGCCGCCGCCGCGCTGGCGGACGCCGGGCTCAGCTGGCAGGACGTCGATGCCATCTACGACGCCGGCGACGGCGGCGGCATGGCCGGGCTGACCATCTGCGAATACTTTGGCATCAAGCCGCGCGTCATCAACACCACGGCCGTCGGCGGCTCCTCCTACGAGTTTCAGGCCGCGCAGGCGATGCGCGACATTGCCGCCGGCAAAGCATCCGTTGCCCTGCTGAGCTACGGCTCCACGGCTCACAGCAACGCTGCGGCGATCGGTGCCGGCGGACGCGGTGGCGGCCGGCACCCGACCGACAACGTTGAGGGTTTTGCCGGCCTCACCCTCGTGGCGAACTACGCGATGGTCGCAGCCCGGCATATGCACGACTACGGCACCACCAGCGAGCAGCTGGCCGAGGTGGCGACCGCGACGCGCTACCACGCCATGCGCAATCCGCAGGCCGTGCAGGCCATGAAAGACCTGGAGTTTCTGAACATCCGCGAGACGACGGTCGAAGACGTGCTCGGCTCGCGCATGATCGCCGACCCCCTGCACCTGCTGGATTGCTGCATGATCTCTGACGGCGGCGGCGCTGTAGTGATCGCCAGCGCCGAGGTCGCCCGCAACTGCGCCAAGGCGCCGGTGTGGCTGCTGGGCAGCGGCGAAGCGGCCGGCTACGTCACTGCCGGCAGCGACATCACGGTCAGCGCCGGCGCCCAGTCGGCGCCGGAAGCCTTCGCCCAGGCCGGCGTGACCCCCGGCGAGATGGACATTGCCATGATCTACGACTCCTTCAGCATCACCGTGCTGACCCTGCTCGAGGATCTGGGCTTTTGCGCCAAAGGCGAAGGCGGTGCCTACGTCAGCGGTGGCCGGCTACGCTTCGACGCGCCCGGCGGGCCCGCGCTCAATACCGACGGCGGTGGCCTGTCTTCGAATCATCCCGGTATGCGCGGCATTTTTCTGCTGATCGAGGCCGCGCGGCAGCTGCGTGGCGAATCCACCAGTCAGGTCCCCAACGCCGCGCTGGCCGTCGCCCACGGCAACGGCGGCATGCTGGGCAGCCGCCACACCGCCGGCACCATCGTGCTGGGCCGCGGCTAGCGGCACACAGGCCGGGGCTAGCGGCACACAGGCCGGG
>CAZXIJ010000006.1:26539-42621 GCA_964640725.1 uncultured Pseudomonadales bacterium | reverse complement strand
GGCTAGCGGCACACAGGCCGGGGCTAGCGGCACACAGGCCGGGACTAGCGGCGCACAGGCCGGGACCAGCGGCTCACAGAACAAGGAATCATCATGGCAGACGGCAAACCAGCCCCTTCGCGCCCCCTTCCCAAGCTCGACGAGCAGGACACCAGTGCGTTCTGGCAGGCCACTGCAGAAGGTCAGCTGACGTATCAGCAATGCCGCAATTGCGAGACCATCCAATGGTACCCGCGGCTGCATTGCACTGGCTGCGTTAATGCGGACCTGGCGACCCATACGGCCAGCGGCCTGGGCCGCATCTATACCTTCAGCATCGTGCGCCTGAACTATCACCCGTTCTTTCGAACCATCGCGCCCTACGCCGTTGCGTGGATTGATCTGGACGAAGGCCCGAGGATCCTGAGTCAGATCACCGGTGTGGAAGACCCCGGCACCCTGAAGATCGGCGATCGGGTGAAGGTCCAGTTCGAGGCACACGAGGGGCTCGCGGTGCCGCTGTTCGAGCCCGCCTGATAGCGGCCGGCGCCAGTGCGGCTAGCCCTGGCGCGGCATTCGAACCCGGGCGGTGCCAAACACTCGGGTTTCAGCAGCGGCATTGCTGACCGTCAGATCAACCTCGACGATGCCGTCGTCCTCATCGATGTCCGTCACCACGGCGCTGACCATCAGGGGCTCGTCCACCAGCATGGGCGCACGAAACACGGTGTCGATTCGCTCGATGGTCGCCGCTTCACACCAGCGATGAATCGTTGCCGCCAGAAAGCCCTGGCTCATGATGCCGGGCACCAGCGCACCGGGCAGGCCCTCTTTCCTGGCGGCCTCGTGATCGGTAAAGCGCGGGGCGTCCCAGCCGACCGCCTCAACGAATCCGCGAACGTTTTCCAGGCCCGTATCGGCCGGTATTGCGGGCAGATCCGCACCGAATTCAACGTCCTCCAGGTACCTCACACTCATGCCTCGGCCTCCTTGACCGGCTTGGCGCGCTCCCGGATCACCATATTCGTATCGGCGCTGGCCAGCAGCGTCTCGCTGGCGTCATACACATTCATACGCAGCACGATAAAAGTCATGGTGCCGCTGCGGCCGGTTTTGGCGTACACGTCCTCGATGTGCGAGCGCCCAACGACCTGCTCGCCGGCGCGCAGCGGCGCATGCGCCGTCACTACTTTGCCACCGTCCATGCCCAGCCCGGGCAACTTCGGAAAGCCTTTGGGCAGCCGGCGCCCCGGCTGAAAAGAAGAAACAAAGGTCGGCACCGCCTGAAAATCTTCCGCCAGCGGGTCCGTGAACCGGGCCGCGGTTTCGCCACAGGCTCTGGCATAGGCCACAAGCGTGTCGGCTTTTACCTCGTAGGCGGTCTCGTCAAACACCTGGTGCAGAAAATCGCGTTTGATTGCTTCCAGATCCACCGTTAGCTGGCCTCCGTTCGTACTGCTTCGTAGTTGCCGGATCGCAGCGCCGCTACGAGCTCCGGCATGGTCCGCACGGGCTCGGCAAAGCGCGTTGCACAGCGGCCAATATGGCTCACGATGTGGGCGTCGCTGCCGCCAATGCCGTGATAGCCCTGGGCCTCCGCCAGCGCCTGCGCGCGGTCGTCTTCGTCTTCCCGGCTGCCGCCGTTGCGAGTCTCGATCACAGATACGTTGGGCGGCACCCCATAGGTCTCGAGATGCGCACACATGCCCACCCGTCGGCGCCCCGGGTGACAGGGGACCGCGAGCGCTCCCGATGCTTCGCTGACCGCCAGCACCTCGGCCAGCGGCAAGCGGATATCCGCAAAATCCAATGCCTGCGTCATTTCCGGCGTGACGCCGAACACCAGCACATGGCCGTACTCAGTCTCGACCTCGCTGGCTTTTAAAATGACCAGATCGTGCTTTGCTGCCAGCGCGCTGTAATCGGATTCCGCATCGAATTGCCGGTGCTCGGTCAGCACAAAGCCGTCCAGGGGCAGGCTTCGGCTCCGAATCCACTGGCAGTAGTTCGCCACCTTGGCGCGCCCGTCGTCGGATTTGATGGAGTGGGTGTGCAGGTCGAGCAGCATGGGTCGCATCTTCAAAATCAGCCGCAAAGGTTAGCAGATCAGCTCCGCTTTGCGGCCGCGTTAACGACACCAGGGGGCGCCTGTGGCTATGCTCCCAAGCGATACAGCGCCGACAGCAGCCTCCGGAGGCCTCATGAAGCCGTTTCTCATTTTGTGCAGCCTGGCTGTGCTTGCCGCAGTGGTCGGCCCGTTCTTCATGAAGGTCAACGGCCAACCGATCATGACCACCGACAAGCTGATCGATGACAGCACCCCGGACGCGCTCAAGGCCCCCACCACGGTCTACCGCTGGCAGGATGCCCAGGGTAACTGGCACTTCGGCAACGAGCGCCCGGAAGACACGGCGGGCCAGCGTGTCGAGACCATTGCGGTCGAAGAACGCATGACCCGGCTGGGCAGCGGCTGGCAAGGCCGTCCCCTCACGCCAGCGGGCGAAAAGCCAGAGGTCGAGTTCGAAGTGCCTGGCATTGCCGGCTACGTCAAAAGCGGCAAAGCCGTGATGCAGGACGCCGTGCGCGAGACACAAAAGTTGAACCAGCGCACAGAGCAACTTGAAGCGATGCGGCAGAGTCTGCGCTGAGGGAGTTTCAAACCAAACGCTACGCCAACTGCGTCACAGCATTTCGCTCGCCGCAGCGTCATCCTGTGTGCTTCAGAAAACCCGTCCCGCGAACCTTCGCGGACCTGAGGCACAAGACGATGGCGCTCCAAGCAAATCCCCGCAAGCAACTCGCCCGCGGCCGTGTTCACTATCTCGCCAGCGGCGTTTTGCTGGTGATCGCGACCATGTGGATCAGTGCTGACCGGCTGATGGCCGGGGAGCCGGCGACCGCCGCCCAGTGGCACCAGGCGAATGCCGCGGAGCAGCGCGCCGAGGTCGTCAAGAAAGCCCGGTCGGTGATCTCGGAAGTCAAGGTCACCGCGCCCCGGCTGACAGAACAGGATCGCCTGTTTGTCGAGCCCGAGGTGGACGTCGCCGTCGGCGAACCGGACGCGCCGCAGCAGTTCTGGGGCGACCCCAGCTAAAGGCCTGGGGCCCGGCAACGGCCGCGCTCCCCAAAAATAGCTCCAGAGAGATTGGACCGGGCCCCGGTCGCTCTCTACCATGGCATTCCAACCCGTTCCCGGAGCCGCCATGGCCAGCCCCCTTGAAGACCTGACCGTTGTCACCATCGAAAGCTGGATGGCCGTGCCGAGCGCGAGTGCAATTCTGGCAGACATGGGTGCTCGGGTGATCAAGATCGAGCCGCCAGCCGGCGACCCCATGCGCGGCATGTCCCGCAAGCCCAAGGTCGACGCGCCCATCGCCGCGCACGATCTGCAGTTCGACGTCGACAACCGCGGCAAGCAATCTATCGCGATCGCTCTGGACCAGCCCCAGGGCCAGGCGTTGGCCCAGCAGCTGATCGCCGACGCCCAGATTTTCATGTGCAACCTGTTGCCCCGGCGCCAGGCCAGGTTCGGCCTGGATCCGGAGAGCCTGAAGGCCGTGAACCCAACCCTCGTACATGCCACGCTCACCGGCTACGGCACCGAAGGACCGGAAGCCCAGCGCCCCGGCTACGACGTGACCGCGTTCTTCGGTCGCAGCGGCCTGTACGACGCCATGCGCGAGGGCGACGACGGCATTGTGCCCATGGCCCGCCCTGCCCAGGGCGATCACACGACCGGTCTGGCCCTGGTCGGCGCAATCCTTGCGGCCCTGCGGCAGACCGAGCGGGAGCCGTCGTTTCAGACCGTCGAGACCTCGCTGTTTGAGGCGGCAGTCTGGACCCAGGCAACGGACTTCGGCACCACAGCGGTAGACCGCGCGCCCGTGCGGCGGCGCAAGCGCGAGGAGCAGCTGAGCGTGACCGCCAACCGCTACCCCTGCGGAGATGGCAAGTGGATCGTGTTGAACAATCCACAGCCCAAGTTCTGGCCGAACTTTTGCCGAGCCCTGGGCCGGGAGGAGTTGATTCACGACGCGCGCTTCGAAGAGCCGCGGGGGCGCTACGAGAACATGACTGCCCTGGTCAAAATCGTCGACGAGACCCTGAAAGCTCGCGGCCGCGATGATTGGGGCAAAGCCTTTGATGCCAACGGCATCATCTGGGGCCCCGTGCTGACGCTGGACGAGGTCACCAGCGACCTGCAGGCCGAAGCCATCGGCCTGTTTCCCACCATCGAGCATCCGGAGTACGGCAGCTACCGGACTGTGAACGCGCCCATGCGCTTCAGGGAGATGGACGTGCAACCGCGCGGGCCGTCGCCGGCGATCGGTGGCGACACTCGTACGGTGCTCGAGGCATTGGGTATGGGTGCCGGCGAGATCGATGGGCTCCTGCAGACAGGCATCGTCGCCGAGCGCTAGCCCGACAGCCTATTCGTGGTGGCCGACCGTATAGGGGCGGCCCTGCAGAAACCGGTTGAGCTGCCGGTCGTGCTGCGCCATGGCGCTGCCATGCATCTGCCGCCTGAACGGCGGCCAGCGTGGCTCGTTGCCTTCCGGCTTGTCGCCCATAACCGTGACGCGCTGGATAATGCGCTCGCCGTCAAAGTCGTTCAGCACAAAATGCTGTGTGCACCGGTTGTCCCACATCGCGATCGTGTCCGGCTGCCAGCGGTAGCGCACGGTAAAACGCGGCTGCTGCACCCATCGGGTCAGGAAATCGAGCAGCATGGTGCTTTCGTCGGCACTCATCTCGACAATGCGGCGGGTGAAGTGTTCGTTCACATAGAGCACGCCTTCCCCCGTGTCCGGATGCGTTCGCACCACGGGGTGAATGGCCATTTTCTCTGGCCGGTTGTGAGGCAGCGCATCGTGCAGCGCGCTCAAGCCAGAGCACAGGTCCTGCAGCGGCGGTGACAGCGCCGCAAAAGCTGCGGTCAGGCTGCTCCACATGGTGTCGCCGCCCACCGGCGGGCACTTCACCATCTTCAGGATCGACAGCAGCGGCGGCGCGTCCGAAAAGGTGATATCCGTATGCCACTCGTCAGCGATGCCGCCCTGCGTGGCTGCCAGCTCGAACAGCTTGTCGTGCTGGGTGAAAGGGTTCTTCAGGTTCGGATGGCTCTCGACGACCCCGAAGCGCTCGCCCAGCGCCACGTGCTCTTCCACCGACAGCTGCTGCTGCGGGAAGAAAAGTACCCGGTGCTGCGACAGCAGCGAGCGCAGATGGGCAAAAGCGCCATCGTCCATTTGCTGCAGTGCAACACCGCGCACCTCGGCGCCCAGCGCCGCGCCCAGCCGCTCGACCTGCCAGCCCATGAGATCTGATGTTTCCTGGGGATTCGCCGCCATGACTGGCCTCCTCTTCCGGTGCCCCATTGTAGCGCGGCCGCTTTGCGCCGGCTTCTCAAAGGGGGTAATTTGAGATTTGAGCAAGCAGATACAGGCTGGGGAGCCCCTATGAGCGAAGCAGAGCAACTGAGCGCCGTCGACAGCGCCGCCATCGAAGCTGACAACCAGGCTCATATCGCCGACATGAAAGCCCGGGCGGCGCAGCTCACCCTGCCGCCAGAGGATCCGTACGAACTGCCTCTGGACCAGATCGATGTATCGAACGCGCTGCTCTTCGAGCACGACCGGCACGCGCCCTACTTCGCGCGGCTGCGTCGAGAGGCGCCCGTGCACTACTGCGCCGACAGCCTGTTCGGGCCTTACTGGTCCGTCACGACCTTCAACGACATCATGGCGATGGAAAAGGCGCCGGAGCTCTTCTCCTCCGAACCTGCCATCACGCTGCTGGACCCGTTGGCAGACTTCCGCACCACGAACTTCATCGCCATGGACCCGCCCAAGCACGACGCCCAGCGCAAGACCGTGCAGGGGGTCGTCGCGCCCATGAACCTGGTCAAGCTGGAGAGCACGATTCGCGAACGCGCCGCGGCAATCCTGGACTCCCTGCCTGTGGGCGAAACCTTCAACTGGGTCGATCTGGTATCCATTGAGCTGACCACGCAAATGCTGGCGACGCTGTTCGACTTTCCCTTTGCGGACCGCCGCAAACTGACCTACTGGTCCGACATGGCGACCAGCAGCGAGCTGACCGGCGGCACCACCAAAGAAGCCGATCGACGAGCTGCCCTGCTGGAGTGCCTGGAAGTCTTTACGGAGCTGCGCGCCGCGCGGGCGCAAAAGCCCCTATCGACCGACCTGCTGTCGATGATGGCGCACGGCAAGGATACGCAGAACCTCGCGCCCATGGAGTTCCTGGGCAATCTCATCTTGCTGATCGTCGGCGGCAACGACACTACCCGCAATTCAATCAGCGGCGGCGTGCTGGCGCTCAACCGCTTTCCGGACGAGTATGCAAAGCTGCGCGCCAATCCGGACCTGATCACCACCATGGTGCCAGAGATCATCCGCTGGCAGACGCCGCTGGCCTACATGCGCCGCACCGCCACCCAAGACCTCGAGCTGGGCGGCCAGCAGATTAGCGCCGGCGACAAGCTGGCTATGTGGTATGTGAGCGGTAACCGGGACGATACGGTTATCGATCGGCCGAACGACTTCGTCATTGATCGCGCAACACCTCGCCATCACCTGTCCTTCGGGTTCGGCATTCACCGCTGCATGGGCAACCGGCTCGCAGAGATGCAGCTGCGCGTGCTGTGGGAAGAGATCATGGCGCGCTTTACCAACATCGAGGTGGTCGGCGAGCCGGTGCGCATTCGATCAAGCTTTGTGAACGGCTACAGCGAACTGCCTGTGATTCTGCACCGGGCCTGATCCGTGCCTGCCATTGTTGAAGTTGCCGACCTGGAGCGGCTGCACCGGGCCCGCGTCCCGAAAATGTTCTACGACTACGCGGCCTCAGGGTCCTGGTCAGAGACGACGCTGCGGGACAACCGCCGCGCATTCGATGACATGCGCTTCAACCAGCGCGTCGCTGTTGATCTGAGCACACGTAGCGTTGCCTGCGAGCTGCTCGGGCAGAAAGCGAGCCTGCCTCTGGCGCTGGCCCCCATCGGCATGCTCGGCATGCAGCATGCCGACGGCGAGATCCACGCCGCCCGGGCCGCAGCTGCGCAACAGGTGCCGTTCATCCTGTCGACCATGAGCATCTGTTCCATCGAAGACGTCGCCGCCAGCTGCGACGCGCCCTTCTGGTTTCAGCTGTACGTGATGCGCGACCACGGATTTGTGAAGTCCCTGATGGACCGCGCCAAGGCGGCCGGCTGCACCGCGCTGGTCCTCACCCTCGACCTGCAACTGCTGGGTCAGCGCCACGCCGATGTGCGCAACGGGTTGTCGGCGCCGCCGAAGCTCACGCTCAAAAACCTCATGAACATCGCCCTGCACCCGCGCTGGGCCTTGGGCATGCTCGGGACTCAGCGGCGCGGATTCGGCAACATCGTTGGCCACGTCAAAGGCGTGGACGACATGAGCTCGCTATCCAACTGGACGGCGCGGCAGTTCGATCCGGCGCTGAGCTGGGATGACGTGGCGTGGATCCGCGACTACTGGGACGGCCCGCTGATCATCAAGGGCGTGCTGGACCCGAGTGACTGTGCCCAGGCAGCGAGCATGGGCGCTCACGCTGTCGTGGTCTCAAACCATGGAGGCCGGCAGCTGGATGGCGCGCCGGCGAGCCTGGCGGCCCTGCCGCTCGCGCTCGAGGCGATCAAGGCACTGCCCGGACGCGCCAGCCGGAGCGAGGTCTGGGTCGATGGCGGCATACGGTCCGGACAGGATTTGCTCAAGGCCCTGGCCCTGGGCGCAGACGCGGCGCTGATCGGGCGCGCCTTTGTTGCAGGGCTCGGGGCTTTGGGTCAGGACGGCGTGGAAAAGGCCGTCTCTTTCATCCGCCGAGAGCTGGAGCTGAGCATGGCGTTCTGCGGCGTAACCGATGTACGAGAGGTCGATCGGGGCATCTTCTGGCCACCACCCCATAGGGAACTTCAATCTGCTTTGACCTGAGCCCCTATACCTGTTTCCAGCGGAGGCGCAAATGGATCACCCGGTTGTGGACCGAGAAACCTGGCTCGAAAAGCGAATGGCGCTGCTGCGGCGGGAAAAGGCTGTGACCCGTGAGCTGGACCTTCTGGCACTCGAACGGCAAAAGCTGCCTTGGGTGAAAGTCCGTAAACACTACCACCTGCAAACGGAAGCAGGCCAGGTGCCTCTGGAAGCGCTCTTTTGCGGCTATCGCCAGTTGATTGTCTACCACTTCATGTATGGGCCGGACTGGACTGTTCCGTGCGACGGCTGCTCGGAATGGGCCGCGGCGTTTAACGGCACCATTGCCGACATACAGCGCCATGACGCCACCCTGATTGCCGTTTCCCGGGCGCCGATCGAGAAACTCATGCAAACGAAAAAGTCCCGCAACTGGTCATTCGTGTGGGCGTCTTCCTACGACTCGGATTTTAATCAGGACTTCCATATGTCGGCTCCGGACGAGCGAAAAACTGCCCAGATCGGTGACGAGCTGGTCGGCTATGACCGGCAGGAGAGCGGCGGAATCAACGTCTTCGTGCAGGAGAACGGCGACATCTACCACAGTTACGCCTGCCACAATCGTGGCATTCAGCAGATGAACGGCACCTTCGGATACGTTGATCTGTTGCCCTACGGGGGAAACTGAGAAGTCATTCCCCTGTAGACTTCGGCCACTCATCAGAATCGGCACCCATGACCCAAACCATCAGAAGCATCGCATTGCTGCTCGGCGCCGCGTTGCTGAACGCTTGCGCAATTCCATCGGGCACAGAGGTACGCCCAGAGCGCTTTGAGACGAGCGAGAATCGTACCGCCGTCGACCTCATCGCCTTCGGCGACCACATCGTCACCATGAATGACACCAGTGAGGTCATTGCAGCGGGCGCGGTCGCCATCGCCAACGGCGAAATCGTCGCCGTCGGCTCGCAGGAGGAGATCAGCGAGCGATACCAGGCATCGGAAGTGGTCGGCGGCAAGGGCAAGGTCCTCCTGCCCGGTCTCATCAATGGCCACTCCCACGCCGCTATGACGCTGCTCCGCGGCGTTGCCGATGATCTGGCCCTGATGGACTGGCTCAACAACTACATTTTCCCAGCCGAAGTCGCGTTGGTCGACGCAGAATTCGTGCGCATCGGCACGGAGCTCGCCTGCTGGGAGATGATCCGCGGCGGCACGACGACCTTCGTCGACATGTACTACTACCCCGATGTCATCGCGCAGGTCGTGGAGCGCTGCGGGCTGCGAGCCTATGTCTCCGCCACTGTGATCGATCAGAAAAGCCCCGACGCCGAGAATGCCGCTGATTCCCTCGCCAAAGGACGGCAGTTTATCGAGCGGTGGCGGCAGCGCAGCAGCCGTATCACCCCGGTGTTCGGCCCGCACTCCAACTACACCCTCAATGCGGAGCAGCTCGCCGCAACCCGGGCCGCGGCGTCAGAGCTCGGCGTGCCGGTCACGGTTCACATGGCTGAGTCGCCCTTCGAGACGGAGTACTCGCAGGCGACCTACGGCGCGACCACGATCAACATGATGGAAAACCTCGGCTTTCTGAACGGACCTACCATCGGGGCACACGTGGTTTGGCCCGGGGAGCAAGAGATACCGATTCTGGTTGAACGACAGGTCGGCGTCATTCACAACCCCACATCAAACATGAAGACAGCGGCCGGCGTCGCGCCAATCACTGCCCTGCTGAAAGCCGGCGCTCGCGTTGGGCTGGGTACCGATGGCGCTGCGAGCAACAACGATCTGGACATGTGGGAGGAGATGCGCCTGGCAGCGCTGCTGCAGAAAGTCGAGGAGATGAACCCGGAGGTGCTGCCCGCAGTGACTGTGCTGACCATGGCTACCCGAGGCGGCGCGGCGGCGATCGGGCTGGGCAACGCCGTTGGACGGATCGAGCCGGGCTATCGGGCTGACCTGATCGCTGTCGACTACACCGACGTTCATCATCGGCCCAGCTACGATGTCGTCTCGCATCTGGTATACGTCACCGATGAGCAGGACGTCAGCACCGTGATTGTCGACGGTCAGATTCTGATGCGGGATCGCGAAATACTGACTATCGATACGGAACGGATTGCCCGGGAAGCCCGGCGCATCGGCGAGCGCATCCGGGCGACGCTGTCGGAGCAGCGTCAACGGTAACCGTACCCTGCGCGCTCGCGCTCACCGAATCCGCGCGGCAAATCGCAGCACGACACTGGGCGTTCCGGAACTGGAAACCGGAGAAAAGTCGCCCAGCAACTCAACCCGAAAGGCGTTCACAGCGTCATCGAACCCCTGCCCGTCTGCGACCGGCGAGTAGTCGTAGGTCAGCCCGCCGTTGCGCGAATACGCCACTGCGCCCAATGTCACCCCCGGGCCTACCAGCGAGCCGGAATCATCGAAGATCACAGGCCCGCCGCCAAGGCAGGTGGGCGATACACAGAGCGCCAGCTCCGGGGGCAATTGGTCGGTCACGAACACGCTATCGGTATCCGGCGCCAGGTTGCCGCGACTGCTGACCTGAACGTCATAGCGCACGACCGCACCGGGAATAGCAAAGGGCCCCGTGGTGCCGTTCTGCGGATCCGACAGCACGACGACCTGCTGGTCGACGACCAGGTCGGCCCCGAATTCGGCGTGAAAGGCGATTGATGCGGCAATCATGCCTGCGGTTTCGTTCGTGTGATTGCGCTCAGCGTCGTTGTCGATGTCTTCGTCAACGCTCAGGCCAAGCGCGCCTGCCGACTCGCTACAGCGCCGCACCCAGCCACCGTTGTTCCCCGCCCGGGTGATTTGCGATGCCACCGAAAGCGGTGTCTGCGCAAAGGTTGCCGGCCAGCTGGTGCTGAAACAGCCATCGCTGTAACCACGGATGCTATTGCCGCTACGCACGCCTTGCAGCTGCACGCTCATGCCGTTTTGATCTGCAAAGCTCGTGTTCGCAAAATTCTGCACGGCGATCACCCCGATCGTCTCGGGCGCTGACACGCTTCCGCTCACTGATTCCGCGCGCTCCAGGGAGATTTGGAAGGAGGACGCTCCGACGTTTCTAAGGGCCACGCCCAACCAGGGGATGGAGGACGTTGCCGGCGGGGTCCCCGTCTCGTTCGCCATGGTCTGGATGCTTGCAACGATTGCCGGCGGGGTCGAGAACGCCGCGGGGTAGGACCGGTTATCCCAGGTTGTACTGATCAATCCGCTGACAAAGCTGCTGGTCGAGTGGGTCAGCGCCTGCACGCGAGTCCCGTCCGGCAGCTGATGCGAGCCCGGCTCTACCGCCAGGTAGGCGGTATCCATTTGCACGTGCGGGCCATCGTTGGCGTTCGGCTCCACCTGCAACAGCTGGAAGCCGGTAGCGGTGACATTTCGCAGCCTGATCAGGGACGGGTCCCCGCCCTGCGTGGTCGGCAGGGTGACCACCACCGGCGGCACATCGAATGGGTCGAGGAAGGTCACAGATGTCCAGGTCGGCGTGACAAAGGTATCGCGCACCTGCACCCGGTTCATCTCCATCTCGAAGCCTATGGCGGGCATCGCTGTGAGCAGGAGAGCAAGCAGGCAGGCCTGCTGTCGGCGAACTGACACAATGGTCCTCATGCGGCCACTTTAGCGTCAGAAACCCGGCAGACCGGAACCATTGCACGGGCCAATAGGGTCATTGCCGCGCAATCGCAAAGACCGGGCGGAATGCGATGATTGTCACACTCTCAGGCCCGATCGAACCTCGGCCCGCGATCGGGCACGTCGCCAAATAGGCGCTTTTCTTGCACTCAATACCTTGCCCTTGTATAGGTAGCAAAGGGAATGGGGGGTCTCATGAGGAAACTGTCGTACCGGCCGCACAAGCCGATCCGGCTTCGACTACTTGCGCTGCTTTGCCTCTGCGCCGGAGCGCCGGTCTCGTTCGGAAACACCATCCCGATCGAACAGTTCACGGCGCACGGTGACTATCTGGACCTCAGCCTGTCCCCGGACGCCAAACACATGGTCGCCCGGGTTCAGGAGGGCGGAACGGTCGCAGCAGTCGTACTGCGCCGGGAGGACAATGCGGTCGTTGGCGGGTTTCGAACCCCCAAGGGGGACTGGATTATTCGTGTGGACTGGGCGAGCAACGAGCGGCTTGTCTACAGCGTTGCCGTAAAGAACGGCGCTTTCGACAGCCCGGTGGGTACCGGGGAGCTGTACGCCGTCGATATGGATGGAAGTAACAGCAAAATCATCTTCGGAATGCGCAACGAAAATCGTCGCTGGGCACATCGAAGCAGTGCTAGTGATGCCGTTAAGGCATCGCACAGTATCCTGAACACGTTGACGGATGATCCGGACCATATCCTGGTGTTGGAGCGCCCCTGGGAACGCGTCGGCGCCTACTACTACGACCGCAACAACAAGAAGCCAACGATCAGCCGCATCAACATCCACACGGGTGATCGCAGGCCGTTGGAGGTCATCCCGTTTGCTGGCGCTTCCGCTGTGGCTGACCAGCAAGGCAAGGTCAGGCTGGTATCCTGGCTGGACGCGGCCAACAAGCTCCATACCGCGACACGCGCCGATGCCCGCTCGGCCTGGCAAGAGCTCGATCTGAGCCGTTTCCAGCTTGAGTCGGCGTTCCCTATCGCAGTTACCAGCAATGGCAGCAAGGCCTACCTGACTGCAACACGCGGCGCAGGAAGCGTGCGCAGTGCCTTTGAGGTGGACTTTGCCAGCAACAGCGTTGCGCCGCTGTTCGACAACAGCCGATACGATATTGACCATATGATTCTGGACGGCCAAAGCGGGGTGCCCGCCGTCGGTATCAGCTGGCCCGGCAAGCCGGCGTACCACTACGCCAACCAGAACCTTGTGCGCGAAGCGCGCCACAAACAGCTCGCGAAAGCCTTCCCGGGGCAGTACGTCACGATCACCAGCGCGGACAAAGAGGAAAGGTATCTGCTGGCGCACGTCTCCAGCGCGACGAACCCCGGCGAGTACTACCTGTTCGACACGCAAAAAAAGAGCGTCGACTTCGTGCTGGCCAACGCCTCCTGGCTGGATACGCGTCTGCTGCGGCCGATGGTGCCGGTTGCGATCACGGCGAGCGACGGGCTGCCCATCCACGGTTACCTGACCTTGCCAAAGCCTGCGCAGACGGGAAAGGCCGCGCCCCCTCTGGTGGTGCTGCCCCATGGCGGGCCCAAGGGGGTCCGGGACTACTGGGAGTACAACCCCGAAGTCCAGCTGCTCGCCAACCGGGGCTATGCGGTCCTGCAGGTCAATTTTCGCAGCAGCAGCGGTTACGGCGAGCAATTTCTCGAAGCGGGCAACCGCCAATGGGGCGGCAAGGTCATCGATGACATTCTGGAGATGACTGAACACGTGATCGCGCAAGGGCAGGCAGATGGTGACCGCGTTTGCGTCTACGGGGCCAGCTTCGGCGGTTACGCGGCCCTGATGAGTGCGATCCGCGCACCGGACAGAGTTCGCTGCGCCATCGGCTACGTGGGCATCTACGATCTGGAACGCCTTCCCGAGGAAGGCGACATCGCCAGCTTTATCGGTGGCTCTGCCTACCTCGAGCAAGTTCTGGGCAGCGATTCGCAGGAGCTGGCGCAATACTCGCCCACCGAGCGCGCCAAGGAAATCAAAGCGGCCGTCATGCTCATTCACGGCGCCAAGGACTTGCGCGCGCCGATCAGCCAGGCCAAGCGCCTGAGACAGGCGCTCAAGAAAGCTGGCAACGACCCCGAGTGGCTGGTCTTTCCCCGGGCCGGGCACGGCGTGTGGGACGAGAAAGGTCAGGTGAAGCTCTACACAGCGTTGCTGAATTTCCTGAATCAGCACCTGATGCGGTAGGCCCATGAACGTCAGCAATCGACTGGAAAACAACGGCAAACGCTGATCAGCTTTCGATAAGCCAGTGGGAAACGCCGTGCGGTCCCAGCACGCAAGCGCTGCGACCTTCGACCATGACTCCAGGCGATGCTCCCGAGCCCTCTGCCGGGATGACGAGCCCGGCATCGCGGACTGCTGCCATCGAGTGATCCAGATCATCTGTCGCAAGCACCAACCCCGCCAGGCCTCGGCGCGGCAGACCAGCGGCCCCGGCCAGCGACCGGGAGTACCCCGGCGGCAGGGCGTAATCAATGGTGCCCACATAAGGCGCACTGTTCTCACTCCCCATGTTGACCGCCGAGATTTTGATCGGCTCATCGCTCCCCACAAGGCGTTGAAAGCTCTCCGAGTCCACGCCGTAGCGATAAAGCTCTTTCAGGCCGAGCACACGGTAAAACTCGAGCACCGCCGCCTGATCTGACACCGGCGCGCTCACGCTCATGACTTCGGAGAACGGCGCATCGGTCACACTCACAAAGCCCTCCAGAAAGTCCTTGGCGCCGCCGATGAGGGCGCAAACAACCCCGTCCGGGCCCCACAGGTGACCTTCCCGGATCCGGCCTGCCGGCAGCTCGTAGTCGGCGATTTCGCCCTTAAGCGCAAAGCCTGCGTCGCTCAGACGCTGCTCGGCAACGTCGAAGTCCGGCGTGTAGAAATCAATCACCTTCAGCGCGTCAGCGTCGTAGCCGGAACCTGGGTCGCGGATAGTGGGCTGGGTTGCAGCGCGCGCCAACTGAAGAGTAAAGATTCCGGCGTCGGTGCCAGGCGTCTCGTAGTAGCGCAGTTCGCCTTCGTTGTCTGCCACACCCCACAGCTGCTCAATCTGCAGCGCGCTCAATGCTTGCTGGCCGCGCGCGCACAGCCCGAATACATGCGTCAGCAGCCGCGCCCAGGTCTCGCCATCGTCGGTGCAGATCAACGGGCCAATCAGTCGCGTTGCGGTCATGGGGCGCCTTGCCAATGCCGAAGCCGCCAGCCTACCTGATCTTCATCGGCGACAGGCGAATCTGAACCGCCAGCTCTGCTAGGATCGAGCATTCACAGTCCGGGGATCGACCAGGAACCCCGGACCGTTCGCGAGGCGGGAAAGACCATGCTCACACGATTGCTCCTCACTCTGATCACGGTCTTCGCGGCCCCGGCGTTGGCCGAGCCGCTACCGGCAAACTTCATCGAGTACGACGAAGGGTTCGCCAGCTCCGGGCAGCCAACCCCCGAACAGCTCGCAACGCTGGCTGAGCAAGGTTTCGAGCGGATCGTTTACCTCGCCTTCTCTGACCACAAAGGCTCTCTGGAAGGCCTTGACCGCCATGCTGAGAACGCCGGCCTGGAGTTCGTGCAGATTCCCGTCGTCTGGGACGCGCCGTCGGCGTCCGACTACCAGCTGTTCTCGGCCGTGATGCAGGCCAGCAGCGACCGTTCAACGCTCGTGCACTGCCAGGTGAACTACCGCGCCAGCGCCTTTTCTTTCCTGCATCGGGTCGTCAACCTGGGTGTGCCCGTCGCTCAGGCCAAAGCGGACATGAACAAGGTCTGGACACCAACTGCCGAATGGAACGCATTCATTTTCACTGTGCTCGACGAGCACGACATCGACGCGCAGTGCGACGGCTGCGACTGGACACCCTGGGAACCAAAGCGCTAGCGAGGCAAAGCACATGATCGATCTGTATACCTGGTCGACACCGAACGGCTACAAGGTCTCGATGATGCTCGAGGAGACCGGGCTCGACTACACCGTGCACCCCATCGACATCGGCAACGGCGCCCAGTCAGCGCCGGAGTTTCAGGCAATTTCTCCCAACGGGCGTATCCCTGCCATTGTGGATGGCGACCTGTCGGTGTTCGAGTGGCTGATGTTCCAGATGGCGCACATCGGCCCGATGATCGGCCAGCTAGCCTGGTTTACGCGCAGCGCACCGGAGCCGGTGCCGCTGGCCATCGATCGCTACATGCAGGAAAGCGCTCGCTTGCTGAACGTCATGGACAAGCAGCTCGGGCGCAGCGAGTACATCGCCGGTAGCGAGTACTCTATCGCCGATATCGCGCTGTACGGATGGGTCTCCCTGGCCCAGGGTCCCGTGCGCGAGGCCGCAGCGGAAAAAGTGGGCCCAGCGGAATCGCTGGACCAGTGGCTAAGCAACGTCGGGGAGCGGCCGGCAACCGTCAAAGGTATGCAGATACCGGCCCCCAGCTAGGCAGCGCTCACGCGACGTCATCCGCTAACGCGGCGTCATCCGCTAACGCGGC
>CAZXIJ010000006.1:0-26439 GCA_964640725.1 uncultured Pseudomonadales bacterium | reverse complement strand
CGTCATCCGCTAACGCGGCGTCATCCGCTAACGCGGCTGCATCCGGATGCCGCCGTCCATGCGCACACATTCGCCGTTCATGTACTCGTTCTCGATGAGCATCATGGCCACATGTGCGATCTCGTCGGCTTCGCCCAGGCGCTTGGGATACAGCACCGTGGCTGCCAGTGCGTCGACCACCTTCTCAGGCGCGCCCTGAAACAGCGGGGTCTTGATCAGGCCGGGCACAATGGTATTGCAGCGAATGCCGATGCTGGCCAGGTCGCGCGCGATCGGCAGGGTCATACCCACCACACCGCCTTTGGAGGCGCTGTAGGCCGCCTGGCCCATCTGTCCTTCGTAGGCCGCGACACTGGCCGTGTTGATGATGCAGCCGCGCGCGCCGTACTTGTTGTAGGGTTCGTTCTTCTGCATCTCGTTGGCAGCCAGACGCAGCACGTTGAAGGTGCCAATCAGGTTGATGTCGATAATGAGCTTGAACTTGTCGAGCGGGAACGGGCCGTCTTTGCCGACGGTCTTCACGGCATTGCCGACACCGGCATAGTTGCAGCAGACGTGGATGGCGCCGAAAGCATCCATGGCCGCCTTGATACCGGCTTCGACGCTGTCTTCCTTGGTGACGTTCACGGACGCGAAGCGCACGGAATCGCCCAGCTCGCTGGCGATGGCGTTGCCGCGCTCTTCGTTCATGTCGAAGATGACGACCTTGCCGCCAGCGGCGTGCACGCGGCGCACCGTGGCCTCGCCGAGGCCCGAGGCGCCGCCGGTAATGACTGCAACTTTATCTTTGATATCCATGGGCTGGGTAAGCTCCTGTTTCGCTGACTGAATTTTCCGGCGCGTAGTTTACCCGGGCCGCCCCGCCCTGTCCCAGGAACGCCAGCCTCCGGGCAATCAGGCGCTCAAAATCCCTCTTTGCGGAGCCGGGCACGCACATCCATCAGGACCCGCCCAAAGTGGTTATCGCCCCGGGTGTCTCGCCCACAGCCCCAGAAGTAGTCGTACTGGCTGGTCTCGACGATGGGGCGCTCGCCCGTCTCCAGCAGCGCCTCGCGCACTGGGGCGTAGGCCCGAGCTTTGGTGTAGGTGCCCCGGGTCATGTACACCAGCTTGAGGCGATCCCAGTCGGCCCGACGAGCGCCCGGGCGCCAGCGCGTCAGCTTCCGGGCCAGCTGCATGGCGGCCTCCGGGTGCGGTGCGGCGGCCACTTCCTGTCGCCGCTCGGCCTTGGCCAGCTGCATGCCCTGCACGTAGTGCTCAACGGACGGCCAGCGCAAACCGTCGAGCTCGATCTCGTGGCGCGAGAAGCTTGCCAACGGATGCAGAGCGTCCCGCATGGACAACCGGTAGGCATCTTCAAAATCAGGAAAAAACGCCATGTTCCTTGCTCACAGGCCTTGCTGCGCACCGCAGGCGCAGCCGACAATTGCAGTTTGACGACAGCTTACCAAGAGGCAGCGGGCATGGAATTACAAGATCGTCTGAAGGCAGCCAGGGCTCTGCTGCTGCCCGGCCTGCTCCTGGCCCTGGTCGCCGGCTGCGACGGCGCCGCCAAACCGGTACCAGCGCCGGAATCGGCGATCGCGACCGCGGCTGCCCCGACAAAAGCTGCAGCGGACGCCGCCAAAAAAATGCCCCCGTCATTCCTGGATCAAGCACCGTCCGGGCCCGTCTCGGACACCATGATTCTGTCGGGCGGCACCCTGCTCGGCGACCCGGACCTGTTCGACGCCGTCGTCGTGTTGAAGAACGGCACGGTCATCGCCGCGGGCAAGCGCGGCGACGTGCCGGTGCCGCCGGACAGCATCGGCATCGACGCGTCCGGTCGCTTTATTGCGCCCACCACCGCTGGCGAGTCGCTGGTGGGCAACGACAATCTGACCCTCTACGCAGACCATCCGGGTCAGGTACCCGAGGCGGCCGTCCATGCGGCCGTGGTCGACGGCGAGTATCAGCTACGCTAGGTCGTCTGCCAGGCGGCGCAGCATTTCGCACTGCTGCACCCGCTGCTCCCGGGACTCCCCGGCGAAAGAGATATTCAGCGCCGTAACGCCGGACTCCTTGAGCGCTGCCAGGCGATCGCGCACGAAACCCTCCGGGCCCACCAGCGAGCTCTTCGCGAGGTACTCTGCGGGAATGGCTGCTTCTGCCGCCTTCTTGTCACCGGCCAGATACAGGTCCTGAATGGTTTGGGCCTCGGCCTCATAGCCGCTTTTCGCAAAAATCTGGTTGTAAAAGTTCTTGCTGCGGGCGCCCATGCCCCCGATGTACAGCGCGGCCTGCGGCCGGGCCCGATCGCGCAGTTCTTCCTTGCCCTCGCCAATGGCAACGACCCCGCCGGCGTAAATGTCCAGCGGCGCGCGGTTTGGGTCCCGCTCAGCGGCGCCGGCACGCAACGCGTCGCCCCAGACCGCATCAGCTGCCTCAGCGGTGTAGAACGCCGGCAGCCAGGCATCGGCCAGCTCCGCGGTCATCTCGACGCTCTTGGGCCCGAGGGAGGCGATCGCGATCGGAATGTCTTCCCGCACCGGGTGGTTGATGAGCTTGAGGGGCTTGCCGAGCCCGGTGCCCTGGTTCTGCGGCAGCGGGATCTGATAGTGCCGACCCAGGTGCTGCACACGCTCCCGGCGCCAGACAGTCCGGCAGATCTCGATGATCTCGCGGATGCGGGCCACCGGCGCGTGGTAGGGAATGCCGTGAAAGCCTTCAATGACCTGGGGACCAGAGGCGCCCAGCCCCAGCATGCAGCGCCCGTCAGACAGGTAGTCGACGCCAGCGGCGGTCATGGCGAGGAGCGTCGGCGTGCGCGAATAAATCGGCAGAATGCCCGAAGCGATGGTCACGCGCTCCGTCTGAGCGGCAACGTAGCCCATGGCACTGGGCGCATCAAAGGAGTACGCCTCCGGCACCCAGACCTGATCCAGCCCGGCCTTCTCCAGTTCCTGGACCTCGGCCACTGCTTCCTTGAAGCCGCCCGCGTAGCCGAGCAGTGTGGAAATCTTCATGCGCCCTTCTCCCCTGTTCCTGCGCTGTGTGTGTGGGCATCATACAGGGCCGAACGTCAAAACCAGGAGCCGCTCATGAGCGCCCGCACTTTCCTGATCAACCGCAAAGACCTGAGCGACGTGCAATGGGCTGACGCCCCGACGCCGGACTTGGCGGAGGGCGAGATCCGGTTCTCCGTGGACGAGTTCGCGCTCACGGCCAACAACATCACCTATGCAGTGGCGGGCGAGACCATGAACTACTGGGACTTCTTCCCGACGCAGGAAGGCTACGGCCAGCTGCCGGTCTGGGGCTTCGGCACGGTCACGGAGTCCCGGCACAGCGACGTCACCCTAGGCGAGCGCTGTTACGGTTATTTTCCCCTGGCCACGTCCCTCACGGTGGTCGCAGGCCGGGTCACGCCAAACGGCATCACCGACACGGCCGATCATCGAGCACCCCTGGCCGTGGTCTACAACCAGTATCAGCGCGTCACCGGCGAATCGACCCCGGAGCAGCGCGCCACAGAGATGCTGTACCGGCCGCTGTTCATGACGTCCTTCATGCTGGATGACTACGTGGCGGATGCGGACGGCTTTGGTGCGCGGCAAATCATCCTGACCAGCGCCTCCTCCAAGACGTCCATCGGCCTTGCGTCGCTGCTCTACCAACGGGACGGCTACGAAGTGGTTGGCCTGACCAGCAGCGGCAATCGCGCCTTCGTCGAAGGCCTGGGCTGCTATCACCGGGTGCTGAGCTACGACGAGATCAGCCAGCTGGACGCGGCGGTGCCCGCGGTCAGCGTCGACATGGCCGGCAATGGCGAGACCCTCGCCGCCCTGCACAGCCACTTTCAGAACAACCTCAAGCAGAGCGTGCTGGTGGGCGCTACGCACTGGAGCGCCCGCTCCGGCGCCGGCGAGCTGGCGGGCCCCAAGCCAGAGCTGTTTTTTGCGCCCTCGCACATCGCGCGGCGCACCAAGGAGTGGGGCCAGGACGGTCTGAACGAGCGCTTTGGCGGCGCCTGGGCCCAGTTTACGGAGCGCGCCGGCACCTGGATCGAAGTGTCCCGGCAGAGTGGCGAGGCCGCGATCGAAGCGGTCTACCAGGAGCAGCTTGCGGGCAGCGCGCCGGCCAGCAAGGGCTACGTGCTGTCGCCGTAAAACGCTGTACCATCATCGCAGGCACCGGAATCTGACCGGAATTCCAAGAGGAGAGCGATTGTGCTGATCGAGTCCCTGAACATCCCCCGCGCCGACTTCGAGGCCGCGACCGGCTGGGCGCTCAAGCCTGAAGGCGCTTGCCGGGGCGAGCTGTGCGTGCCCCTGAACCCCGCGCCGCAAGGCCACGACATCGACGTCGAGCCCATCGCCGCCGCGCTCGGCATGCCCCTCGTCAAGGCCGCTGGCCAGGACCTGTGGGCCCTGGGCCCCGCAGTGATCGGCAATCGCGCCCTGGCCACGGCCGAAGCGCCCAACCTGACGCTGCCCGATCTGCAGGGCAATGCGTTCGAGCTGTCCAGCCAGCGCGGCAAGAAAGTCGTGGTGTACGCCTGGGCGCCCTACTGAGGCTGCTCCGCTGACCTGCCCGTGTGGCAGGCACTGCGACAGGAACTCGCGCCCCAGGGGTTTGAGCTGGTCACCGTCGGCATGGACACGCTCGGCGCCGAAGGTTGCCGGGCGTTCATCGAGGCCGCCCAGCCACAGCACCCGTCGCTGCTGGACGAGCATCACGTGCTGGCGGAACAGTTTGGCGTGGTCAACATTCCCAGCGCCTTCTGGATCGACGAGCAGGGCATGATTGTCCGGCCGCCGGAAGCCGCTCCAGCGCCACCCAAGGCCGCACCCGACGAGCCGCCGCCGGCGCCGGAGGCCGCGGCCGAGATGCCCGAGCGCTTCGTGCAAATGATGGGCGAGGCGATGAAGATCGAGAGCGACCCGGAGACTTATCACGCGGCGCTCAAGGACTGGGTCGCCAAAGGTGCGGCCAGCGACTACGCCATGACACCGGAGCAGGTGATCGAACGCTCTCGTCCCCGGGACGCCGACAACGCCCTCGGTCATGCTCATTTCGAGCTGGCCAGCGCCCTGCACCAGCGCGGCGACGAAAGTGCGGCCGTCCCGCACTTTCGCGAGGCGCACCGGCTGGTGCCCGACAGCTGGACCTTCCGCCGTCAGGCCTGGTCCCTTAAGCCTGTTGGCGACGGCCCCTTCGCGCGATTCTGGCAGGGCCCGGTCCCGGGCCAGGAGGCAGACTGGCCCTACGAGGGTGATTGGCTGACAGACATTCGCAAGGTAGGAGCCGAGCATTACAACGATCCCTGGCAGCCTTGAGGCCGAAGATCCTGCGCTAGCGCTACTGCAGACCCGCTTTGGCTTCGATCAGTTTCGCGGCCCGCAGCGCGCGATTATCGATCGCCTGTGGGGGGGAGATGACGCGCTGGTGCTCATGCCCACCGGGGGCGGCAAGTCTCTGTGCTATCAGCTGCCGGCGCTGCTGCGCGACGGTGTGGGCATTGTTATCTCGCCGCTCATTGCGCTCATGCAGGACCAGGTCAGCGCGCTCACTGGCCACGGCATTCGTGCGCACTTTCTGAACTCAACGCAAGACTACCGCGAGCGCGAAGAAGTCTGGCAGGCGCTCGACGCAGGCACGGTCGATCTGCTGTACCTGGCCCCGGAACGGCTATTGATGGAAGACACGCTGGCCCGGCTGGAACGGCTGCGCATCGCCCTGTTTGCCATCGACGAAGCGCACTGCGTGTCCTCCTGGGGCCACGATTTTCGCGCCGAGTACCTGGGTCTGGGCGTGCTGCAGGCGCGCTATCCGGGCGTGCCGCGTATCGCGCTCACCGCGACCGCCGACGCCGTCACCAAGGCCGACATGATCGAACGGCTGTCGCTGCAGCATGCCGAAGTCTTCGTCTCAAGTTTTGACCGCCCCAACATTCGCTATCAGGTACAGATCAAACAAGACGGTCGACGGCAGCTGCTCGGGTTTCTGAACGAGCACCGCGATGACTGCGGCATCATCTACTGCCTGGCCCGCAAATCTGTCGAAGAAACTGCCGCATGGCTGGAAGGACAAGGCTTCCCCGCCCTGCCCTACCACGCCGGCCTGCCGGCAGAACGGCGCGCCGAACATCTGAGCCGTTTCCTGCGCGAAGACGGCATCATCATGGTCGCGACCATTGCGTTCGGCATGGGCATCGACAAGCCCGACGTGCGCTTTGTTGCCCACATGGACCTGCCCAAGAACCTGGAAGCCTACTACCAGGAAACCGGGCGTGCCGGCCGCGACGGCGCGCCATCCGACACGATGCTGCTGTACGGCCTGAACGATGTCGTACGCCTGGGTAAGCTCATGGCCAGCTCCGACGCCGACGAGGCGCACCAGCGCGTCGAGCGGCAAAAGCTGGACGCGCTGTTTGGCTGGTGCGAAGACACCGGCTGCCGCCGCAGCGCCCTGCTGGCCTACTTTGGGGAGACCGGCACGGTGCCCGAGGCCGGCTGCGGTAACTGCGACAACTGCCTGCAGCCGCCCGCCACCTGGGACGCAACGACTGCGGCGCAGATGGCGCTCTCCTGCGTCTACCGCACCGGGCAGCGCTTCGGCGCCGGGCACCTGACCGACGTGCTGCGGGGCAAAGACAACGAACGCGTGCGGCGTTTTCAGCACGACGAGCTGCCAACGCACGGCGTGGGCCGGGACTTTTCCGAGCAGACCTGGCGCTCAGTATTTCGGCAACTCATTGCGCAGAGCTGGCTGTGGCCCGACCCGGAGCGCTTTGGGGCACTGCGCCTGGGCCCTGACGCCCGCGCCCTGCTGCGCGGCGAACGCACCCTGATGCTGCGGCAGGAATCGGCGGCTGCCGGCGGCAAGGGTCGCGGCAGCAGCGCGCCGCGCCGCAAAGGGTCCGTACCTGCGGCCTCCCTGCCGGAGGCCGCCCGGGCGCTCTTCGAGCGCCTGCGGGAACTGCGCGCGGCGCTTGCCGCAGAGAGCGGTGTGCCCCCCTACGTGATCTTTCACGATGCAACGCTGGTAGCGATGGCAGAGACCGAGCCCACCAGCGGCCGGGAGCTGCTAGCGCTGAACGGTGTCGGCCAAACCAAGCTGGACCGCTACGGCGAAGATTTTCTGACCGAGATATTGCGCCACCAACAGGAGACCAACGATGAGTGATGCCTTGCCTGCCGGGCTGCCAGACTGGATTCGGGACCACATCGATCTGTACCGCCGCGACCCCGATGCCGGGCATCTGTGGGATGCGTCTGCTGCCGGGGTCCGGGGCAAGGTCCCGACACTGCTGCTGACCACGACCGGCCGCAAATCCGGCAATGCCAGCGTGTTGCCGCTGATCTACGGCAACAGCAACAGCGGTCCCGTGATCATCGCCTCAAAGGGCGGCGCGCCGAGCCATCCCGCCTGGTACCTGAACCTTGCGGCGCAACCGGAATGCGAGGTGCAGGTCGCCCGGGATGTGTTCAAGGCAGTCGCCCGGGTGGCCACGGGCGCCGAGCGCGAGCAGCTCTGGGCCGAGATGGCCGCGGTGTTTCCGCCCTACAACGACTACGCGGGGCGCACAGACCGCGAGATTCCCGTGGTGGTGCTAGAACGAGCGCAGTAGCGTCAGCGCGTCGTGATCCAGCGCGTGCCGGGAATGCCGGCGCGCCATGGTCATGAACATCTCGTCGCCGCGCTCCGTGCGCTGCACGATCATCGCCGCGATGACCGTGACCCCAAAGCCGGCAAAGGTGCCCAGCCGGTAATCGCGCCAGCACGTCTGAGCATCGTAGCCGCTGACGCCCGCCGCCAGCAGCGCCGCGTGATAGTCCGAAACCAGCGCTTGCTCACAGACCCGTCGCGCCTCGGCGCGCAGCCCTGCGCCGATGAAATAGGCGACGTCCGCCAGCGGGGAGCCCGCGGTAATGCTCTGCCAGTCCACAGCGGTGGTGCGCACCGGAGTTTCGCGCTCGTCGATCAACAGGTTGTCCAGACGATAGTCGACGTGCACGAGCGCGCGCGGCTGTCCCGGCGGCGGCCGGACATGGCCCATGGCCTCGCCGTAGGCCGCGATGATCTCCCGCTGATCCGCATCCAGCCCAGGCCCAAACCGCTCCAGAAAGCCCGGTAGCTGCAGGCGATACAAATCGCCAGCGCTGCCCTCATCTGCCTGATTCGAGGCGTACAGCCAGTCCGGGTGCGCATCCAGCTCGTCGCTCTGCCACAGCGGGGCATGCAGGCCGACCAGGTCCAGCACTGCGGCGCGGGCGACGGCTTCGTGGGTGCCGGCAAGCTGGTCGCCCTGCTCGGCCGGCTGCAGATCTTCCAGCAGGATGGCGAAGCTGGGCCCCTGACCCTCGATCTCGGCGTAGTAGCAGCGCGGGGTTCGAATCGACAGCCGCGACTGCAGGATCTGGTAGAACCGCACTTCCTTCAGGAAATTGAGCAGCATGACCCCCGTCGCCCGGCTGGTCTCATCGTCCGACGGCAACTTGAGCACCAGCGTTGCCGGCGCCGCCGGGTCCGCCCCTGGGGCGTAGTCCAGCGTCAGCCGCAAACACTTGCCGATCTGCCCGGTGCCGATCCGTCGCTTTCGGAAAGACTTCACCTTTGCCTCGATGCCGTTAGCCGCAAGCTGTTCGCTGAGCCAGGCCGGTTCCAGGTTTTCTTCGCTGGGTATCATGGCTGTCGTCCTAGGGCCGAACCTCGTAGTAAAGGTTGCTTGGATCTTCGAAGTCGTGCACCGCAAAGCGCGAAAAACCGGCCTCGCGCACCATGCGTTCAGCTACTTCGGGATTGAAGCCGAGAGTGCCGAGCCCCGCGCCGCCTGGCTCTGATAGCGCCGAAGACATGCAGGCGCTGACGGAGAAGCCGTAGAGCATCGCCAGCATCGGGTTCTTCAGGTTGTCTTCGAAGTTCGGCTGGCTGCGAATGTCCTTGATCAGCCAGGTGCCGTCCGGTTTGATCGCCCGCCGAATGGCCGCGATCACGTCCTGGGGACGCGTCATGTCGTGTATGCAGTCGAAGGTCAGCACGAAGTCGTAGGTCGGCTCTGTCGGCAGGTCTTCGCCGCCCGCAACCTTCGGGCTGAGGTTCGCCAGAGATCGCGTCTCGGCCTTGCTGCGACACCGCTCAATCGCGTGACCGCTGGGGTCCCAGGCATCGAACCGCGTGGCGGGAAAGGCCTCGGCCAGCGCGGCCACGGCAAGACCGCCGCCGCAGCCCACGTCCACCGCTCGACCGCCGTTCGTCAGCTTGTCTGCAACGCCATCCAGAGCTGGAATGATCTGTGGCACCAGCGCCTGCCGGGTCCAGGGCCCGAGCATGCGCTCGGTGCGGTGGGCCGCGTTGGGGCCGAGCTGCTCGTAGGACAGGCCAACGCCCGTTTGGAACGCCTCGGCGATTTTCTCCGCTGTTTCCGGCGGCATCAGGCTCGCGAAGGCACCGGCCGCGAAGTGCAGGCTGTCCTGCTCGTCGGCAAGCACGGCAACGCCCTCCGGCGGCAGCTCGAAGCGGTCCGGCGCTTCGTAAGTGAGCAGCCGGGCTGCCACCTGGCCCCGAAGCCACTCCAGCAGCCAGCGCTCCTGCAGGCCGGTTTTGTCGGCGAGCTCCGCCGGGGTTACCGCGCCGGCGCCGGCGAGCGCCCGGTACAGCCCGAGCCGGTCCCCCAGATGGATCATCAAGGACACCATCTCGCCCTGCTTGTAGTTCCAGACGGAAAAGTTATAGCGCTTGAGCGCTTCCGGATCGATGTCAGCGTTGCTCATAGGGTCCCCTCTTCTGTCTGGTAGATCCTACTCCAGATCGTTCGGCAGGTGCCGCCCCGCCATGTAGTAGTGGAAAGCGGCCCAGATGTTAAACAGGCCGGCGATCAGCAGCGCATAGCGCATGCTCTCCATGCCGTAGCTGGGCGCCAGCTGATCGCTCAGCCAGCCCACGAACTGGGGCCCCAGGCCCAGGCCGATGATGTTCAGGATGAACAGCAACACGGCGGCCGACACGGCCCGCATCCGCAGCCCCACCAGGCCCTGCACCTGAGAGAAAGTGGTGGCCTGGTAAAAGTTGCCCAGCATGACCGGAATCACCAGGGCCGACAGGGCGACATAGGCGCTGTCAGCCAGGTAGGCGTAAACCGCGAAAGGCAGCGACAGCAGCAACGCGACGGTCACGATCCACAGATACCAGCGCGTGTCCCTGGCACCAAAACGGTCTGCCAGGTAGCCGCCCAGAGCAATTCCGATACCGCCAGGAATGCCCAGGATCAGACCCAGATAGGTGCCGACCTCGGTCGTGGTCATCTCGAAGGATCGAATCAGGTAAGACGGAAAAAATGTCGTCACGCCGTAGCCTACGAAGGCCGTCAGGCCGCCGCCCACGGACAAGTGACGAAAGGCGCGCTTGGCCCAGAGCGCTCTGAACGTCTCTTTGATGCTCGGTTGGTCACCTTCCAGCACCTTGCCCTCGGCCATGCCCCGGGGCGGTTCCCGCAGAGACAGCCGCACCAGCACCGCAAGCACGAGCCCGGGAATACCGACCAGAAAAAACGCGTAGCGCCACCCGACGACATCGTTCATCCAGCCACCGGCCACGAAACCGAACAGAATCCCGAAGGGAATGCCGAGACTGTAGATACCCAGGGCTGTCGCCCGGCGATTGGCCGGAAAGTAGTCGGCAATCATGCTGTGCGCTGGCGGGCTGCATCCGGCCTCGCCCACAGCGACACCGACGCGTGCAGCCAGCATTTGCCAGAAGTTCATCGCCAGGCCAGAGAACGCTGTGAAAGCACTCCAGATTGCCAGCGCCACGGCAATCAGGTTGCGGCGGTTGCCGCGGTCCGCGTAGCGGGCAATGGGGATGCCAAGGGTGGCGTAGATAAAGGCGAAGCCGAAGCCCGAGATGAAGCCGAGCTGCGTATCGCTCAGCCCCAGGTCCGCTTTAATGGGCTCGATCAGGATCGACAGGATCTGCCGGTCGACAAAATTGAAGGTGTAGACCACCACCAGCACCCCGAGGGCGTAGCGTCTGGTGGACTCGCTGAAGATCCCCGGCGCTGGCGCCATCGAACCGCTATGATCGGCCAATCGTGTTCCCCTTGCCCCCGCAACAGCGCCTGATGCTAAAGCATGGATGGGACCGCGCCCACATGGACAACGGAAAAAGTTTGAAGTAGCAATGACCGACAGCAAACCCACGGAATACCGCCAGACCCGTTTTACCCGCCCCGCCGGCGCCACCGAACTGTGGCTGGTCCGACACGGGGAGTCACGCGCCGCGACGGCTGACAACCCCTTTCCGCTGGTGGACGGTCACGGCGACCCGGAGCTGCACGCCAACGGCCGCGCCCAGGCCGAGCGCGTCGCTGACCTGCTGCAGGACGAAATCATCGATGCGCTGTATGTCACCAACCTGCGGCGCACCGCAGAAACCGCGGCTCCGCTGTGCGCTCGCAAAGGCTATCGGCCCGCTATCGAGCCCGACCTGCGGGAAGTGCTGCTGGGCGAGTGGGAAGGCGGCACCCTGCGTATGAAGGCCCACGAACAGGATCCGGTGTATCTGCGGGTCCAGGCCGAGGAACGCTGGGACCTGATCCCCGGCGCCGAGTCCCACGAGGTGCTCACAGCCCGCACCAGTGCCGCGATTGACCGTATCGTCACCCGTCACCCGGACCAACGCGTCGTCGCATTCGTGCATGGCGGCATCATCGCCAACATCCTCGCGACGCTCAGCCAGGCTCGCCCGTTCGCCTTCGTCGGCGCAGAAAACGGTTCCCTGAGCCGCCTGGTCTTTCACGAAGGCAAAGGCCGGGTGTTGTCCTTCAACGAGATCCGTCACCTGGCGGGGATCGACGGGGATAGTGCGATGACTTAGGTGGCCAACCCCGTCCCGAGCACTTCGGCGGCTGCCTCTTTGACGCGCTCGGGACGGGGTTGGCCACCTTAAGAGGAAGAGCGCCATCTGGTTGGGGCGGTTGTCTTCGAGGTGATTGGGGAGGTGGTATGAATAGATACGAGGTGCGGGGGCTGGATTCGGGGACCTGGGCGGACTTTGCGGCGATCGTGGAGGCCAACAACGGGGTCTGGGGCGGGTGCTGGTGCATGTGGTATCACCGCAAGCCTGGGGATGAGGACGCCGCCGCCCGGCGGCAGGCGAAGGAGTGCCTGGTTCGCGAAGGGCGAGCGCATGCGGCGCTTGTGTATCAGGGCGAAGCCTGCGTCGGCTGGTGCCAGTTCGGGTCGCCGGCAGAGCTCCCGCGCATTCACAATCAGCGCGCCTATCTGGCGACGGATCCGGCCCTTCCCGATTGGCGGATCACCTGCTTCTTTGCGGGCAAAGGGCATCGCGGCAAGGGCGTGGCGACGGCGGCGCTCAGGGGCGCCATAGAACAGATCAAGAGCCTGGGCGGCGGCCGCATCGAGGCGTATCCGGACGACACCGACGGCCACAAGGCCGCTCCGGCCTTTCTGTTTAACGGCGCGCTGTCGACCTTCGAGCACCAGGGTTTCAAGCGCGAGCGATTAATCGGCAAGCGCAAGTGGGTGGTGACCCGAACGGTCCGGGCATCCAAACCCAGCCCCAGTGACTCGAAACGGAGCTGATCCTTGCAAAGCCTACAGAAACGCCCCTGGTGGCTGAACGGCATATGGTTTTTCTGCCTCTACATGACCTTCGTGTACATGCCCTGGGACATCTTCTGGAAACCCATGGAACGATGGGAGGAGGTCTGGTTCGGATTCACCCTTACGGGGTGGCCCGCCAAGCTGACCGAGCCCATTCACTGGGCCATCTACGCCGCTGGCAGCTACGGCTTGTGGAAAATGAAGTCCTGGCTCTGGCCCTGGGCAGCCATCTACTGCGCGCAGATTGCGGTGGCGATGCTGGTCTTTAACTTTCTGGAAGGACCGGCTGACGGCGATGGACGGGGCGGCGGCCCGATCGTCGCCATCGCAATTTTTGTGGCGTTCAGCTATCTGACCTGGCTGCTGTGGAAGGCCAAGCCGCTGTTTGGACAGGCGCCGCAGAGCGAGCGGGTGAGCACGCCACGGACGGAGTAGCCGTGGCGTTCGCCGGCTTCGTGCTCAATACGAGCGAGGCATGCCCAGCACGTGCTCGCCAATGTAAGAGAGGATCAGGTTCGTCGAGATCGGCGCAATCTGGTACAGCCGAGTCTCCCGGAACTTGCGCTCGATGTGGTATTCCTTCGCGAAGGCGAACCCCCCATGGGTCTGCATGCACACATCGCCCGCACGCCAGGACGCTTCTGACGCCAGCATCTTGGACATGTTGGCTTCGGCGCCACAGGGCTCGCCCGCATCGAACATGCGCGCCGCCTTATCGACCATCAGCGACGCCGCTTCGATCTCCGCATGGCAGCGCGCAATGGGAAACTGCACGCCCTGGTTTTGGCCAATGGGCCGCCCGAAAACTTCGCGCTCTTTGGCGTAGCTGCTCGCCTTGTCGATAAAGTAGCGGCCATCGCCAACGCACTCTGCAGCGATCAGGATGCGCTCGGCGTTCATGCCGTCCAGAATCACCTTAAAGCCCTTGTGCTCTTCACCGAGCAAACTGTCGGCCGGCAGGTACAGATCGTCAAAGAACAGCTCGCAGCTGTGATGGTTGATCATGGACTCGATGGGCTTGATGGTCAGGCCGTTGCCGACCGCCGCCTTCACGTCCACCAGAAACGCGCTCAGGCCGTCGGTCTTGCGCGTCGCTTCGGCCTGGGACTTGGTGCGAGCCAGCAAGACCATCAGGTCCGAGTGCTCGATGCGGCTGATCCAGACTTTCTGACCGTTGATGCGATAGCCGTCGCCGTCCTTGCGCGCCACCGTCTTCAGGCTGGTGGTATCTGTGCCGGTGGTCGGCTCGGTCACGCCAAAGCTCTGCAGGCGCAGCTCACCCGCCGCGATCCTGGGCAGGTAGTACTGCTTCTGCTCGTCGCTGCCGTGCCGCAGCACGGAGCCCATCACGTACATCTGGGCGTGGCAGGCACCGGCATGCGCCCCGGCGCGACACACCTCTTCCATGACTGCCGACGCTTCCAGCACGCCAAGGCCGGCCCCACCGTACTCTTCGGGAATCAGCACCGTCAAAAAGCCGGAGCGGGTCAGCTCGGCGACAAACTCTGTGGGGTAACCGCGGGTTCGATCCAGCTCCAACCAGTAATCCTCGCCGTAGCTCAGGCACAGTTGCCGCACGGACTGCCGGATTTCCTTGAGCTCTGTTGCGTCAATGGCCATCTTCTGTCGCTCCCCTATTCCGTGACTACCGTGGCCCAATCCGCCAGCGGCAACCGCTGCGAGACCAGATCGTTCACCGGAGCCGCTTGGTCCCGATGGCCAATGGCCATACCGGAGAACAGCATCCAGTCATCGTCGACGTCAAAGAACGCTGCGACGGTCTGTGCACGCATGGCCCAGGCTTCCTGCGCGCAAGTGTCCAGGCCCTCTTCCTGCGCCAGCAGCATGAAGGTCTGCAGGAACATGCCCAGGTCCGACCATTGCGGCGGCCCCATCTGCCGATCAACGAAGCAGAAGAGACCGACCGGCGCATCAAAGAACCGGTAGTTGCGCGCCAGGTGCGCGAAGCGTGCAGCCTTGTCTTCCCGCGGAATCCCAAGCAGCGCGTACATGTCCTCGCCGACCTGAAAACGCGTGTCGCGGTAGGGGCTCTTCAGGTCTTTGGGGTAGACCGCGTATTCCGGACGATCCTCGAGTTGGCTGCTTTCCAGGTGAGTCAGAAAACGGTCCCGGGCGCTGCCCATGACGACCCGAATCCGCCAGGGTTGCAGGTTACCGCCCGAGGGTGCCCGGGCCGAACGCTCCAGCAAGGACTCGATCAGCGCGGGCTCGATGGCCTCGTCCGTAAAGGCACGGATTGAGCGCCGCGCGGCGACCGCTTCAGAGACTTTCATGGCAAGTTCCTTTCTTCTTTTCCGTCATGTTAGCGCGGCGAGACCCAATTCGTTCATTTCCGGGCACACAGCCGCTAAGCTTTTGCGCTTCCTCCAGACCGAGAGCCCCCCAATGGACAAGTTGTCTCCGGACCAGCTCCAATCGCTATACGATACCGCCCTCGAGAAACTGCTGGTGTTCCTGCCCCAGCTGTTCCTCGCGGTGCTGGTCCTGGTCGTTGGCTGGTGGGTGGTCCGGCGGATCGTGAAGGTCGTCGAAGCGGGCCTGCAGCGCGGCAGCGCCGACGCCACGCTGTCACGCTTTCTGTTGAGCCTGTTAAGCATGGGCCTGAAGGCGCTGCTGCTGATCAGCGTCGCATCGATGATCGGTATCGCGACCACCTCTTTCGTCGCCGTACTGGGCGCTGCAGGGCTCGCCATCGGCCTCGCGCTCCAGGGCAGCCTGGCGAACTTCGCTGGCGGCGTGCTGATCCTGCTGTTTCGGCCGTTCCGGGTGGGCGATTTCATCGAAGCCCAAGGCGTTGCCGGTACGGTGAAGGAGATTCTGATTTTCAACACCATCATGAAGACGCCAGACAACAAACGCATCATCGTGCCCAATGGCCCGCTCGCCAACGACAACATCACCAACTTCTCTGCCGAGGACCGGCGCCGAGTCGATCTGGTGTTCGGCATTGGCTACGACGACGATCTAAAGCGAGCGAAGGCTGTGCTGGAACGACTGATCCATGAGGACGAGCGCAGCCAGGACGACCCGGCACCGCTCATCGTGATCTCGGAGCTGGCCGACAGCAGCGTCAACATCACCACCCGCACCTGGGTCCAGGCCTCGGACTACTGGGGCTTTCGCTTCGACCTGATCGAACGGGTCAAGCTTGCCTTTGATGCCGAAGGCATCTCGATTCCCTACCCGCAGCAGGATGTTCACCTGCATCAGGCCTCAAACCGTCAATAGGCTAGTGGCGAAATGACGGGTCGAGGCGGTCCATCTTGCGCATCAGCGCCTGCCAGGCCAGGGGCCCGACCCCGCCGTTGAACAGTATCTCGCTCTGGGCCGCTGCCTTCTCGGCGCTGCCCTGGGGCGGCTCGGCAATCGCAACGCCACCGCTGAGTGCGCGGATCTGCATCGAGCACGCGCGTTCCAGGTAGTACATGGCCATGTAGGCGTCCGCGCAGGTGTTGCCTACCGTCATGGTGCCGTGGTTGCGCAGAATCATGAACTGCTTGTCGCCCAGGTCGCGCACCAGCCGCTCGCGCTCGTCCAGATCCAGAGCCACGCCTTCGTACTCGTGGTAGGCAATTTCGCCCACCTGCATCGCGTGCTGGGTGATCGGGCGCAAACCGCCTTCCTGAGCTGCAACCGCAACCCCGTCATCGGTATGCAGGTGCATGACGCAGTGCGCATCGTCCCGCGCCATGTGCACCGCGGAGTGAATCGTGAAGCCGGCGGGGTTAATGTCATAGGGGCTTTCCAGCACCTTCTGACCGTCGGAATCCACCTTGACCAGGCTCGAGGCGGTCACCTCATCAAACATCAGGCCCAGGGGATTCAGCAGAAAGTGATGCTCCGGCCCCGGCACCCGGGCGGACAGGTGCGTAAACAGCATGTCGTCCCAGCCGTGATGGGCGATGAGCCGGTACAGGCCTGCCAGGTCCTGACGAACCTGCCATTCCTCGGCGCTGACCTGGTCTTTCACGTTGGGGAGTTCTAGATCGGGATTTGCGGCCATAAGATTCTCCTACAATAACGGACCCATTCTAGCCCGCGACCCTCACCCGAATCAGCCTGTGCCCGGCAAAATCTACCAGTGCCAGTCCTGCGGCGAGCGTTTTTTGGCGCTGACCCTGCGCAAATGCCCGGCGTGCCGGGCGCCGGTCTCGCCGTTCGGGCCGCCGCAAATCGTGATAGCCTGCCGCCGCCTCAAGGAGATCTGATGTCCGAGCCCACGCCCCCACCTGACACCGCGCCGGCCGCTGTCAAACCGCCCGCGCCCCTGTGGCAGCGCGTGCTGCCGTGGATCATTACGGTGGCCTGCTTTGCCTACCTCTACAACCGTATCGCCAGTCGCACCCCCGAAGGGCATACCGTCATCAGCTATCTGGGGGAAGTGTTCGGCACGGTTAACTGGCTCGCCTGGCTGGCGCTGATGATCCCCTACTCCGTGTTCTATCTGATCATCGACACGGGAATCCTCTGGCGCGTGCTCAACTGGTTCAATGCTCGGGTGTCCTACAGCAGCCTGCTGCCGGTGCGAGCGAGCACCTACATCATCTCGATTCTGAATGAGCAGGTCGGCAAGGGCGCCATGGCGCTCTACCTGAACCGACGCGAAGGCGTTCCGGGCTGGCAGGTCGGCAGCAGCATGCTGTTCATCATGTTTTGCGAGTTCTTTTACCTGCTGCTATGGGCCACCGTCGGTGTCTTTATCGCCTGGGACATCCTGCCGGAACTGTTTCACCTGATTCCCTGGATCGCGCTCGGCGCCGGCGTGTTTCTGCTGGCATGGGTCACGTTGTTTCGCAGTGATCGCTTCAGCGGCTTCACGCTTCGCGAGGGCCAGCTGCTCAAGGCCTTCCGGGAAGCCCCCCTGCACTATTACCTCACCATCATGCTGATGCGATCGCCGGCGCTGCTGGCTGCGGTTTGGGTCTATGCCCAGGCCGCCGCCCTGTTCGGCGTCGACATCCCGCTGACCGATATGCTCGGGTTTCTGCCCGTGATCTTTTTCGGGACTCTGATCCCCGGCCCTTTTCGGGCAGTCGCCGTGGCCATGTGGCCCACGCTCTTCCCCGATCACACCGCCCAGATGACTGTGTTCGGATTCGTCCAGCACAACTTCTTCCTGCTGTTCAATGCAGGGATCGGCTTGCTGTTTCTGCGCCGCGCCAACCGCGAGCTCTTTGAGTCGGACAAGGCCTGATCGCCATGGGGATAGACGTCACCACGGTTTCCGATCTGGATGCTGAAAAGCTTGAATCCAGCCTTGCCGCTGACGGCTGGCACACCCTGAGCCTGGATGTGCCGCCGGTGCAGAATCAGAATCACTGGCATCACTTCGACGCCGTGTTCTACATCCTGGAGGGCGATCTGACCGTCCGCGATGCCAACAGCGGCCGCGAGTTTTGCTGCGGGCCGGGTTCGCGGGTCAGTGTGCCGGCCCGCGCCCTGCATCGGGAGGACTCGAGCGCCGGCTATCGCATTGTGCTGGGCACAAGCGTGCCGGCTACCGAGTTCGGAGACCCGGTTGATCTGCCGCCGGCACTGCTCTCTCAGCGCTAGGCAGAGCGGCCGAAGCGTTCCACAGCCCCCGCGGCCAGCACCAGCCCCAGCCCCAGCACACCCAGCAGCAGCCAGCCGCTGAAGGCGACCTCGGCCAGAGACAGCCACAGCAGTTGGGCAATCGCCAGCACGGCAATGGTCCCGCCTACCAGCATCAGCCAGCGCAGCCGACGCACCCACCCCAGCGTGGCGAGCGCAGCGCTGAGCAAACACAGCAGCGCCGTCGCCGGTAACACACCCTGATCGAACAGGTGCGTGCAATACGGCATCAGCCAGAGCATCGCCAGCACGGCCAGACTCCGGGGTGCCGGCCCGTCGGTGTGAGCCTGCCAGAGCGTGAAGCCAATGATCGGCAGCAACGCCACACTCACCGCCCACAGTTCCGGCAGCGCATACAGCTGAAAGATTGAAAACAGCAGCCAGCCCAGAGAGACCGACAGTACGCCGACAAAGTGCAACACAGCACCGGTTCGCACCGCAGACCCGCAAGCCCGCGCCAGCAGCATCAGCATGACGCCCAGCGAGGCCGTCAGAAACGGCATGGCAAGGACCAGCTCCTGGGTTAAGGCGTAACGCGTCGTCGCAATGATCGCCGGCAGGTAAAGCGCCAGACGCAGACCGAACTGCTCAAGGGTCCCAATCGCGGCCGGGCCCCGGGCCCGGAGCCGGGCGACAACAGGCGTCAGCAGCATCAGCAATACGGGCAGCACCAGCCCCAGCCCGCCTTCTCGAACCGGAATCAGCAGCAACGCGTTGAGCCCAATCCAGGCGGTCGCTGGCAACGCATTCGTGGCGCGCGCGAGCACGCGAAATCCGGTGAGCGCCACCAGCCCGGCCAAGGCGGTGCTGCAGCCGACCTGTAGCAGCCAGGTCAAGGCCGAAGGCAAATCAGCCAGCGCGCCAGCGTCGCCCGGTGCGACCTGTCGCAGCTCGACGAGCAGGCTGCTGAGGTGCGCGAACTGAGCGGGCACAAACAATAACGCCAACGCAAACAGCAAGCGCACACCCGCGCGGTCGGCAAAGGCCCGGTAGCACAGCCAGCCGCCTGCGGCGCAAAGGCTGATGGCGCCGAGGCCAAACCAGCTGCGCAGGGCCAGCATTTCCGAGGCAAAGCCCTGCAACAGAAAGCTCGCGATCGCCCCCAGCATGGCCAGCAAGCCCCCGTAGCGCAGCCATTGACTCAGGCCGGTGCCGGACGCCACCGGTGGCGAAGCGTCTGCGGTCGCGGGCATCATGATTGCGACCCGACGTTTGCTGCTTTGCGCAAAGCAGCGAGTTTCGCTGCGCGCGCCGCCTGCTGCTCTTCCCCGGCGAAGCGAGCCGCGAAGGCATCCATGGCCGCGTCATCGGGCACGGGCACAAAGGCGCCGCTGCGATATTCGTCGGCGGCAACGGCCTGCTCCCAGCGCTCGAAGGTGGAAACGCTCGACGCAGTTTCGCTGTCTGCCGCAACCCCGGCCAGGTCGGCCATGGTGGCCTGCCGTGTGCGCACAGCAAGCTCGCTGCGCTTGCGGCGCAGATCGCCCAGGCGCCGCTCCGCTTCCTGCAGGGCCTGCTGCAGATCCTTGGCCTGCGCCTGATAGCGCGCCAGCGATTCTGCCAGCTGTGCAGCGCGCGCGTTGTCGTACTCCGCACGAGCAACGCACTCAAGGGCGTCCTTATCGTTGCCCTCAGGCAGGGACACAGCTCGCCGCTCCCACTGCGCCGCCTCCGTGCGTGCCTTGGCCAGCTCCGTCGAGAGCCGATCCCGGTAGCCCATGTTGCGCCGCTCCTCTGCGCGAATGCGAGACGTCGCGGCCGCCGCATCAGCAATGACCTGATCGGCCACCGCCTCATGATTTTCAATTTTATTGACAAACGTCTCGAAGCTGGCGTTGAAGTTTGCGATCAGTTGGCGAACACCCATGGCGAACACTCCATCAATGGCCCGCGGGCCGGAGACGCCATGAAACGGGCCCGCACCGATCGCCGCGAGCATCTCCGGCAACGGCCAGCCCCTCGCGACGCCGGGTCGCGCATGGCGCGACGTCCTGCCGCTGGCACTCTCCGGAGCGCCCGGTATGCTCGTGCCGCAATGCACACCGCCCTACAGCGTCCCGAGCGATGCCCGCCCCCCTGAGGATCACCCACGTCATTACCGGCCTCGAGCGCGGCGGCGCGGAAGCAACCCTCGCCAAGCTCCTGCCCGCCCTGCGCGCGCAGGGCATCGACGGCACGGTGATCTCCCTGCGCGGCCGAGGATCCCTCGGCCATGACATCGAAGCAGATGGCTTCACCGTGCAGACCCTCGGCGACGCCGCAGTGCCGCTGCGCCCGGCGAGGCTCGCGAGTGCGCTTTCCGCAGCACGCGGGGACCTGGTGCAGACCTGGATGTACCACGCGAACCTGTTCGGCGCGTTGGCCGCGCGCTGGGTCAGCCCGGCGCCGGTGGTCTGGAACCTGCGCCGCAGCGATCCGCGCCAGGCGGATCTGAAAGCAACGACCCGCGGGGTTTCAGCCCTGAGCGCCCGGCTATCGCGGCAACTGCCGGCGCACATCGTCTGCTGTGGTCACGAGGCGCTGATGCGCCATGCGGCCGCCGGCTACGACCCGTCGCGCATGAGCGTCATCTACAACGGTTTCGACGTGGCACGATTCGCCCCGGATGCAGCGGCACGGGCGGCACAGCGAACCGCCTGGGGCGTGTCGCCGGCCACGCGTCTGATCGGCGTTGCTGCCCGCACCCATCCGCAAAAGGATCACCAAACGCTGGCGGCTGCCTTCGCCCAACTGCGGCAACAGGCCGGCAACGTCAAGCTCGCGCTCTGTGGTCAGGGCACAGAGCCGGACAACGGCACCTTGACCGCTCAGCTCGAGCACGCGGGCATCGCCGAGCACTGCCTGCGACTGGGCGAACTGCCAGATACCGCGCCGTTCTGGGCAGCCGTTGATCTGGGTTGCAGCCCTTCGGCGGACGAAGGCTTGCCCAACGCGCTCGGCGAGGCCCTGGCCACCGGTCTGCCCTGCATTACCACCGATGCCGGCGACAGCGCGGCGCTGGTGCCCGATCCGAGCTGGGTCGTGCCGACACAGGCGCCCGGAGCCCTGGCCGATGCGTTAGGGACCTTGTTGGGCCTGAGCGAGGCAGAGCGCACCACCGCCGGCAAGCAGGCTCGCGCGCACATCAAGGCCGGGTTTTCGATCGCGCAGATGGCTCGCGGATACGCGCAGTGCTACCGGCGCCTGCTCGAGCCTTCGGGACGCTAGCGCATCGCTCCGGGGCGCGGTGCGGCCAGATGTTCCAGCAGCCGTTCGGCCCGCTGTTGCCAACTACCGCGCTGCGCAAAGGCCTCAAGCGCAGCATGACCCAGACGCTGCGCCCTGCCGCGATCCGCATCCAGCGCCTGCAACGCCGCCACCCAGGGTGCCGTTGCATCAGGGGGCAAGAGCAGACCGGTCTGTTCGTGATCGATGATCTCCGCCAGGGCGGGCAGCTCAGACGCCATGACAGCCTTGCCCTGCGCCATGTACTCAAACAGCTTGAGCGGCGAACACCAGTCGGCCGTGTTTCCTGTGTTTCCGGCAACGGCCACCTGTCGCTCGTAGGGCGCAAGCAGCACATCGCACTGGCGCAGAAAGTCCGGCACTGCCGCCGGTGCCAACCGGCCGACGCACTCCAGATTCGGCGGCAGGTCGCCGGCGAGGTACGGCGCGAGCGCCGCAGCGTCGCCGCCGGCCACCCGGAACTGGATCTGCGGCAACTGACGGGCAACGGCGAGCAACAGCGGCAGGCCCCGACCGGCATAAAACGCGCCGGCATAGCCTGCAACGAGCGCGCCTTGCTGCCGCACCGGGAGCGGCTGCGCGACCGCCGGTGCCGCATCGGGCAGGCGCAGAACGGCAAGATCCTGTGGGCAACCGGCCAGCCCGCGGTAGTGATCGGTCAGCGCCGCAGAAATTGTGATCAGGCCCGCGCAGCGCGCGTCTTTCAACAGCAGGCGCTCCAGCACCCAGCGCGGCGGCGTAGGCGCGTCGTGCACCTCGTAGCAGAACCGCGGTGCCCGGTCCCGCAACGCAAGTAACGGATACAGGTAGCGCCCCAGCAACAGATCGAAGCGTCCCAGCGCGCGCCCACGCTGCAGATAGCGCAGCAGGCCCGCGCGGTTGCGAAAGGGCACGCGGGCCAGCTCGAAACAGGGCTCAACGCCGTAGTGCGCCCAGACCTCGGCATCCGATCGCTGCCCCGCCTTGGCCAGCAGCGTGACCGAGTGCCCCGCCTGCGCCAGTGCTTCGCACATGCGCATCACATGCACGCTGTTGGCACTCTCCGACGCGATCACCGACCCCGCCGCATACAAAATCTTCATGACAGGGGTGCCAGCTCGGCGAAGGACTGCGCCAGGATCTGTTCCTGGCGGCTGCTGCGCTCGTGAAACAGGCGCCCGGCCCAAAGCGCTTTGGGAATGCTGAAGCCCTGCTTGGGGGCGCTGAGCAGCGCGGGCGGCAGGCGCTGACCCACAGCCTGCCGCAGCCAGGTCTTGCCGGTGCCAACAACCGTTGCCGGGCTCGCAAGCACCGCGTCGATCAACGCCTGGTCCAGCAGCGGGACCCGGGCCTCCAGACCATGCGCCATGGTGACGCGATCCACCTTGACCAGCAGGTCGTCCGGCAGATAAGTCTGAAACTCGAGGCGGCGCAGGGCAGAGGCAGGATCCAGCGCCGGATCATAGTGCTCGCGGTAGTGCCAGTAGTCGTCATAGTCCTGCGGAATCTCCCACAGGGCCCGGTAGCGCTCTTTCTCGGCACCGGTCATGCCGCCCATCACCCGCGCGTAGTAATCAAAGCCGCGCAGCAGCGCGAAGCGTCCCAGGCCCCGCAGCGGACGACGCAGCGCCGGCCACGCGATCGCCAGCTGCGATGCCCATCGGGCCCCTGGACGGCTCCGCGCGGTGAGGGGCTGCAGACGCGGATCTTCGTAGCGCGGGTACCCGGCAAACAGCTCATCGCCGCCATCGCCGGTAAGCACGACCTTGACCTGATCCGCCGCCAGTTTCGACACTGCATCCAGCGGAAAGGCCGAGGTATCGGCAAAGGGCTCATCAAACCACCGCCCCAACTGCGCAAAGGCGGTCGTCGCCGGTGTCAGCGCCAGCTCTGCTTCTTCGTGGCGAGTCTGGTAACGCGCGGCGACCGCACGCGCCAAGGGCAGCTCCGAGCGAGCACCGCCAAAGCCGAGCGAGAAGGTCTGCAGGTCCTTGTGCGCAGGCGCCGCGAAACTGACCACGGTGCTGGAATCCAGGCCACCGCTCAGGAAGCAGCCGACCGGCACATCCGCCATCAGATGGCGAACCACAGCCTCGCTCAGAAGCCCTTCAAGCGCTGGGGCGGCCGCCTGCGCCCCGGGATCAACGTCTGGCAACTGCCAGTACCGCCGGCGATGCAGGTGACCGGAAGCCAGATCGACCGTTGCGCAGCAGCCTGGCTCGAGCTTCTCGACCTGCCGGTACATGGATCGCGGCGCCGGCACGTAGCGATAGGTTAGAAAATCGTAGAACGCGCGCGGGTCCGGTTGCAGCCGTGCAGCCCGGTCTGGCAAGGACTGGTCGAGCGCAGTCAGGGCTTTCAGCTCCGACGCCCAAGCCACCTGCTGGCCATCGACCCACAGGTAAAGCGGCTTGATGCCGACCCGATCCCGGGCCAGATGCAGCTGCCGGGCATCGCGGTCGTACAGGGCAAACGCATACATGCCCTGCAGACGCTCAAGAAGCCCGTCAAGGCCCCAGGCCCGATAGCCGTGCAGCAGCACTTCGGAGTCCGAGTCAGACCGAAAGGTACAGCGACCGGCCAGCTCGTCGCGCAGCGCCCGATAGTTGTAGATCTCGCCGTTCACCGTGGCCACCAACCCTTCGCTGACCATGGGTTGATGTCCGGCCGGGGAGGTATCGAGAATGCTCAGGCGCGTATGCCCGAGGTACACGGAGGCATCGTGCCAATCGTCCTGATGATCCGGGCCACGGTGCCGCAGAGTGTCGCGCGCACGCCGAAAGGCGTACAGATCAGCCGGCTGCAGCGCCGCTTGCAAGGTCGAGCCAAACAGCCCACACATCAGCGGCGCGCCCGCTGGCGCTGGTGGTGGGCCAGCAGCAGGACTTTCGCCGCCAGCGCCAGCAGATGGTAAAGGGCAAAGCCGGCCACGAACGCCCACAGGCCCCAGGACGGTGCCAGCATCACAACGGCCAGCAGGAACGCCGTCACCGCGACGGCCGTCGACAGCACCGGCAGCCGGGTGTAACCCAGCGCGTACACCAGCTGATGCAGCACGGTACCGGCGACCGCCAGGGCAACCACCAGCAGATAGACCGTCAGCGGCTCTCGCAGCGCCAGGCTCTGCGGACCAAAGAGCGGCAACCACCACCCGGCCGTGGCGCCCAACCCGAGCGCCAGCGCCAGCGCAACGGCCGCACAGCTCAGCGTGCCCGCCCGGGTCAATCGCAAGGCGCCCGCCTGGTCGTCGCTGGCGAGCAGGGCCAACAGCCGGCTGTAGCTGGTCTGCGCGACCACATCGGCAAAACGGAACAGCGCAGCGCCGGACTGCTTGAGCAGCCTGTAGCCGGGCACGGCATCTACAGAAATCAGGGCAGATACGAGCAGCAGGTCCAGCTGCTTCACGACCGCGTCAAGGGACGTGGCAGCGTTGATCCACAGCGACGAGCGCAAGGCCTGGTTACCCTTAGGCGGTCGCGCGCGCCACCAGTGCCCGAGCGCCTCCTGTCGCAGCAGCACCAGGGCACAGATCAGGGTGGCCAAATAGCTCAGAACGACCGCAGCCAGCCAGTAACCGGCAAACTGTTCTGCCGGCAGCGCCAGCCCCCAGAACGTGCCGGCCAGGGCCAACTGCCCAACCGGCAGCAGCGCCGTGCAAAACGCCTGTACGCGGCTCGCGCGCAGCAGGCGAAAGACGGCAAAGGAGAAACTCGAGAAGTTGAGGAACACCGTCCCGGCAAACAGATACAGCAGCGGCTCCCAGCGCTCCGGCCAGCCGAAGGCCGCTCGCACCACCGGCACCAACCCGGTGCCGAGCACGCCTGCCAGAGCGACACAGCCAAGCTCGACGCGAAAGTAGGCGTTCGTCAGGGCCGCGACGCGGTCCCGCGCATCGCTCGCCATGGCTGGGGCCGTCTCCCGGGTCAGCGCCTGCCAGGACTTGAGATTCAGCACCTGGTGCACCAGCAGCGGGTACGCCGTCAACACCAGCAACATGCCGACAAACGTTGTGTCGAACGCTGCCAGCAACAGCGCCAGGGTCCCCAGGGCTGCGGCCATGGCGATCGCCGCCGCGACGAGCAGCACGGTATTCTCCCGGGACAGCAAAGCCCGCCAGGCCGGCGCTCCCTCGGTCGCTAGCGCCTGCGACATATCGCGAGCTGGCAACCTGCGTACTGCGCCGGGCGCAGTCGTTGCAGCAGGGGCAGCAGCGGGCCACGAGCGAGCATGCTGCGCTTTTGCGGCAGCAGGACGTGTTCCTCAACAACCAGGCCCACGTGGTCCAACAGCCTGCGAAACTCTGCCTGGTCCCACTCGCGCACGTGTTCCGGGTTAGGGCTGTCCAGACAATCTGACCCACGCACCCGGTCCCGTTCCGGCGTGGACAGGAACAGTCGGCTGGCAGGCGCCAGCTGGTCCCGCAGAAAAGCAAGTAGCGGCAGCGGATCCATCAAATGCTCGATCACATCAGCGCAGATCACCACGTCAAAGGGTGCATCGAAGGACACATCCGGCGCTTCCAGATCGGTACCGGCAAAGATGTAGCTCGGAAAGTCGCGTGCCATGAGCGGTGCCAGGGACGGCTGATCCACCAGAGTGACCGAGGCCGCCGCGGGCGCAATCAGCGGCGCGATCTTGGCTGGATAGCCACAGCCAACGTCCAGGGCCCGCGGAGCGCTGGACTCGCGCAAACGCGCAGCAGCCGCCGCATACACCGCCCACTGGTAGTCATTGGCCGTGGCCTGGCGGGCGCCGTGCCAGTAGCTGTCGATATCGTCGACCAGGGTGGCCGCTTTGGCCCGGGACCGATAACCGGCCTTGATAAAAAAGTTGTCCATAACCTGCCGCAGCGCGCGTCGGTGCGCGATCGGGCAGTGTAATCCTTTGCGCCGCCGGTGCCGATTCAGCAGGCGGCCGGATGCCCTGACGTTGAGACAGAGGTCACAGGACCAGGGAAGGAAGTGGTGGAGCCAGGCGGGATCGAACCGCCGACCTCCTGCATGCCATGCAGGCGCTC
>CAZXIJ010000005.1:166133-191234 GCA_964640725.1 uncultured Pseudomonadales bacterium | reverse complement strand
CCTTGCGCGCCCGGGGGTGCGCTGCGTCGTAGACCCGCGCCAGATGCTGGAAGTCCAGATGCGTGTAGATCTGCGTGGTGGCGATGTCGCTGTGACCGAGCAATTCCTGCACCGCCCGAAGATCGCCGGACGATTCCAGCAGATGGCTGGCAAAGCTGTGGCGCAGCATGTGCGGGTGCAGCTCGCTGGTGCCCAGCAGCACCGTCGACCAGTGCTTGAGCCGGTGCTGTACGGTTCGCGGGCTGATGCGCCGCTCGCCGCGTTTGCCGCTGACCGCGAACAGCGGCGCGTCCGGGGCGCGATCGGTGCGGGTTCGCAGGTAGCGGCGCAGGGCCTCGATGCAGAGCCGGCCCAGCGGCACGTCGCGTTCCTTTGAGCCCTTGCCCCGCACCCGAAGCAGGCGTTGCTCCAGCGACAGATCGACCAGGTTGGCCCCGACCAGTTCGGCCAACCGCAGCCCGCTGCCGTAGAGCAGCTCCATGATGGCCAGGTCTCGAAGCTCCAGCGACGAATCGCCGCTGACCTTGAACAGCGCGCCGACCCGATCAGCGTCGAGCGCCTTCGGCAGGCGTCGCTCCGCCTTTGGTGCCCGCACTCCGTTGGCCGGGTTGTCAGAGCGCTGGCCCTGCTCACGCAGATACTCGAAGAATCGCCGCACGCTGGACAAGCCCCGGGCGATGGATTTTGGCGCCTTGCCAGCGCTGTGCAGCCGGGCCGCCCAGCTGCGCACGGCGTGCCGGTCACAGTCCCGGGCTGCCTGCTGCTGTACCTCCGCCAGGAACGCGAGGAACGCGTTGAGATCGCGTCGGTAGGCCTTGATAGTGTGCTCTGAGTAGCGCCGCACGACGCGCAGCTCGGTCAGGTAGCGTTCGAGGCTCGCTGCGTCGGTCGCGGTGCTCATGCTGCCTTAGCCACGCAGCAGCCGCGCCACGACGTGGCTGGTGACATCGCTCATGTAGGTCACAAACAGCGTGTCCTGATCGGCAGCGAAGCGCGCCGGGTCCCTGCTGCCCACGGCCAGACAGGCCCGGGGGCCGACATTGAGCGGGATCAGCACAGCGCTGCCGCTCTCCGTATCCTGCTCCTGGTTGGGAAACAGCGCGTCGATCTCTTCGGACCGCAGCGCGACACAGCGCGGCCCGTCGGTCGGCTGCAGGGCAGCGACGGGCAGCGCATCGGCGCGGGCGCGCAGGTGGTTCAGGACCAGTCCCGGAGCTTCGGGCCCGATTGCCGGGACCGCCGTGGCCAGGTGGCAGCAGACGAAATCGGCGTTGAAGTCGACCAGGAAGTAGGTCGCGAAGATCTCGTTCAGCTCGTGCCAGTCAGCAACGTCCAGCAGCGCCAGGGTCAGGGAGCGCACTTTGCTGAATAACAGGTCGTTGTCCCGGGCATGGGTCACCAGCTCGTTCATCTGCCGACGCATCTTGATGTGGCGCTCGCGCAGCAGGCCGACCTGGCGCTCGACGAGCGAGGTGGTGCGGCTGCCGGTTTCGTGCGGGAGGTTCAGCTCTGCGAGCAGTTCCGGGTGGCGCTGAAAAAAGTCCGGGTCCTTGCGCAGGTACTCGATGATTGCGGCTTCTCGCGAGATGGGGGTCGGGTCGCTCACAGGTTCACCACCCCGTCGAAGACGCGCGCGGTCGGTCCGGTCATGGTGACCGGGCTGTTTCCGCCGGCCCAGGTGACCTTCACTTTGCCGCCGGGCAGGGATACTTTGACCTTGTCGCCGATGTGACCGAGCCGGTGCGCTGCGACCATGGCGGCGCAGGCACCGGTGCCGCAGGCCAGGGTCTCCCCCGCGCCGCGCTCGTGCACGCGCAGGCGCAGGAAGCTCTCGTCCACAACCTGGCAAAAACCGATGTTGGCCTGTTCGCTAAAGGCAAGATGGCCCGTCAAGGCCGGACCCAGTGTGGCCACGGCGGCCTCGGCGATATTGTCGACGAACAGCACCCCGTGCGGGTTGCCCATGGAGACGGGCATCAGCCGTTGGGTGCTGTCATCACCCTCCGGCACCGACAGATCAAAGGTGCCGTCTTCGTGCGCAGCGGCTGCCAGCTCGGCACTGAACGGCACGGCGCTCGGCTCGAGGATCGGCGCGCCCATATCGACCTCGACCTGGCTGCCTTCTCGCAGCCGTGTCCGCAGCAGGCCTTTGCTCGCCTCGAACACCAGCTCGGCGCGGGCGCTCAAACGGTTTTGGTGGACGAAGCGCGCAACGCAGCGGATGCCGTTGCCACACTGCTCGGCGCTGGAACCGTCGCTGTTGTAGACGATGTAGCGGAAGTCGCTGTCGGGCTGTTCCGGCGGGGCCAGCACCAGCAACTGATCGAAGCCGATGCCCGTATGTCGATCGCCCCAGCGGCCAACGAGTTCCGGATCGATATCCCATTGCTGGGTGACCAGGTCCAGGACCATGAAGTCGTTGCCGAGCCCGTGCATTTTGGTAAAGGCCAGCTGGCTCATGAGACGGCCCGGAGCGGTGCTTCGAGCCCGGCCAGCTCGGCCTCGAGCTGGTCGCGTATCGTTTCCCGGCGCCGCACGACCCGGTAGCCATCGTGCTCGATCAGAACCTCGGCGGCGCGGTTGCGGCTGTTGTAGTTGGAGCTCAGCACCATGCCGTAGGCACCGGCGCTGCGAACGGCGAGCAGCGCGCCCTCCCACAACGTCATGGACCGCGCCTTGGCCAGAAAGTCACCGGACTCACAGACCGGGCCAACGATGTCCCAGTCCCGATCCAGGGCCTGAGCACCGTCGACGGGAAGCTGGGCAACGGTGTCGACACCGTGCCAGGCCTGGTACAGCGCCGGCCGCAGCAGATCGTTCATGGCAGCGTCAACGACCGCGAAATCCCGGCCGTCGGCATCGGCCTTGGGCTTGAGGTACTCCACCCGGGTCAGCAGCACGCCGGCGTTCGCGACCAGATAGCGGCCAGGCTCCAGCATGACCTTCAGCGCCCGCCGGCCCAGGCTTTGGCGCACGGCCGCACCGTAGTCGGCGACGGCGAAGGTGGCTTCGTTCTCGTAGCGCACTCCAAAACCGCCGCCCAGGTCCAGGTGTCGCAAGGGAATGTTGTCGGCGGCCAGCTCGTCGATGAGTGCGAGGAGGTTGTCCATAGCTTCGAGCATGGGTGCCGTGTCGGCGATCTGCGAGCCGATGTGGCAGTCGACGCCCAGGATCTCCAGGTGCTCACTTTGGGCCGCGCTGCGGTAGAGCGACAGGGCTTCTTCCTTGGGCACGCCGAACTTGTTGCTCTTGAGCCCGGTAGAAATGTACGGGTGTGTCTGCGCGTCGACGTTCGGATTGACGCGAATGCTGACGGGCGCGCGGCAGCTCAGCAGCGCTGCCCGGTCGACGATCCTTGCCAGCTCGCTGGCGCTCTCGACGTTGAAGCAGCCGACACCGCGCTTCAGTGCCAGGTCGATGTCCTCAACGCTTTTGCCGACGCCGGAAAAAACCGTTCGCGCCGGGTCGCCGCCGGCCGCGATGACCCGCGCCAGCTCGCCGCCAGAGACGATGTCGAAGCCGGCACCGAGCTTTGCCAGGGCAGCCAGGATGCTGAGGTTTGAGTTGGCCTTGACCGCGTAGCACAGCTGGTGCTCGGTGCCGGCGAAGGCCTCGGCCAGCTCCCGGTAGCGGGCGGCGATGGCGGGCATGCTGTAGACGTAGGTCGGCGTGCCAACGCTGGTTGCAATGGCCGCCAACGGGATGCCGCTGAAAAACAGCTGGCCGCCCCGGTATTCCAGGTCGTCGCTCACGGGCCGGGGGGCGCCAGTGCCGGTACCGTTACCGACGCGCCCAGGGCCGCGCCGCTGCCGAAGCGCGGCGGCGGGTCCAGGGGGCCTTTCTGGCCGCAGGTGGCGACCAGCCCGGTCAACATCAGTAGCAGGAGCCAGCGTTCAAACATGGGGCGCCTTCCGGTAAACGGCCGAGTATAGCGGCCGGCTGCTTAGCGTGCCGCGCTGGCCAGGCGCGCGCGGGCCGCGGCAACCGCGGCGCGTACCTGAGCCGGCGCGGTGCCGCCGCTGTGGGCCCGGGCGTTGACCGAGCCTTCCAGACTGAGCACCGCGTAGACATCTTCGCCAATCGCTGACGAGAGGGACTGGAGCGCGGTGAGCGACAGCTCGTGCAGCTCCTTTTGCTCGGCAATGGCCATGCCCACGGCCCGGCCGACGACATGATGGGCGTCGCGGAACGGCACCCCCGCGCGAACCAGGTAGTCCGCCAGATCGGTCGCCGTCGCGTAGCCATCGGCGGCGGCGGTGCGCATGCGTGCATCGTTGGCTTCCAGCGCCGGAATGAGCCCGCGCAGGGCGGTGAGGGACTGGCTGAGCGTGTCGACGGCGTCGAACAGCGGCTCCTTGTCCTCCTGGTTGTCCTTGTTGTAGGCCAACGGCTGGCTCTTCATCAGGGTGAGCAGGCTGACCAGGTGGCCAACGGCGCGCCCGGTCTTGCCGCGGATCAGCTCCGGCACGTCCGGGTTCTTCTTTTGCGGCATGATGCTGGAGCCGGTGCAAAAGCGGTCTGGCAAGCGCACGAAGTCGAACTGCTGCGACGACCACAACACCAGCTCTTCGCACCAGCGCGAGAAGTGCACCATAGCGAGGCTGGCGGCGGCGCAGAACTCGATGGCGAAGTCCCGATCGCTGACGGCGTCCAGAGAGTTTTCGCACAGCCCATCGAAGCCGAGCTCCCTGGCCGTGAGCGTGCGATCGATCGGGAAGGTGGTTCCTGCCAGAGCGGCGCTGCCCAGGGGCAGGCGGTTCACACGGGCCCGGCACTGCACGAGTCGCTCCCGGTCGCGGCTGAGCATCTCGAACCAGGCCATCAGGTGATGCCCGAAGGTCACCGGCTGCGCGGACTGCAAATGGGTGAAGCCGGGCATGATCGTGGCCGCATGACGCTCGGCCTGGTCGAGCAGCGCGAGCTGCAGCTCGCCCATCTGCCCGCTGATATCGTCGATCTCGCTGCGCAGGAACAGGCGGATATCGGTGGCAACCTGGTCGTTGCGAGACCGCCCGGTATGCAGCTTTTTGCCGGTGTCGCCAATGCGCTCGATCAGCCGGCTCTCGATGTTCATGTGGACGTCTTCCAGCGCCACCTGCCAGGGGAACTGGCCCGCATCGATTTCCTGGCGAATGGCCGTCAGGCCCTCGACAATGGCGTTGCGCTCCTCAGCCGTTAGAATGCCGGTCTGCGCCAGCATGTTGGCATGCGCGATGGAGCCAGCGATGTCGTGGGGCGCAAGGCGCTGGTCGAACCCAACGCTGGCAGTGAATTCCTGCACGAACTGATCGGTGGCTTCTGAAAACCGTCCTCCCCAAAGCTGAGCGCCTGAATCAGGTCGCGTGTTCTGGTCACCGGCGAGGGAGTCGTTGCTGGCCATGGGCTCGTGGGTCCGTTGCTAAGCGCGCCAGTATAGCCTTGCCGAACCGCAGGAAACGCCCGTCATGACAACCCCTGCCGCCTCGCCCGGTGCGGAGGACGCCCCGCGCCCGGCGCCGGGCTTCATTCCCGAGCTGTGCAACGTCGGCGCCCTGTCCCTGCTGGTGCTGATCGCGCAGCTGCTGGTGATCGTGCTGCTTTTTGCCGGCGACGAGCTGAGCTGGATTCGCCTGGCGCTGCTGTCCCTGTTTGTGCAGTGGGTGGCGCTGCTGAGCGCCGGGCTGGTGTGCAGCCTGCGCCGCCTGCTGAATCGGCTGCCACTGGTGCCGAGCGCGCTGGCTGCTTTCACCCTGGTGTTGCTGGTGACCGGCGCCATGGGGATCGCGGCCGACCGGGTGCTGGGCGACGGGGGGCCCCCGGACTGGATGGCCATTGTCGGCCAGCTGGTGATCGCCGCGATCATCACCGGCCTGGCTCTGCGCTACTTTTACGTTCAGCAGCAGCTGCGCGTGCAGGAGCAATCCGAGCTGAAGGCCCGGCTGCAGGCCCTGCAGTCCCGGATCCGGCCACATTTTCTCTTCAACAGCATGAACATCATCGCCAGCCTGATCGCGGTCGAGCCGGAAACCGCCGAGGCGGTCGTCGAGGACCTGTCCGAGCTGTTCCGGGCCTCGCTGAACGAAGCCGGTAACCAGGTCGCCATGGCCGAGGAGCTGGACCTGTGTCGGCGCTACGCCCGCATCGAAATGTTGCGCCTGGGCGACCGGCTACAGATCGATTGGCAGCTGGCGCCGCATCAGGGGGTCAAGATTCCCCTGCTGACGCTGCAGCCGCTGCTCGAAAACGCGATCTATCACGGTGTGCAGCCCCTGCCAGAAGGTGGCACCATCTGCGTCGAACTGGCCGTTAGTGCGGAGCGCGTGGACCTGCTCATTACCAATCCCCTGCCGCCCCGGGGCAGCACGCCCAGCCAGGGCAATCGCATGGCGCTGAACAATATTCGCAGCCGGCTGCAGGTGCTGTACGGCAATGCTGCCGGCCTGACTGCTGCGCCAGAGGGCGAGGTATACATGACCCGGCTGCATTACCCGATCGATCGCGGTGACGACGATCCTGCCGAGGCGCAGCCTTGACCGGGCCGGCGTTGCAGGTGTTGCTGGTCGACGACGAGCATCTGGCGCGCGAACGTCTCAAACGCATGCTTGGCGCGGACGAAACCTTTGCGGTGGCCGGCGAGGCGAGCAACGGCCGGGAAGCCGTCGAATTTTGCCACCGGGAGCGCCCGGACCTGGTGCTGCTCGATATCCGTATGCCCGGCATGGACGGGCTGGAAGCCGCGTCTCACCTGGCAGAGCTGGACGAACCGCCAGCGGTGATTTTCTGCACCGCTTACGAAGAGCACGCGGTTCAGGCCTTTAACCTGCAGGCGGTGGGCTATCTGCTCAAGCCGGTCCGGAAGGAGAACCTGCTGACCGCGCTCAAGCAGGCGCAACGCGTGAACAAGGCTCAGCTGGCGGCGCTGTCTGATGCGGACGGCACGCCGCGCACCCGCAGCCACATCTCGGCGCGGACCCGGCGCGGCGTAGAGTTGATACCGGTGGACCAGGTGCGCTTTCTGCAGGCCGATCAAAAGTACGTCACCGTCGGCCACGAAGGCGGCGAAGTGATCGTGGACGACACGCTGCACAGGCTCGAAGAAGAGTTTGGCGAGCGCTTCGTTCGGGTCCACCGCAACGCGCTGGTGGCCACCGCCTACATCCAGGGGTTGGAGAAGCAGGACGACGGCAGCGTCAGCGTCCGTCTTCGAGATACACCGGTGCTGATCGATGTCAGCCGCCGGCACCTGGCGACCGTTCGACAGTTCATCAAGCAGCTATAAATCATGGCAGATCAGACCCTTACCATCGCCACCCGGCAGAGCACGCTCGCGCTGTGGCAGGCCCATTTCATTGCCGACGAGCTGCGCAGCGCGCACCCGGACCTGACCGTGGTGCTGTTGCCCATGAGCACCCGGGGCGACGAGATCCTCGACCGGTCCCTGGCCAAAATCGGTGGCAAGGGCCTGTTCATCAAGGAGCTGGAGACCGCTCTGGAGGACGGTCTCGCGCAGATTGCCGTGCACAGCATGAAAGATGTGCCGGCGCAGATGCCGGACGGCTTCGCGCTGCCGGTCATCGGTTTCCGTGCCGATGTGCGCGACGCTTTTGTCAGCAACCGGTTCGAGACTCTGGCGGCGCTGCCCGCGGGCGCGCGGGTCGGATCTTCGAGCCTGCGCCGCCAGGCCCAGCTGCTGGCCCTGCGGCCTGACCTGAGCGTGTCGCCGGTGCGCGGCAATGTCGAAACGCGCCTGCGCAAGCTCGACGACGGGGAGTTCGACGCCATCATGCTGGCCAGCGCCGGCCTGGACCGGCTGGGTCTGGGCGAACGCATACGCGAGCGGCTGCCGATTGACCGCTGCGTGCCGGCGGTGGGCCAGGGCGCGCTCGGGATCGAATGTCTGGCGGGCGATGCGTTGACCCGGGAGCGGCTGGCACCCCTGAACTCGCCCGTCGACAGCCTTTGCGTTGGCGCCGAACGAGCGCTCAGCGATGCTCTGGGTGCCAGCTGCTCAACGCCCCTGGGCGCGCTTGCCGGGCTTGATCTGTCCACCCGCGAGCTGGACCTGACCGCGGTCCTTGCGGCGCCGGATGGCCAGACGGTGCTGCGGGCGGAAGCCCGGGGCACCGATCCCGAAGCCGTAGGCCGCGAAGCTGCCGCCGCGCTGCTGGCCCAGGGAGGTCAGCAAATTCTCGACGCGCTCTGATCCCGGGCCCGTGAGCGACCGCACCCAGCTCTGGATCACGCGCTCGCAGCCCGGCGCTGACCGGCTGGCCGGAGTTCTGCGCGGTGCCGGCTATCCGTGCCTGGTCAGTCCGGTGTTGGCGATCGAGCCGATTCCCGCGCCCCCGGTGCCGCCCCGGCTGGCCGTTGCCGTGGCGTTGTCTGAGCATGCGGTGATGCATGCGCCGCAGGACCTTTGGGCCCGGGCGGAGCGCGTCATTGCGGTGGGCGGTCGAACCGCTGCGGTGCTGGCAGCGCGCGGCGTGCGCGGCGACATCCCGGCGGTGGCGAGCAGCGAAGGCCTGCTCGACGGCCCCCTGGCACCGTTGCTGGCAGCCCCGGCCCAGGTCCGCGATCCCGTGGCCCTTGTGTGTGGCGCCGGCGGGCGAACGTTGCTGCAGGAGCAGCTTCGCGAGGCTGGGATTGCGGTGCAGAACATCGAGGTGTATCGGCGGCAAACGGTGCGCGAGATGCCGGCGGGGCTGGGCCAAGTTCGGGCGCTCGTGGTGTCCAGCGGCGATGGATTCAGCGCCGCTGGCCGGTTATGGTGCCCGGGCGATTTACAGCCCGATGTGCCGGTTTTTGTGCCTTCCCCGCGCGTTGCGGCGCTGGCCGGTGCCCTGGGTTTCCGCCGCGCCTATGACTGTGGCGGTGCCGACGCTGAGTCGGTTCTGAGCCTGCTGCGGCGGGTGCTTCCGCTGGACGAGAAAGACTGAATGAGCGACGAAAAGCCCGAATCATCTGCAAACGATCAGGACGAGGCGGCCAGCAAGTCGGCGGACCTGGAGCAGGAGTCCATGATCGAGCGCGCTCGCCAGCGTGCCCAGACGCAGGCTGCCGCGGCGCGCGATGAGGCCGAGGAAGCCGCTCCGGAGCTTGCCGAGGCCGCGGAAGCGGCTGACTCGGAGAAGACGGCAGCTGACAGCGCGGCCGACGCCCCTGGCCTGGATGTCGACGATGCCGAACACGATGCGCGGGAAGAACGCTCGGCGTCTGCGGATGCTGCGGAAAGCGCGCCAGCGGTCCCGCCCGCGCCGAAGGCCAGCGGCGGCCGTGGCCTGGCGTTCCTGAGTCTGCTCCTTGCCCTGGGCGCTGCCGGCGGCGCCGGCTACATCTATTACGAGCTTATTTACAACAAGCCCTACCAGGCGCAGTTCGCCGCGGTCGACGATCGAGTGCAGGCCCTGGTCCGCAGTGCGACACAGGAAGGCGCTCAAAAGACCTCGGCGCTGGCGGAACAGCTGGCGACCGACCTTGACGGCCTGCGCAGCGAATTTCGGGCGCTGCGGGGCGAACAGAGTGACACCATAGACACCGCGATCGCCGAGCAGCAGTCGCGGCTGGAGAGCACCGAGCAAAGCCTGATCGAGAGCCTGAACCGGGTGGCCAACCAGGCGCCGCCAACGCAGGAAGAGTGGAAGGTGGCGGAGCTTGAGTACCTGCTGCGCATCGCCAACCATCGGGTGTTGATGGAAAAAGATGCCGATGGCGCCCTGCGTTTGCTGCAGACCGCCGACGCCATGTTGGCGGAGCTCGATGACTTCGGCATGCACGAGGTCCGCGCCCAGCTGGCAGAGGAAATCCTCTCGCTCAAGCGTCTGGGACAAAACGACGTGCAGGGCCTGTTCCTGCGGCTGGAGGCGGTCAAGCGCAACCTGAGTGGCCTGCCGCTGGATGTGCCCGAGTACCTGCAGGCCGCGCCGGCCGAGAGCGTCGCCATCGCCGAAGAGGAAGCTGGCCAGCGTTCCCCGCTGGCAGCGCTGGCAGAGGCCATGGGCACCTACTTTAAGGTGCGTGAGCTGCGCACGGAGCTCAAGCCATTGCTCGCGCCCGAAGAAGTGACGTACCTGGAGATGAACCTGCGTCTGATGGTCGAGCAGGCTCAGCTGGCAGCGCTGCGCGGCGAGGCCGATATCTTCGAGCAGAGCATCGACAACGCCATCGACTGGCTGAATGACCATCTGGACGCGCAGGCGCCGGAGGTCAGCGCGCTGGTGAGCGAGCTAACAGCGGTGCGGCAGATCAGCGTGGTGCGCGAGATGCCGGACATCACCGGATCCCTCCGGGCGTTGATCGCGACGGAGCGCGGCGCCTCATGAAGCTGGCCGTTCTGTTGCTGATCGTCTTCCTGTTGCTCGGGGGGCTGGTGGGCACCCTTGCCAGCAAAGACCCCGGATACGTGATGGTGGCCTACGAGGGCAACAGCCTCGAAACCAGCCTGTGGTTCGCGCTGGGCGTCCTGATTGTCGGCCTGGGAGTCCTGCGGCTGATCTGGATGTTGCTGGCCAAGACCCTGGGCAGCCGCCGGTTGCTGGGTCGCTGGTTTCGGGCCCGCAGCACGCGCACGGCCGAAGAGCGCACCGCTCAGGGCATGCTGATGCTGGCGGAGGACGAGTGGGCCGAGGCCAAGCGTCTGTTCTCGGCATCGATCAAGGACTCGCCGGTACCGCTCGTCAATCGTCTGGCTGCGGCCCGGGCGGCCCATGAGTTGGGGCAGGCGACGGAGCGTGACGGGTTTCTGGACGCGGCGGAAGAAGAGCGCCCAGGCTCTGCTTTTGCGGTGCTGCTGAGCAAGGCGCAGATGCAGGTCGAGTCCGCCAGCTGGGAGGGGGCGCTGGCCTCGCTGCTCGAACTGAAGTCCCGCTCTCCCCGGCACGGCAAAGTTCAGCGGCTGCTGGCCGATACCTACCTGGCGCTCGGCGACTGGGCTGGCCTGGCGGCGTTGCTGCCGGGGCTGCGCAAAGCCAGATCACTGCCGCCAGCACAGATCGATGCCCTGCATGAGCGGGTGCTGCTCGAAGAGCTGACCAGCCTTGGCGATGGTTCGGATCAGATCGATGTGCGCGAAGCCATCTGGAAAAAGGCGCCGAAAGCGCTGCGCACCTCACCGACGCTGACCCGCGCCTACGTCGAGTGCGCCGTGCGCCAGGGCAACGCGGACGCAGCCGAGGCCGTGGTCCGCGCGGCGGTTAAGAAGAACGCCAGCGAAGAGCTCATCGCGCTGTACAGCACGATCCCCGCAGAACGCCTTGAGCGCCAGCTGCAAACCGTGGACCAGTGGCAGAGTGAACAGCCCGCCAGTGCTGCGGCCAAGCTCGCGATGGGGCGGCTGCGGCTGCGGCAGGAAGACTGGGACAAAGCTCGGGAATCCTTCGAGGCGAGCCTGAAGCTCGAGCCCTCCCCCATGGTGTACGCCGAGCTCGGCCGCTTGTGCTGTGCGCTTGGAGAAACCGATCGCGGCAGCGAATACTTGAAGGTTGGGTTGCCTGGGCTGCCGGAGCTGCCGTTGCCTCGACGGGCCAGCGCGGCCCCCAGCCTGGCAGAGGTCGTCGCGACCTCGGGGCGGAGTGGTGATGGTGATGGTGATGGTGCGACAGGGGACAGCGGCGAAACAGCGGCCAAAACCGGGTAGCAGTCCCTTGACTGTCCCGGCCGCGATCCGGGATCGCGGCGCATGGCGCTCGCGACCCAGAATCGCCTCTCTGTCGTCCGATCAGCGAATGATCTGGTCAACCGTGGGGTTCAGTTCCTGAATCTCGTACTTTGAAACCTCTACAAACTGCGGATATTCGGCGGTGAGATCCGCGAAGGTGATCTGGCCCCCGGCTTCGCTCGTGCAGAACACTTGCTCCACGTCTTTCAGCCGAATTGTGACGGCCAGGTTGCCCGTGGCGCGGACAAAGAATCGCACCAGGTAGTCGAAACCCAGGTCAGAGTCTGCGACGGCCTCCAGGCGACAAAAGCCGGGCGAGCCCGTGACGTTCGCAGTTGGAACACCGGTCTCCTTAAACTTGCCGAACACGCTTTGTAGCACAGGCACGTTCGCCGCGTTTCGGTCGATGAGGCCAAAGACTTGCGCGTCGCGGATTCCGCCGCCACCCAGGAACGCATCGCTGCCGTCGCCTGGAGCCCAGATGTTGGTGTCGTTGCCTGTGCCGCCCAGCATCACGTCCCTGTTGCCGAAGCCATCTGGGTCGAACTGCTCAGTGCCGCCGATAAGGATGTCGCCCCCGGCGCCGCCGTCGAGCACGTCGTTGCCCTGCAGCCCGATGAGCACGTCACAGCCGCCGGCGCCCTGCAGAACGTCGGCGTTGTTGAGACTCTGGTTAGGCGGCGGCGCAACAGGCTGGATCAGTTCGTTGCTGTCGTTGTCGTTGTCCTGGCCTATCAGCACTTCTGAGCGGCCGAAGCAGCCATCGCCGTTGCCAATCTGCGCGCCGGCGTAGGCCGGGGCGGTGATGGCGCTCAGGGCCAGCGCTGCAAAGGATCCGAGAACATATCTGCTTGATACTTTCATGGTCTTCTCCAAAAACTTGTTGGGACTGGTGCTCGCAAGGGACACCGATCGTTGCGTGTGTGACCCGTCTCGGCTGCCCGCTTTGCCGTGGGCGCGGTCTGGATCTGGGAGCACTGTGGCGCGCGTCCGTGGTAGCCAGCGTGTGAGTCTCGGTGGAAATTGTCGTCGGCGCGGTGAACACTCACGGTGCTGACGCGCGGCGGGTGACAGGATCTGCCCAACGGCTTCTGCAGCCGGACGACCTCGGGCTGACGCACCAAGTTGGTGCTCAATGGCCCCCGCTGATGACAACTGAATTGATAAGGAAGGCCGGGTGGCGCTGAGCATTCACGCATTGGGAGAGTTGGCGGTCTTTGACGCCGGCGAGCGCCTTGCGCTGCCGAACTCGAAGCGCACCCGGGCGTTGCTCGCGTACCTTGCGTTAACCGCGCGGCCTCACCGTCGAGACCGTCTGTGCGAGGTTTTCTGGGAGCTGCCCGATGACCCCCGCGGGGCCCTGCGCTGGTCTCTGAGCAAGGTTCGCTCGGTGGTCAACACGGAAGGCGAGCAGCGGCTCGTGGCCGACCGGGAGCGGGTCGCCCTGGAAACCGCTCGGGTCGATATCGACCTGCGGCTGCTGGCCGCGGAGCTGCAGCGTCCGGATTTGCCGCTGGAAAGGCTGGTGGCCGTGGAGCTGCTCCTGCGAGAGCCGCTGCTCGAAGGCATCGACCTGCCCGATCAGCAGCTGTTTCAACAGTGGCTGACTGCGGAGCGCGAGGAGGTCGCGCGGCAGCGAGCGCTGGTGCTGAGCAAGCTGTCCCGGCACCCGCAGCTGCCGCCGCATAAGGCCGTGGCCTGGACCCGGGAATGGCTCGAGCTGGAAGCCTTTGATACCGACGCCGCCACGCTGCTTATGACCCAGCTCGAGCAGCTTGGGGAAACCCAGGAACTGGAGCGCCTGGCGCGCGACCTGAGCCTGCGCTTTCGCAACGCATCGATTTCCTGGTCACCGTCTGCGCGGGCGGAAACGACGGTGCAGACGGTCGCGGCCAATGACCCCAGCGCGACTCGGCAGCTGCTGGATCGGCAAAAGATTCAGTTCTGCACGGCGTCCGACAACGTGCGTATCGCTTACGCATCGGTCGGGCAGGGCGCGCCGATCATCAAGGCGGCAAACTGGCTCAGTCACCTCGAGCTGGACTGGAACGCGCCGATCTGGAGCCCGCTGTTTCGCCGGCTGGCCCAGGACCACCTGTTCGTGCGGTACGACGAGCGCGGCAACGGCCTGTCTGACTGGGATGTCGGCGAGCTGTCCATGGAAGCCTTTGTTGCCGATCTGGAAACTGTGGCCGACGCTTCGGGGCAGGAGCGCTTTGCCCTGCTGGGCATATCCCAGGGCGCCGCCGTATCGATTGAGTATGCGGTGCGGCATCCGGAGCGAGTCAGCGCCCTGATCCTGTTTGGCGGCTATGCGGCGGGCTGGCGCATCGACGCGACGGCTCAGGATTTGCGTGAGCGAGAAGCGGTGATGACCCTGACCGCCAGCGGCTGGGGGCAGGACAACCCCGCCTACCGGCAGATTTTTTCCTCCACTTTCATGCCCAGCGCCACGGCTGAAGAGCTGAGCTGGTTCAACGAGTTTCAGCGCCTCACGACCTCACCGGGCAACGCCGTCAGATTTCTGTCGGCCTTTGGCGATATCGATGTACGTGATCAGCTGGCCCGCGTGTCGGCGCCGACGCTGGTCATTCATTCCCGGGGGGACCGACGGATTCCAGTCAGTACCGGACGAGACATTGCCGCGGCGATCCCGAACGCGGAGTTTCTGATGCTGGACAGTGACAGCCACCTGCTGCTGGGCCGCGAGCCTGCTTCCATGGACTTTGTCGAGGCGGTTGGCGAGTTCCTGCGCCGGGCATGAGGTGAGCTGCGGCGCGATCGTTTTGTGATCACCCGAAATCCGTCCTAGAGTTAAGCAAAACGATGCTTCTGTCCTATGTCCGAACGCTCTGATTCCCAGCCTGATACCTCGAACGCCGGAAGCCATCGCCAGCTGCTTGCGGCTGCCGGCATCGGGCTCCTGGATTGGCACCGGGACGAGTCGCAGGCGGTCGTATCGGAGCAGTGCTGGGCCTTGCTCGGGGAGCGTCCGCCGGCGGGCTGTGGCTGGGCAGACTGGCGCCAGCGCCTGGTATGCGGCCAGCCGCCAAAGCCCTGGCCCGGTATCGCAGCGCTGGCCCCCCGGCTCGGCGATGAGCCCGTGTGCGAGGCGGTGCAGGCACTTCGGCCGGATGGCTCGGCCGTTGCCCTCGAGCTGCAGCTGCAGGTCACCGTGCGCAATGCAGCCGGCGAGCCGGAGCAGGTGGCCGGGCTGGTGCGCGCCGCGCGCCGGCAAATCGAACAGCAGCTGCAAGCCGAGCGCCGGTTTCAGGAGCTGGTGCTTGCCACCATGGAAGACATTCTGTTCGTGAAAGACGAAGACTTTGTCATAGTGCAGGCGAATGCAGCATTCCTCGCGCTTTATCCTGCAGATGTTCGCGATACGGTGATCGGCAGCACAACCCTTGAGGCCTACGACGCAAAGCAGCGCGACGAGTTTCTGAAAGAAGACCGTCGCGCGCTGGCGGAAGGTTTTAGCGAGGTGGAGGAAACCATTTTCTTTCCCGATGGCCGGCAGCGCACGCTCTGGACGAAGAAGACGCGCTTCGAAGACCAGAGCGGACGGCGCTATCTGCTGGGCTATGCGCGCGATATCACGGAGCTAAAGGAGGCTGAGCACGCGCTGGTCACAGCCAATTCTGAGCTTGAAGAGTTTGCTTACCGGGTCTCGCACGATTTGCGTTCGCCGCTGCAGTCCTCTGTGCATCTGTTGGGGTACCTGGAAGCTGAGCTCCAGGCGGGCAATGTGAAAGAGGCACAGCACGTGCTGGCCACGGTGCAGGAATCCCTCGGCGGGCTCGACGAAATGGCTCGGGACGTGCTCGATATCCATCGCATTCGTCACGGCCCGCTGGCGCCGGAGAAGATCGATATCGAGACCCAGGTGCAGCGCATCTTTGAACGCCTTCGCCCTGGCAATGGCGATCTGGTGCTGTCCGCGGAATATCAGCTGCACGCCGCGCCGGTGGTTGACGCCTATGGGCTGAAGCTGGTGCTGGAGAACCTGATCTCCAACGCGATCAAGTACCGCGATACCGTCCTTCCAACGAGCAAGGTTTCGGTCACCGTGCGCTGTGATCAGCGGTATCTTCATGTCGCCGTCGAAGATGACGGCATCGGCATTCCGGTCGAGAAGCGCGACAAGCTCTTCGGCATGTTTCAGCGCTTCCATCCGCGACAGAGTTTTGGGAGCGGACTGGGCCTGTACATGACGCGGCAGTGGGCCAAGCGGATGGGCGGTGATGCCCAGGTCCAGCACCTTGAAAACGGCACACGATTTACCGTCCGAATTCCCCAGCAACTCGCGCCCGCCAGCGCCTGACCAGGAGGCCGCATGTTTCAGCACATATTGGTGGTGGATGATCAGCCCGCAGACCAGATGCTGGCCCGCTACGCGATCCGGCGCTACAACGCCGATGCGGTGATTTACGAGGCGATGGACGGGGTCGAAGCGCTGGAGGTCCTGAAGTCGCTGCCGGCGCCTCCGGACATCATCTTTCTGGATATCAACATGCCGCGCATGAACGGCTTCGAGTTTCTTGAAACCTATCAGGCCCTCGAGGCCCACGCGCCGGTGCTGGTGATGCTGACATCCTCAAGCCAGGATGCGGATCGGGAACGGTGCGCCGCGTTCAGTACCGTCGCCGGTTACGAAACGAAGCCCATTGACGTAGAGATGCTGACGCGGCTGGAGCCGTTGCTCGAATCCTGACTGCGACGGCCGGCGCTGCTACCGCGCCGGCAGCCCTGGCGGCGTCCACTGGCCATCGCCGTTGGCGTCGATGTAAATTGGGTTGCTGAACGCGTAGGGACGCTGCCCGGGGAAAATCGTGCTGTATGGCTCCGCCGGCTCGCCCTCGACCTCGACGACGACAAATGCGTCTGCCTGAAAGCTCAGGCTTTGCTCGTACCGGCCATCAGCCGGCAGCGGCACACTGGCAACCACCTCGCCGTTGACGCGCACCCGTAGCGTCTCTGCGGGCACCCACGGGGCGCGGGTGACGCGGACCACGAGCTCCGCCTGGTCGGCCTGCAGCATGTCGCCCAGCCCCGCGAGCCCTTGCCTGCCGGTCAGCGAAATCTTCAGCAGCGGCCCGGTGGTGCCGTAAAAGCGTCCCGCCCGGAGGCTGGCGATAAAGTCCTGCTCGCTGAAGGCGCTCAGCGCATCGTTATCGATGCTGACCATGTTTCTCGGCAGGGCCACCTGCTGCCCCTTGCCGTGGGAGTCGCTGTTGGCGGTGCCGGCAATACGCTCGCCCTGCAGCAGCAGAGAGAACCAGTCTGCGAGCAGCGCCCGGCGCCGGGTCGGCGAGTAGTCGTGGGTCCCGTTCAGAATCTCCATGGCATCCACGTCAAGGTCGCGGATACCGGTGATCGGGTCCGGGTCCAGCAGCGTCGCGTTCGGCGCGCTGGTCAGCGCTGCCCGCGGGTTGTAGGGATAGCCTGCGGGGCCCATGTGGTCCAGGTAGGCGCCGGCGTCGATGTCACTGCTCGGATCGCTCGGGATCGCGTCCAGGAAGTGGTCGTTCTCCCGGGCGTGATTAAGTTGCGCGTAGACGTTGGGGTTCGCCGCCCGGGCGTCGAAGATCACGTCGCGCAGGCGCCGGCCCTCGTTCGCGGGCACGCCCCGGCGAAAGCGGTCAGCCTGCGGCTGCAGCGGAAAGAAGTTGGCGTGGCCGCTGCTGTGCGGCATCAGGGCGGTGCTCACCTGCCCGGTCATCTCTGTGCCGGTGATGGTCAGCATCCGGTCTGCGACGCCCATGCGATCGATGAGCGGCTGAAAGTCGTAGAGGGTTTCGTGCTCGGTCGCGACCATGACTTCGCCGTGCTCGGCGACAAAGGTACGGACCCGCTCCGTCGGCGCGAAACCGTTGTCCATGCTCGGGCCGGAGTGCACGTGCAGGTCGGCAGCGATCTGCCGGGGCGATTCGATGGCGCGAGTCGGCGTCTTGATCTGCAGCGTGCGAGTCTCGCCAGCGGTCAGGGTCACGTCTGTCTGGGTGACCTCGTACTCGATGCCGCGGGTCGCAAACACGCGGTAGTTTCCCGGCGGTAGATCGACAGCTTTCCGGTCGCTGTCGATGCCGGCCAGAAACACCATCGGGACCCGGTCGTCCCGGTCGGGCTCGCCGTCGACCAGCACGCGGAAATCGGTGAGCAGCGGCTGCAGCTGCGGGGTGTCAGTGCCGTCGCGCCCCTGGAACACGAGCCGCATGGGCTCGCCCCGGGGCAAGCGGAGCCGGGCCGAAGCAGGCAGGGCCAGCAGAGGCAAGTCTGCCCCGGTATCCGACAAGGTGACCTCTGCGCTGACGCTTCGCGCGCCGGCCGCGCGCGCTGTCAGGCGATAGCGGCCCGCGGGCAGGCGCAGCTGGTAGCCCCCGGAGGCATCGGCAATCGTGTGCGTGAAGGGTGCGAAGCCCGCGCTGGTCGCCTGATCCACATGGATGACGCTGCCGCCTTCGCTGACTTTGCCGGTCACCCGCGGCGCTTCGGCATAGATCTGGTCGGTGACCGATGCCACGGTCCGATCCCGACCGACCCACAAGGTTTCTTCCAGCTGCAACACGGCGCCCGGCTCCAGCCCCATGAGCGCGAGTTGCAGCAGCTGCACGGTGCCAAGCCCGTCAGCGCCGCCAAAGGTGAACGGCTCGCTGAGGACCACGAACACGCTGGCGCTGCGGTCCGAGGCGGCAAAGCGCGGTAGCGCGACCCGCTCGCCGTCGGCGCCGACCAGGTCCGCGCTGCCCAGCTGCCAGCCATAGGCGATGGGGTTCGGTACGTCGCGAGCGCCCAGCGCCACGATGGTGTCTACCGGCTGCGCTGCCGCGGCGAAGGCGCTGACCCCGCCGCTGGAAAACCCGATGTGTTCGAAGCCGGTGCTTTTGGCCGGGTCTGTGCTCGACAGCAGGAACGTCTCCATGGACTGGTAGTTGAACAGCATGGGAACCAGCAGCTGCAGGTCGGTGGCGTCGTCGTTCTGGCGCCGGTAGCGCTTCGAGATCCGCAGACGGTTGGGCGCCTGCCGGTCCAGGGTGAAGCGGACTTCCTGCAGCAAGCCCCCGGCATGGCTGGTCGCGAGAATCGATGCCTGATCCTCGCTGACGCTGGCCCGAACCCGGTGCCGGTTCAAAGGTGCGGTGATGCTGCCGTTACGCAGATCCTGCTTGGCGACGAACTGGTCGTCGTCCCGGTCGCAGTACCCGAGATCCACAAGGGCGCCGCCGGTGGTTGACAGGTCGCTCTCGTGGCTGATGTCTGAAACGATGGCGCAGAGCGTGCCGTTGCTCAGGGCCCAGTCGCCGATGCCGCCGATGGCGTCCAGGCCACCCTGCACATGGTCGGCGGCGTTTGCCGCCGTGATCTGCTCGGCGATCAGGGCCTGGGGTCTTGGCTCGACCGCGTCGGCGGCGAGAGCCGTCTCAGGAAGGGTTGCGGCAGCGACCAGCAAAGCGGCTAGCAGGTGCGGTAGCAGGCGTGCTGCCAAAGATGGAGACAGCACCCGGTCGGTCATCGCGGTCAGCGCCCTTTCATGGAGTTGAAGAACTCCTCGTTGGTCTTGGTGTTCTTGAGCTTGTCGATCAGGAATTCAATGGCATTCAGGTCGTCCATATCATGCAGCAGCTTGCGCAGAATCCAGATGCGCGACAGATCTTCTTCGTTGATCAGCAGCTCTTCGCGGCGTGTTGCGCTGCGGCGGATGTTGATGGCCGGGTAGACGCGCTTCTCGGCGATCTTGCGCTCCAGGTGCAGCTCCATGTTGCCGGTGCCCTTGAACTCTTCGTAGATCACCTCGTCCATCTTCGAGCCGGTATCAACCAGCGCGGTCGCGATGATAGACAGGCTGCCGCCTTCCTCGATGTTTCGGGCCGCGCCGAAGAAACGCTTCGGACGTTCCAGAGCGTGCGCATCGACACCGCCGGTCAGTACCTTGCCCGACGAGGGCACGATGGTGTTGTAGGCGCGGGCCAGGCGGGTGATCGAGTCGAGCATGATGACGACATCTTTTTTATGCTCTACCAGTCGCTTGGCTTTCTCGATCACCATTTCGGCAACCTGAACGTGGCGGCTGGGCGGCTCGTCGAAGGTGCTGGCAACCACCTCGCCGCGCACGCTGCGCTGCATTTCGGTGACTTCTTCCGGGCGCTCGTCGATGAGCAGCACAATCAGCACCACTTCTGGATCGTTGGCAGCGATGCTCTGAGCAATGTTCTGGAGCATCAGCGTCTTGCCCGCTTTCGGCGGCGATACGACCAGCGCGCGCTGGCCGCGACCGATGGGGGCAATCAGGTCGACGATCCGTGCCGAGATGTCCTCCGTGCTGCCGTTGCCGCGCTCCAGCACCAGCCGGTCGTCGGGAAACAGCGGCGTCAGGTTCTCGAACAGAATCTTGTGTTTCTTGCTGTTCGGCTCGCTGAAGTTGATCTCGTCGACTTTCAGCAGCGCAAAGTAGCGCTCGCCGTCCTTGGGCGGGCGAATCTTGCCGGCAATGCTGTCGCCCGTGCGCAGGTTGAAGCGCCGGATCTGTGAGGGCGACACGTAGATATCGTCCGGGCCGGCCAGATAGGAGCTGTCTGGCGAGCGCAGGAAGCCAAAGCCGTCCTGCAGGATCTCGAGCGTGCCCTCACCGTAAATGTCCTCGCCCGCCTTCGACTGTTTGCGAACGATGGCGGCGATCACCTCCTGCTTGCGCGAGCGAGCCAGGTTCTCGAGGCCCATTTCTCGGGCCATGTCGACGAGTTCGCCAACCGGTTTGCGCTTCAGGTCCGTAAGGTTCATAGACATAGTGGGTGCACTTGCTCAGCTGTGGGGTGCGGCCGTGGAAAGCGGCCGGAGTGAAGGTCGGTCATGTCGCGCCGGCGGTATCTCCCGTTCGCGGGCGCGTTGACTTGTTGGCTTCTGGCGGGCCGTCAGGGCCCAGCGAAAGCATTTTTCTTCTTGGCTGCACGTTCTGCAGCGTGCCTCGAATCGGCCCGGTAACCGGCGCCAGTGAGAGGTTGAAGAGAGTGACGGTAGGAGCGGCGTGGCCGCACTGAAAATCAGTCGTCGCAGGCAGTTTAGTGCTTTGAGCCGCCTCGTCAAGGGGTTAGATCACCGGCGGATCGCTCGCAAAACCCGGGTGGGCGGGTGCTACAGGCGCGCTGGGGGAGCCCCGGCCAGCGCGCTCGCAACCACGGCTTGCTAGATGTTGCTGTCCAGAAAGGCCGCCAATTGGCTCTTGGACAGGGCGCCGACTTTCGTAGCCTCGACCTGCCCGTTCTTGAACAGCATCAGCGTTGGGATGCCGCGTACGCCGTACTTCGGGGGCGTCTCCTGGTTGGCATCGATGTCCAGCTTGCAGATCCGCACGCGGTCGCCGTACTCGCTGGCGATTTCGTCCAGGATCGGCGCGATCATTTTGCAGGGCCCGCACCATTCCGCCCAGTAGTCGACCAGCACAGGCTTGTCGCTGCCGAGCACGTCGGACTCGAAGTTGGTGTCGCTGGTGTGAAGGATGTCGTCGCTCATGGGAAGCTCCGGTAGTGTAGAAATCGAAATATTGTCGCCAAGCCTACCATGGGGCCGACGGGCGCCCGTGCAAGGGCCTGCGGCGCGGCGCTAGGCAGCAAGGCCTCGAGCCAGCCGCATGGCGAAGTAGGTCAGCACTGCGTCGGCGCCGGCGCGCTTCATGCAGAGCATGGCCTCATCGATGGCGGCATCGGTCAGCCAGCCCTGCTCGATGGCGCTGCACAGCATGGCGTACTCGCCGCTCACCTGATACGCAACCGTTGGCACTTTGAGCTCCGAGCTGACCCGCTGCACGATATCCAGGTACGGCATGCCGGGCTTCACCATGACCATGTCGGCACCCTCTTCCAGGTCCAGCCGCACCTCGCGGATCGCCTCGTCGGTGTTGCCCGGATCCATCTGGTAGGTCTTCTTGTCAGCCCGGCCGAGCGTGGCGGACGATCCCACGGCGTCGCGGAACGGGCCGTAGAAGCAGGAGGCGTACTTGGCTGAATAAGCAAGGATCAAAGTGTTCTCGTGGCCCTCCCCGTCCAGCGCGCCCCGGATGGCGCCGATGCGGCCGTCCATCATGTCAGATGGCGCGATGACGTCGGAGCCCGCCGCCGCGCAGACGATGGCCTGGCGCTTGAGGACTTCGACCGTCGGGTCGTTCTCGATCTCTCCGGCGTCGTTGATCAGCCCGTCCTGGCCGTGGCTGGTGTAGGGGTCTAAAGCGGCGTCGGTGATGATGCCGAGCTCCGGCACGGCGTCCTTCAGGGCGGCAACCGCGCGGGGAATCAGGCCCTTGGGGTTGGTGGCTTCCCGGCCGTCCTCCGTGCGCAGGCCAGGCTCGATGTTTGGAAACACCGCCATCGCCGGGATCCCCAGGCGGCAAGCTTCTTCGGCTTCCTGCAGCAGCAGGTCAATAGACAGACGGTCGACGCCGGGCATGGAGGGGACGGGTACCCGCTGGTTCTGGCCCTCGATCACAAATACCGGATAGATCAGGTCGGCGGCGCTGAAGTCGTGTTCTCGGACCAGCCGGCGAACAAAATCTGCGCGCCGATTGCGTCGCATGCGTCGGGTCGGGAAACTCTCACTCATCTTCACGGTCTCATGCATCACTGACGGGCGGATACTACTGTAATGAGCGCAAGCTACCGAAGGGGCAACGTTAAAATTCTGCTGCTGGCACTGCTGGCGGCGGCGATCGCAGCGTTCTTCATTTTCGATCTGAACCAGTACCTGAGTCTCGAGCGGCTGCAAGCCGGCCGGGAAGCGCTCGGCGACTGGGTGGCGGCCAACCCGGTTCTGAGCCGCGTCGGTTTCTTTGTTGGCTACGTGGTGGTGGCAGCGGCCTCCCTGCCGGGGGCGGCCATTATGACGCTGGCGGCGGGGGCCGTCTTTGGTCTCGCCTGGGGCTTTGGCCTGGTGTCCTTTGCCAGCGCGCTTGGGGCAACGCTGGCCATGCTGCTCAGCCGCAAGCTGGTCGGCGAGTGGGTCCAGTCAAAGTACGCCGGACAGCTGGCAAAAATGAACGCTGGCCTTGAGCGCGATGGCGGCTTCTATCTGTTCAGCCTGCGCATGGTGCCGCTGTTTCCGTTCTTCGTGATCAACCTGGTGATGGGCCTGACGCAGATGCGCGTCTGGCCGTTTTACTGGATCAGCCAGGTCGGCATGATACCCGGCACGCTGGTGTTTGTCTTTGCGGGCACACAGCTGGCAGAGGTCGCGAGCCCTGGAGACATTCTCAGCCCCGGCCTGATCGCGGCCTTTACCCTGCTCGGGGTCTTCCCGCTGCTGGCGAAGAAAGGGCTGGAGCTCGTGAAAGCCCGCCGCAAAGGGCCGGCAGAATAGACTGCTGCCTGACTGCCCCCGCCTGGCGAGCGCGCCCGGGCACCAGGACCATCACCTTCCACTGTTTCTGAAAGAGATTTCCCATGGCGAACTACGACAACAACCTGATCGTGATCGGGGCAGGTTCCGGCGGCCTGATTGCGGCGCTGATTGCTGCCACACTCAAGGCACGGGTGACGCTGATCGAAAAGCACCTGATGGGCGGCGACTGCCTGAACACCGGCTGCGTGCCCAGCAAAACCCTGATCAGCGCAGCCAAAGCCGCGCACTTGATGCGCCACGGCAGCGACTACGGCCTGAAATCCGTAGAGCCCGAGGTGGACTTCCCGGCCGTGATGGACCGGGTGCAGGCTGCGATTGACACCATCAAGCCCAAGGATTCCGTAGAGCGCTACACGGAGCTGGGGGTGAACTGCATCATTGGCGAGGCCAAGCTGCTCGACGCCCACCGGGTCGAGGTCAACGGCGAGGTGATCAGCGGCAAGTCCATTATCCTGGCAACGGGCGGCACGCCCTTCGTGCCGCCCATTCCCGGCCTGCAAGAAGCCGGAGCGCTGACCTCTGACGATGTCTGGGCGATCCGCGAGCAGCCCCGGCGTCTGGTGGTGATCGGCGGCGGCCCCATTGGCTGCGAGCTGGCGCAGTCCTTTGCCCGGCTTGGGTCGCAGGTCACCCTGGTCAACCGCTCGGAGCACCTGATTCCGAAAGAAGATGCGGACGCGTCAGCCCACATTAAAGCGGTCTTCGAGGCCGAAGGCGTGGTCGTTCGCAACGGCACGGACGCAATCGCGGTGGAAGGTAACGTGCTGGTCGTCGAGCCCACGGGCGGCGGCCCGAAGGAGCGGCTGCCGTTCGACAAGATCCTGGTGGCGGTGGGCCGGCGACCGCACAGCGAGAGCCTGAACCTCGAGGCAGCCGGCGTGCGTCTGGCAAAGAACGGCACCATCGAGGTGGACGAGTATCTGCGCACCTCGCAGCCGAACATCTTTGCCTGTGGCGACGTCGCAGGCCCTTACCAGTTCACGCATATTGCCAGCCACCAGGCAGGCTATGCGTCGCTGAACGCCATGTTTGGCTGGATCTGGAAGTCGAAGGTCAACTACAACGTCGTGCCCTGGTGCACTTACACAGAACCGGAGGTCGCCCGGGTCGGGTTGTCAGAAGACGAGGCCGCGGCGCAGGGCATTGCCTGCGATGTGACCCACTACAACCTCGACGACCTGGATCGCGCGATCGCCGAGGGCAACGCCGAAGGCTGGGTGAAAGTGCTGACCAAACCGGGCAGCGACAAGATCCTCGGCGCGACCATCGTTGGCCCGCACGCCGGCGAGCTCATTACCGAGTTCGTCAGCGCCATGACCCATGGCCTGGGGCTGAAAAAGATCATGGGGGTGATCCATATCTACCCGACTTACTCTGAAGCCAACAAGCTCTCCGCCGGGGTCTGGCGCAAGGCCCGGGCCCCGCAGGGCGCGCTGCGCGTGCTGGAGCGGGTGCAAGGCTGGCTGCGCTAGCCGCGAAGCTGGTTTTTGAGCCGCTTCGCGCCCCGGCGATATTCCTTCGGGTCGCCCAGCAGCTGCGATAGCGCCAGCGCGCCGTAGAGCCCGGCCAGCAGCTGGCGGGCACTGCGCAAGGCTGCCTTTGGCTTTTGCCCCAGCGCGACATAGGGCTCGGCAAGCTGCCGGCACCAGTCATCGAACTGGGCCGCGATCTGACGGCCGTCAACGACCGGCGCCTGCTCGGCCGTAAACAGGCTGATAATGCAGTTTTGCTGCCCGCCAGCGACGTAGCGCGAAAACCCGTCGATGCAGGCCAGCAGCTGGTCTTCCGGTGGCCCGCCCCGGCTTAAGGGGCTGAACACTTCCAGCTGCAGCTGGTAGATCGCCTCGCGCACCAGGGTCTGGGCCATCTCCGCCTTGCCGCCCGGGTAGTAGTGGTAAAGGCTGGCCTTGCCCAGCTCGGTGGCAGCGGCGAGCCGGGTCAGGCTCGCACCGGCGTAGCCGGCGTCGAGGAACACGCCGCGCAGGGCGTCGTTCAGCTGGACGCGCTGAGCATCTTTGGCGGCGTTCTGGTCCATGAAGGCATCCTGGTTCGCATCTATCCGTCTATCCGTCTATCCGTCTATC
>CAZXIJ010000005.1:147333-166033 GCA_964640725.1 uncultured Pseudomonadales bacterium | reverse complement strand
TCTATCCGTCTATCCGTCTATCCGTCTATCTCGGGTCCGTAGCCGCTGGACCGAACGGCCGATATAGATGTGCTGCTAACGGTCGTACGAGCGTGATTTGCGGCTTTGCCCGGGCATTTAACCACCTTTAGGGGCGCCGATACCCAAGTTAATGTAATCCGACCTGGACGGAACGATCGTTCGTCGAACATTTCGGCCCAGCCCCGGCTGAGCGTGCGCTAGCCTTGCAGGTATCTTCAAAAAAAGTGCGACCGGCTGCGACCCTTTCCGGGGCTGGCGCATCTATATGCCATGGCGGGCTTTGCCGACATTCAACTTGAGCCTGAAATCGCTCACAAACTCGCGCTGGGCGACGCGTCAGCGCATGGGGAGCTTTACCGCTGTGTGGCCCCGCCAATTATGGGCCTCGCCGTGCGGATGTTGCAGGATCGGCAGGCGGCGCAGGAGGTGGTGCAGGACACCTTCGTGCAGGTGATCGAGCGCGGCGGCGAAGTGCGGGAGCCAAAGGCCCTGATTGGCTGGATCCGCAAAGTCGCGATCAACCTCTGTCTGATGCGGCTGCGCTCCCCCTGGCACGCCCGGCGGCTGCAGGATGACGGCCGGCCGGACGACAGCGGCGGCTGGCTGGATCAGGACGATGAATCCGCGGCCAGCGGCACCATGGAGGCGACGCCCGATATCGAGCGTGCCCTGGAGCGGCTGACGCCAGAGACGCGAGTCGTGGTTTGGCTCCACGACGTCGAGGGCTACACGCACCGGGAGATCGGTGAGTTGATGGGCAAGACGACCAGCTTCTCGAAGTCCCAGCTGGCCCGGGGCTACGAGAAACTGGCCGAGTGGTATCAGCCGGCACTGTCCGGCGGGTCGCAACCGGCAACAGCGAAGTGAAACTATGAGCAGACAACCCACCATTGCTGAACTCCTTGCGCTGCGAGATGGCGAGCCCTTGCCCGCCGAGGTGCGCGCCGATATAGCAGCCGACGAAGATGCGCAGGCGCAGCTCGAGCAGCTGCAGCAGATCCGCGGCGCACTGCGGGACTTGCCGGATGTGATGCCGGACCCGGAGGTCTTTGAACGGATCCAGGGGCGACTCGCCAGCCCCCCGCCGGACAGCGGCCCGCAGGTGCAGCCGCTGTTCGCGGCCAAGGCGAAGCCTGAGCCGCGCCGCTGGCAGCTGCGCTTTCCCCTCGCCACCGCGGCCAGCGTGTTCCTGCTGGCTGCCCTTGGCAGCGCCATCTGGCTGCCGCAGATGGCCGACACGGGCACCGCGCCCGGTTCCGGGCCTGCCCCGCTGGTCGCTGACGGCGCCGCGGTCGAGAACGCGGCACCGGCCATGTCCAGCTCGATCTCTGAGCTCATTGGCCGATCTCAGCAGCTTGAGGCAGTGGCCCGGTTGCCGGTCTCAAGCACCAGCGAGCAGCCGGCCCGGAGCCGGCAGGCCCTGCTGTATCGCATCGCTGACCTGGATGCGGAGCTCAATGCTCTGATCGAAGAAGAGCCTATGAATCCGGAGCTCAAAGAACAGCTGTGGCGGCAACGGGTGCAGCTGCTGGAGACCCTGGTGGCGGTCCAGCAGGAACAAATGGCCGACACAGCAGGGCTCTACTGATGGGCGGGCTGACAACGGGAAGGAGGTACGCCATGTACAACACCAAGGAACACGCGCTGCTGTGGCAGAGAGTGCTGGTGGCGGTGAGCGGCGCGCTGCTGATGCTCGCCGGCCTGACCTTTGCGCCGGCGGTCCTGGCAGGGGATGCGCCGGAAATGGTGGGTTCGGAGCTGGAGCAGCGCCTGGCGGAGGCGCGCCGCCAGCTCGATGACGCGGCGCAGAAACTGGCAGAGCTGAACCGGGAGAAGTATTCGCGCTCGCCGAAGAACCCACGCAAGGCCATGCTCGGCATTCTGATCGACGATAACGGCAACAACGGCAAGCTGCGCTTGACCGGCATCACGCCCGGGGGCGGTGCCGAAGAGGCTGGCCTGAAGCCCGGCGACAAGATCATCAAGATCAACGGCGTGTCCCTGGGCAAATCCGGCGCCTCGCCGCTCGGCAATCTGTCTCGGGAGATGAAGCGGGTCACGGCCGGAGATCCGGTCACGGTGGTCTTTGAGCGTGACGGTGACGAGTACCCGGCCACCGTGACCACTCGCGGGCACGACAAAGAGGTCACCGCAACGATGGCAGCGCTCAAAGATCGTTTCGGTATCGATGTTGATCTCGACGGGCTGGAAGAGGGGATCGCAGCGGCAGCGCAGAGCGTTGCGATGAGCGCCGCGGCGCTCGCCACGCCGGGCATGAATATGAGCGGCATGCGCTCGCAGGTCATTAACCTGAGCCGCGAGCAGCCCCGGCTGATTGACCTGGACGAAAGTCTGGGCGGCTACTTTGGCGTTGAGGCGGGCGTGCTGGTTATTGATGCACCCAGCGGCAGCGGCGAGCTGCGCAACGGCGATGTCCTGTTGTCGCTGAACGATGAGCCGGTCACCGATGCCACCCTGGCGCAGGCGCTCATTGCCAAGGCCGATACGGGCACCCTCGAGGCGAAGGTGCGCCGGAAGGGGCGCGAGCGTGCCGTTAAGGTCGACGCCGGCGCTTTCAACAAGGCCGAGAAGATCGTCCGCAGGATTCGTATCGAATCGACCGGCGACGATATGGAGATCATTGTCGAGGAAGACTGAGTTTCGAGGAACCGTTCCCCAAGAGCGTTCCCGTTGGCCGAAATGCTGGCCAGGGGTTGCGACGGCCTTGCCCGTCGACAGCACCGGACGACACTGGGCTCAGCCGGCAGATTTTGAGTCGATCTGCTCGGTCAGGCTGAACCAGGCCTGCTCAGTGTCGTCCAATTTTTTTCTCAGCTTTCCCGATTGGGCCATGAGCTCGTCGAGCTCTGCTGGCGGCAGTGCCGCGTAGCTCTCCGGGTCCGCGAGCTTGCCTTCCACCTCGCCGATCTGACGCTCCAGCGTCGAAATTCGGGTCTCCAGCTTCTTCTGCTCGTCGCGCAGCGGTTTCAGGGCCCGGCGCGCAGCGGCAGCCTCCTTGCGGCGCTGCGCCGCTGAAGGCTCCGACCCTGTTGCTGGGCCCGAAGCGCTGGGTGGATTGGCCGACGAGCTGGTTTTCGCGGAATTCCCTTTGCGCTTGCTGCGCCCGGCACCCTTGCCGCCGCGCTCGCTGCGGACCCATTGCGCGTAGTCGCCAACGGTGTCCTGGTAACGCTCCACCCGCCCGTCGCGCACGATCCAGTACTCGTCCACGCAACGCTCCAGCAAGCTGCGATCATGCGAGACCAGCAGCAACGCGCCTTCGTAGCTTTGCAGGGACATGGACAGGGCTTCCCGCATGTCCAGGTCCAGATGGTTGGTGGGCTCGTCCAGCACCAGGATGGCCGGTTGTTCCCGGGCGATGATGGCCAGCACCAGCCTGGCTTTTTCGCCGCCGGACAGGCTGTCAACCGGGCGGTTGACCATGGTCCCGTCAAAGCCCCAGTGCCCGAGCGCGTCCCGGCCCTGCTGTTCGGTCACCGCGAAGCGTCGGCAATAGGTTTCCAGCGGCGTGTCGTGCCGGCTCAGCGTCTCGAGCTGGTGCTGCGCGAAGTAGCCGACCTGGCTGTGCTTGCCGCGCACGATGTCCCCCGATTGCGGTTTGAGGTCGCCAACGACGGCCTTCAGCAGCGTGGACTTGCCGGCGCCGTTCTCGCCCAGTATCCCGATCCGGTCTCCGGGCATGATCGAGGCTTTGATGTCATCGAGCACTCGGCTGTTGCCGTAGCCCAGGGCCAGGTCGCTCAGCCCGATCAGCGGCGTCGACAGCGCCTCGGGATTCGGGAAGCTCAGACGATAGGGCGAGTCCGCCTGCATGACGGCAACCTGCTCCATGCGCTCCAGGGCCTTCAACCGGCTTTGTGCCTGCTTGGCCTTGGAAGCCTTGGCGCGGAACCGGCGCACGAAGTCCATCATGTGTTCCATCTTCGCGGCCTGCTTGCGGGCCAGCGCTTGCTGCTGCTCCAGCTTTGCCAGCCGCTGCGCCTCGAAGCTGCTGTAGTTGCCTTTGTAGCTGGTCATCGCGGCGCGCTGCAGGTGCAGGATGTGGGTCGAGACCGTATCCAGGAACGCCCGGTCGTGGGCGATCACCAGCAGCGTGCCTTCGAACTGCTGCAGGTAGCCTTCGAGCCAGACGGTCGCTTCCAGGTCGAGGTGGTTGGTGGGCTCGTCCAGGAGCAGCAAATCGGTCGGCCGCATCAGGGCCTGGGCCAGTGACAGGCGGATCCGCCAGCCGCCGGAAAACTCCTGGTGCGCCTTGGCGAAATCGTCCTTGCCGAAGCCGAGCCCGTACAGGATCTGGCCGGCTCGCGCCTCGGCCTCGTAGCCGCCCAGGTCCGCCATCCGGTCGTGGGCGGTCGCCAGGGCCATGGCGTCGTTGTCGGCTTCTGCCTTTGCCAGGTCAGCTTCGAGGGCGCGCAGCTCGATGTGCCCGTCGATCACGAACTCCAGGGCGGAGCGCGCACTCGGCGTGACTTCCTGCGCCATGTGGGTGATGCGCCAGTCGGCGGGCACGTCCAGATCGCCGGCGCTCGGCTGCAGGTTGCCCTTGAGCAACTCGAAGAGGGTGGATTTGCCAGCGCCGTTGCGGCCAACGATGCCGATGCGCTGGCCGGCGTGGAGCATGAACGAGCACTGCTCGAAAATGACTCGCTCACCGCGCTCAAAGCTGAATTGCTGTCCCTGGATCACGGCGTTGGCGTGCCCCCGCAGGGACCCTCTTCAAGTCAGAGTGGTCAGGCGGAAAGGCTTTCCGAGGACGGCGCCGGCTGCGCATCGCCATGGCGTTGCGCTGCCTTGGGCCGCTGTCGCAGCTCGCTGACCGTGACCCGGGCGCTTTTGGGCTGTTCGTCGATCCAGTCCACCAGCTGCCACCAGGCACCGCACTCCTTGCGCGCTGCGCGATGTTCTTTCATGTCCACCACGCCCCGGCCCAGCTCTGCGGCCTGGGTGTAGACCGGGCTGTCGCGGAAGGTCGCAACGCAGGGCACATCCAGGCAGTTCAGGAACTGCATAAGCTTCTGGTGCGTTTCGGTGTTCGGCTGGACGCGGTTGGCGATGGCGGCAACCGGTCGTGGCGCGTTCCGGTAGACCCGGTGGGTCAGGAGCTCGGTGATAAAGCGCTCGCCCACGTGCATATCGATGGCCGAAGGCAGCAGCGGAATCAGAATGACGTCTGCCTGTCGGATCAGCAGCTCGAGGTCCTGATCGCGGGCGTTCGATTGCCCGTCGACGATGATTCGGCTGGTGGTCGGCGCCAGCCGGTTCTGGAAGGCTTGCGTTTCGTACATGGATGCCCGGCGGAAGGCTGGCACGACATCAACCTTGGGTGCCGCGTCGCCGCGCTGTTCGCCCCAAAAAGTGCTGGCCGCCTGGGGGTCGTTGTCGATGAGCGCAACGCGCTCCTTGCGCGCCGCATAGGCGATAGCCAGATTCGTGGCGATGGTTGTCTTGCCGCAACCGCCCTTGCCATTGACTACCAAAATCCGTCTTGCGTTCGGATGCATGTCCGCCCCGTGTGTCCCCGTGTGCCCTTGCACACGCGCGCGTCTGCGCGAAAGTAACAGGCTCTTGCGTTGCCGGCGGCGATGCCGGAGTCATCCGGCGCATGCTTGCTGGCGGCCCCGATCCATCTTTGCACGCCTTCAGTGGGCGCCGCTGCGGGTCTTTGGGGGTGCCGTGGGCCGTCGCTGGTCAGCAACGAAGTGTTCAAGTGTCTTGCTTACGTGTGGAATCCCGTCCCACGACACCGACTATAGCACCCGAAATTCCGGCGCCTCCACAAGCTCAGTGTGAAAACTTGTGAGGTGTCTCAAGCCTTGGCGACGAACGGCAGCTTCGGTGAAGCCGGTTGCCAGTCGGGCCGCAATGGTGCAACGCACCTGACTGTCAGGGCTGTCGCAGGGTGTTCAGCTGGCCGTCGCTGGTGACGGCCAGAAACTGGCTGGGGTCGCTGGTAAAGCCGAGGCTGAGAATCGCCTTGCCGGAGCCTGTCAGGCTACCTGTACTTTGCAGGGACCAGGCAGCGATCCTTGTACCGGTCTCGACCCGGTACAGCGCCATCTCACCATTGGCCTGACCGGTGAGCAGCAGACTGCCGTCGGCAGAAAAGCGGGCGCTGGTGATGCCGGGGTTCCGGCTGTGCAACTCGTGCCGCAGCGTGCCGTCTGTGGTGCGCCAGATTCCGACCTGCTGGCCCTGGCTGGCCGCAAACAGGATCGCGCCGTCGTCGCTGAGGGCGACGGTGCGTATCGGATTGCCCAGGGCCAGCTGCATGCGCAGGGCGCCAGTGCTCAGATCCCACAACCGAACCATTTCGTCGTCGCTGCCGGTCAGGGCCAGGCGGCCGTTCCGGGTCATGGCCACCGTGCCGACAGCGCCTTCGTGCAGCAGCGTTTGCAGGTGGGCGCCGCTGCCGGCATCGAACAGCACGGCGCTGTGATCTTCGAGCCCGAGCAGCACCCGGCGGCCGTCGTTGGCGAGGGCCAGGTCCATGGCGGCGCCCGGCAGGCCCCAGAACGCCAGGTCTTTGCCCGTGGCGGTGTCCCAGATGACCAGGGTTCGCGGATCGCTGGTCACGGCGCGTTTGCCGTCGGGGGAAAAGGCCGTCGCGACCAGGGTCGAAAAGTCGCCGCCCTTGTGGTTCCAGCTATACAGGCGCTCGTGGGAACTGGCGCGCCAGAGGCTGGCCCCGTGGTTCATCGAGCCCACCAGGGCGAGCTGGCCGTCGGTGCTCAGGGCGGCGGTGTACACGCCCTGCGCCGCAAGCGCCAGGGATCGTTCGGCATCGTTGCTGCAGCCGCCGAGTACCAGCAGCAGTAGCAGGCCTCGGGCCGTTCTTGAGCGTTCGGGCATGGGGCGTGGGGATGCGGTGCGGCTAGCCGGGCTGCCGCATGCCCAGCCCGAGTTCGTCTTCCAGCTCGATCCGGGTGATCAGGGTCAGCGCCAGCTGGTCCAGATGCTTCAGCAACACATGCAGGTCGCCGTCCGGGTTCGGCCCCAGACGCGCGAACAGGTCGATAAAGCGCATCACTTCCCGGGAGGTCGAAGCCATGGCGACGTACTGGTGGGGGGCCGGTTTCTCCGCAGCCCAGGTGCGCTGATGGCCGGCGGAAAGGTAGTCCGTGAGGGAGCGGCAGAACCGCTGCAGCAGGGTTTCCGACAGGTCACGCAGATCCTGGCTGATGGCGCGATGCAGCTTGACCAGGTAGCTCAGCACCCGCTGCCGGGCGAGCGCGAACTCCGGCTCAAAACAGGTTGCCAGATTGCTGGCGTGCGCCATGGTCGGCTCATCGCCGAAGATGCGTGACTCAAAGCCGGGCTCGACGAACGACAGCAGGTCGTTTTGCGCGTCGTTGTTCGTATCAAAGGTGGCAGTTGCGATGGCCATGGGTGTTCCCTCCAAGTGTCACCTTAAAGCTAGCAACGATTCGCCGTAGCGCCAGTTTTCCGGCGCAATCGAGGGTGCGTTGCGCCGACCTGACAGGTTCAGAATCGCTGCTATGGTCGAGACAGGCCCGCTTGATTTCGCACTGCCATGTCCTTGCCGAAACGCACCGCTGCTTTCACTCTAGTCGAGCTGGTCGTCGTTATCCTGCTGCTTGGAATTTTGTCTGCGATCGCGTTACCGCGGTTTGTGAACGTGAGCGAAGAAGCGCGCGCCGGGGCGCTGCGAGATCTGCGCGGGAGCCTGCTGAGCGCGATGAGCCTTGCGAACGCGCAGTGTCGATTGCTGCGCGGCTGTTACGTCAGCAACTGGTCCGGGGCTGTAACGATTGTCAGCCCCGACGGCCAGGCGGGGCAGATGTATAACGGGTACCCCACGGCCAATGCCGCAACCTTTGCCTCGCACATTACGCGCTGGATCGATTCGTCCGGTTTTTCCCTGGACACCAGCAGCGCGCTGCAGACCGAGTTCTCCTTGGACGGCGCTGCCGACCCGGACAACTGCAAGCTCATCTATCGCTATGCAGCCACCTATGGCGCCGAGGCCACGGTGACGATGCTGGACAGCGGCTGCTGAGGCCGCCGGATCGCGGCCCCGGGTCAGGGTTGCTGGCGCAGCGCCGAGCGCCATTGCAGGGCGGCGAGCGCAGCCATGAACAGATAGGCCACAAGGGACCAGCCCGGCAGCGTCAGGCCGAGAAAGCGAAAGGAGACCTTGGCGCAATCGCCGGTGCCCTGCGTCATGGCCTGCAGCACTTCAGCCAGGGGAAAGACTTCGAACATGTATTGCAGGTCCGGGCCGCAGGCGGGCACCTGGTCTGCGGGCAGAGACTGCAGGTGCAGCTGCTTGAGCGAGAAGTAGGCGCCGATGCCGGCGCAGACGATGGCCAGCAGCGGGTAGATGCCGAGCCGCGGATTGTGGATTAACGATAGATAGCCCATGAGCGCCGCGAAGAACACCCAGACCCGCTGCATCAGGCACAGCGGGCAGGGATCCATTGCGAAGCCGTGCTCCATGATCAGCGCAATGACGAGCACGCCGGCGCCGCTCAGCACCAGGGCCAGGGCCCAGAACTGGGCGCCCGGCTGTAGCCTATCGCCCGGATCGCCCAGCCAGCCTGCGGCAGCGGTCACTGGCCGTTCTCCATGGTCACTACGACTTTGCCGATCGCGCGCCGTTCCATGAGCGTGCGCATGGCTTCGGCGTATTGCGCCAGCGGCAGCTGCGCGCCGATGAGCGGGTCCAGCTTGCCATCTTCGTACAGCGCCAGAATTTCCCTGAAATTCTGCGCCGCTTCTTCTTTAAAACGCACGGACCAGGAACCGAAGAACACGCCAACGACCTGGCAGCTTTTGAGCAGCACCAGGTTGATGGGCAATTTGGGAATATCTCCGGCGGCAAAGCCAATGACCAGCACCCGTCCGTACCAGCCAATGCTGCGCATGCACTGGTCGAACAGGTCACCGCCAACCGGGTCGTAAATGACGTCGGCGCCCTTGCCCCCGGTCATCGCCTTCACCTGATCCTTCAGGCTGTCTTTGCTGTAGTTGATAAACTCATCGGCCCCGGCTTTGCCTGCGGCGTCGAGCTTGTCCTGGCTGCTGGCAGCTGCGATGACGCGCGCCCCCATCGCCTTGCCCAGTTCCACGGCGGCCAGGCCGACGCCGCCGCCGGCGCCGGTGACCAGCAGGGTCTCTCCCGGTTTGAGGTCAGCGCGTTGCTTGAGGGCGTAGTAGGAGGTGCCGTAGGTCGTGGAGATACCGGAGGCCTGCGCGTAGCTCATGCCTGCTGGTTTGCGTCGCAGGGCAGCGGCCGGCGTGGCAAGGGTTTCTGCCATGGCGCCGACGCCGCTGCCGCCGAACACTGCGTCGCCGACTTGGAAGTCCTTGACGTCGTCGCCCAGTGCCACGATGTCGCCGGCGAACTCGCCCCCGGGAATGAAGGGGAACGGCGGCTGGCTCTGGTACATGCCCTGAATCATCAGCACGTCAGGAAAGTTCAGAGCGGCCGCGCGGACCTGCACCAGCACCTCGCCAGACTTCGCAACGGGCGCGTCGATCTCGTCCAAAGACAGGGTTTCAGGCATACCGTACTCGTGGCACTGGACCGCTTTCATGATTGGGGAGTCCTCGCATGACGCTCGCTATCGGGCCCGTCAGCCTACTGGCTGGCCCGCGTCCGTCAACTATGCTGAAGGGGAATTTGCAGTTGTGGAGACACCATGCTCACCAAAGCTCCGATACCGGCGGTCGCCAGGCGCGTCCTGTGGCTGTTGCTGCCGCTGGCGCTGGCCTTGCCTGTCAGTGCCGAAGAGGCCGAGCCTGAGGCAGATCGGGACAGCCGCTACGTCGAGTTGAAGCCTACCTTCGTGACCAATTTCGGGCCGACCACAACGCCCCGGCTGATGTATATCAAGACGGACGTGGCGCTACGGGTGGAGGGGCACAAGGGCGTCGCCGCTGCGGATCATCATTTGCCAGCGCTGCGCAACGCCCTGGTCCTGCTGCTGTCCCGGCAGTCTGAGTCGGCGGTGGTCACGGGCGAAGCCAGAGAGCACGTGCGGCAGAAAGCCCTGGAAGAACTGCGAACGATCATGGAGAGCGAAGAAGGCACGCCGCTGATCGAAGACCTGCTGTTCACCAACTTTATCGTCCAACGCTAGCGTTGGACGCGTTCATCGTCAGCGGCGCGAGCCGCTCGCGCTAGCTCGCGGCTGCCAGAGCCTCTGGCGGCAACGCCAGATACTGCTCCAGGAACGCTTCGAAAGGCGGCTCGCCCGGTGCTTCGAGCACCTGCTGCTGGGCGAGGGACTCGCTGGCAAGCTTGGCAAAGTGCTCGGCTTCGGCTTCGTTTAGAGGCATGTCGAGCAGCGCCTTGCGGTGCGCGTCTGCCTGGTTCATGGCAAAGCGGAAGAACGGCACCTGTTCTGCGCGCATGCGTTCCAGGATGCGCGCCGAAGGTGTGCTATCCGGGTCCGCAACCCGTGTGCGTGCCTGCTCGACCGCCTCGGTGAACAGCGGCTGTTCGCTGCCCCCCGATTCCCGGGCTGCCTCGTCCTGCAGGGCTGCCAGCTCGGCGCACTGATCCAGGACCTGGGTTGCGACATCCTGCATCGCCGCGCTGCCGTCCATAGTCTCGAGGCTCAGGCCCGGGCGACGTCCTTCTTCAACCACCCGTTGCTGGTTCTGGTTCATGATCTGCGAGGCTTCCTGGCAATCCGGCTCGCTGTCGCCAATCAGGCAGTAGAGCAGGAACGTATCGATAAAGCGGGCATCCTGCTCGCTGATGCCGATGGCATCGAACGGGTTCAAGTCCAGGCACCGCACCTCGACGTAGGCAACGCCCCGGCGCTTCAGGGCCAGCAGAGGCCGCTCGCCGCTTTCGGTGGGCTGCTTGGGGCGGATCGCACCGTAGAACTCGTTCTCGATCTGAATGATCGAGTCATTCAGCTGGCGGTAGCCATCCTCGCCCTTCACGCCAATGGCCTGATAGGCAGGGTGGGGGCGGGTCAGGGCATCGATAATGGTGTCGGCATAGGCATCAAGCGAGTTGTAGGAGACATGGAGCTCGCTTTGCGCGTCGCTCTGGTAGCCGAGCCGGCCCATGCGTAGCGACGTGCCGTAGGGCAGGTGCAGGGAGCCTTCGTCGAAGGGTTCCAGGTGGTGCTCCCGTCCTTTCACGAAGGAGCGGCAGATTGCCGGCGATGCGCCGAACAGGTACATCAGCAACCAGGCGTAGCGGCGGAAGTTGCGAATCAGATCGAAGTAGCTGCTGGTGCGCAGCGCGCGCTCGGCGCTGCTGCCCGCGGCCTGCTGGCTAAAGTAGCGGTCCGGCAGCGAGAAGTTGTAGTGCACGCCGGAAATGGTCTGCATCAGGCGGCCGTAGCGGTAGCCCAAACCGCTGCGGTAAATGGTTTTGGCCCGGGCAATGTTCGAGGTCCCGTAGCGGCCGAGGGGGATGTCCGCATCGGTGCCCAGCACGCAGGGCATGCTGGTGGGCCAGAGCCGTTCCTGGCCCAGCTTGGCGGTGACGAATCGGTGCACATCTCGCAGTTCGCCCAGGCATGCTTCAACGCTGCCGTGAACGCCGGTGATCAGCTCCAGCTGGGCTTCGCTGAAGTCCGTGGTGATGTTCGGATGGGTAAGCGCCGAGCCGAGCGCCCGGGGGTGTGGCTGTTCGGACAGCGCGCCGTCCGGACGCACGCGCAGGCTCTCTTTTTCGATGCCGTGGCCGAGCTCGGTCAGCAGCGACAGGTCGGATTTCAGCGCTGCAAGCAGCGGCGCTCGCAGAGACGGTGCGCGATGGGTCACGGTGCAGGCCTACGCTTGCGGGCAGGCGCGAGCGCGCGGTGCGGTAAAGAAGATCATGCGCCGGCCTCGCAGCGAAATGAGGCCGGCTAGGTTAGCAGGAGACTAAGCGCTCGGACCAGCGTTGGTGATGGCTGCGTCCACGGAGAACTTTTTGAAGTTTTCCCGGAACTTGGCGATCAGGCTAGCGGCGGTCTTGTCATAGGCATCCTTGTCCGCCCAGGTATTGCGCGGGTTCAGCAACGCGCTGTCGACACCGTCCACGGCCTTCGGAACCGACAGGTTCAGCCCCGGCAGCAACTCGGTCTCGGCATTGGCCAGGGAACCGGACTGCACTGCCGCGATCAGGGCGCGGGTGACCGGGATTTTGAAGCGGCTGCCGACGCCGTAGCCGCCGCCGGTCCAGCCGGTGTTGACCAGGTAGACCCGGGAGCCAAATTCCTCGACGCGCTTCATGAGCAGGTCTGCGTAGACGCCGGCTGGACGCGGGAAGAAGGGCGCACCGAAGCAGGTCGAGAAGGTGGCCTTGAAGGCTTCCGTAGAGCCGACCTCGGTGGAGCCAACGGCCGCGGTGTAGCCCGACAGGAAGTGATAGGCCGCGGCCTCCTTCGACAGCACGGATACCGGCGGCAGCACGCCGCTGACGTCGCAGGTCAGGAAGATAATGTGCTTGGGCTCGCCGGCGCGATTGTCATCGACCTTCAGCTCGATGTTTTCGCGCGGGTAGCAGGCGCGACCGTTCTCGGTCAGAGACGAGTCTGAGTAGTCCGGCTCGCGGCTGTCCGGGTCGATCACGACGTTTTCGACGATGGCGCCGAACTTGATCGCGTCAAAGATGACCGGCTCGTTCTCGCGGGTCAGATCAATGCATTTGGCGTAGCAACCGCCTTCGAAATTGAAGACGGTGCCACGGCCCCAGCCGTGCTCGTCATCGCCGATCAGGAACCGTTCCGGATCAGCCGACAGCGTCGTCTTGCCGGTGCCGGACAAGCCGAAAAACAGCGTGACGTCGCCGTCTTTGCCGAGGTTCGCGCTGCAGTGCATGGGCAGCACGTCTTTTTCCGGCAGCAGAAAGTTCAGGACCGAGAACATGGATTTCTTCATCTCGCCGGCGTAGCGCATGCCGGCGATCAGGACCTTGCGCCGGGCAAAGTTGATCATGACGCAGCCTTCGCTGTTGGTGCCGTCCCGCTCCGGCTCGCAAACGAACTCCGGCGCGTTGACGACCTGCCAGGCTTCCTTGTTGTGAGGGTTGTAGTGCTCCGGGCGAATGAACATCGAGTTGCCGAACAGCGCGTGCCAGGCCCACTCGGTCGTGACCTCTACCGGCAGGTAGTGATCCGGATCGGCGCCGACGTGCAGGTGCGACAGGAAGCTGTTGCGCTCGTCCAGGTAGACCTGGACCCGGTCCCACAGGGCATCGAAGCGCGCCGGGTCGATCGGCTTGTTGACCGTGCCCCAATCGATGCTTTCGCTGGTGGAAGGCTCGTCGACAATGAAGCGGTCGTTCGGAGAGCGACCGGTGCGGCGACCGGTTTCGACGACAATGGCCCCGTTGCTGGCGAATTGGCCCTCACGCCGCAGTACAGCCGCCTCGGCGAGCTGTGCTCGCGACAGGTCGGTTGATTGGGATCCCTGGGCGGCGGTGGTAGCGCCCGCGTTGAGTTCGGCGGCCATGCGGTCGTGTCTCGGCGTTTAAAGAGCGGCGAATTATGCCAGAGCCAAGAGAACGCTCGAACAGCGAATGCGAAAGTTTGTAAACCCGTTCCAAACAAAGCAGTGCGCAGGTTCATGCATGCTTCACGGTCTGGGGCTCGCCGGGGGTGATGCGCCTAGTGGCGAGTTGGCATTGCCGGCTCGAACAGCAGGTGCACGCCCATGGCGTCGTACCGGTAGGCGAGCCCGCAGAACTCGCAGGTCACCTCGACCTCGCCGCGCTCCTGCAGCAGCTCCAGCAAGTCCTCGCGTCCCAGGGACCGCAGAATCCCGTCTGACTTGTCCTGGCTGCAGCTGCACTCGAAGGCCATGGCAGCGGGCGGCGCCAGGACCAGGTCTTCAGGAGCAAAGAGCTTGCGCAAGAAGCTGTGGACATCGTCAAAGCCCATGTCCTGCGCCCGTACCGTGATCAGGCGCGCGCAGAGCTCCTGCCAGAAATCGTCTGCAGCATCGGTGTCCACGAAACTTGCCTGTCCGGCGGTCGGCAGCCGCTGCAGCAGGAGACCGCGAGCTTGCTGGCCGGTGCCGAACAGCACAAATCGAGTCTCAAGCTGCTCGCTGGTCGCGAAGTACTCGTCCAGGTTGTCAGACAGTTTGTCGTGGTGCCAGGCCACCAGGCCCTGATAGGGCTGGCTGTGCGGGTCATCGGGCGCCGGGAGCAGGGACAGGGCCAGGTGATCGCTGCCCAGCAGCCCCGCAGCGGTGGTCGTGCTGAAGGCCCTGGGGTCGAAGGCGGCGGTGGTGCCGGGCTCTTCCGGGCCATCGTCCGGTTCGCTCGGGCGGGCGATTGCGCGGAGCTTGCCGCTGGGCCGGTGCTCGGCCATGGCGGTACGCAGCAGCCCCGAGCCTTTCGCTTGCAGCGCGACGCTGCCCTGCCATTTCAGGCCGTCCGCGATCATGGCCACGGCGGCCAGCATCTCTCCCAGGAGCCCGGCGACCGGTGCCGGGTAGTCGCGCCGGGCACTCAGCTCGCTGATTGTGTCGTCGAGGGTGACCAGCTGGCCGCGCACCGCGTGGCGAGCAAAGTGAAAGCGCTGCAGCTGGTCACTCATTCGGAGGCGGCGCCGTCGCGTTTCAGGTCCTGCAGGGCCCGGCGGCCCTGCCGGGTCGGTCGCTGATCGGGGACCCGCAGGCCTTCTCGTTGCATCTGCCGCAGGGCACGATCCCGCTCCCGGGTCTCGATGCTGTCCGGCGTTTCTTCGTAGAGCGTGGCAGCGATGGCAGCGCTGCCACGCTGGCTGGCAAGCCCGGTCACTTTGACCACCTGCTCGAAGCCCGCTTTGCGAACGCGGACCTCGGCCCCTGGCGCGATGTCCTTGGCCACCTTGGGCCGAGCGCCGTCGACCTGCACTTTGCCGCCCTCAATTGCGGCCTTGGCCTGAGCCCGGGTCTTGAAGAAGCGCGCGGCCCAGAGCCAGCGGTCCAGCCGCACCCTGGACGGTGTGCCGGAATCGCTGGCCCGGTTTGCAGCGCTGCTGGGTTGTTTGCTAGCCATGATTCAGGACGCTGCCGGCATCAGTTCCGCGAAGTCGTTGAAGGCCGGATAGTGTAAGGCTTCGCGCGCCGGCTGGCCCGAGTCAGGCTGCGACACCATGCGCAGGTGCGCGATGCCGTAGCGCTCTGCGCTCTCCAGTACCGCCTGGTTGTCGTCGATGAACAGCGTGCGGGCCGGGTCGAAGCCGGTGCGTTCCTGCAGCTGCTCCCAGAACCGCGATTGCTCTTTGGGGTAGCCGAAGTCGTGGGCGGAGTAGTGGCTGTCCAGCTGAACCAGCAGCTGCGCATGACGGTCCTTGATGACGACGCTGTCGCGATGGGCGTTCGTGGCGAGAACCCGATCACAGCCGTTCCTGCCCAGCCAGGCAAGAAACTGCTGCGCGGAAGGACGGTATCGGATCAGATCGCAGTGTGCTTCGTGGAGCGCCAGCATGTTGACGCCGCTGTAGCTCGCCCAGTAGTCGATGTCGTAGTACTCGATCGTGCCCTTGACCCGGTGCATGTGTTGGAACAGCTTTTGCCGTGCCTGATCGACGGCTTCGGCTGTGACGGCGGCTGTTTGCGGTCGCTCGTTGGCCGCGTACAGCTCGGGCAATCTGACATTCCAGATGTGATTGTCGTAACACAGGTCGAGCAACGTGCCGTCCATGTCGAGCAGTACGGTGTCGATGGCGTGCCAGGTCGGCAGAATTTGTGAGGTAGGCACGGTCACTTGCATGCGGGGATGGCGGGTTGAGGATACTATGCGGCCCTGATCAGTACCGAGTGAAGATCATGGACGACGTTACAATCGAAGAGCTTGTGCAGCTCACCCGGGCTGCGGGCGCAGCGATTCTTTCAGTGTACGAGCGCGATTTCGAGGTGCAGGAAAAAGCCGACACGTCGCCCCTCACGGAAGCAGATCTGGCCGCGCACAAGGTGATCGTCGCGGGCCTTGCGCGGCTCACGCCGGACATTCCCGTGCTGTCGGAGGAATCCAGCATCCCGCCCTTTGAGGAGCGCTCGGCCTGGGATCGCTACTGGCTGATCGACCCGCTTGACGGCACCAAGGAGTTCGTCAACCGCAACGGCGAGTTTACCGTGAACATCGCTTTGATCGAGACCGGCAAACCGATGCTCGGTCTTGTTGGTGTGCCCGTGCAGGGCAAGGTTTACGTGGGCGACGTCGCCCGGGGCCAGGCGCGCTGTGTTGAAGACGACGGCAGCAGCAAGGCGATCAGTGGCCGCGCGATGGCCCGGGGCAACGGCGTCACCGTCGTCGCCAGCCGCAGTCACGGCGGCGAGCGCCTGGAAAGCTACCTGGACGAGCTGAGCGCCAGCTTCGAGCCGGTCTCCCGCACCCCTATGGGCAGCTCTCTGAAGATCTGCATCCTGGCTGTGGGCGAGGCAGACCTCTACCCACGGCTCGGCCCGACCTCGGAGTGGGATATCGGCGCGGCGCACGCGCTGTTGAGCGCTGCCGGTGGCGAACTCTGGGCCGCTGACGGCAGCCCGATGACTTACAACGCCAAGGATTCGGTGCTGAACCCCGAGTTCATTGCGGTCGCCGATGGTCGCTTTGACTGGCGCACGCACCTGCCAGCGGTACCTGCGAAGGATTGAGGCGCGTCCCCGGCACGCGCTCACTGGCGGTGCTGCGGTGAGCTCAAAGGCGCTTCGGGGCGCTTCTTAGCTCTTCTTAGCTCTTCTTAGGAAAGAGAGACAAGGGCGAAGCAGAGCGGAAGAAGATCGGTTGGCCTCACCAACCGGTCTGGATGCTCGTGTTATCGCCCTGCCGAGGAGAATGACACCGCACATCTCAGTACTTGCCAAGGCAATTGACGTGCTTTCGCCCGCCTACCCTGGCGACCGATCTGTACATACATACAGTACCGGCTGGTGAGGGCTACAAGAATACAGGTTCAGCCCGAGAAAAAAAGCGGAGCGATGTATCTTGCCGAGCCAGCTGCTGGCTAATGTCAGTTAAATCAGCGAGTTAAACCGCTCGAATCCATTCTTTTTTCATTTTTTTGACGCTGCTGGTTACATGCGGCGCACAAGTTCCTGGCGCCCTGCCATTGCCTCTCCCGCCCTTCACGCATACAACGTAAGGACTCGTCGCCGGGTGTGATCTGTGTCACAGATTGCCGCCGTTGGCGAGGCCGAGCGACAGGCCTTCGCCGGAACCGTTCACAAGGCGCCGTCGGCTGGAAGCCCGGGTGCCTGGTTCTTGGGGGAACCGCCTTGGCCGCGCAAAATCGCAACGAGCGAACTGCTCAAGTGATCGCCTATCTCAGCCCTTACCTGTTCTGGGGTCTGGTCTGCACCCTGACCGCCAGCATCTGGTTACTGGCTTAATCGGCGACCGGGCTGCCGCGGGTTTCGGTCCGGCTGCCGCTCGCTGGTAATGTGCGCTCCACTGATATGGAGCGAGCAGCGATGCGGTACGTAGTGATCGGAGCCGGAGGCGTTGGCGGCACCCTTGGGGCGCGGCTGGCCATCGCCGGGCGGGATGTAACCTTTGTGGCGCGCGGTGAGCACGGGCGAGTGCTCGCTGCCGACGGGCTCACCTTCGTGTCCCCGAGTGCCCGGCATCAACTGCACATCGACACTGTGGCAACGCCGCAGGAAGCAGGCCTCGGCGATGCGGACTGCGTGCTGCTGTGTGTCAAAACGCAGCAGACGGTCGCGGCCCTCGCGCAGCTGCGCGCGGCCGCCGGGGCCGCTCAGCCCGCCGTAGTTTGCGCGCAGAACGGGGTCTGCAACGAAGACTTCGCGCTGCGGCGCTTCCGCCGGGTCTACGGCATGCTCGTGCAGCTACCGGCGACCCACCTGCGTGCTGGAGAAGTCATTACCCAGGCTGAGAATGCGGGGGGAGTGCTCGATACGGGCTGCTACCCGGGGGGCGTTGACGAAACCTGTGAGGTTTTGTGTGCCGACCTGCGGGGCGCGGGCTTCAGCGCCACGCCAGACCCTCGAGTCATGAGCAAGAAGTACGCGAAGCTGCTCACCAATCTCGGCAATGCGCCACAGGCGCTGTTGTCTGCCGAAGATCAGGACAAAGAGGGCGCGGGACAGCTGCATCGGCAGATGGTCAAGGAAGCGCTTGCTTGCTACGCCGCTGCCGGCATCGATTGTGCCGATCGGAAGGAGACCCACGCCCAGCTTGCGCAGATCGGCTACCACGAAGAGGTCGGCGGCGAATCCCGAGCTGGCGGTTCCAGCTGGCAGAGCCTGGCCCGCGGCACCGGCGATATTGAGGCGGACTACCTGAACGGCGAAATCGTTCGCCTGGGCCGCCTGCACGGCGTGCCAACGCCGGCAAACGAGGTTTGCCAGCAGCTCGCCGTGGCCGCAGCCGAGCGGGGCAGCGGGCCGGGCAGCGTCCCCCTGACGGAGTTGCTGGCGGCGGTGGCCCGGCAGGACCCTTCGGCCTGAGCTTCTGCCGGAGCTTCGGCCTGCACCTCGGCATCTCGACACGCCGGGACCGTTGGCGGCTCGGCCAGAGGGCGGGCTGGCGGCGGCTGAATCACTGAATCGCCCAGGCGCTCGCCGGGCCCACTGCCCTCGTTGCAGGGCACTGCGGCGAACAGCGGTGCCTGACCTGGTCGCTCGCAGCGGAACAGCGGCGCGGCAACGCCCACCGCGCTGCAAAGACCCAGCAACATGGCCAGCGTCAGACTCACGGTGCCGGCAAGGCGCCGACCTCTCGGGCGGCTGA
>CAZXIJ010000005.1:61843-147233 GCA_964640725.1 uncultured Pseudomonadales bacterium | reverse complement strand
GGGCGGCTGAGGGGGCGGCTGAGGGGGTGTTGCGAACGGGAAGTCATGGCAACGAGTGTGCCCGGCACTGGCAGCCGGGCGGGTACGCGGATGTCCTTGCCCGGGATCCGCAGCTGCGGGTGGGCGCGGTGAGTGATTGCCCGGTTCGGCGCGCTCAACCCTGCTGGGCGAGCCACTCGTCGTCCGAGCCCTCTTCTACGTTTTCGAACAGCGGGGTGGACAGATAGCGCTCGCCCGTATCGGGCAACATGACCAGCATGACGGTGCCTGCCGGCGCATCCTTCGCCACGGCCAGCGCGCCGGCCAGCGTTGCCCCGGCTGAGATACCGACGAACAGCCCCTCCTGATGAGCCAGGGACTGGGCGCAGGCGACGGCATCTGCATCGGAGACGCCCACGACCTGGTCAAAGATCTCCCGATTGATGACCGCGGGCACGAAGTCGGGCGTCCAGCCCTGGATCTTGTGCGGGCTCCACTCCGCGCCGGCCAGCAGGCTCGCGCCCTCGGGCTCGACAGCAACCACCTTGAGATCGGGCCGGGCGGCCTTGAGCACCTCCCCAGCGCCGGTCATGGTGCCGCCGGTGCCCCAACCGGTCACGAAGTGGTCGAGCCGCTCTCCGGCAAAGTCCTGCAGAATCTCCGGCCCGGTGGTGTTGCGGTGATAGGCCGGGTTGGCCGGGTTCTCGAACTGCCGTGACAGGAACCAGCCGTGCTGTGCGGCCAGCTCCTCGGCGCGCCGGACCATGCCGGAGCCGCGCTCGGCGGCCGGCGTTAGAATGACGCGCGCGCCCAGCCCGCGCATGATTTTCCGGCGCTCAACGGAAAAACTCTCGGCCATGGTGGCAACGAACGGGTGACCGAGAACCGCGCAGACCATGGCCAGGGCGATGCCGGTGTTGCCGGAGGTCGCTTCAATCACTGTCTGGCCCGGTTTCAGTGCGCCTGAATCCCGGGCGTCCTTGATGATCGCATAGGCCAGCCGGTCCTTGACCGACGCCATGGGGTTGAACGACTCCACTTTGCCGTACAGCGTGACGTGCTGGGGCCCGGTTCGGTTGAGGCGGACGATAGGCGTGCTGCCGATCGTTTGCAGAATGTTGTCGTAGATCATCTGGGGCTCCAGCAGAAAGGTTGGTTCAGCCTGTGCTGCCCGTTCCGGTTGGCGGGCCAGCCCTATATCCTTAGGCAATCGCTCGCGGGGGGCAACTGGGGCAATCATGACGAATACGGGCATCCTCACCGTGGTCCGGCAAAACCCGCTGTTTCGCGGATTGCCGTCTGAGCTGTACGAGCGCGTTGCCGGGCTCTGCCAGCCTCGACGTCTGGCCAAAGGCCAGGTGCTGTTTCGCCAGGGCGAAGCCGGGGACGCACTCTTCGGCATCATTTCCGGGCAGCTGCGGGTCAGCGCCAACAGCGTGGACGGTCAGGAATTCCACCTCAACGTCGTCGGTGCCGGCGAGGTCCTGGGCGAGATCGCGCTGCTGGATGGCGGCGATCGCACGGCCTCTGTCATGGCGACCCGCGACAGCATGATTTTCGCGCTGCCCCGGGCCAGTTTCCTGAAGCTGGTGGAAGAAGAGCCGCGGCTGGCCGTACATCTGCTCACCCTGCTGTGTGAGCGAGTGCGCTGGACCAGCGATATCGTCGAAGACGTCGCCTTTCGCAGTGTGCCCATGCGGTTGGCGCGACGGGTCGCGATCCTCGCTCGCCTGCACGGCGAGCGCACGGACGAGGGCATGATGCTGCGCTTGTCCCAGGCGGAGCTCGCCCAGTTTCTGAACGTCTCGCGGCAGGTCGTGAACGGCAATCTGCAGGTGTGGCAGCGCCTGGGCGTCATTGCTCTGTCCCGCGGCAAGGTGATCGTTAAGGATTTTGATGGGCTCGAAGCGGCCGCGATCACCGAGGAGGCCGCCGACGGCTAGCGTGGCGCCGGGTTCTGCAGGCCCCGGGAGCTGTCCGCCGGCAGCTTCGGTAAGATAGCGGGCCTGGCGCGTGCAAACGCCCGTACAGAGCACACAGGATCAGCATATGAAGTGGCGCGGAAGACGCAGCAGCAGCAACGTAGAGGACCGTCGCGGGACCGGTATGAGCCGGGGCGCTAAGGTCGGCGGCGGAATTGGCGGCCTCGGGATCGTCGCGGCGATCGTGCTGTTCCTGCTGGGGGGCGACCCCAGCGCGCTGATCGGCCAGCTGCTCGGCGGCGGCGGCGCGCCCAGCCCGGCAGCTTCCCGAGCGCCCGCGGGGCAGAGCGCGCGACCGCTCAGCGAGCAGTCCCAGGCCGAGGGCGAGTTCGCCAGCGTGATGCTGGCAGAGACCGAGGACACCTGGAATCGCGTGTTTCAAAGCTACGGCCAGAGCTATCGCGAGCCGACGCTGGTGTTGTACGAGGGCTCCGTGCAGTCCGCCTGCGGCATGAACAGCTCAGCGACCGGCCCGTTCTACTGCCCCGGAGACTACAAGCTTTACCTGGACACCAGCTTCTTTGCCCAGCTCGCACGCATGGGCGGGGCGGGCGATTTTGCTGCGGCCTACGTGATCGCGCACGAGGTGGGCCATCACGTGCAGAACCTGACTGGCGTCCTGAGCAAAGTTCGCAGCTACCAAAGCCGGGTCAGCAAGGCTGACCAGAACGCTTTGCAGGTGCTGGTGGAACTGCAGGCAGATTGCTACGCCGGCGTCTGGGGGCACAACGCCAACAGCCAGGGCGACCTGCTGGAGCGCGGCGACATTGACGAAGGCCTGCAGGCTGCCGCAGCCATCGGCGACGACACGCTGCAGCGCAACGCCGGCCGCCGAGCGCGGCCCGAGTCCTTTACCCACGGCAGTTCGGCGCAGCGCAAGGAATGGTTGATGAAGGGTCTGCGTGCGGGCGACGTCTCGGCCTGCGACACCTTCGCGCAGGCGGGCGTGAAGCTCTAGCCAGCGGCCGAGACGTGCTCGGCTTTCTGCTGGACATTGCTGGCGCGCTGGAGAACGACCGCGAGCTGCCGCTCGATGTTCGGCATCGTCGTGACCGGGCCCTGGCGCTCGAACACAGCTGGCAACCGCAGGGGGGCAGTTCCGCTGACCGTCTGCAGGCGCTGCGTGGCTGGTGGCGCGCAGTCGGCGCGCCGGCCGTCGCGCAAGAGGGCGCGGGGCTGCCAGCAGCTCCGGGCGTCGACCGGGCGCGGCGGCTGGGCCTGTTACTGCTGGTGGTACTGGGTCTGGCTTGCGGTGCGGCTGCCACTTCCATCGGCCTGCGCTATGACGGCAGCGCGCCGGTGAACCTGGTTGGGCTGCTCGGGGTCCTGGTTTTCCTTCCGGCCGTGCTGCTGCTGGCTACGCTTGCGTTGCTGCCGGGTCGCCTGCCGGGCCTGGGATGGCTGCAGGATGTGTTCGCCAGTTTCAGCCCTGGCCAGTGGGTTTCGGCGTGGCTGAACCGGCGGGCTCCGGACGGTCGCTTTGGCTGGTTTGGCGGGCCGGGCACCGTTGCTGCAGCCGGACTGCGGCGCGGCTTGCGGGACATCGGCAAGTGGCAGCTGTTGCTGTTCGGACAGGCCTTTGCCGTGGCGTTCTTTGTCGCCAGCCTCGTGGTGATCGCGCTGCGCGTCACCTTCAGCGACCTCACCTTTGGCTGGAGCACAACGCTGCGCGTTGCGCCCGAGTCCGTGGTGGCCTTTGTCGCCGCAGCCAGCGCGCCGTTCCAGGCGCTGTGGCCGGCCGCCGTGCCGGACCCGGAACTGGTCCGGCTCTCGCAGTTCAATCGCGCCGCGGACCTGGCGCCGGAACAGGTGTCGCGGCTGGGAGACTGGTGGCCTTTCCTGCTCGCCGCGGTGGCGCTCTACGGGTTGTTGCCGCGGCTGCTGCTCGCGCTGCTCGCTGGCTGGCGGTTGCGTGCGACCCAGCGCCGGGTGCTGTTCAATGATGCCCGCGTACAGCAACTGTTCGAGCGAATGGCGACCGCCGTGGTGGATCACCAGGTCGATCAGCCTGAAACCGTATCGGTGGCAGTGCCGGGTCCCCGGGAGACGCCCGGCGCCGGGGGCGCGCAGCGCATTGCTGTCGCGGCCGACACCACGGCGTTGCTGAACTGGAATGACGCGGTGGCTCCCGACGCTCTGCCGGCCTGGTGCGCGGCGCACCTGGGCGGCGATGTCGCCATGCAGCTGGCGTTGTCCACGCAAACCCCGCTCGCGCAGGAGCAGGCCCGGCTCGAGGCGCTGACCGCGCAATTCGTCGTTGTGCTGGTCAAAGCCTGGGAGCCGCCCTTGCTGGAGTTTGTCGATTTCGCGGGCCGTGTCCAGGCCGCCCTTGGCCCCGAGGGGCGGGTGCTGGTGGTGCCGGTGGGCCTTGAAGGTCAGGCGCCGGCACCCATGGACCTGTCGATCTGGACCCAGACCCTGGGCCGTGGGGAAGACGTGCGCATCGGCGTTTGGCAGTGGGGCGCCGCGACGACGGAGGTTGCCCAGCCATGACGGAAGAGCACGCAGCCCTGTCTGCAGCGCCGCGCTTTGCGGTCATTGGCCACCCCAACAAGGGCAAGAGCAGTATCGTTGCGACGCTTGCGGAAGATGACGCCATCGCGGTCTCGCCGGTCCCGGGCACGACCCGAACATCGCGTCGCTTTGCGCTGCAGCTGGACGGCGAGCTGCTCTACGAGCTGGTCGACACGCCGGGCTTTCAGCGTGCCCGGGAACTGCTGGCCTGGCTGCGAGCGCAGGAAACCGATGCCAGCGAGCGGCCGGCGCTGGTGGCCGCGTTCGTCGAAGCGCACAGGAACGACGCTCGATTCCATGACGAATGCGAGTTGCTGCGGCCGCTGTGCGATGGTGCCGGCATTCTCTACGTCGTGGACGGCGCGAAACCCTACGGCGCAGAGTACGAGCTGGAGATGGAGGTTTTGCGCTGGACCGGACGCCCGCGCATGGCGCTCATTAACCTGATCGGTGCCGGCGACTACGTGGGCGAGTGGCGCGCTGCGCTCGGACAGTATTTTTCCATCGTCCGGGTGTTTGATGCCATGCATGCAGATTTTGACAAGCGGCTCGACCTGCTGCGGGGCTTTGCCGAGCTGGACGAGCGCTGGAAGCCGGCCTTGACCCGGGCCGTGACCGCGCTGACCGGCGAGCGTGCGGCCCGGCTCCGGCAGAGCGCGGCCGACATTGCCGACCTGCTGTGCGACGTCCTCAGTTTCGATGCGCGCCAGGCGCTGGATGCCACGGCGCCAGATGACGCGCAGCGGCAGATGCTGCAGGAAACGCTCACCGATCAGCTCAAGGCCCGGATACGGCGTCGGGAGTCCCGGGCGCGCAAAGCCGTCGCCGAACGTTACCGGCATTTTCAGCTGTCCGGAGGTACCGACACCGACCGCCTGCTGGAAACGGAACTCTTTGCCCGGGAAAGCTGGCAGCTGTTCGGGCTATCGCGCCAGCAGCTGCTGGTGACCGGCGCGATTTCTGGCGCGATGGCCGGCGGCGGTGTCGATTTGCTGCTGGGCGGTGCGTCGCTGTTTCTGGGCGCCGGTGTCGGCGCCGTGATTGGCAGTGCCAGCGCCTGGTTTGGCAGCGAAGAGCTGGCCAAAGTGTCGGTCTTGGGGCAGCCCCTCGGCGGCAAAGTGCTGCAAGTGGGTCCCGTCGGCGACGCCAATTTCCCCTATGTGGTTCTGGGCCGAGCGCGGCTCCACCATCAGCTCATCAGCGAGCGCAATCACGCCCGGCGCGAAGCGCTGGCCCTGGACCTCGCGGCCGCCGAACACCAGATGGATCAGCTGGCGCCCGATCTGCGGCGGCGTCTGGCCCGGCAGTTCGGCAAACTGCGCCGCGACGGCGTGAGCGATGAGCGCCGCGCAGCGCTCGCGGCGTTGGTCGAAGAGGCACTGGCGACATCGGCGACCGCGGAGGTGTCCGGCCGTGAGTGAAGGCAATCCGGTCGCGGACGTCGCCAGCATTGATGATCGCGGGCGCTACGCCGGCTCGCCCTGGGAGATGCCGCTGCGCGGCTGGCGGGACGTCCTGCTGCGGGTCATGCACGAGGCCCGGCACGACAATATTGCGCTGGTTGCCGCCGGCATGGCTTTTTACGGCCTGCTGTCCGTGGCGCCGTCGCTGGCTGCATTGATTTCCATCTATGGGCTGGTCGTGACGCCGGCGGACGTGCACGAGCAGATCACGGCGGTGTCCGCCTATCTGCCCGAAGACGCCAGATCGATCGTGACCACGCAGCTCAACGACCTGGCCAGCGCCGAGGAACGCGCGCTGAGCTGGGGCATTCTGTTGTCGGTCATCCTGTCCCTGTGGAGCGCGTCGAAGGCCATGCGTTCCCTGTTTGGGGGCCTGAACGCTGTGTACGACGAGATCGAGGTTCGATCCTTTTTTCTCCTCAGCGCACAGGCGCTGCTGTTTACGCTGCTGGGCCTGATCCTGTTTGCGCTCATGCTGCTGGTGCTGGCCGTGGTGCCGACGGTGCTCAGCTTCGTGACCTTCTCGGCGCCGGCGGAATGGCTGGTCCGTATTGCCAGCTGGATCGTGATCGCGATCGTGGTGCTGATTGCCCTCGGCGTCGCGTACCGCTTCGGTCCCTGCCGGCGCTCGGCCCAGTGGCGCTGGGTGTCCTTTGGGGCGGTGTTCGCCCTGCTGGTCTGGGCTGTGGCCAGTGCGGGCTTCTCCTGGTTCGTTGCCAACTTCTCGACCTACCAGGAAACCTACGGTGCGCTCGGCGCAGTGGTCGTGCTGCTCATGTGGTTTTTCGTGTCGGCCTATGCGGTATTGCTGGGCGGCGAGCTGAACGCCGAGCTTGAGCACCAGACTCAGGTCGACAGCACCGTCGGCGTCCCGCGACCGATGGGAGAACGCGGCGCAACCGTTGCCGATACCCTGGGCACCATCCCCAGCTGGCGGCACCTGGACCGGGACACCAGCGAATGAGTGCGGCCGATCAAAAGCGCTGGAACGAGCGCTATGCCGCCGGGGCGTACGGCGATCGCAGTCACCCGAGCGCAGCGTTGGCGCGGTGGCTGCCGCGCCTGTCCTTGCCCCCCGGGTCCCGGGCCCTGGACCTGGCCTGCGGCGCCGGTCGCAATGCCTGTTATCTGGCTGAGCAGGGACACCAGGTCGTGGCGGTAGACGGCTCGGCGGTGGCCATCGAGCGATTGCAGCTCACAGCCGCCGCGCGACAGCTGACGGTGGAGACCCGGATCCTGGATCTGGAACCCGGGCTGTCGGCCGCGGCCGGCACCTTCGCGCTGATCGTGCTGGTGCGCTACGTCAATTTCCGCCTGCTGTCGCAGCTGCCCGCATTGCTCGCGCCTGGCGGTTACCTCTTCGTCGAGGAGCATCTGCAGGTGCCGGGCGCGCCCCGATGGCCGCTGGCTGGTCCCGGCCGCGCTGCGTTCCGCGTCGCCCCCGGGAGCCTTCCTGCGGCGGTACCGAGTCTGTGCTGCCTGAGCCTGGAGGAGGGTTACTGCGCCGATCCGGACGGGCGTCGGGTTGCTCTTGCCCGCATGCTGGCGCGCCGCCGGCCGGCGTCTGTATGAGCCGGTTGCCTGGTTGCTGCGCGCTGTGGCTTGCCCTGGCAAGCGGTCTGATGCTGACAGCCAGCGCCGCCCAGGCCGCGGCGGAAACGGCAAGCGCTGAGCTGACTGCCCTGACCGGGATCGTAGAGGCCTCCCTGCAGCAGGAACCGGTCGATGTCGAAGCACGTTTGCGCGCGTCGTTGCGCCTGCTCGAATTGCTCGCTTCCCGGGATCAGGGGCGGGCTTTGCTGGCCAGCAAAGCCCGCTACAGTGCCTGCCGGGCATTGCTGCGGCTGGCCCGCCGGGATGAGTGCAAGCCGTTGCTGGCGCGGCTGCTGGTTGACCTGAATCCCGGCGTCGAGCCGGACCTGTACCTGCGGGTGCAGGATCTGGATGCGTCACTGCGCTTCCTGGCAAACGACCTGAAGGGTGCCGGCGAACGTTATGAGCGTGCTCTGGCCGGTTCCCTGGACGGTGTCAGCATCCGGACCCGGCTGATTGCACGAGCCAACTACGCGCTGTTGCTCTATGACACGGGCGATCTGGTCGCCGCGGTCGAGACCTACGAAACCACCGTTGGCGAGGCGTTGGAGGCGGGACTGCTGACTGAGTCCATCGGCGTTGCGGCCAATCTGATCGAGCTGCTGATGCTGCAGGGCCGCACGGCGCAGGCCTTGACCTGGCAGGCGCGCATGGAGCCAGTGCGGCGCCGGGTCGATCGCTCCGCCTACCGGGCAGTGTTTGATGTCGCCGTCCTGCGGTTGCAGGTGCGCCGCGGCGAACCGGGCCCTGCCGTAGCGCCCCTGCGGGCACTCACAGCGTCGGGCAATCCCGTGGCCCCGGTGGTTCGCGGTCGCGGGCTGACCGGTCTGGCCGAGGCGCAGCTGGCTCTGGGGGATGCGCGGCAGGCGATCGATCTGGCGCGCCAGGCCCAGACGGTGCTGAGCGCCTGGCCGAAGGATCGCTGGGAAGCCTCCATGGTGCTGGCGCGGGCGCAGCTGGCCCTGGGGCTGCCCGATGAGGCGCTGCAAACGCTCGCCGAGCAGTCCGACAAACCGGCGCCGGGCAATGTACACGCAGCAGACGCTGTGGCGTTGCGCCTCCGTGCGCTGATCGAAAGGGGCGCGCTGGATGACGGCAAAGCGCTGGTGCCAGATCTGTCCGAGACCCTGGCTCAGGTGCTGGCGCGCAGCTCCCTTGAAAGCACCAGCTACTACGACACCCGGCTGGCCGGGATGCGTGGCGAGGCGGCGCTGGACACAGCGCGGCAGGCACAAGGGGTTGAGGCGGCCCGCCTGGTGTCGGCCCGGGCGCTGGCGCGCTCCGAACTGCTGCGCCGTAACCTGTTGCTGGCCGCTCTCGCCGTGCTGGCAGTGCTGCTCCTGGCCTACAGCCACACGCAGTCGCAGCGGCGCTTCGAGAGCCGCCTGCGGGAGCAGGAGCTGGCGCTGCAGGCTTCATTGCAAGAGCGCATGCAGGAGGCAACGCGGCAGCTCAGCGCCGCCGTTGCTCAGGAAGCATCGATGCGAGAGGCGGTGGATCGCAAGCGCCACCTGGAAACCGTCGGGCGCATTACCGGCAGCGTTGCGCATGATTTCAACAATTTCCTGCAGGTGCTGCTGGCGAGCAACGAGCTGTTCGAAAAGAGTTCGCTTAGCGAAGCTGGCCGACAGGCCCTGGCACAATCCAAGGAAGCCTGTGAACGCTCGGCATCCATTGTCCGGCAGCTGCTGGCGTACTCGAGCCGGCAAAAACTGACGCCGGAAGCCGTCAACGTGCAGGGCTATCTGTCCGAGCACGCTGCGCTGTTCCGGACCGCGCTGGGCGAAGCTGTGCGCCTTGAAGTGATCGACCGCTCTGCGCCGAGCGTGCTGATGGTGGACCCTGCGGCGCTGACCAGCGCGCTGCTGGCGCTGCTCGCGAACGCGGCAGAAGCGCTGCCCCAGGGCGGCGCGGTCTGTCTCACCGCCCGCCTCACCCAGGGCGAGCTGGCCGGCGCGGTGCCGTCCGGCGTCGCTGAGCGGCAGTTTCTCGACCTCGAGCTTCGGGACGACGGCGTCGGCATGAGCGCGGCGGTACTTGCGCAGGCGCCGGAGCCGTTCTTTAGCACCAAGGACAGCCGCACCGGCTTTGGTCTTGGGCTCAGCTCGGCCCGGGGCTTCGCCCACCAGAGCGGCGGCGAGCTGCTGCTCGACAGTGAGTCTGGCGCGGGCACCCGGGTGACGCTGCGTGTTCCGGTGCTGTCCCACGATCCGGAGCTGGCGCAGGCTGACGCGGGCGCAGCAGGCCCGGTGGCCGGCAAGCGGCTGCTGCTGGTCGAAGACAACGCATTGGTCGCCGGGCTGCTGGCGCCAGTGCTGGAGATGGCTGCGGTGACGGTTTGTCACGTGTCCAGCGCTGCGGAAGCGATCGAGATCCTGAACGCGCCGGACTCGCCGTCCTTCGACTGCCTGCTCACCGATGTGAAGATGCCGGGCGCGATGGACGGCGCCGCGCTCGCCGTCCAGGTGCAGGCCACGCACCCGCACATGCGAGTGCTGCTCATGAGCGGTTACGACGAGCTGCAGGCCTCCCTCGCCAGTGTGCCGCTGCTGCAGAAACCTTTTTCCGGCGGGCAGCTGCTGGACTTCCTGGCGGAGCACGGCTGATGCGCCGCTCGCCGGCCAGGGCGATCGCCGCGAAGCTCGTTGCTTTGCTTGTCACGGCTCTGCTGGCCGGCCTGCCCTTGCTGCCGCTGCAGGCCGCCGATTCCGCGGGCTCCCTGCAGCGCCAGCTGGACGATGCCTTGCTGGCTTTGCCCGCTGACTTTCAGCGCGCCCTCGAGTCCGCGCAGGCGTTGTTGGCGCCCGGCTACAGCGGGCCGCCGCTGTCGGCAGCGGAGCGCGTCCGCGCTCAGCTGCAGCAGGGCAAGATGCTGCTCCGGTTGGGACGGCTGGACGAAGCCCGGGCTGTGATCGAGGCCGTGCGGCGCGAGCTGGAAGGCCTTGACGATCCAGCGGCGCATATCTTCCTGGCCATGCTGACATCCAGCAGTCAAGTGATTGACGGCGATCTGGAAACGGCGCTGGACCAGCTGCGGCAGGCGCTGGCCTTGCTGGATCGCGATACGGACCCGCGAGTGGAATCAGCGCTGCGCGTCAATCACGCGACGGTGCTCTACATCGGCGGTCGCCCGCTGCAGGCGGCCGATGTCTTCGAGGAGATTCTGCCGGGCGCGATCGACCGCGGAGATGCTCAGGTCGCAGTGCCGGCCGGGAACAACCTCGTCATCCTGCTTATGAATCTGGGGCGCTACCAGCGCGCGCGGTACTGGTTGGATGCCCTCGCGCCGCTCGTGCGCGCCCTGCCCGCGTCCTACAGCACGCGTTCTGTGCTCCTGAACGACCATGACCTGGCCGTTTTCGAAGGCGACTACGCCCGGGCGCTGGCAGGGCTTGAGCGTTTTCTGGCTGCGCCGGAGGGGCAGGACGATCCCGACCTGATCACAGGCAACGCTTACCGCATTCAGTCCCGGGCCCTGCTCGGTCTTGGGCAGCTCCCGGCAGCACGGGTGGCCGCAGAGACCGGCGCGCGGCTGCTGGAACCCTGGGCGCACGAGCGCGCGGACGCGCTGTTGGCGCTTGCTCAGGTCATGGTCCGGCAGCGGGCATTTCAGGATGCTCTGCCGGTACTGGAGCGGATCGAAGCAGGCGGTATCGATATCCTGCCGGTGCAAACGGCAGCCGCAGAGCTGGCCCTGACCGCCACCCTGGGCCTTGGGCGTGGTGACGCAGCGAGCGCTGCCCTCGACCGGCTACTGGCGCTGCATCAACGGGCCCGGGCCGAACGCAATGCGCAGCTGGACCGCTACTACGAAGCGCGGATGGCGGAGGCAAAGAGCGAGCGCGAGCTGGCGCGGCTGCGGTCCGAAGAAGAATCGATTCGTGTGCAAACGGCCCTGGCCAGCGAGCGGGCCGCGGCGACGCAGCGCAACCGGCAGCTGGCCATATTGCTTGGCGTTGCGTTGCTGGTGCTGGTCGCCTGGCTTGCGGGTCTGGAGCACGATCGCCGAATCCAGAAACGCCTGCGCGAGGCGCAGCGCGAATCGAATCGGGCGCTGTCGGAGACCGTGGCAGAAAAGAGCGACGCGATTGCGCTGAATCTTGAGCGGCAGTCTGCCCACGAGCTGGAACTCGCCGAGCGGCGCCGGATCGAGTCCATCGGGCTGCTGGCGGGCAACATGGCACACGATTTCAATAACCTGCTGCAGATCATCGTTGGCGCCAACGAAGTGTTAAGCAGCGAAGCGACAACCGCGGAGCTGCGCCGGGCGGTGGGCGTCTCGAACCAATCCGCTGCCAGCGCCTCGCAGCTGGTGGATTCGCTCCGGGCTTTTGCCGGCACTCGCGAGCTGGAGCCGCGCCCGGTAGCCGTTGCCGCCTATCTGGAAGCGAACGCGCCGCTGTTCCAGACCGCGATGCGGGGGCGTACGCGGCTGGAGATCGCGAACGAAACCCCTGAGGCGGTGCTGGTCGTGGACCCTTATCAGCTGACCAGCGCGCTGTTGAATCTGCTGCGCAACGCCGCCGACGCCAGCGCCATGGCCGGGTCCGTGTTCCTGCGGGTCGGTGACGAAGCCGGTCGGGTCGCATTTACAGTGGTCGACGAAGGCGAGGGCATGTCGCGGGAGGTGCTGGCGCAAGCAGCACAACCCTTCTACACCACGAAGGACGCTGACCAGGGCACCGGCCTGGGGCTCAGTTCGGTCGAGCGTTTTGCGCAGGCCAGCAGCGGTACCCTGGCGCTGCACAGCGAACCGGGCGTCGGTACGAAGGCGGTGCTGAGTTTTCCCCGGTCCGCGGAGACGGTGCCGGCAGCCGCCGACGACCTGGTGCCTACCGCGGTGCTCGCAGGCCGCGAGGTATTGCTGGTCGAAGACAACCTGAACGTGGGGGAACTGATGGCGGCCATGCTGGATCGCCTCGGTGCCCGGGTGCAGCGCTGTGCCAGCGCGGACGAGGCGCGGCGTCTGCTCGACGATGGCCTTGCGCCGGACCTGGTGTTCAGCGACCTGCGCATGCCCGGCGAGCTGGACGGCGCGGGGCTGGCGGCCTGGCTGCAGGCACAGCAACCCGATGTGCCGATCCTGCTGGTCAGCGGCTATGCGGAAGAGCACGATCGCCCGCTGCCGGCGCCGGTGCTCAGCAAGCCCTTTGCTATGGCAGACCTGATCCGCTTCCTGCGCGACAACTTCCGGCCTGCCCCGACATCCGCCGGCGGCTAGCGACCGTCATCGAGGGCGGCCGAGCCAGCCCAGTAGGAATGGGTGCCCGCACAGATGCGCTGCGGCAGCGCAAGGGTTGCGATCGGTCCCGCCGCGATTGCTGCCGCGTCAAAGATCCAGCAGGCAGAGGTGTCCGTGTTCATGTCTGTGACAAGCGTGACAACGTAGCCGTCGTCTTCGGCCTGGCTGCCGCGGCGCGGCGCCATCGGGCTTTCGCTCGGGTAGACGCCCTCAGGAAAATCGTACTCATGAACAGTGCCGGTTTGCGCATCGAGCCGGCGCAGGCCGTTGAACAAAAACCAGCCTGGCTTGGTGGTCATGGCCCAGCTGTAGCGGTACGGGCGCCCGGCGAACGCCGGGTTGATCATGCCGAACTCGATGACGTGGTCTGCCAGGGGACCTTCTCGCACGGCGCCCGTGCGCAAGTTGAAGCGCCAGCGGTAGGCGTGGGCGCCAATGCCGTGCAGGTCAAGCTGTGCAAAGGGCTTCAGCCCGTCCGGCAGCCCAGGGGTCTGTATGCCCCGCCGGGGGTCCTGGGCGTAGCCGTCCAGCACCACCTCGTCCCCCTCTTCGAAGGCGTTGATCCAGTGCAGCACGTAGGTTGGCTGCGCTTCGAACCAGCGCACGCTGTCGCTGCCGCCGCGGCGCGGCAGGATGCCGAAGCGGCTCGGCATGCGGTGGTAAAAACGCACGGCGTGGGCACCAGCAGCCAGGGCCTCGGGGTCCCAAAACAGAGGCAGGTCGTTGAGGATCGCGTAGCGTTCCGTAAACGCCATGTCGTGCGGCAGGCGCGGGCCGGGCAGCTCGACGGGCACGTAGTGCGCCAGGCGCCGCTGCGCGTCGACGACACCGTAGTGCATGTAGGGCGCCTGCTTGCTGTAGTTGAAGAACAGCATTTCGCCGGTCGCTTCGTCGACCTTGGTGTGCGCCGACACGCCCCAGCCGGGGGTAATGTCCGACAGCCAGGGCGCTTTTCCTCGGGGCGCGAGGGTGACCGGGTCGAGCTCGTAGATCTCGCCGCACTGGTAGAAGCTGGTCGCTGCGCGCCCGCCGTGGACGACGACGTCGGTGCTCGAGGCATCCTTGAGCCGGGTACGGGCGCCCCAGCCGTCGCGCCTGGAGCGCTCCGGCCGCTCGCGCAGCCCGGCCCACAGCGGTTCGCCGGCGGCAAGCTCGGCGTCGAAGCCGTCCGTGCGAACGAACCGATTGCGATACTGGGTCGCCCCGCCTTCGAAATGGACGCTGTGCAACATGCCATCGCCGTCGAAGGGGTGATAGCGCCCCAGGGCATCGTGCAGCGGGTTTTCCGTGTTGCGCAGGTACACGCCGTGCAGGTCCTGCGGTACGGCGCCGCTCGTGACCGTCAGATCATGGGCGTCGTACTCCCGGTGGTTGGGCTGCCAGGCACCGGTGCGGTAAGGGTGTGTGTCAGCGGCGGGCAGCCGGCCGGTGTATTCGTGAACAAGCTTTGACTTCATGGCGGTCTCCGAATGGCAGCTAGCTGAATGCAAAGCCGCGAAAGCCATCGCTGGCGATGTCTTCGCAGATTTCCCGATAGACGCCAACGCCGGCAGCGTAGGGCATGAAGACCCGGGTCTTGCCAGGCACGTTAGCGCCCAGGTACCAGGACCCGCCCTTTGGAAACAGGGTAGCGCCCGCGACGTCGTTGACGTGCTTGACCCAGCTTTCTTCGGCGGCGAGCTCAGGCTCGATGTGCCCCGCGTTGCGCCTTTGCGCGTGGTCCAGGCAGTCCATGATGAAGTCCACGTGCTGCTCGATCGACACCAGCATGTTGGACAGCACTGACGGGCTGCCGGGGCCTGTGATCATGAACAGATTGGGGAAGCCTGCGCTCATGAGACCCAGGTAGGTCAGCGGGCCGGCGGCCCACTTGTCGCGAAGGCGAGCGCCGGCGCGGCCGCTGATGTCGATGCGGTTGAGCGCGCCAGTCATGGCATCGAACCCGGTCGCCAGTACCAGCGTGTCGAGGTCGACGTGGCGGTCCGCTGTCAACTGGATGCCGGTGGCGGTCACTCGCTCGATGGGCGTTTGCCGGAGGTTAACCAGCGCGACCTGGGGCAGGTTGTAGGTCTCGTAGTAGTTGCTGTCGACGCAGATGCGTTTGGTGCCGATGGGGTGATCGCTCGGGCACAGCGCGGCGGCAGTTTCCGGATCGCGCACAGTCTCGCGAATCTTGCTGCGAACAAACTCAGCGATGCGTTCGTTGACCGTTTCGTCAGACAGGGCGTCATTGACGCTGGACAGGAAGCGGGCGCCGCCGATGTTCCAGAATGCCTCGCAGCGCTCGTGCAGCTGCGCATCGGTGAGCGCATGGCCCGATGCTTTCGGGGTCATGTCCCGGGGCTCGATTTCGAGATCGCCAAAGCCCGAAGACAGCGCCCGGCGATGCTGGGCGCGGTGGGCCCGATAGTTTTTCTTGAAGGCAGCCACCCAGTCCGGATCGAGCTTGCCGTTGCGCGCGGGCACGGAAAAGTTCGGCGTGCGCTGAAAAACCGTCAGCTGCGCCGCCTGTTCGGCGATGACCGGGATCGCCTGGATGGCCGACGAGCCGGTGCCGATAACGCCCACGCGCTGGCCCGAGAAGTTGACGCCGCTGTGCGGCCATTGGCTGGCCTGGTAACGCTGGCCGGCGAAATCGTCCAGGCCGGGAATGTCCGGCACCTGGGGCACCGACAGGCAGCCGGTCGCCATGATGCACAGCCGGGCAATGGCGCGGTCGCCGGCCGCGGTCTCAACGACCCAGCGCGATGACGCCTCATCAAAGCTGGCGCTTGTGACGGTGCGCTCGAAACGGATGTGCGGCCGCAATCCGTGATGATCGGCGACGTGCTCTGCGTAGCGCAGGATCTCCGGCTGCGTGGCATAGCGCTCGCTCCACGCCCAGCGCTGTTCCAGCGTTTCGTCAAAGGAGTAGGAATAGGCCAGGCTTTCGGCGTCGCAGCGCGCCCCGGGATAGCGGTTCCAGTACCAGGTGCCGCCAACGTTGTCGGCCTGCTCGTAGATCCTGGCGCTCAGGCCGGCCTGCTGTAACCGGTACAGCATGTAGAGCCCGGCGAAGCCCGCGCCGACGATCACGGCGTCGAAGGTCGCGTCCCTGTCGGGCTGCGCGGGTTGCGGTGATGGATCTGCAGATGCCAAGGCTTGTCTCTCTCTGCGGCTTGCACATGCCAGCAGCCGACTATACTAGGAGTTGCAAGGCCAGCCACGGAGGCGTTTTTGCAGCAACCCACTGCGTTCGCCCCCCTGTCCCGGAAAACCCTGCTGATCATCGCGATAGCCGTAGGGACCAGTTGGGTCGATCTGGCGATCTACGGCGGTGTCAGCCCGGACGTCCCCTTGCGCGTCGGTGCGGGCATCAACCTTGCCCTGCTGCTGGTTTTTGGCTGGGCCGCGCTGCCAGTGCTGTGGCTGGCCCAGACCCTGGTATTCGTGGTGCAGCTCAGCGACAGCTTCGCCCTGACCGTGTTGCTGCTCGGCCCGGTGGCGCAAACGATTGCGGCGGCGGCGCTGTATGGCCTGTGTCTTTGCCTGCCGGTGCCCCTTGCGGATCTGCAGCGCCCGCGCGCCCTGCTCGTCCTCGCCCTCGCAGCGATCGCAACGGGCTGGCTCCTGCCGCTGTACGTGTATGTGCTGTTCGTGAACCTGACCGGTGACCTCGCCCTGGCTCAGTTTGGCTGGCGCTGGCTGCGCGAGGTGTTCGGCGTGCTGCTTTTTGCGCCGCCGGCGGTGCTCCTGCTCGGCCGCACGGCGCCGCTCCCGACGCGGCTGGTGCTAGGGACGCTGCTGCTTGCCAGCGCAGTGTTCGTCAGTGCCGCAAGCTATCGGGAAAAAGTACACCTGGCGCAGAGCGCGCAGCTGTCCCTGGCTGTGGCGGCAAGCCGCATTGAAACTGCGGTGGCGCGGGCTGACCCCGCGGCAGACTCTGGTGCCAGGAGCCTGGCGGCAACGATTGTGAGCCTGCCTCTGCCCGCGGCCATGCAGGGAGAGCTGCTGGCGCCCGGCGGCGAAGTGATCCGCACCATTGGCGCCTTGTCGCCCTGGTCCGGCGCGCCTGCCGAGCATGTGCAGACGCTGCCCGGCGCTGGCGGATCCTATCAGCTGCGCTTGCGCCAACCGGTGCTGAATGCCGATCTCCGGTCCAGCCTGCGGCTGACGAGCACTGTCGTCACTGTCGCGGCGGTGCTCGCGAATCTGGCCCTGCTGTTCTGGAGCGGGTACTCCCGGCGACTGCGCGAGGACGTGCAGACCGCGACCGCATCCTATGCGGTCGCCCAGCGTCAGCTCTATCAGATTCTTGACGGAGTCGCCGCTGGGGTTCTGGGCTTTGCCGCCAACGGCCGAGTGACCTACTGCAATCGCAACGCGCTGACGATCCTTGGCCTGCAGCGGGACGCGTGCCTGTCCGCGAAGATCGATGACTTGCTCGGCCCGGTGGTTGATCACGATGGATCTCAGGGCGCTCTGCGGGAAGCCTTTACAGAATGCCGTGGGGTCACCGGCGAAACCACGCTGCAGGGTGCGGCTTCGCAAGCTGTTGCGGTGCAGTACGCGTTGTTGCCCATTGCGGGCACGACCCAGACGCAATCCGTACTGAGCTTTCAGGATGTCCGCTCCCGCCGTTTACTGCGCGCCCTGCAGGCGGACAAGGACCGGCAGTTCCAAACGTTCTTCACTCAGGCGCCTGTTCCGACGTTGATCCTCGATGGCGAGGGCACGATCGCGCAGTGCAACCACGCAGCGCTCGCATTTTTTGACCGCGCGGAGGGCGCGCTGGCAGGCTGCGGTCTTGATCAGTTGTTCCCTCTGGAGCAACGCGCAGCCCAGCAGGCCTCCCTGGCCAACCTGCTCGAGGGCACAGGCAGCGACGCAGCGGTTGCCAGCGTCAGCCTGGAGCTGGCAGCGGCTCGGGGCGAGGTCCGGCAGGTGGACTGTGTCGCCCGGGGCTTGCAGGGCGAAACGGGCGCAATCTTTGCCGTCAGCCTGTTGGACCAGACAGAGCAGAACGCCGCGCGCGAAGCGCTCATGCACAGCAACCGCAGCCTGAGCCAGTTTGCCTATGTCGCCTCGCACGACTTGCAGGAACCGCTGCGCACGATTCGGTCCTACAGCGATGTCCTGACGGAAGACTGTGCCGGGCAGCTGGACGAAACTGGTCAGCGCTGTGTCGACTTTATGGGCAAGGCAGCGCGCCGGGCGAGTGTGCTGGTAGAAGACCTGCTGCGCTACTCGCGTTTAACGGCCTCCGATATGCCCCGCAAGCCGGTGTCGCTCGATGCCGTGCTGGCCCGGGTGCTCGACGATCAGACCGGGGCGATCGAGCGGCAGCAGGCTCAGGTGGCGGTGGCGCCGCTGCCGGCTGTGCGCGGCAACCACAGCGAGCTGGCGCAGCTGTTTGGAAACCTGATCAGCAACGGCATCAAGTTTTGCCCGCCGCAAAGACAGCCGCAGCTTCGGATCCAGGCCCGCCGGGTCGGTGCCTGGGAAGAAGTTTCCGTCGCGGACAACGGTATCGGCATTCCCGAAGCAGACCGGGAGCGCGTCTTCGGCATGTTTTCGCGCCTGCACAGCACCAACGCCTATCCTGGGACCGGCATCGGCCTGTCGATCGTGCAGGGCGTCATGGAGAGGTGCGGCGGAGATGTTCGGCTTGATGCGAGCGAGGCTGGAGGGTGCCTGTTTCGGCTCAGGTTCCCCGTGCTGGCCGAAGCTGAGGCTTACGGGGAACGGACGATGAGCGAAGCATCGGGCCCGGTGGCCTGACCGGATGGCTGCCCGGCCAGCGCTGACGGCTCCGGGAAGTACAGTTTCGCGATGTCGGTGCACATCTGCGGCGTCAGGGGCTTGTTCAGGAAGCCGTCGATGTGCCCACGCTCGGCAGCCCGCTGGCGGTCTGCCGGATCCAGCGACGTCGTCAGCATGATCACCAGTACCGGTTCCTTTGGCAGCGGGTGCAGGGCTTCCAGGGCCAGTTCGAATTCCCACCCGGTCATGCCCGGCATGTTGATGTCCAGAAAGATCATGTCTGGCTGGGCGGCGCCGGAGCAGATTGCCGTCATGGCCTCCCGGGGGTCTTCGTAGACCAGCACCGAACGCGCGCAGCCTGCCTTGCGGATCGCCCGTTCGTGCAAAAAATTGTCTGCTTCCGAATCGTCGACCAGCATGATCGCGTCGAGCGGGTGGTCCATTGCGGGGTCCTGCCGTCCTGGCTTCCTGTTTATTGTAGCCGGGCGATACAGTCGCCTATGGGGAGTTGCTATGCTGGTGCCCGGATTGGGAGGCAGTTCACGATGACAGGCACCGAAGTTGCGGAGCGTTTTTTTGAGGCGACCGGCTCCGGCGATCTCGCCGCGTTGGAAGCCATTTGCGCGCCTGCCTTCAGCGGCTCGCAGAACGGCGGGCCAGCGATGGATTGCAAGGCGCTGAAGCGGTTTACCGCCGCCGTGCACGGTGCGGTCACCGGCTTTGGCTACGAAAATGCAGTGTGCGCGAACACCGACAGCGGGTTCGTTGAGGAACACGATGTCGTCTGCACGCTGCCAGATGGACCGTTCCGCTTGCGGGTCTGCGTCGTGGCGGAGGTAGCCGATGGCCAGGTCACCAGCATGCGCGAGTACCTCGATAGCGCCGGTGCCCGGCGGCTGCTCGCGGCGCTGTCGCCCGGCTGATCGGCCGACAGCTGCCGCTGCGGATCAGCCCACGAACATGCCGCCGTTCGGGTACAGGGTCTGCCCGGTTGTGTAGGAGCTTTCGCCGCTGGCCAGGAATAGCGCGGTAGCGGCCATCTCTGCGGGCTCCCCGAGGCGACCCATGGGCGTCATGCCGACCATGTTGGCGCGGCCCTCTTCGCTCTCCTGCATGCCTTGCACCATGGGGGTCGATACAAAACCAGGCCCGATTGCGTTGACGCGAATGCCGTGCTCGATCAGCTCCCGGGCCATCACCTGGGTGAGCATGGTGACACCGGCTTTCGAGACGCTGTAGTCGCCGGCGCCCGCCAGGGGAATACGGGCGGCACTGGAGGCAATGTTGACGATCGCCCCGCCGTTGCCAGCGGCAATCATGCGTCGGGCAGCGGCCCGGTTGCTCAGCATTACCCCGGTCAGATTGACGGCCAGAACCTTGTTCCAGTGCTCGACGGGAACGGTGAGCAGGCCGCCGCCGGCGGGCCCCAGGCCGGTCCCCGTCGCTTCCGCCGTCGAGCCGCTGACGTAGTTGGCGTGGGAGATGCCGGCCGCCGCCAGCAAGACGTCCAGCCGGCCGAAGTCGCTGATGGCGCGGTCCGCCAGCGCCTCGACCTGCTCCTCTTCCGTCACGTTGACGGGCACGGCGCTGACCCGGCCGTTGGTGCTGCGCCGGAGTTCCTCCAGGGCGCCGTCCAGGCGTTCCCCTTTGAGGTCGGCGAGGACGATTTCCGCGCCTTCTGCCGCAAAACGCAGCGCGCAGGCCTTGCCGATACCGCTGGCCCCGCCGGTGACAACAGCAACCTGTCCTTCAAGTTTGCCCTGGCTCATCGTTGTTCTCCGAAAGTGCGTGCGCGCTGCGCCTATAATGACCGGATGGACGCGCCGCGCAAGAAACAGCCCCGCAAGCCGCGCCTGGTCGCGAGGCTCAAAAACCGGGCTGCAGACCGGGCCCAGCAGTTTGCTGACGCCAGCGATGATCCAGGCCTGCTGTTGGTTTGGACCCGCCGGGCGCTGCTGCGCATGTGGCGGCTGCGCGGCGGCGGATTTTACGGCCTTGGCTTTGTCGTCACCTTCGTGGTCCTGCAGATCGGCGCCCTCATGAGCGACGCCGCAGAAGCCAGCACGGCGATGGATTTTGTGACCTCGCAGCTGGCAGAAGCAGTGCTGAAGTTCCTTGGCGACACGCTGATCAACTTTCTGCTCTCCTTTATCTGGCCGCTACTGTTCCTGGGCTGGGCGGGCAGCTGGGGTATTCTGGTGCTGATCTGTGCCTTCCTGGTCTTTGATCGCTGGCTTAAGCCCTGGATCTCTGCGGCCGCCGCGGTGGACGCCGAAGCGGAGGTGGGCTCTGTCGCGCCGGAGCCTGCCCGGGACAGCGCGGCAACGGACAAGCCTTCCGACCCATGACACTGACAGGGCTGCACGAATGAAGTACACGAAGCTGGGCCAGACAGGGCTCGAGGTCTCCAGGATTTGCGTGGGCTGCATGAACTTCGGCGACCCCACCCCGGGCGTTCACGACTGGGCCATCGACGAGACGGCCACGCGCCCGATCCTCGAGCGGGCCCTTGATGCCGGCATCAATTTTTTCGATACCGCCAATGCTTATTCGCTGGGAACCAGCGAGCGCATCGTCGGCAAACTGCTGGGCGAGATGGCGCCCCGGGAGGACCTGGTGCTGGCAACCAAGGTTTACTTCCCGATGCGCAAATCGCGCAACGCCCGGGGCTTGTCCCGCAAGGCCATCCTGACCGAGCTGGACGCCAGCCTGAAACGCCTGAACACGGACTACATTGACCTGTACCAGATTCACCGCTGGGACGACCGCACGCCCATCGAAGAAACCCTGCGCGCGCTCGACGATGCAGTGACCAGCGGCAAGGTGCGCTACATCGGCGCTTCGTCCATGTGGGCCTGGCAGTTCAGCAAGGCGCTCTTTGCCAGCGAGCGCAATGGCTGGAACCGCTTCGTCTCCATGCAGAACCAGTACAGCCTGCTGCAGCGCGAAGAAGAGCGCGAGATGTTGCCGTTGTGTGCCGACCAGGGTGTGGGCGTCATTCCCTGGAGCCCGCTGGCTCGCGGGCTCCTGACCCGGGACTGGGACGAGAAGACCGAGCGCTCGGCAAGTGACCCCCTGATTGACGCCCGTTTTGACGAGTCTCGGGACCGCGTCATTGTCGATGCGGTGACAGCCGTAGCGGCGGCGCGCGGGCTGCCCCGGGCCCAGATTGCGCTGGCCTGGGTGCTGTCCAACCCGGTGGTGACGGCGCCGATCATAGGCCCGAGCAAGCTGCATCATCTGGACGACGCCATCGAGGCGGTCGATGTAGCGCTCACCATCGAAGAGAAAGCGCAGCTGGAAGCGCCCTACCGGCCGCGCGGGCCGGCCTTTTAGGGACGCGTCAGGACACCTGCCGGCGCAGGTAATTCAGCACGTCGCTGCGGGTAATAAGGCCCAGGAAACCACGGCCTTTGCCTTCCATCACTGCGGCGCAGGGCTGGAACTCCAGCAGCGCCACCAGATTGTTCACCGTCGTGTCCCGGTCCACTTTCAGGAAGCTCGCGTGCATGGCGCTGCGCACCGGGTCGCTAAAGCGCGACGGGTCGCCGTAGGCGTGCCGCATGATGTCGTCTTCGTTGATGATGCCGATGAGCCGCCCGCTGTCGATCACCGGCAGCTGCGAGAAGCCGGCGTTGCGCAGGCGGTTGTGGGCGGTCGAGACCTTGTCGTCGGGCCCGACGGTGGTCGTGGCCTGATCCAGGTGCGGGCGGCCGATCAGGTCCCGCAGGTCACCGAAATTTTCGCGCTGAATGAAGCCCTGGTCCACCATCCAGAAGTCGCTGTAGAGCTTGGACAGATAGCGGTTGCCGGTGTCGCAGGCGAAGGTCACGACGCGTTTCGGTTCGGTCTGGGCCTGGCAGTAGCGCAGCGCAGCGCCGAGCAGGGTGCCGGTGGATGATCCGGCCATGATGCCCTCCCGGGTCAGCAGGTCCCTGGCCAGGGAGAACGACTCCGCGTCGGAGATCGCGTAGGCCGATTTGGCGCCGGTAAAGTCGCTGATGCTCGGCAAAAAGTCTTCGCCGATGCCTTCCACCAGCCAGGAGCCGCCTTCGCCAATTTCGCCCTTGTTGATGTAGTCCGCCAGGATGGAGCCTTCCGGATCGGCAACGACCAGCTCCACGCCGGCATCGATGTCGCGAAAGTAGCGTGTGAGGCCGCTGATGGTGCCGCTCGAGCCGACGCCGACGACGACCGCATCAAGGTCGCCAGCCATCTGCTCCCAGATCTCGGGGCCGGTCGTCTCGACGTGAGCCCGGGGGTTATCGGGGTTTTCGAACTGGTTGATGAAGTAGCCGCCGCGCTCCTGCGCGATCTGCTGGCCCAGATCCTGGTAGTACTCCGGGTGACCCTTGCCGACGTCGCTGCGGGTCAGCACCACCTCGGCGCCGATGGCTTTGAGGTTGAAGATCTTTTCCTGGCTCATCTTGTCCGGCACCACCAGGACCATGGGATAACCTTTCTGGGTCGCGACCAGCGCCAGGCCCAGGCCGGTGTTGCCGGCGGTCGCCTCGACGATAGTATCGCCCGGCTTGAGGTCGCCCCGCCGCTCTGCCTCTTCGATCATGGAGCGGCCAATCCGGTCCTTGATCGAGCCGCCGGGGTTCATCAGCTCGAGCTTCAGGTACAGCTCGCAGGGCCCGGTATCGAAGCGGGACAGCCGCAGCAGGGGCGTCTTGCCGATCATGTCCAGAACGTTGGTGTAGACGTGCAAGGGCTGCTCCCGGAGTGTTGCGGCTCGCATGATCGGGGAGCGGTTCGCCCTTGGCAACCGGCGTGCTACCGTCGCCCCGTGCGCGTACTTCATACCTCCGACTGGCACCTTGGCCGCAACCTGCACGGGCATAGCCTGCTGGACGACCAGCGGCACGCGCTCGAGCAGGTGCTTGCGATGGTTCGTGAAGAACAGGTCGAGCTGTTTCTGCTGGCGGGAGACGTCTACGACCGGGCCGTGCCGCCGGATGCGGCGGTGGCGCTGTTCAATGACTTTCTGGCCGAGCTGGTCGGCCAGCTCGGCGTTTGCACGCTGGTCATACCCGGCAACCACGACAACGCCCTGCGCCTGGGGTTCGGTTCGGCGCTGCTGGCGCCAGCGGGGCTGCACTTGCTGACGGACCTGGGGGCCTGTGACCGCCCGGTGGAGCTGGTTGCCGGGGGCCGGCCGCTGCAGGTCTTCGGCCTGCCCTACGCGACCCCGGAGCGGGTGCGGACAACCTTTGCGGATGCCGCAGAGGTACGCACCGCAGACGAAGCGATGGGCTTTCTGCTGCGGCAGGTCGCCGCTGCCCGGCAGCCCGACGCCCTGCAGCTGTTGCTCAGCCACTGCTTCATTGCCGGTGGCACCGTGAGCGATTCCGAGCGGCCCCTGTCTGTGGGCGGCAGCGATCAGGTGGGGGCCCGCCAGTTCGAAGACTTCGATTACGTGGCCCTCGGGCACCTGCACCGTCCGCACCGCCACCTGCGGGAGACGTTGCGCTACAGCGGGTCGCTCCTCAAGTACAGCGTGTCCGAGGCGGAGCACGACAAAAGCGTGGTGTTGTTCGATCTGGGCGAGCAGGGCGTCGCCAATCTCGTCACCCGGCCAATACAGCCGCGGCGCGAGCTGCGGGTGCTGCGCGGTACGCTGGCGCAGATTCTCGAGGCGGGTGCCACTGATCCTGCGCGCGAGGACTACGTGCAGATTCTGCTCGACGATACCCAGGCATTGCACGACGTGCACGGCCGGTTGGCCCCGGTGTATCCGCACCGGCTGCAGGTGCTGCGGCCACAGGTTGTCGCGCGCCCCACGAGCCGCTCAGCGACTCTGGCTTCCGTCCAGCGCGGTGAGTTGGCCCTGTTCGAAGATTTTTACCAGTTCAGCGCCGGGCGCGCACCGAACGCCGAAGAGCGAGCCGTGCTGGAAGCTGCGCTGGCGGCCATCAATCCAGACGCAGGCCAGGAGGGGTCGTCGTGAGGCCGCTGGCGCTGCAGGCCACCGCCTTCGGGCCCTTTGCGGACACTGTCGATCTCGACTTCGAGGCGCTCGCCCGTTCGCCGCTGTTCCTGATTCACGGCGATACCGGCGCAGGCAAGACATCCCTCCTGGACGCACTGTGTTTTGCCTTGTACGGCGAGCCGACGGGAGAGCAGCGCAGCGCCCGGCACCTGCGCAGCGACTTTGCGCCGGCGGACCGGCCGACGGAGGTCAGCCTGAGCTTTGCGCTTGGCGATGTGCGCTATCGCGTTCAGCGCCGACCCACTCAGTGGCGGCCGAAGGCTCGAGGCGAAGGCCTGACCGAGGCGGGCGCAACAGCGTCGCTGTTTCGTTTGCACAGCGACGGCACCGAAGCGCTGTTGTGCGAGCAGCCGCGGCATGTGACGCCGGAAGTCATGGCGTTGCTCGGGCTGAGCCTGGAACAGTTTCGGCAGGTGATTGTGTTGCCTCAGGGCGCCTTTCAGCGCTTTCTCTTTGCCGACACCCGGGAACGGGAGAAGATTTTCGAGTCGCTCTTCGCCACCGATCGCTACCGGCACCTGAGCGAAGTGCTGCGCGACCAGGCGCGCACCGTCGATCAGGCGCTGACCGATTGCGCGGCGGCAATGAGCGTGCAGCTCAAGGCGGTCGGGTGCGACGATGCTGAAGCGCTGCGGTCGGCGCTGGCGACCGAAGAGGCTGCATTGGCTGCCGCAAAGGCCCGGGTGCAGCGTTGCGAGCAAGCCTTTGAGACTTTGCAGCAGCAAAAGCAGTCTGCCGAGCGTCTGGCCGAGCACTATCGGGCGCTGGACCAGCTGGCGGCCCAGCAGGAACAACACGATCGCCGGGCAGAGACCATGGCGCAGCTCGCGGCCCGGGTTGCCGATATCGATGCAGCGCTCGGAATTGCCCAGCCCTTTACGGAGCTGCAGCGCGCCCGGCAGGAACAGGTCGCGGCGCTGGAAGCGCAGCAAGCTGCGCAGGCAACCCTCGCGGCAGCGCAGGCCGAAGACAGCGCGGCGCAGGCAGAGGCAGAGCAGCTGCCGAAACTGGATGCCGAGCTGGAACAGCACGCGACCGCGCTGGCGCGGCTGCGCGGCCAGGAGGCGGTGATTGAGCAGCTCGGCGAAGCCCGGTCGGCCCTGGCGAAGCTGCAGGCGGAGCAGACGGAGCGGGACGACGCCGAGGAGCGGCTGAAGGCGCAGCAGCAGGTGTTGACAGAACGGCTGGCGCAGGCCCGGGAAACGCTCGAAAGCCTCGCGCCCGTGCTGGCGGAGGCGCCGGCCATTCAGGAGCGGCTCAAAGCCCGAATTGCCGCCGGCGAGACGCAGGCGAAGCAGCTCGAAGCGGCGCGCCGGGACGCGGAACGGACCCAGCAGCTGGCTGCTGAGCTGCGGCAGTCTCTGGAAACGGCAGTGGCGCAGGAACGGGCGGCCGCCCTGCAGCTCGCTGCCGCGCGGCAAACAGCGAACGAAGACGCGGCGGGCCGGCTGGCCGAGACCTTGGCTGCCGGAGCGCCGTGCCCCGTATGCGGTGCGCTCGAACATCCGGCGCCGGCGGCTGCCGCGCCTGGCGCCGACGCGAGGCTGCTTCGCACTGCGGAGGCTGCTGCCCAGGAGGCGGCCGCTGCCGTCGCCAGATATCGCGCGGAACTCGGTGCCGCGACAAGCCGATCGACGGAGCTGGCGAGGGACGTGCAGACGCAGGTCGAGGCCTTTGATGCCGCGGCGCTGGCGACTGCGCGCCAGGCGCTGCGTTCGGAAGATGAGCGGCTGCAGGAGACCGTGCGTGCCAGCGATGAGGCCCGGCAGGGGGTGGCGGCAGATGAGCCCGCGTTGCAGGCCGGCGCTGCCCGGCTCGCGGCCCTGTCCCAGGCACAGCAGCAGGCGCAGGTCGAAACAGCCCAGCAACAGCAACGCCTGGTGCAGGCCGAGTCGCAGCTGGACGACCCGTCGGTTACCGTGGCGCGCTGGCGCGAGCAGCTGGCGCTGGCCCTGGACGGGCAGCGCACCTGCAAGGCGCTCCGGGAGCGCATCAGCGCCCGGGTGCAGAGCGCGGCCATTGCGGTGGCGAGCGCGACCACAGCTGCCGAGACGCGACGGGATCAGCTGGCGGAGCGGGCGTCGACGGCGGAGCGTGTGCAAGCGCTTTGGAGCACGGCGCTCGCAGACAGCCCGTTTGCTGACGATGCCGGCTTTGCGCAGGCCTGGGCGCGACGCGATGACCTGGCCGCGCTGCGCTCCCAGGTGCAGGGGCACCGGGACGAAGAGCGGCAGCTGGCGCGGGATCGGAAGCAGCTGCGCGATGCCATCGGTGACGCCAGCCGTCCGGATCTGGCTGCGCAAGCCGGCGTGCTGCAGGCCAGCAAGGCGGCGTTGACCGCGGCCCAGGAATCGCTGGCAAGCCATCGGGCGCAGCGCGCGAAGCTGCAGGCAGCGAGCGATACGCTGGCAGAGCTCATGGCAGAGCAGCGGGCCCTCGATGCCCGCTTCGGCGTGGTTGGCACCCTGGCCAGGCACGCGAACGGCCAGCTGGAACAGAAGGTGACGCTACAGAGCTTCGTGCAGGGCGCGGTGCTCGATCAGGTACTGGCCGAGGCGAGCGAAAAGCTGCGGGCCATGAGCAATGGCCAGTACCAGCTGATACGGCGAGAAGTCTCCAGCAACCGGCGCAGCGGCTTTGGCCTTGACCTGGATGTCGATGACGCCCTGACCGGGGAGCAGCGCCCGGTGCAGTCCTTGTCCGGGGGCGAGAGCTTTCTGGCAGCGCTGGCGCTGGCGCTCTCGCTGTCGGATGTTGTCCGCGCCTTCGCCGGCGGCGTGCAGATCGATGCGCTGTTTGTGGACGAGGGCTTCGGCAGTCTGGATCCAGAGGCGCTGGATCGGGCGATGAACGAGCTGATCGCGCTCAGCCGCCAGGGGCGAATGGTTGGCATCATCTCTCACGTCAGCGAGCTCAAGGAGCGGATCGAGACGCAGGTGCGACTGCATCGGACCGAGCGGGGCAGTCGCGTCGAAGTGGTCGCCTGAAGGTTGCGACCGGTTGGGCGCTAGGCAGCCTGCTGCCGGGCTGCGAGCTCGTTGTTGGGGCGCGAGGCCGGCCCGTTCGCCGCACCGTTCGCCGCGCATTGCTGGCGCGCCATGAGCTCGCTGTGGAGCGATTTCACGGCGTCACTGCCGCTGTGAGTGTGCAACCATGGGAACAGCCCGTGGATGGCGCAGCAGAACGCAGCCTTAAACAGCCGGCCGCTGTAGCCGAAGGCAGCGCGCCGATGGGCCTGGTAGCTCTCGCCAACGGTGGCTGGGTGTTCTTTGAATCGTTGCAGCATGGCGGGCTCCGGCGTACATGTTACTTCTTGAATCTAAGCTTAGATCAAAACAGAGATACGTTGCCCGATTCTATTGGGGCTTTGCGCACGTTTTTGGTAATTATTCTCAGTAGATCGTCTAAAAGTGGTAGAAAATTTGAACACTGTTGCAAGTGATCGGTCTTTGCCGGGATTCGAGGTGCCATCGCCATCGCTGATTATCGACACGCTGACCCTGGCACCGAAGCCTGAGTCGACGGCAGTTTGGCCGAAAAAGATCGAATGCAGCACTGGTTCTGTGACGGTCATCCTGGGCCGCAACCACAGCGGCAAGACGGCCCTGTGTCGACTGCTGGCAGGCTTGCCCACAGCTGCGACCGCAGCTGTGAGCGTTGGCGGTCAGTCGATGGCCGGGCTTCGACCGGCGCAGCGACCGGTGGCGATGGTGCAGCAGGCCTTCGTGAACTACCCGCACTGGACCGTTGCCGAGAATCTGGCCTCGCCGCTTCGAGCCCGAGGGGTGCCCGCGGCGCAGCGTGCGGAGCGGGCGAGTGCCATTGCCGAGAGCCTTGGTCTTGCCGGTCTGCTGACGCGCCTGCCCGAACAACTCAGCGGCGGGCAGCAGCAGCGGCTGGCCATCGGCCGCGCTCTGGCAAAGGATGCCCGGGTACTGGTCCTGGACGAGCCTTTTGTGAATCTGGACTACAAGCTGCGGGAAGGGCTGGAGCAGGAACTCCTGGCCCTTGCCCGGCAGCAGGGCCTGGTGCTGGTATACGCGAGTTCCGATCCGCGGGAAGCCTTTGCGCTGGCGGACCAGCTGGTGCTGCTGGATGCACACTGTCTCCTGCAGGTCGGCGCTCCCGCCCAGGTCTATCGCGAACCGGTGAGCCACCGCGCCGCACAGCTGCTCAGCGAGCAGGACCTGAACGCGCTGGGTGGCGGGCACTGGCTGCGACCGGAGCACCTTTCTCTGGAAGTGCCCGCTACGCACAGTTTCTCGACAACGTTGGTCGTTCACGGCCTCGAGACGAACGGCAGCCAGACCTTCCTGCACGGCGCCCGGGCCGAGCATCCGGAAGAGCCGCTCTGGCACGCACGCCTGGACGGCATGCCGGCGATGGCCGTGGGCGATGCGGTCCCGCTGCATGCCCGCAGCTGCGACGTCCTCGATTTCAGCGATCGCTGAGATGGCTGCAGTCACCATCGACGACCTGTCCTTCAGCTATCCGGGCGCGCCGGCGGCGACCCTCGCAGGTCTGAATCTTCAGATTGCCTCCGGGGAAGCGCATGCGCTGCTTGGCGGCTCCGGTGCCGGCAAAACCACGCTGCTGAACTTGCTGTCCGGGTTGCTCAAGCCGACCGCTGGCGCGCTGAGCCTGGGGGGGCGGGATCTGGCGCAGCTGGCGCCCGGAGATCGCGGCGTCGCGCAGGTGTTCCAGTTTCCGGTGCTCTACGACAGCCTCAGCGTGCTGGACAATCTGACCATGCCGCTGCGGGCGCGAGGCGTCGGTGCGCGCGAGCGGCGCGCGCAGGCCGACGTCGTTGCCCGGCAGCTGGCTTTTGCGGACCTTGGGTTCGGAGCGCTCGATCGCGTGCGCCCGGCGACCCTGTCGCTTTACCAGAAGCAGCTGCTGGCTGTGGGCAAAGCGCTGCTGACGCCCGACCTTGCCCTGCTGCTGCTGGACGAGCCGCTGACCGCGGTGGAGCCCAGCCTGAAGTGGCGCCTGCGACAAACGCTCAAGGCGGTGCAGGCTGATCGCGGCGTCACTATGGTTTACGTGACCCACGACCAGACCGAAGCGCTCACCTTTGCCGATCGCGTCAGTGTGATGCGAGACGGCAAAATTCTGCAGAGCGCAGCGCCCAGCGCCCTGTACGATGCACCGGAACACACCTGGGTCGGTCATTTTATTGGCAGCCCGGGGCTCAACCTGATCGATGCCGAGCTGGTCGGCGATGTGCTGGTTCGAGAAGACTGGCGCTGGCCATTGCCTGCAGCAGAACACTTTGGCTTGTCGGGCGGCTGGCTGCCCGGGTCCGTGCAGCTCGGGTTCCGGCCTGAGTGGGCGCGGGTGCAGCTGGGCCCGACGGCCGAGGATGCCGCTGTGCTTCGCGGCGCCATCGCCTCCCAGGCGCTGCAGGGCCTGGATGCCGACGGCGAGTTCGGCCTGACCGAGGTGCGCCTGCCGGAACCGGTGCGCGTGCGTGGCCCCTTAAGCGGTGAGCCCGGGGCCCTGGCAGGTCTCGTCCTGTCACGCTTCGTACTGTTCCGAGAGCAGCAACGCATCGCCAGCATCGAGGCGCCATCTTGCTAGAACGTCCGTACTCCAATCGAGCCTGGCTCGGGTTGCTGCCGGTGTTGCTGATTGTCGGCTTTAGCGCGGTGGTGCCGCTGATGACCGTCGTGAATTACTCCGTACAGGACATTCTCGATATGCAGACCCGCAGCTTCGTGGGGTTCGACTGGTATCGCCAGATGCTGCGCGACCCGGAGCTGCACGGCGCGCTCTGGCGCCAGCTGCAGTTCAGCGCCACGGCTCTGGCCATCGAGCTTCCCCTGGGGATCGTCGTCGCCAAAGGGCTGGCCCCGGCAACGCGCTGGACCCCGGCGCTGCTGATCCTGCTGGCAACGCCGTTGCTGGTGCCATGGAATGTTGTCGGCACCGTGTGGCAGGTGTACGCGCGGCCGGACATCGGGCTGCTGGGCTATGCGGTTAACGCTCTGGGCGTCGACTACAACTACACCGCCAGCGCCACCAGCGCCTGGGTGACCCTGATCCTGATGGATGTCTGGCACTGGACGTCGCTGGTTGCGCTGCTGGCCTTTGCCGGGCTGACGGCCATTCCCGGCGCTGCCTATCAGGCCGCCGCTCTGGACGGCCTCGGGCGGCTGCAGGTGTTTCGCTTCGTCGAGCTGCCCCGGCTGCGCGGCGTGCTGATCATCGCGGTGTTGCTGCGCTTGATGGACAGCCTGATGATTTACACGGAACCCTTTGTGCTGACCGGCGGCGGGCCAGGCAACAGCACGACCTTTCTCAGCCAGTATCTGGCAACGCTCGCGGTCGGCCAGTTCGACCTGGGGCCTGCAGCGGCGTTCTCGGTGATCTACTTCCTGTTCATCCTGCTGCTGAGCTGGCTCTTCTACAGTTCCGTGGTCAGCCGTGATGAGTAGCGATGCGATGACGCCGGCGCTCGCGCGCAGCGGCCTCGGCCGCTGGGTGCTCGGCCTGTACTGTGTGTACCTGCTGCTGCCGCTGTATTGGCTGGCGTCGATGGCGCTCAAGCGCAACGCCGATATCCTGGGCGGGTTTACCTGGCTGCCGGCTGCGCCGACCCTCGCGAATTTTGCGGAGATCTTTACCAACCCGATCTGGCGCACCGGTTTTGCCAATTCTCTGAGCTACGTGCTGCTGAACAGCGTGATCTCTATCGCTGTGGCCGTGCCCGCTGCCTATGTCTTTTCTCGCTTCAGGTTCCTCGGTGACCGACAGTTCTTCTTCTGGCTGCTGACCAACCGCATGGCGCCGCCCGCGGTCTTCCTGCTGCCTTTCTTCCAGCTCTATTCGGCCATTGGGCTGTTCGACACGCCGCTGGCCGTCGCGCTGGCGCACTGTCTGTTTACCGTGCCGCTGGCGGTGTGGATTCTCGAAGGCTTCTTTTCTGGCGTGCCGCGCAGCATTGACGAGATGGCCCAGATCGACGGTCACGGCTTCGGGTTCTTCTTCTTTCGAATCTTCCTGCCGCTCAACCGGTCAGCGATCGGCGTGACGCTCTTTTTCTGTTTCATGTTCAGCTGGGTGGAGCTGTTGCTGGCACGGACGCTGACTGCCAGCGCTGCCAAGCCTATCGCGGTCGTCATGACCCGTACCGTCAGTGCGTCTGGCCTGGACTGGGGCGTGCTCGCCGCCGCGGGGGTCATGACCACGCTGCCGGGCCTGTTTGTGGTGTTCTTTGTGCGGCGTCATCTGGTGCGCGGCTTCGCCCTGGGGCGAGTCTCTTGAGCTGGATGGCCTGGACGGGCCCAACGGCGGCTTTCTTTGCCGCAATCGCCCTGATGCTCGTCGCGATGACGATCTGGGAGCTGCGGTCGCCGACAGTTCTGCGCAAGGGCCGGTTGCCCATGCTGACGACGCGGGGCGACCGTCTGTTCATCAGTTTGTTATGGGCGGCATTTTTACACCTGTTCGCGCTGGGCACCGGTTGGTTTGGTGTCGGCCAGGCGACCTTTGCCGCCGCCGTCTCTCTTCTGTTGATTCTGTGGCAAGGGTGAGCCGGACCGGCCGGGTCTCCCGGGCCGGCAGCCCAGAGTCACGCAATCAGCGCTGAGGCCGTGCCAATCCGCTAACATGGCCCGCTTCCTGAATTGGGGTGGGTTATGGCTATGCAAATGCGCGCGATCGCTGGAATCTGGTTACTGGCGGGCCTTGCAGCTTGTGGCGACTCGACGCCGACCGCCCCGCCGCCGGCAGACGTCGCGGCTGTGGCGGCGCGCTGGGTCGATACCGAGTTTCAGCCGTCTTCCCTGGACCGGGATGCTCAGCTGGCCGAGCTGGCCTGGTTCGCGAAAGCAGCGGAGCCCTTTCGGGGCATGCAGATCAGCGTGGTGTCGGAAACCCTGACGACCCACGAGTACGAAGCCCAGACGCTGGCCAAAGCCTTCACCGAAATCACCGGCATTGCGGTCACGCACGACCTGATCCAGGAAGGCGATGTGATCGAGAAGCTGCAGACGCAGATGCAGTCCGGGCGCAATGTCTACGACGCCTACGTGAACGACTCCGACCTGATTGGCACCCATGCGCGCTACGGCTACGTGGTGCCGCTGTCCGACTTTATGGCCGGCGAGGGCGCGAGCGTGACCTCGCCCACGCTCGACCTTGAGGACTTTATCGGCCTGAGCTTCACCACGGGCCCGGACGGCAAGGTCTATCAGCTGCCGGATCAGCAGTTCGCCAACCTGTACTGGTTTCGCTACGACTGGTTCAATCGCGACGACCTGAAGGCACAGTTCGAGGCGCGCTACGGCTACGAGCTGGGCGTGCCGGTGAACTGGTCGGCCTACGAAGACATCGCCGAGTTTTTCAGCAAGCACGTCAAGACCATCGACGGCGAGCCGGTTTACGGCCATATGGATTACGGCAAGAAGGACCCGTCGCTGGGGTGGCGCTTTACCGATGCCTGGCTGTCCATGGCCGGTGCTGGCGATCCGGGGCTGCCCAATGGCCTGCCCGTCGATGAGTGGGGCATTCGCGTCGAGAACTGCCGCCCCGTTGGCTCAGCGGTGAGCCGTGGCGGGGCGACCAACGCTCCGGCGGCGGTCTACGCGCTGCGAAAATATATCGATTGGCTGCAGGCCTACGCGCCGCCAGAGGCTGCCGGCATGACCTTCTCCGAAGCCGGGCCAGTGCCCGCCCAGGGGCAGATCGCCCAGCAGATTTTCTGGTACACGACCTTTACCGCCGACATGATCAAGGCCGGGCTGAAAGTCGTGAACGATGACGGCACGCCGCGCTGGCGCATGGCGCCGTCGCCGCACGGGCCCTACTGGCGCGAGGGCATGAAACTCGGCTACCAGGACACCGGTGCCTGGACGCTGCTGGCGAGCACGCCCCTCGAGCGCCGGCAGGCTGCCTGGCTCTACGCGCAGTTCGTGACGAGCAAAACCGTTTCCCTGAAGAAGACGCTCACGGGCCTGACGCCGTTTCGCGAGTCGGACCTCATGAGCGACGCGATGACCGAGGCCGCGCCGCAACTCGGCGGTTTGGTCGAGTTCTATCGCAGCCCGGCCCGGGAAGCCTGGACCCCCACCGGCACCAACGTGCCGGACTACCCGAAGCTGGCTCAGCTGTGGTGGTCGAACATCGCCCAGGCGGTGAGCGGAGAGCTCACGCCCCAGGCAGCGATGGACGCCCTGGCGGCCGATCAGGACCGGATCCTGGCCCGGCTCGAGGGGCACGGCGTGCTGGGCGAATGCGGGCCGAAGCTGAACGCCCCGAAGGATCCGGCCGTCTGGCTCGAGGCCGAGGGCGCGCCCAAGCCGCGGCTCGACGACGAAAAGCCCCAGGGCGAAACCGTGCCCTACGATTCGCTCATCGAAGCCTGGCGGGAAGGTCGGGCCAGCTAGGGGCCAGGCCGGCGTGCTCAGGCACGCTGGTATCGGTTGTTTGGCCTTATTTGATCTTTGGCACGACGCTTGCAGCATGCTGGTAAATAGTCGGGTAGCCGCCGGGCCTGGGCCCGGCCGCATCTGATCGAAGAGAGTTGTCGTAACTCGCCAACGGCCAAGGAGCCCTCATGTATCGATATGCTGACGCCCCCGCCCCTTCCAGCGCGCTGACCGTGGCGCACGTGGTGTACGCCTTGCACGGCCTGGCCATCGTGACGGGACTGCTCGGCTCCGCATGGATCATCAGCAGCTTTGTCGGCAGCGTGCCTTCGATCGTGGCGGTGGTCCTGAACTACCTAAAACGCTCAGATGCCCGCGGTACCTGGCTTGAGAGCCACTACAGCTGGCAGATTCGGACCTTCTGGTATGCCCTGGCCTGGCTGCTGGTCGGGGTGGTGCTGATGCTGACCATCGTGGGTATCCCGATCGCGGTTGTGGTCCTGGCAGCGATGACGCTGTGGATCGTCTACCGGATCGGTCGCGGTTGGCTGCGCCTGAACAGCCGCCGGCCCATGCCGATTGAGTGAGCGGCGAGCCCGGAGGCATTAGTGGCTTAAATCCCTATTTGTTGGCGATTTGAGCCATTGTGCGGGCTGAACTCTGAGCGCCGCTGACCACCGATAGCGCTGCTCGTGATGCGCCCACCATTTCCCTGATCTGCCGCCCCGCTTTACAGCGGGGAATATATTGCTTGTGAAATATTCCATATTCATCAGCAAGCCTCGCTGGTAACTTGCCGCGCTCTGTTCGGGGAGCGCCTTGTGCCGCGCTATGTCCCTGATATCTCGGGCTTTTAGCCCTTTTCTTTACAGTCGTTGCGCCTTAGGAGAAATCAGTGGGCTACTTGCAAGATATCGAAGCCGTTACCCAGCAGCTCAAGCCGAAGCAGGAGTGGGGGGCGATCAACCCCGAGTACACCGTTCGCATGCGCCTGCAGAACCGCTTCCGCACCGGGCTCGAGATCGCCCAGTACACCGCCGACATCATGCGCCGGGACATGGCGGCCTATGATGCCGATTCCTCCAAGTACACCCAGTCCCTGGGCTGCTGGCACGGCTACGTCGCGCAGCAGATGCTCATGGGCATCAAGAAGCACCAGAAAACCACAGAACGGAACTACGTGTACCTGTCGGGCTGGATGGTTGCTGCGCTGCGCTCCGAGTTCGGGCCGCTCCCGGACCAGAGCATGCACGAGAAGACGTCCGTGCCCGCCCTCATCGAAGAGATCTACACTTTTCTGAAGCAGGCCGACGCGCGCGAGCTGCGGCATATCTTTGCCGAGCTGGACGAGACCCGCGCGGCGGGCGGCAACATCGACAGCATCGTGCAGCGCATCGACAACTACGAGACGCACGTGGTGCCGATCATCGCCGACATCGATGCGGGCTTTGGTAACGAAGAAGCCACCTACCTGCTGGCGAAGAAGATGATCGAGGCGGGCGCCTGCGCCATCCAGATCGAAAACCAGGTGTCTGACGCCAAGCAGTGCGGCCACCAGGCCGGTAAGGTCACGGTGCCGCACGAAGACTTTGTCTCCAAGATCAATGCGGTGCGCTACGCGTTCCTCGAGCTCGGTATCGACAACGGCATTATCGTTGCGCGCACGGACTCCCTGGGCGCCGGCTTGACCCAGAAGATTCCCGTGTCGAAGTCGCCGGGGGACCTGGGCAGCCAGTACAATGCGTTCCTGGAAACCAGCGAAGTCAACGACATCAGCGATCTGAAGGAAGGCGACGTCACCTTCCACAAGAACGGCAAGCTGCACCATCCCATGCGCCTGGACAACGGTCTCTACGCGTTCCGCGAAGACACCGGCTTTGACCGCGTGGTCCTGGACTGCGTCACGAGCCTTGAGCACGGCGCCGACCTGCTGTGGATCGAGACCGAGAAGCCCAACGTCAAGCAGATCGCCGAGATGGTGAACGCAGTGCGCGAAAAGCGCCCCGACGCGAAGCTGGTCTACAACAACTCGCCGTCCTTCAACTGGACGCTCAAGTTCCGCCAGCAGGTTTTCGAAGACTGGACGGCGGAAGGCCGTGACATGTCCTCTTACCCGAACCCTGAAGCCAACGCCAAGGGCCTCATGGACGAAGCGCTGGACGGCTCGGAGCTGGCCCAGGAAGCGGACCGTCTGATCCAGAGCTTCCAGGCCGACGCGGCGCGCGAAGCGGGCATCTTCCACCACCTGATTACCCTGCCGACTTACCACACGGCGGCGCTCAGCACTGACGTGCTCACGGAAGGCTACTTCGGTGACCTGGGCATGCTGGCCTACGTGCGGGACGTGCAGCGGCGCGAAATTCGTCGCGACCTGGCGGCGGTCAAGCACCAGGACCTGGCGGGCTCCAACATCGGTGACGATCACAAGGAGTACTTCCTTGGCGAGAAGGCGCTGCTGGCCGGGGGCGCTGCCAACACCATGAACCAGTTCTAGGGGTTCGCCTGGACCGGAGGAGTCTGTATAACCGGGGGCATGCAAACCCTCGGCAGCCTTCTCCGGTCCACTCTTCGCGTCGGCTTCCGGCGCGCTTCCCTCGATCGGATTCAGCTGGCACCAGCGACGCTGCCGCTGGCGCTGGCTGCTGCGCTTCTTGCCCTGGCCTTCGCCCTGAAGGTTGCGGCGGCCCTGCACCCTGCGCAGATCGCCGTTGCGGTGTTCGCGCTGGTTGGCCTGCTGGCCCCGGTCTTCGCATTTTGCACCCGCTACCTGCCCCGCCGACGTCTCGTTGCGCTGCTTGTTGTCCTGTGCTGGCTGCTCGCTCTTGGGGCCCTGTTGATCGTTGCCCTGGCATGGATCGCGGCTTCGGCTGGCCCATCCCCGCTGCGCTGGTTGCCTGCTGCGGGCGGGCTCACGCTGCTGGCCGGATCCGCCCGAGCGGTCGCCACCGCCTCGAAGCAGCCGCTGATCGCTGGCGCGGTGGGCTATCTTGGTTTCACGGCGCTGGTTTACGGCCTCTACAGGCTGCTCGATGGGCAGCTGGCGATCCTGTTCGCATGAGGTTCTGCAGTTCTGAATCGGCTCATGGCCGCGGGCGGCAGCCGGGGAGGTTCCTGTAGACGCGCTGATCGGTCCCCTGATGCGCACGATCGCGGTGCTCGATCAACTGCCAGACAGTGTCCGCGGGCTGCTTGCGGCGCTTTGGCTGGTGGCCTTGCTCTGGGCCTTCGAGCGCTTCGTCGTGCCGCGGGAGCGCTGGGCAAAGTTGCTGTCAGGCTATCGCTGGCGTATTGCCCATTGCCGCTCGGCACTCCTGGCCCTGTTGCTGGTGCCGCCAGCAGTCGCGCTGTTTCCGCAGTCGCGCTTGCCGGTGTTCGTAGACGTGCTCCCCATGGCCAGCACGGGCACCGTCGGCGTGCTGCGCTGGCTGGTGCTGGGCTGGTTGCTGATCGCTTGCCTGGCTGCTGTGCTCCGATACCGGGAGCGCGCGGCTGCCCGGCGCGCCATACCGGCCGAGGTGCCTGTGCCGGAATCCGATCAGGCGAGCCGCCGGGCGCGGCACTGGCAACAGCAGCTGGGCGTGGCGGCTCAACCGGAGGTCGTGTTCGCAGCGGTCGCCCACCCTTGCCTGCGCGCGCGTCGCGGTGCGTCGGCAATGCTGGTGCTGCCCCGGGGCGCCGCGCACTGGCCGGCGGCGGTGCTGGATGTCGCGCTGATCCGCCTGCTGTGTGAGCACTGCCTGCGCCATGCTGCCTGGCTGGCCTTTGCCAGCTACGTGGGCTGCCTGTACTGGCCGTTTTCCCTCGTGCGGGACGGCTACCGTCGACTCCTCGATGACAGCTTTGACGAAGAGGCCTGGGCACTGGCCAGCGCCTGCTACCGGGATCCCCTGGGTTTCCGGCGCGCCCGAGCCCAGCTTGAGGAGCGCTTGGCGGCCCCGGGCCAGGCCTCGCCAGCGCCCGCCGCGGCGGACGCAACGGACCTGCCTGCAGCGGACCCCTACGGGCAGGTCTTTGTGACCTTCGCCCAGCTGCTGTTGGCGGTGTATCTGTTGACCGGGCTGACACTGCGGGAGATTCCCGACGACTCCAACTTTCAGTACGCGGAGTTCGTCGATGACTGGTACAAGCTGATACAGCGCGCGCCGGAGTACCAGCCTGGCGCGCCGGGGCCGGCAGAACCCGGCGCGACGCGCTAGGTCAGCGCCCGGCGCTTGCTTAGGGTTCCGGGCCGCCCTCGAGGGCCTGCCACTTCGCCTTCAGCTCGGCCACTTCGGCCTCCAGCTGCGCGACTCGGTCTGCAAGATTGCCCGTCGAGCCGCTGCCAGTGCTGGCTGGGGTCGGTATGGCGCTGGCCGCCGCCGGTGCCGCGGCAGGTACCGGGACGCTGGCGTCGGCCGCGCTGGACAGATCGTCGTGGCTGCTCAGGCAGTCAATGTATTCATGGTCCCGACGCCCGGCGCGCATCGCGAGCTTGCGGACCAGCGCGCCGCCTTCGGCATTGGCCAGCTTGTCGAGCGTAGCCAGCACCGCATCCTGATCGGCAAAGCTGTGCAGACGGCCGCTTCGGGACTTCAGCTCCCCGGGGGTTGCGGGTCCGCGAAGGAGCAGCAAGGTGATCACTGCGAACTCGTCAGGCTCGAACTGGTAGTCGCTGAATGGCGTGTTACAGAAGCGCTGCACAAACTTGTCGACCCGGCTGCGAAAGTTTTCTTCCCGGCGAAGCAGGTGTTGGGCTTCCAGGGTCCGGGCGGTGCGCTCAACTTCGCCGCTGGCGAGGTTCATGACCGGGTCGCGGCTGCTCTTCTGGTTACAGGCGGCGATGAGCGCGTTCAGCGTGAGCGGGTACTGATCGGGGGTCACCACCGACTTCTCCAGCAGGCAGCCTAGTATGCGTCGTTCCGGGGCGGTCAGGTTCAGGGGCACAGCGACGCATCTCCAAGGGGGCAGCGGTGTATTGTGCGTGAGCGAATGCGACCCGCCTAGCCCAACCGCGGGTGCGGGCGGGTGACGGTGAACCACGGGGCAGGAGATCAGCATGGATCTGAAACTGGATGGGTTGCGGGTTGCGATCCTTGGCGGTAGCCGGGGCATCGGCTGGTATACCGCCGACCTGCTGGCCAGCGAAGGGGCCCGGGTGGCGCTGTGTGCGCGTGGCGCGGAAGGCGTGACGGCTGCGGTCAACAGCCTTCCCGCAGTGGGCCTGGGCCCGCATTTCGGCCAGGCCCACGACCTGATGGAGCCCGCTGCGCCAGCGCGTTTCGTTGCCGCAGTGCTGGACGAGTTTGGCGGCCTGGATCTGCTGATCCACAACGCCAGCGGGTTCGATCAGCGCGGCGACGAAGACGGCTGGCAGCGCAGTTTTCAGATCGACATGATGGCCGGCGTGCGCGCGATCGAAGCGGCGATTGAAGCCTTGCGCGCGAGCCCGGCACCGAGCATTACCTTTATCGGCTCCATGGCCAGCAAGTTCTACTTTCGCCGGCGCTCCTCCTACGGTCCGGCGAAGGCGGCGATGCGCGCCTACGCCAACGAACTGGCCCAAAGCTTTGGTCGCGACGGCGTGCGCGCCAATGTCATCAGTCCGGGCGCGGTGCACTTTCCTGGCGGCTCCTGGGACCGGGTCAAAAACGAGCAGCCAGACTTTTACCGAAGTGTCGAAAAGGGAATCCCGCTGGGGCGCCTTGGCACCGCCGAGGAAATTGCCCGTATCGTTGCCTTTGTCGCCAGCCCGGCGGGGCTGTGGATCAACTCCACCCACATTGCAGCAGATGGCGGGCAGGTTGGGGCCGTGGACTAGCAAGCTGCGGTCGGCGGTGCTTGTAATCGTCTGGCTGACGGGCTAGAACGTCCTGTGACCGAGCCTGCCGACAACACCGACGACAACACCGACTCGACCTCGGCACCGCACCGACACGCGATTGCCTTCGTGTTCGTCACCGTGCTTCTGGACATGATCGGGTTCGGCATCATCATGCCTGTGCTGCCCAGTCTCATTATGGAGATCACGGGCGAGCCGCTCAGTACAGCGGCCTACTACAGCGGCTTCCTGCTGACCGCCTACGCGGCGCTGCAGTTTCTCGTCGCGCCCGTACTCGGGGCCTTGAGCGACCGTTTCGGCCGGCGGCCGGTGCTCCTTGTCTCGCTGGCGGCCTATGCCGTGAACTATCTGATCGCGGGCTTCGCCACGACGCTGCTGTGGCTGTTTGTAGGCCGAATCATGACCGGTCTGACCGGCGCAACACACGCCACCGCCAACGCACTCATTGCCGATGTCTCGCCGCCCGAAAAGCGGGCACAAAACTTCGGCCTGATCGGCATGGCCTTCGGCGTCGGTTTCATCATCGGCCCGGCGCTGGGCGGACTGCTCGGCGAGATCAATCTGCGCCTGCCATTTTTTGCCGCGGCCGGCCTTGCGGCAGTCAACGTCGTGTACGGCTCGCTGTTGCTGCCGGAAACCCTTCCGCCCAGTCAGCGCCGAGCCTTTCAGTGGCGTCGCGCGAATCCCTTTGGGGCGATCGCCCGCTTGGCGAGCTTTCCGTCCCTGGCGGCCCTGGCTGTGGTGATGTTCATCTACAACATCGGCCACCACGTCTATCCCAGCATCTGGGCGTTCTTCACGATTGAGCGGTTTGCCTGGAGCAACTATCAGGTCGGGCTGTCTCTGGCCTGCGTGGGCATCATTATGGCAGTCGTTCAGGGCGGGCTCATCCGGCTCATCATTCCGCGGCTGGGACTCGCGCGAACGGCACTGCTGGGTTTTGTCGGTAGCGCGCTGGCCTTTGCCGGGCACGCCTTTGCCTACACCGTGCCGATGCTTGGCCTGTGGCTGATCTTCTCGGGCTTTACCGGCCTGATCGGCCCTGCGGTGCAGGGCATCATGTCCAACAAGGTGCCCCAGAACGAACAGGGAGAGTTGCAGGGCGTGCTCGCCAGCTTGTCGAGTGTCGCGGCGATCATCGGGCCGCTCACCATGACCCAGCTGTTTGCCCGCTTTACCGACGACCAGGGCCTCTACTTCGCCGGAGCGCCCTTCGTCGCCGCGTCGCTGCTGTCCCTGGGGGCCATGGTGCTATTTGCGGTGCGCAGTCGCGATGCGTTGCTGGCGCCGGTGCCCCGCAGCGCGAACTGACGGCCGCGACTTAGCCGGGCGCCATTCCGATCGATTCCAGAAACTGCGCTTCAGTCACGCGGGGGTGGTCGCCGGCAAAGGCGTACCCGTCGGGTTTGGCGTCGATATAGATCTCGCCGCCCATGGTGAACGCGCTGGCGTCGTCGAAAGCGCCGATCCACATGAAGTAATTACCGCCTTCTTTCATGCGGTAATACAGGTTGGTACCGCACCGGTCGCAAAAGGCACGCTCTGCCCATTCGGAAGACGCATAGGTGCGGATGTGGCTCGTATCGTCAAAGTGCACGTCAGTGGCCTGGGTGGCCATGCCTGGCCCGCCAGACCAGCGGCGACAGGTGCCGCAGTGGCAGCTGTGGAAGTGGCTCTCGACGCCTTCGGCCTGAAAGCGGACGGCGCCGCACAGGCAGTGTCCAGTCTGTTTCATCGTGAAATTCTCGTTTGCGGACGCCCCCGATACTACGTGGTCCGGCGATCGGTGCGAGCGGAGAGCTGCGCCAGACCGTGCTTCACCTATTCCCACAGGGGGCAATGGTCATCGACTGAATGATGCTGGGAGCTCCCCGCTTGCAAGTCAATCTTAGAGCGGCCCGCGGCCAATTCAAAAGTACCGTTCTTCATAATGACTGACCCCTATGTAACCTTTTTCGGGGTGCTGGCTGAAGAAAAACAGGAATTCCGGCACGTTTGCAATTATCATCATGGCTCTGGAATGATCGGGAGCAGTACACGGTCACCTGTCGCATCCAGCCGGCCCTGCATGGTGTTGCGCTTGCGCGCAATATCCTTTGATGCTTGCCAGACCTGTGCGTTGACCTGCGCCGCCTCCCTCGTGTCGTTTCTCGATACCATGCCTGTGTGCTTGTCATGCGGCGCGTCACCCACACCAAGATCCTGGGGGGATCCATGAAAAATACTCCAATCGCACTACTCTGCGTGGCTGCGATGTCCTGCGCCGTAGGGACTGCTTTCGCGGCAGAGCCAGTTTCCAAGCGCCTGTTTACAACTGACGAGCTCCGTAACCTGTCCATTCCCGGGATGAGTGCTGGCGCGCAACAGCGAGCGCTTGAATCAATCGGCAAAATGCGCGCTGCGAAGCTTGCGCGGGCCGGTAGCCCATCCAAAGTCAGCGGCATGCTCAAAGCCTTTGCCGAGCAGGCCGATGGCAATGACCAGGCGCAGCATCCTCTAATGACGATTGCGAAGAGTCAGGTCATGCTGAAGCTGAAACTTGCGACGGCTGATCCTGCAAGCGTCGCTGCTCTGCAGGCAGCAGGACTGCACGTGACTTCAGCAAATGAAGAAACTGGCAGCGTTTATGCTTCCTGTCCGGTCGGCGGCCTGCATAACGCACTGCCTGGCCTTACGGCGATGGCGAACATCCAGCGTATCGAGCCGATGCTCGGTGCCTTGCGCCGCACTGGCTCAGTGCTGAGTGAGGGCGATGCCGCTCTCAGGGCCGATGTAGCCCGTCAGCAATTTGGGGTGGACGGTTCGGGAGTCAAGGTCTGCGTGATCTCTGACGGCGTCGACGGCGCAGCAGAGTCAGCTGCTACTGGCAATCTGCCGGCCAATGATCTTGGCGAGCCCTTGGTCGACGTCTGCCCGCTCAACGACAATACCGGTGCGGAAGGCACTGCCATGCTCGAGATTATTCATGACCTCGCCCCGGGCGCCAGCCTTGGCTTTTGCCCGGCCTTCGGCGAGAACGGCGAGCAAGGCCTTGCTGACTCGATTACCTATCTGTCGGAAATCGCAAACTGTGACGTCATTGTCGATGATGTCGCGTTCCTCACGGAGCCCTACTTCGAGGATGGTCCTGTTGCGAAGGCGGTGGACGCCGCATTCGTTAACGGCGCGATCTATTTCAGCTCGGCCGGTAACGGCGCTCTCGATCACTACGAAACACCCTTCCGGGATGTTTCGCCGGGTACCGATATCGCCGCACCTTTTGTCAACCTGCACGATTTTGGTGTCGCGGCCGGCGGTCCCTCAGACGTTGACTGGGCCGGGCTGGTTGCCAGCGGCGGCAACTTTTTCGCCGCTTTCCTGCAGTGGAACGACCGTTTCGGAAAATCACGGAACGATTACGATATCTACCTGTTCGATCGCCTGGGCTTCCTTGCCGGAGAAGCGGATCCGGACCCTACGGATGATATCGAGCCCATCTTTCCCCTTGGCGGCAACGGCATCGAACTTCAGGACGGAGATGACGACCCCCTGGAAATCGCCTTCGTCGTGAACAACCAGGATCTCACAGACCCCTTTGGCGCGATCGAGCAGTTCTTTATCGTGATTGATCGGTTTAGCGGTCGTGAGAAGCTCCTTGAGATCAACTTTAATGGGTTCTTCAGCGTTAATTCTCCAGAGGATTTCAGCATCGCCCGTGGCAGTGTCTGGGGCCATGCCGCAGCACGAGGCGCGATCTCTGTCGCAGCGACCGGCGCCGTGGTTAATCAGGGCGATGAGCCAAACCCGATGCTGGACATCATCGAGCCGTTCAGCAGCCGGGGGCCCTCCCGAATCTTCTTTACCCGTCAGGGCAAGGTCGTCGATGAGGCCCGGCTGACCCCGACCCTTACGGCGACAGATGGGGTGTCTGTAACGGGTTTCGGCGGATTTCCGACAACCTTTTTCGGTACCTCAGCGTCGGCTCCTCACGCAGCCGCAGTGGCCGCGCTCATCCTCGACGCGCGGCCAGGCCTGCCGAACTGGGCAGTGCGGCTAACACTGCGTCGTACTGCGCTTGACCGTGGCAGGAGGGGTTTTGACGCGACCTGGGGCAAGGGTCTGATTGATGCCGTGCGTGCGCTGGAGTTTGAGCCGCCTGAAGAACGGCCCTGGCAGCAGGAAGAGGACGAGCACCCGCAAGCACCTGCGCCCTAGCTTTGGGCCCTAGCGGAAAGTCGCAAACTCGCTTAGCGACTTTCGCTTGATATCCGGCACCTTGGTCTCGGGTGCCGGATAGCCTGTGACGAGGAGCAGGAAGGGCCGTTCTGTATCTGGTCGTTGCAACACCTCGCGCAAAAACGCCATGGGTGACGGCGTATGGGTCAAAGACGCAAGGCCAGCTTCGTGTAGCGCTGCTATCAGTAACCCGGTGGCTAAGCCAACGCTCTCGTTCACGTAGTAGTGCTTGTGCTTGACGCCTAGCGAATCGACGTGCCATTTCTGGGCGAATACCGCGATCAACCAGGGGGCGGTTTCCAGGAACGGTTTGTGCGAGTCGGTACCGAGCGGTGCGAGATCTTCCAGCCAGGCTTTGGATGCCCGGTCCTGGTAGAAGCGTCGCTCTTCTGCTTCTGCGGCTTCCCGAATCCTGGCCTTGATGGCGGGGTCGCGGACCGCGACGAATTGCCACGGCTGTTGGTTCGCGCCGCTTGGCGCGCTGGATGCCGCAAGCAGGCATTGCTCGATGACCGCTTTGGGAACCGGTTCCGGAGAGAAGTCCCGGACACTGCGTCGCCGATTCATCCGCTCTCGGGCCTGGCTGGCAGCGGCCAGTACTTCAGGCTCGGTGGGCCGTACGTATTCCTCGTAAAGTCGGAACTGACCGGTGCGCTCTTTTTTTTCGTCGCTCGGGCCGTCTGTCTTGGGCATCTTGGGGGCTCCTCATAAGCTCCAGGAAGGCGATCACTGGCTTTCGCAATTCTCCCAGATTTGCGTAGTCTGGCGACTCTGCGCAACCGAAACTGAGCTTCGATGTCCCTAATTGCCTGGTCCTGGCTGTTTCTGGTCCTTTACGTCTGCGCGATGGTCGCCATCGGCCTGTACGCGCAGCGCCGGATCCGCCACGCCGATGATTTTGCCACCGCCCGGGGCAGCTACGGCCCGGTGTTCCTGGCGTTCGCTTTCGCCGCCTCAACCGCCAGCGGCGCGACCTTTCTGGGCTCGCCGGCGCTGTCCTACGAGTGGGGCTACGCCGCGAACTGGAGCAATTTCCTGTACCCGATTGGCCTGTACTTCGGGGTGCTGATTTGCATGCGTCTGATCGCCACCGCCGGTGACCGGTTTGGCAACCGGTCAATCCCGGAGTATCTGGGTGATCGCTACCAGTCCGACGGCATTCGTGTGCTGGTCTCCCTCATGTCTCTGGTGCTGTTCTTTTACCTGGCGGGCCAGCTGGTGAGCGGCCTGGTGATGTTCGAGATTTTGCTGGGCCTGTCGCCAGGCTGGGCGCTGATCATCACCAGCGTCGTGCTGCTCGTTTACGTGGTCCTGGGCGGCGCGCACGCAGACATCCTGACGGACGGCATTCAGGGGCTCATGATGCTGGCCCTGGCCGTGCTGATCATTGTGCTGTTTCTGATGGGCTACGGGCTGGACGGCGGGCTGAGCACGCTCACCGAGCAGTTGCAGGCGCAGGATCCGAACCTGGTGACGCCGCTGAACCCCAGCACGCCGCTGTACCAGTCCTGGTGGTCGATCGTTGCCATTATCTTCGCGCACATGCCGCTGGGGTTGCTGCCGCATCTGGGGAACAAGCTCTGGGCGCTCAAGGATCGGGGCGGCCAGCCGCAGTTCGTCAAACTCGCTTTTCTGTTTGGGCTCACGATGGCCATGATCGGTATCGCAGGCCTGCTGGCGCGCGCGGTGCTGGGGGATGCGCTCTATGCCGAGGGCGCTACGCCGAACGCGGCGTTGCCTATGCTGTTCCTCGAGTTCTTTCCGACCTGGCTTGCGGCGCTGATCGGCGTTGCCGTGCTGTCGGCAATCATGAGTACCGCTGATGGCCTGGTGGTGTCGTCGTCACAGATCGTTGCGAATGACCTGTACCGGCGCACCTGGGTGCCCTGGCGCGCTCAGCGCGGTGCCCGGCAGGAGGATGCCGAGACGCTGGACCAACGGGTGCTGCTCATTAGCCGGGTCGCGACGGTGGTGGTGCTGGTGCTGTGCATGGCGCTCGCCTGGGCCATGCTGGACACCAACATCGCGATCATTGTCTGGATCGGCAACGGCGGCATGATGGCGGCCTTTGCCGGGCCGCTGGTGGTCGGCGCGCTGTGGCGCGGCGTGACGCGCTACGGGGCTTACGCCGGCCTGCTCATGGGCTTTGGCGTTTTTGCCTGCCTGATTACGCAGAGCCTGGACCCGGGCTGGTTACCGGTCGGCACCCTGCGCGATGTCGCGCAGTGGCTCTACGACGAGGGCCCGAATCCTTACTCCTGTGCGGCGATTGGCGAGTTCATGTCCATCCTTGCGACTTTCACAGTCTCGAAGCTCACCCAGCCGTTGCCCGGCAAGCATCTCGACGCACTGTTTGGCGACGCAGCGACAGGCACCGAACCGCTGCCCGCCTCGAGCCCGGCGCGCTAGCGGTGGCGCGCTTGCCGGCGCTGAGCGAAGCGGTTTCCGGCGCCATCGCCGGCTATCCCCCGCCGGGCCGGCGGGCCCTGCGCACCCTGCGCCGCTGGCTGCTGGAGACAGCCCAGGTTGCCGATGGCGTGGGCGAGTTGACGGAGACTCTGAAGTGGGGGGAGCCGGCCTGGCTGACCGAAGCCAGCAAAAGCGGCAGCACTGTGCGCATTGCCTGGTCGCCGAAAACGCCGGACTGCATGGGTGTGTACTTTAACTGCCAGACGACGCTGGTGGATGACTTCCGGACCCGCTGGCCCGAACTGCGTTTTGTCGGCAACCGGGCCCTGTTGTTGCCGCTGGCCGAGCCCCTGCCGGAAGATGCGCTGTGCGACTGCTTCGAGGCCGCGCTGACCTACCATCTGCGCAAGCGCCGGGCCCGACGCTAGGGCGCGGCGATCGGGTGACCGATCATCTTGCCGCCTTCAAAGACGGCCTTGTCGGCGACGTTCACCTCGTCGACGAACACGAAGTCGAACATCTCGTCGTTGTTGACGTCGCTGTGCAGCATGACGATGAACATGGTGCCGGCTTCTGGCATGGGCACCGTTTGCGCGGTCACCGCAACATTCTGGTGGGTGCCCCGGGGCAGGTAGGTGGCGCCGGCGTAGATCTCGCCGACCGGACGGCCATCGCGGAACGGATGCAGCACCAGCCAGCCGTTGTTTTCGATCTGCACTTCCGGGACCACAAAGGTTCTGCCATCGCGGCGAATGCCGTCAGTCTCGATACGGTTGTTGATGCCGTTGCCGGTCTGCACCCGCGGCGTTTCCGTCGTTGCCGATGCTGCGGCGGTTGCGGCTTCGCTGGCACCTGCCGTTGTGCCCGCATTGGGGCTGCCGGCGCAGGCGGCGAGCAGCGCTGTCGCTGCAGCGACGGCAATGCCGCGACGATATCCGGGACCTGCTACGTTGCGATTGGTCATGGTTCCTGGTCCCTTTCCTGATTGCTGTTTTCCGGGCAGGAGCTTCCCGTGCCGCCCCCCGGACTGTCAAGGTAGCGAACGGGCCTTGTCCCCGGGAACCTTACAGCCGCAACGGCAGCGCGTTGTGCCGATGCCAGCCGGGCAGGTTCTGCAGCGTCAGCTCGCTCTCGGGCACGGCCAGGGCCAGGCGAGGCGACCGCTCCAGCAACACCCGAAGCCCGATCCGGGCCTCGAGCCGCGCCAGATGTGCGCCCAGGCAGAAGTGCACGCCGTGGCCAAAGCCCAGATGGTGATTGGGGGTTCGGTCAATCAGAAAACGTTCCGGCGCGTCGAAGACCGCCGGGTCGTGGTTGGCTGCGCCCAGCAGCGGCATGACCGGCGCGCCCCGGGGCATGGTCACACCGTGCATGGTGAGCGGTTCGCTCAGGTAGTTTGGCTTGGTGCTCAGGACCGGGCCCCGAAAGCGCAGAATCTCTTCGATCGCGGGTGCGTACAGGGCATCGTCGGCGCGGAGCCTGTCGAGCTGCTCCGGATGCTGCAGCAGAGTCAGGGTGCCATTCGTCAGCAAGTGCACCGTCGTCTCGAAACCCGCGACCACTAACAGGAACACGAGCGAGACGATCTCGTCTTCCGTCAGCCGCTCCCCCGCATCTTCGGCCTCAAGCAGTCGGGTCAGCAGGTCATCGCCGGGGTTGCTGCGCTTGTCGTGGATCAGCTCGCGCACCACCCGGACCATAGCCGGCATATCGAAAAAGACCGTGCGCAAAATTTTCCAGCCGCTAAAGCCTTCTCCGGCCAGCTTGAAGATGCCCTGAAAATTCGCCATTGCCGGCTCCGGCACCCCAATCATCCGCGCGATAACGCGCGTCGGCAGCGGCAGGGCGTAGTCCCGGATCAGCTCAAAGTCCGGCCGCTTGGCTGCGGTGTCGAGCAGCTCGTGGCACGTCTGCTCGATACCGTCAGCCAGAGCGGTCATGGCCTGCGGCTTGAAAGGCTCGCGCACCAGGTTGCGCAGCCGGCGGTGATTCGGGTCGTCTTCGGTGATCATCATGTCCATCAGCGGGGCGAGGGACTTGGGCGTCGGGAACGGCAGCCGGCGACCGCCGGTCGCGCGGCTGCGATTGCGCAGGGCCCGGGGATCCTTCAGGAGCTGCGTGCAGTCCGCGTAGCGGGAAATGACCCAGACGGACAGGACACTGATTTTGGCGCGCAGAACGGGATGGTGCTCGCGGATTTCTTCGAACAGCTCGTACTTGTGGTTGACGAACTCCGGGCTGTTCAGATTGACGGGCTTGCGATAATCCATAGCTGGCTCCTCCGTAGGCCCAGCTTAGAGCCCCAGGCTGGCCTTGGCGAGAATGTTGCGCTGGATCTCGTTCGAGCCGGCGTAGATCGATGCGGCCCGATCGTTCAGGTACTGCGGCATGGCCGTCAGCGCCGCGCCGGGACCGATCGGCGCGGCGGGCGCCTGCCAGTCCCGCGCCTGGGGCTGATAGGGCAGGGCGTAGTGATCCACCGCCTCGATGGCGAGCTCGGTGATCTGCTGTTTCAGCTCCATAGCCTTGATCTTGAGCACGGACGACATCGCGCCGGTGGTGCTGCCCTCGTCCAGCGCGCCGAACACCCGGCTTTCGAAGGCCGCAAGCGATGCGAGGGCAATTTCGGCGCTGTGCAGCCTGGCGCTGAAGCCGGACTGGGCGTTCAACGGCGCCGCCCCCGTTGCCGGGTCGTCGCTCAGTTCCCGTAACCGTTGCAGCCGGACGCCCAGGCGCGTTGAGTGCCGGCCACCGCGCTCGTGCTGCAGCAGGTATTTGGCGACGGTCCAGCCATCGTCCTCGTCACCGAGCCGGCCGCTGACAGGCACACGCACGTCGTCAAAGAACACCTGGTTCAGCTCGTGATCGCCGGAGATCGAGATGAGCGGCTTGATGCTGATGCCTGGCAGGTCGAGGTCGAACAGCAGGAAGGTAATACCGCGTTGTGGCTTGCCGCTGTTGTCAGTGCGCACCAGAGCGAACATCTTGTTCGACCATTGGGCGTGAGTGGTCCAGATCTTGGTGCCGTTGATCCGGTACTCATCGCCGACCCGATCCGCCCGGCACTGCAGGGACGCAAGGTCCGAGCCGGAGCCGGGCTCGGAATAGCCCTGGGCCCACCAATCTTCGCCGCTGCGAATGCGCGGCAGATACTCGTCCTTCTGGGCGGCGGTGCCAAAGGCCATGACCACCGGGCCGACCATGCGCGTCGCGTTCGGCGTGATGATGGGCGCGTCGGCCAGGGTCAGCTCGCGCTCGAAAATCCGGTGCTCAGCTGCGCTCCAGCCCGTACCGCCGTAGGCCAGCGGCCAGGCGGGAACGGCCCAGCCCCGCGCGTTGAGCTTCTGGTGCCAGGCCATGGCGACCGGTCGTTCGGCGTAGATCCCCGCGTCCAGCGCGCCTGCGCGGCGCAGATCGTCGGTCAGCGCGGTCGCCAGAAACGCCCTGACCTCTTCCGTAAAGTTTGCGTTGGCGTTGTCAGACATCTGAAAGTCTCGGCGCTGAAAGCTGCGACATTGAAGCACTGGCTACGGCGCACTCACAACCGGTGCGTATGATCGAGAGCGTGAATCTGCCGAACCCCCGTATGCCCGCGAACTTGCGCCTTTGCCTGCCTGTGCTGCTGTTCTGCATGGCCGTGCCTTCGCTCGCGCTCGGTAAGGCGGGGGCGATCGCCTGGCATTGGCCGGACTCCTTCGACGCACCGGAGCAGGCGCTGATCAAAGGCTGGCTGACGGGCGTGCAGCGCGGGGTCGTGCGGCTGATCGGGCCGCTGCCCTACGAGTCTCACTTTTACCTGCACCGAAGGCGCAGCAGCACCTCGCCAGTGCCCTGGGCAAACACGGTCAAATACCCGGTGCCGGCTGTTCACTTTCACGTGGATCTGTCCCACGGCGCGGCGGCGCTGCGCGCCGACTGGACAGCTTCGCACGAGTTGTCGCACTTGCTGTTTCCCTACCTGGGAGAAGACAGCCGCTGGTTTGCCGAGGGCATTGCCAGCTATCTGCAGTACCAGATCATGTATCTGAATGGCGTCCGCAGCTGGCAGTCAGCGGTCGACAAGCTGGGCGAACGCTTCGCCCGGGGGCGCAGCTCAAGCCGCGGGCACGGCCTGCCAATACCCGAGCACAGCCGCGCGCTGGACCGCACCGGGGGACATGTGCGTCTGTATTGGGGCGGCGCTGCCTTTTTTCTGCATGCGGATCGGCGGCTGGCGCAAGCCACTGCGGACCGGCCGGTGCCGTTGCGCTTGCTCCATGTGATTCGCAGCTATGTCGCCTGCTGCTGGAAACTCTGGGGGGCAGATGCGGACGATATGATCGCGACCTTTGATGAGCTGTCGCAAACCCGTGTGTTCCGAGACACCTACGAGACGGTGATGATGCAGCCAGCGTTTCCCGAGACTGCAGAAGCCGAGGCCTGGTTGCTGGCGCGACCGCCGGTCGCGGTTGTCCAAGAGCGCGCAGCGGTGGTGCCCCAGGTCGAAGCCGCTAGTCGATAATCGACTGATACACCAGCGTGCGTAGCTCGCGCCGGATCGGGTAGGTCGACGAGGGCATGAGCTGGGTCAGGAACACTGCGTAGAGATCGGCCTGCGGATCCACCCAAAAGAACGTGCTTGCGGCGCCACCCCAGTGATGTTCGCCCGGATGGGTGATGATGCTGGCTTTGATTGGGTCCAGCACGACAGCGAAACCCAGGCCGAACCCGATCCCGTCGTAGCTGGTCTCGCTCCAGACCGGCTGTCCCATAGACGCCATATCGCCGCCGTTCGGCAGCTGGTTGCTGCGCATGTAGCGCACGGTGGTCGGGCTGAGCAGGCGGGCCCCGTCCAGGGTGCCCTCGTTCAGCAGCATCTGACAGAAGCGCGCGTAATCCGCCAGGGTCGAAAGCAAACCGCCGCCGCCAGAGAAGCGCTGGGTGGGAGCCAGAAATCGGCTGTCGGCTGCGCTTTCGGCAAGCTTGAGGCCACCGCGCTCTGCCTGGGGCGTGCTGCCGCCGGCCGCGACGTCGGCCATGCCGCCGCCCCGGGCAGGCACGTAGCAGGCCGCAAGCCGCTCGATCTGCTCCGGGCGCGCAGTGAACGCCGTATCCGTCATGCGCAGCGGTTCCAGGATCCATTCCCGGAAGCAGCGATCCAGCGGCATGCCGGACCAGATCTCTACCAGCCGACCGAGCACGTCCGTCGATACGCTGTAGTTCCAGCCGCTGCCGGGCTCGCAGATCAGTGGCAGCGTTGCCAGCCGGTCCACCATCTCCGCCAGAGTGCCGCCATCGCCCGGGAACTCGATGTCGCACTTGCGATAGGCCGCGTCCACCGCGTTGGCTCGCATGAAGCCGTAGGTCAGCCCGCCGGTATGGGTGAGCAGGTGTTTGACGGTCATAGCGGTGCGGGCCGGCCGGACATTGGCCAGCTCGCCGCCTTCCCACACGGTCATCTCCGCAAAGGCGGGCAGGTACTGCGATACCGGATCGTCCAGGGCGAAGCAGCCGCGCTCGTAGCACATCATCGCGGCGATGCTCGTGACCGGCTTCGTCATAGAGTAGATGCGGACCACCGTGTCCGTGTCGAAGGGTGCGACCGCGTCCAGGGCCCGGCGGCCCGCACAGGCCGTGAAGGCCCGGTGGCCGCGACGGCCAATCAGGACCGAGGCGCCGGCCAGACGCTCACGGTCGACCTGGCGTTCCAGCCAATCCGTGACCCGTTGCAAGCGGTCGCTGCACAGGCCAACGGTTTCCGGGGAGACGGTTTCGATCATGGCATGGCCTCCTGGCGTGGGGCGTCGAGCAGCTGGCCGAACAGCGGGATGTAGAGATCGGCACCGACGCTGGAAAGATGATCGTCATCGCTGTAGAGCGGCAAGCCGTGTTGTTGAATTCTGCACCAGTCAGCGTCGCATAGCGCTTCCTGCATGGGCACCCACTGAGCGGTGTCAGCAGCCCCGGCGGCCAGCATCGGGATGACGAAGCGGTTGCGAGCGTCAAAGGCGCGCCGGGGCAGGCGCAGCTCTACCGGGCGGCTCAGATGGGTGGCTTTGGCCATGCTGTTGGGCACCAGGTGTCCGATCTCCGGCAGTGGCCCGAGCACGATCACCCGTCGGCCCAGGCGGCGCAGCTGCTCCAGCGTTTGCGTGTAGGCCTCGCCGACCATGGCGCGGTTGCCAGCCACCGTGCTGGCGGCCTGATCCCGGGTCCGCATAAACAGCGGGTTGCCGGACTCCTGGCCGTAGGGCGTGGCTTCGGCGTAGCGGGCCCAGCGGCCCATGAGAATGATCGTGTGCAACTCCGGACGATCCTGCAGCAGCTGCAGGACGGCGTCGTTGTAGTCCAGGCAGATCCCGTCCCGATCGCGCTGCACGTTAGTCAGGTTCAGCAGTGGCGGGCAGCCGTTAGTCGTCGCGTTCAGGCCGTTCAGGCCCCGATCCGTGGCCGCGCTGCGCGCCGCTCGCATCAGCACACCGGCGTGGGAGTCGCCCCAGAACAGAAAGCTGGGCGGCGTGTCGACCGCGGTGATGCGGCACAGCCGCTCATAGCTCAGCTGTGCCGGATCAATGCCTTCGCAGCGCCGCCGCTCCGGCGGCTTGTCTTCTGCAAAGGCCGCGATCTGCTGCACGTCCGGGGCGAGCCGGCCGGGCAGACCTTCGCTCTCGTCGTAGAGCAAGCCGATTGCGATGGCGACTGTCATGACCGCGCCGGTGACGCGAAACAGCCCGCGCTGGGTCAGCCAGCCGGCGCGTCCCCGAAAGGGTCGCTCCACGTAGCGCCAGGACAGCACGGCCAGCACCAGGGAGACGACAATCATTGCCAGTACTTCCCCCGGCAACGGGGCGCGAATCAGGTAGTGCTTGCTGAAGACGATCACTGGCCAGTGCCACAGATACAGCGAGTAGCTGATGAGGCCAATGAACACCAACGGCGGCCAGGCGAGCATTCGACTCACGGCAGATGGTGCGGCGCTGCCGCTGTGGATCAGCAGCGCGGTGCCCCCGCAGGGCAGCAGCGCCGCTGCGCCGGGAAAGACGGTCGTGCTGTCATAGGTAAACACGGCGTACATAATCATTGCCAGGCCACCGGCCGCCGCCGCTGCGTGCGTCACGGCAGTGGCGAGACCTGGGTCCGGGGTTGTCGCAGCAGGCGAGCGCTGCAGATGCCAGATGGCCAGCACCGATCCCAGCAGCAGCTCCCAGGTTCGGCCGGGCAACAGGTAGAAGGTGGCGCTCGGATAGGCCAGCGCGCCGTAGATGCTCCAGGCGAGGGACGCTGCCAACACGATGGCGGTGCCGGCCAGGTAGCGGCCGCCGGTGCGGCGGAGCAGCACCAGCAGCAGGGGGAACAGCAGGTAGTACTGTTCCTCCACAGCCAGGGACCAGGTGTGCAGGAGCGGCTTCTGCTCGGCGGGACCTTCGAAGTAGCCCTCTTCGCTCAGGAACAGGAAGTTGGCACTGAACAGGCTGGTGGTCGAGACACTCTGGCCGAAGTCTTCCAGCTCAAAGGGCATGAGTAGCCAGAACGCGGCTGCACAGCACAGAGCGAGCATGGCGAAGAGCGCGGGAAACAGGCGCCGGATCCGGCGCTCGTAAAAGTCTCGGTAGCTGAACTGGCCACCGGCGATCTCCGGCACGATGAGGGCCGTGATCAGGTAACCGCTGATGACGAAGAACACGTCAACGCCGACATAGCCGCCGGAGAAGACGTCGATACCGGCGTGAAACAACACCACCGGCACGACCGCGACCGCGCGCAGCCCGTCGATGTCCTTGCGATACGCGAGCCTGCTGTGGGCTGAGGCGCCCGTCGGAGCGGTGTTCAAGGCATCAGATCCACGCCAACCGGGCAGTGATCGCTGCCGGTGACGGCGGGCCAGATAAAGGGCTGCTTAACCTGCCGGGCGCCGGACGGCGAGGCCAGCACGTAGTCGATGCGCCAGCCCACGTTCGCCTCCCGGGCGCCGCCAAACTGCCGCCACCAGCTGTAGTGACCGGGCTGGTCCGGGTGGGCGGCGCGAAAGGTATCTACCCAGCCCGCATCGAGCCAGCGGCTCATCTCGTCGCGCTCCTCGGGCAGGAAGCCGCTGGCGCGCTTGTTGGTTTTGGGCCGCGCCAGGTCGATCTCGCGGTGGGCGGTGTTGTAGTCCCCGGTCACGAACACGGGCCCGCGCCGGCGCGCGGCAGAGATGCGGTGGAACACCGCTTTGTAAAAGTCGAGCTTGTAGGGCACGCGGCTGTTGTCGCGATCTTTGCCGCTGCCTTTGGGGAAATAAACGCTGGCGATAGCGGTGCGACCGAAGTGGGCCATGATGAACCGCCCCTCGGCGTCGAAGCGCGGGATTCCCAGACCCAGCTCCACCCGATCTGGTTGCGCTCGGCTATAGATGGCCACGCCGCTGTAGCCCGGGCGCTCGGCCGGGTGAAACACGCTGTGCCAACCCTTTGGCGCCCGCAGGGCGAGGTCCAACTGTTCCGGAAAGGCCCGGACTTCCTGCAGGGCCATCACGTCGATCCGCCGACGCTTCAGCACCTGCAGAAACCCCTTGCGAGCACAGGCCCGGAGGCCGTTGACGTTCCAGCTGACAATGCGCATGCGGGGGCCGGCGGCAAAAGGGCAAGTATGCGGATGGGGCGCGCCGGGCACCAGCGCACGGTGCGGTTGGGGTCCGCTCAAGTTTTTTGTCGTCGCGCCGATAGGGCATCGACGGATCATGGCAGGCGGGCAGAAGATGGCCGAACAACCCCAGACGCCCGCGGGCAGCGAGCGCTTCAGACTTGGCCTGAGAGACACGCTCCGCGTGCTGATGCCCTACGTGCGGCGCAACTTCATGGAGCAGATCAACGGCATCTGGTTCATCGTTGCCTATCTGCTGTTGTTTCAGGTGTTCATCCTGCAGCTGCCGATCGTCTATGCCGCCATGATTGCAGTTGGCATTCTGATCGTCGCCGTTGGCCTGATGTTCTTTATGGAAGGCCTGCGGCTGGGGCTCATGCCGCTCGGCGAGATCATTGGCAGTGTGTTGCCCCGGAATAGCGCGATGCCGGTCATCCTGCTGTTTGCTTTCCTGCTGGGCGTGGGTGCGACCTTCGCAGAACCCGCGATCGCTGTGCTGAAGGCGGCCGGGTCCGGGGTCCGGCCTGACGACGCGCCGCTGCTTTTCAGCCTGCTCAACGATTTCTCCGGACAGCTGGTGAGTTCTGTGGGCGCCGGGGTGGGTCTGGCGGTGTTGCTCGGCGTGCTGCGCTTCTTCTATGCCTGGCCGCTGAAATACCTGGCGATTCCCGCCGTTGCCGTGCTCCTGGCGCTGTCGCTTGGTTTTACCCAGGTACCGGAGCTGAACGATGTCCTGGGCCTGGCCTGGGACTGCGGCGCGGTCACTACCGGCCCGGTCACGGTACCTCTGGTGCTGGCCCTCGGCATTGGCGTGTGTCGGGTTGTCAGCAGCGGCTCCGGCAGCGGCGGTCACTCCGGATTCGGCATTGTGACCCTGGCTTCCCTGTTCCCCATTCTGGCGGTCCTGCTGCTGTCGCTGTATCACTACTCGGCTGCGGATTACTACGGCGCGGCCCGCTACACCGGTCCGGTGCAGGTCGAAGCGCCAGCAAGCGCCGCGTCGGCGGTGGCGCGGGTCACCAATGATCGTCCGCGGCACGCTATTACCCAGTCGGAGTTCCTGCACTACCAGCAAAGCGGGCGACTGCCTGAGGGTTACGAGTTTGTGTTCGACAGCCAGGCCACGACGCTCGAGAACGGACGCATTGTGATGGATGCCCCGCAGGTCATGATTCAGAAGTCAGACACCCGGTCTATTGCGTTTGTCAGCGCTGAAAGCTGGGATGCTTCTACGCCGCTGGCCGATCAGCTCTGGCAGGCGTTCAAAGAGGCGCTGCGCGCCATCGTGCCGCTGTGCATCTTTCTCTATTTCGTGTTGCGCGTGGTGCTGCGGCAAAAGCTCGAGCAGGCGCAGGATGTCGGTGTCGGCGTTGCCTTTGCGCTCGCCGGTATGGCGCTGTTTGGCCTCGGGATCGCGCTCGGCCTAACGCCCCTCGGCGGCCAGCTGGGCAGCAACATTCCCCTGGCCTTTGCCGAGATCGTGCCCTGGGGGCAGACCGAACCGGAAGCGGCGCTGTTTCCCGGCGGCGAGTGGGGGAAAGTGCTGGCGGTGGTCTTTGCTTTCTTCCTGGGCTACGGGGCGACGCTGGCGGAGCCGGCGTTGAACGCGCTGGGTGACACCGTCGAGCGCATTACCGTGGGCGCGTTCCGCAAGAAGTTGCTGATGCAGAGCGTCGCCATGGGTGTGGGGCTGGGCATTGGCGCCGGCGTGGTCAAGATGGCCTACAACCTGCCGCTCATGAGCCTGCTCGCACCGGCTTATCTGTTTGTGCTGTATCTGACCTGGCGCGCCCCGCACAGCTTCGTCAACTTTGGCTGGGACAGTGCCGGCGTCACCACCGGCCCGATTACCGTGCCGCTGGTGCTGGCCATGGGGCTGGGCATCGGTGCCAACGTCCCTGGGGTCAGTGACGGCTTCGGCATCCTGGCGTTGGCCTCCGTAGGCCCGATCACCACGGTGCTGGCTGTTGGGCTCTTTACCCAGCGGCGGGAGCAGGCGGCTCGGGACGCGGAAGCTGTGAGCGACGATCCGGAACTGGTTTCTGCAGAGGTAACTGCCTGATGGACAATGCCCCGCAAAGCTACGCCACGGTGTCGGCGATCTCGCCGACGCGCAACGCCAACGAGATGATTGAGTCCGTCCTGAAGCGCGACAGCGCCAATGCCCTGGTCTGGAAAGCCCGCGGCACCCTGGTGCGCGACCACTGGCGCAGCCGCTGGCTGCCGGCCGTGAGCCCGGCTCGCACTATGGTGCAGATGTTGGTGCCGGAGACCGATGTTGATTCGGTGGTGGCGGACCTCGTGCAGGCCGGGCGTCTCGACCTGCAGGCAACCGGCGCCGTGTTCAGCACGCCCTGCGACCAGACCCTGGTCGGCAGCCAGTTTCGTCTCTGGCGCGGCGCAACGGATGTGGCGGGCCGTACGACGCCGGATGCGGTCAAGGACTCGCTGCAGGTCATCTACTGCATCGTCAGCCACGCGGCGGGAGAACGGGTCGCGCGCGCGGCCATGGATGCCGGTGCCCATGGCCCGATCGTTTACTACAGCGAGGGCCGCGGCCTGCGTGACCGGCTCGGCTGGCTGCGCATTACCAAAGAGCTGGAGAAGGAAGTCCTGCTGGTCATGGCCGATACGGCAGACGTCGAAGAAGTGTTCAACGCCATGGCGAAGGCCGGGCAGCTGCACCTGCCCGGGCGCGGCTTCATGTACCGCATGCCCGTTACCGCCGGGCTCTACAACTTGCCCAGCCGGGTCTCGCATCACCACTACGATGCCAACATGCAGCAGGTGATCAACGCCATCGATCACCTGGCGGGACATACCCACTGGCGCGATCAAGGGACCGTGGACCTTGGCGAGGGCCGCGGCGCCGGTATCGACCTGCTGGAGCGCCACGGCGCGGTACTGGAGAGCCAGCGGGCGGTGACCGCCTTTGTCAGCCGCGACGACGCGGCCGCGCTGATGGATCTGCTGCTCAACGCGGGCGCCCCGGGGCTCAACGTTCACCATGCCCGCTATGCGGGCCGGGAGCAGGACTCCGAGCGCGCCGGCGCGCTGGTGAATCACGAATACAGCGTGCTGCGCTGCATTACCTCGGCCCCGGTTGCCGAGCAGCTGCTGGATCAGGTGCGTGCTGGATGCACCGAGCACGGGCTCGAAGATCTGTGCCTGCTGAGTCAGGACGTGCCAAAGGTCGCAACCTATGTGCCCGGACGTCGCAACTATCGGCAAAGGGCCGCCTGATCGCTTCGCGGCTGCCGGGCGCTGCCGGTGGCTCGCAGGCTGCACATTCGCTATGTTGGTGCGATGAGTGCCCGACTTCTGACCGAACTGCCTTTTGAAGATCCCGCGCTGCAGCAGGCGGAGCAGGCGCGGATTGCCCGCGCGCCGCTGGCCGAGCTGGACCCGGCGAACTGGAATCTGTTCCGAACCAACACGGTGCTCGCGCTGCTGGAGCGGTTGCGTCGTGAGGACCCGGTCCACTACCACGAGACGAGCTTTGGTGGCCCCTATTGGTCGCTGACGGGTTTCGACGCGATCAAGGCGGTGGACACGGACCACCAGCGCTTTTCCTCCCAGGACAACATCACGATCGCAGACCAGGTTCCGGAGCGGCTCTACCCGAGCTTCATTGCCATGGACCCACCGCTGCACGACGCGCACCGCAAAAGCGTGGCGCCGGTCGCCGGGCCCCGAAACCTGGCGGCTATGGAACCACTCATTCGCGGACGTGTGGCCAAGGTGCTCGACAGCCTGCCGTTGCGGGAGCCCTTTAATTGGGTCGACCGGGTGTCGATCGAGCTGACGACGCAGATGCTGGCGACGCTCTTTGACTTCCCCTTCGAAGAGCGAGCCCGGCTGACCCGCTGGTCGGACGTAGCGACGGGCGGGGTCGAGACCGGGGTCGTGGCCAGCCTGGCTCAGCGCGACGCAGAGCTGATGGAGTGCCTTGCCTGTTTCACAGAGCTGTTTGAGGCCCGCAAGCAGGGGCGAACCGGCCACGACCTGATCTCCATGCTGGCGCAGAATCCGGCCACGGCTGACATGTCTTCCCGGGAGCTGCTGGGCAACGTCCTGTTGCTGATTGTGGGCGGCAACGACACGACCCGGAACTCCATGACCGGCGGTGTGCTGGCGCTGAACCAGTATCCGGAGCAGTACCAGCGCCTGCATGAAGCCCCGGAGCTGATCCCCAACATGGTGGCAGAGATCATCCGCTGGCAGACGCCGCTGGCGCATATGCGGCGCACGGCCCTGACCGATGTCGAGGTGGGCGACAAGACGATTCGCCAGGGCGACAAGGTCGTCATGTGGTACCTGTCGGGCAATCGCGACGAGACGGTGTTCCCCGGCGGTGAGCAACTCGACATCGAGCGCGCCAATGCCCGCTCCCACCTGTCCTTCGGTTACGGCCTGCATCGCTGCATGGGCAATCGGCTGGCTGAGCTGCAGCTGCGAATCCTCTGGGAGGAGATTCAGCAGCGCTTCGCCCAGGTACGGGTGTTGGGCCGGCCCGAGCGGATTACCTCGAACTTTGTGCGGGGCTATTCAAACCTGCCGGTCGAAGTGTTGCCCCGCTAGCGAGGCGGTGGCAGGCAGCCCGGACTACTCCAGGGCCGAATCAGCGGCAGCCGCTACGGGACGCAACCGCTGCGGCAACGCCATCAGGTCCGCGCCGCTCGGGTGCTGGTAGGCCCTGAGCCCGAACTCCGGCAATATCGCGTAGACGTGGTCAAACAGATCGCTCTGAATGCGCTCGTACTCCCCCCACTGCACGGTGGTGGTAAAACAGTAAAGCTCTACGGGCAGACCTTCCGGGGTCGGTTCCAGCTGACGTACCAGCAGCGTCATATGATCGTGGATCTCCGGATGGTTTTTCAGATAGCTGAACAGGTAAGCCCGGAAGGTGCCGATGTTGGTGAGCCGGCGCAGGTTGACCGCATCGTCGACGCCGCCGAGGGCTGCGTTGTAGGCGCGCAGCTCTTCGGTCTTGTTCGCCAGGTACTCCCGCAGCAGCGTGAAGCGCTGAAAGTGTTCGATCTGCTCATCGGTCAGGAAGGCAATGGACTGCTGGTCGATCATGAGCGCCCGCTTGATGCGCCGGCCACCGGCGAGCGACATGCCGCGCCAGTTTTTGAAGGAGTCTGAAATGAACTTGTGCGTCGGAATCGTGGTGATGGTCTTGTCCCAGTTCTGCACCCGCACCGTGTGCAGCTCGACGTCGATGACGTCGCCGTCGGCGTTGTAGTCCGGCATCTCGATCCAGTCGCCGACGCGCAGCATGTTGAGGCTGGACAGCTGGATGCTGGCGACCAGAGAGAGCAGCGTGTCCTTGAACACCACCAGGATCACTGCGGTCAGCGCGCCGAAGCCGGACAGCAGGATGAGCGGGGACTTGTCGAGCAGTGCCGCGATCGCGAACACGCCGCCAAAGATGAACAGCACGATCTTGCTGATCTGGATGTAGCTCTTGATCGGCTTCCGTATGTGCCCGTCTCTGGTTTCGTACAGGTCGTTGACCGCGCTGAGCAGGCCGTTGAGCGCCAGCACGACCATCAGCGCCATGTACGCCACACTGACGTTGCGCACCACTTCGACCATGGCGTCGCTCAGCTCCGGCACCAAGGGCGCGCCAAGATAGGTGACGACGGCCGGCGTGACCTGAACCATCCGCTTGATGGCCTTGTGCTCCAGCAGCTTGTCGTCCCAGAGCGTCTGGGTTTTGGCAGCAGCGCGCCGGAAGAACAGCAACACGACGCCTCGGCTGAGCAGGCTGATCAGCCAGGCGAACAGGAGCAGCGTGGTCAGACCGGCAGCGGGAACAAGCAGCGGGTGGATGCTGCTGATCAGAGCGGTCAGGCGCTCGAGCCATTGCGGCATGGGCATGAAGATCTTCCGGGGCTGGGGTTGTCTACTTTAGCCAACCGGGCCGCGGCTCGCGCGCCCGGGCCTCAAGGTCATGCGCCGGACGGTCACAACGCGTAGACTCGGCGCCCTGATTTTAAGGAGCCACCCCCCATGAGCACGATGGAAAGCCGCGAAGTTCGCCTCAAGGCCCGCCCCGACGGAATGCCCGGGCCGGAGCATTTTGAGGTGGCCACGACGACGGTCGCCGCGCCGGGCGCCGGCGAGATTGCCGTTCGCAACCACTTCATGAGTGTTGACCCCTATATGCGGGGCCGCATGTACGACCGCAAATCCTATGTGCCGCCGTTTCAGATCGGCGAGGTGTTGCAGGGCGGCGCTGTGGGCGAGGTGGTGGCATCTGAGGTGGAAGCGTTCCCGGTGGGCAGCCATGTGGTCCACAACTTTGGGTGGCGGGAAGCCTTTACGGCCAAGCCCGATGGCATGCAGATTGTTGATCCGAAGCTGGCGCCGCTGTCCGCTTACCTTGGCGTGCTGGGTATGCCCGGGCTGACCGCTTACGTGGGCCTGTTCAATGTGGCGGAGCTGAAGGAGGGCGAGACGCTGTTCGTTTCCGGCGCGGCGGGCGCCGTCGGCTCCCTGGTCGGCCAGCTGGGCAAGGTGAAGGGTTGCCGGGTGATTGGCAGCGCTGGCGGTGCCGAAAAGGTGAGCTACCTCACCGACCAGCTGGGCTTTGACTATGCCTTTGACTACCGCGAAGGCAACCTGCTGAAAGCTCTGCGTCAAGGCGCGCCGGACGGCATCGACGTGTACTTCGACAACGTCGGTGCAGACCATCTCGAGGCAGCGATCTTCCACATGCGCCAGTTTGGCCGCATCGCGCTGTGCGGGGCGATTGCGACCTACAACGACACCACGCCGCGCCCGGGGCCGGTCAATCTCAGCATGGCCATTGGTCTGGGACTGAAGCTGCAGGGCTTCATCGTGTCGCACTTTCCCGAAGAGCGTGCCAGGTTTATCGACGAGGTGTCTGGCTGGATCCGCTCCGGGCAGATCAAGTACGACGAGACCATCCTGAACGGCGTCGACAAGGCACCGGAAGCCTTTCAGGGGCTCTTTACCGGGTCCAACAAGGGAAAGATGCTCGTCAAGCTGTCCTGAGTCGCGCCTGACGGCAACGGTTACCGCAACGCGGCCAGGATCGCTTCGATCGCGCGCCTGGCGGCCTCGGGATCGAGCTGATACTTCTCTGCGAGCAGCGCAGACAGCTCGCCAAGGGAACGTTGCCCGTCGATGGCGCCCAGCACCTGGGCGTTCAGCAGGTGCTGCGATGCGGCCAGCGCGTAGTCCGGTTGCTGCGGTATCGCGAGCTTGTCGTCGCGCTGCCAATCGGGCCGGTGATCGACCACGGGCTGCGCCTGAACGTCGCTGCGCTTCACGGCGCTGAAGGTGTAGACCATCTCCATCCGGCCATGACCGGAGCGGGGCGAATGCATGTAGCGTTGCCGGGTGCTGTACTCGGCGCGCAGCTCGAAGCCGGCAGCTTCCAGTACCGCCCCAAGCTCGTCCGGCGCATAGTTATGTCGGGGGTTGCTGTGCGCGAAGGCCAGCGATCCGCTGTTTACCCAGCGCCCGCCGATCGGCAGCAACCGGTTCACCGTGGCGGCAAACTGCGGCAGCGGGACGGGCAGGATATCGATCAGCCAGGGTGTCAGCACCGTATCAAAGCTCTCGCTGGCAAAGGGCGGTGCGCAGGCGTCGCCAAGGACGCAGGAGAAGGTGCCAGTAGGTGGTCGGGCGCCTTCCGGCAACGCGCAGCGCGTGATCGTACAGCTGTCGTCGACGCCGCCCGGAGCCAGGGGCTCTTCGGGCAGAAACACCTCGCCGCCGTCCATGACCGTCATACCGGCGACCATCAGCAGCGGGTTCAGGTCCAACAGCGTGGAGCTGTCTGGCCGATACTTGCCGTGCAGGTCGTAGCTCAGACGGGCGGCGCCCGAGCCAAGGGTCAAAACATGTCCCAGGGTGCTGCGGAGATCTGCCTTGAGCACCTGGTTGATGGCGTCCAGCATGGCGCTGGTTTCGCCGTTTTCCCAGTTCCAGTCGCGGAACAGGTTGTTGAAGTAGCTCAGCAGCCCCTGCTCTGTGGGCAAGGGATCGACAACGGCGCCGGTGGCGCTCGGTTCTGCTGCCAGATCCAGGGGCGCCAACAGGTGGCTGATCGTGGCCTGGAGCCGCACCTGTCCCTGGTGCGCACGGGTGAGCCGGCGGTGCGCTGGCTCGCCGTCGAGCCCCTCCTTGAGCAGGTCAGCGATTGCAGCAGCGAGCCCCTGCTCACGGTGCTCGTTGGCGCGGGCGAAGCTGCTGACCCGCTGGCACCAGGCGCTGCGGGTCTGCTCAGGATTTGGAAACAGCCAGGGCAGCGGCCGTTTGCCGATCAGTGCTGTGGGGTAATGGGACCCGCACTGTCCGCAATCCCAACCGCTTCCGGGCAAGGGAATCTTCTGCCGCAGCGAGCCCCCGGCACAGGTTGGGCACCAGTAGGCCCGGGGTTCCTGAGCGCCGGCACTCGCCGGCGGGCACTGCGTTTGCGGCATCTTGATTCCTTCGCCCTCCCTGACAGCTCAGACAATCGGGTTGAAGGCGATGTAGGGATCGACGGCGGCGCCGGTTCCTAACCCTGGATTGTTGAGCACGTTGCCGAACATGGCTTGTTCGCCATGCAGTGCCAGGTAGTTGAGCACCACCATCTCTGAGAGCGTGGTGACACTGTTGGCGAAGGGTGTCGACGTGGTTTCGACATTCCCCTCCGGGCGAAAATACCCGAGCTGTTGCGAGGCGTTGCCGTCCCGCAAGGCCGGCCGTCCGGCCGGGCTATACACCAAAAAGAAGCTGGCAGCGGTCTGAGAGTTATCGCTGCGCCAGCGGAATTTGCTGACGCCATTGCCGTCATCCTCTTCCCGGTTGGTATCGGCAGAGACGCTACCGTCACTAAACCCGTAAATCATCAGCGGCTTGCTCAGCCGGGCCGCGTACTCCAATGCTGCGCCCATGGCCTGGCCCACTACGAAATCCTTGCCGTCTGTTTCGGATCGAGGGTCCTGGTGGTAGTCCCGGCCACCGTACTCGATGGTACCGGCGCCTGCATACCCGTTCACAACGCACTTCATCGTTGCCGCGGCACGAACGAAGTCGCCGTTGGTCAGTTCAGCACCCGGAAAGATGTCCTGCAGGATCGTGTCCTGATTCGGGTCCAGATCGCTGGCCTGGATCGGCGTGTCGAAGGTCGCGGTGGTCTTGTCGAAACCGCACTGCACGAGCTCTTTGGTTGCAGCCGCCTCGGTGATCTGCCCCAGCTTCAACGCTGTGATGACTGAGCTGGCTGCGGCGATTCGTGCGTTCGGCGTACCGCCCTGGTCACCGCCGGCAAGGCCGACCGCGTCGTTGCGGCTGCGAACACGGCTGGGACGGAAGTCCGGAACGATCATAGAGCTCGGGGCTTGCGACCGGCCTCCGGAGTCAGAGTTGCGAGTGCCGATCGTCGCGACGAACTCGCCGCTCGCCCCCGCCCTGGCGATGCCGTAGATGGGGTTGTGCGGATTGTTGCCGGTATCGTTGTCGCTGCGCGCCGGAATGATCGCGCCATTGGTGTTCGCCCGGGTTCCGGCGCTGGTTTTCGACATCAGACCGCGGAGCATTGCGCTGTTCGGGTGCATGGCCAGGCCAAAGCTGCGATCGACGCCCACGTTCTGCGGGATGATCGCTTCCGGCAGCCCGAGCTTCGCGTAGCCCCGGGCCTCCAGGAAGTCCTCCTGGCCGCCCATGCCACCGACCATGATATTGGAACCGGCGATGTTGGCCCCACCGCCCTGATCGAAGCACAGGAAGGGGATCTTGCCTGCGCCCAGGGCCGGGTCGTTGTCGATCACGCACTCGGCGTAAGCGTTCTGTGCCAGCAGCGTGCTGATGCTGGGCAGAAACACGGTGGCCGTCGCCGTGCGCAGGCCGCGGTTCAGGAACTCCCGGCGGGAGCGCGGACGGCCATGTCCGCTTCGCTTGCAGTCTTCTGCGATGCGCTGCTCGAGGTCATCCCGCTGTGCTTCCAGCCGGCGGTAGTTTTCGCGATATTTGGATAGTTTTGACATCCGAATAGACTCCTGCTGAAAGTTACTTGATGGTGATCGCGCCGCTGCTCAGCACCGCTGCGCAGCTTGCGGCAAGCACCGTTTGCGCATCGTTGCCCGTGCAGCCGCCAGCGCAGCCGAGATCCTGGATCAGCGAACTGATTTCGTTGCGCACATCTGCGCGCAGGGGCTGGTTTGCAACGGTCGAACCGATGAAGCTGTCGTAGACGCTGTTGCCCACGGAGCCAAGGTCTCCGGCATTCACCTGGCAACTTCCGAACAGCGCGCTGCAGCGGCCGTTGTTGTTGACGATTGCGTCGCAGTAGCCATTGGCCAATCGCTGAATGGCAACTTGCTGTGGTTGGCTGTAGCTCAACAGGTCCGATGTTGCAGGCAGGGCCCCGCGCAGCTCCTCGTACAGGTTACGAATGGCGTTGCTGTTCTGGTCGATGCCCGTGAGCGTCGCCATGGTGTCGTTCAGCTGCGAGAAGGAGCGGACACCAAAGTCGGGCTCGTCAACGTCTGGCCTGGCCGGCGGCGGCGCAGACGGCGCAACACCCTCAGGGGTGCCGGTTGCGTTGCCGATGGTTTCGAACACCAAATGAAACTCATCGTTCATAGCGCCCAGGGATGCGGGGATGACAGCGCCCAAAGGCGACAGCTCTCGTCCGTTGGCATCAATCTCCATATCCAGGCGCCGAAACGCCTGAGATGCGATCGGGATCGTATCGTTTACAGCGATGCGCATGTTCTTCACCATCACGCCGGTTTGCTCGCCGATGTAGCGAGGCTTGGCAAACAGGTAGCCCTTGCCGTCGATATCCGCTGCCAGCATCTCGATCATGGCGGGCGCGCCGACTGCCTCGGAGACGTCAAAGCGCAGGGTCGTCAGGTTGCCGAGCCCGGCCTCGTAGTTCTGTTGAACCTCAGCCGCTGTCAGCGCAGCACTGTGGATGGCGACGAAGCGAATGATGCCAGCCCAGGGTCTGTCATCGGTCGTTTCGTTACCCAGTACCAGCTGGTAGCCGTCTTGCCAGTCCAGCGTGTCCGGCGTGTTGTCTTCGATGCTCAGCTGGCCGTTGATAAAGATCTTGCGGCCGCTGGCTTCGTCAAAAGTCATCACAACATGTTGCAGACTGGTATCCACTTCTGGGCTCAGCGCTTCCAGGGCTGGGGTGCCGTTGGCGCCGGTGTTTGCGCTCCGGTTACGCATTTGCCAGTAGATCGCGTTCTGGCCGAGGGTGAAGTTCCGATTGCTCGTGTCCTGGCTGAAGGTCACTGTGCGAGCGGGGCCGTCCTGAGCGGTGTTGTCGGCAATCAGCCATGCCTCTGCGGTGAACGCCTTTGACGCGTTGACACTGTCGAAGATTTTGCGGCTGTCCGCGACGCTGGCCTGAGCTTTGCCGCTTACATTGCGAAGCCCGCCGCCGTCGACCCATTCCATGTTCTGAATGTTCAGCGTGATTGCGGCGCCGTTGCCACTCGAATCGGTGGCGGTGGTGCCGGTGCCTTCGTCCAGCAGGAATTTGGCGATAGCGTTCGTGTCGACGCGAGCGGCGGCTTGCTCTACGGCCGAGGCGAAGGTGGTTTTAGCGCTGACAGCAGCGGTGCCTGCCGCAGGCGGTGGGTCTGCCGGCGCGGCCTGGCTCGCCCAGTCTGTGATGGCCGCCAGGAAGGTTGCTCCAATGGCGTCGCAGCTCGCGTCGCCACCGCAGTTGTGCCGATCTTCCGAGGCGCGCAGATAGATACGCGAGATCGCTGGGTTGCTCAAGTTCACTTTCTGCTGGCCGACCACGGCATTGTAGGCGTCATTGACGGTTTCTACGGCGAACAGCGGCTGCGCGAAGGAGCCGTGGCAGTTCACACAGAAGTTGGCGCTGTCTCGCAGTGGCGGGAACAGTGTCTGCTCAAAGATCTGAACATCTGTCAGCTCCGGTTCATTGGTCGGCGGGTTGGGGTCAACCGGTGCCGGCATCTCGTCTTCCGGAGGCATCTCGTCGCCTGGCGGTGTGGCCGGCGGCGTGGGATCTGCCGGCGCATCGCCGGCCGGGGGCGTGCCCGGGTTGCCAGCAACTGGCGCAGCGGGATCGTCGCCTTCAACGGCGTCTTCGCTGCGAACGCAGCCTGCGATGGCGAACAGCATCAAGATGATGCTGAGCCAACGGATCGGTTGGGTACGATTCGTCATGATCATCTCCTCTTATTCGCCCATGCAGTAGACGCCGGCTTCGGCGAACACGCGCTGCATGCTGTGGTTGTTAGCTTCGTAAACGTCGGCGATACGGCTCACCTCGGCCGCGTCTGCCGGGCCGTTCGGTGTGCGGTGGCAGACCTTCTCGATGGCCTTGGTGGCCTGGCACTGGGCGAACTGGCGGTTCTGGCTCAGCTCCATGCCCAGGCTTTTCGCGCCCATGCCGGCGCCTGGCCCGTTCCAGCCGACAAAGGTGTTGGGGCCGGTGCGCCAGTAGTTGATCCAGGAGTCGCCCAGAGTTTCGTAGCCGTGCGGGAACACCTGTGGGTCTTTGACGAACTTGGGCTGAACGCTGCCTTCGGTGTAGACCATCTGGTTCAGGTCCTCGTCGAAATCGTAGTACGCGAAGCCCCCGGCCAGAGCGTCCAGGCCGGCGTGGCAGGCTAGGCACTCATTCAGGAATACGGTGCTGTCGCCGCCGGGAGAGCGGGTGACGTCTTTGCGAATGCGGTCGGGCCAGGCGGTGACGTCGCGCAGATCTTCCATGTCCATGCACATGAAGTTCAGCGTGGCGTAGCGCACCGCAGCGCGATTTGTACCGGCAACCAGGAACGCCTCGGCATAGCCGCGACTGGTCATGATGCCCGCGGTTTCCCCAGCGCCCAGCGGTGAGTCGGGCAGTGATGACTGGGCCTGAGGCTCAAGGTTCGCCGGGTCGGACAGATCGACGTTGTTCTCCTGCAGCTCCAGGTAATGATCGTTGCTGTCCTGGGCGTAGGGTGTCGAGCTGACACCGTTGCTGCCCACGTAGACGATGTCGCCGTGCAGCACCTGGTCGAACGGCACATCGTCGCGGATCAAGCCGATGACGGTCGCGGTCGTATCGTTCAGGTCTGCGTAGACAGACTGCTCTCGGTTTGACCAGGGCGTTGCGAATTCGCGAACTGTTGTGTTGTAGAACGATGGGTGAGTGATGGCTTCCTGAGCAGCACCGAGCGCGTCGCCGTTCTGGATCTTGGTTGCCATGGAGTCCAGCGTTGCGGCGGTCGGCGGCACGCCTGTCAGTCGATCGTGCAGGCGTTTTGCCTGCTCGCGCGGACCCGCGAGGCTGGTCTGGGCCAGCGCAAGTAACAGCATCGCTGCTAGCGCTCGCACCAGTGGTGTCGTGACGGCGGGGGTGCCCGCCGGGCGAGATAGTAGACGCATCCTGAAACCTCTGAAGTTGTCGAGTGGATCCGGTAGCGGCGTTCTCGACTTGGAGGTGTGCAGTCGTCTGAGATTAGGTTTTGAATACCAGTTCAAAACGGGTTCCCTGTACAACAAGTCGGAAAACCACTGGCAGCATCATGTCGCCTTCATTGCCGCATCTGCGGCGGGCTGCTCGCTCCTGTAGCCCACGACGAGACTCTAACAACCTCGTTACAAACGTTTGTGGGGTTCGTCACAACTCTGGCTAATTTGGCTGAGCTGCCACTTCTACCTGCAAATGAGGCTAAAACGAGTCGATTGTGACCTGGTCGCAAAACCGCCGGCGGTCTTTTCTCGATAGTAGATGCCGTAGGGATTCGCGCATTCGTTAGTGCGTACAAAGGACCGGCCCCCGCGCCACCTTGATGCCGGATCGGTACGCCAAACTTATTCGGGGCACCAAAGCCGATGACCACGGCAACCGCGGCCGCATCTAAACGGGCCGTTTCGCTTAACAGTGCGAATGCTTCACCGCAGTCCGCCCCGGCGGCGCCTGCAAGGGCGCCCGCCTGCGAACCCGCAGGCAAGCAGCGCGCCCGCCCGAAAGGTGCTCCGCCGCCAAAGGCCCGCAGGCCTGCCCGATTTACAGACCAGGACTTCAAGCGGGCAGCGGTGTCGTCCGCCGTGTTGCCGACGCCCGGCAGGGCGGCCGTGCAGCCGAAGGCGCGTCCCGCGCCGGCCCCCGTGCCGTGGCGCACACGGTTGGCGGCGCCCGCAGGTTTTGCCCTGGCAGCCGCAGCGCTCTACCTTGGGTGGACCAACCGCGAGCAGCAGCTGATCTCTGCGGAAACCGGCGTCGGCTACGCGCTGGGCATTGTGTCGGTCGCCTGTATGTTGACCCTTTTGATTTACCCGTTGCGCAAGCGTTTGCGCTTCCTTGGGTTTCTGGGCTCGATTCGCAACTGGTTTCGAACGCACCAACAGCTCGGTGTGCTGGCCCCAATCACTGCGCTGTACCACTGTAACTTTGAGCTCGGTTCGCTCAACAGCCGTATTGCCCTCTACTGCGCGCTGATCGTCGCTGGCAGCGGCCTGATCGGGCGCTTTCTGTACCGGCGCCTGAACCGGAGTGTCGCGGGGCGACGCACGGATCTCAAGCAGGTCAAAGCAGCGCTGGCAGCCGAGCAGTTTCCGAGAAACCGCGCGTTAACATTTCTTCCGCTCATGCGCCAACGCGTTCATCGTTTCGACCAGAGTGTGATCGATGCCGGAGCCGGCATCTGGTCAAGCCTGCGCATGTCTTTCGGTCTGGCCCGGCAGGCTCGCCGGGAACGCAAGGTGCTGATGCACTTTTGCGAGACACAGCTGGCAAAAGAAAGCCAGGGCGACGGACTGATCGACGCGCACCGGGCGCGGCTCGCCAAATCGATGGACCGCTATCTTGCCGGCCACATGCGGCGCCTGCGGCTCCTCGCCACCCTGCAGGCTTACGAGCGCCTGTTTGCGCTCTGGCACGTGGTGCACCTGCCGTTCTTCGTGCTGCTGCTGATCAGCGTTGTGGTGCACGTCTTTGCGGTGCACTTGTACTGATGGCGCCGGTAGTCGTCATTGGCGTCAAGCGTCTGCTGCAGGCGGGCGCCGTGCTGCTGATGCTATGCAGCAGTCAAGGCTGGGCCGTGTCGCTGGAAAAGCTGGTGATGCCCGGACCTGTGTCGTCGGCGCACGCCGAGATCGAGGGCGAGTGTGCGGCCTGCCACTCGCCGCTGGAAGAGGTCACGCAGCAGGCGCTGTGCACAACCTGCCATGAAGACGTTGGCGCTGACATGGCGGCCGGTATCGGCTTTCACGGCAGGCACCCGGATGTAGGCGCTGCCGAGTGCCAGTCATGCCACGGCGAACACGAAGGCCGCGATGCCGCCACCCTCAAGTTCGAGATGGACAGCTTCGACCACGGCCGCACGGATTTCCCGCTGCTTTGGGGCCACTCCGGGCTTGCCTGCGAGAGCTGCCACCAGCCGGATACCGCCTATCGCGAGGCACCGTCCGCCTGCGCCAGCTGCCACAGCGAAGAAGACCCCCACGAAGGCCGGTTGGGCGCGCAGTGCGCCGATTGCCACACCGAACGCAGCTGGCTGCAAACGAGCTTTAACCACGGCACGACCGGCTTTCCGCTGACCGGAGGGCACGCGAGCGCGCAGTGCTCAAGTTGTCACGCAGATGCGTTGTTTGAGAGCGCCGGTACGCAGTGCAGCAGTTGCCACGATAAAGATGACCCGCACGATGGCACGCTGGGCAATCAGTGCCAGCAGTGCCATGACACCAGCAGCTGGACGGCAGATGGCGGTTTCAATCACGCTCTGGAGGCCGGCTTCCCGCTGCTTGGCGGGCACTCGCTGCTGGCATGCAAGGACTGTCATGCCCCGGGCGTGCCGGCGAGCGCAGCGGAGCCTGCCTGCGCGAGCTGTCATGCCAAGGACGATCCGCACGAAGGCCGTAACGGCACTGACTGTGCCGGGTGCCATACGGTCAGCAGCTGGAAGACTGTCGACTTCGATCATCAGGGCGTGTCCGGGTTTGCACTACTCGGCTCGCACCAGAGGCTTGCCTGCACAGATTGCCACGCGGGCGAGCTGACCGATCCGCTGCCCACGACCTGTGCCACCTGTCACGAAGACGACCCGCACGAAGGACAGCTTGGCGACCGCTGCGAGTCCTGCCACAACAACGATTCCTGGGTGAACGAGCTGCGCTTTGATCACAGCCTGTCGCCCTTTCCGCTGCTGGGCAAGCACGCCACCCTGTTGTGTAAGGACTGTCACCTGACGGGTCGTTTTCACGATGTGGAAGGGGACTGTGCCAGCTGCCATGCCGATGACGACGTGCACGACGGGGCCTTTGGCGGCAACTGCGAGGGCTGCCATCAGCCCGGTGGCTGGGAGGTCTCCCAGTTCGATCATGAGCAGCACTCCGGCTTCGCGCTGCTGGGTAGCCACCAGGATCTTTCCTGCCAGAGCTGTCACGGCCAGCCGCGTCTGATGGAGGCGCGATCTGCGCAGGACTGCGCAACCTGTCATCGCGCTGATGATCCTCATGCCGGTCACTTCGGCAGCGACTGTGCCCGGTGCCATAGCACTGATGCGTTTACACCTGTGCGAGGTTACTGATATGACGTGCTCGCCCCTGCGCCTGGCCACACGGCTCGCTGTCCTGCTCCTGGCTCTGGCCGGGATGCCTGCGGTTCAAGCCCAGCCCAGCATCAATAGCAGCTTCGATCACTTTTCGACGGGCTTCGTGCTCGAGGGCGCGCATGCGCGGGCAAGCTGCGACAGCTGCCATAGCGGGAGCGTGTTTACCGGCACCAGCAGCCAGTGTGCGAGTTGTCACTCGCAGTCCGGTTTGGTCCAGGCAACGCCGCAACCGCTGTTTCATATCAATACAACCGATCAGTGTGCGAGCTGCCACAACAGCTTTAACTGGACCGCCATTACCCGGGTCGACCACCTGGAGGTCTTTGGCAGCTGCGCCAGCTGCCACGACGGCAACCGCGTGTCCGGCAAGCCCATCAATCACCTGCCGACCAGCGATGACTGCGAGGGCTGTCACAACACGATTTCCTGGCCCGCCGCACGCTTTGACCATGCCGGCATCAACAGCGGCTGTGCCGCGTGCCACAACGGCACCCAGGCGCTCGGCAAACCGGTTGGCCATATCCCGTCGTCCCAACAGTGCGAGAGTTGCCACAACACACTGAGTTTCGCGAGCGTGCTTCGCGTCGATCATCTGGAGGTCTTCGGGACCTGTTCCAGTTGCCACAACAACCAGGTCGCGCCAGGACAGCCGCCTGATCACATCCCAACGACCGCCGAGTGCGACAGCTGCCACAACACGATGTCGTGGTAGCGCAGAGAGGGTTCCTTCATGCAGCTGCCTGAAAGATCCAAGGCCGGCCCGGTGTGGGCTGGCGCGCTGCTGTTGTTGCTGACCGCAATGACCACAGGCGTTGTTCGAGCCAACACGCTGGAGCAGGCGCGAGACGAGTTGCTGGATGGCGACTACGAGGCCGGGATCGACATTTACCGCTCGATTCTGGCCAGCGGGGCAACAGAAGCCCATCCCGAGGCGCTCGAATATCTGGGCGTCGCTCTGGAAAGGTCCGGGCGCGCCGATCAGGCCCTGGCGCGCTATCGCGATTGCCTGCAGCGGTTTCCTGCCAGCGCCGGCGCGGCGCGGGTCCGGCAGCGCTTTGCCGCCCTGGAAGCCACCATGGCCACCGCGGCAGCGCCCATGCCACCGCCCCGGGTTGCAGACCAGGTCGCCGGCGTCGCGCCGGAGCCTGCTGCCGTGCCTGCCCCGGCTCGCGAACCAAGATCGGAGAGCCAGGACTGGTCATGGTTTGGTGGCTTGAGTCAGGACCTGTGGTTCGACAGCTACCAGGTCGACGGCGTTGAGCGGGAGATCGAGCGCAGCCAGGTGCTGACCTTTGCGAACTTTGGGCTGCGTGGCCAAACCGATCGCCTTGATGTTCGCGCTCGGCTCGATGCCGGGTATCTGCACACGCTCAGCGGCTACGAAGGCCGGGACCTGAACCAGGTACAGGTCAATCGGGCGCTGGTGGGCGTGACGGACGAGCCCACTGGCCTGGGCATCGAAGCCGGACGCCAGAGCCTGTATCAGGACGGGGTGCTTGGCCGTTTTGATGGGGTTCGGGGCAGCTGGCGCTTTCGGGACCGGACCCACTTTTACCTGACGGCGGGCACGCCGGTGGACAGCCCTCGCTTTCAGGGCGACAGCCGTCGGCCTTTTGTCAGCTTCAGCGCAGCGCAGGAAGGCCTGTTCGACCAGCTGGACGTTCGGGCTTTCGCGGTACTGCGACAGGTTGAAGGACGCAGTGATCGGGAAGCCGTAGGCGGTGAAGTGCGGTGGCACCGGGACCGTTGGCAGGTGATCGCCAACCTGGACTACGACCTGTCGTTCAACACGCTGAACTCCGCGCTTGTGCATGGTCAGCTGACGCTGACAGACCGCATCCGCCTCTTTGCGCGAACGCAGAGCTATGCCTTGCCGTTTATCAGCACCGGCAACGCGCTGATCGGCCAGCCCTTTGGCACGGTCGATGACCTGGCTGATGCCGAAGGGTTTAGCGACCCGCAGCTGCGCACCCTCGGGCGCGATCGCACCAGCGACGTCTGGCAAAGCACTGGCGGTTTCAGCTGGACCCTGTCGCAGCGCTGGTACGCCAACGGCAGCGTGACCTACACCGATACCGATGGCTCCATTGCCAGCGGCAACGTCGCGGCCCGGCCCCGCCGGCAAGAGTTCTTCAGCCGCGTGAACCTGATCGGTTCGAGCGTATTCCGGGATTCCGATACCGTCATTCTCGGCTACCAGCTGCAGAGCACGACGAGTGCGGATACAAACAGTTTGCGCTTCGAGCTGCGGCTGCCCTTTGGCCGGCCCTTCGGTGGCGCGTTGCGCATCAATCCCATGCTGAATTTGGGCTTTCGCGATGCTGCGGCGGAAGGGGACCAACAGATCTTTATCGAGCCCGGGCTGCGCCTGACCTTTCGCTACGCGCGCCGCTACCGGCTGGAGCTGATGGGCCGAGGCCGCTGGTCGAGCCGCGATTTGCCAACGGCGCTGCAGGCCAGCGGCCTTTACGAAGACGATCAGCTGCGCAGCAGCGCGTACTTCCTGCAGCTCGGATGGAGGGTTGACCTGTGAGTATCAAGACTCTGGCCGCGCGGGGCTGGCTGCTGGCGATTGCCTGCCAGACCCTTGCCGGTTGTGGCGCCCTGGGCTTGCGCCCGGACCCGACGCTGGATCCGGTGTCCCGGGAAATGGTCGTGGCGCTACGCGAGCCTGTGGTTTACGCCCGCCGGGAGCCGGGGCTGTCGATGTCGGCGCAGGACTATCTGTACCTGGGCCCCGTAGAAGGCAATGCCGCTGGCGATCAGCGCTTTTACCTTTGGGTGGGCATGGCTGGCACCATCGACCGCGCCGGCGCGCAGGTTGCCGATGAGCCCGCGTACGCTGTGCAGCTCGAAGCGGACGGCTACCAGCTGCAGCTGCCGCTGGCGGACTGGCACGATGATCTTGGCCAGAGCCCCTTTGACGTCCGGGTGCCCTTGCGCCACTCCATGCGCGCCGCTTTGACCACGGCTCAGCTCGAGCGGATTGCCGGTGCCGAAGATGTCTCCCTGTCTCTCATCAGTGCCGACGGCGAGCAGCGGTTGTTCCGGCCCTGGGGCGGTGACTGGTCGGCCTGGTCGGCGGTGGCCGACGAAGCGGTCTTTGGCTTCGGTGTAGAGGTCCTGCGCCCGGAGGCTGCGCCTAGCCCCCGATCGCGCTGAGCGCTTCCCGGTACTTCCGGACCAGCGCGAGGTTGCCAGCGGGCACATTGTCGAAGATCGCAAAGGCGCCGAGCAGCTGCTGCTCCATCATCGTGTAGGTCTCGGGGGGGAGCTGGTCTTTCATAGCCTTGAGCTGCGCGCGCGCCTGCTCCATCTCGGCGCGGTTGGCGTCGAGTTCCACAGCGCCCATGGCCAGCATGACTGCGTAGCTGGTGAGCGCGAAGTCTTCGCCATCCTTGAAGCCGTTCTGCCTGATGATGCGGTTGATCTTGTCGTTGTCTTCGGCAGCCTGCGCCCAGCTGCGGATGCTGGGCGGCTCGTCGAGTTGGTCTGCGTAGTCCACCTGCTGGGCATTGAGCGCCTCGCCAACGTCGATGAAGCGTTTCACGGTCGCTTCGTCCAGCGCGATGATTTCAGCGCCCTCGAAGCCACTCAAAAAGCTGTTCGAGGCGGTTTGCGCCAGTGCCCCGACGCTCACGAAGAGCAGGGCGAAAAAGGCGAGACAGCGGGCGATGGCGTGGGTCATGAGGGGCTCCGAAGTGGCAGTGACTGCAGCTTACGGGCTTTGCGAAAGTGAAGCCAAGGTTACGGGTCTGTGAAGGCGCTGTCGCTGGCTCGTGAAGCGGGCTTCAAGGAACATCCCAATTTCAGTGCCGAGATCTTTTTCGCGCGCATTTTGACGGCACCTTCGCTGCGCAGCGCCGACTGTGCCGCCCCCGAAACAACGCAAGGTCTGGTTTTCCATGGTGAGATTCTTGATGGTGGCAATCGCGCTCGTGCTGGCGGGCTGCGATGAGAGCAGCGATCCGCGCACGATTGCGCCGACGGGCAGTTTGCAGCTGGGCGTCATTCACGCTTCTCCGGACGCGCCGAACGTGGATGTGCTTGTCGACGGCACGAACTTCACGACCGACGTGGCCTTCCGGGAAGCCCGCTTCATCACGACCGGCGCCGGCACCCGCAGCGTCGAGGTTCAGGGCAAGACGCCGGGCGGCAACGTCTCGGTCATTGGCCCCGTAGACATCGACACGGCGGACGGTGACAAGCTCACGATCATCGCTGCCGATACTGTCGCGAACATCGCGCCGATCGTCATTCAGGAGCCCGCAGCGGAGGTCGCCGCCAGCGACGTCCGTGTTCGGGTCGTGCACGGTGCGCCGGCCGCGCCGATGGTGGACGTCTACGTGACCGCACCGGGCGCTGACATCACGGCCGTCGCTGCCCTGGGCAGCTTTTCCTTCGGCGAGGAGCTGGGGCCTGTCACAGTGCCGGCCGCCGACTACCAGATTCAGGTCACCCTGGCCGGGGACCCAGCGAGCGTGGTCTACGACTCGGGCACGGTGCCGCTGGCCGGCGGCAGCGATCTGATTGTGGTGGCCATAGAGAACACAGGGGTCGGCGCCGCGCCGGTCAGCCTGCTGGTTGCTGACGGCGCGACTGCAACAGAGATCCTGACGGTCGATACGCCGGCCAGTGTGCGCGTTGTCCACGCGTCGCCGGATGCGCCCAACGTCGACGTGATTGCCGCGGATAACTTTGCGGCCCCGGTGGTTGCAGACCTCGCTTACGCATCGGTCAGCGACGTGCTGACGATTCCTGCGGGCACGTTGAACGTCAAAGTTGTCCCCGCCGGGGCGGCAACGCCGGTCGTGATTGACGCTGATCTCAACCTGGTCCCGGGCACGCCCTACAGCGTCTACGCCGTTGGCGCGCTGGCAGAGATTGAGCCGCTGGTACTGGTAGACGATCCGCGGCCCGTGGCTACGGAGTCCCGGCTGCGCGTCGTTCACGCGTCGCCTTCTGCAGGGCCGGTAGACATTTATCTGGTCGCGCCCGGCACAGACATCGCGACGGTGGCGCCGGCGCTCAGCAACGTGCCCTTTAAAGCCGAGTCGGGCTATCTGTCCGTTGCGCCCGGCGACTACGAGGTTGTCGTCACGCCAACTGGCACGACGGACGCGGCTATCGGTCCGGCTGCAATTACCCTGGCTGCCGGAGGTATCTACACCGCTGCAGCGCGGGACGAAGTCGGTCTTGGCACGCCCCTGGGCCTGATCCTGCTCGACGACTTCTAGGCGGGCACCGTATGCTCGGCGGATGATTTCCGTCGAGCTGCGCGGTGCGCGGCTGCCCTTTGTCGGCTGGCTGGCTCACCACTATTTTTTCGTGGTGCGGTGCGGTGCCCGGCGCGAGCGCTGGGAAGTCTGGCAGCATCCCAACTGCTGCCAGTCCAGCGTTGGCCATGTCCATCGGGACCTGCTCCCCTGGCGGGCCGGTGTTGGCTTCGGTCGCAGTTTTCTGGTCAAGCGCTGGCAAGGGGAGGGTGCCCGGGCGCTGGCGGAGACCATTCGCGGCTCCCTCGACAGCTATCCGGCGCGCTATCGCTACCGATACTGGCCGGGGCCGAACAGCAACAGCTTTGTGCAGTGGGCGCTGGGCGATCGCTACCAGCTGCCTCGAGCGGCGATCGGTCGCAGCTACCGGGTCCCTGGCGCTGAACCATCCTGAAGGGACGCTCCTGGCGGGCCAGGAGCGTGGTTTCCGCCGGGCTAGACGCCTGCTTCTTTGGTGGTTTTGACGATGGCCGCTGCGACCTTGTACGGGTCGGCGTTGGACGCCGGGCGGCGATCCTCCAGCCGTCCCTTCCAGCCGTCTTCGACGGTACCCACGGGGATCCGGATGGATGCACCGCGGTCGGAAACGCCGTAGCTGAACTGGTCGATGGACTGCGTTTCGTGAGCACCGGTCAAACGCTGGTCGTTGTCGGCACCGTAGACGCTGATGTGACGCGTGATGTTCTTGCCGAACTCCTCGCAGATCTTGGTGAACACACCTTCATCGCCGTTCTCGCGCATGGCGGCGTTCGAGAAGTTGGCGTGCATGCCGCTGCCGTTCCAGTCAGTGGCGCCCAGGGGCTTGGGTGCCCACTCGATGGCCAGGCCGTACTTTTCTGCAGTGCGCTCCAGCAGATAGCGCGATATCCAGATCTCATCGCCCGAGCGCTTGGCACCCTTGGCGAAGATCTGGTACTCCCACTGGCCGGCGGCAACTTCGGCGTTGATGCCTTCGACGTTCAGGCCGGCTTCGAGGCAGATGTCCAGGTGCTCTTCGATGCATTCCCGGCCGTAGGCGTTGTTCGCGCCGACGGAGCAGTAGTACGGGCCCTGCGGACGCGGGTAACCTGAGCGCGGGAAGCCCGGCGGCAGGTCGGTGCTCGGATCCCACAGGAAGTACTCCTGCTCGAAGCCGAACCAGAAGTCGTCGTCGTCATCGGCCTCGTCGATGGTGGCGCGGCCGTTTGATTCGTGCGGCGTGCCGTCGGCGTTCAGAACCTCGGTCATGACCAGGTAGCCGTTGTTGCGGTCCGGATCCGGAACGATGAACACCGGCTTCAGCAGGCAGTCAGAGGCGCTGCCGTCGGCCTGCTCCGTAGAGCTGCCGTCGAAGGACCACATGGGGCACTCTTCGAGGGTGCCGCCAAAGTCTGACTCCACGCGGGTTTTGCTCCGCAGGCTTTGGGTGGGCTTGTAGCCGTCGAGCCAGATGTATTCCAACTTAGATTTCATGGTGTGCCGTGCTCCTCCAGGGGTCTCATCGTATTGTTCTGTTGTGCGCCCCCCTGCAGTGCCGCTCATAGAGCGCGCAGATCGCGAACGGGTCGCGATGCAGAGGCGGTGGTCGCTTCAGGTGTGCAAAAAGCGTTCCTGATTGCAGGGTTGCCGCCGGATTTGCCCCGTTGCGGTGCTTGATCCGGTCTTTTCCTGCGCGTTCGCCGGCGTTGGCGTCGCTGATGGACAGCGAGCCGTACCCGGCAGCGGCACAGTATGCCCACATAGAGTGCAGAAGGGCAGCAAGCGGCTGCGATTCCCGCGAAAGAGCACCAAAGTGGTGCGTTTCGTCTAGCGGGCCAGCCAGTCTTCCGTCAGCAGCCGAATCAGCGTGCCGCAATCGGCCGGCCGGTCCTCCGGGGCCATGGCCAGGCAGGACATGGTCACCGACTCGAGCAGGGGCGGAATCGGCATTCGAGCCACGGACGAGGGCGGCGGCGGGGTGCGCTGCTGAATGAGGTCTGCAGCCTCGCGCACCGTCTCCGCCTCGACCGGCGGTCGCCCGGCCAGGACCTCGTAGAGCACGGCGCCCAGGCTGAAAATATCCGTGCGGAAATCGATATCCGGATCTTTGCGGATCTGCTCCGGCGACATGTAGGTGATGGTCCCCTGCAGGGTCCCCTCGCCCGTCATGCCGGTGTTTTGTTTCCGGCCGGTTCTGTCCGGCTGATTGCTGAGCTCATCGATGGCAATGCCTGGCCCGCCGTCTGCATTCCAGACTTTGGCAAGGCCCCAGTCCAACAGCAGGACCTCGCCGAACGGCCCGACGAGGATGTTGTCCGGCTTGATGTCCCGATGGATGACCCGGTGGCTATGCGCGTAGTCCAGCGCCTGGGCCACCTGCACGATGACGTCGATGAGCCGGGTCAGATCGTAGCGGTCCCGGTACTCGAGGACCTCACGCAGCGTGTAGCCGTGCACCAGCTTCATGGTGAAGTAGTAGTGGCCCTTGTTGTCCCGGCCCAGCTCGTAGGTGGGCACGGTATTCGGGTGCTGCAACATGGCGCTCACGCGCGCCTCGCGCAGCAGGCGGCGCTGTTCTGCGGGATCGTCCTGCAGTTCCTTGCGCAGACTCTTGTAGGCGACCGTTCGGCCCAGATGCATGTCTTTGCAGGACTGGATGATGGATTTGCCGCCGCGGGCGATGGTTTTGAAGTACGCGTAGCGGGTGTTCGGGTTCAGCTTGTCCGGCAGCGGCTTGTCCGAGTCTTCCAGGAAGATCAGCGCGTAGTCGTCCTTTGGAGGCTCGGCAAAAGCAGTCATGGAGCCGGTATAGCAGACGTGGCGGCCTCGCGGCTAGACTGCAATCATGACTGAGGAGACGGAAGCCGCGGGCCCGGACAGCCTGCGCCACAAGCTGCACCTGGAAACAGCGCCGATGAGCTGGTCCAAGCTGGCGCCATTTTTCGCTCGCGGCCAGCTGGTCGCGGTCACCCGCCCCCTGAGCTTGCTCGATGCAGCGGTTGCCCTGGCCGAAGATGACCAGGAACAGGTCAGGCGCTGGATGGACGAGTCGACCTTTGCGCTTGTGGACGATGCCCTTGCCAGCCGTTGGCAGGCAGCGGACGCGGCCCTTTGGGCGGTGGTGGTGCGGCCCTTCGTGCTGGTGCAGGAGGATCCGCAAAGGCTGGGGGGAGCGCCCTGACCCTGGGCTCGCTCAGGCTTCCGGCGGCTCGTCGTCGAACAGGCGCATGAGCGCCAGGCCCCGGGGCGACAGGCGGTAGAAGACCTCGCGGCCGCGCCGCTTCTGGCGCAGCAGACCAACCGCGAGAAGACGATGCAGCAGCTGCGAGACCGCGCTGGGCGTCGCGTGGGTGAGTGCTGCCAACTCGGTCGTGGTGGCCGGTTCCTGCAGTGCCAGCAGCAGGCGCACCTTCGAGTGGCCAAACAGGGGCGCAAGTTGCTTGATGCGCTGCTCGTCCAGCCGCGAGCGAGCGCCATGTCGATGAATCGGAATCGGTCCCATGGTTGCGCTGACTTGCTGATCTTCCATCAGCGCAGTACAAAGGAGGATCCATGTGACTGCTTGACGCGATTCTGACCGAGCCTGACGAAGTATGACGGAGCCCGAAACACCACGCCTACCTGACGAAACCCGAGCAGACTATGTGTTTGCACGGTTTCGGCTGAGCCCCACCCTGTGGAAGCTCTGGGACGAAAGCACGGTGCCTCCGGAAGAAATCCCCCTCGACGGTAAAGCGCCTCAGGTGCTCGCGTATCTGCTCGACAACCATGACCGTATCGTCAGCAAAGACGAGTTGCTCAGCGAGATCTGGACTGGACAGGTCGTGAGCGAGAACGCACTGACTCAAGTGATTGCCCGGCTGCGCCGCGCCCTGGGGGATAGCTCCCGGCAGGCCTCGCTGATTCAAACGGTGCGCAATCGCGGCTATCGCTACATCGGCGACCCGGTCAACGCTGCCGCCGCGGCACCTGCTGCCTTGTCCCGGGCCCGGCCCCGGGGCCGCTGGCCCCTGGTCGGGGTCGCGGTGGCGGCGGTGCTGGTGACCGTAGCGGGCGTTGCCCTGCTGCGGGAGCAGCCAGGCGATGCCCCGGTCGCCGATGCCGAGTTTGCGGCCTTCGCCGGCGCCGACAGCGCCGCTCGCAGCGCGGCTCTGGCCGGACTCCACAGTGTTTCTGTGGACGTGCGGGGCCTGGACGACGATGCCGTTGCGCAGTTCTATGCCGAGAGCCTGGGCAGCGGGCTCAGTCTGGCTTTGCCCGGCCTGTTCGCGGTGCCCGTAGAACCCGCGGAACGGACCGTCGAGAACACGCAGCCGCCGGTGCTGACCGGCACGATCCTGACCAGCGCCCATGAACTCCTGGTTAATCTCGAGCTGGTGCACAAGCAAGGCGCGGCGCCGTTGTGGCGCGTGCAGGACCTCCGGATCCCCACGGCCCGAGCCATGCACTACCGGATACACCTGGCGGAGACCCTCGCGTCCCTGACCCGGCGACCGCTGCACCCTGACCTGCGCAGCGAGCTCCAGTTCGCGATCGTCCAGCCGCAAACGCCGCTGGAGTTGCTGGTCGCGGGCCGGGCCCGGTACCTGCAGTTTGCCTACGCCGCTAACGAGCGGGCAATCGAGTTCTTTGAGCGCGCGCTGCGCGAGGAGCCTGAGTTTGTGGCGGCGCGCTCGTCTCTGGCACTGTCCATCGTTGCCCGGTCGCACCGCTTCGGCATGGATGATCGATGGCTCGAAGAGGGCGCGCAGATCGCCCAGGAGGCGGTCAACCAAAGCAGCAACGCGTACGATGCCTGGCGCGCGCTGGGCATGGTGGCGCTGGAAGGACGCAAGCCAAACGTTGCCCTGGAGTACTTCCAGACTGCGCTGGCGCTCGCGCCCCGGCACTATCCCACGGTCTTTACGGTGTCGCAGACACTGTTCAACATGGGCCGGCTCGACGAAGCGATCGAGATCCACGCCCGTTTCCCGGAGCATCCCTACGGCCGGGCGATGCTGGTGAGCTACCTGATCGAGCTGGGCTTGCATGACGAAGCAGACCGTTTCAGCGCGCTGCCTTTTCCGCACGAGCAGGAGTTCGCGCTGGTCAATTTCGCGCTGCTCTACAAGGCGGCGGTCGCCGGCAATATCGACGATGCGCGGGAGCTGGGCGATGCGCTGCGCCGGGCCTATCCCGAAATGCGGGCCTCGCTGCTGCTGCTGTGCGCCGAGATCGAACAGCGGGCCGGCAACGAGGATGCAGCGCGCAAGATGTTCCGGGAGGCCTACGCAGCGAACCCCGAAGGGGCGGGCGCGCGGCTGCGCATGGCAGAAATCTGGCTGCTGGAGGACCGCCAGGAAGAGGCGCACGCCCTGCTGGACCGGGTCATTCAGGAAGGCCGGCAGCGGTTCGACATCGAGCTGGCCCGCTGGCCGCAGCTGCGGGAGCTGGCGTTGGCTGCAGCGCTGCGCGGCGACGTGGAACAGGCGCTCACCTGGCGAGACCGTTCCATCGAGGCGGGGGCCTACACCAACGAGTGGGACCACACGGACAGCCGCTTCCGCGCCATCGCCACGGAACCCCGCTTTGCGGAGCAGACGCTGCTGATGCAGGCGCGCATGGCCAAGATGCGTAGCCGCGCGCTGGATTCGCTCGTTGCCGGATCTCCCCGAGCCAGTGAGTCGGAGGGGCAGCAGGGGCCGCTGGTGGAGGGCCCCCGGCTGCAGGAAGCCCCCTGATTTTCGGGCCGCTGGGCCCAAGGTTTCGCGGCGTCTTGCGCAAACTCGCGTATTCTCAGGCTCCGGGGCGTCCGTGCAGCCGCCCGACGATGTCTGATTTTCTAAAAGAACAGCTGCCGGGAGGGGCGCATGGATACAGCACAGAGCATGAAGGGCAAGGTCGCGGTGGTGACCGGTGCCAGCCGTGGCATCGGAAAAGGGATCGCGATGGCCCTGGGTGAACGGGGCGCTACGGTATTCATCACGGGCCGCACCACCGGCCCCGGCGAGCGCACGATCGATACGGCGGCGGCAGAGATTACAGCAGCGGGCGGCAAAGGCATCGCCATCCAGTGCGATCACGGCGATGACGCGCAGATCGAGGCGCTGTTCGCGAAGGTTGCAGAGCACAGCTCGCACATCGACTTCCTGGTGAACAATGTCTACAAAATTCCGAGCCCGCCAGCCTGGGGCGGCGGATTCTGGGATCATCCCATTCAGGTTTGGGACGACCAGGTCGGCATTGGCCTGCGGGCGCATTACGTCGCCAGCTGGCACGCGGCGAAGCTGCTGTTCGCAGCGCCGAAGGGGGGCGCGATCCTGAACGTGTCTTCCCCCGGCGGTCAGAGCTACCACTTTTCCAGCTCCTACGGCGCTGGCAAAGCAGGGCTCGACCGGCTCACGGCGGATATGGCGATCGAGCTGGAGCCGAAGGGCATCGCCGCCTGCACGCTGTATCCCGGGTCTGTGGCGACAGAGTTCATACAGGATGCCGCGGAACATCAGGACATCGATCTCTCCAAGTCTCAGTCCACGCAGTTTGTGGGCCGCAGCGCGGCTGCCCTGCTGCTGGCTGATGACCTGATGAAGCGTTCCGGCACGATCCAGTGGGTCGAGGACCTGGCGGAAGAGTTCGACATCACCGAAGCAGACGGCAGCCGGCCGCCCCGGTACGCGCAGCGGGCTCAGGCGAAAGCCTGAGCACCGGCTTGAGTGACGACCGCCGCCTGCGGGGCACAACCCTTGCGCTGATCGCGTTTTGCGCGTTCCCGGTGGGCGATGCGGTCATCAAAAGCCTGGCCGGCGAGTGGCCCGCTTCGGCGGTCGCTGCGCTGCGGTTTTCCCTGAGCGCCGTGGGGCTCGGCCTGCTGCTCTGGTTTCGTGAAGGCCCCCAGGGCTTCGTGGTCCATCGCCCCTGGCTGCACGCCGCCCGTGGCCTGGCGCTCGCGGGCGCGACACTGTTTTTCTTTAACGCGATTTTCCTCATGCCGTTGGCCGAGGCGATCACGATCCAGTTCGTGAATCCCGTTTTGACGGCGCTCCTGTCGGCCTGGCTGCTGCGCGAAGCGCCGCCGCGATCGGCCTGGCTGGCCACCGCGTTCGCGCTGATCGGCGTGTGTGTGATGTTGCGTCCGGGTTTCAGCGAGTTGGGCTGGAGTGCGCTGCTGCCCCTCGGTGCAGCCTGCTGCGTATCCATGCTGATGATCCTGAATCGCATGGTGTCTGCGCAGCGCTCCATCTGGGCGGCGCAGTTTCTGGTAGCCGCCTGGGCCAGCCTGTTTCTGCTGCTGGCAACGGCCCTCGGCCACCTCGCCTTTGAGCCGCTGCGCATCGAGCACGGCCCGAGCCTGCGCCTGGTGCTGTGCTGCATGCTGGTCGCGGTCACGGCCAGCGCTTCTCACTACTGGCTGTATCTGGCGACGACCCGGGCCACAGCCGCCGAGGTGGCGCCGCTGGTGTATGTGCAGTTGATCGTTGCAACGGGCATCAGCATCGTCTTTTTTGGCGAAGGGCTTGATCTGCTCGGGGCCTTCGGCGCGCTGTTTATCGTTGCGGGCGGGCTGTACCTGTGGTGGGCTGATCGTCGCCCCGGTACGGTCGCAAGAGGGAGTGCAAGTCCATGAACGAACATCGTCGCTCTATTCTGAAAACGCTGGCTGCAGCGCCGCTGCTGCCGCTGGCGCTATCCGGCTGCCAGGGGGCGAAGCAGGCGAGCGCTGTTGCCAGCGCTGCGGCAACGTCGCCCATCACGCCGTTGCCGGATCTCCTGCCGGCGGGCATCGCCAGCGACGGGGTGATCATTCGGCGGCAATATGTGGATGGGCCCTTCGGCCAGATCCACATGCATGTGGCGCGGCCGGTGCGGTCGGCCGCCCTGCAGCGCCGGCCGTTGGTGTGCTTTCACCCGACGGCGGTGTCCGGCCACTACTACCGGGACCTGATGCTGCGCATGGGTCGCGACCGGCTGGTGATTGCGCCGGACACGCCAGGCTACGGCCGGTCTGATCCGCCGCCGGAGCCGCAATCCATGAAGGTGCTCGCGCAGTCGGCAGCTGCGGCGCTCGATGCTCTGGGTTTTGGGCGGCGCGGTGAGGGCGCGGTCGACATGCTGGGATTCCACACGGGGGTGTTTCTGGCCACAGAGCTCGCGATCGAGCGTCCAGACCTGGTGCATCGGCTGGTGCTGCCCGGCATTCCCTTCTACGAGCCGGCGGTCCAGAAGGAGAAGTACGCGCAGTACGCCAAGGCAGTGCCGTTCGACGAGGCCGGGAGCAAGGTCCGCAAAGAGTGGGCGTTCTGGGTCGAGCAGCGCGACCCGCGCACCTCTGTGGGCCGGGGCGCAGAAAACTTTGCGGATCAGCTGCAGTCTCTGGATCGGGGCTGGTGGGCGTATCACAGCGTCTTCAGCTATCCGGCCCAGGACCGGCTGCCGCTGGTGCGACAACCGGTGTTGGTGCCGCTCATTGCCGACAGCCTCCAGCTCAACACTCTGGCCGCGACCGCGCTGTTCGCCAACGTGACGGTCGAGGACCTGACCGACATTCAGCGCAGCTTCTTCGTTGTCGGGGCCGACCGCCTGGCATCGCTCTGCCGCCGCTTTCTGGATAGCGGGACAGCATCGTGACCAGCCGCCGGCGATTTGTGCAGGCGGCTTCAGCGCTTGCTGCAGGTGGCGCGCTGACCGGTTGCGGCACGC